>NZ_PYPS01000096.1 GCF_003027925.1 Micromonospora sp. RP3T
GGCTGTGCCATTCTAGGACGTTCATAGAGTTGTCCCGTAGCCACTACTGTGTTGCCTTGGCTGTAAACCTTCGGCCCAGTCTGAGGTTCTGAATGCTCTGCACTGGGTTTTCATTAAGGCTAGCTCAATATTTTTGTGCATTGAGCTTTTCTTCTACTCTGAAGAGTCTCTCAGTCCCTGCTGCTGAAAAACAGCCCCACAGCATGAGGCTGCTACCAGCACACTTTACTTTTGGGATGGTACTCTGCAGGTGATGAGCAGTGCTTGGTTTCCTTCAAACATGATGCTTGGAATTGAGGTTCATCAGACCAGAGAATCTTGTTTCTCAGAGGGTCCTTTAGGTGCTTTCTTGCAAATTCCAAGTGTTTTTCTTTTTTATTTACTGAGGAGAGGATTGAGTTTGGCCACAACACCATAAAGATCTGATTGGTGGAGTGTTGCGGTGATGTTTGTCCTTCTGTAAGTTTCTTTTATCTCCACATATGATCATGGAGCTCAACTAGAGTGACCATCAGCTTCTTGGTCCCCTGTCTAACCAAAGCCCTTCCCCATCAATTGCCCGGAGATCAGCTTTAGGAAGAGTCCTAGTTCTTAGGGATAATTAGGGATAATGGAGTCTACATGCTTCTGTGAACCTTCAATGCAGCAGAATTTTTTACTAAACTCTTCCACCGATCTGTGCCTTGACGCAAGGCTGTTTCTGAGCTCTACAGGCAGTTATCTTGACCTCAGGACTCAGGGTTTTTTGCTTTGATGTGCTTTTTCAGCGGTTAGACCTTTTCTGAGACGTGTTTGCCTTTCTAAATCATACTCATTCAATTGAATTTGCCACAGTTTAACTCCACTCGAAGTGTAGCAACATCTAGAAGCAATATGAATGCTCCTGAGCTAAATTTCGAGTGTGCCAGAAAAGGGTATAAATACTTATGCAAAGGGTATGAATACTTATGG
>NZ_PYPS01000097.1 GCF_003027925.1 Micromonospora sp. RP3T
TCTGCTGGTGTTGTTTTTATGCCGATCAACAGGGGGCGCTCATACCCTGAAAAGTATGGGTGCAAATTTCCTAGTATAACGCTGCGGACCTCAGACTGTAAAAAATATCCACCTTTTGATCAAACGGTCCTTGTAAAAAGATGCATCCTTCAGGTGAGGCAATAAACTGGCTTCCTGACCAACTCTGGTCCTTAATAATCAACTTGGCCCAGTGTTAAGGATGGTAGCGCATCCTGACGGCAGATATTGAGCTTGTCAGCATGCGCTACCCCTCTGTTGGAGCAGCTTTATTAAGGTACCGACAGCAAGTATGTCTTTTGCATGGAATAGTCAGAGTCTGGTTCCTCGCTAAAAGCTAAGGAGACTAGAGCCTGGTCTGTACTTGTGTGGCTGACCAATATTAGAAGACCTAGCGTGCTGCTGGGGCCAGCTATTATTTGGCAGACCAGCAGGGGGTACTCATTCCTGACATGTTGTAATCAACTTGACCTACTATTTAAGATGGTAGCGCATTCTGACGTCCGTATTGAGGCTATCAGGATGCGCTACCCCTCTGTTAGAGCAGCTGTATTCAAGGTCCAAAGCAAAAGC
Organism: Micromonospora sp. RP3T; assembly: GCF_003027925.1. Classification (GTDB taxonomy): domain Bacteria; phylum Actinomycetota; class Actinomycetes; order Mycobacteriales; family Micromonosporaceae; genus Micromonospora. The sequence continues at coordinate 592 of NZ_PYPS01000097.1, forward strand.
AAGTCCTTTGCCTGCACTGGCCAGAGTTTGCTTACTCTGTAAAGTTAAGCAGGCACCTGCCTGGTCTGTCCTTGGATGGGAGACCAATCAGAGAAGGCTTAGGGTGCTGCTGGTGCTGGTTTTTGCCGATCAGCAGGGGGCGCTCATCCCCTGACATGTATGGGTGCAAATTTCCTAGTATAACCCTGCAGACTTCAGACTGTAAAATGAATCGACCTTTTGATCAAACGGTCCTTGTAAAAAGGAGCGTCCTTCAGGTGAGGAAATAAACTGGCTTCCTCACGAACTGTTGTCCTTACTAATCAACTTGGCCTAGTGTTAAGTATGGTAGCGCATCCTGACGGCAGA
>NZ_PYPS01000098.1 GCF_003027925.1 Micromonospora sp. RP3T
TAATGACGCACCAAACAGTGCTGAGAGTGGTGATTGGGTGTGATGGGGACCATGCCCCTCTACTAATGGGTGCTTTAGGTGACTGATGTGAAGAATTCCAGTCAGATACAGTTCGAGCTCGCCTGAAGAAGGATCAGAGAATCCGAAACGTCGCGAAGATGGCTTGAACTGATGAAAACGGGCCTCCATCATGAGAGTAGATGATGTAGAGAGCCACAGAAATAGTTTTCAGAATTTCTAGAGGGCTTAAAAGATATGTTCTCCATCCAAACAGATGTTGAGATTCGTTTTTTGAGTGGTGGAACCCCACCACACCCTAAACCTAACATTAGTGGAGCACACACACCTAGGAGGAACAGCCCTAGAGCTTCTAGCCCTAATTTGGGAATTTTTTGCAATAATTTCAAACAATTTTTAAGCTCTGTGGGCCTTGGGGATCGTTTTGGAAGCCATGGGACATGTCTGGGCAAATCCTAAAGCGGGCAGTTGAAGTGTGTGCCAGTGCACAACCTAGTTTTGGACTTTGTCTAAGCTATGGAATTTTTTGAGCCCCTAACTCAGCCAGTGCCACGTCTCTGCACTTTGGGACTTTGTCAGGAGACGTCCCATGGTGACCAAAATGGTCCCCAAAGTGCTCACTATTTAGGCTGCTTATAATTTTTCATGCAGAAAGATGCAATTTTTCATGCAGAAATATGCAAAAAATTCCAAAATCAAAATAGATAAATGTGCTAAACTAATTAATGACGCACCAAAAAGTGCTGAGAGTGGTGATTGGGTGTGATGGGGACCATGCCCCTCTACTAATGGGTGCTTTAAGTGACTGATGTGAAGAATTCCAGTCAGATACAGTTCGAGCTCGCCTGAGGAAGGATCAGAGAATCCGAAACGTCGCGATGATGGCTTGAACTAATGAAAACGGGCCTCCATCATGAGA
>NZ_PYPS01000099.1 GCF_003027925.1 Micromonospora sp. RP3T
GCGTTAAGAACTCCTAACTCTGGGGGCGTTGGAGTTGGCGCCAGCAGATGAGGGAGCAGGCGAGGCTGAGGAAGGCTTCGTGGATGTCGTCGCGGATTTCCCAGCGGATGCGTAGGCGGCGGAACCAGTGCAGCCAGGCGATGGTGCGTTCTACGACCCAGCGTGTGGTGCCGAGTCCGGAGCCGTGAGGTGTGCCGCGTCGGGCGATGACCGGGGTGACGCCGCGGGCGCTGACTTGTTCGCGGTGGCTGTCGTAGTCGTAGCCCCGATCGGCGTACAGCCGGTCGGGGCGTCGCCGTGGTGGGCCTGGGCGTCCGCCGATGGCCGGTATGGCGTCGAGCAGGACGGTGGTCTGGGTGGAGTCGTGACGGTTGCCGCCGGTCAGCGTGACGGCGAGGGGTATTCCGCCGGCGTCGGTGATCACGTGGTGTTTCGAGCCCGGCTTGCGGCGGTCGACCGGGCTCGGACCAGTTTTGGGCCGCCCTTGAGCGCCCTAATGTGGGAGCCGTCGATCACCGCCCTCGACAGGTCCAACTGCCCCGCGCCGCGTAGGCGGGCCAGCAGAATCTCGTGCAGCCGCTGCCACACCCCGGCGTCATTCCAGTCCCGCAACCGACGCCAGCAGGTCATCCCCGACCCGAACCCGAGTTCTTGGGGCAGGAACTCCCACGGGATCGCGGTGTAGAGCACGAACAAGATCCCGCAGAACACCTTGCGGTCATCCAGCGGTTTACGCCCTGGATAGCGGCTGCGCCGTGGTGGGCGGGGTGGCAGCAGCGGTGCGATCTCGGCCCACAACTCATCCGAGACGATCCACGGCGGCTGCTCACCCCTCCTCACGTTCAGACGAAACGAGCCTCACATCCAGTCGGTTACGCCCAACATCATTAAGTTAGGACCTCTAA
>NZ_PYPS01000100.1 GCF_003027925.1 Micromonospora sp. RP3T
GTACCGGGCATGCAGCCTCGGGGTTCAGTTAGGCCCTCGGCTGCTTGGGCATTCAATTGCCTGGAGTTGTTGACAATGCTTTGGGCCCTGAAGGGGTTTCGGCCTCTGTTGGAGCAAGCATGTGTTGGTTGGCACTGACAACACAGCGACTGTCGCATACACGGACCACCAGGATGGTGTACGCTACTTTCGCATATCACAACTCACCCGCCATCTCTTGCCCTGGAGCCAGCACAGACTCAGGCTTCTGTGCGCCACTCACTTTCCGGGCGACAGGTTCACTCTGAGGTGAGTGGAGGCTCCACCCTTAGACGGTCCAGCTGTTTTTGGAGTCGATTCGGCCAGGCACAGATAGATCTGTTGCCTCACCAGAATCCACTCATTGCCAGTGGTAATACATCCTGACTGAGGACTCCCTCGGTTCCGATCCATTGACACTCAGCTGACCGTACAGGTTATTCCCCAGTAAGCCTTATTGCACAGACACGGTGCAATGTCAGGAAGGTTTCGAAACAGTTTGTCTTGGTGGCTCTGTTGGCCCAACGGAACTTGATTCTCGGAGCTCGTGCTCCTACCATCGTTGCCTTCCTGACACACCCCCCTGAGAAGGAACCTCCTTCCTCAGGGGAGGGGCACAATCTGGCACCCGCGCCCAGATTTCTGGAACTTCCTTCTATGGTCCCTGAACGTGACCAGGAAGCCTCCAGAAACCTTCCACCAACGATGGGAGGCACCCTTTGCACGACTGAGCCAGACGGTGGCATGTCCTGGGAATGGCGCAGACGTTCTTCCTAAGGGGAGAACCCACGGAATTTCGGCATCAAATCTCTGCTACCCCTCCTCCAAGGAGGCCTGGATAG
>NZ_PYPS01000101.1 GCF_003027925.1 Micromonospora sp. RP3T
CATCGAGCCGTTCTCAGATGTCACAGAGGCCGCTCCCACGATAGTTGATTGACATGAGCGTTTTACCTCAGATCAGCTGTAACAGTCCGACCTCTTTGTTTCGATGCCGGAGCAGGGATGTAAGTTAGACAAGAATATCTCCGATTGAGCGATTGAGGTGTTGTGTTGCTGGATGTAATAATGAACATAGTGGTCGTCATTTACTCCCGACATCTGAGCTGCTGAAGATGCAGTAGATTACGTTTGTTTGTGAAGGGAATGCACCTCCCGATCTACATATATCCATCTATGTTTGCGCGAATCATTCGTGATCCAGCTTCACTTACAGCAGAAGTGAGTATAAGGGTTTTTTTATGAATCTCTGCAATCGCCTTTCCTAATAACGTGGTAGTTAGCAAGTTTAGCGGCTAAATGCGGCTAAAGTAAACAAGACCGTCTTTCCACAGAGAGAAGAGAGGGGCGGGGCGAGCAGAGCTCATTTGCATTTAAAGAACAGCCCCTTAGAATGAGATGATTTTTGCAGAGCTGATTTTGACAAGGTAAAAAGGGTGTTGTTTTACACTACCATTGAAAATTTTTAACCAAAGTATATTATAGACTTTTCATTAAGACCCTGAAGAATCATATCAACTTGTGGAAAATGGGCATCCGATGACCCCTTTAATCTTTCTTTTGAAACAAGTAAGAAAACAAGTCATTTACTGTATTTTTTTGTTTGTTTGTGTTTTGGAAATGTTAAGTTTTGCGGTAGAGACATACATTTTCTTGTTTTCTTGTCTTTTCCATTTACGCCAGCACAGATGAAGTGGACAACATGAAGTAAGACCATGAACCTGCAGTGATTTACATA
>NZ_PYPS01000102.1 GCF_003027925.1 Micromonospora sp. RP3T
GTAACTTGATCTTACAATGAAACTACAGACTATTCTGTGGTTACAAATGGCATAATTTGTTTTATTCTGATGTTTGTCACAACTATTAATGCTTCCATTACATTACAATTTTAATAACAGCATTATTTTTAATTTGCTTGTTTCTGGGATTTTATCATATTTGATCATAAATTAATTTTTAAGGTCAATGTCCATCTTACTTACTGGTTTCACGCACATAATCCAATCCGTCACAATATATATACGAGCCTTGCCTCCTTGTTCTTTCTTGCAGCTGATTCAAATCTCAGTTTGACATTTTAACAGCTGAGCCCAAGCCTCCGTTACTAATTCGAAAACGTCACTTTAGAACTAGTAATGAAGGAACGCTGAGTTGCTTCAATGAAAGCTTATTGTATTACTGTATTAAAAGCTCACTGTATAGAGGGTTTGCACTTACATCACGGTTTGGTCAGTTACCCGGTAGATGGCACCAGCAACATGCTTTCTGCTGGATCAGAAGATGCCAGAGACTGGTCCTCCTGATCCACCAGATTGTTTAAGCCAGAAATCGAGGATTGAAAAAAAAGCGACCACAGTCTGAAAACCCTGAAAACCGGCTTGACCTGCTATACAGGAACAGTTTGTCCCAGGAACTTCTTCCCCCAGACCTGTTGCTGTCTGCGTTTCCATCGCGGTCTGAAGTACAGAGGAGATTAGGCCAATAATCTGGTGAGGTACTGTTTCTCAATTACCAGGTACGCAAATTTCGGACTTGCGTCCTCCGTAGTTCAGACTTCACAGGTTTGACTCGGGAGTGTAAACTCCTGCGGACGGAACGACGGTAATTCTGCAAACAG
>NZ_PYPS01000103.1 GCF_003027925.1 Micromonospora sp. RP3T
CCCGTGTGGCCCCGGTCGCGCCGGGCCCCTGAGCAGGCCACCTGATCGGCCGCCGGGCCCACCGCACACTTCCCCCGCACGCAGGCGTCCCCCGCGCCCGCGTATCCCCCATCCCCCTGGGAGGCATCATCATGGCTACCACCCTGCTGCGTAAGACTGTGCTGACCGCTGCCGGTATCGCCGCGACCGCCGGTGGGATCGCCGGCCCCGCGATCGCCGCCCACGCCGCGCCCGCCGGCAAGGCCACCGTCGTGGCCGACCGTAAGAGCGGCGAGCGGGAGTTGGACGTGCGCTACGAGGCGCAGCCGAACTTCTACTACTGCGGTCCCGCCGCCGCCCGCAACGCCATCAGCGTGCTCGGCAAGAACATCGACGTGCACGCCATGGCCAAGGAGATGGGCACCACCGAGAACGGCACCAACAGCATCAACGACATCACCCCGGTGCTGAACAAGGAGACCGGCAAGCCCTACCGCTCGGTGGAGATCAAGACCGGCAAGGCCGACGACAAGCAGACCGACAAGCTGCGCACCGACATCGTCCGCACCGTCGACGACGGCCGGGCCGTGGTCGCCAACATCGCCGGCACCACCACCGACACCGACGGCAGCACCCACTCCTTCGAAGGTGGCCACTACATCAGCGTCGTCGGCTACCAGAACAACGGCACCACCGTCACCATCGCCGACAGCGCCAACCCGAACACCGCCTCCTACCGCATCACCGTCGACAACCTCGCCGACTGGATCGCCACCCGCGGCTACAGCACCAGCTGACCCGACACACCGACAAGGGCCCGACCCCACAGGAGGGGTCGGGCCCTTTCGTCA
>NZ_PYPS01000104.1 GCF_003027925.1 Micromonospora sp. RP3T
TTGAACCTCCACCATGTTTGACTGTAGGGACTGTGTTCTTTTCTTTGAAGGCCTCATTTTTTTCTGTAAACAGTGCCATGATGTCCTTTACCAAAAAGCTCTACTTTTGTCTCATCTGTCCACAGTATGTTCTCCCAGAAGGATTGTGGTTTTGTCACATAAGTTTTGGCAAACTCCAGTCTTTGTGTCAGCAGTGGTGTCCTCCTGGGTCTCCTACCATAGCGTCCCTTTTCATTCAGATGGCAACGGATAGTGCGAGCTGACACTGTTGTACCCTGTGTCTGCAGATCAGCTTGAATTTGTTTGGAAGTTAATCTGGGTTTTTATCCACCATTTGAACAATCCTTTGTTGTAATTTTTCATTAATTTTGCTCTTCCGTCCACGTCCAGGGAGGTTAGCTACAGTGCCATGGGCTGTAAACCTCTTGATGATATTGCACACAGTGGACACAGGAACATTAAGATCTCTGGAGATGGACTTGTAGCCTTGAGATTGTCCATGTTTTTCCACAATTTTTTCTCTCAAATCCACAGACAACTCTTTACACTTCTTTCTTTTCTCCATGCTCAGTGTGACACACAACACAAAGGTTGAGTCAACTTTTCTCCATTTTAACTGGTTGCAAGTGTGATTACTATATTGCCCACACCTGTTACTTGCCACAGGTGTGTCTAAATACAAATTACAGGAGCATCACATGCTTCAAAATCAATTATTTCTTACAATATATATATAGTCTTTACAAAAGAAGGTTTCACCAATTCATTGTCACTGAATTTGTTAAATCCATTCCCATAAGCTTTCAGATTTAGA
>NZ_PYPS01000010.1 GCF_003027925.1 Micromonospora sp. RP3T
AGCGGGACGCCCAGGCGGCGGCGCGGTCCGCCGCGACGGCCGACGCCGCAGCGGCCCGGGCCGCCTCCTACGCCGACGCCGCCCAGCGGGCTGCCGCGCAGGCCCGCGCCTCGGCGCTGGCCGCCGGCAAGAGCGCGCAGGAGGCGGCGGCGGACGCCCTGGCGGCGCTCGACGCCGCGGTGCGGTTGCAGCGGGAGGAGCAGTCCCGCGGCGGCCCCGAGCAGAGCCCCTGGGAGGTGCCGATCCCGGGCCAGGACCCGCCACGGGACCCGCCGTTCCGACTGGGCAACCAACTGCTCGGCAACAACCTGCTGGCCCAGGCGGCCGTCAAGTTGTGGGGCGGCCAGTGCTTCGCCGGCCAGAAGCAGATGATCTGCTACGGCGTGCAGACCCCGAACGGGCGGCCGATCACGATCGGCGACTACCTGCTCTACCCGGACTCGGCGAATGAGCTGCTCCAGACCGTCAACGGCGAGGCCGCCGAGCGGGAGGCGTTGCGCCGGGCCGGGGTGGACGCCGGGACGTACGGCCCGGACCTGCTCGAACACGAGGCACGACATTCCGATCAGTGGCAGCATTTCAGCCCGCCGAGCTTCCTGGCGCTCTACTTCTCCGGCACCGCCCTGTCGTACCTGCTCACCGGCACCGACGGTGACGCCAACCCGTGGGAGATCGGGGCCAATCCGTGGAAGGGCGGATACTGGGAGCATGGCAAGGAACCGGCGCAACCCAGCTGGCTCGAACCGGTGGCCAAGTGCATGCTGGGTCTCTGCTGGTGAGCCGATGCTGACGCCGTCCCGGCTGATCCGGGTGGCGGGCGTCCTCGCGACGCTCGCCACCGTGGCCACCGTCTCCGCGTGCTCACCGGCCGCCAAGCGGGTGACCGCGATGCGCCAGGTGGACGGGCAACCCACGATGCTGATCGTCGGCTGCGACACGTTCGACGCGGACCGGGTCAGCGTCTCCACCGAGGGCGTCTCCCCGCCGATGCAGTGGGACACCGACCGCGGCACCGGTGGGGCCGTCGACGAGGTCCGGTTGTTGCAGTCGCCGTCGGGGTGGACGGTCGACGGGCAGACGCTCACCGCGTTCCAGCCCGGTACGGAGTACACCGCCTCCGCCTTCGACAGCGGGCATCGCACCGTCGCGGTCCGCTTCACGCTGGCGGAACTGGCCGCGCTCCTGCCGGATCAGGTGCTGGTCGGCGAGCCCGGCGGCAAGCGGAAGGCGGTCACCGAGGACGCGTTCCGCCGCGCGGCGAAGAAGTCCTGTTGACGCGCACGAGTGCCGGACGGGGACCGGACGGGCTTCGTCCGGCACTCGTGCGCGGTCAGCCGGTGATGACGACCTTCGCGCGGGCGTGTCCGCCTTCCAGGTGGCGGATGGCGGCGGGCACCTCCGCGAGCGGATAGGTGCGGTCGACGACCGGAGTGAGGTGGCCGGCTTCGGCGTGGGCGCGTAGCGCGTCGAGGTGTCGCCGGCCGGGTGTCGTGGCGAGGACGACGATGCGGTGCCGGACGAGTGGCGCCACCAGCCGGCCACGCGTGAGCAGCCAGACCGGTCCGACGAGGTGGCCGCCGCGGTAGACGCCGCCGCCGGAGAGCACCAGCGTCCCGGTCGGGGTGAGCGCCCGCCGCAGCGCGGTGAGCGAGCGGTTGCCGACCAGGTCGAACACGACGTCGTGGCGGCGCGGGTCGCGGGTGAAGTCGTCGCGGGTGTAGTCGATCACGTGATCGGCGCCGAGCGTGCGGACCAGGTCGACGTTGCGGGTGCTGCAGACCGCGGTCACGGTCGCGCCGAACGCCTTGGCCAGTTGGACGGCGAGGGTGCCGACGCCGCCGGAGGCACCGTTGACCAGGACGCGCTGCCCGGGTTGGACCCGCCCGGCGTCGCGCAGCCCCAGCAGCGCGGTGGTGCCGGCCAGCGGCAGCGCCGCCGCCTGCTGCGGTGTGAGGTTCGCCGGCGCCGGCGCGACCAGGGCCTCGGGTACGCACACGTACTCCGCGAACGCGCCGTTGGCGTCGCCGAGGTCGCCGTAGACCGGGTCGCCCACGCGCACCCGCCGCACGTCGGCGCCGACGGCCTCGACCCGACCGGCGAAGTCCCGGCCCCGGATGCGGGCCCGGGGGCGGGTGCGCCCCATCGCCAGTCGCGCCAGCCACGGGTCGCCCCGGGTGGCGTGCCAGTCGTACGCGTTGAGCGCGGCGGCCTCGATCCGCACGCGCACCTGGTCGGCGGTGGGTCGGGGCACCGGAACGTCCGCCAGCGTGAGGGTCTCCGGCGGGCCGTACCGATCCTGGACGATCGCCTTCATCGTGCCTCCTTGGTGTACGCCGTACACCTATGGTCGGTGTACGGCGTACACCTGTCAAGGCGGTTAGGGTTCAACCACCGCCGCCGGGAGCGAGGACGAGATGGCTGAGCAGGCCGACGTGGCGCGCCGGGCGCCACTGAGCAGGGCACGGATCCTGCGGACCGCCGTCGCGCTCGCCGACGATGCCGGCATCGCCGCGCTCAGCATGCGTAACCTCGCCCAGGAGTTGGGCGTCGTGCCGATGGCCCTCTACAAGCACGTGGCCAACAAGGACGAACTGCTCGACGGCATGATCGACGAGGTCGTCGCCGAGATCGACCCGCCGGCCGCCGACGGCGACTGGAAACACACCATCCGCCGGCGCGTGCTCTCCGCGCGACAGATGCTCCGTCGCCACCCCTGGGCGTCGCTGGCCATCGAGACGCGCGACACCGCGACGCCCGGGGTCCTGGCCTACCTCGACTCCATGGTCGGAGCGTTCCGGGCCGGTGGGTTCTCCGTCGACCTGGCGCACCACGTGATGCACGCGATGGGCAGCCGGATCCTCGGCTTCAGCCAGGAACTGTTCGACGCGTCCCGGCGCGCCGGCCGGTCCGGCACGTCCGGGCCCGAGCCGTCGGCCGTGTTCCCGCCGGAGGCCGCCGCGCGGTTCCCGCACCTCGCGGAGGTCGCCGGGGCGGCGTCCCACGAGGACGGATCGGTGGTCGGTTCGGGCTGCGACGACCAGTTCGAGTTCGAGTTCGCGCTGGACCTGCTGCTGGACGGCGTCGAACGGCTGCACCGGCAGGGCTGGACGTCCTCGGAGCCAGGAATGTCGTCCACGGCGGCTCGGGTTCTCCCCGCCGACCGGATGACGTCCGGGTGACCCGTCGTCCGGGCCGGTGAGTCGTGCCCCGCGGCGGCGGCGACCGCCGCGACGGCCGGCGGCGACCGCCGCGACGGCCGACGGCGGGTGTCGATTTCGTGTTCCCGGCCCGCGTCCGCGCGCCTGCTGCCTACGCTGGAGAGCAGGTCAGGACGCACGGGGGCGGCGGATGTGGGGTGTCGGGGAACGCTGCGGGTGCCACGTCCGTCGTCCCGAATCGTGGGACGCGCGGGCCCCGCGCCGGGCCCGGCAGGGGTCCGGGACCGCTCCCGCGTCGCTCCCGACGCCGCACCCGAGGGCGGCGTTGACGCTCGCCCTGCTGTTCAGCGTGGCGCTGCTGGTCTGCCTGTATCTGGCCGGCGACGGGGTGGTCAAGGAACCCCGGTGGGCACCCCACCAGGTGTGGACGGCCCTCACCGACGGGTTGCGGGGGGTGCTGGCGGGCCTGCGCGTCATGTTCTTCGCCGGCGGCCCGCTGCGGTGGCGGCAACTGGGCCTGCTCGGCGTCGGCCTGCTCACCTACCTGGCCTGGCGGTCCTGGCAGCAGTCGAGCTTCGCCTCCCGTCCCGGGCCGATCGACATCCGGAAGTTCGAGAACGGGACCCACGAGAGCGACGGGTGCGCCACCTACCTGCGAAGCAGGTTCTGCCGGCAGTTGGCGGACACCGACGTCTACCCGCCGTACGCCGGCCCGTCCGACCCGGCGCCGCAGGGCTTCATGGACGCCCTGTCCAAGCAGGGCGACACCTCGTCCCCGATGCAGGTCATCACGCGCGTGGCGGCCGCGTTGTGGCCGAGGAACGGGTACTTCGTGACCGCGACGCTGCAGAAGCGGGCGCAGGAGCCGCGGTTCGGGCTGTCGGTCACGGTCACGTCGCTGCTGGGCCGCTCCCGGAGCACGACGACGACCATGTGGGGACAGAGCTGGGAGGACGCCACCTGTCGGGCGGCCTACTGGACCATGGCAAAGATCCTGCCGGCCACGCGCCTGGCCAGGAACCCGCCGTGGCGCAAGTGGTACGGCCGCGACATGCCCGCCGACCTGTTCGAGTGCTACAGCGAGGCGAAGAAGCGGCACGACGACCAGAAGCTCGACGAGGCGCTCTGGTGGTACCGGGAGGCGCTGCGCCTGGACCCGTTCAACATCAACATCAGGATGATGGTGGCGAGCGTGCAGGAGGATCTCGGGCTCTTCCTGGACGCCCTGCACACCTACGAGGCGGCGCTCGCGGTGGTCGAGTTGGAGGGCCGCTACACGGGTGCGTTGTGGAGCCGTCGGCGCCACCGGCTCGTCCGTCCCTGGCGGTTCGCCTGGTCCTCGCTGCGCCTGCTGCTCCGCCACCCGGAGTGGATCCGGCTGCGCTACCAGTACGCCCGCGCTCTCGGCTACACCGAGCGGGTGGTGGGCGACTGGTTCGCCGACGGCCCGTCCGACGACCGGCGGACCGACCGGCACCGGGCGCACGAGCAGGCACGGCAACGGCTCTGCGCCGCCCTGGCCGACCGTTACTGGCCCGCGGTGGTGAACCGCACCATCTCCGTAGACCCGGAGCAGGCGAAGGACCGCGTCCGCGTCCTGCTCGCCAAGGAATCCTCCGCCCGCGTCCTGTTGGCGCTCGCGGCCTGGCAGGAGTTCCACCGGCTGCACGAGGACGCCGCCCTCGCCCGCCTCGTGCCGGGCGTGGACCGCGACATCGGTCGCCGACTGCTGCGCACGATGCGCGACCTGTGGGCGCCGCTGCGCCTGACGAGCGCGCTGAACGACGACCGACGTGACGCCGGCCCGGCACCGGAGTGCGCCGGCGGTGACGAGCCGCAGGAGCGCGTGGAGTTCGACGTACGGGACGCGGAGTGCCTACCGGCCTGGTGGCTCCGGTACCACCGGGCAAAGGCGCGCCGGGCCCTGACGATCGGTTGGCCGGCCGATCCCCGGGCGCTGGAGCAGCGCATCCGGCGGGTGCAGCGCCGGTGGAACCCGTTCAGGCCGATGAACCACCTCGACTACTACACCGCGGCCTGCGTGGCGGCCTTCGCGCTGGCCGGATATCCCCGCACGCTCCGCGCGCGGCGACCGGACGACCGGAGATGCGGGCTACCCCGGGCCGACCCGAGGGGCGAGGTGGAACGCCTGACCCACCTGGCCGTCGAGAACCTGCGCGCCGCCCTGCAGAGCACGGAGAGCGGGCATGCCGGGCGTGTCGTCACCCAGTCCGACACCGGGTACGGCACCGCGTCCCGGCTGCGTACCTGGATTCTCAGCAGCGAGTCCGACCTGGCCTGGTTGCGTTACCACGCGGTGTTCCGTTTCTTCGAGCAGGACATCTACCGGTTCCTCCAGCCGGTCTCGCCGCGTCCCGCGGACGTCACGAGGGCGCGGGTCGCCTCGTACGTCAGGCAGTTGTTGTGCGAGGGCGCCCGACTGCTGGAGCGGGAGTGGCACAAGCGGCGACTCCGGCCCGAGAGGCCGCCGACGTTCCTGCACGACGTCCTCTGGTGGGTGCGGCTGGACCGACGGACCTGGCAGGTCGTCGAGCGGATCGGTCGTGACCGGGGGCTGCACTGGGAGGACCGGGCGGAGTTCGGCCGGCTAGTCACCCGGGCGGTCCGGCTGGTCCGGACCGCCGAGCTGCACTTTCCGCCACCGGTGCCGCGGTACGAGGACCTCGACCTGCCGCAGGTCAGCGCGGTCGAGGACGACGATCCTCACCTGGCGCACAAGGTCGAGGGCCGGGTGGATGACGCGGTGTCGGCGGTCTATGGACGCCTCGACCTGCTGGGCGGCGCGATGGCAGGTGTCTTCGAGGCGGACGCGGACGACGAGGACCGGGTGCTGCGCGTGCTGGACGTGGCCGACCACGACCTCACCGCGCGGTACGCCGAACTCTGCATGCGCCACGCCCGGCGGTGGCAGTGGGTCCTTGAGGTCCTGGACGGCGCCGGCCTGGACGCCGACGCGGTGGTCCCGGACGAGGAGCAGGTGGAACCGTGAGCGCACGACCGACGTGTCGCACCGGTGACCGGCCCGCGCGTCCGCTTCCGCGTTGACGTGAATTCCGCGGCCGACATACCGTTACAACGACAAGCCTCGATGAATGGCATGGTGGTCGGGCCGACGCCATGTCCACCCGGCGGCTTCCGGGCATGTCGCCGGTGCGACGGGGCGCGATTCACGACGCCCATCGCCGCCCCGTCGGGCGGCGGAACGGAGAACCCATGTCCCGGAAACGCATCCGAGCGCTGGTGGCCGCCACCGCGGCGGTCACGCTCGTCACCGCCGGCACGGTCGCCACCCGGGCGTACGCCGCCGCCGGCTGCCAGGTCAGCTACTCCGTCACGAACCAGTGGTCCGGCGGGTTCGGCGCGAACGTCAGCGTGAAGAACCTCGGTGACCCGGTCAACGGCTGGCGGCTCACCTGGTCGTTCGGCGCCGGCCAGCAGGTCACCGACCTGTGGAACGGCAGCTTCACCCAGACCGGCGCCGCGGTGACCGTCACCAACACCACCTGGAACGCCGCCATCCCCACCAACGGCAGCGCGAGCATCGGCTTCAACGGCACCTGGACCGGCAGCAACCCGGTGCCGACGTCGTTCGCCCTCAACGGCACGACCTGCACCGGCTCGACCTCGCCCACCACCCCGGCTCCGCCCACCACCACACCGCCCACCTCGCCGCCGCCGCCCGGTGACTACCCGCCGTCGCCGAAGCTCTGCGGCAGCACCGACCTGATCGACATCGGCAAGTACTGGATCCCGAACAACCAGTGGGGCGGCAGCTCCGGCTCCGGCAGCCAGTGCATCTGGACCAGTGGTGGCTCCGGGGACCGGATCTCGTGGGGGACCAGCTACTCGTGGAGCGGCCAGGCCGGCACCGTCAAGTCGTTCGCGGCGGCGATCCTCGGCTGGCACTGGGGCTGGCGACGCTCCGGCACCGGCCTGCCGGTGCAACTGTCCGCCAACCGCAACGTCAACACGAGCTGGAGCTTCAACGTCACCCAGAACGGCACCGTCAACCAGAACGTCGCGTACGACATGTGGTTGCACCCGATGGCCAACCCGGGCTCGGCCGACCAGCCCACCGACGAGCTGATGATCTGGCTCTACCGCTCGAACGCCTCCCCGGCCGGCAGCCGCCAGGGCACCGTCACCATCGCGGGCACCACCTGGGAGGTGTGGCGCGGCTACGTCGGCACCTGGAACGTCTACTCGTACGTGCGGGCGGCCAACACCACGAACGCGACGCTCAACATCCGTGACTTCACCAACGACCTCGTGCAGCGCGGCTGGGTGAGCAACTCGAAGTACCTGACGAGCGTCCAGGCCGGACCGGAGATCTTCACCGGCAACGGGCAGGTCACCACCAACTCGTACTCGGTCACCATCAACTGACCGACGGGCGCCGGCCGCGTCGACCGTCAGCGCGGCCGGCGCCCGTGGGGCAGTGGTCCGACCCCTACCGGGTGTGCGCTGCCTCCCGCATGTCGACGCGGTACGCCTCCTCCCGCACGTCGGCGTCGGGGTGCCGGCGCAGCCCGGTCAGCAGGCCCCGCCACGGCTGCGGCCACCCGGAGACCGCCCCGTGCCGGACCAGCGCCACCGCGAACAGCCCGCCGGCCAGGTCACCCCGGCCGGCCAGCAGCGCCACCACGTCGTCGAGCCCGGCCAGGTCCGGCCAGTCCGGGAGGGCGCGCAGGCGCGCGTCGAGCCGTCCGGCGGCGCGTACCGCGAGGACGGGCCGGCCCGCGCAGAGCGCCGCGACCTCGTCCAGGTTGTCCAGCCGGCCGAGGTCGACCAGCAGGCCGGCGGCCGTGCCGACGAAACCGGGCCGGCCGGCGAGCCACCGGGCGGCGTCGACGAGCGCGGTCCGGTCGGAGTCGGCCGGCCGGTGCGTGACCCGGACGGCAGCGCCGCGGACGAGCACGTCGACGCGCCGCCGGTCCGGCCGGTCGGCGGCCGGGTCGCCGGGCCGGTCGTCGGCGGCGTCCCGGTCGACCAGCCGCGCCAGCGCGACGCCGAGCACCTCGTCGCCGCCGGCCCGCAGCAGGTCGGCCACCGCCACGTCGACGAGCGTCTCGTCCAGGTCGGTGAGCCGGTCGACGACCAGGTCGGCGACGTCGGCCAACCAGGGCGCCCAGTCCCCGAGCCGGTCGAACGCGGCACGCCGGACCTCCCGGTCGGGGGCGCGACACGCCTCGACGACGAGCGCGGCGTATTGGGGTCGGTGGCGCTCCGGGAGCCAATACGGATACGCGCCGAGGACCGCGCGTCGTTCCTCGCGACTGCCGTCGACCGCGGCCCGCAGAACGGTCCAGCTCGCCTCCGGGGTCAGTCGCTGCCGGGCGGCGGAGACGATCGCCGCCCGCAGGTCCCGGTGCGTTCCCGCATCGAGGTACGCGTCGCGCAGCGTCGCCATCGCCGTGGGCGGCCCGTAGCGGGCCAGCAGCCGGGCGGCCTCCTTCCGGCTGGTGAGCTTCGCGGTCCCGGTCCGCAGCAGCGTGCCGAGCAGGTCGACCAGCCGGGACGGCGGGGTGTGCCGGGCGGCGCGGGCCGCCGCGTACAGCGCGACCCGGGCCCGGTCGCCGTCGGCGTACCGGAGCAGCACCGGCAGCGCCTCGTCCGGGCGGTCGGTCCGGACCAGCGCACCCAGCGCCGCCTCGGCAATCGGCACCTCGGGCGCGTCGAGGTGGCGCCGGACCAGCGCCCGCCCGGCGTCACCGAGTCCGGCGGCCGCCCGGATCGCCGCCGCGCGCTGCCACACGACGTGGCCGGGGTCGGTGACGACCAGCTCCTGAAGCTCCACGAAGCGGGCCTGCTGGCGGGGCAGCCAGCGGGCGGCCCCCGGCGCGTGGCCGGGCACCCACCGGATCCCGGACTCGACGAACCGGCCGCGCGGGCGGCGCCCCAGCGCCCGGTCGAGCAGGTCGGTGCGGACGCGTCCGACCGTCTCCCAGACCACGTGCAGCGTCACCGCCGACGCGTCGACGCCGAGCACCTCGGCCACCCGCTCGGCGCGGGTGGCCGGGTCGGCGAGCCACAGCGCGATCGCCGTCCGCGCCACCGCGGGCAGCGTGCCCCGGGCGAGCGCCCGGCGCAGCAGCCCCTGGAGCGCGGGCAGCCGCCAGGCCCGCCTGCCCAGCGCGTACGTGAGCGCGAAGAGCGGAGCGTGGTTGCCGCGCCTCATGCCGGCCTCGACCCAGCCGCGCAGCCGCTCGAAGACCATGGTCTCCTGCCCGCGCCGCAGCACCTGGTCGAAGCGGCGCAGCATCGGCACGGTCGCGCCGCTGCTCACCCGGTCGATGGTGAGCAACGCCCAGCCGCGCAGCGGCGTCACGTCGACGTGGCGCGCCAGCACGTCGACGGCGAGGTGGCTCAGCGCCGACGTGGTGGCGGCCGAGGCGTCCCGCGCGTCGACCGCGTCGGTGGTCACCCGCGTCAGCCCGTCGGCCGTGTCGGCGGTGAGCAGCGGCGCGACCCGGGACAGTGCGGTGAGCGCGGAGGCGCGTACCGGATCCTGCTCGTTGCGCAGCCGGGCGAGCCGGGCGACCAGCTCGGCCACCGCGCGCGGGTCGCGGGAGCGGCGGGCGGCGGCCACCAGCAGCGCCCAGCCGGTGGCCCGCTCGTCCGCGTCACCGGAGCGCACCGCGCCGTCCAGGGCGGCGGACGCGTCCGGCCAGGGCAGGTACGCGCTCCACGCGCGGACGTCGGCCTCCCGTTCCCGGATCCGGGGCAGGCCGAGCACCCGGGTCGCCTCCCGGACCCGGACCGTCGCCGGCAGCACGTCCACCACCTCGGCAGCCGGCACCAGCAGCGTGGTGTCGGTGCCGGCGAACGCCAGGTCGTACAGCTCGCCGCGCCGGTGCGGCGCGACGGCGTCGAGCAGCGCCGCCAGGCTCCGGCCATGGTCCCGGAACCGGACGGCGAGTGGCGCCAGCTCGTCGGTGGGCAGCGTCGCGAGGCGTCGCAGCAGCGCCGGCGTCGGCGCGGTCCGGGCCACCCAGGCCGCGCGTCCCGGCACCGTGAGCAGGCGTACGACGCGGCCCGCGTCGTACCCGGCGAGCCGCCCGTACGCGATCGGCGGGCCGGGCAGCGACCGCTCCGGCGCGTACCGTTCGAGCAGGTCGAGCGCCTCCGCCGGGTCGCATCGCAGCACCGCGCCGGCGACCTCGCCCCAGATCCGGGCGCGTTGCTCGGGCGGGGCCACGGCCAGCCGCTCGCGGGTCCGGGCCAGCAGCGTGCCGGCGTGCCGGCGGACCAGCCGCTCCGGGTCGAGCGCGTGTTCCAGGTCGGGCAGCAACGCCCGTACCGTGTCGGTGCCGCAGGCCGGCAGCAACGCGGCGGCCTCCGCGTCGCCGAACCGGTCGCGTACCTCGATGATCAGCGCGTCGGCGACGGCCGGCACGGGCCGGCGGCGCAGCGTGCGGTAGACCCGTCGCCGGTCGGCTGCGGGTCGGTCGGTGAGGTCGCCGGCGGGCGTGCCGCCGCGCAGCGCCCCGGCGAGCGCGGCGGCCCGGATCGACGGCTGCGGGTCTCGGGTCGCGGCGGCGACGGCGGCGTCGTCCCGGACCACCATGGCGGCGATCAACGCGAGCCGCCGGGCGTAGGCGTCCCGGCCGCGGAGGTCGGCGCAGACCTGGGCGCGGTCGGGCGCGGTGCGTGCCCAGCCGGCGAGGTGGCGCATCCGGGCCCGGTGGGGGAGCGGGTCGAGCGACGTCAGCAGCGCGCGGGTGGCGGTGAGCACGACGCACATTGTGCCGGTGGGTGGCGCGCCCCGGGTGCCGGCCCGGGCGCGGCGGACCGGAATCGCGCGCGCCGCCATTCCTGCAATTCCTATGTAAATTGCGGATTTTCAGCGTACTCTCAGGTCTGCTCCGATTGACATCAATGGGACCGTCGGGGATATTCCTAGCGGCGCATCGGGGCGCGGGGCGAGCGGATGGAGTCTGCGGATTCCGGCTGTGCGACATGCGCGTAAGTGTCGGTTTGCCCTGCTCCGCGGGGCGCGGAACAGGTTTGGAAGAATGATCAATCGCGCCGTCGAATTCGCCAAGCACAATACGCCGAACTCCATGCGCGTCGCGGCCCGGCGGGCGCAGATGGAAACGCGCAACACCCGGATGCGGCTCACCGTGCCGGTCGTTTCCCGCAGCGAATTCGACAACATCTTCCACTGCACCGTCCGCAAGACGGGCAGCCAGTGGATCAAGGCGTTGTTCAGCGATCCGACCGTCTACCGTCATTCCGGGCTGCTGCCGTACGACCCGCGTTTCTACTCCGGCGGCGCGACCGCGCCCGTCCCGCGCGGCCGGGTCGGCCTCGCGATCTTCCTGTCCCACCGCCGGTTCGAGACGGTGCCGAAGGCCGGCACGTACCGCGCCTTCTTCGTGATCCGCGACCCGCGCGACGTGGTGGTGTCGAGCTACTTCTCGCTGCGGAACTCGCACGCCCCGATGGGCGACATCCCGCAGGCCCGTAAGGCCCTCCAGGAGAAGTCGAAGAAGGAGGGGATGCTCTTTGTCATCGACCGCCTCCGCGACAAGAAGCAGTTCGGGCAGATGCGTTCGTGGGCGGTGGCCCCACCCGCGGAGACGTTCCGGCTGTTCCGCTACGAGGACCTGACCGGCGACCGGCAGGCCGAAGAGGTGGACCGGCTGATGCGGCACTGCGGCATCACGCTGCCGCCGTCCGACCTGACCGCGCTGCTGGCCCGCTACAGCTTCACGAAGATGAAGAAGGACAAGGAGACGCCGGGCCGGATCTCCCACTACCGCAAGGGCGCGGCCGGCGACTGGCGCAACCACTTCGACGACGACATCTACGCCGCGTACACCGCGGCGGCCGGTGACCTGGCCGAGGTGCTGGGCTACCCCGCCCGCGACGCGGTCGCCGCCCGGCCCGACGGGCCGGACCCCGCGGCCCGGTAGGGGTTGTCGGCCGAGCGCCGTATCCTGCCGCCGTGGCATTGGGCTTCACCACACGCGCGTCCGACTCCGGGTGGGTCGACACGGTGTGGACCTGCGCCAGCGGGTCGGTCACGGAGATGACGTCGGTGGCCACCGCGTGCTGGGGCCTGGTGTTCTGGCAGTACGACGGCCGGCCGTACGCGAGCGTCTCCGGGCCCGAGACCGGCGCGGGCGTCGCGCCGGTACCGGCGGGCGCCGCCTTCGTCGGCATCGAGTTCGCGGTCGGGACGTCGCTGCGCGCCCTCCCCGCCCCCGCCCTGGTCGACCGCGGCGCGACGCTGCCCGACGTCACTCGCCGGACGTTCCGGCTGGCCGGCGACCGGTGGGAGACACCGGGCCCGGACGACGCCGAGGCGCTTGTCGAGCGGCTGGTCCGGGCCGGCGCGGTGGTCCGCGACCCGTTCGTCGCCGAGCTTCGCCGCGGCCACCACCCCTTCGCGTCACCGCGCACCCTGGAACGTCGGTTCCGGGCGGCGACCGGGCTGACCCAGGGCGCCGTGCGGCAGATCGAACGCGCCCGGGAGGCCGCGGTGCTGCTGGCCGCCGGCGTCGCGGTGGCCGAGGCGGTCACCCGGCTCGGGTACGCCGACGAGCCGCACCTGGCCCGCGCGCTGCGCCGGTACGTCGGGCGGACGGCGGGGCAGTTGCGCGCGGGCGGGGGCCGACCGATCGCGCTGGACCTGGGTCAGCGGACCACGTCGTAGATCAGCTTCAGCACGCCGTTCGAGTAGGTCTCGGACTCCCGCAGCCGCAACCTCTGCCTGTCCTTGTCGGTGGTGCTGAACAGGCGCTTCCCGGCGCCGAGCAGCACCGGGAAGACGAGCAGGTGGTACCGGTCGATCAGACCGGCGTCCGACAGGCGGCGGGCGAGTTCCGCGCTGCCGTGGATGAAGACCGCCCCGCCCTCGCCCCGTTTGAGCGCGGCCACCTCGTCGGTCGAGCGCAGGATCGTCGTCGGGCCCCAGCCGTCGACGAGCGCGTCGTCGGGCAGGCCGGACGAGACCACGTACTTCGGCAGCTCCCGGTAGTCGGCGTGGTCGTCGGAGTCCCGCCAGACCGGCGCGAACGCCTGGTAGCTGCGGCTGCCGAACATCAACGCCGTGGTGTCGGCCAGCTCCTCGCCCTTGAGTGAGAAGGCCTCCGGCACGAACTCGATGTCCCGCACCACCCAGCCACCGCTGCGGTGCTCCTCGCCCGGCCCGCCGCCGGGAGAGTCCACCACGCCGTCGAGCGACAGGAAACCGGTATAGACAAGATCACGCATGGGGAGAGGCTAGGAATCCGGGCGGCCCGCTGTCTTGTACGGAAACGACACGCTGCCCACCGGGCCGGGGCCGGCCTCAGGGCAGCGGGACCACGTAGGAGTCGACACGGGCGATGAGCCCGTCGC
Organism: Micromonospora sp. RP3T; assembly: GCF_003027925.1. Lineage (GTDB taxonomy): Bacteria > Actinomycetota > Actinomycetes > Mycobacteriales > Micromonosporaceae > Micromonospora. Next base: position 13,527 of record NZ_PYPS01000010.1, read on the forward strand.
GGAACGTGAACAGGTCGTTGAAGGCGAAGCGGAACGGCCCGTGCGCCACGCTGACCCCGCGGCCCTCGCCGGTCACCACAACGACGGGACCGTCCTCGTGCACCCGCTCGACGTCGAGCTGCGGGCGGCCGGCGAACGCCGGGTTCTCGATCTCGCCGTCGAACTCCGTCCGGCCCCGGGTGGTGCGGTGACCGTGGATGACCCATTCCACGTCGTCGGTGAGCGTCGCCAGGATGCGCGGGTGGTCGCCGGCCCGGAAGCCGGCGAAGTATTCGTCGACCAGGTCACGTTGGCTGAGCTGCGGCACTGTCGGCTCCTTCGGTGGAAAGGTGGGCGGCGAGCGCGTCGAGGATCGAGGCGAGCCCGTCCGCGGCCCGGGTGGTCCGCAGCTCCGGCGGGAGCCGGCGCTGGTGGACGGTCAGCTCGGTGCCCTCGCCGGCGGGCCGGAGCGTCACGGTCGTGCGCAGGCCGGTCACCGGTTCGTCGAAGACGAGCTCGCGTGGCGGGTCGAGGCGCACGTAGACGAAGCGGAGTCGGCGGGTCGCGCCGCCCGGGGCGCGGGTGTCGAGCGCGAACTCGCCGCCGGGCCGCGCGTCCACGGTCACCGACCCGGGTGGGACCTCGGCGTGCGAGCCGCCCCAGAACGCCGCGAGGCCCGCCGGCGTGGTGAAGGCGGCCCAGACCCGGGTCGCCCCGGCGCGGAGGTGTCGACGAGCGATCAGTTCGTCGCCGTGCCGCTCGGCGCGGGCGGTCACCGGGCCCCCGCCTCGTCGTCGAGGTGGCGGTCGAGCGCGTCGAGCCGGTCGTCCCAGGCCCGGCGCTGCTCGTCGACCCAGGCTCCGACCAGTGCGAGCTGGTCGGCCCGGAGCCGGCAGGGGCGTCGGGTGCCCTCGCGGCGTTGCTCGACCAGGCCGCAGCGGCGCAGCACGCCCACGTGGTGGGAGATCGCCTGCGGGGTCAGGTCGAACGGCTCGGCCAGCTCGCCCACCGTGGCGTCACCGTGGGCGAGGCGGGTCACCAGGGCGCGGCGGACCGGGTCGCCGAGCGCGGCGAACGCGAGGTCGAGGTCGGGCACGTCCCCACCCTAACCCAAACGTACGCTTGTGCAAGCGTACATTTGTATTCGGCTCCGGCGTTTCGGCGGGATCGGGAGCGGGCACGCCGGGAGAAAGGGAGGTCGATGTGAACAGACCGTGCCCACCCGACCGGCGGCGACTGTGGGGCCTGTCGGTGCTCGCCGCCACACTGCTGGCCGGCGCCTGCACCGACGGCGGGACAGACCCGGGCGCTGGTGCGCCGACCACGCCGTCGACGGCCCCCACGTCCGCCGCTGCGCCGTCGGCGTCGTCGTCGACCGCCACGACCGTGACCATTCCGAAGTCCGCGTTCGTCGACCTGCCCGCGGAGCTGCGCAAGGGTGCCCCCCAGCCGGTGGAGGTCGCCGACGCGCTGCCGAAGCTGTGCGCCGAGGAGTTCGCCACCGGAGGCCGATCGGTGACCGCGAGCGCCGCGATGACGAGCACCTACCAGACGCCCGGGGACCCACCGGAGAACGTCCCCTACGGCACGCTGCACCAGACCGTCTTCGCCTTCACCGGCACCGGCACCGGCGACTACCTGCGCCGGGTCCGGGAGGCGCTGGCACGCTGCCGCTCCTTCCCGGAGCGGGGCGTTACCGTCACCGTCCGGTCGCAGCCGCTGCCGAGCACCGGCGACGACGCGCTGCTGGTGACGCTGACCCGGCCGGCGACGAGTCTCGACGGAAGCCCGGCCGAGGGCACCACCACCAGCCAGATCACGGTGGTGAAGCTCGCCGACGCGGTGACCGTCGTGCACGACCAGGGCTGGGAGGGCAGCAGCAACAACCCCGACCTCGCCGACGACGTCGCCCGCGCCGCCGTCCGCGGACTCGACTCCTGGCAACGGTGAGCCGGCCCGCATCGGCGGCCCGCCGAGGGGCAGTCCGTGAGGACCGGGGCAACCGGAAGGCCGTCAGGAGACCGCGGTCCGCACCAGCTCGGTGAGCTTCTTCTCCACCGTCGGGCTCCACCGCAGCAGCGCGAACGACGCCGGCCACATGTCGCCGTCGTCGAGGTTGGCCGCGTCCTGGAAGCCCACCGTCGAGTAGCGGTAGTTGAACTTCCCCGAGTCCTGGAAAAAGACCACGATCTTGCCGGCCGCGTTCGCGTACGCGGGCATGCCGTACCAGGTCTTCGGCGACAGCTCGGGAGCGGCGGTGGTGATGGTCACGTGCACGCGCTCGGCCAGCTCGCGGTCGGCCGGCGCCATCTGCGCGATCCGGTCGAGGACCGCCTGCAACTCGTCGGCCTTCTTCCCGCCCTTCTTCCCCTCGGCGCGCAGCTCGGCCGCGCGCTCCTTCATCGCGGCGCGTTCCTCGGCGCTGAAGCCCTCGCTCATCTCGGTTCCCCCTCGTTCCCCGGCGGTCGACGTGACGCCGCCCCGCTCAGCAGAAACGCTACGACCGCCCTACCCGCCCCGCTTCTCGATTCCTGATCGCTTCGGGAGCAAGGAGGGGCCCCCGCTTAACGCCTCCGGTATAGAAGGGGCCCCTTCTCACGCGTCAGGCGCAACGGGGGACAGCCGGCAGCCGTCACGGCGGCCTATGATCCGGCGATGACTGAGGTGACGGCCAGCCCCCACCGAGGCCGAGGCGTTGCTCTCGGTCCTGGAGCGCAACCGGCGGACCTTCGCCTGGAAGACGTCCGGGCTCGACGAGAAAGGGCTGGGCGCGACCACGGCCGCCAGCTCGATGACGCTCGGCGGCCTGGTCAAGCACATGGCCCTGGTCGAGGCGGACTGGCTGGCCGTCAAGCTGGCCGGCGAGGAGCACGGCCCCCCGTGGGACGGCGTCGACTTCGAGGCCGTCCCCGACTGGGAGTGGCGCACCGGCGCGACCGACGCTCCGGGCGAGGCGCACGCGTTGTGGCGGGCCGCGGTCGAGCGCTCCCGCGTCCTGGTGGCGGCCGTGACCGAGGAGCGTGGCCTGGCCGGGCCCGCCTCCTTCACCTGGCCGGACGGCCGCACGCCCACCGTCCGCGCCATGCTCCTCGACATGATCGAGGAGTACGCGCGTCACACCGGACACGCCGACCTGCTCCGCGAGGCGGTGGACGGGCGGGTCGGCGAGGGCGCGCCGCCGGACTTCACGTTCTGAGGCGTGACCCGCTGACGAGGCGATGAGTTTGGTAGGCGACGGCGGTCCACCCGTCGACATCACCTGGAACATGAAGGAGCACCACGATGGCGAAGGTCGTCTCCACGTTGTTCATCTCGGCCGACGGCGTCGCCGAGATCGACCCGGACTGGCACTTCCCCTACTTCGACGACAACATGGGCCGCGCCGTCACCGAGGACTACGACACCTCCGACGTCCTGCTGATCGGCCGGGAGACCTACGACAGCTTCGCCGGCGCGTGGCCGGGCCGGGAGGCCGAAGGCGGCGACGACGCGCCGTTCGCGAAGCAGCTCGGCGACACGCGCAAGGTGGTCGTCTCCCGCCAGCCGCTGGAGTTCTCCTGGCGCAACTCGGAGCTGATCCAGGGCGACCTGGTCGACGCGGTGGCGGCGCTCAAGGCCGACGCCGGCATCAAGGGCATCCTCATCCCCGGTTCGATCTCGGTGGTGCAGCAGTTGCTCGCCGCCGGGCTGGTCGACGAGCTGCGGCTGCTGGTGCACCCGGTGGCGGCCCGCAAGGGACGCAAGCTGTTCGACGAGGGCGACCGCCCGTACCACCTCCGGGTGACCGCGACGGAGGCGTACCCGACGGGCGTCATCCGGGTCATCTACTCGCCGGCCGACGCACCGGGCCAGGCCGGTTACGACGACGCGAAGGAGCAGTTGGCCACCGGAAGCTGAACGCGCGGGGCAGCGGCGGGCCCGCACGCCGTGGCAGGATCCGCGGCGTGCGCCGTGGCCCGTTGCTCCTCACCGGTGCGGTGGTGTGCGCCGCGCTGCACGCCGTCGGCGTCCTGGCGGCGCACCCGGTGTGGCGCGGCGCAGAGGTGCTGAGCCTGGCGTTGCTGCTCGCCTACGCGCTGGCCCGTGGCCGGCCGGCCCTGCGGTGGCCGGTGCCGGTGGCACTGGCGGTGCTGCTGGTGGACGCGGTCCGCACCATGCCGGGGGCACCCGGCACCCGGGAGTTCGGCTGGACGGCGTACGGCCGGATCGAGCACGTCGACGTCACGGCCGGCATCGAGGCGGGCCTCACCGCGTGCGGGGCGGCGCTGGCCGCGGTCGCGCTGCTGCTGGCCGGGTGGCGCGGTCGCGTCACGCGCGGCCCGGTGGTGCTCGCCGCGCTGGGGGCGGCGCCGATCGTCGGGTACGCGCTGATCCGGGTCGTCGACCTCCGCCGGGACCTGCTGGCCGAGGACCTGTCCCGCCCGGGCGGCCCGGACGTGGCGGACGCGGTGGGCGCGCTGATCCTGGCGGTCCTGCCGGCGCTCGCCCTCGCGCTGGCCGCGCTGGCGCTCGCCGTGCTGCTGGTTGGCCGGGGTCGCCGGCTCGCCGCGGCTGGCGCCGTCCTGCTGTCGGTGACCGCGTTGCCGCTGATCGACACCAGCATCGACGCGGTGCGGCTGCCCGTGTCGACGTTCACCGAGGCCGGGGTGCTGTACGCCGTCACGCCCACGGCGACGCTGCCGCAGCCGGTGCCGGCGCTCGCCGTGCTGGTCGAGCTGACCGCGTACCTGCTGCTCGTCGCCGGCCTCGCCGGCGCCGGCCGCGGCGCGCCGGCGGCGCCCGCGCCGGTGGCCGGTCCGGGGTAACCGCTGGCGGTCCGCCGGGCGCGCCGCTACGATCCTCGGCGATGACTCTCTCGTGCAGATTGGGGGCCCGTTTCGCGCAAGGTGAGTGCTGATGCGCTCCCCCGCCGCGAACGCGGATTCCCGCCTCTCCCTCTGGCAGCGGGTGCGTGAGTACGCCGTCCCGCCCGACATGATCCAGGCCGCGACCGCCCGCCGTTCGGTGGGCGACTGGGCCGGTGCCTGTGCGGTCACCCGCGTCGACGTCGATCTGAGCCTGCGCGCGGTCGTCCACCGGCACGGCCGCGAGCTGGCCGCACGGCTCCGCGACGACCTCCGGCACCTGGCGCCCGACCTGTTGCGCTGGCACCTGCCGAGGACCGCCCCGGACGGGCTGCTGCGTCCCGGGCTGACCGTCACGCTGGCCCGGTACGGCCCGCCCGGCCGGGGCGGCGTCGGGGCGGCGCAGCTCGTGGCGCGGACGCCGCCGGCGTGGGCCGACGCCGGGCAACGGATCAGCCTGGCGGTGTGGGCCGGCCCCGGCGACGACGTGGCGGCCCACCCGCATCCCCGTCCCGACCGTCGCTTCCGACTCGACCTGCACCGCCACCTGTGGGACGCACGCCGGGCAGGTGAGCTGCGGTTCCGCTCCGGTGCCGACCTGTCGGCCGTCGACCCGGCGGGCCCGGCCCACGGCTACCCGGCACACCGGTGGCCGGCGGAGGCGGCGCTGCTGCTCCGGGCCGAGGACTCGACCGGCGAGGCGGTGGCGGTGCGGCTCGGGCCGCGTCGCCGCCTGATCCTGCAACGCCGGGGCGACGAGTGGACGGCCCGGCCGGGCCGGTCGACCGCGCTGCCGGTGCTGCCGGACGCGGCGACCCGGACGCCGCCGGACGTGGAACTGCTGCGCCATCGGATGATCGAGCCCGACCGGCTGCACCCGCTCGTGGCGTCGGCGCTCGCCCCGGACGCCCCGACCACCGCCCGGGCCCGCGCCGACCGGCCAGGAGACCGGCCCCGCGCCGACCGGCCGGGAGACCGGGCCCGCCTGGTCGACTGCCGTGGCGCCCGGCACCGGATCGGCCTCGTCGACGGTGTGCTCGCGCCGCTGGACCACGACCCGGCGGAGGTACGCCGGGAGGAGCTGCTCGCCACGCTCACCGGTACGCCGCTGCCGTGCCTGCGCGCGATCGACGAGGCGCACCGCCGGCCCGATTCCCTGCCCGACATCCGCGCCCGCCTCGACCACGGCGACCTGCCCGGCGCGGTGGCGGCGGTCGAGGCGCTGCTCGGGCCGGACGCGTTGCTGCGCCACGGTGAGCTGCGCGCGGAGCTTGAGGACGCCGCGCTGCGGCGGATCAGCCACGGGCTGTTCCGGGCCGGGCTGGCCGGCCGCTGCCCGGTGCCGTCCACCCGGGACCCGCGATCCGCCTCGGACCGGCGTTCCCACCCTCGTCACGCCCTTTTCCGCTGACCGGGCCGCGGCCCGTCACGAACCCCCAAGGTGATGCCCATGCCCTCTGCCGTCATCCGGACCGACACCCACCCGCCGGCGCAGCTCGATGTCGCCGCCGACCTGATCGCCCTGCTCGGGACCAGCGCCACCGAGCCGCGGCCCGACCCGCAACTGGAGGCGCTGACGCTGGCCGTGGCCGCCGACCTGCCGGTGCTGCTCTGGGGCGCGCCGGGGATCGGCAAGACGGCCGCGTTGACCCAGCTCGCCGCGTCCCTGGAGCTGCCACTGACGACGGTGATCGCCAGTGTGCACGAACCGTCCGACTTCACCGGTCTGCCGGTCGTCGGCGACGACCCGGCCAACCAGGGCGTGCCGATGGCACCGCCGGACTGGGCGGTGCGCCTGGTCCACACCGGCCGGGGACTGCTGTTCCTGGACGAGCTGTCGACCGCCCCGCCCGCGGTGCAGGCGGCACTGCTCCGCCTCGTGCTGGAACGGCGCGTCGGCAGCCTGCGCCTGCCGCCCGGGGTCCGGATCGTGGCCGCCGCCAACCCGCGTACCTCGGCCGCCGACGGCTGGGAGCTGAGCCCGCCGCTGGCCAACCGGTTCGTCCATCTCCAGTGGAGCCACGACCACGAGGTCGTCGTGCGCGGTCTCGGCGGCACCTGGCCCCGGGCGACCCTGCCCCGGCTCGACCCGGCGCGGCTGGCCGGCGCCGTCGCACACGCCCGCCGCGCGGTGTGCACGCTGCTGTCGGCCCGCCCGACGCTTGTGCACCGGCTGCCGACCAGCGAGGCCGGCCGGGGTGGCGCGTGGCCCTCGCCGCGTAGCTGGGAGATGGCGTTGCGGCTGATCGCGTTTGCCGCCGCGGCGGACACCTCCCGGGACGTGCTGTCCGCGCTGGTCCGCGGCGCGGTGGGCGACGGACCGGGGTTGGAGCTGCTGGCCAGCCTGGACCGGATGGATCTGCCCGACCCGGAGGAGGTGCTGGCCGATCCGCACGCCGCCGCCCTGCCCGAGCGGGGTGACCTGCGCCAGGCCGTGCTGGACGCGGTGGTGGAGGCGGTCCGTCGTCGCCCGGAACGCGCCCGGTGGGACGCGGCCTGGACGCTGCTCGCCCGGGCGGCGGAGACCGGCGCCCCGGACCTGGTGGTGGTCCCCGCCGCCACGCTGGCCCGGCTCCGCCGCGAGGACTGGGACGTCCCGCCGGTGATCGACCGCCTCACCCCGGTGGCGTCGCTGTCCCGGGGCGCCGACGAGACGGCGGCCCGGGTCGCGGCCGGCCGATGAGCGCCACCGTCGTCCTCGACCGGGACAAGCTGCTCACCGCCCGCCTGTACGCGGCGCGGGTCCGCCCCTACCTGGCCACCGCGCTGTTCGCGCTGCACGTGGTCGAGTCCCGCCGGGTGCCCACGATGGCCGTGGACCGGCACTGGCGCTGCTACGTCTCGCCGCTCTTCGTGGCCCGTACGCCGGTGGCGGACCTCGCCGCCGTGTGGGTGCACGAGGTGTCCCACCTGCTGCGCGACCACCACGGCCGGGGCGACCGGTTTCTCCGGGAGCACGGGCTGACCGGGGCCGCGGAACGGCTGCGGGTCAACATCGCCGCGGACTGCGAGATCAACGACGACGCGTACGGCGACGGGCTGGTGCGGCCGGCGGACGCCGTCGAGCCCGGCTGCCTGCGCCTGCCCGAGGGGCAGCTGATGGAGGAGTACCTGCGCCAGTTCCGGCTCGGACCGCTCACCCAGCACCTGGCCTGGCTGGACTGCGGCAGCGGCGCCGACGGTCTGGACCGGGCGTGGGACCTGGGACCGGACGGCGCGCACGGGCTCTCCGAGCAGGAGCGGGACGCGGTGCGGTTCCGGGTGGCCGAGGGCATCACCGGCCGGCCCGGGACCGCGCCGAAGGGCTGGCGGCGGTGGGCGGAGGATGTGTTCCACCCGCCGCAGCCGTGGCGGGAGCTGCTGGGCGCCGCCGTCCGTTCCGCTGTCTCGGCCGCCGGGGCGGGTGACGACTACACCTACGGTCGGCCGTCGCGGCGCTCCGCCGGCGTACCCGGTGTGGTCCTGCCGGCGCTGCGCCGCCGGCCACCGCGCGTCTGCGTGGTCGTCGACACCTCCGGCTCGGTCAGCGACACCGAACTGGGCAGCGCGCTGCTGGAGGTCGCCGCGATCGCCCGGGCCGTGGGCGGCCGCCGTGACCTGGTCTCCGTGCTGCCCTGCGACGCCGCCGCGCACCGGGTGCTGACGCTGTGCCGGACCGAGGACCTCGCGCTGGTCGGCGGCGGCGGGACGGACCTGCGCACCGGATTCGCGCGGGCGCTGCGGGACGCAAGGCGCCCGGACGTCGTCGTCGTGCTGACCGACGGGCAGACGCCCTGGCCCGCCACCCGGCCCTCCTGCCGGACCGTGGTGGGCCTGTTTCCCCGGCCGGTGCGGTGGAGCGAGCAGGACCCGGATCGCGTGCCGGACCCGCCGCCGGACTGGGCGCGGGTGGTGACCATCGGTTCCCCGTCCCGGTGAGCGCGGCGAGCCGGTTCAGTCGAGCAGCGCCAGCAGCGCGTGCAGCGCCGGGTTGGTGCTGTCCACCGGCCAGGCCAGCCCGACGTCCACGGTGGGCGTCGGGGCGGCGAACCGGCGCAGCCGTACGCCGGGTAGCCGTAACGCCCGCGCCCGACCGGCCGGCACGGCCGCGACCACGTCGCCCTCCGCCACCGCGCGCAGCAACTGCTCGTCGTCCGGTTCGTGCCGGACCAGCCGGAAGCCGCCGCGCGGCCACACCTGGGCGATGGTCCGGTCGAACATGCCGGGCCCGTTCTCCCGTGGCCACATCACCGCCGGCAGGTCGACCACCTCGGATCGGCCGATCCGGCGGCGGCCGGCGGCCAGCGGGTGGCCCGCCGGCAACGCCAGCAGCAGTTCCTCGGTGTCGACCGTGCGGCAGGCCAGCGCCGGCTCGTCCACCGGCGGCCGGACGAACGCCGCGTCCAGTCGGCCGGCGAGCAGGCCGGCCACGTTCGGCGCGGTCCACGCCGTCTCGGACACCACCTCGACACCGGGGTGGGCGGCCCGGAACCGGGCGATCAGCGTGTCGACCCGGCCGCCGCGCGCCGACCGGGTGTACGCCAACCGCAGCCGACCACCCCGCCCCCGCGCCAGGTCGCGGATGCGGGCGGTGGCGGCGTCCACCTCGGCGAGCAGCCGGGCGGCCTCGTCGGCGACCCGCGCGCCGACCTCGGTCAGCGTGCAGCCCCGGCTGGTGCGGTGCACCAGCGGCACGCCGAGCTGCCGTTCCAGGGCGCGGATCTGCTGGCTGAGCGCGGGCTGGGCGATGCGCAGCCGGGCCGCCGCGCGGGTGAAGTGCAGCTCGTCGGCGAGCACCACGAACGAGCGCAGCCGGCGCAGGTCCGACCAGGCGCCCGGGGCCTCGACCATGCCACCCATCATAAGCGCCGCTTATCGCCGCCGGTCCGATCCGTCTTGGACGGCACCGTCTGCCGGAGGTCACCATCGGCAACACACCGACGGTACGGGCGAGGGGAGCGGACCATGGCGACAGCGGACGTGGTGGTGGTCGGCGGTGGGGTGATCGGGATGACCGCGGCGGTCACGCTTCAGCGGCGCGGCGCGCGGGTCACCGTGCTGACCGCCGACGACCCGGCGGACACGGTGTCCACGGTGGCCGCGGCGGTCTGGTACCCGAGCCACACGGAGGCGGACCCGCGGGTGCTGCGCTGGGCCCGGGACACCCACGCCGAGCTGCGCCGCCAGGCCGCCGACGGGGTGCCCGGGGTGGTGGACCGGCCGACCCGGATGTGGTTGCGCCGCCCGTACGCCGGGCCGCCCTGGTGGGCCGACGCCTGCGGTGACCTGGTGGTCGAGCCGGCCCGGCCGCCGTACACCGCGCTGCTGCGGTTCACCGCGCCGACGGTGGAGATGAACCGCTACCTGATCTGGCTGCACCGGCAGGTGGCGGCCGGTGGCGGCCGGATCGTCCGGCGTGCGCTGGACACGCTCGCCGAGGCGTACGAGATCGCGCCGACCGTGGTCAACGCGACCGGCCTGGCCGCCGGCCGGCTCGCCGCCGACCCGGCCGTGCACCCGGCGCGCGGGCACATCGTGCTGGTGGCGAACCCCGGCCTGACCGTCTCGGTACGCGACGAGGACGACCCGGCGGGCGTCACGTACGTGCACCCGCGCCGGCACGACGTGGTGCTCGGCGGCACCTACCAGCCCGGGGTGGGGCACACTCGGCCGGACCCGGAGACGGCGGCGGCGATCCGGCGTCGCTGCGTCGCGTTGGTGCCAGGGTTGGCGGACGCGCCGGTGCTGGGGGAGCGGATCGGGCTGCGACCGGTCCGGCACGGCGGGCCCCGGGTCGAGCGGGATCCCGGCGGTGGACGGCTGGTGCACGCGTACGGGCACGGCGGGGCCGGGGTGACGCTGTCCTGGGGCTGCGCGGCCGAGGTCGCCGACCTGGCCCTGGCGGATTAGGCCTGCGATGCCGGCGGCTGCGGGTGCGGCGCGGCGGGCGTTCGTGGTTCGCGAGCGGTCCACGCGATGAACCGGTCGAACAGCGCCGCGGGATCCGGGCCCGGGTTCGGGGTCAGCGCCAGCAGATCCGCCGTGGCGTCGAACAGGCAACCGGCCATGTAGATCGACAGGGACACCCGGTCGCGCCGGTACTCCATCAGCAGCAGGAGCCGGGCCGGCTGGCAGGGCCACGGCGCGGCGCAGACGCGGCACAGCCACAGCGGACGACTCGGCAGGTGAGGTCTGACCGCTCGGCGTTGGCGGTTCGGCACGGGGGACCCGGTTGGCGTCGACATACCCCTTACGGTGACCGAGTCGTTGACCTGGGTCAAGGAGTCGGGGCAACTGTCTAGCGTCCGGAACATGGAGCTGGTGGGCGCAGCGGAGATTCGCGTGATGCTTGGCGGGATCAGCAAGCAACGTGTCTACGTCATCACCAGTCACCGGAACTTCCCGGAGCCGGTGGCCGACCTCGTGCAGGGCAAGGTCTGGCTGAGGTCCGACGTCCAGAAGTGGATCAAAGAGCACCGGCCGGAGATGGCCGGCGACTGATCAGCCCTCGGCGCCCTGAGAGCGTAAGCGACTCAATTCAGCTGCTCGGCCAGCGCGACGATGATGCCGCTCGGCCCACGCAGGTAGCAGAGCAGGAAACTGTCCTCGAAGCGCGTCACCTCGCCGACGAGTTCCGCGCCGTGCGGGCGGAGCCGGGCGAGCGTGTCCTCGATGTCGTCGACGGCGAACATGACGCGGTGCAGGCCCCGCGTGTTGGCCGGGGCGACGCTGGGCTCGGGCACGATCGCCCGCGGCGAGTGGTACGTCGCCAGTTCGAGCCGGCCCGGCGCGTCCGGGATCCGCATCATCGCGATCTCGCTGCGCATGTCGTCGAGCCCGACGACCTTCCCCGCCCAGCTTCCCTCGATCGGCATCCGGCCTTCCAGCTCCATGCCGAGTGCGGTGAAGAACGCGACGGCGGCGTCGAGGTCGTCGACGACGATGCCGACGTTGTCCATGCGCTGAATCGTCATGCCCCCGAGGGTAGAACGGCGGACCGACGGCCGGCGTTGTGTGCCGCGACCAGGCCCGGCAGTTCGTCGAGCGACCCGATCCGGAACAGGCAGCGCTGCGCCACTGCCGGCAGGTCGAGGATGTGACCCCACGGCCCGCGCCGGATCAGGCACGCCGGCATGCCCGCCGCCATGGCCGCGCCCGCGTCGTTGTCGGGCCGGTCGCCGACGTACAGGATGGACGACGGGTCATGGCCGGCCTCGCGGACGAGCCGCGCGAAGAACGCCGGCGCAGGCTTCGCCACGCCCCAGCCGTGCGACGTGCCGATCACGTCCACCGGAAGGTCGAGTGCGCGCAGGCTCGCCTCGGCGTGTGCCGGCTGGTTGCCGGCCAGACCGACGCGCAGTCCCTGATCCTTCAGCGCTGCCAGGCACGCCCGCGCGTCCGGGTAGAGATCCTCCTCGGCGAACGACTCCGGCCGGCCGGCGGCGGCCCGACGCGCCAACTCGGTCGCCAGGTCGAAGTCGGGCCGGAAGGTCCGGAACGCCTCCTGCCAGTCCTGCCCCCGGGCGATCACCGCGCCGAGGACGGCGGAGAACGTGTGCCGGGGCACGCCGAACCAGTCCGCCCAGTCCGCGAACTCGCGCGACTCGTCGAGGATCGTCCCCCCGACGTCGAAGAAGACCGCCTCGATCATGCGGGTTGCTCCGGTCCGGTGACGTCGCGGCGCTTGAGCTTGGCGCGGCGGCCGTCCGGGTGGTGCCAGACGACGCCCTCGTACGCGGGATGCGCCAGCAGCCACTCGCGTAGGCCGGCCGCGTCGCGCGGCACGTCCAGCCGGTCGGCGTCGGCGTGCGCGACGAGCGCGTGTCCGCGTACCCCCTCGGGGTTGCCGTTGATCTTGGGGCCGATCAGCTCGAAGGTGCCGGGGCGGGGCTCGCCCGCGTGCGCCGCCAGGGCCTCGGCGTGGTACTTCGCGAACGACGAGCGGTCGATCGGCTCCCAGCCGACGGTCTTGCCGGTGGTCCCGTCGGTCATGACCGGCCGGTAGCCGGGTGGCTGGGCCCTGCCGGGCTTGACCTCGCGCCGGGCCCACCACGTGCCGTCGGCGTCGAGCAGCACGCAGGTGCCGTCGTACTTGCGGGTGGCGACGCCCTCACCGTCGAGCACCCACCGGCACTCGGGGTCGACCTCGTCGAGGACGCGTCGGCGGTCCTCGGGGTCACGGCGGAACAGCGTGGGGATCTTACGCATGTCGACATGGTCGCACCGGGCACACCGGGAACGCGACGCATTACCGCCGACCCGCCACCGTGGACGGTGGCGGGTCGGGTCGGGTCGGGTCGGTCAGCTCACCCGTCGGCGGCGCGTTTCCGGTCGGCCTGCGCGTCGGCGGCGCCGACCGGGGTGCCGTCGCTGTCCCGAGTGGCCCCGGACAGGTCCACGTCGGCGCCGGCCCGGGCGGCGTCGGCCGCCGCGTCGGCCGCGCCGACGACCTCACCACCGCCGGTCCCGCCGTCGTCCTCGACCAGCCGCCCGGCGGCGGCCAGCCCGATCGGTGCGTACCTGGGGTCGGTCATGTCGTCCTCCTCACCGGTGCTCCTGAGCCACCGGTACCCCGTGGGCACGCCGACGAACCGACAGCAGCAGTCCGGCGGCGGCCAGCGCCGCGCCGGCCCCGGCGGCCCACCCGGGCAGGCTCGTCGGGATGCCCAGGTAGACGGTGATGCCGAGGATGCGGGACAGCCCCCACGGCAGCAACGCCATCTGGTCGTTCCAGACGGTCAGCGCCCGCTCCGCGCCGATCCACGCGACCAGCCCGGCCAGCACCGCGAGCGGCACCCCGGCAGCGGTGAGCGTCAGCCCGGCGGCCCGCCGGCGGCGCATGCCGTACCGGTCGCGCAGCACCAGCGCGGTCGCCGCGAACAGCCAGCAGAACGCCGCCACCGCCACGGTGAGGTACACCGCCCGGCGGGCCGGCTCGGCCCAGAACACGAACCAGTAGCCGCCCGGCCCGCGCCCGGCCAGCACCGCCAGCAGCAGCACGCTGCGCAGCAGCGCCACGCCACCGAGCACCGCCCACAGCCCGAACGGGTCCCGCCGACCCACCGCCAGGCGTGCCACCAGCGCGAACAACGCCCACCCGCCGAGCGTGACCAGCAGGTGCGCGGGCGCGGCGAACCAGGTGAACACCAGCCGGCTCGCCACCAGCACGGCGGCCGGGACCAACCAGACCAGCACCCGGTCCAGCCGGGCCGCCGGCACCGGCAGCGCCGCCACCCGCCACGGCCGCACCGCGCCGACCAGCAGCGCCCGCGCCGCCGCGCCGCCCGGCCCGCGCCCGCGCAGCCCGAGCGCCACCACGGCCACGACCAGGACCAGCAGCGCCCGCGCCGCCCAGGCCATCGCCGGGTCGCGGTCCGCCCGCTGCGCGCCGAGGTCGGCCGCCGTGAAGCGGTACGCCGGCAGGTCCACGTCCCCGCCGTAGCGCTGCCGGTGCCGGTCCCGCGCCTCCCGGTAGTCGCCGGCAGCCGACCGCCACTGCGCGTACGCGGTGCCGGAACCGGTGTCCAGCCACTGCGCGTGCCGCAGCACCATGGTCCGGTAGGCGGCCAGCGTCACGAACAGGTCCACCTGGTAGTCGAGCGTGTCGACGAAGCGCGCGCGCAGCGCGGAGTCCCGCCACGTCGCCGGGTCGGTGCCGGCCACCAGCTCCCGCATCCGCCGGGCGGTGGCGACCGCCGCGCCGCCCTCGGCGACCGCCGCGTCGACCCGGTCGCCGGTGACCGCGTAGATGCTGTCCAGCGCCGCGGAGTCACCGGTCGGGATGTCCCACTCGAAGATCCACATCATCGGCGGCGGTTCCAGTCCGAGCGCCCGTACCGACGTGTCCGCGTACGGGCCGATGTAGAGGCCGGTGGTGACCGCGGCCCGGGACAGCGCCATGGCCCGCCCGATCGCCGCGACAGTGGCCGGGTCGGCGGAGAACGTCCGGTACGCCCAGTCCGCCGTCACCTGCGCCGGATCGGCGTCCGGGTCCCAGGCCAGCCGCGCCACCGCGTACGTGTTCAGGTCGTAGAGCTGCCAGAAGCCGGCGCGCAGGTAGAGCGACATCGGCCCGGCGCGCAGCGGCCCGCCGTCCTGGGTCCAGTTCCACACGCCCTCGACGTGCGGGTTCGCGGCGAGGAACGCGCGCAGCGCCGCCCGGTGCAGCGGGCCGAGGTCGTTGGGCAGCGCGCCGAACCCCTCGAACTCGCGCCGCGCCTGGAACTCCACGATCCGCCGGTGCGCGCCGACGCGCAGCGTGGTGTTCAACGGCAGGTGACTGTAGAAGTCGCCGAGCGTGTACTTGGTGGACACGATCAGGTGCGGGTCGTCGAACCCGCCCAGCACCTCGGCGTACGCGTCGGGGTTGGTGTGCAGGTCGCCGACCGCGCCCACGCCCACCGTCCAGGTACGGAAGATGATCTCCTTGCCGACCGGGCCCGCGGTGTCGAGCAGCGCCCGCAGCATCGTGCGCACGCCCTCGGCGGTGGTGACCGCGAGCTTCGAGCCGTAGTCCCAGCCGCTGCCCGCGTACACCTCGCCGCCCTCGCCGACGCGGACCATCAGGCCGGCGACGAACGGCATGCTCGCGAACACCTCGGCCAGCCCGGCCCGGTAGACCGCCCAGAGCCGGGGGTCGGTGGTGTCCAGCCCGCCCACGGTCCGCTTGAGGTACGCCTCCAGCGGCGGCGACACGGCGAGCATGTCGGTGAGCAGGAAGACGCGCAGGCCCATCTCGTCGGCGTACCGGAGGACCGGCCCGAACGCCGCCACCATCGCGCGGGCCCGGTCGACGTGCGGGTCGCCGGCCGGGTAGACCGCGTGCCCGTCGCCGACACCGGCGAACGTCACGTACTCCAGGAAGCCGGGCACCACGACGCCGTTGTAGCCCTGCGCCACCGCGTGGTCGACGAACTGCCGGAACTGCGCGTCGATGCGGGCCACCGCCGCGGCGTCCACCCACGGTGCCCGGGGCAGCACCGCGGGCGAGACGATGTCGGTGTTGAGGCGGTAGTCGTCGCCGGCCGCGAACGCCGCCCGGTCCGGTTCGCGCCCCACCGAGCCCGCGTCGGTCAGCCGCAGCCCCAACCGGGGCGCCACCGGCCGGCCGGTCTCCGCCGCCGGCAGCACCTCGGCGCCGGAGCGGATCCGGTCGGCCAGCCGGTAGAGCCCGGCAGTCACGCCCGCCAGGTCACCGGTGACGGTCAGCTCCTTCCGGCTCACCCCGATCCGGTACGCCTCCGGCGCGTCGCCGGCCCGCAGCTCCGCCCGCAGCGTGGTCACCGCCGCGGTGGGCGTCCTGTCCGGGCTGGCGCTCGTGCTCGGGTCGGTTCCGTGCGGACCGGTGGTGTCGGTGCCCGGGTGTGAAGGTGGTCCGGCCCGGCTGGGCGCGGCCGGGGTGACCGTGGGACGGGGACGGCCCCGCGCGGCGAGCGCGTCGGCCACGGCGGCGGCGGCCTTGACGGTGCGGAGCTGGTCCGGCACCACGATCGAGGCCAGCGGCGGCGCCGGGGCCGGCGTCCGGGGTGGCGCGGCGGTGGCCGTCTCGCGCGGCACGTCGGCGGGGGAGTGGCTCAGCCCCAACGCGTCGTCGACACCCCAGGCGACGCCCGCGCCGAGCAGCAGCACCACCACGACGGCGGCGACCAACGGGTACGGACCCCGAACCTGAGCCACGCTCGCATCGTAGTGGGGGTCGGGCCCGCCAGCCCGCGTTCACCGGACCGCGCTCGTGCGGTGCGGCGGGCCCGACGCCGGACAGGATCAGTCGTGGCGGTGACGCACGATGTGGTCGATGTGGCGGAACGTGTCCTCGCGGTTGTCGACGCTGATCGAGTCCCACAGGTCCGCCAGCCAGTAGAGCGAACCCGACAGCATCCAGGCCCACCCGCGTACCCAGGTCGCCTCGTCGAACCCGAGCGCCTCCCGGTACGCGGCCCGCGCCCGGGCGTCGAACAGGCTCCAGCCCGGCCGCACCTCGACCGCCGGATCGCCCCGGCCGAGACCACCGAAGTCGATCACTCCGGTGAGCCTGCCCCGGTCGACCAGCAGGTTGCCGCCCAGGAGGTCACCGTGCAGCCACACCGGCGGTCCGGGCCACTCGTCCACCGCCATCGCCTCGTCCCACGCGGCGGTCACCGCCCGCCTGTCGATCCGGTCGCCCAACGTCGCGATCGACCGGCGGGTCAGTTCGTCCCGCTGCGCCAGCGGTACGCCGCGCTGGATACCCTGCTTGACCGGCCCGCCCATCGGCTCGATCCCGATCATCGCGTGCACGAAGCCGGCGAGGTCGACGGCGAGGTCGACGAGGTCCGGCCCGGCTTCCGGATTGCGCCCGTCCAGCCAGGGGACGACCGTCCACGGCCACGGGTAGTCCCCGCCCGGACGGCCGACCGCGACCGGCACCGGTACCGGCACCGGCAGGTGCGGCGCCAGTCGCGGCAGCCAGGTCGCGTCCGTCGTCACCTGGTCGACCGCCCACTCCGCTCGCGGCAGTCGCGCCGTCAGCGAATCACCGAGCCGGAACAGCGCGTTGTCGGTGCCGGTCAACGGCTGCGCGACGATCGGCAGATCCGACCACTCGGGAAACTGCTCGTCGATCAGCGCGCGCACCTGCGGGACGGTGACGACGATCTCTCCTGGGCGCACCGCCCGACCGTAGGGCCGGCACGCCGTCCCGCCAAACGAATTCGGGTCGCGGCGCACCACGCGCGCCGCCGTTGCGGTCGGTGGGCAGCGTGGTCTTGCCGGCTGAAAATCTTGGAAGGAAATGGCCCCGATGAGGGCCGTTTCCTTCCAAGATCTCCATGGTTCCGGCGACATCAGCGACGGACGCGAGCGGATTGCCGGCTTCCTGCTTGCCTGTTGATCAGGTCGGGCTGTCGAAGCGGCCGGTGCGGGTGGCCGCGACGAACCGGGTCCAGCTCGCCGGGTCGAAGCTCAACGCCGGCCCCGGCCGGTCCTTGGTGTCCCGCACCCCCACCGAGTCGGCGAACCCCGCCACCTCGACGCAGTTGCCCTCGCCGCCGGACCGGGAGGACTTGCGCCAGATCCCGTCACGTCCCATGGGTCATCTCCTTCGCGATATCCGTGATCAGCTCACGGGACTCGTCCGCGTCGAGCGCCCGCTCACCGAGTGAACGCCACGCGTCCTCGTAGGTCTGGATCTCGTACGGCTTGTCAAGGTAGACGGCACCGCAGGGCCCGTCCATGTAGATCGTGGTCGGTTCCTGCTTCCGCACATCGATCGGGAAGTCGAGCATGGTGAACGTCCCCGCCGCCGCCCAGCGACAAAGGCCGGCGCTGAGCGGAAGCACTCGAATGGTGATGTTGTGCCGCCGGCTCGCCACCACCAGAGAATCGAGCTGCCGGATCATCGCGGCCGGATCGCGCAAGGGCCGGCGCAGCACCGGCTCGCCGAGGATGACGTCGAGGTAGGGCGCTCGGGGCACCGCGCGTGCCAGCAGCCGCTGTCGGTGTAGCCGCACGTCCACCTTTGCCTGTCGCTCGGCCTCACTCAGCTGTGGATTGTCGGTGGCGATCACTTCGGTCATGTACTCGACGGTCTGCAACAGGCCCGGCACCAGATTGACTTCGCAATGGCGGATCTTGGTGGCGGCCGATTCCAGCCCGACGTACAGCTTGAACCAGTCCTTGACCGCCTCGCCGTAGCTGTGCCACCAGCCGTGGGCCTTGGTCTCGCGGGCCAGCGCCCGCATCGTCTCGATCGTTTCGCGGGATGCGCCGTACACCCGGCACATCGCCTCCACGTCATTCGGATGCATCGGGACCTGGCCCGTTTCGTAACGCCAGATCCGGGGCGTCGACCATTCGAGTTCCCTGGCCGCCGCGCTCACCGTGATGTGCGCACCCTCGCGAATCTCTCTCAAATATCTGCCGAGTTGCCTACGCGGGACGGTGCTTCCCGAGTCGTCCACGTCATCTCCTTTGCTGTTGTCGCGTAAGGCACCTCATCCCTTGGTTCGCATTCTGCGGCAAAACATTGCCTCCGGCCAGCACCGAATCGACCATCGTGGGGCGCCTGTCGTGACGCGGCGGCGTCCGCCCGGGGCGGGTACCAGTTCCGGAACCTCATCCTGGTGCCCGCCCCGTTGCCGGTCCCCAGTCGACAGAGGAGGCGTGATGATCCACGTGACCGCGAACCGTCTGCGGGTGCCGCCGCGCCGGTGGGATCAGGCGGCGGGTGCCGACGTCGGGCTGCTGCCGTGAGTGGGCCGGCCGGCCGGTTCTGGGCGGCGGTCGAGGACCACTGTCCCGGGTTGCTGCCGGAGGCCGACGCGCCACTGCTGCACGCCACCCTGAGGCGACTGCTCGACGGTGGCGACGACCGGTCGGCACGCCTGGCGTCGCTGCGGGTGCTCGGTTGCGCGTACCGCGGTCTTGGTCTGCGGCCCTGGCACGCGGCGGTGATCGGCGGCGCGTTGCCGGGTGTGCGGTGGTGGCGGGTGTGGCGGCTGGTCGAGCGGACCGCGGCGCGGGTGGGCGACGGCCCGGCCTGGTGGCCGGCCGAGGTGATCGGCCACGACCGCGCCGTCGAGGGCGTCGCGGTGTTGACGGTACGACCGTGGCGGCGGCTGCCCCACCGACCCGGTCAGGCGGTGCCGGTGTGCACGCCCCGCCGTCCTGGACGGTGGCGGTGGCTGTCGCCGGCCAACGCGCCCCGTCCCGACGGCACGATCGAGTTCCACGTCCGTGCCGTCCCCGGCGGGGCCGTCTCCCGCAGCCTCGTCGAGGAGGTACGCCCCGGGGACCTGCTGCATCTCGGCGCACCCGCCGACACCGGCCTGGAACTGGCCGACGGCACCGATGACGTGCTGCTGGTAGCCGGTGGCACCGGCCTGGCGCCGCTGCGTGCCCTCACCGAACAGGTCGCCGAACAGCCGCACCGCAGGCGGGTGACGCTCGTCCTCGGCGCGCGCACGTTCACCGACGTCTACGACGCCATCGCCCTGGACGAGCTCCAACAGGCCCACGACTGGCTGACCATCGTGCCCGCCTTCTCCGACGACCCCGAGGCCGACCCCGCCGAGCAGGGCACCGCCCTCGCGCTGGCCATCCACCACCACCGGCCCGGCCACCACGTCCACGTCTGCGGCCCACCCGCCATGAACGCGGCAGCCCGCCGGTGGCTCACCATCGCGGGGGTGCCCGCCGACCACCTGCACCTCCCGACGATCGGGGAACGGTGACGGACCCGCCGATGTCAACTCGCGTCGTGCGTGTTCGCGTTCGCGCAGCGAGTGGGCTAGTTTCGAACGTGTGAACGAGGTGGCGAGCGTCCCCGTCGAGACGCAACTCGAGGCGTACCGGTCGGAGCTGACCGGCTACTGCTACCGGATGCTGGGCTCGGCGTTCGAGGCCGAGGACGCGGTGCAGGACACCTTCGTCCGGGCCTGGCGCAACTTCGACCGGTTCGAGGGGCGCTCCGCGTTGCGGACCTGGCTGTACCGGATCGCCACGAACGTCTGCCTGAACATGACCGCCAGCGCGCAGCGTCGGATCCGGCCGATGGATCTCGGCCCCGCCGGCAGCGGCACCGCCGCCCATCCCGGCGAGCCGCGCCCGGAGCAGATCTGGGTGGGCCCGGTGCCGGACGACCGGGTCCTCGCCGAGTCCGGCGACCCGGCCGACGTGATCGCCGGGCGGGAGTCGGTCCGGCTGGCGCTCGTCGCGGCGTTGCAGCACCTCCCGCCGAAGCAGCGGGCCGTGCTCATCCTGCGCGAGGTGCTGGCCTGGTCGGCCCAGGAGGTCGCGGACCTGCTCGACACGTCGGTGGCGAGCGTCAACAGCGCGCTGCAACGGGCGCGGGCCACGCTCGCGTCGACCGACGCCGACACCGACGTGCGCCGGCCGCTGGACGAGGAACAGCAGGCGTTGCTGGCCCGCTACGTGCGCGCGTTCGAGTCGTACGACCTCACGGCGCTCACCGAGCTGCTGCACGAGGACGCGACGCTGTCCATGCCGCCGATGCCGTTGTGGCTGCGCGGTCCCGACCACATCACCGCGTGGATGACCGGCACGGGTCACGGCTGCCGGGGATCCCGGCTGGTGCCGGTGGCGGCCAACGGCATGCCGGCGTTCGGGCAGTACCGGCCCGGGCCCGACTCAGGGCACGTGCCCTGGTCGCTGATCGTGGTGGGGCTCTCCGGCGGCCGGATCACCTCGCTCAACCACTTCCTCGACACCGACCGCCTGTTCCCGCTCTTCGGCCTGCCGGACCGCCTCGACGAGGGTGTCGGCGAGCCCCAGCAGGCCGGCCAGGTCGCGTAGGGCCGCACCGGCCCCGCGGGTCTCCCACCGCCACCCGAGCCGCTTGGCGGTCAGCCGGAGCCGGGCCAGCGTCTCGATCGTGACCAGGTCGGGTCGGGTCACCGCGGACACGTCGCAGATCACCACGCCCCGGTCGCGGCCCCGTAACGTCTCCGCCAACTCGGCGCAGCGGACCGCGACGTCCGCGCGGGTCGGCGTCGTGCCGGGCAGGCGGAACACGAGGGTGGTCACGCGGATCAGACCGGCGTACGCCCGGATTCTCATCGCCTCCGGCCGGATCCACCGGCCCGGCGGCGTACGCCGACCCGAGTCCTTCTCGGACGCGTGCCGATCGACCGCAATTTCCGCCGGTCATCTCGCCGAACGCAGTTACATCGACGTTAACTGCTATACCAATCATCGTTGGGCGGCTATATGATCCCCGGTAGCTCGCCCCGTAGCCTCACGAAACCGCAGCTCCAGCACGCTTCAGGCCGCCTCCGCACCAGGTGCTCCGCAACGCTCCACACCCGGTGGCCGGCCCGATCCGCCGCGTCGAAAATGTCGCGGTAATTGCCGGCGCTGCGCCCCAGCCTGCCGGAAAGGTGGGAACGGATGACCGTGATCCCGTCCTTGGTCATCGGCATCGCGTCCACGGCGGCCGAACGCCGGCAACTCGCCCAACTGTTGGGCGGCACCGAGACGTTCCTGATCGTCTCCAGCGCTCATCAGGCGCGCCGGTTCCTCGACCTGGTCCGCCGCCCGCCGGTCACGCGGCCGGCCGTCAGCCCCGCCCCCGACAGCGACGTCCCGGCCGACCCCCGGCCCGGGACGCCGGCCCCGCGGGCTGATTCCCGCCCCGGGACGCCGACCCCGTCGGTCGACCCGTCGGCCGGATCGGCCGGGCCGCCCGTCGGTGCTCCGGCCGGGTCTCCGCTCGATCCGTCCGCCGGTCCTTCCGCCGGATCCTCGGCCGGGTCTCCGCGCGATCTGTCGTCCGACCCGCCCGCTGGTTCTCCGGCCGAGGTGACGGACCGGTCGCCGGTCGACCCGTCCGGGCCGGAGCTGGCCGTGGACTCCGACCGACGGGTGCTGCGCTGGCGGGAGCGGGAGGTCGGGCTGACGCCGCTGGAGCACGACCTGTTGGTCTGCCTCGCCGGCATCCCGGGCCAGGTGTGGACGTACGCCCGCCTGCACCGCGCCGTCTGGGGCAACGACCACCTCGGTCGGGGCTCCGACATGCACTCCGTGGTCCGCCGCATCCGGCACAAGCTGGCCCGCCTGAACGCCCCGACCACGATCCACGCCGTCCGAGGCGTCGGCTTCCGCCTCACCCTTTCCTGACCCCCACCCCCACCCCCACCCCGCACCCCGCTCCTCGTTGATCAAGGAGTTTGCGTCTGTTTCGGTGCCCCGGCAGACGCAAACTCCTTGATCAACGCTCAGGCCGCCGGGGCCGGGTGGGGCCGCGTGGGGTGGGGTGGGGAGTGCTCGGTCGACGCGCAAAAGGGGAGCGGCCCGCCCGGTGCGGAGCACCGGGCGGGCCACCCCGTCATGCTGCGGTCAGCAGCGGGTGGGGGAGAGGGTGAAGTCCTCTACCGTGGGCGTGGTGGAGTTGATCTTCGTCGGGCGGGTCTGGGGCTTCCAGCCGTCCTTGGCGACGATCAGCGTGAGCGGGTTGTTGCGCCGGTCCATCCAGTAGGCGTACCGGCCGTCGGCGTCCGTGGTGAACGTGTAGGAACTCGCCCAGGAGTCGACCTGCACGGTCGCGCCCGGCAGCGGGGCGGTGACGCCCTGGCAGCTCTTGCCGGAGACCGTGCCGGACAGCTTGCCCCAGGTGGTCGGCGGCTGCGCGACCATGGTGACCGCCACCGGCGCCACCGTGTACGGGGTGTTCTCCTTGATCACGATGGACGCCGAGTACGTGCCCGGCTGGTCCACGTTCGCGGTCATGCCGACCGTGACCGTGACCTTCGCGCCAGGTGCCAGCGTCACCTTCGACTTGTCGACGGTCAGCCAGCTCACGTCGGCCGCCACCTCGGCGCACTCGGAGAAGCCGGGCAGGACCTCGCTGTCCTTGGTGGCGGTGAAGCCGCCCGACGAGCCGCCGACCTTGTAGAACCCGCAGGCCGCGCCGCCCCGGTAGCGGGGCGCGTTGGCGTTGGGCAGGTTGGCCCAGGAACTGGTCGCCGGGTCGTACGCGAAACCGGCGTTGGTGATGGCGCCGCCCTGCGACCCGCCGACGACCAGCAGCTTGCCGTTCGCCACCGCGTACGAGGCGGCCCAGTTGTCGGCCGGCGCGTCGGCGATGGCGGTCCAGGCGTTGGCGCCCGGGTCGAACGCGTAGCCGGCCTTCTGCGAGTTCGTGCCGTCGTTGCCGCCGGTGCAGTAGACGGTGCCGTCGATCCCGCCGCAGGACAGGAACGCCACCGACTTCGGGTACGCGGGCAGCGTCTCCCAGGTGTTGGCGCCCGGGTCGTACCGGACGACCGAGTTGGACATCGGCAGGCAGCTCGCCGTGGTGCAGCCACCGATCGCGTACAGCTTGCCGCCCGCGACGGCCTGGCCGGCGGCCGACCGGGGCGCCGGGTTGCTCGCCTTCGCGGTCCAGGTGTTCGCCGCCGGGTCGTACGACCAGGTGGCGCCGTCCGGGCCGGAGGCGCCCCAGCCGCCGGTGGCGACGATCTTGCCGTCGATCACGCCGACCGTCATCGCGGTACGGGCGCCGGGCAGGTCGGCGATGGCGGTCCAGGTCTGCGCGATCGGGTCGTACCGGTAGTTCTTCGTGCTGGACGTGGTGCCGTCGCCGCCACCGATGGAGTAGACCTTGCCGTCGACGGTGACGACCCGGTTGTCCATCACGTTCGCCGGGTAGCCCGGGACGGCGGTCCACGGGTCGGCCTGGGGACCGGCCGACGCGACCGACGTCGAGGACCTGCCGGACGAGCGGGCCGCGAACGACGTCGCCGCGGTCAGCCGCTGCGCCGGCGCGCCGGTCGAGCCGAGCAACGCCTGCTCGGAGAGCCGGGACCCGTCGGCGCGTTGCAGCACGAACCCGCCGTCACGCTCGCTGAACTCGACGTCGACCGGCGCGCCGCCGGTGTTGGTCACGGTGAACGTCTTGCTGACCTTGCCGCTGGGCATCCGGGCCGTCCCGGTCAGCGACGTCGGCTGCACCGACAGCCGGCCGGCGGCCAGTTGGAACGTGGCCGTGGTGGCCCAGTCCGTCTCGACCGTGACCTGCTTGGTCTGGCTCACGTAGTTGCCGGCGCTGGCGGTGAACGGGTGCGTGCCGGTCAGCGACGAGAACATCCAGTAGAAGCCGTCGGGCAGCTCGGTGTCGTCCGGGGTGGCGACCGTGGTGGCCTTCTCCGCCGGGCGGTCCTTGCTGGTCACCGTGGCGCCGTTGACGTAGCTGTTGTCGTTCTTGTCGCGCACGTGGCCGAGCACCAGGCCGCCGTCGACCGGCTTGCAGACCAGCTTGCTGCCGATCAGCACGTTGTCGACCTCCCACCACCACTCCCAACTCGCGTCGTAGTAGTGGAAGCGGACCCGCACCTGCGACTGGTTCGCCGCCTGCGGGATCGGCACCTCGGTCACCTTGCCGCGTACGTCGGCCGCCTGCCGGAGCACGTTGCTCCAGGTGGTGCCGCCGTCGAGGCTCAGGTCGACGTCCGCGCGGTCACTGTTCAGCCAGTTGTAGTCCTGGTTGAACCGGATCACCGGCGTGCTCACCCCGGTCAGGTCGACCACCGGGCTGACCAGCGAGGTGTCCTGCCTCCCGCCGTTGCCGTAGTTGTCGCTGTCGATGATGGCGAAGTTGCCGCTGCCGCCGGTCAGGTTGCCGCGCTCACCGGCGTCGGTGAACTCCCAGACCTGGCCGGAGCCGGCGTTGTCCACCACCGACCAGCCGTCCGGCACGCCGGTGCCGTCGAACGTCTCGTACTCGCCGTCCGAGCTGACCGTGTAGCCGGGGGCGGTGGCGCACTTCTCCGGGTCCGCCGGCACCGCGACGTTCGCGGTCAGGTTGCCGGTGCCGACCGTGACCTCCTTGGTGACGGTCAGGTAGCCGGCGTACTGCGGCTCGATCGTGAGCCGGTAGGTCGACCCGGCCGGCAGCTTCAGGCTGTAGCGACCGGTGGCCGGCGTGGTGTAGTCCGAGATCGGCGTGCCGGCCACGCTCACCTTCGCGTAGAGCGGCCAGCCGTGCCCCGACCCGTCGGTGACCTGCCCGCTGACCGTGACGCTCGGCGTTGCGGTGAGCACCACGTCGAGCGTGGTGGTGGTGTTCTTGGTGACGGTCGCGGTCAGCGTGCGGCTCGCGTACCCGAACGCGGAGACCACCACCTGGTAGTCGCCGGCGGGCAGCAGCGAGGAGTAGGTGCCGTCGGCGCCGGTGGTCAGCGTCCGGTCCGCCGCGCCGGTCAGGGTGACCGTCGCGCCGGCGACAGCGGCGCCGGCCGCGTCGGTGACCTTGCCGGCCAGCGTGCCGTTGTCACCGATCGGGGCGGCGGCGAGCAGCGCGAGCGCGTCGAGGCGGCCCTCGCCGTAGACGTTGTTGTCGTCCGCGGTGCCGCCGCACTGCGTGTCGGCCTTGTCGACCGCCGCGCCGTCGAGCAACGCGCGCGTCGCGGCGACGTCACCGACCAGCGTGGGCGCCGCGGACCAGAGCAGCGCGATCGCGCCGGCCAGGTGCGGCGCCGCCATCGAGGTGCCGCTGATGCTGGCGTACGAGTTGTCCGGCACGCTGGAGCGGACGTTGACGCCGGGGGCGGAGATGTTCGGCTTGATCTCGCCGTTCTGCCCGGTGCCCCGGGACGAGAAGCTGGCGATGTTGTTGTTGATGTCGTACGCGCCGGCCGAGTAGTTGCTGGCCAGGCTGCCCGGCGAGCCGCTGGTCTGGCAGGCGGGGCCGTTGTTGCCGTTGGACCAGACACCGAAGATGCCGGACGCGGTCCACGCGTCGGTGACGTCCTCCATGAACGGCTCGTTGGACGGCTGCGTGGTGCCCCACGAGTTGTTGATGATGTTGGGCCGCTTGCTGGCGTCCGGGTTCTCGCCGGCCAGGTCGGTGGGCTCCAGCATCCACTGACCGGAGGAGATCAGCGCGGCGTCGGTCGGGCAGCACCCGTTCGCGGCGATCCACTTGACCTCGGGGGCGACGCCGATCTGGTTGGCGCCGTCCGAGCCGGCCATGGTGCCCATGGTGTGGGTGCCGTGCCCGTCGGAGTCGCACGGCCCCTCGTCGCACTCGCCGGCCGCGTCGTACCAGTTGTAGTTGTGGTCGAACGTGCCGTCGCCGTTGTTGCCCCGGTACGCGTTCACCAGCGCCGGGTGGTCGAACTGGACGCCGCTGTCGATGCTGGCCACGGTGATGCCGGCGCCCTTGACGCCGTACTGGGACCAGACGTCGTCGGCGTTGATGTTGGCGATGCCCCACTCCAGGGCGTTCGTCGACTTCTGGTCGGTGCCCGGGGTGGTCTCCGGCAGCTTGTACTCCACCGGCGCGTAGATGCCGTCCACCTCGGTGTGGGCGGCGAAGTTCTGCGCCATGGTCAGCGACCCGCCGGTCACCTTGATGGCGTTGGTGGCCCAGAACGTCTGGTACTTCGTGCCCGAGCGGTCCAGCTCGGCGCGGATCTTCGCCTGGCTCTCGGCGGCGGTCTTCTTGAGGGCCGCGGCGACCGCGGCGCCCCGCTGGTTCCAGTCCTTGACCGCGCCGGCCTTGCCCAGGTCGGCCCGGTCGCCGAAGTGGATCCAGAAGTCGCCCTCGCTCTTGCCCTGGAGCTGCCGGGTCAGTTCGGGACGGATCTTGTCGCCGGCCGTCGCGCCGGCGCCGGTCTGCGCCTGCGCCGGGGCGCCGGTGGCGGCCAGCGCGGTCGCGGCGAGCAGCAGGGCGGTGCCCGCGCTCACCAGCCGCCCGGCCAGTCCCGTTCGGTGTGGACGTCTCAGCATCGGTGCTGCCTCCTCCGATGACCCGCGGATGATCGAGCCACGACAGAAGGGCCAGGAGACTGCGCTCCCGACTGGTCACACCGGTTTGAGAAACCCCCCAGGCCCCCTGGGCGCCGTGCGGGTCTACGCCGGCCACCCGAGTGGACACTATGATCGACACCAACGGGCGATCAATGACCGTACGTAAGCAACTTGTCACCAACAGGTCCCCGACTCGGTGACCCGGTTGACAGTCACTGTCACGGTGGGGGGCGGCGTGACGACGGACGACCCGGACGCGACGTCCCCCGGCACCGACCCGGCGGGGCACCACTTCTCGCTCGTCATCGGCGTGACACCGTCGCCCGCCGAACGGCTCCGGCTCACCGAGCTGCTGGGCGGCGTGGCGCCGCTGCTGCTGGTCGCCGACCTGGACGAGCTTCGCGAGGTGATCGCTCCCGAGGAGGATGGTAGGCGGCGACCGGCGTCCACGCATCCGGAGGCGGCGGGGTCCCCGCCCGACCCCCGGCCCGACGGCGCGCTGGTGATCGACGTGGCCCGGTCCACCGCCCGCTGGGCCGACCGGGAGGTCGTCCTGACCCGGCTGGAGCGCGACCTGCTGGCCTGCCTGACCACCGAGCCGGTACGCGTGTGGAGCTACCCGGAGCTGCACCAGGCGGTCTGGCACGACGCGCCGACCCGGCGCCGTGCCGACGTGCAGTCCCTGGTCAAGCGGTTGCGCCGTAAGCTCGGCGAGCTGGGCACCGGCGTCACCATCGTCGCGGTGCGCGGCGTCGGGCTGCGGCTCACCGACCACGGTGGCCCCCGGGTGCGGGGCGGATGACGCGACTGTCGTCCACACAGGATTCCATGTGGTGAGAAAGGGGCAGTATCGGGACATGGCACGCTGGCGTTGGCTCCTGGCGGACCAGCTCGGTCCCCACTTCCTCGACGACGACGCGCAACGCGTCCTGCTGGTGGAGAGCCGAACCCTGTTCGCCGCCCGCCCGATGCACCGGCAGAAGGCGCACCTGATCCTGTCGGCGCTGCGGCACCGGGCCGCCGAACTCGGCGACCGGGCCCGGCTGGTGCGCGCCGACACGTTCCGGCCGGCCCTCACCGACCTGGGCGAACCGGCCGAGGTGGTGCACCCGTCGTCGCGGGCGGCGCTCGCGTTCGCGCGTACGGTCGACGGGTTGGCCGTGCTGCCGCCGCGCGGCTTCGTGACCGAACGCGCCGACTTCGCGGCCTGGGCCGACGGGCGGCGGGGCCGGCTCCGGATGGTCGACTTCTACCGGTACGCGCGGGACCGGCACGACGTGCTGCGGGACCTGCCCGCCCCGGCCGGCCGGTCCCGTCGCCGGCCGTCGACCGACGTGCCGCCACCGCCGCCGATCGTCGAGGACGACATCGACGCGGCGGTGCGCCGGGACCTCGACCGTTGGCAGGCCGAGGGGATCCGCTTCGTCGGTCGGGACGCCCCGCGTCGCTACCCGGCCACGCACGCCGAGGCGCAGGCCCGACTCGCGCACTTCCTCGACCACCGACTGTCCGCGTACGCCGACAGCGAGGGCGTGCTCAGCGACGCCGACGGGCTGCTCGCGCACAGCGTGCTGTCGTCCTCGTTCAACCTCGGCCTGCTCGACCCGGAACCGGCGATCCGCGCCGCCGAGCGCGCCGGCCGCGCCGGGACCGCGCCGCCGGCGGCGGTGCACCGCTTCGTGCGCGGCCTGTTCGGCTGGCGGGAGTTCCTGTGGCAGCTCTACTGGTACTTCGATCCGCGCTTCCGGGGCGCCGACTGGCTCGCCGCCACCCGGCCGTTGCCGGAGTGGTTCGACCGGCTCGACGCGGACGCGGTGGAGGCCCGCTGCCTGGCCGACGTGCTGGCCGGCGTTCGGGACACCGGCTGGGCGCACCAGACCGCGCGGCTGACCCTGCTCGCCAACTACGGCCTGCAACGCGGTTGGCGCGCCACCGAGCTGGCCGACTGGTTCCGGCGCAGCTTCGTCGACGGCACCGACTGGGTCATGAACGCCACCGTCATCGGCATGAGCCAGTACGCCGACCTGGCCCGCATCGACACCAGGCCGTGGGCGTTCGACGGCGGTCACCTGGACCGGATCGGCGATTACTGCGACGGCTGCCGGTACGCGCCGAAGCAGGTGCTCGGCGACGACGCGTGCCCGTACACCGGTGGGTTCGAGGCGTTTCTGCACCGCAACCGGGAACGGCTCGCCGGTGATCCGCGGCTCGCCGCCGACCTGGCCGCGCGCACCGACCCGCAGCGGCGCGACGCGGTGCTGGCCCAGGAGGAGAAACGCGCCGACGAAGCGCCCTGAGCCGGGGGCGGCCGGGCGGGTTCGTGACGTCGGACGGGGGCGGCGCGCCGGGCGGTGGGCGGCGGCCACCCGATCGGTGGGGCCGAGCAGCCGTGTGGCCGGAATTGATGACGACCGGTCGATTACCGGTGCGGCGGCGTATCGCGAGAACTCCTTGCCTCCTACGGTGACGTCCGGCACGCGGACGGAGGGAAGTCGGGAGCCACCCGAGGGGCGCCGTCCGGGCGGACAGGGAGAGTTGTCTCGATGCGAGTTTGGAGTCGCGCGGTAGCGGTGCTCGCCGCCGGCGCGGTCGTGGTGGCGGGGGTGCCGGCGCTGGCCGGCGTCGTCACCGTCACCGACGCCGGTGTCACCGGGCGCACCGGCGCCCAGGCGACGGGGGGCAGCGCCGCGCTCGGCGCCGCCCGGACGGTCGCCACCAGGGCGCAGGTCACGCCGGGGGACACCCGGCTGATGCCGAGCACGCCCCGCACCGACACGCCGCGGATCACCAACGGTGAGATCACCGACATCGAGGTGATCGGCAACCGGGTCTTCATCGCCGGCACGTTCACCTCGATCGCGAACGTCGGCGGCACGGCGATCGCACAGAAGTCGCTGGCCTCGTACAACCTGGACACCGGGAAGGTGGACACCGGCTTCAAGCCGACCATCGACGGCGCGGTGGCGGCCGTCGAGGCGTCGCCGGACGGCACGTCGCTCTACATCGCCGGCTCGTTCAACACGATCAACGGCGTCACCAAGCGCAAGATCGCCCGGCTCAACCCGACCACCGGCGCGCCGGTGGCCGCGTTCACCGCGACCGCCAACGCGCGGGCGACCGCGCTGGCCGTGAGCCCCACCGCCGTCTACGTCGGCGGCCAGTTCGCCACCGTCAACGGCGTCGCCCGCAGCGGCCTGGCCGCGCTGAACCCGACCACCGGCGCCGTCGACACCGCGTTCAACCTGCCGGTCACCGGCGGCATCGGCGTCGGCGGCATGCTCACCGTGCAGCAGCTCAAGCTCACCCACGACCGCAGCAAGCTGCTGGTCGTGCACACCGGCCGCCAGATCGCCGGGCAGGACCGCTACGGCGTGGCCCTGATCGGTACGGCCAGCAAGGCGCTGCTGCCGTGGCGCACCCGGCTGTGGGAGGACAACCTCTCCTTCGTCGGCGGCATCCAGCGCGTCTTCGCCGGTGACATCGCGCCGGACGACTCGTACTTCGTGGTCACCAGCGGCTCGGGCGGCGACCGGCCGCCGATCAACGACACCGCCATCGCGTACTCGCTGACCGGAAACGACCACGTCGAGCCGCTCTGGATCTCCCGGCACTTCGACAGCATCTACTCGGTCGCGATCACCGACACCGCCGTCTACGTCGGCGGTCACTTCAGCTGGCAGGAGTCGCCCACCTCGAACGTGCCGTGGCCCGGGCTGGACAACGTCGGCTACGGGACCGGCCAGGGTCTGAGCGGCTACGGCCTCGGCGACCAGGTGGTCCGCCGCGACCACCTCGGCGCGCTGGACCCGCTCACCGGCACCGCGCTGGAGTGGAACCCCGGCTCCAACTCGTACGAGGGGGAGAAGGCGATGCTGGCCACCGCGCGTGGCCTGCTGGTCGGCGGCGACGGCAACGTCAAGGGCGGCAAGACGACCGGTCGGGTCGCGTTCTTCGACCTGTCCAAGGAGCCGGCGCCGTCGGCGCTGGACACCACGATCACCACGCCGATCGAGGGCGCGGTCAAGCAGGCCGGCGAGTCGTTCGACCTGGGTGGCCAGGCGCTCGCCCCGGCCGGCGTGTCCAAGGTCCAGGTCGAGGTCATGGACCGCAACAGCGGCAAGTACCTCCAGGCCGACCTGACGACCTGGGGTGCGTTCAAGTCGCTGAACGCCACGGTCACCGCGCCGAACGCCACGTCCACCACCTGGAAGCTCCCGGTCTCGCTGCCGGCCGGCGTCTACCAGATCCAGGCGAAGACGGTCGGTCGCGACGGGGCCGGTGACACCACCAAGGCGATCAAGAAGATCGAGGCGTTCCGCTTCGACGACCTGCCGCCGGCCACCCGGATCACCGCGCCGACCGCCGGCCTGATCGCCACCCAGAGCTTCGTCGCCACCGGCACCGCGACCGACGACAAGGGCGTCAGCTCGATGATCTACTCGTTCCGCACGCCGGACAACCGGTACCTGCAGGACGACGGCAGCGTCGCGGCGGTCTACAACACGTTCCGGGGCGAGCCGGACGTGCTCGGCGCGACGTCCGCCACCTGGCAGTACGAGGTGACGCTGCCGACCGAGGGGCAGTGGCGGATGACCGCCACCGCTGTCGACACGGCCGGACAGAGCGACCTGCGCGGCGACACCCGGGACTGGACCGTCTCGGCGACCGGTGTCCCGCCGACCGTGGCGATCACCGCGCCGGTGGCGATGACCCCGCCCACCGCCGCCGCGCCGCTGACCGTGGCGCCGGGCGCCACCGTCACGTTCGCCGGCACCGCCGCCGACGAGGACGCGCTGAAGTCGGTCGAGATCTACCTGCGCAACAACACCACCCGCGAGGCGCTGGCCGCGGACGGCACCTGGGGCGCCGACTCGGTCGCCGCGTACCACCGGATCTCCCCGACCAACCTGGACGCCGCCACGTTCGACTGGTCCTTCACCACGGTTCCGCTCACCCCCGGCGTCTACGACTTCCGGGTACGCGCCACCGACAAGCTCGGCCTGACCACGTCCAACACCAACCTGGGCCGGCTCACCGTCACCGCGCAGGTGCCCGGCGACGCCTTCCCGAACGGGCTGCTCAGCTTCACCGGGACCGACCAGAACGTCGACCGGCTGCACCTCGACCTGGCCGGCACGGCGACCGACGACAAGGGCGTGAAGGCCGTCCGGGTGGCGCTGCGCGACCTGGACACCGGTCGGTACGTCCAGCCGAACGGCACGATGGCCGCCGCGTTCGCCACGCTCGACGCGACGCTCGCCGCCCCGAACGCCACCAGCACCACGTTCACGCTCCCGGTCGACCTGCCCACGAAGGGCACCTACAGCGTCGAGGCGTGGGCGGTGGACACGGCCGGCCAGCAGGACGGCTCGACCAGTGGCGCCACCGCGAAGTACCTGGTCTACCCCGGTGACGCCGATCCGACGCTGGAGCCGAGCATCACGCCGGTCGAGGGCGAGGTCTACACCGGTGGCCGGATCGTGGTGACCGGCCGGGCGGTCGACGACGTCGGCATGCAGAAGGTGGAGCTGCAGATCACCAACGCCGCCGGGCAGGGCATGAACGCGGCCGGCACGTTCGGCCGGGCGGGCACCTGGATCGCGGCGTTCCTCACCAGCCCGGGTTCGCCGGGGTCGAACTTCGCGTACACGTCGCCGGTCGTGCCGGCCGGCACGTACACGGTGACGATCCGGGGCATGGACAACTACGGGCAGTACCAGCAGCCGGTCCGTACCGTCTCGGTGACCGTCACCGACTGATTTCGGTCGGCCGCGGGCCGGTCCGCGTCGGGTCCTCCCGACGTCGGGCCGGCCCGTCGCCGTCAGGGGCGGACGAGCCGCATCCCGGCGGTGGCCGGCCGGTCCATGGTGGCCAGCGCCGCGGGCGCGTCGGCCAGCCCGAGGACGCCGGTGACCAGCTCGCCGGGGCGCAGCACCCCGGCGGTGACCAGCCGCAGCAGCTCGGGATAGGCGTGGGCCGGCATCCCGTGGCTGCCCCGCAACTCCAGCTCGTGGGCGATCACCAGGTCCATCGGCAGCGCGGGCCGGCCCTGCGCGGCGGGCAGCAGCCCGACCTGCACGTGCCGGCCGCGCCGGCGCAGGCCCTCGATCGAGGCGACGCAGGTGGCGTGACTGCCCAACGCGTCGAGCGAGAGGTGGGCGCCGCCGCCGGTCGCGTCCCGGACCGCGGCGGCCACCTCGCCGGGTCCGCCGAGCGCGGCCCCGTCCAGGCAGACCGCGGCGCCGCTGCGCCGGGCCAACGCCAGCGCGGCGGGCGCGACGTCCACGGCCACCACCCGGGCGCCGCTCGCCGCCGCGATCATCACGGCGGACAGGCCCACCCCACCGCACCCGTGTACGGCCACCCACTCGCCCGCGGCCACCCGGCCCTGCGCGACCACGGCCCGGAACGCGGTGGCGAACCGGCAGCCGAGCGCGGCGGCGGTCCCGTCGTCCACCTCGTCCGGCAGCCGGACCAGGTTGACGTCGGCGTGCCGCACCGCCACGTACTCCGCGAACGACCCCCAGCCGGTGAAGCCCGGCTGGGTCTGTCGCTCGCAGACCTGCTGGTCACCGGCGAGGCAGGCGGGGCACCGCCCGCAGGCGCAGACGAACGGCGCGGTGACCCGGTCGCCCGGCCGCCAGCCGCGCACGTCGGCGCCGACCGTGGCGACGACACCGGCGAACTCGTGCCCGGGCACGTGCGGGAGCCGGATGTCCGGGTCGTGGCCCTGCCAGCCGTGCCAGTCGCTGCGGCACAGCCCGGTCGCGCCGACCCGGACGACCACCCCGTCGCGCGCCGGGACGGGGTGGGCCACTTCCCGCACCTCGGGCCACGCGTTGAACTCCTCGAACACCACCGCCCGCATCCCGCCATCCTCCCCCAGCCCTGCCTGCGGAGGGCAAGGAGCAGGGCGCAAGTTGCGGGAAAGCGGCAGAAATATATTGATGCCGACAAATCTTGACGCGTGTTCGTGTGGTGGCGCACGGTAAGGAAAGCGGCCGGTAGTGCAGGAGGCGGTCATGCGGTTGAATCCGTTCGCGGGAGCGTATCTCACCGATCCGGCCGGCGTCTGGGCCCGCCTGCTGGCCGCCGACGGCGGCGTGCACCACGACGAGGAACTCGGATTGTGGCTGATCACCCGGCACGCCGACGTCCGGCGGGCGCTGGCCGACGCGCGGACGTTCGGCAACGCGCTCACGCTCGCCCCGGTGTACGACATCTGCCCCGAGGCGCTCGCCCTGGTCGCCGGCATCGACGCGCCACCCACCACCGCCGCGGCCGACCCGCCGGTGCACCCCCGCACCCGCCGGGCGCTGCGGGTCACGTTCGCCAACACTCCGGAACGGGTGGAGCAGCGCTACGGCCGGATCGTGCGTCGCCGGGTGGACGAGCTGGTGTCGCGGCTGGCCGGCCGGGCCGGCGACGAGGTCGACCTGGTCCCGGCGTTCACCGCCGAGCTGCCGCTGCTGGTGCTGCTCGACATCCTCGGCGTGCCGGCGGGCGACGTGCCGCGCATCCGGGCCTGGGCGGACGGGCAGATCGCCCTGATCTGGGGCAGCCCCGACCCGGCCGAGCAGGTCCGGCTGGCCGGCGGGCTGCTGGAGTTCTGGCACTACTGCCAGGACCTGGTGCGGCGCCGGCTGAACGGCGGCGGTGACGACTACGTCGCCGAGCTGCTGGCGTACCGGGGCGGCGACGACGAGGTGCTGACCGTCGCCGAGGCGTCGAGCATCGTGTTCAACCTGCTGGTCGCCGGGCACGAGACCACGGCCGGGCTGCTCGCCCACGCGGTGGACCGGGCGCTGTCCGAGCCGGGCCGGTGGCGCTCGCTCGCCGAGCGCCCGGAGCGGGTCCCGGCGTTCGTCACCGAGACGCTGCGCTTCGCGCCCGCCATCGACGGCTGGCTCCGGGTCACCAACCACCCGGTCACGCTGGGCGGCGTGGCCATCCCGGCCGGGGCGCGCTGCCTGTTGCTGATCGGCGCCGCCAACCGGGACCCGGCGGTGTTCGGCCACCCGGACCGGTTCGACCCGGACCGGCCGGACGCGCACGACCACCTCTCCTTCGGTCACGGCCCGCATTTCTGCATCGGCGCGGCGCTGGCCCGGCTGGAGGCGGGCACCGCGCTCACCCGTCTCGCCGCGGCCCTGCCGGACCTGCGGCCGGCCCCCGGGCATCCCCGCGTCTT
Organism: Micromonospora sp. RP3T; assembly: GCF_003027925.1. Taxonomy (GTDB): domain Bacteria; phylum Actinomycetota; class Actinomycetes; order Mycobacteriales; family Micromonosporaceae; genus Micromonospora. The sequence goes on from NZ_PYPS01000010.1 coordinate 48,765, forward strand.
CCGGCCCAACCTGGCGTTCCGCGCGCACCGAGGGCTGCCGGTGACCGTCGCGCCGCCGGTGCCGACCGACCGCCGTCCGGCCGCGCGGCCGGTCGCGTGACCGGACGGCGTCGGTGGACACGCAGCGCAGTCACGTCTTCACACCCGTACGCCGGTGGGTTAAGAATGACCCCCTGCGAACGCCCAGTCATCACCCGTCCTCGATCTGCTGCCGATGCCGGTCCGGCGTCGCGAAGGTGAGCACATGGATCGCACGCGCGCGTCGAGCGCCGCTCCCTCCGCCGCCAGCCGCCAGTTCCGTGCCGAGCTGCGCCGCTGGCGGACCCGGCGTGGCCTGACCCAGCGGGCGCTTGCCGAGCGGGTGCGGTTCAGCCGGGAGACGGTCGCCGCGGTCGAGTCCGGCCGGCGGTTCGGCAGTCAGGAGTTCGCCGTCCGGTGCGACCAGGTGCTCGCCACCGGCGGGCGGCTCGCCGAGCTGTGGCCGCAGGTCGCCGCCGAACAGTTGGCGGCGGACGGCCGGCGGGGGCCGCGGCTCGGCGAGGTGGACCCGGCCGGCCCGCCGGCCGCGCGGCGCGATCCGCGCGATCCGCAGGCGGTGGTGGCGGCGATCGACGAGCTGCGGGAACTGATCGGCCAGGTGCTCGCGCGGCCCGAACCGGAGGGCCCGCCGCCGTCGGCGGCCAACCGGCACTGACCGGGGTCGACGCCCCGGTGCGGGGGTGCCGTCGGCGTCGCCGACTCTGGGTACAGATGCTGGTACGGCCTGTTTGTACCACGGTCGGGTCTGGCCTCGGCGCGCGGCTTCCGGCGGAATGAGACGTGCAATCCGCAAGTGCAGATAGAACTTTGCCGATCAGCGCGGGGAGTCAGCAGTGGCGTCGAGCACGAGGTCCCACGCGGCCCGACCCTACCCGCCCCGCCGCCGTCGGTGGCGCATCGGTGGTCGGATGCGCCTCATCGTGGCGGCCCCGCTCGTCGCCGTGATGGGTTTCGCCGGACTGGCGCTGACCGAGAGCGCCCGACAGACCGCCCGCGCCAGCGATCTCGGCCAGCTCGCCCGGCTCGGCGCCGAGGCGGGTGGCCTGGCCCACCGGTTGCAGTACGAGCGGATCGTCGCCGCCGACCTGCTCACCCGGGGCGCCCCCGACCAGCAGGACGCGTTCGCGGACGCCACCACCGCCACCGACGCGGCGGTCGCCGGATACCGCCGGCAGCGGGCCCGGGTGCCCGCCGGCGCCGCCGCCGAACAGGCCATCCTGCCGCGGATCGACGTGGCGCTGGCCAACCTCGCCCCGCTGCGCGCGCAGGTCCGCACCGCGGAACGCGCCTCGGTCTCGGCGATGACGTTCAGCTACCGCATCGTCATCGCCGACCTGCTCGGTCTCCGGGAGAGCGTCACGCTCGGCGTGGTCGAGCCGCGGATCGCGGACGGCATCCGCGCCTCCGCCGCGCTGTCCAAAGTGGCCGAGGCGGTCGGTCAGCAGCAGGTGGCCGTGCTGCGCGCGGTCACCGCCGGCCAGGTGACGCCCGCGCTCCAGCAGGACATCACCGCCGCCCGGACCGGCGTCACCGAGGCGTCGCTGGCCTTCCTGGCGCTCGCCCGGCCGGCCTGGCAGGGCTGGTGGGAGCAGGCCGGCAGCGGCGAGAACGCGCTGCGGCTGCAACGGCTCCTCGACCAGGTGGCCCGGACGGCGGCCGGCGACCGCCTCGAACTGGACCTCGGCACCTGGCTCACCGCCACCCAGCAGTGGGCGGTCCGCCTGGCCGAGCTGCGCCTGCGGGTCGACGGGGCGGTGCTCGACGACATCCGGGTCGCGCACGCGGACCAACGTCGCCGTACCGTGGTGGAGGCGGCGGCGGCCCTGCTGGCCCTGCTGCTCACCGCGCTGGTCACCTGGGCGGTGGCCCGCCAGATCACCCGGCGGCTGCGCCGGCTGCGGGACGCGGCCAACGCGGTCGCGTTCGAGCGGCTGCCCCAGGTGGTGGCCCGGCTCCAGGAGCCGGACAGCGCCTCGGTCGACCCGGACGACCTGGCCCGTCGCCAGGCCGTCGACGCGCTGGAGGTCTCCGGCGACGACGAGATCGGCGAGGTCGGGCAGGCGTTCGACGCGGTGCACCGGGCCGCCGTGCGGACCGCCGCGGAGCAGGCCGTGATGCGGGCCAACACGGCGGAGATCTTCATCCACCTGAGCCGGCGGGAACAGCGCCTGGTCGACGCCGTGCTGGCCCAGGTGGACCGCGTCGAGCGGGACGAGACCGACCCGGACCGGCTGCACCAGCTCTACGCGCTGGACAATCTCGCCACCCGGATGGGCCGGATCAACGCCAGCCTGCTCGTGCTGGGCGGGGTGGGCGTCGGACGGGTCCGCCACCACGACGTGCCGCTGCCGCAGGTGCTCCAGGCCGCGCAGAGCCAGATCGAGCACTACGCCCGCATCCGTCTCGGCCTGGTCGACGGCGACGTCGCGGTGGCCGCCGAGTCGGTCGACGAGGTGGTGCACCTGCTGGCCGAGCTGATGGAGAACGCCACCGGCTACTCGCCGCCGGCGACCGAGGCGTGGGTGACCGGCCGGAGCCTCGGCGACCGGGTGATCGTGCAGATCAGCGACGAGGGCGTCGGCCTACCCCCGCACCGGCGGCAGCAGCTCAACGACCTGCTCGCCCAGCCGCCCGCCATCGACGTGGCCACCGTGCGGGCGATGGGACTGGTCGTGGTGGGGCAGCTCGCCACCCGGCTGGGCGCCGCCGTGCAGCTCCGGTCCGGGCCGCGGCGCGGCACCATCGCCGAGGTGGCCCTGCCGGCCGCGCTGCTCCGGCCGCTGCCGCCCGAGGAGTTCCTGCTCACCCCCGAGCGACCGTCCCGCCGGGCGGCCCGCGCCACGGTCGCGGCCCCGGTCGTGCCGGCCACCGTCGTGCCCACCGGCGCGCGGCCCGCTGCGGTGCCCGCCGGCGCGCGGCCCGCCCCGCAGCCCTGGGCCGGCGGTCCGGCCGCCGACCGGGCGCTCCCGGTCGCTCCGGTGTTCCAGCCGGCGTCGTCGGCCGCCGCCGACGCCCCCACCGAGGAGCTGATCATCTTCGACCAGGTCAACCACTGGTTCCAGGCCGACCGGCCGGGCGACGCCGCGTCCTGGGCCGGCCCGGCGGACGACGCCTGGCGCACCGCGGCGCGTGCCGACGAGCCCCGGGTCGCCGGCACCACCACGTCCGGGCTGCCGCGCCGACAGCCGCAGGAGCACCTGGTGCCCGGCGGGGTCCCGGCGCCCCGGCAGGCCACCGAGCACCGGGACCCGGCGCGGGTGGCCACCGCCATGGCGGCGTACGCCCGCGGGGTCGCCGGCCGCCGGACCAACCTGATCACCAACTGACCCGACAGGGAGTGCACGTGACCGACCACCAGGATCTCGGCTGGCTGCTGGACGCGTTCGCCGAGCGCGCCGCCGAGGTCACCCACGCGATCGCCATCTCCAGCGACGGTCTGATGGTGGCCGCCACCCGCGGCCTCCCGCCGGACCGGGCCGACCAGTTGGCGGCCACCGGCAGCGGGCTGGTCAGTCTGCTGCGCGGCGCGGCGGCGTTCTTCGACGCCGGCGCGGTGATCTCCAACGTCACCCAGCTGGAGGGCGGCTTCATGTTCTCCATGGCGTTCAACGACGGCGCCTCCCTGCTCGTGCTCGCCGATCCGCGGTGCGACGTCGGCAAGGTCTCCTACGAGATGGCCGAGTTGGCGAACCGCATCGGCGACGCGCTCACCCCCGCGGCCCGGGCGGCCCTGAGCCGCAGCCGCTGACCGCCGGCGTCCCGCCGGACTCCGCACCCCTGACACCAGGAGAGACACCATGTCCCTGACCCTGACCCGGCGCAGCCGTGCCCGCACCGCGGCGCTGCTCGCGCTCGTCCTGCTCGCGGCGCCCGCCTGCGCCGACGACGGCCCGGCCGCCGGCCCCGGCGGCACCGTCAAGATCGGCCTGCTCGCGTCGCTCTCCGGCACCTACCAGTCGGTCGGCAAGGACATCCGCGACGGTTTCCAGCTCTACCTGTCCGCGCACGACGGCAAGCTCGGCGGGCGGACCGTCGAGCTGGTCGTCGCCGACGAGGGCAACGGCGCGGCCACCGCCGTGCCCGCCGCCACCAAGCTGCTCAAACAGGACCGGGTGGCGGCGCTCACCGGCATCGTCGGCGGCGGCTCGGTGGCCGCGGTCCAACCGCTGCTCACCGAGTCGAAGGTGCCGTTCGTCGGCTCCAACGGGCGGCCGGAACTCAAGGACGTGTCCCGGGTCTGGCACACCTCCTACCTCTCCGACGAGCCCGGCGAGGCGATCGCGGCGCACGTGCGCGAGGACGTCAAGGGCAGCGTCTACGCGATCGGCCCGGACTACCAGGGCGGCTGGGACGAGCTGCGGGGCTTCACCGAGGCGTACGCCAAGGCCGGCGGGAAGCTGGCCAACCCGGACGGCAAGACCACGTTCACGCCGTTCCCGGCGACCACCAACTTCACCCCGTACTTCGCCCGGATCAAGGCCTCCGGCGCGGACGCGGTCTACACGTTCTACGCCGGCAGCGCCGCCGTCGACTTCGTCAAGCAGTACGCCCGCTCGGAGATCCGGGACGTGCCGCTCTACGCCGCCGGCTTCCTGACCGAGGGCGGTGTGCTCGACGCGCAGGGCGACGCCGCGCGGGACATCTACTCGGTGCTGAACTACTCACCGGACCTGGACAACGCGGAGAACCGGGCCTTCGTGGCCGCCTGGAAGGCCGAGCACGACGGCTCCCCGACCACATACGCGATGGCCTCCTACGACGCGGCGGCGGTGCTGGACCGGGCGATCGCGGCGGCCGGCGACGACGCCACCCCGGAGCGGATCAACGCGGCCATCGGTCAGCTCGGGCAGATCGCCAGCCCGCGCGGCACCTGGCAGTTCTCGCCGACCACCCACGCCCCGGTGCAGAAGTGGTACCTGCGTCAGGTCCGCCCGGACGGCCGGGCGCTGTCCAACACCGTGGTCGGCGACCTCGCCACCGTGGGCGGCTGAGACGTGCCGGTCGACCCGTACGTCGTCCCGGCCGTGGACGGGGTCGCCTACGGGCTGCTGGTGTTCGTCGCCGCGTCCGGGCTGGTGCTCTGCTTCGGCGTGGCCGGCATCCTGAACCTGGCCCACGGCACGCTGTTCGCGATCGGCGGCTACACCGCCGCCGCGCTGCTGGACGGTGGCTGGGCCAGCCTGGCGCTCGCGCTGGCGGTCGGCGTGCTCGCCGCCACCGCCGCCGGCGCGCTGGTCGCGGTGCTGCTCACCCGCGTCGCGGCGGCCGGGCACCTCACCCAGGCGCTCGTCACCTTCGGCGTCGCGCTGGCCGGCGGCAGCCTGCTGGTGGCCGCGTTCGGCCCGGACGACCCGCCGGTCCGGGTACCGGCCGCGCTGGACGGGTCGGTGGCGGTGGCGGGGCACCGCTACGCCGCGTACCGGCTGGTCTTCATCCTGGTGGCCGCGGTGCTCGCCGGCCTGCTGCACCTGGTGGTGCGTCGCACCCGGGCCGGCATGCTGGTGCGGGCCGCGGTCGACGACGCCGAGATGGTCGCCACGCTCGGGGTGAGCCCGGCCGTGGTGCGGTTCGGCGTGCTGGCCGCGGCCGGTGCGCTGGCCGGGGCCGCGGGCGTGCTCGGCGCGCCGATCATCGGTCCGGGGCCGGGCACCGCCGACGCGGTGCTGCTGCTCTCCCTGGTCGTGGTGGTGCTCGGTGGCCTCGGCTCGATGACCGGCACGCTGCTCGCGGCGTTGGCGGTCGGCCAGATCCAGACGCTCGGCGTGGCGCTCGTCCCGTCGGCCGCCCCGTTCCTGCTCTTCGCCGCCATGGCGGTGGTGCTCGCGGTCCGGGCCCGCGGCCTGGCCACCGCCCGGAGGGCGACATGAGGGACCGGGCGGTGCGGGCGCTGCGGGTGGCCGTCGCCGTGGCGGTGCTGGTCGGCCTGGTCGCCGCGCCCTGGACGGTGGACGACTACACCGTGGCGTTGCTGGCCCGCACGTTGGCGTTGGGCCTGGTCGCGGTGAGCGTCGCGCTGCTCACCGGCGTCGCCGGGCTGCCCACGCTCGGCCAGACCGCGCCCTACGCGGCCGGCGCGTACGCCGGCGCGGTGGTCGGCGGCCAGCTCTCCGACGTCGGGCCGGTGCACCTGCTCGTCGCGGCCGGGGCGGGGGCGGCGCTGGCGGTGGTGGCGCTGCCGCTGGTGCTCCCGGCCCGTGGCGTGGTGCTCCTGATGATCACGCTGGCGGTCGGCGAGCTGGCGGTGGTCCTCGCCGGCCGGTGGACGTCGGTGACCGGCGGCACGGACGGTCTCGCCGGCATCGCCGCGACCCGGCCGCTGTGGGGGCTGCCGGTGCTGGCCACCGACCGCGCCCGCTACCTCTACACGCTGGTGGCGGTGGCGGCGCTGACCGGCCTGGTGCTGCTGGTGCTGCGCGGCCGGGTCGGGCTGCTGCTGCGGGCCGGCCGGGACGACGAGGCGCGGCTGCGGGCCAGCGGACACCGGGTGGCGGCGCACGTGGCCGGCGTCCACGTCGCCGCCGGCGCGATCGCCGGCGCCGCCGGCTCGCTGCTGGTCACCGCGCAGCAGTACGTCTCGCCGGCCGACTTCGGGTTCGACACCTCCGCGCTGCTGCTGCTCGGCGTGGTCGTCGGCGGGACCGCCTCGGTCGGTGGCGCGCTGGTCGGCGCCGTGCTGGTGGTCGCCGCCCGGGACTGGCTGTTCGGCGCGTTGCCCGGGCAGGCGCCGCTGGTGCTGGGCCTGGCCTTCGTGGTGGTCGCGCACCTGCTGCCCACCGCCCGCCGCACCCGGCGGGCCGGGCGCGGCGGGTCGGCCACCCCGCGTCCCTCCGAGGTCCGCCGGCCACCCGCCGTGACCGGGGTACGCGCATGACGCCGCTGCTCACCGCCGAGGCGGTCACCGTGCGGTACGGGTCGCTGACCGCGCTGGACGGCGTCGATCTGCGGCTGCCGCTCGGTCAGCGGCACGCGCTGATCGGGCCGAACGGCGCGGGCAAGACCACGCTGCTCGACGTGGTGGCCGGCGCCACCCGGCCGGCCGCCGGCCGGATCCGGCTGGGCGGGTACGACGTCACAGGGCTCGGGCCGGCCGCCCGGGCCCGGCGCGGCCTCGGCCGGATCCACCAGCGTCCCGCCGTGTGGGGTTCGCTGACCGCCCGGGAGAACGTGCTGGTCGCCGCGCTGCCCCGGCGGGCCGGCCGGTGGCAGCCGGCAGCGCGGCGGCGGGCGGCCGGGCGCACCGCGGACGCGCTGCTGGACCGGGTCGGCCTCGGCGACCTCGCCGCGACCCCGGCCGGGCAGTTCGCCCACGGGCAGCGCCGGCAACTGGAGATCGCGGTGGCGCTGGCCGGGCGGCCCCGGCTGCTGCTGCTCGACGAGCCGGCCGCCGGGCTGTCCGCGGCGGAGGTCGGCTGGCTGGCGGAGTTCCTGCGCGGGCTGCCCCGCGCGGTCGCGGTGCTGCTGGTCGAGCACCGGCTGGACCTGGTCTACGCGCTCTGCGACACGGTGACCGTGCTGCGCGACGGCCGGACGCTCGCCACCGGGTCGCCCGCCGAGATCCGCGCGTCCGGCCCGGTCCGGGAGGCGTACGCGGAGGGAGTGACGTGATGCTGCGCATCGACCGGCTCTGCGCCGGCTACGCCGGTGGCACCGTGCTGCACGAGGTGAGCCTCGACGTGCGGCCCGGCACGGTGCAGGTGGTGGTGGGCCGCAACGGCGCCGGCAAGAGCACGCTCGTGCACTGCGTGGCCGGCCTGGTCCGGCCGCACGGCGGGCGGATCGAGCTGGGCGGCGTACCGGTCACCGGCCGGCAGCCGCACCGGATCGCCCGCGCCGGGGTGGGGCTGGTGCCGCAGGGCCGGCGGGTCTTCTCCCGGCTGACCGTGGCCGAGCACCTGGTCCTGGCCGCCGCGCCGTGGCGGGCGGCGACGCCGGGCGGCGAGGGCTGGACGGTCGCCCGGGTGCTGGAGCTGCTGCCCCGGCTCGCCGACCGGCTGCGGCACCGCGGCGACCAGCTCTCCGGCGGCGAACAGCAGATGCTGGCGATCGCCCGGGCGCTGCTCGGCCAGCCCCGCGTGCTGCTGCTCGACGAGCCGTGCGAAGGGCTCGCACCGGACCTGGCGCTGCGGGTCCGCGACCTGGTCCGGTCGCTGGCCGGGGCCGGGCTGACCGTGCTCCTGGTGGAGCAGCAGATCCGGCACGCGGTCGAGGTCGCCGACCGGGTCGCCGTACTGGAGTACGGCCGGGTGGTCTACGACCGGCCGGCCGACGAGGCCCGGGCCGACCCGGGCGCGGTGGCGGCGCTGCTCAGCGTCGCCGCGGTCGCGGAGCCACCGGCTCCCCGGCCCCGGCCCGGGCTGCCCACGCCCTCGGGCCCCTGAACCGACCGACCGCGAACACAGGAACGAGGAACGATGCCGACCGACGTCCCCGAGACCGAGTCCGCCCCCGGGACCGACTACGCCTTCGACACCGGTGCCGCCGACGCGGTGCCCCAGCTGCACGCCCTCGAAGCCTTCCTCGACCCGATCACCACCGGCCGGCTCGCCGCGCCGCTGCTCGCCCCCGGCGTCCGGTGCTGGGAGGTCGGTGCCGGCGGCGGCTCGGTGGCCCGCGCCATGGCCGCCGCCGTCGGCCCGACCGGCCGGGTGCTCGCCACCGACCTCGACCTGACGCACCTGCGGCCGGCCGGCAACCTCGACGTCCGCCGGCACGACGTGCGCCGGGAGCCGCCGCCGGGGGACGGGTTCGACGTGATCCACGCCCGGCTGGTGCTGCTGCACCTGCCGGAGCGGCGCCGGGTCCTGCGCACGCTGGCCGGCGCGCTCGCCCCGGGCGGGTGGCTGGTGGTCGAGGAGTTCGACTGCACCGCGCCGCTGCGGGTGCTCACCGCGCCGAGCGACGACGCGGCGAAACTCTTCGCCCAGGTCACCGACGCGATGCTGAGCATCCTCCAGAGCCACGGCGCGGACCTGGCCTGGGCGCAGGACGTGCACGCCGAACTGGCCGCCGCCGGCCTGGTCGACGTCGACACCGTCAGCCACGCGCAGAGCTGGGCGGGCGGGTCGCTCGGCATCTCGCTCTACGGCACGAACTCCCGCCAACTCGAACCGGAACTGCTCGACGCCGGGCTGTCGCCGGGCCAGCTCGACGCGTTCCGGCGGCTGCTTCGCGACAGCGGGTTCGCGGCGATGTCGTACCAGTTCGTGTCGTCCCGGGGCCGGCGTCGGGGTCCGGCCCGACCCTGACGCGTGGGCCCCGGCGCAACGGGCCGGACGGCTCGTCGACGAGGTGCGCCGTGGCCGGTGGGCACGGGCGGCCGGGGGTGCTTGGATGGGCGGCATGCCCAACCCCGCGATCCTCACCGTCGACGACGACCCGGCCGTCTCCCGGGCGGTCGCCCGTGACATCCGGCGTCGCTACGGCGACCGTTACCGGGTGGTCCGGGCCGACTCCGCCGAGGCGGCGCTGGACGCGCTGCGCGAGTTGAAGCTGCGCGGCGAGCAGGTGGCGGTGCTGCTCGCCGACTACCGGATGCCGCAGATGAACGGCATCGAGTTCCTCGAGGCGGCGATGGACCTGTTCCCCGCCGCGCGCCGGGTCCTGCTCACCGCGTACGCCGACACCGACGCCGCGATCAACGCGATCAACGTGGTGGATCTCGACCACTACCTGCTCAAGCCGTGGCACCCGCCGGAGGAGAAGCTCTATCCGGTGCTGGACCAGCTCCTGGCGGCGTGGACCGCGGAGGGTGCCACGACCACGCCCGAGCTGCGGGTGGTCGGGCACCGCTGGTCGGAGCCGTCGTTCACGACGCGTGACTTCCTGGCCCGCAACCTGGTGCCGTTCCGCTGGGTGCTCGCCGACGAGCCGGAGGGCGCCGGGCTGCTCAGCGCCGCGGGCGTGACCGCTGACGACGTACCCCTGGTGGTGACCGCGGACGGCACGTCGCTGGTGCGGCCGACGACGGCCGACCTGGCCGCGCGGGTCGGCCTCGCCACCACGCCGGCCGCCGAGTTCTACGACCTGGTGGTGGTCGGCGCCGGCCCGGCGGGGCTGGGCGCGGCGGTCTACGGCGCCTCGGAGGGGTTGCGGACCGTGCTGATCGAGCGGCGGGCGACCGGCGGGCAGGCCGGGCAGAGCAGCCGGATCGAGAACTACCTCGGCTTCCCGGACGGCGTCTCCGGCGCCCAGCTCACCGACCGGGCCCGCCGGCAGGCGCTGCGGTTCGGCGCGGAGCTGCTCAGCGCGCGCGAGGTGGTGTCGCTGGAGAACGCGGGCGGCGCGCGGGTGCTGCGGTTCAGCGACGGCAGCAGCGTCGCCGCGCACACCGTGGTGCTGGCCACCGGCGTCTCCTACCGGATGCTGCCGGCGCCCGGGCTGGCCGAGCTGACCGGGCGCGGCTGCTTCTACGGCTCGGTGGCGAGCGAGGCGCCGAGCTGCTCCGGGGAGGACGTCTACATCGTCGGCGGGGCGAACTCCGCCGGCCAGGCCGCGGTGCACTTCTCCCGGTACGCCCGCCGGGTGCACCTGCTCATCCGCGGCGACGACCTGTCCCGGTCGATGTCCAGCTACCTGATCGACCAGATCGCCCGGATCGACGCCATCGAGGTGCACCCGTGCACCGAGGTGGTCGGCGGCGCCGGGCAGGAGCACCTGGAGCGGGTGACGCTGCGGGACATGCGCACCGGCCGGACCCGCGAGGTGGACACCTCGTGGCTGTTCGTCTTCATCGGCGCGGAGCCGCACACCGACTGGCTCGACGGCGCGGTGGTCCGGGACCGTCGGGGCTTCGTGCTGACCGGGCCGGACCTCACCCGGGGCGGCCACCGGCCGGCCGGCTGGTCCCTGCCGCGCGACCCGTACCACCTGGAGTCCAGCATGCCGGGCGTGTTCGCCGCCGGGGACGTGCGGGCCGACTCGGTGAAGCGGGTCGCGTCGGCGGTGGGGGAGGGCGCGATGGCGGTCTCGCTGGTGCACCGGTATTTGGAGGCGCAATGAGTGCTGATCGGCTCAGCCCCGACGAGCTGCGCGGGCTGTTCCTGTTCGAGTCGCTGACCCCGGAGCAGCTCGCCCACCTGGCCGAGCACGGCCGGGTGGAGCGGCGCCGCGCCGGCGAGGCGGTCTACGTCGAGGGCGAGCCGGCGAGCTGCTTCTACGTGCTGCTGGACGGCACCGTGGCGATGCACCGCCGGGTTCAGGGCGACGAGGTGGAGGTGAACCGCACCAGCCAGCGCGGCGTCTACGGCGGTGCCATGCAGGCGTACATCGGCGACCCGGCGGAGCAGCGCTATCAGGGCAGTCTGCTCGCGGTCACCGACTGCGAGGTGTTCGTCCTGCCCGCGGCGATCGTCGCGGCTGCCGTGCGCGGCTGGTTCCCGATGGCCACCCACCTGCTGGAGGGGCTGTTCGTCGGGATGCGCAACACGCAGACCATCGTCGGCGAGCGGGAACGGCTGCTGGCGCTGGGCGCGCTCTCCGCCGGGCTCACCCATGAGCTGAACAATCCGGCGGCGGCGGCGGTCCGGGCCACGTCGGCGTTGCGCGGCCGGGTGGCGAAGATGCGGCACAAGCTCGCCATGATCGCCGACGGTCGGCTCGACGGGCGGCGCCTGCACGACCTGGTCGCGTTGCAGGAGGAGGCGGTGAAGCGGGCCGCCGCCGCGCCCGCGCTGTCGCCGCTGGCGGCCAGCGACGCCGAGGACGAGCTGGCCGACTGGCTCGACGAGCACGGCGTACGCGGGGCCTGGGAGCTGGCGCCGACGCTGGTGGCCGGCGGGCTCGACACCGGCTGGCTGGCCCAGGTCGACGCCGCGGTCGGCGGCGACGACCTGGAGTCGGCGGTGCACTGGATCACCTACACCATCGACACCGAGCTGCTGATGGGCGAGATCGACGATGCGGTCACCCGGGTATCCGGGCTGGTCGGCGCCGCGAAGCAGTACTCCCAGCTCGACCGTGCGCCCGTCCAGACCGTGGACGTGCACGAGCTGCTCGACGCCACGCTGGTGATGCTCCAGGCGAAGATCCCGGCGGGCGTGCGGGTGGTCCGGGAGTACGACCGGAGTCTGCCCACGGTGTCGGCGTACGCGGCCGAACTCAACCAGGTCTGGACGAACCTCATCGACAACGCGCTGGGCGCGATGGCCGGCGAGGGCACGTTGACGGTGCGCACCGGCCGCACCGACGACCGGCTGACCGTGGAGATCGCCGACACCGGTCCGGGTGTCCCGCCGGCGGTTCGACCGCGCATCTTCGAGCCGTTCTTCACCACCAAGGCGGTCGGCGAGGGCACCGGTCTCGGGTTGGACATCTCGTACCGGATCGTGGTCAACAAGCACCACGGCGACATCCGGGTCCGGTCGGAGCCCGGCGACACCCGGTTCACGGTGCTGCTGCCGCTCACGCCGGCCTGACCGGGCGCGGGTGTCCGGCCGATGTCGGCCGGGCGGCCCGCGGCGGCGGTCAGAACAGTGTGGCCGGGCCGACCGGTTCGGGTTCGGGCGGCGGCGCCAGCTCGGGCAGGCGGGCGCGGACCTGGTCGTGGAAGCGCCGGGCCAGCTCGGGGGCGTCCGCGTTGTCCGGCGTATGCACGAACACGGTCGGCGAGCGGCCCTCGCGCAGCCAGCCGACGACCACGTCCAGCCACGGCTGCCAGCCCTCGACCGTCGCGGCCGGGTCGTCCCGGCCGAGATAGCGCACCACCGGCCGGTCGGTCAACGCCCCGGTGCGCAGCGGCAGGCGCGGCTTGCGCGTCCACGCCTCCCGTTCCGCGTCGCTGGTCGGTGGCGTCCGGAAGAACGTGGTGGTGTCGAACGGGACCCACTCCGCGTCTGCCCGGCCGAGCATCCGCTCCAGCAGCCGGACCGCGTCGGGGTCGGTGAAGAAGGCGGGGTGTCGGACCTCGACCGCGTAGCGGTGGGTGGCGGGCAGGGCACGCAGGAACCGGTCGAGGTCGGGCACGTCGGTCGGGCCGAACGAGCCGGGCAGTTGCACCCAGAGCACGTGTGCCCGCGGGCCGAGCGGTTCCATCGCGTCCAGGAACGCCCGCAGCTCGGCCTCGCCGCCGGTGAGCCGGCGCTCGTGCGTGACCACCTTCGGCAGCTTCGCCAGGAAGCGGAACTGCGGGTCGGTCTGCTCCGCCCAGGACGTCACCGTCTCCCGGGCCGGGGTGGCGTAGAACGTGGTGTTGCCCTCGACCGCGTCACACCAGCCGGCGTACGCGCGCAGCCGCTCACCGGCCGGCAGCGGGTGCGGCAGGAACCGGCCTGCCCAGGACTTGTGCGTCCACATGGCACACCCGACGTGCAGCCGCATCCGGTCTCCTCTCGACGCGTTCACCGTATCCGGCCACGGTGGTGAGGCCGGAACGGGTCGGTCTCCCGTGGACAGGGGAGGTCCGGAGGGACGCCGGCGAGCATGGCGAGCGAAGCCGGGCCCGGCTTGGCGCGCCCGGTGGTTTGGCCGAGGGAAGTCAGTCAGCCCACACCGACGAGATCTACGTGCGGATCGCGTGGCGCGTCAGGTACCTATGGGGTTGTGCTGGCTCGTTGGTTGGTCAGCGACAACTGCATATGGCGTGCCCTCGATCGAGCGAAGTTTAGGGAAGTCGCGCACGAGCTCGGGGAAGCGGCTCTTCAGGACGATGAGGGTGGTGGAGTTGATGGGGCTTCTTCCTGTATTCAACGCCACCCGTACCGTTTCGTGCACAGTCTCGTAGGCAGTCATGTCCAGGCTTTTTCCGACAAGTGCGATGTTCAACAGTTCGGCTGCCCACGCCTGGTCCGAGTTCTTGGCCTTGCGCTTCTCTGCGGACTCGTGCTCAATGCACAGAGTTAGAAGGAGACTCACGATCTCCTCCGCATTCTCGTTGAGTCGAGCGTGCCACCGTTTTTCAGTCAGCAGGCTGGTGCCGAGTCGTAGCCGGATTTCCTTGAAGAGGTTTCCACTCAGGCGCGCAAAGGAGATATCAAGATCGTCTTCGGTTGAAGCGTCGGTCGCCAGTGCTATCGACGTGCCGTCGAATCGGATGGAGCGAGCGATCGCCAGGCATCCCTCTGGAGTCAAGGATGCCTGCCAGACTTCCACGCTCGAACGCCACTGTGCTTCCGCGTCCTCGCTCCGATAGATATCTGCGATCGGCACGGGTTGTTTGGCGCATATCAGTTTCAGCAGAAGTAGGTTGGCGGTGTAGGCGGCAATCTGACGAACGTGATCAGTCGGAGACGGGCGGTAGGCGCGATAGTGGCTGGAATCGGGACGGCTGCGTGCGTTGATGAAGAGCGACGAGAGAGCTAGGGACATTTCGTCGAGCGTTGAGTGGTAACCCTCGATCAGTTGTGTGCAGAAGGTCAGAATGCTGGACCTGTTGGCAAGCGGCTGGTGGCTGAGCAGTGCGAACAGAAGTTCGTCGTCCATATTTCCCAGGCCCCGTCGCAGTCGGGCGATCCCGGCCAATTTGGCGACTTCGTCGATGATGGCGCTTGCGATGAGATATTCGCCGAAAGTTGCATGAAGGAATTCGTAGGCACGCCGCGTCTCGTTCGGTCGCATACCGTCCGACTCGGCGGCATGTACGAAGAAGAACTCACTGATCGTCTTGCTACCGAGTTCGGTGACGCGGACCTCGCTCGCGTTCTTAGAGGGCGCGAGCACCGATAGATCCGATCCGAGGGCATCGTCCCGAACCTGCTGACTGCCGCGGTTGAACATGGCGAAAGCTGCTACCGACAATCGCCATAGATGCTTGTTTATCCGATCGTCGATCGGCATTGGCTCCGGCTCGGGCTCGGCTGTCCTCTTGGACGCTTCCCGAAATGCGAATTGATGTAGAAGCTGTCGATAGAGAGTGGCGGAGGAGATGTCGCTGTTAAGGTCTGCGGCTTGGGGGTCTGCGGAATAGAGTGCCAGCATCATGAGGAGCAAGGGCTGGGTCGCTAGGTCGCGGTGCCGCATGGCGGTTCGGGAATCGAGTCCCCGGATTGATCCGGCGTCAATGAGTTGCCGGTTCGCCTCTCGCCACTTGCTCAGCCAGCTCTCAACCTGAGCCTCGTGGAATTCTTCGAGTCTAATGACCAGGGTGCCCTCAGGGATCGCCACCCGGTCGGCAACCACAGTTCGAGACGTCACCACCACATAGACTGGCCGTTCTTGGGCGAACTCCCTTCGTTGAAACTCTGCGACATCCTGGAGATACGCGGTCCTCTGGATTCTCGACGCTTGGAGCATTTCGTCCAAGCCGTCGAGGAAGATGACTCGTACTGTGTCACGGCTGTGGTCCGTCAGTTCGGACCAGTTGGTGCGGCCGTGGGTGACAAGCTGCAGGCCTTCTTCGATCTGATTGTAGATGAGGGCATCGGAACTCACCCGTCGAAGGGGGACGTGCAGGCAGGTGTAGCTCTCGTAGGGGAGTTTGGCAGCCAGTACCCGGGTGAGCATCGATTTGCCTGCACCTGGATGGCCAAGCACAAGACATGGCTGCATAACCCCTTCGGGGGCGGTGAGGAAAGAGCACATCTTGACATCAAGATCGTTATGAACCGCCTGCTTCGTCCACCAGCGGTCGTCCCACGGGCGGCTCTGGCCGCCGGTGTACCTTGAAAAGCGGTATGAAGGACTCACAAATCCCTTTTCGACCGTGGGAAAGTTGACCCTCTCCTCGGCCAGCTGGCTCCCGATCGGCACGATCGGCTCGCTGAGGACAGCCCTGTTTGCCCGGCTCATGACCAAGCGCTTTTCGCTTCCGTACGAATGCTCGGCGCCGGCGACGGCTTGAAGCATCAAGGTCATTCTTGCCAGCGCGGCATCTTCTCGCGTGGAGACTGCCCTGATGAAGTCCTGCCCCATCTTCTCGATGTGCTTGCGAGTGGCGCGGTGCTCGCTGAGCGAGGCCCAAATGAAGAACTCAGGAACATCGGCACACATTTTCAGGTAGAGCGTCCTGTAGCGACTCGAAGCTTGCTTGGCCAAGGCTTTCGGGTCCAAGGCCAGCCATTCCGGACTGGTGTCGGAGGACTCTACGTAACTGTCCATCAGATCGCGTAGTCGGGCAGCCGCGTCATTGTGCCAATCCAAAATTGCGGCGCAGTTCTCGTAAAAGCCGATGGTGGCTGACGGTGCGGGAATGGGATGGCTGTAGAGAAACTCCAGAAATGGCTCACCGGTCATTCTCCACCGTCCCAGCGCGACGCGTTCCTCCTCACGGTCGCTCAACTGAACGGCTCGATAGTTTTCTTCGCCGACGGAGCTGCGCACCACCTCGAGAAACGCGGCAGCCGCCAAGACCGTGTGCGCCGCCCCAATCAGTTGGTGGCGCTCGAACTGAGTGCGCTCACCCAGCCCTCTGATTGCGCCATGGAGTAGCTTGTTCATCAAGCGCACCGCTTCGTTCTTCTGGCCCACCCAACTCCAAGCAGCCACCAACCCGGCGACGGGGGTCACAATCATGGCCAGCCCGGAACCGAGTATGACGCCTCCCAGTAGGTTGTCGATCTTGCTGAGCGTCGGCGAGTCGTACTCTCCGAGGATGCGCAAGGCCCCACGGTAGGTGAGCATCGGATTGGCTGACCGCATTACACAAGGGTCTCAGGAAGTCGCCCGTATGGGAACCAACCGTCCGGAGGGGTCGAAATCCGTCACGGCTGCTCCACCCGCGTCGGGTCGCCCCGGACCAGCTCGTCGTGGGTTCGCCAGCGGGCCGTCGCGCCGTCGCGCCGGGCGGCCTCGTCGTCCTCGGCGACCCGCCGGCGCAGCAGGTCGACCGCGATCCGGCGGTTGAGGTGCAGGTACCGTTCGGTGTCCACCACCACGACGTGACCGGACGGCCGGTGGGTCGCCCGGACGGCGGTGCTGGCCTTGTTCCGGTGCTGGCCGCCCGGCCCGCCGGTGCGGCAGGGCACGAACTCCACGTCGGCCTCGTGGAACGGTGTGGACACCGGGTCGGCCCGGTGCGGGCGGGCGGTGACGTACCAGTTCTTGCGCCCGTGACCCGGCCGGTAGGGGCTGGGCGCCTGCCAGCAGAGCGTCCCGGTCCAGCCGGCGGCGAACGCCTCCGCGCCGGCGCCGGTGATCCGCAGCCGCACCGATCGCCAGGTGGCCGGCCGGTCACCCGGCACGCTCTCCACCCGGCTCGTGCCCAGCCGGTGCCGGGCGGCGTCGGCCTCCAGGCGGGACAGCAGGCGGGCCAGCGCCCACGCGCACTCCGCCGGGCCGCGCCCGGCGGACAGGAACAGCTCCGTCACCGCCGCCCCCGGCGGCGACCCGGCGCGACATCAGGCGTCTTGTAGGTGACCAGGGGCACCGTGGTGGTGACCGGCGTGGCCAGACGGTGCGCCACCAGGTCGCCGATCACCTGCTCGATCCGCTTGTACGCGGTGGGCGCCTCCTCGAACAGCAGTTGCCGGTCGCCGCACACCACGATCGAGCCGACCGGCGTGCGGCGCAGCTCCTCGACGGTGTGCTTGGCCCTGCCCCGGCGCAGCGCGTCGGCGCGGGACATCTTCCGGCCGGCGCCGTGCGCCACCGAGTGGTTGGCGTCCGCGCCGGCGTGCGCGGCCACCAGGTGGGACGGGGTGCCCCGGGTGCCGGCGACCAGCACGTCCCGGCCGTCGCCCGGGGCCGCGCCCTTGCGGTGCAGGTAGTGCCCGTCACGGAGCTCCACCAGGTTGTGGCACTGGTCGACGACCGGCTCGGTGGGCTCGGCGCCCAGCGCGTACGCGACCCGGGCCGCCAGCAGCCGCCGGTTGAGCGAGCCCCACCGGACGGCGTCGTCGTGCCGGGTCAGGTAGGCCTCCGGATCGGGCGCCGGGCCGGCGCCGTGCGCCTCGGTGTGGTCGCGGAGGATCCGCTCGCCCAGTCCACGCGACCCGGAGTGCACCACCAGCACCAGGTCGCCGGCGGCCAGCCCGAGCCGCTCGGCGTGCTCCGGCGCGTCGAGCGCGCCGACGCGGGCCAGCTCGACGAAGTGGTTGCCCCGGCCGACCGTGCCGAGGCCGTCGAGGTGGCCGGCGGGCACGTCGCCGGTCAGCACCGACCACGCCGGGTCGTCGGCGTCCCGTCCGGGGTGCAGCGCACGGTCCAGGTCGGGGAAACGGGCGGCGAGTCGTTCCGGTACGGCCCGGCGCAGCGCGATCGGGAACACCGCGATGCCGCAGCCGATGTCGGAGCCGACCAGGAACGGGTAGAGCACCGTCGAGGCCATGGCGGCGCCGATCGGGGCGCCCTTGCCGGGGTGCAGGTCGGGCATGGCGGCGACGTGCGTCATGCCGTCCAGCGCGGCGACCTGGTGGCACTGGTCGAGTGCGGCGGACTCGATCCAACTGCCGGGGGAGGAGAAGACGGAGACGGAGGCGGGCACGGCCGTCACCCTCCCGGAGCCCGCCGCGCCCGGCAACCGACTTTCGTCGACATCGGGTCACCGGCTCCATAGACTCCGGTCGTTCTGGTACCACGAGTCCAGGGAGGACCCACGTGTCGAGCGAAACCCGACCGCACGCCGCCCCGCTGCTGGCCCGCCTCGCCGGGGTGACGGTGGCCGCCGTCGCACTGGTCGCCGGCTCCGCCGTCGCCGCGACCGCGGCCCCGGCCGCCGACCCCGCACCGACCAAGGGGCCGTGCGCGTACACGCCGACGCCGGACGAGCCGGCGGCCCGGCCGGTGCCGCTGCCGCCGGACCCGCGCCGTACGCCGGACCGGGGCACGGTTCGGGTCACGCTGCGCACCAACCAGGGGCCGATCGGGCTCACCCTCGACCGCGAGCAGGCGCCGTGCACCGTGCAGAGCTTCCTGCACCTGGCCCGGCACCGGTTCTACGACCGGACGCCCTGCCACCGGCTCACCGCGTACCCGACGTTGACGGTGCTCCAGTGCGGTGACCCGTCCGGCACCGGCGAGGGCGGCCCGGGTTACCGGTACCGCGACGAGCTGCCCACCGACCTGCCGCCCGCGCCGACCGATCCGACCGGCGTACGCCGCCTCTACGCCCGTGGCACGCTGGCCATGGCGAACGCCGGCCCGGACACCAACGGCAGCCAGTTCTTCCTGGTCCAGGCGGACTCGGCGCTGCGCCCGAACTACACCGTCTTCGGGCGGGTCGACGCGGCCGGGCTGGCCACGTTGGACCGGATCGCGGCCGGCGGCATCGCCGCCACGCCGGAGGACCCGGCGCCGGTCGACGGCGCGCCGGCCCAGCCGGTGGAGATCTGCAAGGCCACCCGGGGCCGCTGACGGCGACGGCCCGGCGGGACGGCTGTCGAGGCCGCCCCGCCGGGCCGGTGCCGCGGGCGGGTGCTCAGGCCGGCAGTCGCCAGACCTGGTTGGCGCCGCCGAAGCAGTCCCAGATCTGCAACCGGGTGCCGTCGGCGGAGCTGTTGTCGGTGGCGTCCAGGCACCGGTTCGACACCGGGTTGCGCAGCGTGCCGTTGCTCTGCGCCTGCCAGACCTGCGCGCCGGTGCCGTTGCAGTCCCAGAGCTGGATCTTCGTGCCGTTCGCGGTGCCGGCACTGGTCACGTCGAGGCACTTGCCCAGCGACCGCAGCGTGCCGTCGCCACCCACGGTCCAGCTCTGCGCGGCGGTGCCGTTGCAGGTGTAGAGCTGGATCGCGGTGCCGTTGGCGGTGCCGGCGGCGGCGACGTCGACGCACTTGCCGCCGAGGCCGGTGATCGGCCCGGTCCGCCCGGACGGCGGTGGGGTGGTGCCGCCGCCGGTGACCGTGTCGTAGATGGCGCTGACCAGCGACGTCGCGCCGGTGGTGTCCTGGGACAGCTCCCAGTTCATCATGCCGCCGGCGTTCGCCAGGGCCCACTGCGTCTTGCGCTTGACCGTCGGGATGCCGTTGTAGCACTGCTGCGCGCCGCCGGCCGTGGTGCAGTCGCGGTTGGCGTTGGCCGGGTCCATGCCGACCAGCGCGGCGTACGTGTAGTAGCCGGGCCGGCTGTAGAACGGCACGCCGAGCACCGCCTTGGCAGCGGGCAGGCCGCGCGCCTTCCACCCGTTCACGGCGGCGATCGACCAGTCGTAGTTGGCGTGCGGGCTGCCGCCGTCGTACGCCATGATGTTGAGCCAGTCGACCGAGTTGAAGACCGCGGTGGGTACGCCGTTGACGTAGTACCCCTCGGCGACCACGGCGGCGGTGAGCAGCTTGCCGCGGCTGTGCAGGGCGCTTCCGAGTTGCTGCATCAGCAGCGTGTAGTTGCTGGCGGACGTGCCCGGGTCGGGGTATTCCCAGTCGATGTCGACCCCGTCGAGGTTGTACTGGTTGACGAAGGCGACCACGTTGTTCACGAACGCGCCGCGGGCGCCGGAGGTGGCGGCGAGCGCCTCGAACGCGGAGTCGTCGCCGTCGTTCCAGCCGCCGATGGCGATGGAGACCTTGACGTTGTTCGCGTGCCCGAGCGAGACCAGCGAGGAGAGCTTGCTCGGGTTCTCCACCGCGCGCAGGCTGCCGTCGCCGTTGGGCAGCACGAAGGCGTAGTTGACGTGGGTGAGTTTGCCGTACTGGATGCTGGTGACGCTGCCGCTCCACGACGGCATGTACCCGACGCTCTTGAAGCCGTTGGGCAGCACCACCGCCTCGGCGGCGGACGGGGTGAGGGCGAGCGTCGCGGCGGCGGTGGCCAGCGCGAGCGCACCGGCGGCGAGGCGGCGCCGGAGGTGGGGTGTGGGCATCGAGGGCCTTCCCGGGGGACGGGGGCGGACAGGGGGTGTTCCTCGAGGTGGACCAAATATTAAAGACTATTAACTAAGGCGTCAACGACGAACTTCGATGAGTCAGGCGGCGTACGTGGAGAGTTGCGCGAGCTGTCCGGCGGGCCAGCCGGTGTTGCCGGTGAACCGCACCCGCAGGTACCGGACCGGGGTGGCGGTGAACGTCAGCGTCGCCTGGTTGCCGGTGGCCGGGTCGAACCGGACGCCGACCGGCCCGGTCAGCGTGGTGAACGTCGTGCCGTCCGTGCCGCCCTGCACCGCGAGCGTCTGGGTCCGGGCCTCCCAGCCGGCCGGCAGCGCGAGGAACAGGCGGGCCACCGGCCCGGTCGCGCCGAGGTCGACCTGCCACCACTGCGGGAACGCGCCGTTGGCCGACTCCCAGTACGTGCCCCGGTCGCCGTCGACCGCGTTGCCGGCGCCGAACGGCCCGTTCTGCTGGCTGCTCGCCGACGTCGGCCGACCGGCCGCCAGGTCGCCGCCGGGCGGCTGCCCGCCAGCGGTCACCGGCGGCGTGGGCCGCACCGCCGTGAGCGCCAACTGGCCCTTGAGCATCCGGCCACCGTCGGCGGTGATCCGCAGGTAGTAGTCCGCCGAGCAGGCGGTGCCGTCCTCGTCGAGCGCCCGGATCCCGGTCCCGGCCGGGGTGGCCGCCGCCGTCTCGCTGGTCTTGGCGATCTGGTTGCCCTCGTTGAACTCGTCGAACATGGACACGTAGAGGCCCTGCGCGCCGAGCCGCACCATGTTGTAGAGGTGCCGCCAGTAGAAGTCGCCGTGCCGCCGGTGGCCGGCGGACAGGTCGCCCGGCATCACGCAGGGCTGGTAGTCGATGCCGTGCGCGGCGCAGTCGGCCAGGTCGGGCACGTTGACGTTGGCGTGGAACCAGTCCAGCCCGTCGAGCGTGCCGGTGCGCCCGACCATCCACGGCGACAGCATGTCGAACGCGTGGTAGACGTCGGCGAAACCGGGGCGGGAGTCGTTGATCCCCTGCCGCCAGTAGGTCGGCACGCCACCGATGACGTAGCAGCCCTGGGCCTTGAGCCACCGCACCACGTCCAGGCAGGCGGCGGGCGCGAACGGCCGACCGTCGTCGGCGAAGCCGAACCCCCACACGCAGACCACCGGCTTGCCGTTCTGCCGGGCGTACGCCGGTGAGGCGGTGTGTGCCGACATCCTCGTCGCCCAGTCCTCCTTGAGCTGCGACTGCATCGCGGTCCAGCCGGTCACGTCGTACATCACGTAGAACCTGCGGCCGAACCGCTCCGCCGCCGAGCGGACCTTCGCCGCCATCGCGTCGCGGGTCGGCCCCTCGTCACCGAACGGGTTGAATCGTTGCAATGCCACGGTGTCGCAGCCGTACTCCCGCATCCAGCGGAAGTGGGTGTCCACGGTCTGCTGGTCGTAGGAGGAGAAGAGCGTGGCCGGCCGGCCGTCGCCGAGGTTCGGGTAGGCGGTGGGGTAGCCGCGGTCGTACTCCCGCATGTCCGGCCAGGACACGATCGTGGTGTTCGCCGGCGAGGGGGACTGGAACCGGTCCCGGCTCCAGTGCCACCAGCCGCCGATCGGGGCGCCGTCGCCGGGACAACTGAACCAGCCCTGGTAGCCGACGGAGACCTTGCCGACCACGTCGCCGGGGGGACTGGCGGCGGCTGCGGGGGTGAGGGAGAGCGCGAGGTCGGGCAGCGCGGCGAGCGCGGACCCGGCCACCACGGACCGGATCAGGGTACGGCGGGTGGGCGCCATGCGGACCGCTCCTTCGAGGGGAGGAAGAAATTGACGGTCATAATGGCAGTGCGCGACATGGAACTGCAATACTCAGACAGATCGATGAAACAAGCAGCGTGAAGGGCGGCCCGCCCGGTGGCGGACCGCCCCTCGGTCGTGCGTCGGTCAGGCGACCGAGGCCGGGAACCGCTCCCAGACCCGGTGCGCCGCCATCAGTCGCTGCACCGACTCCAGCGCCTCGGCGCCGGAGCCCCCGGTCACCACGCCCGGCGAACCAGCCACCCCGGTCAGTCGCAGCACCTCGGCGCCGGCGCCCCACGCGCCGATCGCCTTGGCGTGCCGCCACGCCTCCTCGACCAGCAGCGACACCCGCGGGTCGACGGCGGTCGCACCCGGCGCGCCGGCCTTGGCGTCCCGCGCCGGCAACGCGTCCGGGGCCGGCGCCGGCGCGCCGGCCAGCAGGACCGCGTCGAACTCGACGGAACGGGCGGTGGCGAACGTACGCTGCACCGGCAGCCCGCCCACCGTGCCGCCGTGCGCGGCGATCAGCAGCGGCACCATGCCGGCCGAGAACACCGCGCGCTGGACCTGCGCGACGTCGTCGAGGTCACCGTCGGCGTCGACCACGATGCCCACCATCCGGCCGTCGGCCGGCCACTCCCGGCCGACCTGCGACAGCGCCGGGCTGGGCTGCACCTCGGCCAGCGGCACGGTCGGCTGTGGCGCGGGCAGCCCCAGGCCGGTGGCGACCTGCTCGCAGAGCACCGGGTCGATGTTGGCCAGGCACTGGAGCTGCCGCTCCTTGATCGCCTGGTGGTAGCACTTACCCAGCTCGAACGTGTACGCCCGGACGATGTGCTCCTTCTCCACCGGCGACATGCTCGCCCAGAAGAGCCGGACCTGGCTGTAGTGGTCGTCGAAGGAGGCCGGCGCGGCCCGGACCTTCGGCGCCTCGGCCACCGTCACCGGCACGTCGACGAACGCGTGCTCGCGGTCACCGGCCGGGAACGGGTTGCCGCCGTCAAGCGAGTTCGGCCGGTAGGGCGCCACTCCGGCGTGCACCGCCTGCTGGTGGAAGCCGTCCCGGAGCATGTCGTTGACGTCGGCGTGCGGCCGGTTGATCGGGATCTGGGTGAAGTTCGGCCCGGCCAGCCGGGTGAGCTGGGTGTCCAGGTACGAGAAGAGCCGGCCCTGCATCAGCGGGTCGTTGGTGACGTCGATGCCCGGCGGCAGGTGCCCAACGTGGAATGCCACCTGCTCGACCTCGGCGAAGTAGTTGGTCGGCGTCCGGTTGAGCGTGAGCGTGCCGATCGGCTGCACCGGCGCCAGCTCCTCCGGCACGATCTTCGTCGGGTCGAGCAGGTCGATCCCGGCGAACGTCTCCTCCGGCGTGTCCGGGAAGACCTGGATGCCCAGCTCCCACTCCGGGTACGCGCCGGCCTCGATGGCGTCGTACAGGTCGCGGCGGTGGAAGTCCGGGTCGATGCCGTTGATCAGCTGCGCCTCCTCCCACTCCAGCGAGTGCACCCCGAGCTTCGGCTTCCAGTGGAACTTGACAAGCACCGTCGCGCCGGCGTCGTCGACCAGGCGGAACGTGTGCACGCCGAAGCCCTCCATGGTCCGGTAGGACCGCGGGATGCCCCGGTCGGACATGTTCCAGATGGTGTGGTGCTGCGCCTCGGTGTGCAGCGAGACGAAGTCCCAGAACGTGTCGTGCGCGCTCTGCGCCTGCGGGATCTCCCGGTCCGGGTGCGGCTTGCCGGCGTGGATGATGTCCGGGAACTTGATCGCGTCCTGGATGAAGAAGACCGGCATGTTGTTGCCGACCAGGTCGAACGTGCCCTCGTCGGTGTAGAACTTGGTGGCGAAGCCCCGGGTGTCGCGGACCGTGTCCGCCGAACCGCGCGAGCCCAGCACGGTCGAGAAGCGGACGAAGACCGGCGTCTCGCGCCCCTTCTTCAGGAAGCCGGCGCGGGTGACCTGCTCGGCCGCGCCGTTGGCGACGAAGACGCCGTGCGCGCCGGCGCCGCGGGCGTGCACCACCCGCTCCGGGATCCGCTCGTGGTCGAAGTGCATGATCTTCTCGCGCAGGTGGTGGTCCTGGAGCAGCACCGGGCCGCGCGGGCCGGCCTTGAGCGAGTGGTCGGTGTCGCGCAGCCGGGCGCCGTTGGCGGTGGTGAGGTACGCCCCCTGCTGCCCCTTGGCGATCTTCGGCACGCCGGTCTCCGCGCCGGTCGGGGTACGCGTGTCCGGCGCGCCCTGCTCGTCCTTGGGCGGCAGCGGGCCGTGCGGCGCGGTCGGCTCCTCGAGCGATGGTGGGGCACTGCCCGGCGCACCAGGTACGTCCGGCGTCAGTGCCTCGCCGACCTTCTCGACAGCGGCCTCGACGACACCCTTGACGACCTGGGCGGGCTTGCTGGATTCCATCAGGCTCTGTCCTCCCTGCGGCGTTTTGACCTAGCCCTCAGGGCCCTACCCTGGGCAGGGGAGGACAAACAAGGATCACCCGGACGGGATGGTCAGCGGTGCGGCACGACCACCGCGGTCACCACCAGCCCGCGCTCCACCAACCAATGCCCGTCGAGCACGTCCAACGGCGGCCCGCCGTCGGTCCGCGCGCCGTCGACCAGCACCCGGGCGGTGAACCGGCCGGCCGGGTCCAGCGTCAGCTCCGCCTCCTCGAAGCCGAGCCACCGGCTGGTCAACGGGTACCACGCCTTGTAGACGGACTCCTTCGCGCTGAACAGCAGCCGGTCCCAGTGCACGCCCGCGTCGGCGGCGCGCAGCCCGGCCAGGTGCGCCGGCTCGCCGGCGACGGTGACCGCGTCGGCCACCCCCTCGGGCAGCGGCCCGTGCGGCTCGGCGTCGATGCCCAGCCCGGCCAGCGCGGCGGCCGGGGCCACCACCGCCGCCCGGTACCCGGTGCAGTGGGTGATGCTGCCCACCACGCCGGCCGGCCAGAGCGGCTCCCGCCGGGGGCCGGGGCGGATCGGGGCCGGCGGGTACCCGAGCCGGGCCAGCGCCTCCCGCGCGCAGCGCCGGGCGGTGACGAACTCCTGGCGGCGGCTGGCCACCGCGCGGGCCACCAGGTCCTCCTCCCCGGGGTACGGCTCGTCGTCGGCCCGGTCGGTGAACGCCTCGACGGCCACCGCCGCCGGCGGCAGCAACGCCTCGATCACGGGGTGCCGCCGAGGATCCGCCGCATCGGGCGCGGCTCGCCGCCCCGGCGGCCCCACTCCCGCGGGTAGCCCAGCGACACCTCCTCGAACCGCACCCCGTCGTAGTGGGTGGTGCGGGGGATGTGCAGGTGACCGTAGACCGCGACGGCGGCCCGGTGCCGCACGTGCCAGTCGGCGCTGCGCTCGGTGCCGCACCACTGCGCGAACTCCGGGAACCAGAGCACGTCGGTGGGCTGGCGGACCAGCGGCCAGTGGTTGATCAGCACGGTCGGCAGCGCCGGGTCGGCCGCCGCCAGCCGCCGTTCGGTCGCCGCCAGCCGCGCCCAGCACCACGACTCCCGGTCCGGGTACGGGTCGGGGTGCAGCAGCATCTCGTCGGTGCACACCACCCCGGACTCGTACGCCACCCGCAGCGACTCCTCCTTGGTGGACGTGCCGGGGGCGCGGAACGAGTAGTCGTAGAGCAGGAACAGCGGGGCCACGGTGACCGGCCCGTCCGCGCCCCGCCACACCGGATAGTCGTCCTCCGGGGTGAGCACGCCCAGGCCCCGGCACATGGCGACGAGCGCCTCGTAGCGCGCCACCCCGCGCAGCGTCACCGGGTCGGTGGGATGGGTCCACAGCTCGTGGTTGCCGGGCGCCCAGATCACCCGGGCGAACCGGTCGCGGAGCTGTGCCAACGTCCGCTCGATGTCGGCGAACAGCTCCCCGACGTCGCCGGCCACGATCAGCCAGTCGTCCGCCGACTCCGGGCGCAGGCCGTCCACCACCGCCCGGTTCTCCGGGTACGACACGTGGAGATCACTGACCGCGTACAGCGCACCCGTCATTCGGCCGATCTTGCCAGCGACGGTCCCGAATGGCCAGGCGCGGAACGGCGGTGTTCAGCCGATCAGGTCGGCGACCCGGTCGACGGCGCGCAGCAGCTCCCGCGCGATGCCCGGCTCGGCCGCCGAGTGGCCCGCGTCCGGCACGATCCGCAGCTCCGCCTCCGGCCACCGGCGGGCCAGGTCGTACGCGGACACCGGCGGGCAGCACAGGTCGTAGCGGCCGTTGACGATCACGGCCGGCAGGTGGCGGATCCGGTCCACGCCGTCGAGCAGTTGCCCCTCGGCGAGGAAGCCGCCGTGCACCGCGTAGTGCGACAGGATCCGGGCGATCGGCAACGCCTGCTCGTCGGCGGTGAAGTGGTCGAGCACCGCCGGGTCGGGGCGCAGCGAGGAGTTCACCGCCTCCCACCGCCCCCAGGAGCGCGCGCAGGCCCGCGCCACGTCGGCGTCCGGGCCGTGCAACCGCCGGTGGTAGGCGGCCAGCACGTCGTCGCGTTCGGCCGGCGGGATCGGGGCGACGAACCGGGCCCACTCCTCGGGCTGGAGGTGCCGCAGGCCGCCCTGGTAGAACCAGTCCCGTTCGCTGCGCCGCAGCAGCAGCACGCCGCGCAGCACCAGGCCGGTCACCCGGTCCGGGTGCGCCTGCGCGTACGCCAGGCCGAGCGTGACACCCCACGAGCCGCCGAACACCAGCCACCTGTCGATGCCGAGCCGCCGCCGGATGGTCTCCAGGTCGGCCACCAGGTGCCCGGTGGTGTTGGCCCGCAGCTCGCCGAACGGGGTGCTGCGGCCCGCGCCGCGCTGGTCGAACAGCACCGCGCGGTAGCGCCCGGGATCGAAGAACCGCCGCGCCGCCGGCACCAGACCGCCGCCGGGCCCACCGTGCAGGAACACCACGGGTACGCCGTCCGGCCGGCCGACCTCCTCCACGTGCAGGACGTGGCCGTCACCGACCGGGACCCGGTGGGTGGCGTACGGCGCGACGGGCGGGTGGAGGGCGACTCCGGTCATGCCCGGTGATTCTGCCCGCGCGACCCGCGTCGCGGGGACCCGTTCAGCAGGCGACGTTGCCGCCGAGGTTGTCGAGCAGCGCGTCGGCGACCCAGCCGGAGACACCGGTGGTGGTGTCCCGCAGGTAGGTCCAGGTGTAGGTGGTGTGCCCGTTCGCGCTGACCCGGTCGCCGCTGGCGAAGCAGTGGAAGTCGACGTTGTGGCTGAGCTGGCCGTAGCCCAGGGAAGCGCAGGTGGTGTGCGGGCCGCTGCGGATGTTGACGTTGGTGGCGTTGAAGAGCTGGCCGAACTTGGTGTCCACGTTGGAGTGGGAGTGGCTGCAGCTCGCGCTGGCCGGCGCCGCCGTGCCCACCACCGCGACCCCCGCCGCGGCGACGGTCAGGAGCGCCGCCGCGCCGATCGAGGACGCTTTCCGCATGTCGAACCCCCGAAGTCGAGGCGGCAAATTGATCCACATATTTGCATATCGCAAACGCGGGTGGCAAGGGTGTCGGGATCAGCGCTCCGCCCGCGCCCGAGCGCGCCGCAGTCGCAGGTGTCGGCGTACCGCGTCCCGGCTGAGGCTCATGCACGCGATCCGGTCGTCGAGGCGGGCCAGCTCGGCGGTGAAGAGCGCGACCATCTCGCCCCCCTCGTCGCCCGGCGTGCCGCCGGCCACCGGGCCGTACGGGTCGCGAAGCAACGGCAGGATCAGCCGGGTCGGCAGCCCCGACCTGATCAGGCTGCTGACCAGCGTGGCCCGGTCCACATCCGCCTCGGCGTACCGCCGGTAGCCGCTCGGGGCGCGCTCCGGGGTCAGCAGCCCGCGCTCCTCGTAGTACCGCAGCATCCGCACCGGAATTCCGGTCCGCCGGGACAGCTCACCGATCCGCACGGCGACTCCTTGACTCTCACATCGATGTGAGACTTTACGGTGCTGGCCATGGCCACTCAACCTCCCGGATCCGCCGCCCCGCCGGGCCCGCCGCCCGGGCCCGACCTGATCCGCGCCGGCGTCGTCACCCGGTTCGGCGGACCCGACGTGCTGCGCACGGTCCGGGTGCCCCGACCCGTCCGGGCACCCGGACACGCGCTGGTCCGGGTGCACGCGGCGTCGGTCAACCGGGGCGAGACGAAGATCCGCCGCGGGCTCGTGCCCGAACTCGGTCCGCCCCCACTGGTCCTCGGCTCGGACCTGTCCGGCACCGTCGTCGAGGCCGCGCCGGACGGCCGGTTCCGGGTCGGGGACGAGGTCTACGGCATCCACTTCATCGGCACGTACGCGGAGATCGTCTCGGTGCCGGAGGCGAGCCTGGCGGCCCGACCCGCCACCGTGGACCACCCGACGGCGGCAGCGCTGCCGGTCGCGGCGCGCACCGCGCTCCTCGCCGTCGTCGAGTACGCGGACCTGCGCCCCGGCCAACGGATCCTGATCCACGCCGCCGCCGGCGGGGTCGGCCACCTCGCGGTCCAGCTCGCCCGGCAACGCGGCGCGTACGTGTTCGGCACGGCCCGCACCGCGCACCACCGGTTCCTGCGCGACCTCGGCGTGCACGAACCCGTCGACTACACCCGCACCGACTTCCGCCGCGTCGCCCGCGACGTGGACGTCGTCCTCGACCTGGTCGGCGGCGACTACGGAGGACTGTCGCTCGACGCGCTCCGCCCGGACGGCCTGCTGCTCGGTGCCGCGCTGGACCCGGGCGTCACGGAACAGCAGGCGCACCGACGAGGCCGACGGTACCGCTGGCTGGGCGGGACAGACCTGGCCCGGCCGCTCGACACGATCCGCGACCTCGTCGACGCGGGACAGCTCACGGTCCACATCGAGCGGACCTATCCACTGTCCGAGCTGGCTGCCGCGCACGCGCGCGCCGACACCGGCCGGGTCACCGGCAAGCTCGTCGTCACGCTCGACGACGAGCCCGCCGCGGACGGCGTCGCCTGACCGTCAGGCCGGGGCGCGGACGCCGGTGTCCGGCCCGGTGATCTCCGCCTCGGGCACCGCGCGGGGCGCCGGCGTCCGCACCGCGAACGCGTCGAAGCTCGGCCCGTCCAGCCGCTCGATGAACGGCTCGGCGCGCGGCCGGTCGACGTCGTCCCGCTCGGCCTCCGCGCGCCCGGCCCGGGGCCGGTCGTTCTCGTCCCGCTCGGCGTCCGCCCGCTCGACCTCCGCCCGCTCGACGTCGGTCCGGTCGGCGTCGGTCCGCTCGACCGGCGCCGGCTCGGTCGCCGCCGTGACGGTCCCCATCAGCCGCGCCGCCACCTGCGGATACTCGGCGGTCTCGCCACCACCCGCGGCGGCCGCCATCACCGCCGCCGCGGCCAGGTCCGCCACCCGCTTGGCCTCCCGCTGCACCCGGGCCCGCGTCTCCTTGGCGTGCTGCTCGGCCAGCTCCGCCGCGCGCCGCGCCTCGTCCAGCCGCTTGGTCTCGGCGGTCAGGTCCCGGCGTACGCCGACCAGCCGCTCCTCCAGCTCGGCGCCGGCCCGCTCGATCGTGGTGATCTCCCCACGGGCCTGCTCCAACTGCTTGCCGACGCTCTCCAGCTCGCTCTTGAGCTGGGTCAACGCCTCCTGCCGCTGCTGGATCTCCCGCTGCACGGCGGTGAGCTGCACCTGGTGCGCCGCGGTCTCCTCGTCGGCCCGCTCACGCACCTCGGTGGCGTACTGCTGGGCCTCGGCGACCAGCGCGGCGATGTCCCGCTCGGCGGCCGTCGCCCGGTCGGCCAACTCCTGCTCGGCCGCGGCCCGCCGCTCGTCCAGCTCGCGGGCCATGGTCGCCTGCCACTGGGCCAGCTCCTGCTGGGCCTTGCTCCGGTTGGCCTGCACCTCTTGCTGGATCTGGGTGCGGGCGGCCTTCACCAGCGCCTCGGAGGCGGACCGGGCCTGCTCGACCTGCTGCGTGGTCTGCTCGCTGATCCGCTTCGCCTCCTGCTGGGCCCGGTCGTGCACGGCCTGACCCTCGGCGCGCAGCTTCTCCGCCAGCTCCCGGACCGCGGCCAGCTCCGCCTGCGCGGCGACCCGGCGCTCCTCGTCGGCCCGCTCCCGCTCGGCCCGGCGGCTGGACAGCTCCTCCTCCAGCTCGCGCCGGTCCCGGGCGGCCTGCTCCTGGGCCGCGGTCAGCACCCGCTCGGCCTGGGCCTGGAAGTCGTCGGCGCGCTTGGTGGCCATCTCGGTGATCTGACCGGCCTGCTTCTCGGCCAGGTCGAGGATCTGGTCGACCATCGGGCCGAGGTCGCGGAACGACGCCCGGTCCACCGCCGTCGGACGGTCGCGCAGCTCGACCGTCTCGGCCTGCGCCCGCTGCACCTGCGTGGTCAGGTCACGGATCTGGGCGTACGCCCGGTCCCGGGCGGCGGTCAACGCGCCGATCTCGCCGTCCATCTGCTCGACGTACCGGTCGACCTGCCGTTTGTCGTAGCCGCGCAGCGCCGGGTCGAACCGCGGTCGCGCGGACACGTCGTCGTGGGGTGCGAACGGTTCCTCACCGTTGGACATGCGCCATCCTCCGTCGGTTCGCCAGCGCCAGGCCGCGGGGCACGATGAGGCGCAACGGTACCGTGTGCGCGCGCGGCGCTCGCCCCGCCCCGCCCCCGGCCCGCCGGTCGGTCCGACGGTCAGGCCGGGAAGTGCGGATTCCCCGCCGTCAGGCGGATGGTGAAACCGTCGGCGTCCCGGTGGTGCGTCACGTGGTCGCAACTCTGGTGGCTGATCCACAGCCCCAGGCCACCTTCGGTGCCGTCACCGGCCGGCAGCAGCCCGGCGTACGGGTCCTTGGGGCCGGCGCCCAGGTCGTGGACGCTCACCACCATCCGGTCCGCCGCGCACCACAACCGCAGGCGCACCGGTGGCGTCCCGTGCCGCGTCGCGTTGCACACCACCTCGCTGACGGCCATCACCAGGTCCTCGACGCCGTCGGGCGGAAGGTGCCCGGGGTCGGCGGCGCGTACCGCCTCGCGGGCGTGGGCCGGCGTCGGATCGGTCAGCTCGACCAGTGGCGCGGTCTGCTGGAGCGGGTCCAGCGGGGCCGGCCGGCACTCGGCCAGATAGGTCGCCGGCTCGGTGTAGGCGCCGGTCGGCTCGTGGCTGCCGTCCGGCCGGGCGATCCGGGGATGGGTACGCATCACGTCGGCCAGCACGTGCGGCGGCACGACTCGCCGGTCGTAGGCGCAGATGCCCCAGACCGGGAAGTCGTCGTAGGCGTGGTTGATCGCCGACTCGTAGCGGGCCCACGCGTCCCAAGTCGCGCCGAGCAGCGCCGGTGGCAGCTCGCCGACCATCCGGAGCTGCGTCCGGCCCAGCGTGGCCGAAGCGAACCACTCCCGATAGGCCCGGATCGCCGCGGCGGGCCGGGCGTAGACGTCCCCGCCGGGCAGGTAGGTGACGTCCGCGCCGACGGGCAGCGCCCGGCGCACCAGCTCGGCATGCGGCGCGTCCAGGCTCACCGCCACGCGTTCGCCGGCCTCGATGCCGCCCAACAGGAACGGCAGCGCCACGGCCAGCAACTCCTCGTCGGAGTCGTAGAGGAGGGCCTCGTGGAAGTAGCCCACGTGGCCGGCGGCCGCGCCGGTCCTCACCGGACCACCTCCACCCGTACCTCGGTCAGGCCCAGCAGCTCGGCCAGCCGTGCCGCGGCCGGCCGGCGGGTGCGCAGCACCGCGACCGCGTCGTGCCGACGGGCGTGGTCGCGCAGGTGCAGCAGGCTGCGGTGGTCGAGGAAGCGCAGCCCTGTCGCGTCGAACACCAGCCGCCCGGCCGTCGGGCGCGGATCGGCCCGCTCCAGCGCGGCGGCGAAGAGCCGGTGGGCGGTCGGGTCCAGCTCGCCGCCGAGCGCCACCACCGCGTCACCGCCGCCGGCGTACAACCGGAACGGCACGTCGGTGTTGGTCTCCGGATGCATGCAGGCCAGCTCCGCGATCGCCGCGTCGCCGAGCACCCGACGGTCGTAGGCGCAGACCGCCGACATCGGCCGGTGCCGCATCCAGTGGTCGATGCGGTGCTCGTAGCGGGCGAACGCGTCGCGCTGCGCGACGGTGCGGACCAGGCCGGTCGCCTCGGCCAGCACCCGCAGGCCGGTGTGGCCGGCGGCCAGCGCCTCGGTGGTGGCCCGCACGTATGCCTGCACCTGCCGCTCCGGGTCGACGACCTCGTCGTGGCGGTAGGCGTGGCCGACCGGGAACAGCCGGACCGCGCCGCGTCGCCGCGCGGCGTCGAAGCCGGGCACCGAGGCCAGTCGTCGGGCCACGGTGTCGGCCTCCTCCGGACCGACCAGCCAGACCTGCTCGCCCGCGGCGAGACCGGTGGTGACCTGCTCGACCGCCCAGGCGTGGAACACCGCCGGGTCGTCGTAGGCGAGGCAGGCATGGCCGTGGCCCGGGTCCGTCACGCCCCCGTCGGTCACCGGCTCCACCTCATCGGCCCATCCTATGCCGCGACGAACTGGAGATCGCGCCAGGCGGTGGCGTCGAGGGGTGGGTCACCCAGCGCGAACTCGGCCCAGTTGTTCCAGTACGCGATCGCGTCCACGTCGGTCTGCTGACGCAGCCAGCCCACGTGGTCCCGGACCGCCTGTGCCCGGCCGGCGCCGGTGGTGTCGGCGGTGGTCCGGCTCAGCCCGTACTCGGGCACCAGCAGCCGGACGCCGGGACAGGCGGCACGCACCTTGCCGAAGGCCACCCCGAACATCCGGGAGGCGGGCCAGTACGCGGCGGTGTCCCGCGAGAAGCAGTCCACGCCGTAGTGCGTCATGCCCGGATAGGCCCAGTCGGCCGGATTGCCGCCGCCCTCGTCCAGCCAGTAGCGGGTGACGATCGGGCCGTGCCCGAGCACCCAGCGCCGGTTGGGGTGCCCGGCCACGAGCTGGGTCACCCGGGCCGCGGTGGCCCGGTACGTCGCCGGCGTCACGTCGCCCATCGGTTCGTGGTACCAGGTCAGGTAGATCGGCCGGCGTGCGCCGTCGAGCCAGCCCGCCAACTGCTCGACGTCGTCCTTCCAGGAGACGTGCATGACGGCCGACGGCGCGTCGACGAACTTGCCGGCGTCCAGCGCGGGCAGCTCCGGCAACGCGTCCGCGTCCGGGCCGTCGGTGCCGTAGTCGCGCATGTAGCGGATGTCCGGATAGTCGGCGACCACCTGCCGGGTCCGGGCCCCCTTCTCGGCGCTCATCCCGACCAGCAGCGGCACCGTCAGCGTGAGGGTGCCGGCGCCGGTGCGGCCGGCGGCGTCCCGCGCCGTCGCGGTCACCGTGACCGGACCCCGGCCGGCCAGGACGGTGACCGTGAAGCTGGTCGGGTCGGTCCCGTTCGGGGTGACCGTCACGCCGGGCGACGTGCTGGTGAGCTGGATGGTCAGCGGGACGCTCAGGTCCACCCGGACCGGGACGTCCCAGGCGGCGCCGGTGGGGTCGCTGACCCGGCCGGCGACGGTGAGCAGCCGTGAGTCGGGGTGGTAGGCGTCGACCCGTACGGTGGTCGACTGCCCGGGCAGCAGGACGGTCCGGGTGGCGGTGACGGAACGGATCACGGGTGCGGCCATCGCGGTCTCCTTCGGTGGGCTCGTTAGCGCTCCGGCCGCACGTCCTCGGGTGGCCAGAAAGGCTCTGACCTGCGCTTTCACCAGCTTGCCCCGGTTCGGCGCGAATCGCCACGGGTGGGCGCAGATGGCGCGAAACCCGGCCTCCGCTCCGGCGGTCCGCCGCCCGCGGGAGTGGGGGAGAGCGCGGGATCAGGGAAGGGGCCGGGCGATGTCGCGGGCGTGGTCGGTCACGGCGGCGCCGACCACGGTGGCGGTCAGCGGCAGCACCTCCAGGCAGCGACGCACCGCGGCGGCCATCAGCGGGTTCGGCACCCGCATGGAGAGCGTGCAGTGCGGCACCCAGCGCCCCGGCCGGTAGTGCTCCACCACGTCGACGCCAGCCCGGGCCAGCCGTTCGTACACCACGGCGTGGTGGGCCAGCAGCTCCGAGGTGGGCGCCGGCCCGAGCCAGAGCACCCGTCCGACGAACTGGCCGGCGTGCTGGAACTCCAGGCGCAGCGGCGCGGCCACCACCGTCCCGGCGAGCGCCGCGGCCACCCGTTCCGGGTCGAGGCGGGGCGCGACGGCCAGCGAGACGTGCGGGCGGTGCCGCTGCGCGAGCAGCGACCGCATGCTCGGCACCCCCTCGGACTCCAGCAGGTCCCACAACACCCGGATCCGCCGGGAGGCGTCGGTGTCCAGATACAGCTCCAGCGCCGCGACCACCCGACCACCCTAGGCGGCGAGGTTTGCCGCCCCCGCTGGGCGGTACTGCCCCGGGGGACGGCACGAGACGGTGGGGGAGTGAGGCCACGTGGACGTGAACGACCTGCTGACCGAGGCGTACGGGCGACTGCCGGACCTGGTCGCCGGGGCCCTCGACGGGCTCGACCCGGAACAGCTGCGGCACGCCCCGGCGGACGGGGCGAACCCGGTGGGCTGGCTCGTCTGGCACCTGACCCGGATCCAGGACCACCACGTCGCCGACCTGCTCGGCGAGCGGCAGCTCTGGGTCACCGGCGACTGGGCGGGCCGGTGCGGCCTGCGGCCCGATCCGGACGACACCGGCTACGGCCACGGGCCCGAGCAGATCGCCGCCGTGCGCCCGGAGAACGGCGGCGTGCTGCTCGACTACCACCGGGCGGTGGTGCGGCGGAGCGTGGCGTACCTGCGCGGGCTGCGTCCGGCCGACCTGGACCGGGTGGTGGACGAGAACTGGGACCCGCCGGTCACGCTCGGCGTCCGGCTGGTGAGCGTGCTCGACGACGACCTCCAGCACGCCGGGCAGGCCGCCTACGTGCGCGGGCTCATCCGGCAGCGCTGACCACCGCCCGCGCGCGATCCAGCGCGGCCTGCCCGAGCAGGAAGCACGCCTGAGCCTCGGGGGAGGTGCCCGGGCCGGCGAAGTCCGGCGCGCCGCTGACGCCGGTCACCCGCCCGTACCGGTCCACCCGCCGGGCGGCAGCGGCCAGCAGTTCCGCGCCGGTGTCGAACCACGACGGCGGCAGCCAGCCGTCGGCCACCCCGGTCAACGCCGCGTAGCCGAGCAGTTGGGCGGTGTTCGCCTCGCGGAACGCGCCGGGGTCGTCGAGCACGTCGGGAAAGAGGCCGTCGTCGGTGCGGTACCGCAGGCAGGCGGTCAGCACCTCCGCGGCGTGCCCGGCCAGCTCGGCGCGCGTCCCGGTCGGCCAGTCCGACGTCAGGCGCAGCGCCCGGGCGATCCCGGCCACCACCCAGCCGTTGCCGGTGCCCCACGGCTGCGGGCGGTCCAGCTCGCCCCGGTCGGCGTCCCAGCGGGCCGCGTAGAGGCCGGTACGCGCGTCGTGCAGCCGGCGTCGGTGCCCCGTCACCTGGAGGGCGGCCAGCTCCGTCCGGCCGGTCAACGCGAGCAGCGGCACCACCATGTAGACCGTGTCGGCCCACACCTGCCGGCCGTCCAGCAGGTGGAACAGCGTGCCGTCGGCGTCCCGGGGGGCCCGGCGCGTCAGCCAGTCGAGCTGGGCGTCAAGCGCGGCGGCGTACCTCGGATCGCCGGTGGTGGTCTCGGCGTGCCGGACCACCTCGCCGCAGGCGGCGCCGTTCACCGCGCCCACCGACCCGGCCAGCTCACCGAGCCGGCCGTCGGGCCGTTGCCGGGTCACCGCGGCGTCCGCGACGAGCGTCGCCGCGTCGAGACGGCCCAGGTCGAGCAACGCCTGCCCGGTGATCCCCTGCTCCCAGGACTCCCGCTGCATGGTCAGCAGCGCGAGCAGCACCCGGTCGGTGGTGGCGTCAGCGGTCGTCGACATGCCCGTCCGGTACCCACCCCGGCGGCCCGTCTCACCCGGACCGGGTGAGTTGGACTCACCCCGGCGGCGGGAACGCTGCGGCCACGGGCGGAGCCGCGCGTCGGGCCGCCGCGACGACGCACGAGGGAGGACCGATGAGCACCTCCGCCGCGGAGCACCTCGCCCGGGGGGCGGCCGGCCGGCACCCCGAGTTGCCGGAGACCACCTCCGGCACCATCCGCCTGGACCTGCGGGAGGGCGGCCGGACCGAACACTGGTACCTGAGCATCGACCGGCAGGACGTGCGGGTGGCCCGCTCGGCCGAGGAGGCGGACCTGGTGGTCCACGCCGACCGGGAGGTGTTCGACCGGATCGCCGCGGGTCACCTGCACCTGGCCGCGGCGGTGCTGCGCAACGACATCAGCGCGCAGGGCAACCTCCAGCTCCTGATGACGTTGCGCCGGATCTTCCCCGGCCCGCCCGGGGCCCGGCATCCCCGGGACGTGGCCGGCTCCCCCCACCGGCCGGTGGCCCGATGAAACAGGAACTCGTCTCCGTCCTCGCCGGCAACGCCTTCGCCATGGGCGACGCGCAGGGCGACATGGAGGCGCACCCGTGCGCCCCGATCGGCCTGTTCTCCTTCGACACCCGGTTCCTGTCCCGGTGGATCCTGACGGTCGACGGC
This sequence comes from Micromonospora sp. RP3T, assembly GCF_003027925.1. Taxonomy (GTDB): domain Bacteria; phylum Actinomycetota; class Actinomycetes; order Mycobacteriales; family Micromonosporaceae; genus Micromonospora. The sequence goes on from NZ_PYPS01000010.1 coordinate 85,692, forward strand.
GAGCGGCTGCACTCGCTCTCCCGGGACGACCTGACCTACTACGAGACCCGCTACGTGCTGGTGCCCGGCGCCGCCAGCCACTACGTGGACGCGGACGTCTCGGTGATCCGGCACCGCTCCGTCGGCGAGGCGTTCCACGAGCAGATCACGGTGCTGAACCACTCCGCCGAGCCGGCCGACTTCATCGTGCGGATGGAGATCGGCAGCGACTTCGCCGACACCGCCGAGATCCGCCATCCCGCGCCGCGCCGGCCGGTGGCCACCGCCGACTCGGAGCAGCGCGAGCTGCGGATCCGCTACCGGCGCGGACGGTTCACCCGGGAGACCCGCGTCTCCAGCACCGCACCGGTCGAGGTCGACCAGCAGGGGATGACGTTCCGGATCCGGGTCGACCCGAACGGCGCCTGGCACACCGAGCTGCACGTCCGGATGATCATCCAGGGCGCCGGCGAACGGGACCTGCGGAGCGACATCGAGGCGCACCGCCAGCAGGTCCGGCGGAGCATGCGGGACGACCTGGACCGCTGGCTCGACCAGGCGCCGCAACTGGTCGCCGAACGCCAACCCCTGGCCGCCGCGTACCGGCAGGCGCTGACCGACCTCGCCGCGCTGCGGTACACCCCCCTGGCGTACGCCGAGCGGGTGCCGGTCGGCGGGCTGCCCTGGGCGATGACGCTGTACGGGCGCGACGCGCTGATCACCTGCCTGGAGACGCTGCCGTTCACGCCCGAACTGACACCGCCGACGCTGCGGATGCTCGCGCTGGCCCAGGGCGGTCAACTCGACGACTACCACGACGAGGAGCCCGGCAAGATCCTCGGCGAGCTGCGGTACGGCGAGGCGGCCGCGTTCGACGAGGAGCCGACCGCGCTCTACTACGGGGCGGCCGACACCACGCCGCTCTTCGTCGTCCTGCTCGACGAGTACGAGCGCTGGAGCGGCGACGCGGACCTGGTCCGGCAACTGCGGCACCCGGCCCGGATGGCGCTGAACTGGCTGACCGAGTACGGCGACCCGTACGGCGACGGCTACCTGCGCTACCAGCCGCGCAACACGGTCAACGGGCTGGCCAACCAGACCTGGCGCAACTCGCCGGAGGCGATCGTCGACCGGCACGGCGTCGAGCCGCCGTTCCCGCGCGCCACCGCCGAACTCCAGGGGTACGCGTACGACGCGCGGATCCGGGGCGCCCGGCTGGCCCGGGAGTGCTGGGACGACCCGGAGTACGCCGAGCGGCTGGAGGCCGACGCGGCGCGGCTGCGGGAACGGTTCAACCGGGACTTCTGGCTCCCCCAGCGGGGCTACTACGCGCTGGCCCTCACCCCCGACGGGGAGCCGGTCGACGCGCTCACCTCCGCCCTCGGGCACCTGCTCTGGAGCGGGATCGTGGAACCCGAGCGGGCCGACTCGCTCGCCGCCCACCTGTGCGGGCCGGACCTCTTCTCCGGCTGGGGCGTGCGCACGTACGCCGAGGGGCAGCGGCCGTACAACCCGGTCGGCGCGCACCTCGGCGCGGTCTGGCCGTCGGACAACGCGCTCGTCGCGGCCGGTCTGCGTCGCTACGGCTACGACGCGGAGGCCGCCCGGATCGCCGCCGGCGTGCTCGGGGTGGCGGAGACGCTCGGCGGGTCGGTGCCGGAGGTGATCGCCGGCTACCCGCGCCGGGTCACCAAGTACCCGGTGCAGCTCCCGGCCGCCGGCCGACCGCAGTCGTGGGCCTCCGGCGGCCTGCTGATGCTGGTCGCGGTCATGCTGGGGTTGCGGCCGTGCGGGGACAACCTGCTGGTGGACCCCGCCATCCCGGCCGGCTACGGCCGGATCGAGCTGCTCGACGTGCCGGGCCGCTGGGGGCGGGCCGACTCGTACGGCCGGGAACGGGACAGCCGCCGGCGGCTGCGGGCCGGCACCCGGGACGCGGCCTGACCCGCTGTCAGCCGCCAGTGTCAGCCGGCGCCGCGGTTCGCCGGTGTCGTCGGCTCGGTGGCCGGGGACAGCGGCCCGCCCACCGGCGCCGCCGGTGCCGCACCCGCCCGGGCGAGCAGCCGGTCGACGCCCACGAACAAAAGGCCCAGCAGCCAGAACACCGCGGCGAAGCCGAGCGCGCTGAGCCCGACACCGTCGTAGCCGAGCTGCCCGGCGTCAAGGAACGGGTACGGGTAGCGGTGCACGACGAGCCCGCGCATCAGCGCGAACCCCAGGTACGCCAGCGGGAACACCAGCCACCAGGCGGCGTACCGGGGGCGCAGCCGGCCGCGCCTGTCGAACAGCGCCCAGTCGGCGATCGCGAGCAGCGGCACCACGGTGTGCAGCAGTTGGTTGCCCCACCACTCGCCCGGTTCGCGGTGCGGCTGGGCCATCGCGAACGGGCTCGCCGGGTTGGCCAGCACCAGGTGGTAGACCGTGCCGGTGATGGTGATGTAGAGCGTCACCGCGCCCTTGAGCGCGCTCGGCGGCTCCGGCCGGTCGCGCGCCGCGCACCAGGCGGCGTAGCCGGCGAGGACGCCGACCGCCACGTTGCTCTGGATGGTGAAGTACGGCAGCAGGCCGGTCACCGTGGCCGGGCCGAGCGCGGTGAGCACGATGCCGGCCACCACGCCGAGCACCAGGGCCAGGCGGAGGAGGATCGCCGGTCGGCGACGCCGCGGGGTCACCGGGGCAAGTTACCAGCCGGTCGTCAACCGGCGCGCCGGCCGGTCGGGTCGGGTGCGGCGTCGTCAGGCGTCCGGTCGGCGCCGGGGCCGTCCGGTGTCCGCGCGGTGTCGGAGCCGGGACCGGCCGGTGTCCGCGCGGTGTCGGCGGTGGGGCTGACCGGGGGTCCGGCGGTGGCGGTGGCGGTCGGTGGCCGTACGGTGCCGGCCGGAGGGCCGGACGGCACCGAGGTGGGAACGACACCTGTCGGTGGCCCGCCCGTCGGGTGCTCCGCCGGCCCGCTCGGGCCACCCGACGCCGGGGAGCCGGCGCCGCTCGGCGCACCGGCGCCGTCGAGCAGGGCGGCGCAGTAGGCGGCCACCCGGCCCGGGCCGCCGGCGGTGGCGACCAGCCCGGCGAAGGCCGGGGTGCCCAGCGCGCGCCGTCGCTCGGCTCCGGCGACGGCCCGGTACGCGGCGCAGAGCCTGGCCGGGGCGGACGGGTCGGGGGCGCCGACGGTGGGACCGGGGGCCGGACGGCTCGGGCGGCCCGGGGGCGTGGACGGGGCCGTGGGGCGGGTGCCGGTGCTGGTGCCGACCGGTGGCGTCTCGTCGCGGGTGGTGCCGGGCAGGTTGCCGGTGACCGCGGCCAGCGCGACGCCACCGGTGAGCGACGCGGCAAGCGTGGCGACGGTGAGCTTGACGCCCAGCAACCCGGCGAACCGGCGGGCCGGACGCCCGCCGGTGGCGGGGCGTCCCGCCGCCGGCCGTCGACCGGGGGCGCCGGCCGCCGGCCGTAGCTCCGGGATGCCGGCCGCCCGACCGATGGCCGGGACGTTCGCCCGGAACGCCGCGACGGCGGCGGCCTCGCCGTCGAGCTCCCCGGCGTCGGGCCCCGCCCGGACGGCGTCGAGGAACCTGACAAGCGCGGGGGGAGCGGTCTGCGCGCCGACGGAGGAACCGGCGAGCAGTCGCTCGACGGTTTCCTGGTCCAGGCGGGATGCGTCCATCTCGTGACCCTCAGCGCCGCCACCTGTGGGAGCGTCACACGCCGGACCCGGCGGGCGGCGTGAGACCGGTCACCCTCACCTGCGCCGCCGCCCCGCCCCGGGGACGGGTGGGGTCAGCCCATGGTCTTCGCGCCGTCGATCGACTCGCGGATGATGTCGGCGTGGCCGGCGTGCTGGGCGATCTCGGCGATCAGGTGCAGCAGCACCCGGCGGACCGTCCAGGCGGCGCCCGGCTCGAACCACGGCTCGTCGGGCAGCGGATGCGCGGCGTCCAGGTCGAGCGTGGTGACCAGCGCGTCCGTCGCGGCGGCCACCCGGTCGAACTCGGCGAGCAGCGCGGCCAGGGTGTCGCCCTCGTCCATCCGGAACTGGCCGGCCCAGTCGACCGGCTCGCTCCGCATCGCCTCGGCGCCGCCCGCCGCGAAGCGCGCCCAGCTCCGTTCCGTGATCGCCACGTGCTTGACGATCCCGCCGAGGCACAGCTCGCTGGCCGTGCTGCGGCGGGCGGCCTGCGCGTCGTCGAGCCCGGCCACGGTCTGGCGCAGGAAGCCGCGGTGCCGGCGCAGGGCGGCGAGCAGATCGGCCCGCTCGCCGGTGGGCACCCGGTCGGTGACAGCCATGTCGTTCGTGACAGCCATGCCGTTCGTCCCTTCGATCGTTCCCGGGTCACGGTACGACCCGGCACCGACAACTGCGGCGATCCACACCGGAGCCTCCGGTTGCCGGTCCGTCCGGTTCGCGGTGAACTGAACGACATGGGTGTCATCAAGGTGGGCACGTCCTCGTGGGCCGATCAGATGCTGGTCCGTTCCGGCTGGTACCCGCGCGGGGCCAACACGCCGGCCGGCCGGCTGCGCTGGTACGCCGAGCGCTTCGGTCTGGTCGAGGTGGACACCTCGTACTACGCCGTGCCGGCGCCGGAGACCACGACGGCGTGGGCGGACGCCACCCCGCCCGGCTTCACCTTCGACGTCAAGGCGTTCCGGCTCTTCACCGGCCACCACACGCCTGTCGACGCGCTGCCGAAGGACCTGCGGCCGACCGGTGGCCCGAGCCGGATCCGGTGGCGCGACCTGTCCGCCGGGGCGTACGACCAGCTCTGGGACCGGTTCCACGCGGCGCTGGCGCCACTCGCGGCGGCCGACCGGCTCGGCGCGGTGCTGTTGCAGTTCCCGCCGTGGCTGGCCCGCGGCGAAGCGGCCCGGCGGCGGATCCTGGCCGCCGCGCAGCGGTGCCGGCCCTTTCCGGTCACCGTCGAGCTGCGTCACTCCTCCTGGTTCACCGAGGACGCCGTGGTCGACACCGTGACGTTCCTGCGCGAGCACGGCCTCGGATACGGCTGTGTGGACATGCCGCAGGGCCACGTCTCCTCGGTGCCGCCGATCCTGGTCGCCACCACCGACCTGGCGGTGGTCCGGTTCCACGGGCACAGCGACGCCTGGTCCAGCGGCGACAAGCAGGAGCGGTTCCGTTACGCCTACGGCGATTCGGAGCTGCGGCACTGGTCCGTGCTGCTGCGCGAGCTGGCCGACCAGTGCGCCGAGCTGCACGTGCTGACCAACAACTGCTGCGGCGACCAGGCCCAACGGGACGCCGCCCGCCTCGCCGAGCTGCTCGGCGTGGTGCCCGCCGCCGTGCGGGCCTAGCGGTGGCGCCCTGACCGGCCCACCGGAGCACCCCGGGTTTTTCCGGCTGCCGCACGGGTACCGGCCAGGGACGACAGCGAGGGGGACGAACAGATGGACGAACGGCGGGACGAGACGACAGCGGACGGCCGGGATCCCCGGGCGACCCGGGAGGCCGAGGAGGCGCACGGCGGCAGCATGGCCCCGGACCTGGTGCACGACACCGGGCGACCGGTGACCGGGTCGCCGGTGCCGGACAACGAACCGTCCGCGCCCGGCGCGCCGGGGGAGGACGGCACCGGCTCCTGACCGGGCACCGCGCGGCCGGCGAACCACCCCGATGTGGGTCGCCGGCCGCGCGGTGGCTCAGCGGCCGGACGCGACCAACTGACGGCCGGCCGCGCCCACGGCGGCCATCTTGCCGAGGTTCTTCGGCGCGGACATCAGCCCGCCGGCACGGTCCAGCATGCCGCGGAACACCTGACCGGGCTTCTGCTGCTCGCTCATGTAGGCGGTCATCACGACGAGCGCGCCGGTCAGCGCCGGCACCGCCCACTGGAGCAGCTTCATCTGCCGCTGGCTGGCCGCGACGGTGGCCGGCGTGTGGTGGTTCGGTTCGGTGATCCCGTCGACGGGCGGCCCGCCCGCCTTCTCCAGTCGCATGCCGACCAGCCGGCTGTAGCCGGTCACCGCCAGCGCGCCGACGGTCAGCACGGTCTTCACCGCGCTGGCCTTCCCCACCCCGGACTGCCGGGCCATCCGCGGGGTCTCGGTGACCAGTTCACCGACCGCGCCGGCCAGGTGGGCGCCGATCGCCGCCGCGTTCACCGGGGTCCACCGCGCCCAGCCGGCCGAGGCCACCGGCAGTCGCTGAGTCGTGTCGTCGATTCGTGCCGCCGCGCCGTTGACGCCGAGCGCCCCCATCAGTGAGCCGCCGAACCAGGCCGCCAGGCCCAGGTCGTGCATCGAGCGCAACGCGGTGTGCCGTTCGGACATCTGATCCCCCTCCGCCGTGTTCGGGCGGTGCGGCATACCCGTCCTCGGCCGGCTCACGCCCCCGGGATTCGTCCCGGCAGCGCGCCGGCGAACGCGGCCACCCGGGCGGCCAGCGGCGCCGCCGCGCGGACCCAGGTGAAATGGTCCAGCGCGGCGCCCGCCTCGGCCACCGTGTAGCGGTGCCGGGTCACCGGCGCGCCGGTCAGCTTGTCGCAGAGGTGGTCCAGCGTCTCGTGCGGCGTGTACTGGTCGTCGTCGACGCTGACCGCGAGCACCGGCGTGCGGATCCGCCGCACGGCGGCCTCCGCGTCGACGCCGTCGAGCGCCGGGAACCGGCCGGTCCGGGCGGTGTGCGCCCAGTCGCGGATCACGCCGCTCGCCTGCCGGCCGCCGAACCCCCAGCCGGGCCAGACCCCCAGCAGCCGGGCCACCGCGGCGATGCCCTGGGTGTACGGCAGCACGCCCCAGCCGCGTCGGCCCGGGTAGCGGCGCCACCACGGCAGGCCCACCGCCACCAGCGCCAGCCCGTCCACCCGGCCGGCGTCGTGCAGCGCCTGGTGCAGCACCGCCACCTGCCCGCCGAGGGAGTGCCCGAGCAGCACCCGGACGCGGCCGTCCAACCGGGGCTTGAGCGCGTCCAGCACCGCGCCGACGTCGGTGGCCAGCTCGGCGTAGCCGTACCGGCAGGTGCGCGCCGGCGCCGGGGTGCTCTCCCCGGTGCCACGCAGGTCCGCCACGATCACCGCGAGCCCGGCGTCGCGCAGCGCGGCGGCGAACGGACGGTAGTAGCGGGCCCGGACGCCCATCGCCGGCCAGATCACCACCACCGGCGCGCCGGGTGGCCCGGCCGGCTCCGGATAGACCTGGACGCCGAGCCGGGCGCCGTCGACGTCCACGTACTCCTGCGCGTACTCGCCACTCACCGGCCCAGCCTAGCTACCGGTGGGTAGCAAACGGTGGGTGGACCCGTCGCACCCATCCCGGCCGGTCAGCCGGGCAGCATCCCGGGGCCGAAGACCTCGTAGGCGATCCGCCGGGCCGGCACACCCCGGCGCAGCAGGTCACCACGGACCAGGTTCATGAACGCGATCGGGCCGCACAGGTGGGCCGTGGCCCCGGCGGCGACCGGGATCCGGGCCGGCTCGACCAGGCCGGCGCGTACCTCCGCCTTCAGCGGGGGCAACTCGGCGTCGGCGGTGTCCTCGTACCAGAGGTGGACCGCCAGGTTCGGCAGCCGCTCCTGCATCGCGGGCAGTTCGTGCCGCAGCGCGTGGGCGGCGGCGGCGCGATCGGCGTGCACCACTGTCACCTCTCGGCGCGGGTCCCGCTCGGCCAGGTGCGCCAGCGTCGCCATCGCCGGGGTGATCCCGATGCCGGCGCTGACCAGCAGCAGCGGCCCGCCGTCACCGGTCGCGTCGACCTCGCCGAACGCCGGGCTCAGCCGGAGCGTGTCGCCCACCGACACCCGGTCGTGCAGGTACCCGGAGACCAGGCCGTCCGGCGCGCCGGCCTGACCACGGACCCGCTTCACGGTGATCCGCCACTCGGCGGCACCCGGTCGGCCGGAGAGACTGTACTGCCGGATCTGCTGTCCCCGACCGTCGTCCAGGTCGACCGCGACCGAGACGTACCGGCCGGGCGTGAAGTCGGGGGCCGCGCCGCCGTCGGCCGGCGCGAGCGTGAACGAGACGACGTCGGCGGTCGCCCGGGCCCGGCCGGTCACCCGCCAGTCCCGCCACACCGGGCCGCCCTCCGGCACGCCGGCGCCGGCGTACAGTCGCGCCTCCCGGGCGATCAGCTCGCAGGCGAGCAGCCAGTAGACCTCGTCCCAGGCGGCGGCGACCGCCGGCGTGACGGCGTCGCCGAGCACCTCGGCGACCGCGGCGAGCAGATGCCGGCCGACGATCGGGTACTGGGTCGCGGTGATGCCGAGCGAGGCGTGCTTGTGCGCGATCCGGTCCAGGACCGGCCCCCACGGCAGGCCGGCGGCGTCCCCGGTCAGGTGCCCGGCGTACGCGACCACCGCCGCGGCGAGCGCGGCCTTCTGCTGGCCGGTCGCCTGGTTGCCCCGGTTGAACAGGTCGAGCAGCTCCGGGTGGGCGTCGAACATCCGTCGGTAGAACCGGCCGGTGATCGCCTCGCCGTGGGCCCGGACGGCGGGCAGGGTCGCGGTCACCACGGCGGCGGAGGATTCCGAGAGCACGGCTTGTCTCCTTCTGGCGTCGAACGGGGTCGACCACCACGAAACAGGAGTCAAAGATTCCTCTTCAGGGTCCAAGGTCCCGGAACGGACGTGGCGCGGATCACCGTCGATCGGCCCGTGTCGCCCACGGCGTCCAGTGACTACTGTCGTGGTGTGAGGCTCAACCGGTCGACCGACATGGCGCTGCGAATCGCCATGCTGACCGCGGCGTCCCCGGTCCGGGCCACGGTGGACGAGTTGGCCACCCGGCTCGCCCTGCCCCGCAGCCACGTGGCCAAGGTGGTGCAGCGGTTGCAGCGGCTCGGCGTCCTGGTCACCATCCGGGGCCGCTCCGGCGGGGTGGCCTTCGCCGAGCACGCCGGCGACGTGACCGTCGCCGCGGTGGTGCGCGCCTTCGAGGGCGACGACGAGGTGGTCAACTGCGCCGAACCGGCCTGCCCGCTGGTCACCGGCTGTCGGCTGCGCGGCGAGCTGCGCCGGGCCCAGGCCGCGTTCCTCGCCGTGCTCGACGGCGTACGCCTCGGCGACCTGGTCGACGGCCCGGCCGGCCCGCTGCTGCTCAGCCTCGGCGCCCGGCCGGCCGTCCCCTGATGGGCGTCTCGCACCCGGTCTTCGCCCGGCTCTTCGCCCGGGCCAGCGTCGCGATGGACGCCGCCGGCGCGGCCACGCACCGGGGGCGCCTGGTCGCCGGGTTGCACGGCCGGGCGGTCGAGGTCGGCGCCGGCAACGGACGCAACCTGCCGCACTACCCGCCGACCGTGACCCGGGTGCTCGCCGTGGAGCCGGAACCCCGGCTGCGCGCCCTCGCCCGGGCCGCCGCGACCACCGCCCCGGTTCCGGTGTCTGTCGCCGCCGGTGTGGCCGAGGCGCTCCCGGTCGCCGACGGCGCCGTCGACGTGGTGGTGCTGTCGCTGGTGCTCTGCTCGGTGCCCGACCAGGCGGTGGCGCTGCGCGAGGCGCGCCGGGTGCTCCGGCCCGGCGGCGAGCTGCGCTTCTACGAGCACGTGGTCGCGTCGACACCGGGCCTGCGCCGGGCCCAGCGGCTCGCCGACGCGACGCTCTGGCCGCTGCTCTGCGCCGGCTGCCACACCGCCCGCGACACCGTGGGCGCGATCCGGGCCGCCGGCTTCACCGTGACCGGGCTGGACCGGTTCCGTTTCCCCGCCGCCGGGATCCCGGCGCCCGCCTCGCCGCACGTGCTCGGCACCGCGACCCGCGCCTGACCGTCCGCGTGCCCACGCGCGGGGACGCCGGCCGGTGACTGCCGGCCGGCGTCCTCAGCGCCCGCTGGTCGGGTGGCGTCCGCTCCCGCTGGGCCGGGGTGGCGTCAGCTCACGCTGATCGTGCCGTCCGGGGCGCGGACGCAGGACACGGCGCGGGCCCCGGTCACCGCCGCTCCGCTCAGGCAGCGGCCGAGCACCTGGTGGCCGGCGGCGCTCGGGTGCCACGACTCCTGGCAGGTCTGGAAGTAGGTGCCGCAGGCGTTCGCGATCCGCTGGATGTCCAGCTTGTCGTAGCCGGAGAGGCTGGTCACGAAGGTGCCGCTCGGGCCGTCCATCAGCCGGATCGGGGTGGCCAGCGTGTTGGCCGGGCTGCCCGCCGACTCGCAGAGCCGGGCGCCGTCGAACGCCCGCTGCACGTTCAGGTAGACCAGGTCGTCGGCCGGGAACTCGGCGGCCAGCGTGCCGCGAACGGAGCTGACCAGCGTGCCGAGCCCCTGGGAGAAGCGCTGGCCCGGGGCCAGGCTGGCGCGGTGGATGGGGCAGCCGGCCGCGTACCGCTCCGCGCCCAGCGCGCGGAACTTGTCCCGGGTGTCGTCCCGGCTGTCCTCGCTCCAGTAGCTCTGGTCCAGCTCGTACGGCAGTGGGTTGGTGTAGTCCTGGAACACCACCCGGTGCTGGCCGTCCGCGTCGACCTCGTCGAGCGTGGTGAGCAGTTGCCGCAGCGCCGCCGTGGTCTCCGCGGTGGCGGCCGAGAACTGCGCGGCGGTGCCCAGGTCGGCGTCGGTGCACGGCTTCTGCTCCACCGGCCCGCCCAGGTACGCCCAGAACTCCCACCAGCCCGTCCACGCGTCCGCGATGAACCGGTTGGCGCACTTCTCCGCCACGCTGCCGAACGTGAAGGAGCTGTTGTTCGAGCCGAGCCCGACGAGCACCAGGTCGATGTCGTGGGTCCGGGCCACCGAGCGGAGCTGGTCGAGCTGGGCGGCCACCTGCCGGCCCTTGGCGCGGCCGGCCGAGGCGTTGGCGATGTCGTAGGGCTGCCCGCCCGAGCAGGCCAGGTTGAACCGCGCGGCGATGCCCGGCAGGTCGGCCCGGAACAGCGAGGCGTTCGGTGAGCGGTGGCAGAAGTAGGCGTTGGCGTTCGCCGCCGACCACCCGGGGAAGCCCTGCGCGACGCCGTTGACGTCGACCACCGGGGCGTACCCGCCGGCGCCCTCGCCACTGATGAAGCTGTCACCCAACGCCACCGCGGCGGTGGGCAGCGCCGCGGCGGCGGGCGCGGCGGGCGCCACGGCGGCCGGCAGCGCTGCCGTGGCGAGCGCCAGCGCCGCCACGAGCACGGAACGACGGAACACGGACATGCCCCACCTCACCCTCACACATAGAAACGTGAAAGATCCTCTGAGGTGGCGATCACATCACGGGCGTGTGACGGGCGTCAATGCCCGGACACGTGGTCACGACCGGTGTTCACAATCCGCCCGCGAGCGACCGGGAAGACGAGCGGCGGCCCGGTCGTTGTCGGGCAGGGACGCCTTTCCGTCGTCGTCGGGCACCGCCGCCGGGGGCGGCCCGCAGGTCGACCGGGCAACACCGCACCCGGGTGCATCGGACCTGTCGGAGCGCCGGGCTAGGCTCGCTGCGGCGCGCCGCGCCCGGCGATCGCCGTGGGACCGCTCACGGTGAACGGCACCACACCGCCGAGACCTGGGAGTACGACCAGTTGACCGCACAGCCTGAGACGCTCTACGGGGCCGACGACCTGACCCATCTGGAGGGCCTCGACGCCGTCCGCAAGCGCCCCGGCATGTACATCGGCTCCACCGACAGCCGTGGCGTGGGTCACCTCGTCAACGAGATCCTCGACAACTCCACCGACGAGGGTGTCGCGGGTCACGCCACCGCCGTCGACGTGATCCTGCACGCCGACGGCTCGGTCCAGGTCGACGACGACGGCCGCGGCATCCCCACCGACGTGCACGCCAAGTCCGGCATCTCCGGCGTCGAGCTGGTGCTCACCCGGCTGCACGCCGGAGGCAAGTTCGGCGGCTCCGGCTACAAGACCTCCGGCGGCCTGCACGGCGTCGGCGCCTCCGCCGTCAACGCGCTCTCCCGCCGCTTCGACGTCACGGTCCGCCGCGCCGGCAAGGTGCACGCCATGTCGTTCCGCCACGGCGTACCGGGGATCTTCGACGGCGACGGCCCGGACGCGCCGTTCACCCCCGGTCCCGGTCTCCAGGTCGTCGGCGCGGTGAAGCGCGGCCAGCGCACCGGCACCTCGATCCGTTGGTGGCACGACCCGCGGTACTTCGAGACCGGCGCCACGCTCGACACCGCGGCGGTCCGGCTCAAGCTGCGCAACACCGCCTTCCTGGTCCCCGGCGTGGCCTACCGGCTGCGCGACGAGACCGGCGAGGAGGCGGTCGAGGAGCGTTTCCACTTCCCCGACGGCCTGACCGACATGGTGGAGTTCCTCGCCCCGGCCGGTGACCGCCCGGTCTCCGGCACGCTGCTGGTCACCGGCGAGGGCACCTACCGCGAGAACGCCGCCGACGCCAACGGCGTCATGCAGTCCAACGTGCAGCGTCGCGCCGAGGTCGAGATCGCGTTCCGCTGGGGCACCGGCTACGACCGCACCGTCGAGTGCTTCACCAACACCATCCGCAACGCCCACGGCGGCACCCACCGCAAGGGCTTCGAGCGCGCGCTGGCCCGCACTCTCGCGGAGGCCGCCCGCACCACCCGGGGTCTGCTCAAGCCCAAGGAGGACGCGCCCACCCTGGACGACGTCCTGGAGGGCATGACCGCTGTGGTGCACGTGCGCATCCCGGAGCCGCAGTTCACCTCGCAGACCAAGGACGAGCTCTCCACGGCCGGCATCACCAAGGTGCTCCAGGGTCTGGTCGAGGCGCACCTCAAGAGCTGGCTGGACGACCGCCGCACCAAGGCCGAGGCCCGCACGGTGCTCCAGAAGATCGTCGACGCGGCCCGGGTCCGGCTCACCCAGAAGCAGCAGAAGGACGCCGCCCGCCGCAAGACCGCGCTGGAGGGCGCGGCCATGCCGGCCAAGCTGGTCGACTGCCGCGCCGGAGGCATCGACAGAAGTGAATTGTTCATCGTGGAGGGGGACAGCGCCCTCGGGACAGGGCGCCTGGCCCGATCCGCCGAGTACCAGGCCCTGCTGCCGATCCGCGGCAAGATCCTCAACGTGCAGAAGGCCAACCTCCAGCAGGTGCTGGACAATGCCGAGTGCGCGGCGATCGTGCAGGTGCTGGGCGCCGGCTCCGGACGGACGTTCGACCTGTCCACGCTGCGCTACGGCCGCGTCCTGATCATGGCGGACGCGGACGTCGACGGCGCGCACATCCGGACGCTGCTGATCACGCTCTTCGCCCGCTACATGCGCCCGCTGATCGAGGCCGGCCGGCTCTACGCCGCGATGCCGCCCCTGCACAAGATCACCACCAGGGGGCGTAACCCGCAGACCGTCTACACCTACACCCAGGCCGAGATGGAGGCGACGGTCCGCAAGCTGGAGAAGGCCGGCAAGCAGATCGTCACCCCGATCCCGCGCTTCAAGGGCCTCGGCGAGATGGACGCCGACGAGCTGTGGGAGACCACCATGAACCCGGCCACCCGGGCGGTCCGCCGGATCACGCTCGACGACGTCGACGCCGCCGAGCGGATCCTCGAACTGCTCATGGGGGAGAAGGTCGAGCCCCGCCGCAACTGGCTCATCGACTCCGCCGACCGCGTCGACCGCGACGCCATCGACGCCTGACCACCGCGTTCGTTTCGGAAGGAAGCTGCACCATGGCACGCCGCAAGGACGACCGCGCGAAGGCCGACCTCTCCGCCTTCGACCAGGCCGGCGCCCGGGTCTTCGACAACCCGCTGGTCACCGAGGTTTCCGACTCCTACCTGGAGTACGCGTTCTCGGTCATCCACTCCCGCGCCCTGCCGGACGCCCGGGACGGGCTCAAGCCCGTGCACCGGCGCATCCTGTGGTCGATGCACGAGTCGGGGTTCCGGCCGGACCGCTCCCACGTCAAGTCGGCCCGCGTGGTCGGCGACGTGATGGGTCGCTACCACCCGCACGGCGACACCGCGATCTACGACGCCATGGTGCGACTCGCGCAGGACTTCTCGCTCAACGTCCCGCTCATCGACGGGCACGGCAACTTCGGCAGCCCGGACGACGGACCGGCCGCCGCGCGTTACACGGAAGCCCGGATGTCGCGGGAGGCCATGCTGCTCGTCGGCGAGCTGGGTGAGGACACCGTCGACGTCGAGCCCAACTACGACGGCTCGCTGACCCAGCCCACCGTGCTGCCGGCCGCCTTCCCGAACCTGCTGGTCAACGGCGCGTCCGGGATCGCGGTCGGGATGGCGACCAACATGATTCCGCACAACCTCGGCGAGGTGGTCCAGGCCGCCCGCTGGCTGATCAACCACCCGGACGCCACGCTCGACAAGCTCATGGAGTTCGTGCCCGGCCCCGACCTGCCCACCGGCGGGCTGCTGCTCGGCCTGGACGAGGTGCGCCGGGCGTACGAGACCGGGCGCGGCGTGGTGCGGATGCGTGGCCGGGTGGAGATCGGCCCGCTGGAGGGCAGCCGGGGCCGGCAGGCCATCACCGTCACCGAGCTGCCGTACGGCGTCGGCGCCGAGAAGGTCATCGCGGCCATCACCAACGAGGTCAACAAGACCAAGCGGCTGACCGGCATCGCCGACGTCAAGGACCTCACCGACCGGGAGAACGGCACCCGCCTGGTGGTCGAGTGCAAGGTCGGCGTCAACCCGCAGGCGCTGCTGGCCGACCTCTACCGGCTGACCCCGCTGGAGCAGTCCTTCGGCGTGAACAACCTGGTGCTGGTGGACGGCCAGCCGCGCACGCTCGGGCTCAAGGAGCTGCTGGAGGTGTTCCTGTCCCACCGCTACGAGGTGGTGACCCGGCGCACCGCGTACCGCAAGCGCAAGCGGGAGGAGCGGCTGCACCTGGTCGACGGGCTGCTGATCGCGCTGCTCGACATCGACAGGGTCGTGAAGCTGATCCGGGCCAGCGAGGACGCCCAGGCCGCCAAGGACGGCCTGATGCAGCGGTTCACGCTCTCCGAGATCCAGGCCAGCTACATCCTGGACACCCCGTTGCGTCGGCTGACCAGGTACGACCGGCTGGAGCTGGAGACCGAGCAGGAGAAGCTGCGCGGCGAGATCGCCGAGCTGTCGACGATCCTGGACGACGAGAAGGTGCTGCGGAAGCTGGTCTCCGACGAGCTGGCCGCGGTGGTGAAGCAGTTCGGCGTGCCGCGGCGCACCACCCTCGTCGACGGCGACCTGAAGGAGGTCCTCGCCGCCTCGGTGCCGGCCGGCCCGCTGGAGGTCGCCGACGATCCGTGCCAGGTGATTCTCTCCGCGACCGGGCTGGTCGCCCGCACCGCGGCCGAGTCGGAGGAGGCGGCCGAGGCGCGTCGCCGCAGCGGCCGGGTCAAGCACGACGCGGTACGCGCGGTGGCGCACTCCACCGCCCGGGGGCGGGTGCTGCTGGTCACCAGCGCCGGCCGGGCGTTCAAGATCGACGTCTTGCCGTTGCCGGTGCTGCCGGAGCAGTCCGGCACGGTGTCGCTGCGCGGCGGCATGTCGGCCGCCGAGCTGGCGCCGTTGGCGCCGGGGGAGACCGTGGTCGGGTTGGCGCCGCTGGGCCCGTCCGCCGAGGGGTCGCCCGGTCTGGCGCTGGGCACCCGGCAAGGCGTGGTGAAGGTGTGCGCGCCCGACTGGCCGGTCCGCTCGGACGAGTTCGAGGTGATCTCGCTGCGGGAGGGCGACGAGGTGGTCGGCGCGTCCTGGCTGGCCGACGGCACCGAGGCGCTGGCATTCGTCTCCTCGGAGGCGTCGTTGCTGCGCTTCCCGGCGTCCCTGGTCCGTCCGCAGGGTGTCAAGGGCGGCGGGATGGCCGGCATCAACCTCCCGGCGGGGGCGCGGGTGGTCTTCTTCGGCGCGGTCCGCACCGACGATCCGCGGCACGGCGAGCCGATGGTGGTCACCTCGACCGGCGCCACGGTCAAGGTGACGCCGATGACGGCGTACCCGGCGAAGGGACGGGCGACCGGCGGCGTGCGCGCGCAGCGGCTCCTCAAGGGCGAGGTGGAGCTGTCGGTGGCCTGGATCGGCCCGCGGCCGGTGGGCGCGACGGCCAACGGTGACCCGGTGGACCTGCCCCCGGCCGACCCGCGCCGCGACGGTTCCGGCTTCGCCGTGATGCTCGGCCCCACCGTCATCGGCCACCACATCGACCGCGACTGACCCCACCCCACCCCCACCCCGCCCGGCGCGCGCTGATTCACGGAAAGAGTGGCTATTCCGCCCCGGATAGCCACTCTTTCCGTGAAAGAGGGCCCGGGGCGAGGGTCAGGGGGTGGTGTTGCGGAGGCGGGCGATCAGGCGCATGCCGTGGTAGATCGCCAGGGCGGCGGCGGTGCCCAGCGCGATGCCGTTGAAGGAGAGGTCACCGGCGGTCAGCGTGTAGTTGGCGGCGCCGACGATCACCGCGACCGCGGCGGTGAACAGGTTGACCGGGTCGTGGAAGTCGACCCGGTTCTCGATCCAGATGCGGGCGCCGAGCACCGCGATCAGGCCGTACAACGCGGTGGTGGCGCCGCCGAGCACGCCGGCCGGCACGGTGAGGATCAGCGCGCCGAACTTCGGGCAGAGCCCGAGCAGGATCGCCGTGCCGCCGGCCACCCAGTACGCGGCGGTGGAGTAGACGCGGGTCGCGGCCATCACGCCGATGTTCTCCGCGTACGTGGTGGTGCCGGAACCGCCGCCGGCGCCGGCCAGCACGGTGGCGACGCCGTCGCCGAGGAACGCGCGGCCCATCTGCCGGTCGAGGTTGCGGCCGGTCATCGCCGCGACCGCCTTGACGTGCCCGGCGTTCTCCGCGATCAGCACCAGGATGACCGGGATGACCAGCACCACGGCGCGCAGGCTGAAGCTGGGCGTGTGGAACTCCGGCAGCCCCACCCAGGCGGCCTGCCGCAGCCCGGTGACCGCCTGCTGGTCGAGCTGGCCGGTCAGCGCCGCGACCAGCCAACCGACCACCAAGCCGAGCAGGATCGACAGTCGGGCCAGGAAACCGCGGAACAGCACGGTGGCGACCAGGATCGCCAGCAGCGTGACCACGGCGATCAGCGGTTGCGCCTTGACGCCGGTGCCGGCGCCGGCACCGTCCCAGGCGACCGGCGCGAGGTTGAGCCCGATCAGCGCGACGATCGCGCCGGTGACCACCGGCGGCATCAGGGCGTCGATCCACCGGGCGCCGGCCACGTGCACCACGACGCCGACCAGCGCCAGCGCGGCGCCCGCGACCACGATGCCGCCCAGGGCCGCGCCGATGCCGCCGTCGGTCTTGGCGGCGATCACCGGGGCGATGAACGCGAACGACGAACCGAGGTACGACGGCAGCCGGTTACCGGTGATCAGCAGGAACAGCAGCGTGCCCAGGCCGGAGAAGAACAGCGTGGTGGCCGGCGGGAAGCCGGTGATCAGCGGCACGGTGAAGGTGGCGCCGAACATGGCGACCACGTGCTGCACGCCCACCCCGACGGTGCGCGGCCAGGAGAGCCGTTCGTCGGGACGGACCACGTCGCCGGGGCGTACCGACCGGCCGTCGCCGTGAAGGCTCCACGGGGAGCGGCGGATCGTGGGGAGCTGGGTCATCGCCTCGCCCTTTGTCTCGGGTGACGGGGGCGGGATCGACCCTGGGAGTTGTTTCTAGCACGGGGCCGGGTCAGGCCACCCCGGCGGGGCGGAACTGGACGCTGACCCGGGGCCCGACCGGGCGGGTGGTCTTCGGCACGGCGTGTTCCCAGGTGCGTTGGCAGGAGCCGCCCATCACCACCAGGTCGCCGTGGCCGAGTGGGAAGCGCACGCCGGGGCCGCCCCCGCCGCGCGGGCGCAGCAGCAGCGGGCGGGGCGAGCCGAACGAGACGATCGCCACCATGGTGTCGGTGTGCGCGGAGCGGCCCTTGGTGTCGCCGTGCCAGGCGACGCTGTCCCGGCCGTCGCGGTAGAGGCACAGGCCGGCGGTGACGAACGGTTCCCCCAGCTCGGGTGCGTAGTGCCGGGTGAGCGCGTCGCGGGCGGCGGTGAGCACCGGGTGGGGCAGCGGTCGGCCGCCGGCGTACCAGCAGAGCAGGCGCGGCACGTCGACCTCGGTGTCGTACATGGTGCGACGCTCGGCCCGCCACGGCACGTCGTGCCGGAGCGTGTCGAGCACCGCGTCGGAGCCCCGCACCCAGCCGGGCAGGTGGTCGACCCAGGCGCCCCGGCTCAGCTCGTGCCGGATCCGCCCCGCGAGCGGACCGAGGGTCGGCCCGTGCTCGGCCAGGTCGAGCATCGAGGGCTGGTACGCGACGTCGGACACGCAGGCGATCGTACCCCGACGGTCGAACAGGCGTACGACGGATCAGCGTCGCAGCATCCGGCGGACCGGGTCCGGGACGGCCTGCTTGATCCGCTCGCGCAGTCCCTGCGCGCGCAGCGTGCGCACGGTGTCGGCGAGCCGGCGGTTCTCGTCGTGGAGCCGCTGGATGCGGGTCAGCAGCTCGGTCGGCGGCGCGGCTGCGGCCGGGCGGACCGCCGGCGGGAACTCGGTCTCCGCGACGCGCCTGTCGAACGCCGCGGCGCTGTCGCCGTCGGCGAACGAGGTGCCGAGGTCGTGCTTGGCCAGGAACGCGGTGATGGTGTCGAAGCGGGCCTGGTGGCCCTCGGTCAGCGCGGTGTAGTCGGCCTCGGCGTAGAGGTCGGCGGCGTCGACGTCGGCCGGCACGTCCCGCATGATCCGGTGCGGGATGCCGAAGTAGCGGGCCAGCTCCAGGGTGCGCGAGTCGTGCGCGAACAGGTAGCCGGGCGTGCCGGCGATCAGCGCCGTGATGGTGCCGTGGATGCGGGTGCCGAAGTTGAAGTCGAAGCCGGACAGGTGGGCCATCCAGGTCCACGGGTCGACGAACATCCGCACCTTGTCCTCGACGAAGAGCGGGTGCGAGGTGTGCAGTGGCATCTCGCTGTGCTTGCCCCGGTGCTCGGGCGCGTCGCCGTAGAGCAGCGTGCCGAGCGTGCGCAGGTCCTGCGGCACGTAGCACAGGTTCGGGTAGCGCTCCCGGTGGCGGCGGACGACCGGCGCCATCGACGAGACGTACGGGGAGATGGTCAGCGCGATCCGGTCGTCGGTGGTCAGCTCCGGCCGGGTCTTCTCCAGCGTGAACGTGTCCCCGTGCAGGAACATCGACGGGCAGCCGATCTGCTCCACCGCGGAGAAACCGAGCGTACGCAGGTAGCTCTCGGTGATCTCGCCGCGCACCCCGATGCTGTGCGACCGGTCGAGCACCGCCCGGCAGAACGCGCTCACCGGCTCGTCGATCTGGCGGAGGTACTCCCGGTCGCCGTCGACGTTCGTCTGCACGCCCACACCGAGGACCACCACCGGGATCTTCAGCCGCTCGATCAGCCGGGTCATCGGTTCGAGGCGGTTGATGAAGCTGCGCCGGAACGCGTTGGCCAGCGGAATGACGAAGGCGTCGTACCGTTCGTTGATCTCGTCGGCGTCGCGCGGGTCGGCGAGCTTCCGGGTCGACGTGACCTCCGCCGTGGAGGTGGCCAGCAGCTTGTGCGCGGCGTGGCTGAAGACCAGGTTGCCGGTGTTGTCGCTGATCCAGTTGCCGGCGAAGGTCTCCTCGGGCGTCAGGACGTCGAACGGGCCCTTGCGGGCGCGGAGGAGGATCCGCTGGTGCATCCGGTTGCTCACCTTCCGTACGGGCCCGGCGGGCCCGATGGGGCCCCGCCGCGCGGGAACGGAAATCCTATCCGCCGCCCGCCGGGACCGGCCCGGACGTCGCCGCGCCGGAACGCGCCCCGGCCACCCGGTAAGGTGCCCGGGATGACCAGCGCCCCGACCACCACCCGTGCCCCGCGTCTGCCGTCGCTGACCGGGCTGCGGTGGATCGGGGCCCTGCTGGTCTTCGGCTTCCACGCGGGCACCATGCGGATCATCGCGGAGCCGCAGTGGCAGGCGGTGATGGGCAAGGTCTTCAGCCTCGGCCTCTCCGGCGTCGAGTTCTTCTTCATCCTCAGTGGCTTCGTGCTCGTCTGGTCGTACCGGGACGGCGAGTCGGGGTGGACGTTCCTGCGCCGCCGGGCGGCCAAGATCTACCCGAACCACGTGGTGACGTTCCTGGCGGCGCTGGCCGTGGCGGCCTGGTTCGCCGACCCGGTGCTGCCGTGGGCCGCGATCGGGAACCTGTTCCTGGTCCAGGCGTGGATCCCGCTCAACGGCTACTTCTACAGCATCAACAACGTGAGCTGGTCGCTCTCCTGCGAGCTGGCCTTCTACCTGTGCCTGCCGCTGGTGGTGCCGTGGCTGCGCCGGGCGCGTACCGGTGTGCTCCGGGCCGTGCTGGTCGCCGCGCCGCTGCTCATCCTGGCGCTCTGGCCGGGCCAGCACCTGGTGCCCGAGGAGCAGCGGTGGTGGTTCACGCAGATCTTCCCGGTCACCCGCTCGTTCGAGTTCTGGATGGGGGCGGCGGCCGCCGAGCTGATGCGCCGCCACCGCTGGCGTGGCCCCGGGCTGACCACGGCCAGCCTGGCCTTCGTCGCCACCTGGGTGGTCGCCGCGCTGTGGATCCGGGCCGAGTTCTGGGCGGCGCTGCTCGCCGTCGCGTACCTGCTGGTCATCACCGCTGCGGCGGACGCCGACGTGCGGGGCCGGCGGACCCCGTGGCGGTCCCGGCCGATGCTCTGGCTCGGTGAGGTCTCGTTCGCGTTCTACCTGGTCCACGTGCTGGTCATGGTGACCGTGCTGCGGCTCACCGGGGACTGGGGGACCGGGCTGCCCGGGTGGCGGGGCCCGCTCGCGGTGCTCGGCTTCCTGCTGCTCACCCTGGCGCTCGCCGCCGTGCTGCACCGCTGGGTGGAGGAGCCGATGATGCGCCGCCTCGGCCCGTCGCGCCGGGCCTGTGGCGGCCCGGCCGCCGCCGCGCCGGGACCGGGTGTGCCCGCGCCGCGCGCGGCCGTCGACGACACCGGCGCGGTGTCCGCCGGGGAGCCGGACCCGTCGATCGAGTACGCCGGGCGGCGCCGGCCGGACTGAGCGGTCCACCCTGGTCAACGGCGTCGCGACACGCCGGGCGACGATGCGCCGTGCCCGGATCGGCGGTAATTTGTTCCCGTGGCTCCGATCGCGCTCACCTGTCCCGTGTGGTGGGTGGCGCGCTGGTTCGCACGGATGCTGGCCAGTCTCGCCGTGGTCGTGGCCTGTTCGCTGGGCGCCGCCACGCTGCCGACCGGCGTGTCCCCGATCGCACCCGCGGCGGCCGGCCCGGTCGCCGGGTTGCGGGCCGACGCCGACGCCGACGCCGAACGGCTGGGCTACGCCGACGCCGAACGGCCGAACGGCAGTGTCACCGATCGGCAGGGCGACGCCGCCGCCGATCGGCAGGGCGTCCCCGTCGTCGATCGGCAGCGGAGCCGCGTCGGCGTTCCCGAGCCGCAGCCGGCGGGCGATGTCCCGCCACCGACCGGACGGCACCCGTTCCCGGTCGGCCAGCCGCCGGCTCCGGCCGGTCCGCGGGCCCCGCCCGCCCGCTGACCCGCCACGGGCCCGGCCCGTGACCGCGCCCACCGAACCTCACCCCGTACCGCCCCTCGGCGGCCCGGCGGCGCCCGAACTCCGGCCGCGCCCCGCCCCCGACCGGCCGTGCGGAGTTACCCGCCACTTGTCTCCCGTGAGGTGCCGACCATGTCGCAGACCGTTCTCCTCAATTTCCTCACCGCCGTCCCCGAGGCCGCCGCCATCTGGTCGGCGCTGACCGTGCTCGCCCTCGTCCTGCTCGCCGTACTGGTCGCCCGACCGGAACGCGACGGCGCGGGTGAGCCGGTACCCGACCCGGTCGACGCGGAGGCGCTCCACCGCGCCGACCTGGCCCGCTACGCCGACGAGGTGGCGGTGGCCGCCGCCGGGGCCACGCAGACCGCCCGCCGCCGGCGCGAGCAGTGGCTGGCCGCCCAGAGCGAGGCCGACCGGGCCTGGACCGCCTACGACGAGGCGGACGCCGCCGCCCGCCGCCTGGCCGGTGCCGGCGCGCTGCCCGCCCCGCACACCCCCCGCACCCCCGCCGAGTACGCGGCGCGCGAACGCTGGCTGCACCACGCCGCCATGACGGCGCACTGGCGGGGGGAGCTGACCGCCCGCCAGCTCGCCGACGTGCTGGCCCACCGCAACGGGTGGGACCCGCGCCGGCACCCGGCCGAACAGGAGATCGCGCTGGCCCGGACCGTCCGCGACGGGCGGCGGGCCGGCTGGGAGACGGCCGCCGAGCGGGAACGCCTGGCGTGGCGGGACGCCGAACTGGCCGCCGAGGCGGCCCGGACGCTCGCCGCCGAGTCGTACGCGGCCATCACGGCGCTGCGGCCGGCGCCCGCGTCCCGCGTCTCGACGGCGAGCCGCGTCCCGGTCCCGTCGGCGGTGCGCGGGGCCCGGTGGCGTCCGGCCCGTGTCGGCTGAGCGGCCCCCGGGAAGCACGTCGACCGAATCGTTACCCGAAACCGGTGAGGCCGGTCACCGGTGTCGTCCGCCGGCGGCTGGCCGGATCGATGGCCCCTGCCGCGCCCGCTGCCCGATTCTCCGCCGGCCGGATGTCCGCTTCCTGCCGCACGGCGCCGACATGGCCGCTCGTCCCATTGAGGGAGGTCGGTGACCGGCTGTTCCGAATCCGTAGTCGTCGAGGACGTTTAGGCAGGTGAGAGCGCTTGGCAGGGCGTGTACCCGCCGGTAGTGTCGGCGCGTCCGGTGCGGTTCCCGATCGCAGATGGCGACGCCGCGCCGACCCGCCTAATCGTGCACACGAACCGGGGACCCAACGCAACACCGGGGTGAATCCGCGAGCCCACGGCCGCGGTAGGGCGTACTTCCCGCCCGAATCCGTCAGCTAACCCGGTCGGCGGCCACGGAAGGAGTTCCATTCCCGTGCCCACCACCCCCCGAACGTCTCCCCGCCTCCACGGCCCCGGGGTGCCGGCGCTCGCCTGACGCGACGCGCTTCCGACCCCGTCCCGCCCGGTATCCGGGCGACTTCCCGCGGCCGTCCCGCCCGCCAGCGCGTGTGAGTTCCTCCACGCGCGGGGTCGACGCGTGCCGCCCACACCGTGGAGGAAACCCGTGAAGTACCACCTGAAGCGCCACCTGCGTCGTCTCGCGACCGAACGTCCGTACCAGATCGTCGCCGGTTCGGCGGCGGCCCTCGTGCTGGCCGGCGGCACCGGCGCCGCGCTGACCGCCACCGACGACACGCCGACCCGGCAGGAGAACACCGCCGCGGTGGCGGAACTCGGCTCCCGCCTCGGCGACACCGCCAGCCGCAGCGAGGCGCGCATCGCCGTCCCGTCGCCGAGCGCGTCACCGAGCGCGTCGCCGAGCGCCTCGCCGAGCGCCTCGCCCCGCCGCTCGCCCAGCGCCTCGCCCACGGCCTCGCCGTCGGCGAAGGTCGCCGACCCGGACACCACCCGCAAGGCCACGCCGAAGCCGCCGTCGAGCAAGGTGCTCGACTACGACTACCAGGCGCAGACCACCTACTACTACTGCGGCCCGGCCGCGGTGCGGAACGCGCTCAGTGCCACCGGCATCGAGCGCAGCCAGGACACGCTCGCCGTCGCGCTCGGTACCACCGAGATGGGCACCAACTCGGCCGAGGACACCACCCGGGTGCTCAACCAGCAGGTCAAGGGCGACCCGTACCGGACCCGCATGATCCCCGGCACGGCCACCAAGGCGCAGATCGACCGGCTCCAGGCCGACGTGGTCAACGCGGTCCGCAACGGCCGGGCGGTGGTCTCGAACGTCGTCGGGGACGCCACCGACACCAACGGCGGCTGGCACTCGTTCCCGGGCGGCCACTACATCGCCGTGGTCGGCTACCAGAACGACGGCCGGACCGTACGGATCGCCGACTCGGCCGACCCGTCGCTGCCGGCGTACTGGATCAGCACCATCGACCTGGCGAACTGGATGGCCACGCGCGGCTACTCCGCCTGACCGTACGCACGCGAAGGCCGGCACCCCGGGCAGGGGTGCCGGCCTTCGTGCTGTCTCAGCTGTTCCAGTGCTTGTTGACGAGGTCGGTGGCCTGCTTCTCCCACTGGGCGTACGCGTCCGGGTAGGCCGACACCTGCACGGTCTGGGCGGCCTTGGTCAGCGGCATGTCCTGCCAGCCGTCGACCTGCTTCAGACCCTTCAGGAACGCCAGCGTCGAGTACTCCGGGTCGGTGATCTGCTCCGGCGTGCCCCAACCACTCGACGGGCGCTGCTGGAACAGGCCCAGCGAGTCGTGGTCATTCTTGTCGCCGAGGTGGCCCAGGTTCTCCAGCTTCGACTCCTGCAACGCCGTCGCGATCGAGACCACCGCGGCCCGCTCCGGCAGGCCGGCCTTCTTCGTCGCCGCGATGATCGCCTTGACGTTGGCCGTCTGCTCGTCGTTCAGGTTGATCGTGGACTGCTCACCCTGCACGCTCGCCACCGCGACCGGCTTCGCCGTGGCGGCGTGCGCGGACTCGACGTGACCGGCGATCGGACCGGCGAACACACCACCGGTGAACGCCAGACCAGCAATACCCAGCACGCTCTTACGCAGCATCGTGTTCATGGGGGGCTCCATTCGGGGGTCAACGCACCGGGGGAGGTGCGGGCACCGTCAGGCGCACAAAAAGTTCGGGGGGATCCGGCTGCTCGCGGGGCGGGGGGCCTCGACGCGGCGCCGGACGTGTGTGTAACGACCGGGGACCCACCGTCATTCCCGGGCGGGGCCGGGGGTGCTTGCCTTCCTCGGCCGTGCACCGGGATACAACGCCGCCACCCCGTCGACGATTCCGCCGCGAGCGTGCCGCCCACCACCGCCGAACCGGACAACCCCACCCACCCGACCCATCCGCGCCGAACACCGGCCATCCTCTGCACTCCCAGAACACCCACCACGTGTCACCACCGTCCCACCCGCCCCGGAGTGGAACACCAGATGTCTCCAGGGCCGTCGCGGCGTGAATAGCTGGTGCTACTACGCCGCGCGTAGTACGTTGGACGATATAACGGATGGCGGAGGAGCTGTGGGCGAGGAAATGGGCCGGTGGGCCGAACCGGGACTGTTGGTGCTGACGAGCCTCGCGGGGGGCCCGAAGCACGGCTATGCGATCACCACGGATATCACCGAACAGGCGGGCGTGACGCTGGGCCCGGGAACGTTGTACGCAGCCCTGCAACGGCTGGAGGAGCGCGGATTGATCGAAGGGTTGCCGGCTGAGGGGCGGCGCCGGCCGTACCGGCTGACCGCGGCCGGGGCGGCCGAGCTGACCGGCCAGGCGCAGCGGATGCGACGGCTCGCCGCCCTCAGCCTGGAGCGTCTGCGGTTGAGGCCGGCATGAGCGGCGACCTCCGCCTGGTGCGGGCGCTGGTCGGCTGCTATCCGCCGACGTGGCGGCACCGATACGGCGAGGAGTACGCCCAGTTGCTCTGTGACATGCAGGTCCATCGCCGGCCCCGACTCGTGGTCGACTCGCTGCTCGGGGCCGTCCGAGCTCACGGAGGAGCGCTGATGTCCGGAGATTCGCCGCTCGCCTTGCCCGTCTGGTCGGCCGCGTTGTTCACGGCGGCCGGGATCGGCTTCGCGAAGCTCACCGAGGATTTCTCGCGCATCGCCGCAACTGCCCGCATCACGATGGTGATCGCCTCGGCGATGGCGCTGCTGGCGTTGGCCACCGCGGCGGCGCCGGTTGCCGCCGTTCTGGTCCGTGGTCGCGCGGGTGGCGCGTGGAGATGTCTCGTGGTCCCGCTCGCGGCGGTTGCGCTCTGGTACGCCGTGATACGGATCGTGGGGCACGCGGTGCCCACGGGTCCGAACATCGCCGCGTTCGCGGTGATCGCGGTCGCCGGGCTCGGCGTCCTGGCCGCAACGGCGTGGGCGGCGACGCGGATCTCGCGGCAGGTGCCGGTCGCCGGATCGGATCGGCTGCGTACGGTGGCCGTGACCGCGATGGCGGTGGGGATGGCGGGTGCCACCATCTCCGCGCTGGTCTGGGGTCTTCGCGTACGGACGGTCGACGCTGCCGTCTTCGACGGCGGTCAGGGTCTCGTGGCCACACCCTTCATACCCAGCTGGATCGCGGTTCTGAGTGTCCTGTGCGCCGCGACCGTGCTCAGCGGGATCGCCGCGCGGCGTCTCCTGACCGACGCCTGATCCAGGGCGGCCTTCCCGCACCCCCACCGATGTTCTCGACCTTCCGGCGTTCCGCCGGGAAAGGGCGATGCCGCATGTCCGTACCACAGGTGACGATCCAGGCCGAGGGCCTGACCAAGCGCTACCGCCGCCATCGGGCGGTCGACCGGCTCAGCTTCCAGGTCGGCGAGGGCGAGATCTGCGCGCTGCTCGGCCCGAACGGCGCCGGCAAGACTTCCACGATGCGGATGCTCATCGGGCTGTCCACCCCCGATTCCGGCACCGCGCGCATCGCCGGCACGCCCGTGCGGCTGGGCGCACCCGTGCTGCGGCGGGTCGGCGTACTCATCGATGGTCCGGCGTTCGTGCCCCACCTGAGCGGCACCGCCAACCTCAGGCTGTTGTGGTCGGTCGGGGGAGGAGCGTGGCCGCCGCCGGCTCTCGACGAGGCGTTGGACCTGGCCGGCCTCGGTGTAGCGGTGGGGCGCCGCGTGAAGGGCTACTCGATGGGCATGCGGCAGCGACTCATGCTCGCCGCCGCGCTGATGCGCCGCCCCGACGTGTTGGTGCTCGACGAGCCGGCCAACGGCCTCGACCCGGCCGAGGTCCGCGCCCTGCGTCACCATCTGACAGACCGTTGCGCGACCGGGGCGACCGTGCTGGTCTCCAGCCACCAGCTCGCCGAGGTGCAGCAACTCGCCACCCACGCGGTGGTGCTGAACCACGGCCGTCTCGCGGCCGCAGGACCGCTCGACGAGCTGGTCGGCCCGCACGCCTCGCTCGAGGACGCCTACCTGGCCATGACGGACGGACACCACGATGCTGCGCTTTGAGCTCACCACCCAGCTCGTCCGGGTACGTACGCTGATCGCGCTGGCCTGCCTCGCCGGCGTGCCGGTCGCCGCGGCCGTTCCGTTCGCCGGTCAGCCCGGGCAGCGCAACGGCGACGAGAGCGGCCTGTTCGGCGCCTCGCCCTACTCCGCGGCCAATCACGCGATGGCGAGTCTGGAGTTCCTGGCGCCGCTGCTGCTCCCGATCGTCGTCGCGCTGCTGGCCTGCGCGATCGCCTCGGCCGACCGGGACTGGGGCGTGCGACGCTATCTCTACGTCGCGCCGGTCACCCGCGAGCGGCTGCTGGCCGCCAAGCTCGCTGCCACGGCACTTGCCACCCTGATCGCCGTTGCCGTCGTCATGGTCGCGGGTCTTGGGGCGGGTACCGTCCTGTTCGGCTGGCACAGGTTCCACCTCATCGGCGCGGCCCCGCTGACAACCGCGGAGGCGACCGGTCGTGTGGTGACCGCCACCGGCTATGCGCTGCTGTGCATGCTCGCCATGGCCGCCTTCGCCTTCACCCTGGGCCTGTTGTTGCCACGCGGAGCCGAAGCACTGGCCGTCGCCGTCGGCTTCGTGGTGATCGCGAGTATCATCAACGGCCAGCACGCCCTGCACGCCGTCGCAGCCGTCCTGCCGGTGCACTACTGGCAGAACTGGGTCGGCCTGTTCGATCCGGCCGGCGCCCACGATCTGGCCCTCGGCGCAGCGGTCCAACTGGCCACCGTCGTCCTCTGCGTCGCGGCCGGCTGGCTCGTTCTGCGGCACCGCGACCCGGCCGCCTGAAACCCGACCCGTGCCCACCAGCTTCCGGCTCGAGAGCCAGGGAAGGAAACGACAGGTGCTCACCGCCCTGAAATCGGCCGCCTACCGACTCTATGCTCGGCGTCTGGCGCACCACCTGTCCGAATCGACCCTGCCGCGGCACATCGCCATGGTCATGGACGGCAACCGGCGCTGGGCCCGCCAGAACGGCTTCCACGACGCCCGGATCGGCCACCGCTACGGCGCCGAACACCTTCACGAGGTCCTCGCCTGGTGCCTCGAACTGGGCATCCGGCACGTCACGGTCTTCCTGGCGTCTGTCGACAACCTGCGTAAACGTGACGCCGAGGAGGTCGGCAACCTCCTGCTCATGATCGAGGAGGTGATCACCCACCGTCTGACCCGACCGGGCAGCGTCTGGCAGGTCAAGACCGCCGGCCGGCTCGATGTCCTGCCGGACTCCACCCGCCACGCGCTGAAGACGGCCGAGGAGGCCACCCGTGACAAGGACGCCGCGTGCCACCTCACCATCGCGATCGGCTACGACGGGCGTGAAGAGATCGTCAACGCCCTGCGATCCCTGCTCGACACCGCATGGCAGGCCGGGCAGACCCTCGACGACGTCGCCCAACGGCTGACCGCCGACCAGATCGCCGCCCACCTCTACACCAGCGGCCAACCCGACCCCGACCTGGTCATCCGCACCAGTGGCGAGCATCGCATGTCCGGTTTTCTGCTCTGGCAGGCCGCCTACTCGGAACTCTACTTCTGCGACGTCCACTGGCCCGGCTTCCGCAAGGTCGACTTCTTGCGTGCTCTGCGTTCCTACGCCGCCCGCGAGCGCCGCTTCGGCACCTGAGACGCGACGGCCGGACGTGCGACGCCAGCGCCGTCCGGGGTGGGGCACGTGTAGTCGACCAGGCGACAACACGTGCCCCCCAGCTGCCGCCTGCCCGGTCCCGACCGCCGGCACCGGCCTCGCGCAGGGTGTTCGTGCGGTGGCAGACTGCGGCGTATGGGCGATGCGACGGCGACCCGCCACCTGGTGCTCCTGCACGGCATGGGTGCCACCGACGAGGTGTGGTTGCCCTGGGCGCCGCTGCTGGAGCGTCGCTGGCAGGGGCGTTGGCTCGCCCCCGACCTGGCCGGTCACGGCTGGTCACCGCCGTTGCCGGGGTCCGGGTACTCGTTCGCGGCCCTGGCGCGGCGCGTGGCGGACGGGCTCGACGCGCTCCGGCTCGGCCCGCACGACCGGCTGGTGCTGCTCGGGCACTCGCTCGGTGGCGTGGTGGCGCTGTCGCTCGCCGCGCGGCAGCGGGGCCTGCCGGTCGACGCGGTGGTCGGGCTGGGCATCAAGGTGGTCTGGTCACCGGCCGAGCTGGCCAAGGCGGACGAGTTGGCGGCCCGGCCGGTGACCTGGTTCGCCACCCGGGACGAGGCGGCCCGCCGCTACCTGCGGGTCTCCGGGCTCGCCGGCCTGTTCGCCCCCGACCACCCGGTGGTCGACGCGGGGCTGCGGCGGGAGGACGCCCGCGGGCACCGGAGCCACCCCGGCGGCGACGAGCGGGGCGGTGGGCGGTGGCGGCTGGCCATGGACCCGGCCGCGTTCGCGGTGGGTGAGCCCGACATGCCCGCCCTGCTGGCCGCCGCCGACGCGCCGGTGCTGCTGGCGCGCGGCGAGACGGATCCGATGGTGACGGACGCGCAGCTCACGGCGTTCGGCGTGCCGGTGGCCACCCTGCCCGGGTTGGGCCACCACGCCCACGTCGAGGACCCGGCGGCAGTGCTCGCCCTGCTCGACCCCTACCTCTAGGCCGGACGCGGCGCCGGGACGGCCCAGTCCGGTTCCAGCTCGCGGCGGGCGGCGGAGAGGAACGCCTCCGCGTAACCGTCGGCGGGGAAGTCGCCCAGGTAGCGGGTCCGGGCCGTCCAGCGCTCGGCGGCCTTCGGGTCGGTGTCGAGCAGCGCGGTGAGCACGTCGTCCACGTTGGACATGTCGCGCCGCAGCACGTAGCCGGAGGCCGCGAGCGGGAACCGCTCGACGAAGTGCGCGCCGTCGGCACCGGTGTCGGTGACCGCGTACGGCTTGCCGGAGTAGAGCCAGTCGGAGATGACCCCGGAGACGTCGGAGACCAGCGCGTCGGCGCGGTTGACGCACTCGGTGAGCGTCAGCTCCCGGGCCGCCGCCGCGCCCCACAGGTGCGGCCGGCCGGTCTTCGCCCTGTCGGCGGCGAGCAGTTCGGTGAGCCGGGCGAGCTGTCGCGCCGAGGCCGGGTTCCGGTCGGTGTACGGGTGGGCGCGCAGGATCACCGCCGCGCCCCGGTCGATCAGTCGCCGGATCAGCGTCTCGGCCACCGGCAGCGAACAGTAGTTGGCGTCGGCGTGGTGCCCGGTCCAGGTCGGGGTGTAGAGCACGGTCGGGTGCGTCGACGTCCGCCCCGGCTCCCGGCGTACCTCGATGGCCTCGACCTGGGGGCGGCCGACCACGACGAACTTCTCGGCGGGGATCTCCACGCCGGCACGGGCGTACCTGTCGATCGCGGCCTGGCCGGCCACGAAGATCCTGTCGAAGATCGCCGAGACCGGGTTGGCGCTGGGCGCCTTGTCGCTGTCGCCGTGGTGCAACTGCACGTGGGTGAGCTGGTGGAACCGGATCACGTGGGCGTTCTTCGCGCCGTGGTTGACGTAGAACGCCGCCCGCAGGCTGGGCACCAGCGCCTCGTCGAGCGCCTTCAGGGTGGGGCAGAGGACCACCGGCGCGCGGGTGGCGGCGGCCACGGTGGACAGGAACTCCGGCTCGCGCACCACCACCAGGAACGGCCGGCCGATCCGCTCCAGGTAGGGCAGCCACATGGTGACCTGGTACTCCGACCCGGGCGGGGCGGAGAAGTGCAGCACGAACTCCGGCTGCTGCCGACGCAGCGCCCGGCCGACCGGACCGCCCCCGGCCGGCGGCCGAAACCGGCGCCGGGCGAGGTCGAACGCGATCGCGGCACAACCGGCGCCGACCAGCAGCGTGGCGGCCAGCGGCAGCCAGGCCGGCAGCGGCCACGCGGCGGCGAGCGCCACCAGGGCGAGGAGCACCAGCAGGGCGTCGCCGAGCCGGGCGGCGACCAGCGGCGTCCAGGAGCGGACCGGCAGGTTCGCCGCCCGGATCTCCAGCGCGCCGGCCTGCCGCAGCGGGCCGACCAGCAGCACCAGGCCGAGCAGGACCAGCGCGGTGGCGGCCAGCGCCGGATCGAACCCGTCGTCGGCGCGGCGGGCGTAGCCGACCAGGATCCCGGCGGCCACCAGCACCGTCTCGACGAGCCCGTCGGCGCTGGGCCGGACCCGGCGCTCCCAGGCGGCGGCGGCCAGCGCGGCGACCGCCAGCGCCAGGCCGGCGCCGGTGGCGCCGGTGAGCGCCACGACGAGGAACGCCAACACCGCCAGCCCGCTGGTCAGTACCCGCGCGAGCAGCTTCCGGACCAGGTCACCACGCATCCGACTCGTCCCGTCGTTCAGGCGTCGACGCCGGCGACGGACCGCTGCGCGTCAGGCTGGGCGGGCACCGCGGCCACCGGCTCGCCGGGGGCCCGGCGGACGTCGACCACCTGACCGGTCAGTTCGGAGATCAGCACGTCCAGGGAGGCCTGGGCGACCGCCTCGGAGGCGAGCAGCGTGTGCTCCGGCTCCTCGCCGAACGCCTTGGTCCGCATCGGGGTGGCGGTGCGTTCCGGGTTGACGCAGTTGACCCGTACGCCGAACTCCGCCCACTCGTCGGCGAGCGCCTGGGTGAGGTTGACCAGCGCGGCCTTGGTGGCCGAGTAGAGCGCGTACCGGGCCCGGCCCCGGGTGTAGGAGCTGGACGTGTAGAGCAGCAACTGCCCCTTGGTCTGCTGGAGGTACGGCAGCGACTGGCGGGCGATGGTGACCGGGCCGACGAAGTTGACGTGCAGGAGCCGGTCCATCGTCTCGTCGTCCATCTCGGCGAGCGCGCCCTTCTCCAGGATGCCGGCGGTGACCACCACGTGGTCGATCCGGCCGGTCGCCTCGAACGCGGTCTTCAGCGCGGCGGCCACGTCCTCGGCGCGCTCCACGTGGGTGCCGGTGCTGGACCGGCTGAACGGGAAGACCTGGGCGCCGTAGCCGCGGGCCAGCTCGGTGAGGTCGTGCCCGATGCCGTAGCTGCCGCCGAAGACCACGATGGTCCGGCCGGTCAGCTCCTCGGCGTAGCCGCGGTGGCTGAGCCGGGGCGCCTGGGCGGCGGCGAGCTGGAACAGCTTGTCGGCGAGGTGCACGTCGACCGGGTGGGTGACCTTGATGTTCTCGTCCGAGCCGTCGATCACCTTGATCGGCGTGCCGGGCAGGTAGCGCAGCACCACGCCGCAGTCGTCGGTGGCGGCGAAGTTGCTGTCGCCCTCGGCCCGCCGGTACGCCTCGCGGATGGTGCCGGAGCGGAACGCCTGCGGGGTCTGGCCGCGGCGCAGGCGGGAGCGGACCGGGATGTCGGTGATGCAGTCGTCCGCGTCGACCTGGACGATCGTGTCGGCGGACGGGATGGCCACGTCGACCGCCGAGTAGCTCCAGAGCGCGTTCACGCACTCGCGCACGATCCGCGCGCTGACCAGCGGGCGGACCGCGTCGTGGAAGAGGATGTTGACGTCGCCCTCGCCGACCGCGTCGAGCGCGATCCGGGTGGTGTCGTTGCGCGTCTCGCCGCCCTCGATCACCTTGGTGACCTTCCGGAAGCCGGCGCCGGCGACGATCCGTTCGGCGTCCGGCACGTGGCCGGTGGCCATCAGCACGATGATCTCGTCGATCTCCGGCGCGGCCTCGAAGACGGCAAGCGTGTGCTCGATGATCGGCTTGCCGGCGATCTTCAGGAGCTGCTTCGGGATGCCCAGGCCCAGGCGGGTCCCGGTGCCCCCGGCGAGGATCACGGCCACCGTACGCGTGGGGCGCCAGGGTGCCGGGCTCGCCGGCGCGGCGTCCGGTGCGGTGGTGTGGTCCTGCGTCATTGCCGTACCTCACTCTGGGTGAAGGGGATGGGTCCGGAAACCTTAACGCGTACGGCGGAGCGCACCGCCCGGACGGATCCCGGGTCGGTGCGCTCCGGCGGGTTACTTCTGGTTCTCGTAGGCGTCGCAGACCTCCTGGGTGGGGCCGTCCATCCGCAGGACGCCGCTCTCTAGCCAGATGGTCCGCTCGCAGGTGTCCCGGATCGAGCCGATCGAGTGGCTGACCAGGAACACGGTGCCGGCGCTGTCGCGCAGCTCCCGGACCCGCTGCTCGCTGCGGACCCGGAACTTGCGGTCGCCGGTGGCCAGCGCCTCGTCGATGAGCAGCACGTCGTGCTTCTTCGCCGACGAGATCGCGAAGCGCAGCCGGGCGCCCATGCCGGAGGAGTAGGTCCGCATCGGCAGCGAGGCGAAGTCGCCGCGTTCGTTGATCCCGGAGAACTCGATGATCTCCGGGGCGATGCGCTTGACCTCCTCCGGCGGCATGCCCATGGCGAGGCAGCCGAGCACCACGTTCCGCTCGCCGGAGAGGTCGTTGAGCAGCGCGGCGTTCACGCCGAGCAGGGATGGCTGGCCCTGCGTGTAGACCGCGCCCCGGGCCGGCGGGAGCAGGCCGGCGATGGCCCGCAGCAGGGTCGACTTGCCGGAGCCGTTGCTGCCGATCAGGCCGATGGCCTCACCCTCGTACGCGGTGAAACTCACGCCCTTGACGGCGTGCACCTCGCGGATGTTCGGCGCCTTGGTGCGGGAGACGATCCGCTTGAGCGCGGAGACCGGGGTGGTGCCGCCGGCCGCGCCCTTGTGGATCCGGTAGATGACGTGCACGTCGTCCACCACCACGGTGGGGACGCGGCCCGAGTCGGTCACGGTGCCGGCGTTCACCGGCAGGGTCTGCTCAGCCACGGCCGTACTCCTTCTCTCCGCGCCAGAAGTAGACGAACCCGCCGACGCCCATGACGACCGCCCAGAACACGCCGAGCGCCCAGAGCTTCGGCGGGGAGCTCACCATGTTGGGCTGGTGCGAGTCGAGCAGCGCGTAGCGGGCCAGCTCGATGAAGACCAGCGGCGGGTTCCACTCCAGGATGCTGGCCGCCCAGGAGGGCAGGTGCTCGCGCAGCAGCGCCACCGGGTAGAGCACGCCGGAGGCGTACAGCCAGGTGCGCATCACGAACGGCATGATCTGCTTGAGGTCGGCGACCTTGGAGCCGAGGCGGGCCATCACCATGCTCAGCCCGACGTTGAAGATCGTCTGGAGCAGCAGCATCGGGGGCAGCAGCAGCCAGCGGAACGTGACCGGCTCGCCGGTGAGCAGCACGATCGCGGCCAGCACCACCATCGACATGAGCAGCTGCTGGAGCTGCACCAGGGTGACCGTGATCGGCAGCGCGGCGCGCGGGAACTGCAACGCCCGGATCAGCCCCAGGTTGCCGGTGATGGCGCTGGTGCCGTTCGTGGCCGCGGTCTGGGTGAAGATGAAGATGAACACACCGGTGCACAGGTACGCGATGAAGTTGTTCACGTTCCGGTGCTGGGCCAGGATCAGCCCGAAGATCAGGAAGTAGACCGCCGCGTTGGTAAGCGGGGTCAGCACCTGCCAGAGCTGGCCGAGCTGGGTGTTGCTCAGCGAGGACGCGACCTTCGCCCGCGAGTACGCGGTCATGAAGTGCCGGTACGCCCAGAGCCGGCGGGCGTACTCGCCCAGCGGCGGTCGTTCGCCGGCGACCCGCAGTCCGTACCGCCCGGCCAGTTGGGCCCGGGTCAGTCCGGATTCGGGGTCGGCCACCGCGGTGTTGGCCATGGTCAGGCGCTCCGATCTTTTCGTGCCGATGGGGAGCAGTGCGGTGAAGACATCCAGCGTGGCCGGGCGGGGAGGAGCCGCCTCGCTGCTGCATGGAAGGTAGTCCACCGAACGTCGGGACGCAACCGTACCGTCGTTGCGCTACATTGTCCCACGTGACGACCGAGAAGAGGCGTGCCCCGGCCGGCGCGGCGGTGCTGCGCGGCGAGATCACCAGCGCCATCCGCACCGCCGTGATGCAGGAGTTGGCCGAGGTCGGCTACGGTCGCCTCTCGATCGAGGCGGTGGCCCGCCGGGCCGGCGTGAGCAAGACCGCGATCTACCGACGGTGGCGTTCCAAGCTCGACCTGGTGCTGGACATGGTCTCCGCGGTGGCCGGGCGGAACATCCCGCTGCTGGACACCGGGAGCCTCCTGGGCGACCTGGAGATCCTGCTGCACGTGATGGCGCGTGCGTTGCGTCACCGACTGGCCGCGCAGATCATCCCGGACCTGCTGGCCGAGGCCGCGCGCAACCCCCAGATCGCCGAGAAGCTCCAGACCGCGCTGGACGACTACCAGCAGGCCGTCGGCCGGATCCTGATCGGCCGGGCGGTGGAGCGCGGCGAGCTGTCCCCGGACACCGACCGGCGGGCCGCGGTCGACCTGATCGTCGGGCCGGTCTACTGGCGGATGGCCATCTCCCGGGCCCCGCTGGAGGCGGCCGAGGTGCCCCGGATGGCCGCCGCGATCGTCGCGGCGCTGCGGGTAGCATGCTTGGGGCCTGCCCGCGACGAGGTGGAAGTGTGAGTCACTCGTCGATCATGAACAGCGCGGAACATCCGGTCGGACACTGAGCGCGAACGCAGCGTTTTCCGTCCAGACCGCTACCATCCCCCCGAACGTCCCCCACAGTCACGCGTCGACAGGAGGAAGCCCCATGGCCGGGCCGCATCCAGAGTTCATTCCCCCAGCACGACCGATCATCGGCGAGGCCGAGATCGAGGCGGCTGTCCGGGTGCTGCGGAGCGGCCGGGTGGTGCAGGGCCCCGAGGTCGCCGCGTTCGAGGAGGAGTTCGGCGACCTGGTCGCCGGCCGGCACTGCGTCGCCGTCAACTCCGGCACGTCCGCGCTCCAGCTCACCCTGATGGCGCTCGGCTTCGGCCCGGGCGACGAGATCATCGTGCCCTCGTTCTCGTTCGCCGCCAGCGGCAACGCGGTCCGGCTGGTCGGCGCCGAGCCGGTCTTCGTGGACATCGAGCCGGGCAGCTTCTGCGTCGACCCGGAGGCGGTCGCCGCCGCGATCACCCCGAAGACGGTCGCCATCATGCCGGTGCACCTCTACGGCCACCCCGCCGCGATGGACCGGATCATGGCGATCGCGCAGCAGCACGGCCTGGCCGTCGTCGAGGACGCCGCCCAGGCGCACGGCGCCGAGCTGAACGGCACCCCGGTCGGCGCGTTCGGCACCGCCGGCTGCTTCAGCTTCTACCCGACCAAGAACATGCACTCCCTCGAGGGCGGCATGATCACCACCGCCGACGCCGGGCTCGCCCGCACGCTGCGGCTGCTGCGCAACCAGGGCATGGAGCAGCGGTACGCCAACGAGATCGTCGGCGCCAACATGCGGATGACCGACGTGGCCGCCGCCATCGGCCGGGTGCAGCTCGGCCAGCTCGCCGGGTGGACCGAGCAGCGCCGCGCGAACGCCAAGTTCCTCGACTCCGCGATCACCGGCATGGTCACCCCGCCGGTCGCCGACGGCGCGAAGCACGTCTACCACCAGTACACGGTGCGGGTGACCGGCGACCGCGACGCCGCCCAGGCCCGCCTCACCGAGCTGGGCATCGGCAACGCGGTCTACTACCCGACCCCGATCCACCGGCTCAAGCCCTACCTGAACGCCGACGGCCAGCCCGGCCCGTGGGAGCTGCCGGAGACCGAGCGGGCCGCCGCCGAGGTGGTCTCGCTGCCGGTGCACCCGTCGCTGAGCCAGGCCGAGCTGGAGCGGATCGCCGACGCGGCGAACGTCGCGGGCGGTGCCCGATGAGCGGGGGACGCAAGCTGCGCGCCGGGCTGATCGGCCTCGGCGCCATGGGCCGCAACCACGCCCGGGTGCTGTCCAACCTGGACGGCGTCGAGCTGGTCGGCATCGTCGACCCGGCCGGCGCCACCACCGGCACGCTGCGCGCGCCGGTCGTGGCCGAGCTGAGCGACCTGCTGGCGCTGGGCGTCGACTACGCGGTGGTCGCCTGCCCGACCGCGCTGCACGAGTCGATCGGCCTGGAGCTGGCCGCCAACGGTGTCTGCGCGTTGATCGAGAAGCCGCTCGCGCAGTCCGTCGAGGCGGCCACCAAGCTGGTCGACGCGTTCGAGACGGCCGGGCTGGTCGCCGGCGTCGGCCACATCGAGCGTTACAACCCGGCGTTGCAGAGCCTGCGTACCCGGCTGGAGGCCGGCGAGCTGGGCGAAGTCTTCCAGGTGGTCACCCGCCGGCAGGGCCCGTTCCCGCACCGCATCGCCGACGTCGGCGTGGTGATGGACCTGGCCACCCACGACATCGACCTGACCGCCTGGGTGACCGGCCAGGAATACACCTCGGTCGCCGCCCGCACGGTCTCCCGCAGCGGCCGGCTGCACGAGGACATGGTCGCCGTGGTCGGCACGCTCGCCGACGGCACCATGGTCAACCACCTGGTCAACTGGCTGAGCCCGCTCAAGGAGCGGTCCACCGTGGTCACCGGCGACAAGGGCTGCTTCGTCGCCGACACGCTCACCGCGGACCTCACCTTCTACGCCAACGCCGCCATCGACACCGAGTGGGAGGCGCTGCGCGCGTTCCGCGGCGTGGCCGAGGGCGACATGGTCCGCTACGCCATCCCGAAGCGGGAACCGCTGCTGGTCGAGCACGAGCGCTTCCGCGACGCGGTCGAGGGCAAGCAGAGCGACATCGTCACGCTGCGGCAGGGGCTGCGTACCGTGCGGGTGGCGGCGGCGCTGCTGGAGTCCGCGTCCGACGGCAAGGTCGTGTCGGTCGTGTCGAGCGGCAGCGACGCGGAGCCGGCGCTGCAATGAGCCCCGCGCCGGTGCGGCGGACGGTCTCGGCGGTACGGCGGCGGATCCCCCGGCGGTGGCGCATCGCGCTCCGCCGGGCCGCCGCCGGCACCCGGCCCTTCCAGACCCCGTCGGTACGCGAGCTGTGCGAGCTGCCCGCCGGCACGCCGCTCCTGGTGCACGCCGGTGGGATCACGGCGGACCGGGCGCTGGACGGGGTGGTCCGGACGCTCGACCGGTTGCCCGAGTTCCACCTCGCGCTGGTCTGCGACGAGGCGGAGCGGGCGGCGGCCCGGGACCTGATCGACCGCGCCGGCAAGGCCCGTCGGCGGATCCACCAGGTGCCGCGCCCACGCGCGGTGACCGCCGCGTTCCTCGCCTCGGCGGACGTGGCCGTGTTCGGCTTCGACCCGGACGCCGGCCTGGCGCTGCTCGACACCTACCTCGCCGCCGGGCTGCGGATCGTCGCGGCGGACAGCCGGGTGGTCCGCGAGCACCTGACCCGACACGGAACCGGCGACCTCTTCGCGCCCGGCTCGCTGCCCTCCTTCGCGAAGGCGGTACAGCGGGCCCGGCAGCACGACGACGGGGCCGTCGCACCGGACGGGCACACGGTCGCGCCGATCGAGGCCGGCACCCCCGGCCCCTGGCGGGCGCTCGGCGCCGGTCCGGTCCGGTTGGGGCTGGGCACCGCCAACTACGCGGGGCAGCTCTCCGCCCTGGCCGTGGCGCTCACCACCGCCCGGACGGACGTCGGCGTCGAGCTGGTGATGGCCAAGCCGCCGGAGACCTACCGCTACCCGGCGGACCGTTACCTGAACTACCCGGGCGAGCACCGGCTCGACGTGCAGGCGGAGCAGGCCCGCCGGGTGCTCGGCTGGTACACCCACCTGATCGTGGACGCGTTCCGTCCGGTGCTCGGCCGGGCCAACGGCGACGACATCGCCGCCGACCTGCCCGCGCTGCGTCGGGCCCGGCTCAAGGTCGCGCTTCTGGCGCACGGCAGCGAGATCCGCCATCCGGGCGCGCACCTGGAACGGCACGCCGAGTCCGCGTTCCGGGACGCCGACCCCGAACTGCGCGAGCGGCTCACCACGGTCGCCGAACGCAACCGGCGCACCGCCGAGGAGAGCGGCCTGCCGTTCTTCGTGACCACCCCCGACCTGCTGGACGACGTGCCGTTCGCCACCTGGGCGCCGCTGATCGTCGACGTGGACGCCTGGGCCTGCGACCGTCCGGTGCTGGAGCGCGCCCGGCCGGTGGTGCTGCACGCGCCGTCGAAGCGGTGGACCAAGGGCACCGACCGGCTCCTGCCCCGCTTGCGGGAGCTGCACGACCGCCACGTCATCGACCTGCGCCTGGTGGAAGGGCTGCCGCACCACGAGATGCGCCGCCAGGTGCAGGACTGCGACATCGTGGTCGACCAGCTCGTGATGGGCAGCTACGGCACCTTCTCCTGCGAGGGGATGGCCGCCGGCCGGGTCGTCGTGGCGTACGTCAGCGAGGGCCCGCACCGGGCCGCCGGCGTCCGCCCGCCGATCGCCAACGCCACGCCGGACACCCTCGTCAAGGCCATCGAGTCGCTGCTCGACGACCGGCCCGCCGCCGTCGCCCTCGCCGCGGAGGGCACGCGTTACGTCCGTGACCAGCACGACGGGCGACGGACCGCCGAGGCGTTCGACGCCTTCCTCCGATAGCCCGCCCGTGCCCGCCCCCGTCCACGAGGAGAAGCACCCGATGCAAGCTGGCTCGAACACCGCTGCCCGACCGACCCGGGGCCGGGTGGTGATGCTGGTCGACAACGGGGTCCACGGCGACTCCCGGGTGCAGAAGGCCGCCCGGTCAGCGGCGGACGCCGGCTGGGAGGTCGTCCTGCTCGGCATCCGCAACGCCCGCTCCGAGGTGGACACCTGGCGGATCGGCGGCGCGGAGGTGCGCCTGCTGCGCGTGCCCAAGCCGCTGCACCGGCTGCCCCGGGAATACAGTCGCTCCCTGCGCCGGCCGCTGGCGTACGCGTCGACCAGCCGGGCCGCCTACCGGGTCCAGGAGATCAAGGCCTGGCAGGCCGACCTCTACGAGCGCCGGGTCCGCGCCCGGGCGCTCGACGGCGGGCCACCCGCCGCCGTGCGGCAGGCGGCCCAGCTGCCGTCCCGTGCCGTCGCCACGGCGCTGGCCCGCTGGGTCCGGTTCCGCAACGGGGAGACCCACCGGCTGCGCAAGGCCCAGCTCGACCCGGAGGCGCCGCTCACCCGGCTGCCCATCCGGCTCTGGCAGGGCGTGCTGGGCAACCGCGCCTGGCGTCGGCTGGACCCGGGCCTGTGGGACTTCGAGCTGGCGTTCCGCACCGCGCTCGACGAGCTGAAGCCGGACATCATCCACGCCAACGACTTCCGGATGCTCGGCATCGGGGCGCGGGCGACGCTGCGGGCCCGGGCCGCCGGCCGGCACACCAAGCTGGTCTGGGACGCCCACGAGTTCGTCGGCGGCATCACCGGCCGGGCCGACAACCCGCGCTGGCTGCCGGCCCAGATCGCCTACACGGCCGAGTACGCGGCCTACCCGGACGCGGTGGTGACGGTCTCCGACACGCTCGCCGACCTGCTCCAGGAGACCCACGCCCTGCCCGAGCGGCCGGCCGTGGTGCTCAACGCCCCGATGGCCCCGCCGGCCGAGGCCGAGGGCGAGGTGCCGGACCTGCGGGCGCTGTGCGGCGTGGACGCCCGGACGCCGGTGCTCGTCTACTCCGGCGCGGTGAACCCGAGCCGGGGCTGTCAGATCATGGTGGAGGCGCTGCCGGAACTGCCCGACGTGCACGTCGCGTTCGTGACCATGAACCCGAACGGCGACAACACGTTCTCCGAGCGGCTGCGGGAGCGGGCCGTCGAGCTGGGCGTCGCGGACCGGGTGCACCTGCTGCCGTACGTGGCGCACTGGCAGGTGGTGCCGTTCCTGTCCGCCGCGGACGCCGGGGTCATCCCGATCCACCACAAGCCCAACCACGAGCTGGCGCTGATCACGAAGTTCCTGGAGTACTCGCACGCCCGCCTGCCCATCGTGGTCAGCGACGTGAAGACGATGGCGCAGACCGCGCGGGCCACCGGCCAGGGTGAGGTGTTCACCGCCGAGGACCTGGCCGACTACGCGCGCGCCGTGCGGGCCGTGCTCGCCGACCCGCAGCGCTACCGGGCCGCCTACGACAAGCCGGGCCTGCTGGACGGTTGGACGTGGGAGGCGCAGGCCCGCATCCTCGACGAGGTCTACTCCTCGCTGCGGGGCGCGTCCCGCGCCGGCGGGGCCCGCCCGCCGGCGTCCCGAACCGCCGAGGACGAGCAGCAGCTCGCGGGCATGTCGCGCTGACCCGACGAACGAGTTCGGCCGGCTCCCCGAGGGGGAGCCGGCCGATTCTGTTTCCGCCGGTCAGTCCGTGCTGGTCGGCGGCTCCAGCAGCAGCCGGTCGAAGTCCTTCTGGGTGACCGACCAGTCCCAGGTGCTCAACACGTGCGACGCCGCCGCCCGGCCCGCCTCGCGCCAGACCTCCTCCGACGCGGTGAGCGCCAGGATCCGCTCGGCGGCCTCCTCCGGCGTGCCCACCACCCAGTCGCTCGGGAAGAGCGTCCGGGCGCTGTGCTGACGGCCGGCGAAGAACGGCCAGTCGCGGACCACCGGCACGGCCCCGCTGGCCGCGCCCTCGACCAGCGCGCAGTGGAAGCTCTCCCGCAGCGAGGTGCTGAGGATGACGCCGACGTCGGTGAGCGCGCCGGGCACGTCGTCGGTGCGGCCGGCCCGCACCACCGCGCCGGCCGCCTCCAACTCGGCCAGCTCGGCGTCGAGGTCCCGGACGTACGCCGCGACCGCCGGGCTGAGCTCCGGGTTGAGCGGGTCGCCGACCAGCTTGAGGCGGTACCTGTCGTCGCGGCGGCGCAGCTCCCGCAGCACGGCGAGGGCCCAGCGCGGATCCTTCGCCAGCGAACTCAACCCGACCAGCCCGAGCGTGAACCGGCTGTCGGCGGAGACCTTCGGCGCCACGTACCGGTGCAGGTCCATGGCGTTGAAGATCATGTGCGTCCGGGGCCCCTGCGGGGCACGCAGCCGCGGCACCGCGGCCAGCGCCAGGTCGCGGAGGTGCTCGGAGACGAAGACCACGTCGTCCACCCGGGACCAGTCGGTCACGTGCGGCCACCAGCTGAACGCCTCGAAGCTGTGCAGCCGGACGACCACCCGGGTGGTGCCCGGGTCGATCATCGACAGCATCGCGGCGCCCAGGTTGCACCAGTCCACGAAGACCGTGTCGGCCCAGTCGAGGTGCGGGCCCCACGCCTCCTGGACCTCGCCGGCCCGCTTGGAGGCGCCGGCGAGCATGTGGAGCGTCACGTTGGTGCGGCCGTTGCTGAGCACCGGGAGGATCGACTCCTCCATCAGGTTCAGCCGGCGGACCTCCACCCCGGGCATCGCCTCGTAGCGATCCAGGATCGGCCCGAGGAAGTTGTCGTTCAAGCCGGTGAAGAAGAGCATCCGGTGCGGCCGGTCGGCCGGCGGGAACGTCGCCGGCTGCTGCCGGCCGCGTGGGGTCGCCAGCGCCCGGCCGGCGTCGCTGTCGTGCAGCGGCGCGAGGAACTTCTCCGGGTCCTCGGCCAGCGGCGAGGTGGTGCCGTCGAACTGCACGATCCGGTGGAACAGCAGGTTGAACGCGCGCAGCACGTGCGGCGCGGCCTTGCCCGGGTTGCGCTTCTTCAGGAAGCCGTCGGCCAGTTTGAGCTGGCCCCGCACCACGGTCATCAGATGCTCGGGCACCCGGCCCTGGCTCAGCTCCGCGTCGACGATCGGGCCGAGGAGCTGCCCCCGGGTCGTCGGGCTCTTCAGGCGGCCCTGCGCCGCCAACGCCACCCGCTTCGCGCTGGCGCCGTGCCCGGACTTGAGCATGGTGCCGGTGACCCGCTGGGCGATCTTGCCACGGTGCCGTTCCGGCAGACCGGGCGCCGTGACGGCCCCCTGCCAGAACCAGCG
Source organism: Micromonospora sp. RP3T (assembly GCF_003027925.1). Taxonomy (GTDB): domain Bacteria; phylum Actinomycetota; class Actinomycetes; order Mycobacteriales; family Micromonosporaceae; genus Micromonospora. The sequence goes on from NZ_PYPS01000010.1 coordinate 128,059, forward strand.
CACCGGGCTGAGCTTCATGGCCCGCTTGCCGGTGCTCAGCTCGAACATCCGCTTCGCCAGGTCGACGGTCTGGTTGCGGGTCGCGCTCGTCAGCACGGACGGGGCGGGGCCGACGGTGTGCAGCCGGGGACGGCGGTAGCGCGCCGGGTCGGCCGACCGCTTCTCCACCGCGCGCAGCGCCGGGGCGATGCCGTAGACCGCGTCCGCGCGCCGGTGCCGCTGGGCCAACTGCCAGACCGTGTGCAACGCCTGCGCGTCCAGCGCGACCAGGACGTCGGCGCGTCTGGCGTGCCGGCGGACCCACGGGTCGCGCTGGGCGCGCAGCCAGGGCCGCCGGGCCGGGCTGGCCCGCTTGACCATCCGGCCGAACCGCGGGCCAAGCTCCTTGGCGGTCGGCAGCAGGTGCAGCTCGGCCAGCTCGGTGGCCGCCGGGATCCGCTCCGCCGGGTCGAACGTGGTGGCCACCCGCACGGTGACGCCCAGGGCGCGGAACTGCGTCAACGCGTCGGTGAGGACCGCCACCCGCCCGGGGACGGTGCCCATCACCATCAGGACCTCGATCATGACCTACCTTCTCGGGCCAGGACGCGCGCGCCGGCCGGGGACGTCCGCGGGGCGCCGGTGCCGAGGACCAGCTCGGTGACCTCGCGGACGGCGGGAATGAGCTGCTCCTCGCGGGCGTACTGCCGCGCCTCGGCGCGGGCCTCCGCCCGCTCCCGGGGGCCGGCCTCGCGGGCCATCGCGGCGGCCCGCCGGAACGCGCCGGCCAGCTCGGCCGGGTCCAACCCGACCGCGCCGGTCCAGAGCGGGTACGTCGACAGCACGGTGGAGGCGTCGTGGTCCGCCTCGTGGGCGGAGACCACCGGCATCCCGGTGGCCATGTACTCGTAGACCTTGCCGGAGGTCATGAACCGGCCACCGGTCACCATCAGCACCACCGCGTCCCACCGGGAGTAGAGGTCCACCACCTCGGCCTTGGGCACCGACCCGCCGACCACCACCCCGTCGACGGCGGCGGCCCGGAGCAGCTCGGCGTGGGCGTTGTCGCCGCGCGCCCAGGCCGCGCCGATGTGGCCGCGGACCTCGAAGCGGGCGTCGGCCAGCGCCGGGTCCTCCGCGCGCGCCGTCCGCCAGCCCTCCAGCACGGCGCTCAGCAGCGGCACCGGCAGGTTGAGCGCGCCGAGGTAGCCGAAGGTGAGCGGCCGGTCGGCGGGGGCGGGGAGCGCCTCGGCCGGGATGCTGGCCGCGTCGTAGCCGTTGCGCACGACCCGCATCTTGTGCGCCAGCTCCGGATAGCGTTCGCGGTACCAGCGGGAGATCGGCTCGTTGACGTTCCAGATGGCGATGGCGTTGGTCAGCAGCTTGATCTCCCACTGCCCGGAGACCGACTCCCGGGTGAACGCCTCGCCGTTGTTGATCACGTCGACCGACCAGCCGTCGCGGAAGTCCACCACGTACGGGACCCGGTGGGTCTCCCACAGCTTCCACGTGGCGGACAGGTTCACGTACGGGGCGCAGGTGGTGACCAGCAGGTCGACCGGCCGCTCCCGGTGGATCTGGAGCAGCGCCTTCTCCAGCGCCGGCCGCCACCCGCCGAAGACCGGCTCCGGGAAGATCTTCAGGTTCTGCTTGCGCAGCTCGGCCAGGTAGTCCAGGTGGGCCAGCGCGCGCTGCTCGGTGAACGCGCGGATGTCGGTCTCCAGGTCGTCCCGGAACAGCGGCAGCTTCACCACCCGGACGTGCGGGTCCAGCCCCTGGGACAGCGTGTGGTCCAGCCCGTACTCGCGCTCCCACGCCTCGTCCGCGATGGTGACCGCGGTCACGTCCCAGCCCGCCGCGGCGAACTGGTTCGCGGTCTCCCGCATCCGGTAGGCGCAGCTCTTGGCCGCCGGCGGAAAGCCGATGGCCAAATAGATCATGTGCGGTCGGGACCCGGACCGTCGCGGCCGGGGGAGCTTCAACGAGTCCCAGAGAGTTCGCCCGTTGTTCATCGATTCCGATCCTGGGAGGGTGGGGGAGAGCGGAACGGCCCTCGGACAGCCTGCGGACCCTACAATAACGCCGCCCCGCGCGCCGGACGTGCCACCGAGGGATGGGCGTCACCGCTTTCGTAGACTGCTACGCCATGACCTCGCCCGCGCCCGACACCCGCGATCGTGAGCCCGTCCCCGCCGGGGACGCCGAGGTGGCCGGTGGCGACACCCCCGGTCCGGCGCCGGCGGCCGAGGGTCGTCCGGCTCGCCGGCGGTGGTCCCGGGTCGACGCGGTGGTCGCGCTGGTGTTCCTGCTCGGCGCGGTCTGGGTCACCGCCCGGGGCTGGCGGGACCCGGGCGGGCGACTGCTCGGCAGCCGCCCCAACGACCAGGGCTTCAACGAGTGGATGCTGGCGTACGCGGCGCACGCGGTCAGCCACCTGGAGAACCCGTTCTTCACCACGCTCCAGAACGCCCCGGCCGGGGTGAACCTGATGACAAACGTCGGGCTCCAGCTCCCCGGGCTGGTGCTCGCCCCGGTCACCCTGCTGTTCGGCGCGTCCTTCTCCTATCTGTTGTTCATCACGCTGAACCTGGCCGGCACCGGATACGCCTGGTACCACGTGCTCTCCCGGCACCTGGTCGACTCCCGGGCCGCCGCGTTCGTCGGCGGGCTGTTCTGCGCCTTCGCCCCGGCGCTGGTCTCACACAGCAACGGCCACCCGCACATCACCGCGCAGTGGCTGGTGCCGTTCATCGTCTGGCGGGTGGTCGCGCTGTCCCGGGGCGGGCACGTGGTCCGCGACGGCCTGGTGCTGGGCGGGCTGGTGGTGGCCCAGTTCTTCGTGAGCCTGGAGATCCTCTTCCTCACCGCGCTCGGCTGCCTGATGCTGGTCCTGGCCCACCTGGCGGTGCGACCCCGCGACGCGCTGCGCCGCGCCCGCCCGATGCTGCCCGGGCTGGCGATCACCGCCGTGCTGGTGGGGGCCGCGGCGGCGTACCCGCTCTGGATGCAGTTCGCCGGGCCGCAGCACCGGGTGGGGCACCCGGGCACCCCGGACATCTACGCCCTGAAGCTCGGCTCGTACGTCAAGTACGCCACCCAGTCGGTGGCCGGTGGCCCGACCAGCGCGGTCGGCTGGGCGCCGAACACCACCGAGCAGGCCAGCTTCTACGGCTGGTCGCTGCTGGTGCTCGCGGCCGGCGCGCTGTGGTGGCTGCGGCGGGACGTGACGGCCCGGGTGCTCGGCGTCGTCGGTCTGGTCTCGGCGCTGTTCTCGATCGGCACCACCTGGACGTCCGGCACCCGCCGCACCGACATCCCGGCGCCGTTCGCGCTGGTGCAGGACCTGCCCGTGTTCGACTCCGTGGTGGTGGCCCGGTTCGCGCTGATCACCACCGTGGCGCTCGGCGTCCTGCTGGCCGTGGCCGGCGACCGGCTCGCCGCCCGGCGGGACGAGCCGTCCGGACGGCTGGCCGCCCGGGTCGGCGCCGTCGCGGTGGCCGCCGCGCTGCTGCCGGTGCTGCCGGTGCCGCTGGAGGCGCGGGGCCGCACGCCGGTGCCGGAGTTCGTCACCGGCGGGGCCTGGCGCGACCACGTGGCACCCGGTCGCACCCTGGTGCCCGTGCCGGTCAACGGCATGACGTCGCTGTACTGGAGTTCGGCAGCGGTGGCCGGCTTCGCGGTGCCCGAGGGCTACTTCCTCGGGCCGGTCTCGGCCACCGACGCGACCGGGCGCTGGGGCGTCGACCCGCAGCCCACCGCCAAGCTGCTCACCGCCGTGTCCCGGGGCGAACGGGACACCGCGGTCGGACCGGCCGACATCGCCCAGGCCCGCACCGACGTGCGGTACTGGAAGGCCGACGCGGTGGTGCTTCCGGACCGGGGGGCGCGCCGCCACGACGACCTGAAGGTCGTGCTCGACGCGCTGTACGGGCCCGGCCGGCGGGTCGACGACGTGTGGCTCTGGGACGTCCGGTCGGTCACCGGCTGACCGCCCGGCGGCGGGGCGGTCAGGGCGACTTCGTCCAGATCAGCAGCAGGTAGCCGCCGAAGTAGGCGGAGAACACGACGAGCGTCACCAGCACCGTGACGGCCCGGGCCCGACCGGCCCGGGCCAGGCCCACGGCCGCCGGCAGCAGCAGCGGGAACGCCGGCAGCAGGAACCGCGCCTTGGAGTGGTAGTAGCCGGCCGCGCCGAGCGTGGTCACCAGCAGCAGGCCGCTGTAGAGCAGCAGTTGCCAGGGCTGCCGGTCGAGCACGCTCAGCACGAAGAACATCAGCGACACCAGCGCCACCACGGTGACCACCAGCAGCGGCAGCGCGGCCACCTGCACCAGCGCCTGCTGCCCCCGGTCGACGGTGTAGACGCCGAAGTCGAACGAGGTGCCCCAGCCGGCCGACTGGATGTGGAACCAGCCGTCCGGCCGTCCGGTCCGCGCCCCCACCCAGGCCAGGTACGCCAGCCAGCCGGCGGGCGCGAGCAGCAGCGCCGCGTACGGCCGCCAGCCGTCCCGCCGCCGGAGCGCCGCCAGCAGCGCGGCCAGCCCGACCACCGGGATCAGGGACGAGGCGGTGGGCCGGGTCAGGCCGGCGAACAGGCAGACCACCCCGGCGGTGACCCAGTGCCGGCGCAGCAGCGCGTACAGCGTCCACGCGGCGAGCGCGGTGAACAGGCTCTCGCTGTAGCCCATCGACTCCACCACCGCGTGCGGCATCGCCGCCCAGAGCGCGGCGAGCAGGACGCCGGTGCGCCGGTCGTGCAGGTACGCGCCGATCGCGAACAGCGCCCACGCGGCGGCCAGCCCGGCCAGCCACGCCACCAGCAGCGCCGACTCGCGGGGGCTGAGCGGGGAGATCCGGTCCAGGGCCCCGGTCAGGCCCGGGTAGAGCGGGAAGAACGCCATGTTGCTCTGCGTCTTCTCGTACCCGTCGTACCCGTGCCGCGCGATGGCGAGGTACCAGTTGCCGTCGGCCCGGGTGAGCTCCTCGACCGGGTTTCTCCCCACGTTGCCGGCCCAGATCCAGACGGTCAGCAGCCCGATCAGGCGGATCACGGCGTAGACCGCCAGCGCGGGCAGCGCGGCGCGGGCGGCGTGGCGCAGCCGCCCGGCGGGCGTGGGCCGGGGCGGGTCGGGCGCTGCCGACGCCGGGCGGCTCGGTTCCTCGGTCGTCACCACGTCCATTGTCTGATCCATCCGCGCTGACCTGGAGTGATCCGGCGGCACGCGGGCCGCGGGCGGGCGGCCTACCGCCGGCCCGGCGACGACCCGGGGCGAGCGCCGGTCGTTGAACAGCATGGAGGGTAGCAATCGGCGCGACAGGTCACGGACCACCGACGGCGGCGGGCGTGGCGGCCGGAACCGTTGTCGTAGACTCGCTCGGGTCCGCGGGCGCGGTGCTGGCGACGACGAAACGGGCAGGGATGGGATCTGACGGCACGACCGCAGCGGCGGGCCCCCGGGGACGGGTGGTCATGCTGGTGGACAACGGGGTCATCGGGGACTCCCGGGTGCAGAAGGCGGCACGGTCCGCCGCCGACGCCGGCTGGGACGTCGTCCTGCTCGGGCGCGCGCCGGTGGGCCAGCCGCAGAGCTGGCGGCTCGGCGCCGCCGAGGTGCGCCTGATCCCGATGGCCGAGCCGCTGTCCCGTCGCCGGCACGAGTTCCGCCGCGCCTGGCTGCGGCATCCGCTGGCGTACCCGCCGAGCGGCGTCGCCGCGCACCGCACCCAGACGGTCCGGGCGTGGCGCGCGGACCTGGCCGTCCGTCGGGCGGCGCTGACCACCGCGGCCCGCGACGCCGGCGCCGGCCGCCCCGGCGGGCTGCCCTGGGCCACGCTGCGCGCCGAGGAGAAGCTGGCCGGCCTGACCCGTCGGTGGGTCGGGTTCCGCAACCGTCAGCTCACCCGCGCCCGCAAGGGCCGCAAGCTGGACGGCCCCTGGGACCGCGCGTACACCGCGTTCTGGCGGAGGCTGCGCGGCGACGGCGCGTGGCGCCGGCTGGAGCCCGGCCTGTGGGACTACGAGCTGGCCTACGGCCCGGTCGTCGACGAGTTGGCGCCGGACCTGATCCACGCCAACGACTTCCGGATGCTCGGCGTCGGCGCCCGCGCGAAGATCCGGGCCGCCGCCAGGGGCCGGCGGATCGCGCTGGTGTGGGACGCCCACGAATACCTCCCCGGTGTGCAGCCGTGGCGGGACAACGCCCGCTGGCTGCCCGGCAACGTGGCGCACGAGCGGGAGTACGTGCCGTACGCGGACGCCACCACCACCGTCTCCGGCGGCCTGGCCGACCTGCTGCGCGAGGAGCACCGGCTGGCCGAGCGCCCGGCCGTCGTGCTCAACGCCCCCGCGGTCGACGAGGTGCCGGCCGACCCGACCGGGCCGGTGCCGGACATCCGCGCGCTGTGCGGGCTCGGGCCGGACGCCCCGCTGCTGGTCTACAGCGGGGTGGCCGCCGCCAAGCGCGGGCTGGGCGTGCTGGTCGAGGCGCTGCCCCGGCTGCCCGGCGCGCACGTCGCCCTGGTGGTCAACAAGCCCACCTCGGCATACGTGCGGGGCCTGGTCACCCGCGCCGAGGAGCTGGACGTGGCGGACCGGCTGCACGTGCTGCCGTACGTGCCGCACCACCAGGTGGTCCGCTTCCTGGCCGGCGCGCAGGTCGGCGTCATCCCGATCCAGCACTGGCCGAACCACGAGATCGCGCTGATCACCAAGTTCTTCGAGTATTCACACGCCCGCCTGCCGCTCGTCGTCTCCGACGTGCGGACCATGGCCGAGACTGTCCGGGAGACCGGCCAGGGCGAGGTGTTCCGCGCCGAGGACGTGGCCGACTTCGTCCGGGCGGTCACCGCGGTGCTCGCCGATCCGGCGCGGTACCGCGCCGCGTACGACCGGCCGGGCCTGCTGGCCGACTGGACCTGGGAGGCGCAGGCGCGGGTGCTCGACGACGTCTACGCCCGGCTGCTGCCCGACGCGCCGCCCCGCCCGGCCACGCCGGCGTCCGCGCCGGCTCCGACAGCGGTTCCGGCTTCGGTGGAGGTGGGCGCGTGAGCCAGCCGGACGTGACGGTGGTGGTGGCCGTCTACAACACCATGCCGTACCTCACCGCCTGCCTGGACTCGCTTGTCGGCCAGACCATCGGCCGGGACCGGCTGGAGGTCGTCGCGGTCGACGACGGTTCCACCGACGGCAGCGGCGCGGAGCTGGACCGCTACGCCACCCGCTACCCGGGGACGGTCCGGGTGCTGCACCAGGCCAACTCCGGTGGTCCGGCGGCGCCGAGCAACCTGGCGCTGGACCACGCCCGGGGCCGCTACGTCTTCTTCGTCGGCTCCGACGACCACCTCGGGCCGGAGGCCCTGGAGCGCCTGGTCGCCGCCGCCGACCGGTGGGACTCCGACGTGGTGCTCGGCCGGATGGTCGGCACGAACAAGCGCTACGTGCACCAGGCGGCGTACGCCTGCACCGCGGAGCGGCTCGACCTGTTCGACAGCGCGCTGCCCTGGTCGCTGTCGAACACCAAGCTGTTCCGGCGGGAGCTGGTCGAGCAGCACGGGCTGCGCTTCCGCACCGACATGCCGATGGGTAGCGACCAGCCGTTCACGCTGGAGGCGTGCTTCCGGGCGAAGAAGGTCTCGGTCCTCGGCGACTACGACTACTACTTCGCCGTCAAGCGGGACAACGCCCAGAACATCACCTACGCCAGCCGCTTCTCCGAGCGGTTGCGCTGCGCCGAGGAGCTGGTCGCGTTCGTGGCCGGCCTGATCGGGCCCGGCCCGAAGCGGGACGCGGTGCTGGTGCGCCACTTCAGCTGGGAGGTGGCGAAGCTGCTCCGCGAGGAGTTCCTCACCCTCTCCCCGGACGTGCAGCAGCACGTCCACGACCGGGTCCGGAAGCTGGCCGGGGCGTACCTCACCGAGGGCGTGCTCGCCCGGATGGAGCCGGCCCTGCGGGTGCGGCTGGCGGTGGCGCGCGACGGTGGGCTCGACGCGGTGCGCGAGCTGATCGGGCAGCAGGCCGACAAGACACTGCCCGAGGTCACCGTGGACGACGGCCGCTGGTACGCCCACCACGTCGGGTTCCGCGACCCGGCGTTCGGCTACCCGGACGACTGGTACGACGTCACCGACCGGGCCGCCGCGCAGCTCGCGAAGCTGACCGCGACCGAGCTCGCCTGGGGGCGGGACGCCGCCGGCGCGCGGGCCCTGGTGGTCACCGCCCGGAGCCGGTGGGCGGAGCTGGCCGAGCTGAGCGCCGAGGCGCTGCGGGTGAGCGTGGGCGATCTCACGGGTGCCACGTCGGTGACGCCGGACGGGCCCGGTACCGTCGTACGGACCGACTTCGCGGTGGACCGGCTGTTGGCGGTCGTCGCGCCGAACGGGGAACGGCGGACGGTACGCGCCGAGGTGTCCGCGCTGGGCGGGGCCGGCTCGGCGCCGATGCGCACCGACCGACCCGTCGCCGCGCCCAAGCTGCTGGCCCGCCACGGCGCCCGGTTGCACCTCGTCACACCCACCACGAACCACAAGGGCCACGTGATCGTCGCGATCACGCCGGTGACCCCCGGTCGGTTCCTTGCCCGCCTGCGCCGCATCTGGCCCTCTGGAGGAAAGTAGTTCATGAACATCTGCGTCGTCGCGCTCGGAAAGATCGGCCTGCCGCTCGCCGTGCAGTTCGCCTCGAAGGGGCACCGGGTGCTCGGTGCCGACGTCTCCGAGCGGGTCGTCCAGCTGGTCAACGACGGTGCCGTGCCCTTCCCGGGTGAGGCCGACCTGGACGTCAAGCTGAAGGAGGCGGTCGCCGCCGGGCTGCTGTCGGCCACCACCGACACCGCCGCCGCGGTCGCCGAGTCGGAGGCGGTCGTCGTGGTCGTGCCGCTGTTCGTGGACGCCGAGGGCGTGCCGGACTTCGGCTGGATGGACGACGCCACCCGGGCCATCGCCCGTGGCCTCAAGCCGGGCACGCTGGTCAGCTACGAGACCACGCTGCCGGTCGGCACCACCCGCAGCCGCTGGGCGCCGATGCTGTCCGAGGGCTCCGGCCTCACCGCGGGCACCGACTTCCACCTGGTGTTCAGCCCCGAGCGGGTGCTCACCGGCCGGGTCTTCGCCGACCTGCGCCGCTACCCGAAGCTGGTCGGCGGCATCGACGAGGCGTCCGCCGCGCACGGCGTGCGGTTCTACGAGGCGGTGCTCGACTTCGACGCCCGCGCCGACCTGGACAAGCCCAACGGCGTGTGGGACCTCGGTTCGGCGGAGGCGTCCGAGCTGGCCAAGCTCGCCGAGACGACCTACCGGGACGTGAACATCGGCCTGGCGAACCAGTTCGCCCGCTTCGCGGACACGGTCGGCGTGGACGTCACCAAGGTGATCGAGGCGTGCAACACCCAGCCGTACAGCCACATCCACTCGCCGGGCATCGCGGTCGGCGGCCACTGCATCCCGATCTACCCGCGGATGTACCTGTGGAACGACCCGGCGGCCACCGTGGTCCGCTCGGCGCGCGAGGCCAACGCCGCGATGCCGGACTACGCGGTCGACCTGCTCGCCGCCGCGTACGGCGACCTGACCGGGGTGGGCGTGCTGGTGCTGGGCGCCGCCTACCGGGGCGGCGTGAAGGAGACCGCCTTCTCGGGCGTCTTCCCGACCGTGGAGGCGCTGCGCCGGCGGGGCGCGACGCCGTACGTGTCCGACCCGATGTACTCGAACGAGGAGCTGGCCGCGCACGGCCTGCCCGGCTACGACGGCGAGCCGGTCGGCGCGGCGGTGATCCAGGCCGACCACGCGGAGTACCGCAACCTCACCCCGGCCGACCTGCCGGGCGTGACGGTGCTGGTGGACGGCCGTCGGGTCACCGACCCGGCTCGCTGGGCGGGCGTGCGCCGGGTGGTCATCGGCGGTTGATCAGGCTGCGCGGCGGGCCCCGGCCGTTCCGGCCGGGGCCCGCTTCGTGCTGTGCCCGAGCGGGTACCGGGCGGGAAAGCCGTCGTCCGATGTTCACCTGTCGGACACCCCGGTAATACTTGCGTCACTTGACCCGTTTAGGGTCGCAGCCGTCCGTATCGGGCTCCGCCGACCCCGGCGGGCAGACAGGGAGCGTGTCGTTGTTCAGCAGAGTACGCAGCCAGCAGGGCCTCGCCGCGGTGGGCGCGACGCTCCTCGGGTACGGCGTCATGATCCTCGCCGGGGCGCTCGGCCTGGTGGTCCCGTACGCGGTGGCCGCGGTGGTCGCCCTCGCCGGTGAGGCGGCCCTGGCCGTCCGGTACGCCGCAACGGCCGAGCTGCTCGCCAAGGCCGGTGTGGGCGCCACGTTCCGGCGGCTGCTGCGGGACCTGTCGGTGGTCCTGCTGGTGCTCGCCGCCGTGCGTCCGGGCGTCGCCGGCACGGTCGCGGTGCTGCTGCTGCCCGCCGCGCTGTGGACCCTCGCCGTGCTCACCACCGCCGTGACGAAGACGATCGACGGGCGGGTCGACCCGCCGGCGTACACCCGCAACATCGACCTCGGCGCGCTGCGCCGCGTCCCGGTGCCGCCGGCCTGGGCGCGCGGGCTGGCCGGGCTGCGGATGCCGCTGCTCAACGTGCTGCTGGTGCCGGCGGCCGTGGTGGCCGCCGCGCTGGACCGGGTCGCCCCCGTGGTGCTCACCGGCCTGGTCACGCTGGTCGCCGGTCTGGTCACCGCCGTGGTGCTGGCGCTGACCGCGCTGCGCGGCCGGGGCGGGTCGCCGGGCGTGCTGCCCGCCGTGCACGACTGGCTGGCCCGGGAACAGCCCGAGGTGGCGCTCTACTTCGCCGGCCCGGCCAAGGACGTCTACCAGGCCAACATGTGGCTCGCGCCGCTGGAGGCGACCGGTCGCCGCGCGGTGGTGCTGCTGCGCGCCGCGGACGCGTTCGGCCAGCTCGCTGACACCCGGCTGCCGGTGGTCTGCGTGCCGGCCGGCGTCGACTTCATGAACCTCGACCTGGGCTCGCTGCGGGTCGCGCTGTACGCGGCGAACGTCGGCGCCAACATCCACCTGCTGCGCGAGCCGGGCGTGAAGCACGTCTTCGTCGGCCACGGCGACAGCGACAAGGCGGCCAGCGTCAACCCGTACAGCAAGGTGTACGACGAGGTGTGGGTGGCCGGTCCCGCCGGCCGGGAGCGGTACGCCCGGGCCGGCGTCGGCGTGCTGGACCGCGACATCGTGGAGGTGGGTCGCCCGCAGCTCGCCGGCGTGCACACGTTCGGCTCCGGCGCCACCGACCACGCGTTCACCGTGCTCTACGCGCCGACCTGGGAGGGCTGGCTGGACGACGACCCCTACCACACCTCGCTGGTGCTGATGGGGGAGCGGATCGTGGCCGGGCTGCTGGCCGCCGGGAACCTGCGGGTGGTCTACAAGCCGCACCCGTTGACCGGCACCCGCTCGCCGAAGGCCAGGGCGGCGCACGAGCGGATCGTGGCCCGGATCCGGGCCGCCGGCGGCGACACCGACCCGACCTCGCTCGACGGTGCCGCGCACCTGGTGGTCACCGGCCGCACGCCGGCGCTGTTCGACTGCTTCAACGTCACCGACCTGCTGGTCAGCGACGTCTCAAGCGTGGTCTCCGACTTCGTGCAGAGCGAGCGGCCGTACGTGGTGGCGAACCCGGCCGGGCTGTCCGAGGACGAGTTCCGCCGGCAGTTCCCCACCGCGCGGGCGGCGTACCTGCTCTCGGCGGACTGCGGCGAGCTGGCCAAGATCCTGGACGTGACCCGGGTCGGCGACGACCCGATGACCGAGGCGCGGCGGGAGCTGAAGGAGTACCTGCTCGGCCCGGCCGGGTCCAACCCGATGGACCGGTTCCGGGACGAGATCGGCCGGCTCTGCGGCTGACCGGCGCACCGACACGCGGGGGCGGCGACCGGTCCGGTCGCCGCCCCCGTCGCGCGTTCAGCCCTGCCGCGGCGGGTTGTCGACGTCCCGGGAGACGACCTCGCCCTTGGCGTCGACCCAGCCCTTGGGGCGGGCCGGGTTGCCGGCCACGAGCTGGTACGGCTGGACGTCCCGGGTGACCACCGAGCCGGCCGCGATCATCGCGTACTCGCCGACCTCGATGCCGCACACCAGCGTGGCGTTGGCGCCGATCGACGCGCCGCGGCGGACCAGCGTCGGGGTGATCGTCCAGTCCGGATTCTGCGCGCGCGGCCGGAAGTCGTTTGTGAACACCGCGCACGGCCCGACGAAGACCTCGTCCTCGATGGTCACGCCCTGGTAGACGGAGACGTTGTTCTGGATCTTCACCCGGTCACCGACCGTGACGCTCGCGTCGACGTACACGTTGCGGCCGATCACGCAGTCGGCGCCGACCTGGGCGCTGGACCGGATGTGGGCCAGGTGCCAGACCTTGGTGCCGTCGCCGACCCGGGCGCCGTCCTCGACGTCGGCCGTCGGGTGGACGAAGACGGAGGCGGACCGGTCGTTGCTGTCAGTCATTTCCACTCGCATCGTTGCGGGGCGCGTCGCGCCGTCGGGCGGGGCTCGACGCAGCATAACGAGCGCGTCAGGTGACCAGTTCGGCCACCGCGTCGGCGGCCGGCCGGTCCGCCGGCAGCGCGTGCGCGGCGACCACCGCGTCGACCGGCAGCGCGGCGTACAGGTGCGGGAAGAGCGCGCCGTCGCGGGACTCCTCCCACCGCAACGCGTCGCCGAGCCGCGCCTCGTCCACCGCGAGCAGCGTGAGGCCGGTGACGCCGGCGAAGTACCGGCGCGCGGTCTCCACCACCTGCCCGGCGGCGGAGAGGTGGAGGTAGCCGTCCTGCCGGTCCAGGGCGGTGCCGGCGAAGCTCCCGGCCGCCCGCGCCGCCCGCCACTCGTCGTCGGCGAGAATCTTGTAGATCACCACCGCAGCCTAGAACGGCAGTCGCGCCCGGGCGACGCGTCTGCCACCATTCCGGGGGCAACAGGTCGAGCGGACGGAGAGACACGGGTGCGGATCCTCCTGGTCGAGGACGACCGACGGGTCGCCGCGGCGCTGTCGTCCGCGCTGACCCGTCGGGGGTACCAGGTGGAGCACGCCGCCACGGTGGCCGCCGCGCTCTCCGCCGCCCCCTGCGACCTGGTGCTGCTCGACCTGACGTTGCCCGACGGCGACGGCACCGACCTGTGTCGCGAGCTGCGCCGGCGCAGCAGCCAGCTCGGCATCATCGCGGTGACCGCCCGGGGCGAGGAACGCGACCGGGTGCTGGGCCTGCGGCTGGGCGCCGACGACTACGTGGTCAAGCCGTTCTCGATGGTGGAGTTGCAGGCCCGGATCGAGGCGGTGCTGCGCCGGGCCGCGCACACCGTGCCGGAACGCCACCTGATCGAGGCGGGCGAGGTCCGCATCGACGTGGGCGGCCGGACGGTCAGCGTGGCCGGGCGGGCGGTGACGCTGACCCGTAAGGAGTTCGACATCCTGCTCTCGCTGGCCCGCCAGCCCGGGGTGGCGGTGCCCCGGGACCGCATCCTGCTCGACGTGTGGGGCACCACCTGGGCCGACCGGCACACCGTCGAGGTGCACGTCGGTTCGTTGCGCGGCAAGCTCGGCGACCCGACGCTGGTGGAGACCGTACGCGGGGTCGGCTACCGGCTCCGCACCACGTGAGGAGGCCACGGTGCGCCGCCGGTTGGTGATCAGCTACCTGCTGCTGATGGTGCTGGTGCTGCTCGCGCTGGAGACCCCGCTGGCGGTGACGCTGGCGTCCCGGGAGACCGACCGGGTCCGGGCCGACCGGCTCGCCGACGCCACCCGCTTCGCGTCGCTCGCCGGCCCGGCGTTGCGCGGCGGCAGCCCCGGCCCGCTGGACGGGGAACTGGCCGCCTACGACGACCTCTACCGCATCGGCGCGGCGGTGGTGGACCGGGACCGGCGCACCGTGGCCGCGTCGTCCCGGTGGGAGCCGGACGCCGGCACCGGCCCGGCGGTCGACACCGCGCTGTCCGGGCAGCAGTTCAGCGGCCCGGAGTCGGTCTGGCCCTGGGTGGACGGGCCACTGGTGACGGCGGTTCCGATCAACGACGGCGGCGAGGTGCTCGGGGCGGTGGTCACCACCACCCCGGCCGACGCGGTGCGCCGCACCGTCACGGTGTGGTGGCTGATGCTGGCCGGCATCGGCCTGCTCGCGGTGCTGGCCTGCGTCTCCACCGCGTTCGGGCTGGCCGGCTGGGTGCTGCGCCCGGTCACCGAGCTGGACGCGGCGACCCACGAGATCGCCGAGGGACGCCGCACCGCCCGGGTCCGGCCCCGCCTCGGCCCGCCGGAGCTGCGCCGGTTGGCGACCAGCTTCAACCACATGGTCGACGCGGTCTCCGACGTGATGGACCGGCAGCGGGCCTTCGTCGCGCACGCCAGCCACCAGCTCCGCAACCCGTTGACCGCGCTGCGGCTGCGGGTGGAGGAGCTGGGCCCCAGCCTCACCGACCCGGACGGCCGGGCCGAGCACCGGCTGGCGCTGGAGGAGACCGACCGGCTGGCCACCGTGCTCGACGCGCTGCTGACGCTGGCCCGGGCCGAGCGGGAGGAGAACCAGCGGGTCACCGTGGACGCGGGCGCCGCCGCCGCGTCCCGGGTGGCGGCCTGGCTGCCGCTGGCCCGGCACCGGGCGGTCACGCTCCGGCTCGACCCGGTCGACACGCCGGCGTACGCCCGGACCGTGCCGACCGCGATCGACCAGGCGCTCGACGCGCTCATCGACAACGCGGTCAAGTTCAGCGGCGCCGGGGGAGAGGTGACGGTGACCGTCCACCCGGCCGACGGCGGGACGGCGCTGACCGTGGCCGACACCGGTCCCGGCATGACGGCCAGCCAGCTCGACCAGGCCACCGAGCGGTTCTGGCGGGCGCCGGACGTGCAGAACGTGGACGGCGCGGGGCTGGGGCTGACCATCGCCGCGGTGCTCGTCGACGCGTCCGACGGCCGGCTCACCATGCGCCAGGGGGAGCCGCGGGGCCTGGTCGCGGAGCTGTGGTTCCCGGCGCCGCCCGACGACCCGGGTGGCCTCGACGCGGCCGACGCGCCGGCCGCGCCGCAGCGCCACGACGAGCCGGTGGGCCGCTGAGCGGCCCGCGTCAGCGGGCCGGAAGGCTCCGGTGCCCGGTCAGGGCTTGGCGTCGCGGTACCACCGGGCCGCGCCCGGGTGCAGCGGCAGCGGGGTGGTCACGATCGCCGACCGGGGGCTCATCCGGCCGGCCGCAGGATGCGCCGCGGCCAACTCCTCCCGGCGTTCCATCAGCAACCGGGTCACCTCGCGCACCAGATCGGCGGGGAGGCTGGCGCGGACGATCAGGTAGTTCGGGTTCGCCACCGTGCTGACCGGCTCCGTCTGGTAGACCGAGCGGGGAATGTCCCGGGTGACGTAGACCTGCCCGTACGCGCGCCGCAGCGGCTCGGTCCAGTCGCCCAGGTCCACCATCCGCAGTGCGCTGCGCTGGGCCAGTTCGGCGACACCCCGCACCGGCAGGCCGCCGGAGAAGAAGAACGCGTCGATCCGCCCCTCGCGCAGCGCGGCCACCGAGTCGTCCAGCCCCAGATGCTCCTGGCGGATCCGGGCGCCGCCGAGCTGCGCCACCTCCAGCAGCCGGGTGGCGGTCACCTCGGTGCCGGAGCCGTCGGCGCCCACCGAGACCCGCCGGCCGCGCAGGTCGGCCAGCGTGCGGACCGGGCCGCCGGCGGTGGTCACCAGGTGCAGCAGGTCGTCGTAGACCCGGGCCACGGCGAGCACGGCCGGGTGGGCCGGCTCCCGGGGCGGCAGCACGTCGGCCTGGGTGAAGCCCAGCTCCGCGTCACCGGCGCCGACCAGCCGGACGTTCTGCGCGGAGGCGGCGGTCACCACCACGTCCGCCCGCACCCCGGGCAGCTCCCGGTTGAGCAGCGCGGCGAGCGACTGGCCGAAGGCATGGTAGACGGCGGTCGGGCTGCCGGTGGCGATGCGGATCCGCACCGGCTCGGTGGGCTCGTCCCGGCAACCGGTCACCCCGGCGACGAGCAGCAGCAGCAACGCCAGCGGGGCCGCGGTCCGGCGCCGGCCGCGCGCAGACCAGTGTCGGTTCACGCGCTGCACTCTGCGCCGTGCACCCGCCGCCGCGCAAGCCCGCCGCCGGGACCGGTCAGCCCAGGGCGGCGCTCTCGGTGATCCGGGCCCGATGCTCGCCGTTCGCGACGCTCACCAGGAAACAGCCCGAACCCGGCCGCAACGCCGCCGGCACCTCCAGCAGCGCCGCGCCGCGCACCAGCACCGCCGCCAGGTCCCGGTCGGTGAGCCGGATGCCGAGGCAGTGCCGGCGTACGTGCCGGCCGCCGGCGAGCAGCGCGGCCCGCCAGACCGCGGTGGCCAGCCGGGGACGCCAGACGCGGCGGGCCGTCGACGCGCCCGGGAACGGCCCGCCGAGCAGCTCGCGACGACCCTGCCGCCAGCCGGCCGCCAGCAGGTTCGCGTACGCCGACCGGTGCTCCGGGAGCACCGACAGCCGGTGCAGCTCGTACCGGCGGCGCAGCCCACCGGTGGTCAGCTCGTGCGCGACCGGCACGTCGAGCCGGCGCAGCAGGTGCCGCATCCGGTGCGCCGCGTCCTCCCGGTTGAACTCGGCGATCCCGCCCCGGTACGGGTCGACGTCGAGCCGGCGGACGTGCGCGGCCGGCGGCGTCGTGCAGCGCACCAGGCAGGCGAGTTCGAAGGCGTCGGTCAGGGTCGGCCAGTCCAGCGGCGGGGGCGACGACGGGCGCGGCCGGTCGAGCAGCGTGGTGGGCTCGGAGAGCATCGGCACAGCTCCTTGGTCGACGTCGGGGCCCCTCTACCGTGGCCCGCGCCGCCGGGCCGGGGAACCGCTGCGCCCGAGCCTTGAGCAAAATTTGCGCGAAGCCGCGCTCAGAGTTCGGTGACGACCACGTCGAGCAGTCGGGGCCGACCGGGCGTGCGAGGGCCCTCCTCGACCGTGTGCCCCAGGTCGCGCAGCGCCCCCACCAGCGCGGCGGCGCTGCGCGGGCGGGCGTCGGCGACGAGCAGGTCCCGGACCAGCCGGCCCTTGGTGGCCTTGTTGAAGTGGCTCACCACGGACCGGGACGGGCTGCCGTCCACCAGCCGTTCGTGCAGCACCCGCACCGTCACCGTCCGGTCGGCGAGCGGGCCCGACGGCGTCCAGGTGGCCGCGTACGCGCCGGAGCGCAGGTCCAGCACCGGGCCGCGACCCGCCGCCGCCGTCACGGCGGGGTCCAGCGCGGCCCGCCAGTACGCCGACAGCGCCCCGATCCCCGGCAGCCGCGCCCCGACCGGGCAGCGGTACGGCGGCACCCGGTCGGTGAGCCGCACCGCGCCCCACAGGCCGGAGCTGATCAGCACCGACCGGCGGGCGGCCCGCTGCGCCGCCGGGGGGAGCGTGGCCAGGTCGAGCGCCTCGTAGAGCACCCCGGTGTAGAGCCGCCCGGCCGGCGCGGTCGCCGCCACCCGCAGGCGCGCGTTGCGGCGCAGCTCGCCGCGCTGTCCCTCGCTCAGCCCCAGCGCGTCCCGGGCGGCGGTCTCGTCCGGCCCGGCGCACAGCGCGACGAGCGCGTCCAGCACCGCGTCCCGGGTCGGGTTCAGCTCGGGCAGGGAGAGCCGGGACAGGTCCAGCCGGCGGCCGGTGCCGGCGTCGGCCTTGCCCTCGGACGGGGGCAGCAGGATGAGCATCGGCACAGCGTACGGGCGGGCGTCAGCGCCACGGCCGCACGGCACGCTCCGGGTGGTACACGCGACTGTGCCCCACCTCGGCCACCACCGCCGCGTCGGCCCGCCCGCCCAGCAGCCGCCGCAGGGCGCGCTCGGCCGGCGACCCGACCGCCACCACGTATCCGGGGCGGGCCGCCCGGGCCACCCGCTGCCAGTACGCCGGGTAGCGGTTCTGCCCCGGGGTCAGGTTGCCGTCCAGCACACCGCAGGCCACCGCCTCGCCGGTGTTGAAGATCAGCCGGTTGCAGGTCCAGTAGTCGCCGTACACCTCGTGCAGCCCGGCCCGCCGCACCGCGCCGGCCAACCGGCGGGCGTCCCGCTCGTCGGCGCGGATCCCGGGCAGGCCGACCAGGAACGCCGCGGTGCCGGCCAGCGTGGCGGCGGTCAGCCCGGCCAGCACCACGGCGGCCGGCACGCCGCGCAGCCGGTCCGCCCGGCCGGCGGTGGCCCGCAGCGCGGGTACCGCGGCCCGCCAGAGCGGCCAGAGCACCGCCGGCAGTGACACCTGGAGCACCGACAGGTACCGGGCGTCGCCCAGCGGGTCGGTGGCGGCGAGCGGGCTGCGCACGTACGCCAGCAGCGTCAACGCCGCGCCGGCGATGAGCGCGAGGATCGCCGCGGCCCGGACCCGTGCGGCCGGGTCCCCGGCCCGGCGGTACGCGACCACGCCGAGCCCGGCGGCGACCGCCAGCAGCACCGGGTAGAGCACGCCGAACCACTGCGCCCAGCGCGCGCAGCCGTCCATCGGGCAGAGCCCGGACGCCAGCGGCACCCCCTCCAGCAGCCCGCCGTGCAGCCGCGCCGCGAGCGACGGGGCGACGCCCTCCTTCGTGCTGATCTCCCGGAACACCGACAGTGAGTCCTGCCCGGCCGGCGCCACCACGTTGTCCTTGATCATCGGGGCCACGCCGGCCAGGAAACCGACCACCAGCAGCACGCCCGGCCAGCCGATCAGGTCCCGGGGCGCGGCCAGCACCAGCACCACGCCGGCCGCCAGCAGGTACGGCGTGATCAGCCAGTCCGACCAGAGTGCCAGCCCGGTGAGCAGGCCGAACGCGCCGGTGGCGAGCCAGCGGTGCCGGACCCGCCGCTCGCCGAGCGCGACCGCGAGCAGCAGCAGCGCCAGCACCGCCGGTTTGACCTCGGGCCGGCCGCCGACCACGGTGAGCTGGTCCCGGACCACCCGCTCCGAGCCGAGCGCGAGCAGGCCCACCACGGCCACCGCCAGCCAGGGGGAGAAGAGCCGGCGGGTCAACCGGTACGCCAGCCACAGGAAGACCGCGTAGAGCGCGAGCAGTGGCAGCCGCAGCACCGGCCAGCTCGGCCCGGCCCACCCCACCAGCGGGGCGGCCAGGTACGACTCCAGCATCCCCATGTAGCGCTGGCCGTAGAGAAAGACCGGCCGTTCGTGGCCGCCGGCTATGTGCAGCGCGGCCAGGCCGAACGTGGCCTCGTCGCTGTTCGAGGCGGGCACCGTGAACAGCGTCAGCACCAGCCGGTAGCCGACCCCGGCCGCGCCCAGCAGCAACGCCACCAGCGCCGGCGCGTCCGGGTTGCGTTTCGCTGTCGACACGACCCAGGCCCCCGTCGTCGCCCCCGACCGCAGTCTGACACGCTGCCCACCCGGTGCCGGGGCGGATCGGCGGAGATCACTCGCGTGGCCGGGCCCGGCCGGTTGTGGCAGGGTTGGCACGTGCCGCCCACACCACCGGACCAGCTCGCCGTGCCCCAACTGCACCGCGCCGCGCGCATCGAGGACGCGCTGCACGGCCTGGTGGAGCGCCGGTTGCGGCGCACCGGGTGGCAGCCCAACATCATCGCGTACGCCGGCTACGGCGCGCCGGGTTGGGCGCGGGTGCTCTGCCGCGTGCTGCTGGGCCGACCGGACACCCGACGCCGCGGCCGGCTGGACAAGGTGCGCGGCTGGCGCAGCTTCGCCACCCTGCCGGCCAAGCACGCCCGGGTGACCGTCGAGGTCAACGGCGTGCGCCACGAGGTGACCGCGGACCGCAGCGGTTTCGTCGACACCGTCGTCGAGGGTGACTTCACGCCCGGCTGGGGCTGCGTACGCCTGAGCGTGGCGGACGCCGAGCCGGTGGAGGCGCTGGTGCGCGTCCTCGACCCGAACGTCCGGTTCGGCATCCTCTCCGACATCGACGACACGGTCATGGTGACCGCGCTGCCCCGGCCGATGCTCGCCGCGTGGAACACGTTCGTGCTCGACGAGCACGCCCGCAACGCCGTGCCCGGCATGGCGGTGCTCTACGAACGACTGGCCACCGCCCACCCCGGCGCGCCGGTCTTCTACCTCTCCACCGGCGCCTGGAACGTCGCGCCCACGCTGACCCGGTTCCTGTCCCGGCACCTGTACCCGGCCGGGCCGCTGCTGCTCACCGACTGGGGGCCGACCGCCGACCGCTGGTTCCGCAGCGGGCGGGAGCACAAGCGGGCCACGCTGGCCCGGCTGTCCCGGGAGTTCCCCGAGGTGCGCTGGCTGCTCATCGGCGACGACGGGCAGCACGACCCGGAGATCTACCGGGAGTTCGCCGCCGCCCACCCGGACAACGTGGCCGGCGTGGCGATCCGGCGGCTCTCGCCGACGCAGTCCGTGCTCGCCGGCAGCCTCCCCGCGCCGCAGGGACGTTCCTCCTCCGGCCCGATCGGCCAGAAGTGGCTCAGCGCCCCCGACGGCGCCGGCCTGTGGAAACTCCTCCGCGAAGCCGACCTGGTCTGAGCGCCGGGCTCCGGTCAGTTCTGGCGGAGCCAGAGGACGCCCAGCGGGGGGACCTGGAGGGCCGCCGAGGCGGGCAGGCCGTGCCACGGGATGTTCTCCGCGTGCACCTCGCCCAGGTTGCCCACCCCCGACCCGCCGTAGTGGTGGGCGTCGGTGTTCAGCGCCTCGGTCCAGGTGCCGCCCGCCGGCAGGCCGATCCGGTAGTCCGCCAGCGGCGTCGCGGAGAAGTTCGTCACGCACACCAGCGTCCCGCCGTCCGGGGCGATCCGGATGAACGAGACCGCGTTGTTGGCGACGTCGTCCCCGGCGATCCAGCGGAACCCGGCCGGGTCGGTGTCCTGCGCCCAGAGCGCCGGCGTGGCCCGGTAGGCGCGGTTCAGGTCCGCGACCAGGCGCTGCACCCCGGCGCGGGCCGGGTCGTGGGTGAGGTACCAGTCGAGGCCGCGTTCCTCGCTCCACTCCCGGTCGTCGGCCAGCTCGCAGCCCATGAAGAGCAACTGCTTGCCCGGGTGCGCCCACATGTACGCCAGCAGCGCCCGCACGTTCGCCAGCCGCTGCCAGGTGTCGCCGGGCATCTTGCCCGCGAGCGAGCCCTTGCCGTGCACCACCTCGTCGTGGCTGATCGGCAGCACGTAGTTCTCGCTCCACGCGTACGCCAGGGAGAACGTGAGCTGGTGGTGGTGGTGCTGGCGGTAGATCGGGTCCTTCGAGGTGTAGAGCAGGGTGTCGTGCATCCAGCCCATGTTCCACTTGAACCCGAAGCCGAGCCCGCCGTCCGAGGTCGGCCGCGTCACGCCCGGCCAGGCGGTGGACTCCTCGGCGATCATCAGCACGCCCGGATGGCGCCGGTAGGCGGTGGCGTTGACCTCCTGGAGCAGCGCGATGGCCTCCAGGTTCTCCCGGCCGCCGTGCACGTTCGGGGCCCACTGCCCCTCCGGCCGGGAGTAGTCGAGGTACAGCATCGAGGCGACCGCGTCGACGCGCAGCCCGTCGACGTGGAACTCGTCCAGCCAGTACAGCGCGTTGGCGACCAGGAAGTTGCGCACCTCGTTGCGCCCGAAGTCGAAGACGTACGTGCCCCAGTCGGGCTGCTCGCCGCGGCGCGGGTCGGGGTGCTCGTAGAGCGGGGCGCCGTCGAAGCGCGCGAGGGCCCACTCGTCCGTGGCGAAGTGCCCCGGCACCCAGTCCAGGATCACCCCGATGCCGGCGGCGTGCAGCCGGTCCACCAGGTGGCGGAAGTCGTCCGGGTCGCCGAACCGGGCGGTGGGCGCGTAGAAGCCGGTGACCTGGTAGCCCCACGAGCCGCCGTACGGATGCTCCATCACCGGCAGCAGCTCCACGTGCGTGAAGCCCATCTCGGTGACGTACGCGGTCAACTGCTCGGCCAGCTCGCGGTAGCCGAGGCCGGGCCGCCACGAGCCCAGGTGCACCTCGTACACGCTCATCGGCTCCTCGTGCGGCCGCCGCGCCGCCCGGCGCTCCAGCCACTCCGCGTCGCCCCACGCGTACGCCGAATGGTGCACCACCGACGCGGTGGCGGGCGGCACCTCGGTGCGGGTGGCCATCGGGTCGGCCTTGTCCCGCCACCGGCCGTCGGCGCCGAGAATGCGGTACTTGTAGCGGCTGCCGGCCGGGACGCCGGGCAGGAAGACCTCCCACACTCCGCTGGAGCCGAGCGAGCGCATCGGCCAGCCGTCGTCCGGCCCCCAGCCGGTGAAGTCGCCGACCACCCGCACGCCGCGCGCGTTGGGCGCCCAGACCGTGAACGCCACGCCCTCGTCGAAGACCCGGGCGCCGAGCGCCGACCAGAGCCGCTCGTGCCGCCCCTCGCCGATCAGGTGCAGGTCCAGGTCGCCGAGCGTGGGCGGGTAACGGTACGGGTCGTCGAGCGTCGCGCCGTCCACCTCGACCCGGTAGTCGAGCACCTCGCCGGGCACCACCGACTCGAAGACGCCGACGTCGTGCACCCGCTTCATCGGGTGCCGTTCCCCGTCGACGAGCAGCGTCACCTCGCCCGCGCCCCGGCGCAGCGTGCGGATCGTGGTGCTCCCGTCGGCCGGGTGCGCGCCGAGCACGGCGTGCGGGTCGTGCGCCTCGCCGGCGATCAGCTGGTCCATCGTGCGTCGTCCTTCTCGGCCGGTGCGGTCGGTGCGGTGCCGCCGGAGAGGTCGGCGGGTACGTCTTCGACGGTCAGGTCGGGCGCGGCCGGGTGCGCCGGCTCGGCGGTCTCCGGCTCGGCCGGGTGCGCCGGCTCGGCGGTCTCCGGCTCGGCCGGACGGCGCACGGTGAGCACGTGCGCCGGTTGCAGGTACGGGTCGAGGCGCACCGCGTTGCGCTGCCCCCAGTCGTACTCCGCGCCGGTCAGCTCGTCGCGCACGGTGAACCGCTCGTGCCAGTCGAACCCGAGCGCCGGCATGTCGAGCGTGGTGTTGCCCCACTGCACGGTGCGGGAGTCGAACGAGCAGACCACGATCACCGTGTTGCCGGTCGCCGGGTCGTGCTTCGACCAGCACAGCAGCGCCGGGTTGTCGATGTCGTGGAAACGCAGGTTGCGGAGCTGGTGCAGGGCCGGGTTGTCGCGCCGGACCCGGTTGAGCGTGGTGATGAACGGCGCCAGCGACCGCCCGCGCGCCAGCGCGCCGGCCCAGTCGCGGGGCCGCAGCTCGTACTTCTCGTTGTCCAGGTACTCCTCGGCGCCGGGCCGCGCGACGTGCTCGAACAGCTCGAAGCCGGCGTACATGCCCCAGGAGGGGCTGAGCAGCGCGGCCAGCACCGCCCGGATCTTGAACATCGGCGGCCCGCCGTGCTGCAACGACTCGTGCAGGATGTCGGGCGTGTTGGGCCAGAAGTTCGGGCGCATCCAGTCCGCCGAGGCGACCAGCTCCTCGCAGTACTCCCGGATCTCGGCCGCCGTCGTGCGCCAGGTGAAATAGGTGTACGACTGGGTGAAGCCGATCTTGCCCAGCCCGTGCATGATCGCCGGGCGGGTGAACGCCTCGGCCAGGAACAGCACGTCCTCATCGACGCGCTTCACCTCGGCGATCAGCCAGTGCCAGAAGTCGAACGGCTTGGTGTGCGGGTTGTCGACCCGGAAGATCTTCACGCCCTCGCCGACCCAGTGCCGGACCACCCGCAGCACCTCGGCCCGGATGCCCTCCGGGTCGTTGTCGAAGTTCACCGGGTAGATGTCCTGGTATTTCTTGGGCGGGTTCTCCGCGTACGCGATGCTGCCGTCGGCGCGGGTGGTGAACCACTCCGGGTGCTCGGTGACCCACGGGTGGTCCGGCGCGCACTGCAACGCCAGGTCCATCGCCACCTCCAGGCCCTGCTCGGCGGCGGCGGCGACGAAGTCGCGGAAGTCCTCCGGCGTACCCAGGTCGGGGTGGATGGCGTCGTGGCCGCCCTCGGCCGCGCCGATCGCCCACGGCGAGCCGACGTCGTCCGGCCCGGCGGTGAGCGCGTTGTTGCGGCCCTTGCGGTTGACCCGGCCGATCGGGTGGATCGGCGGCAGGTAGAGCACGTCGAAGCCCATCGCGGCCACGCCGGGCAGCCGGTCGAGCGCGGTGACGAACGTGCCGGAGCGGGCCGGCGCGTCCACGGTGGCCGGGATCGCGCCCTCGGAACGGGGGAAGAACTCGTACCAGGCGGAGAACAACGCGCGCGGCCGGTCCACCCACAGCGTCCGCTCGTCGCCGGTGGTGACCAGCTCACGGACCGGGTACGCCCAGAGCAGCGGCGCGAGGTCCAGCGCCGGCGTCACCCGGCGCGCGAGATCCTGGTCTTCGTCGCGCAACGCCTTCGCGGCTGTCCGCACGCGTTTCCGATCGGCCTTCGGCACCAGGTCGAGCGCGGCGGTCAGCACCCGCGCACCCTCGGCCAGGTCGTTGGCGAGCTCGGCCGGCCCCTGCCCGGCGGCCAGCTTCTTGGTCACTGCGTTCTGCCAGGTGAGGTACGGATCCTGGAACGCCTCGACGGTGAACCGCCACTCGCCGACCGCGTCCGGGCAGATGGTGGCGTGCCAGCGGTCCTGCCCCGGCTCGCCGGGACGCATCCGGGTGAACGGGCGGGCCGCGCCGTCCGGGCCGAGCCAGACCACGTTGCAGCCGAGCGCGTCGTGGCCCTCGCGGTAGGCGCGCGCCGACACCGGCACGACCTCGCCGACCACCGCCTTGGCCGGGTAGCGACCGCAGGCGACGACGGGGGAGACGTCTTCGATCGGGAACCGTCCAGTCACCCGCTCAACCTACTGCGCGAGATCGTCTCGCGCTCGGCAGCGCCCCCCGATGCACCGGATCGCGCCATTGGCGGGTTTCGGTCAATGATCGACACCAGCTCGGTGAAGTAGTGGTGTCCCTACGACCGGGATAGGACCACTTCGCCGAACTGGCATCCGAGCTTACGCAGCAGCAGTTCGCCGACCGCCTCGGCAAGTCGAAGAGCTGGGTGGACAAGGCGGAACGCGGGGTACGCCGGCTGGAACGGGTGTCCAACCTCCGCGAGATCGCCGACGCGCTCCGGATCGACCTGGACGTTCTGCTGGTCGAGTCGCCGGACCGGCCGCCCCCGACCGTCGTCGACGTGGAGCGTCTGCGTGCCGCGCTCGCCCGCTACCACCTCCCGGCCGCCGCCCGCGAACTGCTCGACCGCGCGGCGCGGGCCGGTGACGAGCAAAGCAGCCGGGCGCGCGGTCGCCGGCCGCCCCGCCCGGCCTGCCCCGTCCCACCGCCGGCCGGCCCGCCTAGGGCTCCCGCATCCGGGCCCGGAGCACGTCGAACTCGCACCCCGGCGCGTCCGGGTCGAAGCCGTGCTCGATCAGCCAGCGTGACGCCACCAGGCTGCGCAGCGACCACCAGGCGCGGATCACCTCCCGGTCCGCGCCGGCGCCGTAGCCCGCGAGCAGGTCGTCCAGGCGTTCCTCGTGCCCGAGCGTCAGCGTCGCGAGGTCGGCCATGGCGTCGCCGGGAGCGGCCTCGGACCAGTCGATGACGCCGGTGACCTCGTCGCCGTCGACGAACACGTGGGTGATCTGGAGGTCGCCGTGGACGAACACCGGTTTCCGCGGCCGGAGCGCGGCCCCGGCGATCTCCCGGTTGCGCCGGATCACCTCGGCGGGCAGGACGGCGTTGGCGAGCAGCCACGCGCACTCGCTGTCGAGTTCCGCCGCCACGTCGTCGAGCCGGCGTCCCGGCCACGGCGGCAACGGCGCGTCGTGCAACCGCCGGACGGCGGCCCCCGTGGCGGCCCACGCCGACGGCGACGCGGGCGACGGTTCGCCGAGGAGGCCGAGCGCCGTGCCGGGCACGGCGGCGATCGCGAGTACGGGCGGCTCGTGCCAGCGGACCGCCGGGGTCGGTATCGGCGCGAGGGCCATCGCCCGCACCTCGACGTCGGCGTGCGACGGGTCTCCGTCGATCTTCAGGAACACGTCGCCGACGCGCAGCGTCACGCGCTGGCGGTGGGCGACGACGACTTCAACGTCTGCCATACCGGCCATCCTGGCGTGGGCGGGCGTCGATGTCGTCGGAGTTTGCGGGCGGGCCGGACGTGTCCGCCGGTCATCCGGATCAGCGGGCTTCGGTGTCCGGCTTAGGGCGACCGTTGGGCGACGAACACGAACTCCCGGTCGGGGCGGTCGGGCGCCTGCCGCACGTCGAGGACCCGGTAGCCGTTGGTGGCGAGGCTCGACTCGACCTCGTCGCGGTCGCGGAACCGCAGCGTCGAGTCCGAGGTGAGGACCGCGCCGTCGGCGAGGAACCGGTACGTGTGCCGGAACGACACCAGCGGCAGGTCGACGCCGGTGACGTGGAGGTGCTGCTCCACCGGCCCGACGCCCGGGACGTCCCGGGTGACCGGAGCCGTGGTGGCCCACTCCTCCCAGGCCCGCCGCTCGGGCCGCCGGGTCTCGAAGACGAGGTGCCCGTGCGGGCGGAGCGCGGCACGGATGCCGTGGAGCGTGCGGGCCCAGTCGGTGTCGGTCAGGAACACCTGGGCCACGTTCCCGGTCATCGTGGCCAGGTCGGCGTCGAGCGCCGGCAGCGCGGTGGCGTCGCCGTGCAGCCAGCGGACCCGGTCCGCGCCGTCCTTGGCGCGGGCGACGTCGAGGGACGCCCCGGCCGGGTCGACGCCGACGACCGCGTGACCGTGCCGGGCGAGCAGCACCGCCAGCGACCCGGTCCCGCATCCCACGTCGAGCACCGTGCGGGCGCCCAGCTCACCGGCGACCGTCAGGTAGGCGGCCAGGTCACCACGGTCGTCGTCGAACGCGTCGTAGATCGCCGCGAGACGCGGATGGGCGAAGATCGCATCGAGCATCCGGCCGACCGTAGCCCCTGGTGCCGCGCCTCGGCGACGGAGTTCTCAGCCGAGGTCGTACTCGACCGGGCCGGTGTTGAGCACCCAGGCGAGCGGCATGGTCGCGCGCACCTCGTAGCGCTCGCCCGCCAGGCGGTGCATCGTGACCGTCTGTGCCGGATCCTGCTCCACGATCCAGTACTGCGGGATGCCGGCGGCGGCGTACTCGCTCCGCTTGGTCACCGTGTCGATGCCGTCGGATCCTGGCGAGACGATCTCGGCGACGAGAAGGACGTCGGCCGCCGGCAGCCACACACCATCGACCTGGGCCTTGCTCCAGACCACCAGATCGGGGATGCGTCCGCCGACCCCGCCGCGCCGGCCCGGGATACGCAGCCCGACCGCTTGGGCGATGTGGTCCGCCCCGGCGCGCTCGCCGGCCGGTCGACACCGGTTGAGCAAGGACCTGCCTCTACCGAATGCGTTGAACCGGGCCCCCTCCTTCGTCCTGGCGTCGGACCGGCGCTCAGGGTCGATCGAACCGTCGGCGCGCGGCCAACACCTCGTCCAGGTGGCGGCGGCTCCATCGACAGAAGCCGTTGATCGTGTCGTGCATGTCCCGCCCGGCAGTGGTGAGCCGGTACTCGGTCCGAGGTGGCACAGTCGGGTGGAGCGTCCGGTGGACCAGCCCCTGCTGCTCCAACTGCCGCAGCGTCACGGTGAGCAACCGGTGGCTGATACCGGTCACCTGCCGGTGCAACTCGCCGAAGCGGGGTGAGTCCGGGCCGATGGCCTCGA
The DNA here is from genome assembly GCF_003027925.1 of Micromonospora sp. RP3T. Lineage (GTDB taxonomy): Bacteria > Actinomycetota > Actinomycetes > Mycobacteriales > Micromonosporaceae > Micromonospora. Next base: position 155,556 of record NZ_PYPS01000010.1, read on the forward strand.
TCACCGGCAGCGCCCACTTGGTGCCCACCACGCCGAACACCTCCCGGGCGACCGCCTGCACCCGCGCCACATCGGTCGCCGTCGGCGTGCCCACGACGTCATCCGCCCGGTGAAAACCGCTCACGTGTGCCGCCTCTTACCAAAAAGTGCGTACTTTACCTGTTCGGAATCATTGTCCTACGGTCTGGCCAGAACCTTGATGAGGGGAAAAGCATGACCGTTCTCAAAACGTACGCCCGGCTGTGGGTGGACGACCTGGACACCTCGCTGCCGCTGCTGCGGACCCTTACCGGTGCGGAGCCGGACCTACGGTTCGGGTTCGGCGCGATCGAACTGGCCGCGATCGGTGACTTCCTGGTGATCGCCGGTCCAGCCACGGAGCGGGCCCGCTACGCGCACGCCTCGGCCACCGTGATCGTCGACAACCTGGACACGGTCGTCGCGGAGCTGCACGCCGCCGGCGGCGAGGTCACCACACCGGAGGCTGCCAGCCCGACCGGTCGTTACCTCTACGCCCGGCACGCGGGCGGCGCCGAGATCGAGTACGTGGAATGGACGCCGGAACTGGTCGACAGGATCATCAACCGCGTCCCCGGTCAACAAGGGGCCCCGCCTCTACCGGAGGCGTCAAGAAGGGGCCCCGCCTTGCACGGAGTGGTAGAGGGCGAGCGTCTGGTCGGCGATGGCGGGCCAGGAGAAGTGCTCCACGGCGCGCCGCCGGCCTGCCGCGCCGAACGCGGCGATCCGCGCCGGGTCGGCCAGTAGCTCGTTCATCCGGGCGGCCAGGTCGGCCACGAAGCGTTCCGGGTCCCGTGGCGTGCCGGAGCCGTCGGCGGCCTGCTCGATCGGCACCAGCAGCCCGGTTTCGCCGTCGGCGACGACCTCCGGGATGCCGCCGGTGGCGGTGGCCACCACGGCCGTCTCGCAGGCCATCGCCTCCAGGTTGACGATGCCCATCGGCTCGTAGACGGACGGGCAGACGAAGATCGTGGCGTGCGTGAGCACCTGGATCACCTCGTGCTTGGGCAGCATCGCCGCCACCCAGACCACGCCCGAGCGCTTCGCCCGCAGCTCGGCGGCCAGTTCCTCCACCTCGGCGCCGATCTCCGGCGTGTCCGGTGCGCCGGCCAGCAGCACGAGCTGGGTGTCGGCGGGCAGCTCCCGGGCCGCGCGCAGCAGGTACGGCAGGCCCTTCTGCCGGGTGATCCGCCCGACGTAGACCACGCTGGGCCGGGCCGGGTCGATGCCGAGCCGGTCGAGCACGTCGGTGTTCCGGTCCGGGGCGTACTGCGCGGTGTCGATGCCGTTGTAGACCACCCGGACCCGGTCCGGGTCCACCGCCGGGTACGCGGTGAGCACGTCGCGCCGCATGCCCGCGCTCACCGCGATGATCGCGTCGGCGCTCTCGTACGCGGTCCGCTCGCACCAGGAGGAGAGCGCGTACCCGCCGCCGAGCTGCTCGGCCTTCCACGGGCGCAGCGGCTCCAGGCTGTGCGCGCTCACCACGTGCGGCACCCCGTGCAGCAGCTTCGCGGTGTGCCCGGCCAGGTTGGCGTACCAGGTGTGGCTGTGCACCACGTCGGTGCCGGCGGTGCCGGCGGCCATCTCCAGGTCGACGCCCATGACGCGCAGCGCGGCGTTCGCGCCGGCCAGCCCGGCCGGCTCGGCGTACGCGGTGACGCCCGGGGAGTCGCGCGGCGCGCCGAAGCAGTGCACCCGCACGTCGGCGAGGCGGCGCAGCTCGCGGGCCAGGTATTCCACGTGCACCCCGGCCCCGCCGTAGACCTCCGGCGGGTATTCACGGGTGAGCAGGTCGACGCGCATCGGTGCCATGCCCGCACCCTAGTGCAGACCGCCGGATCGCACCGGGTACGCAAGTGTGGCCGTCCGAGTGGTGAAGTCGCGTCCGGGTGGATAGCGTCTGACCATGGCTGCCAAGGTGCTCGCGATCGTCCTGGCCGGCGGGGAGGGCAAGCGCCTGATGCCCCTGACCACCGACCGGGCGAAGCCGGCCGTCCCCTTCGGCGGGATGTACCGCATGGTCGACTTCGTCCTCTCCAACCTGGCGAACGCCGGCTTTCTCAAGATCGTCGTGCTGACCCAGTACAAGTCCCACTCCCTCGACCGTCACATCACCAAGACCTGGCGGATGTCGACGCTGCTCGGCAACTACGTCACGCCGGTGCCGGCGCAGCAGCGCCGCGGCCCGTGGTGGTTCGCCGGCTCGGCCGACGCGATCTACCAGAGCTTCAACCTGATCAACGACGAGCAGCCCGACTACGTGATCGTCTTCGGCGCCGACCACATCTACCGGATGGACCCCCGGCAGATGGTGGAGGACCACATCGCCTCCGGCGCCGGGGTGACAGTGGCCGGCATCCGCCAGCCGCTGAGCATGGCCGACCAGTTCGGCGTGATCGAGGTCGGCGAGGACGGCAAGCGGATCCGGGCGTTCCGGGAGAAGCCCACCGACGCGGTGGGGCTGCCCGACGCGCCCGACCAGATCTACGCCTCGATGGGCAACTACGTGTTCTCCACCGGCGCGCTCTGCGAGGCGGTCGAGCGCGACGCGGAGGACAAGACGAGCAAGCACGACATGGGCGGCAGCATCATCCCGATGCTGGTCGAGCGCGGCGAGGCCAACGTCTACGACTTCAAGGACAACGAGGTGCCGGGCAGCACCGACCGGGACCGCGGCTACTGGCGCGACGTGGGGACGCTCGACTCGTTCTACGACGCGCACATGGATCTGATCAACGTGCACCCGGTGTTCAACCTCTACAACTTCGACTGGCCGATCTACACCGACCAGCCGCCGTACCCGCCGGCCAAGTTCGTCCACCAGTGGGGTGAGCGGGTCGGCCGGGCGGTCGGCTCGATGGTCTCGCCCGGCGCGGTGATCTCCGGCTCGCTGGTGGAGAACTCGGTCGTCTCGCCGAAGGCCAAGGTGCACTCCTGGGCGCACGTCGACGGCGCGGTGCTGATGGAGGGCGTCGAGATCGGCCGGCACGCGGTCGTCCGCCGCGCGATCCTGGACAAGAACGTCTACGTTCCGGAGGGCGCCGAGATCGGCGTCGACCTGGAGAAGGACCGCCAGCGCTACACCGTCTCCGACAACGGCATCGTCGTCATCGGCAAGGGCCAGCGCGTCGAGCCCTGACCGGCCCCATCCAACCCGAGGAGGATCCCGCAGTGGCCCACCCCCGTGCCGGGCAGCCCGCCGAGCCCGCCGACCTGGTCGACGTGCCCCGGCTGGTCACCGCCTACTACGCCGAGCACCCGGACCCGGACGACCCGGCGCAGCAGGTCTCCTTCGGCACCTCCGGGCACCGCGGGTCGAGCCTGCGCAACGCGTTCAACTCCGACCACATCCTCGCGGTGACGCAGGCGCTCTGCGACTACCGGCGGGAGCACGGCGTGGACGGCCCGCTGTTCCTGGCCCGGGACACGCACGCGCTCTCCGCGCCGGCCGAGGTCGACGCGCTGGAGGTGCTGGCCGCGAACGACGTCACCGTGCTGCGCGACAGCCGGGACGGCTACACCCCGACCCCGGCGGCGTCGCACGCCATCCTCACCCACAACCGGGGCCGCACGTCGGGCCTCGCCGACGGCATCGTGATCACCCCGTCGCACAACCCGCCGTCCGACGGCGGGTTCAAGTACAACCCCACAAACGGCGGGCCCGCCGACACCGACGTCACGAAGTGGATCCAGGACCGCGCGAACGCCATCCTCGCCGCCGGGCTCAAGGAGGTGAAGCGCATCCCGTACGCGCGGGCCCGCGCCGCCGACACCACCGGGGAGTACGACTTCCTCGCCCGGTACGTCGACGATCTGCCCGCCGTGCTGGACATCGACGCGATCCGGGACGCCGGGGTGCGCGTCGGGGCCGACCCGATGGGCGGGGCGAGCGTCGCGTACTGGGGGGAGATCGCCGAGCGGCACCGCCTCGACCTCACGGTGATCAACCCGGAGGTGGACCCGACCTGGCGGTTCATGACGCTCGACGGCGACGGCAAGATCCGGATGGACTGCTCCTCACCGAACGCGATGGCCTCGCTGATCGCCGCCCGGGACCGCTTCGCGGTCTCCACCGGCAACGACGCCGACGCCGACCGCCACGGCATCGTCACGCCCGACGGCGGGCTGATGAACCCCAACCACTACCTGGCGGTGGCGATCGGCCACCTGTTCCGTACCCGCCAGCGGTGGAGCCCGGCCGCGGCGGTGGGCAAGACGCTGGTCTCCTCCTCGATGATCGACCGGGTCGCGGCCGACCTGGGCCGGCCGCTGCTGGAGGTGCCGGTCGGCTTCAAGTGGTTCGTGCCCGGCCTGCTCGACGGCACTGTCGGCTTCGGCGGCGAGGAGAGCGCCGGCGCGTCCTTCCTGCGCCGTGACGGCAGCACCTGGACCACCGACAAGGACGGCATCCTGCTCTGCCTGCTGGCCGCCGAGATCATCGCGGTGACCGGGCGCACGCCCAGCGAACACTGGGCCGAGCTGGCCGAGCGGTTCGGCGCGCCCGCCTACGCCCGGATCGACGCACCGGCCAGCCGGGAGCAGAAGGCCGTCCTCGGCAAGCTCTCGCCGGAGCAGGTGACCGCCACCGAACTGGCCGGCGAGCCGATCACCGCCACGCTCACCAGCGCCCCGGGCAACGGCGCGTCGATCGGCGGGCTGAAGGTGACCACCGAGTCGGGCTGGTTCGCGGCCCGGCCGTCGGGCACCGAGGACGTCTACAAGATCTATGCCGAGTCGTTCCAGGGGCCGGAGCACCTGGCCCGCATCCAGGACGAGGCGAAGGCACTGGTCGACGGCGTGCTCGGCACGGCCTGACGGTCAGCGGTCCGGGGGCAGCTCACGACGGTTGAGCTGCTCCCGCAGCCCGTCCGGCAGCAGCTCGCGGAGCTGGTCGGGCAGCAGCGGCAGGTCCAGCAGGCTCAGCTTGAGCTGGTTGCGTTCCTGGTAGCGGCGCGGGTCGAGGCGGACCACCCGGCCGGCGTCGCGAACGTACCGGACGTGCACCGACCCGCCGGTCGCCGCCTCGCGGATCAGCAGCCCGTCCATCTCCACCGCCACCGGCGCCGAGTCCGGCCGCAGCTCCAGATGGACGCTCTCGTGCGGGGAGAGCAGCACCGACCGGGAGATCCCGGCCATCGGCGCCGACGGCGTCACCACCAGCGCCTCCGTGGCCGGCGAGACCAGCGGGCCGCCGGCGGCGTAGCTGTACGCGGTCGAGCCGGTCGGCGTGCTCACCACGATCGCGTCGCACCGGTAGTAGCCGTACCGCTGGTCGTCCACCGCGAGCGTGGCGGTGACGAAGCCGGCCCCCGGCTGCCGGACCAGCGCGATGTCGTTGAACGCCACCACGTCGTCGCCGCACACGTCACAGGCCAGGCAGGCGTGCGACTCGATGGTGAAGTCGTGCGCCACCAGCCGCTCCAGCGCCCGGGGCAGATCGGGCGGCTGCACCTCGACCAGGAAACCGACCCGGCCCAGGTGCACCCCGAGCACCGGCTTCGGGTCCCGCACGGCCAGCCGCAACGCGCCGAGCATGGTGCCGTCCCCGCCGATGCTGATCAGCGCGTCGCTCTGCGCGGCCAGCGCGTCGGCGGGCACCGCCGCCACCGAGGGCGGCACGCGGTGCCGGTCCTCGGCGCGTACGGCAAGCGTCTTGCCGTGCCGGGTGGCCCAGCCCACGATCATCTCCACCACCTCGGAGACGTCCCGGGTCGGGTGCAGCACCAGCCCGAACACATACCCCGCCACCGATACAGCTCACCACACCGGCGGGCGGCCCGCCCGGCGAAGACGGCGTTCAGTGGTGGGCGGCACCGTCACCGACCGGTGCCCGGTACGTCGCCAGGAACTCCCGCCGGAGCGCCTCGGGCGCGAAGCTGCTCGCCTCGTACCGCCGCAGCGCGGCCTCCACGTCCCGGTCCCGGCCCGGGGTGAGCGCGAGGGAGATCACCCGCTCGGCCCAGCGCTCGGGCGGCGCGTCCACGTCCACCAGGGACACCCCACCCAGTTCGTCGCCGATGTACCGCACGCCGGGCAGGTCGGTGGCGACGACCGGAGTGCCGGTCGCGACCGCTTCGAGCACCACCCCGGGCAGCCCTTCCCGACTCGCCGGATGGATCATCACGTCGGCCTGGCGCAGCAACGCGCCGATGTCGTCGCGGGCGCCGAGCAGGTGCACCCGGTCCTCGACGTGGTGCGTACGGGCGGTCCGTCGGACCTCCTCGTCGGCGTCCGGCTCGTGCGGTCCCACGACGACGACGCGGGCCGGCACACCGCGTGCCGCCAGGGCGGCGACGATCCGGGGCAGCATCGGGCGGCGCTTGACCGGGTCGGGTCGACCGACGAAGAGGCAGAGCAGGTCGTCGGGCGCCGCGCCCACCTCGGCCCGCAGATCCGACTCCGGGAGCCGGCGCAGCCGATCCACGTCGGGCCCGGTCGGCACGACCCGGCACCGGGGATCTGACGGCCAGTCGGCGTCGTAGCCACCGGCCAGCGAACTCGGCGCGACGCCGAGGACGTCGGTGGCGAACGTCGAGATCAGCTTCCGCATCACGGCACGTTGGACGCGGCGTCGCACGGTGTCCGGCCACCCGTCGCCGTCGGAGTGGAAGTGCGCGATGCGGACCGGTACGCCGGCGATGGCGGCGAGCAGCAGGATCGCCCCCGAGAAGGTGTGCACGTCGGCGTGCACCACCCGGATCCCGAGCCGCCGGAGGAGGCGGACGAAGCGCACCGGGAACGACGGGCCGAGCGGCAGCGGGTGGACGTGGGCGCCGGCCCGCTCGGCCGCCGCGGCGTTGGCGCCCCGCCGACCGGTGATGGTCACGAAATGGGTGGCCACCCCGGCCTCCCGCAGCCGGGGAACGATCTCCAGCGCCCGCAGCTCGGTGCCGCCGGTGTCCAGCGAACCCAGCACGCGGGCGACCGCGAGGCATCGCGCCGGTGGTCGGTGGTCGGCGGTCGGCGGCACGCCGATCTCACGGGCGGACATGTGGTGCTCAACGATCTCCCCGGGCGGAGGTCGCGCCGGCCGTCCGCGGCATCACCACCCGTCCGGTGGTTCGTTGACCTCAAGCGACACGACGTGGCGACCGGAATGCCGGGCGGGGCCGATCCGGCCGTCGGGCGGGCCGTCGTGAGACAGGAAAGGGACCTGATGCGGGTTCGAGGCAGTACACGGCCGGGTGAGCGGCGGTCGGTGGCCCAGCCGCCGCCCACCGTGCTGTTCGTCGCCGCGCTGGGCCTGACGCTGGAGGGCGTGGTCGCCCCGGTCTCCCGGGCGCTGGAGTCGCACGGCTTCCGCCGGGTCGCGGTGGCCGGGCGCGGCAGCGTCCCCCCGTCGCTCCGTCGTAGCTTCGACGAGGTCCACGAGATCACCCCCTTCCGGCGGGCCGGGCTCGGCGGTCTCGTCCGCGCCGGTCGGGACCTGGCGCGGATCGTCCGCGACGAGCGGCCCGCGCTGCTGCACCTGCACACGCCGTACGCCATCGCGCTGGGCCGGGTCGTCGCCCGGGCCACCCGGACCCGGCACCTGGCCGTCGTGCACGGCACGCTCTTCGGGGCGTCCGGCCGGTCCGGGCGGATCTTCGCCGCGGTGGAGAGCGCGTCGGCCAGGTTCACTCCGTGGTATGTCACCGAGAACCCGGACGACCAGGCGTCGTACCGCCGCCTCGCGCCGCGCAGCGAGGTCCGGCTCGCCCCGTGCGGCGGGGCCGGGGTGGACGTGGTCGGGCTGCGCGCGGCGCGCCGGCTGGTCGGCGAGGGTGGGCGCGGCGCGCCACGTGTCCTGATCATGGGCCGCCTGACCCCCGACAAGAACCTCGACCTGGCCGTCGCCGCGTGGCGGCTCGCCCGGCAGACGCGCCCGGACCTGCAACTGCGGATCGTCGGTTCCACGGTGGCCCGCGAACCGTCATGGGCGCCGCCGGAGGAGGCGGGCATCGTGCCCACCGGGTGGACCGACGACCCGGCCGCCGAGCTGGCGGCGGCCGACGTGGTGCTGCTGACCAGCCTGCGGGAGGGGTTCCCGCTGGTCGTCACCGAGGCGCTCGTGGTCGGCACTCCCGTGGTCGGGGTCGACAATCGCGGCACCCGGGCCGTCGCCCGGCACGTGCGGGAGGGGCTGCTCCTGGCGCCGCCGGACGCCACCGCCCTCTCGCTGGCTCTGCTCGCCCAGCTCCGTGCCCGAACGGTGCAGATCAGGCCGGAGTCCCTGCGGGCGTGGCAGCGGGAGGACGTCGCGGCGTTCCACGCGGACCAGATCCTGGAGGCGGTCGGCGGCGTCGGAGGAACTGCGGATTGAACGCGAGATGACCGCGACCGTGCACAGGACCGGGACGGACCACTCCGGTCCGGCGGCCCGGGCGATCGTCACCGGAACGCGGGCCGGCTGCCATCCCGACCGGGTCCTGTCGATCTGGGTCGCCGCGGTCGGCGTCGTGCTGCTGACGCTGACCCTCCGCTTCCAGGACGCGTTGAGCGTCTCGGTCCAGTCGGCGGCGATCTTCACCACCGCGGTGGCCGTCGGCGCCATGGTCGTGACGGCGCGACTCATCGTGGGCCGACGCCTCACCCTCGGGTTCGTGTACCTGCTGGTGCTGGTGCTGTTCCACTGTGGACAGCTCCCGTACCTCATCCTGCGGTGGCGACCGACGCTGTACGTGAACGGCCCGAACGGCGACTCGCTGTGGTTGACGAGCCAGATGCTGGCCCCGGCGATCATCACGGTGTCGATCGGCATCCTGGCGTTCGTGACGGGCTACGCGGTGGTGACGCTCGTCGGCTTCCGCCCGGGTGTCGTCCGTCCGCCGGTGGTCACCGGCCGGACGGGCATCAGCACCGTGTCCCTGCTGCTGCTCGTCGTCGGGCTCGTCCTGTGGGCGGAGCAGGTGGCGGGGCGGGGCGTCAACACCGTGTTCACCGAGGACTACCTGTCGATGCGCGCCTACGTCGACATGCCGCTGCTGTCGACCGGCTTCATCCTCATCGGGCTCGGCTTCAGCGCACTCGGCTTCAGCCGCAACGACACCCAGCGGAAGTGGGCGCTCTACCTCTTCCTGGCGTTCAGCCTGGTGTCGTTCACCATCGGGTTCCGCGGCGAGTCGGTGTTCGCCGTGGCGGCGTGGTTGGTGGCGGCCGCCCGGCGGCGGACCATCCGGGTGCGGGCCTGGCACGTCCTCGCCCTGACCGCCGCGTTGCTGGCCGGCTCCGTGGTGCGCCAGATCCGCCTCGAGGGAGTGGCGGTGGCGAATTTCTCCGCCGTCCGCCTGAACCCCGCGGACGGCCTCGCCGAGCTGGGCAGCACGCTCCAGACCGTGGTGGCCGCCCGGGAATGGCACGCGTCGGACGCGCTGCCGTTCGTCGGATGGGGCACCTACGCGGCGCCGTTCGAGCGCCTCGTGCTCGGTCGCGCGCTCGGCCTGCCGGTCACCCCGGTCGACCACGACCCCCGCGTGTTCATGACCACCATCATGGACCGGCTCGGGCCCCTCGGCGGTTCTCCGGTCGCGGAGTCCTACCGGGCCGCCGGCATCCTCGGGGTGCTGGTGGTGATGGCGCTCATCGGTGTCGTCGCCGGTCTGCTGGACTCCCGCCCGGACTCCTCCCGGGCCGGGTTCGTGACCGGGATGTTCGCCTACACGCTGTTGGTGTGGAGCCGGAACGACTTCTCGCCGGTCCTGGTCCAGACGGTCGGATGCCTGGTGGCGGTCGGGGTCGGGCTTCTCCTGGACTTTCGAGCCGGGCGCGTCGGTGACCGGCCGGCGGCAGCGCCCGGGGCCGGTGACGAGGGGTCCACGCCGCCCGTCCCGACGGCGGCCGGAGCGCGCGTTCGTCGCGACGGGGGTCAGGCGTACGTGCGCGGCCGCTGGTCGGCAGGGGCGGCGGAGGCTTCCGGCACGGATTCGCCCAGGAGCCGGCGGACGAGGACCGAGCCCGCCACGGACAGGCCCGTGTAGACGGTCAGTGAGGCCACGGCCGCGCCGACCGTCCCCCACAGCGGGATGAGGATCAGGTATGCGGTGAGGGCGCTGAGGCCACCGCCGATCCCCAACGCGCCCGCCGCGGTCATCCGCCCCGCGCCGAGGAGCGCCCGGCTGGTGATGGTGAACGGGGTGAAGGCGACCTCCGCGACCAGCATCAGGCCCAGCAACGGTACGGCGGCGGCGAACGAGGGCCCGAAGACGGGTTCGATGGTCAGCCATCCGGCGCCGCCGATCAGCAGTGCGGCGGCGACCGCGGCGACGAGGGCCATCCGGCTGGCGCGGCGGACCCGGTCCACGCCGTGGCCGAGCGCGGCCTGCCGGTTGACGAGCTGGCCCAGGGCGATCGGCACCAGCCGGGGGACCTCGGCCAGGGTCGCGGCGAGCGAGTAGACGCCGATGGCGGCCGTGTCCACGAACGCGCCGAGGACGTAGCGGTCCGCCCGCAGCGCCACGGTCAACCCGACGGTGAGGCCCATCGCCCGGCTGCCGAACCGGAAGAGGCGGGGGAGTTCGTCCGCCGGCCGGGCGAACGGCAGCAGCCCGGCCCGCCGCATGCGGGCGACCTGGGCCAGGCAGACGACCAGCATGCCGGTGCCCTGCCCCAGCAGGAGCGCGTCGGCGGAGAGGTCGACCCGGGTCGCGGCCGACATGCCCAGCAGCCCGCCGCAGACCACGGCGGAGGCCCAGACCGTGCCCGCCCGGAAACTGCCGGTCGCGTACCAGAGATCGGGGAGCTGGGTCAGGCCGGTGTAGGCCATCGACACGACGACGATGGCGACGAGATATCCCGGCGCGGCCATCGCCGGGTCGATCAGGCGCGCGGAGCCGGCGGAGATGCCCGCGGCCAGGGTGCAGGCCAGGAGCACCGCCCCGAGCGACGCCCAGGTGTACGCGCCCAGCACGCGCCGGCGCAGCGCCGGGTCGTCGGCCGAGGGCAGGCGGGCCCGCAGTTGCGCGCCGGTGCCCAGGCCGACGAGGAGCGCCACCAGGCTCGCGATCGAGACGCCGAGGACCATCAGCCCGCGCCCGTCCGCGCCCAGCAGGGCGCTGGAGAGCATCGCGGTGGCGGCGTAACCGGCCGCCTGGATCAGCGAGGAGCAGGTGAGCACCGTGACGGTGCGGGGTGGTCGCCGGCTTCTCCCCGGCGGCCGGAGCATCGTCACAGGCGTTCCATCCGCGCCTCGTCCGGTCGACGGCGGGAATCGCGGACCAGGGTGTAGAACCGGTCTCGCTGGGCCGTCAGCCGCTCGGCGGCGAACGTCCGCGCGGTCTCCAGGTTCCGAGCGGACGCCTCGGCCATCCGCGCCGGCGTCGCCACCATCCGCTGGATCGCGTCGGCGAGCGCGGCGGGGTCGCCCGGTGGCACCAGGTCGGCCGCGGGCAGGACCTCCGGGATGCCACCGACGGCCGACCCGATCGCCGGCAGGCCCCGGGCCATGCCCTCGACGAGGGCACGGGGCATCCCTTCGGTACGCGACGGCATCACCAGCAGGTCGGCCCGATCGAACTCCGCGCGCACCGCGTCCCCGGGGGGCAGCGTGCCGACGAACGTCACCCGCTGCCGCACCCCGCACCGGTCGGCCCGCTCCGCCAACCGGGACCGGAACCGTCCGTCCCCCACGTGCCGCAGGCGTACGTCGACGGACCGGTCGGCGAGCAGGGCGAGGGCGTCGACGAGGACGTCCACGCCCTTGTAGAGCTGATCCAGCGAGCCGACCGAGACGAGTCGCCACGCGCGCGCCACGTCGGCGGCGGGCCGCGGCCCGGCGGCGAACGCCTCGGCCGGCAGGTCGACGTCGGAACAGGACAGCGACACGGTCGCCGGGCCGGCGGGGTAGCGCGCCTGGAGCGACCGTGCCGTCACGTACGACACCGCCGAGGCGTGCCGGCACTGTCCGGCCAGCTGCCGGGCGAACCGGCGGCGGAAGAAGGGCCGGAGCGGGTGGCGGACGACGCCCGGCGCGAACACCTCCCACGGGTCGCCGATGACCTCCAGCGCGTACGGCTGCCGGCGTCGACGCAGTTCCCGCGCCATCAGCGTGCCGATCTGGGACGGCACCCGCAGGATGCAGGCGTCGTGCGGCCCGATCGCGGCGCCGACGGCGCGTCTGACCTCCCGCCACCGGGACACGTACTGCCCCGGGCCGACGTAGTACGGCACGGCCCACACGTGCACCCCGGGCCCGTCCACCGCGCTCGCCCCGACCGGCGTCCCGTCGGTGGGCTGCACCCGGGCGACGATGCGGACCTCGTCGAAGACCGACAGGTAGCGTGCCCAGGTGGTGTGGTCGGGGCCGCCCCGCGTCCAGACCCGGCCGTCCGCCGTCCGCAGCAGACGTGCCTCCATCGTCACGATGACCCGCACCAGATTTCCCCCCGTGCCGCCCGCCGACCCGGCACCTCCCCGGGTTCCGGGGGGTCCGGAGTGCTCGCCCTGTGAACGACCCGGTCGGGGCGCGGGTTGCGAGCGCCCGCGAAACGCGAGCCGGAGTAACCGGTCCGACCGCGGGCTCGTTGGACCGTGGCAGGCCGCCGGGCCGTGACGGGGGACGAAGCATGACGCGCGTGATGACCGTGGTGGGCACCCGGCCGGAGATCATCCGGTTGTCGAGGGTGCTCGACCGACTGGACCGGACCGTGGAGCACGTGCTCGTGCACACCGGCCAGAACTGGGACCTGACCCTGTCGGAGATCTTCTTCACCGAGCTGCGGCTGCGCCGACCCGACCGCCACCTCGGGGTGGACACGTCCTCGCTGGGCCGCGTGCTCGGTGGGGTGCTGACCGGCACCGAGGAGGCCGTCCGCGAGGTCCGGCCGGACGCGTTGCTGGTGCTGGGCGACACCAACAGCTGCATCGCCGCTCTGATGGCCCGGCGGATGGGCGTCCCGGTGTACCACATGGAGGCGGGCAACCGCTGCTTCGACCCGAACGTCCCGGAGGAGACCAACCGCCGGGTGGTGGACCACGTCGCGGACTTCAACCTGGTCTACACCGAGCACGCCCGGCGCAACCTGCTCGCCGAAGGGCTGCACCCACGGCGGATCCTGCACACCGGTTCGCCGATGCGGGAGGTCCTGGAGCACTACCGCCCGGACATCGAGCGGTCCGCCGTCCTCGACCGGATGGAGCTGACCGCCGGCGGATACTTCCTCGTCAGCGCGCACCGGGAGGAGAACGTCGACCGTCCGGACCGGCTCGCCCGGCTGCTGGACTGCCTGCGCGCGGTCCGGGACCGGTGGGGTCTGCCGGTGCTGGTCTCCACCCATCCCCGCACCCGCAAGCGGTTGGAGTCGCTGTCGCCGGCCCCGAGCACGCTGGAGGGGATCGCCTTCCACGAACCGTTCGGTCTGTTCGACTACGTCCGGCTGCAACGCGAAGCCCGCTGCACGCTGTCCGACAGCGGCACGATCAGCGAGGAGTCGGCGATCCTCGGTTTTCCGGCCGTGACGTTGCGCGAGTCGATCGAGCGACCGGAGGCGCTCGACGCCGGGGGCATCGTGATGACCGGCCTGGACGCCCCGGCGGTGGTCGAGGCGGTGGAGGTGGTCACCGCCCAGGTGATCGCGGCCGGCGTGCCCTGCCCGGCCGACTACCGGGTGCCGGACACCTCACGGCGGGTCGTGGACTTCATCCTCTCGACGGTGCGGCGGCACCACGACTGGGCCGGCATCCGACGCTGACCGTGCCGCGTATCTGGGGACTTGTCCGGATCGTTGTGCTTCCGTCGGTCGCGTCGACAACGGCCGAGTTCCGATCCGTCCGAGAGAGAGTTCCGTCCACGATGAACCGACCGATGAGAAGTCGTCTGCGGGGTGTGGTCAACACCCGACTGGATCCGCGGCTGGGCAGCGTGCTCGCCACCGCGTACGTGACGGTCCGCGACCGTTCGCTGTGCCTGGTCCGCCACGAGGGCGACCACTGGGTCCACCGGTACCGCAACGGGCTGGTCGTCAACCGGACGATCGGCGGTCCCTCCGCCGGGGCCCAGGACGACGCCGCCGAGGAGATCTTCCTCCACGGCTACCGGCCCCGGCCGGGCGACACGGTGGTCGACATCGGCGCCGGCATCGGCGGCGAGGCCCGCGTCTTCTCCCGGCTGGTCGGTCCCGAGGGCCGGGTCGTCTGCGTCGAGGCCCACCCGGGCACCTTCGCCTGCCTGCGCCGCATGGTGGAGCTGAACGGCCTGGGGAACGTCACCGCGGTGGAGTGCGCGGTGGTGGGCACACCGGGGACCGTCCACCTCGAGGACGACACGCAACTGCATCTGGCCAACAGTCTGACCAGCGCGGAGGCCGGCGGTGTCGCGGTGCCGGGACGCACCCTCGTCGACGTGCTCGGCTCGCTCGGCGTCGACCGGGTGGACCTGCTGAAGATGAACATCGAGGGTGCCGAGGCGGAGGTGCTCACCGCGTTCCGCCCGCATCTGTCGATGGTCGACAACCTCGTCGTCTCCTGTCACGACTTCCTGGCGACCGGGGCGGAGCAGTCCTGGCAGCGGACGTTCGACACGGTCACCACGCTGCTGCGCGACGCCGGTTACCAGCTCCGCACCCGGCCGGACGATCCGCGGCCGTGGGTGCGGTACTACGTCTACGCCTCCCGGCCGGGCGGCTCGGGTGCCGGCACGGGATCGGGCCTGGCCAGCGCGTCCGCCTGAGGCGCGGTCACGGGTGGGTGGCACGTGCGGCGCCACCCACCCGCTCCGGGCGGTGGCGACCGGTCACGCCGCCCGCCTCCGTCGCCGCCCGGCGACCGGCCAGTCGCCGGCGGAACAGCGACCACGAGGTCGCGGAGAGAGCCGCGTACAGCAGCACGCTGGCCCCCGCCGCCCCCGCCGCGCCCCACTGCGGAATTGTCACCACGTAGAGGACGACGGCCAGGGCACTCCCGCCGGCGCCGAGCAGGCCGGCGTGGTTCATCCAGCCGCCGCCGAGCAGGCCCCGGTTGGCCACCTCGAACGGGGCCAGGCAGACCTCCGCGATGATCAGGATCAGCAGCAGCTCGCGGGCGTCGGCGAACTCCGCCCCGAAGACCGGTACGACCAGCAGCCAGCCGGCCACCGCCAGCAGGACGCCGCTGACGACCGAGCAGAGCAACGCCAGCCGGCGGACCCGGCCGGCCCGGTGCACGCCGCCGCCGAGGGCCACCTCCCGGTAGACGATCTGCCCGAGCGAGGCGGGAATGAGCCGTGGTGTCTCGCTGAGGGTGACCGCGACCGAGTAGACGCCGACCGTCTGCACGCCGGTGAACGCGCCCAGGATGTACCGGTCGGTGCGCAGAGCGAGCGTCAGGCCCAGCGTCAGGGCGAGCGCGCGGACGCCGGAGCGGACGAGCATGGCGAACTCGGCCGGGCCGGGCCGGTGCCACGGCAGCAGTCCGGCCCGCCGCAGCCACACCGTCTGCGCGGCGGCGACCAGCGACATGCCGACCCCCTGCGCGAGCAGCAGCACCCAGGCCCGACGGTCCACGGCGGCGGCGGCCAGCATGGTGGCCAGCCCGCCGGTCGCCATCCCCGCCGCCCAACCGCTGCCGGCGTGGAACTCGCCCACCGCGTACCACACGTCCGGGAACTGGGTCATCGCCGTGTAGGCGACGGTCACCACGACGAGGGCGACGAGGAACGACGGCGCCGCCAGACTCCGGTCGATGAGGAGCGCACACATCAGTGACGCCAGGACCGCGATCACCGCGGACAGCGCCGTGGCCCCCAGCGAGCACCAGGTGTAGGAGGACAGGAGCCGGCGCCGGGGCCACCCCGCGGGCGTGGCCGGCAGTCGGGCCCGCAGCGCGGAGCCGGTGCCCAGGCCGCCGAGCAGCCCGGCCAGGCTGGCGGTCGTGGTGCCGAGCACCATCAGACCCCGGTCGTGCGGCCCGAGCAGCCGGCTCGCCAACACGCCGGTGAGCGCGAAGCTGGCGGTGCGGACCAGGCTGGAACCGGTGAGACTCACGACGGTCGCGCGGTACCCGCTGCCCTGACCCCGACGCAGGGCGGCGCGCAGTCGCGCCACCGGGCGCTCCGGAACTGCTGTCGTCTGCTCCGCCGGCGGGTCGGACCGGGCGCGCAGCGTCATCGGATCAGCGTTCCGGTCGATGACCGACCGCGGGTCGCGTCCTGGACGGCGTGGTAGAAGGCGTGGCGGCGGACGGTGAGCGCGGCGGCGGAGTAGTCGTGGGCGCGGGTCAGGTTGGTGGCGGCCGCGACGCTGAGGTGGTGCGGATCGGTGAGCAGCGTGGCGATGGCGTGGGCGAGCGCGTCGGGGTCGTCCGGCGGGACGAGGTGCCCGGCGGGCAGGAGTTCGGGGATGCCGCCGACGGTGGTGCCGACGGCGGGCAGGCCGCAGGCCATGGCTTCGACGAGGGCCTTGGGCAGACCTTCGGTGCGCGAGGGCATGACGAAGAGGTCCGCGTCGTGCAGGCGACCGCGGATCGCCTCCCCGGCGGGCAGGACGCCGGCGAACGTGACCTGGTCGGCGATGCCGAGCCGGTCGGCGAGGTGCCGTAGCTGGGGGCGTTGGCGGCCGTCGCCGATGTGGGTCAGGTGCAGGCGTCGGTCGGGGAGCCGGTGGTTGGCCCGGGCGACGGCGTGCAGCAGGGTGTCGATGCCCTTGTAGCGCTGCTCCAGGGACCCGAGGGAGACCAGTCGGTGCGGAGTGGCGCGCGGGGCGGCGGGGCGCGACCGGTACGCCTCCGGCGGCAGGTCCACGTTGGAGAAGTGGAACGTGGGCGTCGTGGCCGGTGCCGGGTAACGCCGCTGCAACGCGTGCTCGGTGACGTAGGCGACGGCCGCGGCGCCCTGGCAGCGGCGCTGGAGCGCAGCGGTGGCCCACCGGCGCAGCGCCGGTCGCAGCGGATGGCTCACCGCCCCCGGGGCGAAGATGTCGTACGGGTCGGCGCACACCTGGACGCCGTACGGTTGCCCGCTCCGTTCGCGGACCGCGGCCAGCAGATAACCGACCGGCGTGGGGGCCTGGAGGATCACCGCGTCCCGGGGGCCCGCCGCGTGCTCCACCGCGCGGCCGATGCCGGCCCGCTGCCGGAGGTACTGCGCCGGCCCCAGGTAGTGCGGCACCGGCCACACCCGCACCCCGGGCCCGTCGACCCGGTGCGCGCCCGCCGGCGGGGCCGGGACGTCCCGGACCCGGGCCAGCACCCGGACCTCGTCGAACACCCCGAGGTAACGGGTGAAGTAGTGATGAGCGGGGTCGGTCACCGTCCACGTCGCACCGTCCGGGGTCCGGTCGTAGCGACTTTCCACCGCCACCACCACGCGCATCGTCGTCTCCGTTCGGTCGGACCGGAACCATCATCGCCCACCATGTGCCGGACGCGATTGGGAATCGTCATTGTCGCCACGGATCGCCGCCGCCGGGCGCATTTCCTGCCGGAATTGATTTCACGTTTCCGGGTGCTCGCCGACGCGGCGTGAACCGGCCCGGAAAAGCGTTGTACCAGAATTGCGCCGGCCGGGCCCGCACCGCCGCGCGCCCACTGTCCGCGGCGGGGTGGTCGCCGGGTGGTCGCGATCCGTGACCTGTCCGAGGGCGGCTCGTTGTCCCTGCTGGCACGCCGACCCCCGGGGCCGGCACCCACACACCGACAGGGACACCCACCCGATGACCGCTCGTACGGCCAGCCTGCGCGCGCCGACCCGACCGGACCGGCGACGGACGCCCCTGGTGGCGAACGTCATCGGCACGCTCGACCGTGGTGGCGCGGAGACGGCCTGCCTGGACCTGTGTCGGGCGGTGCCGACCAGCGAGGTGCGCCACGTGTTCGTGACGGTCGGCGGCCGGGAGGGGAGCCTCGCGCCACGGTTCCGCGCGGCCGGGGCGGACGTGACGCAGTGCCCGCTGCACCCGGTCCCGACGTTCGCGCCGCGGCTGTGGCGCACGCTGCGGGCGCTCGACCCGGACGTGGTGGTCTCGCACGTCGAGCTGATCAGCGGGCTGGTGCTCCTGGTGGCCCGCACGCTGGGCGTACGACGGCGGGTGGTCCGGCTCACCAGCGAGGCGGACAACCGGCCGGACTCGTGGCGGCACCGGTTGCTGCGGCGCACGCTGCGTCGCCTGATCAGGTCGGTGGCGACGGACGTGGTGGGCGTCAGCGAGGCGGCGTTGCGCTTCGCCGGTCCGCCGGGCCACGATCCGCGCTACCGGGTGCTGCCGCACGCGGTCGACGTGGCCCGGGTCGACGGCTGGGACCGCGCGTCGGCCCGCCGCCGCTGGGGCCTTCCCGACGACGTTCCGGTGCTCGCGTACCTCGGTCGCGCGGCGCCGGAGAAGAACCGCCCGTTCCTGATCGACGTGCATCGTGAGGTCCACCGGCTGCGACCGGACGCCCGGCTGCTGGTGGCCGGGCCCGGCGGGGTCGCGGACATCACCGCGGTGCATCCCGGGGCGGCGGGCGACCCGACGATCGTCTTCGCCGGTGAGCTGGACGAGGTCGGTTCGATCCTGGCCGCCG
Organism: Micromonospora sp. RP3T; assembly: GCF_003027925.1. GTDB lineage: Bacteria > Actinomycetota > Actinomycetes > Mycobacteriales > Micromonosporaceae > Micromonospora. The sequence goes on from NZ_PYPS01000010.1 coordinate 174,024, forward strand.
CGGATGCGCTGCTGCTGCCGTCGCTGCGGGAGGGGCTGCCGGGGGTGCTGCTGGAGGCCCTGGCCGTCGGCGTGCCGGTGCTCGGCAGCGAGCTGCCGAGTCTGCGCGAGGCGGCCCGCCGACTCCTCGGCGTGGAGACGCTGCCGCTGGCCGCCGGGGCCGGTCGATGGGCCGAACGCGCGCTGGCCGCGGCGGCCACGGACGCGGTGACCCGGGCGCGGGTCGGGCGGGTGCTGCGCGATTCCCCGTTCCTGTTGGAAACCGCGATACCGCAATGGCGGGCACTGTGGGGCATCTAAAGTGAATTGATCGAAAGGCGGACCAGCAACCGAATTCGACGGCACGCCGTCCGCTCGACACCAGACAGCCGTTCCGCGGACGACGGGTGACGCCGGCACCGCCGAGAATCAGGGGACCTTTCATGTCTATCGCCGGTGAGAGCGCGGTTCTTACGGGCCGTCGGGAATCCGTGCGGAGCGTTCGTCCCGACCCTGTGCAGGACGACGCGGTGAGCTGGGCGATCTCGTTCACGGTGGTGCTCGTGACCACCATCTGCCTCGTATTGCTCGACGCCCGGCTGATGCACTGGTTCGTCGTTCCGGCCGCCATGTGCGGGGCGATCCTCGGGATCGACGTCGTGGACTGGCTGCGACGGCGGCTGGACCTCTTCGACCCGCAGGCGTTGATCGGCCTGATCGGTGTGCACCTGTTCTACCTCGCCCCCCTGCTGCACGTGATGTTCGACTGGTGGCCCAAGCGCGTCATCGCGCCGGACGACTGGCGGCACGCCTTCGGTCTCATGGCGACGCTCAACCTGGTGGGCCTCGTCGCGTACCGCTGGCTGACGAGCAGTCGGCGGGCTCGACGCCGGGTGGCGCGCGGCCCGGCCGGCGAGCTCTGGCGGATCCGCTTCGACGAGCGGCGGTTCTACCGCTTCGGCGTGCTCATGGTCCTGGTGGGGATGGGCGCGTTCGTCGTCGAGCTGGCGAAGTTCGGGGGCCTGTCCGGCTTCGTCGACACCATGACGGTCAACCGTGATCTGCTGCTCGGGCACAACGGACTGCTGACCGTCGGCGAGTCGTTCCCGTCGATGATCTTCATGCTGGTGGTGGTCCGGTGGCGGCGGGAACTCGTCGGTCGACCCGGCCTGATCGTGGCGCTGCTGCTCGCGCTGGCGCTCGTCCAGTTCTTCGTGGGCGGGCTGCGGGGCAGCCGGAGCAACACGCTCTGGCCGGTGGTGATGGGCCTGATGCTCGTGCACTTCCTCGTCCAGCGGATCCCCCGGCGCGTGATGGCCTGCGCGGCGGTGGTCTTCATGCTCTTCATGTTCGTCTACGGGATGTACAAGAACGCCGGCCCCCAGGTGCTCGACATCTTCAAGGGCAAGAAGTCCGTCGCGGAGATGTCCCAGGAGACCGGGCGCGACGCGCCGGCGATGCTGCTCGGCGACTTCGGTCGGGCGGACGTCCAGGCCATCCTGCTGGAACGCCGGCTGGCAGGAGTGGGCGAGCTGGCGTGGGGCGGGACGTACGTCGCCGGTCTGCTGTTGCCGGTGCCCGACTCGATCGTGCCCGAACGGCCGTTGCCGAAGATGTACTACGGGACCGAGCTGCTCCAGGGGCAGGGGGTGTACTCCTTCGAGGACCGGCAGTGGGCGTCCAACGTCTACGGCCTGCCCGGCGAGGCCATCCTGAACTTCGGTCCGCCCGCGGTGCCGCTGGTGTTCATCCCGTTCGCGTTCGCCGTGCGGGGGGTCCGCCGGCTGCACCTGCGCGGGCTGCGGGGCGACCGGCTGCCGGCGGCGCTGCTGGCACCGCCGTTGGGCATCGCCACCATGCTCTGGCTGAGCAGCGACTGTGACAACATCACCTATCTCCTGCTGCAACGCCTGGGGCCGATCGGGCTCGTGCTGTTGCTGTCCATGTCGGTGCGTCGGAACGACACCGGGCCGGAGCCGGGCCCGCCGTACGCCGCTGCCCCGCGCCGGCTGGCCGTGTGAGCCGGCCGTCAGTCTCGTACCGCGCCCTCGGATGACTCGTTGACCCCCTGGGGGAGCGGCGCGCCGGATGCCGTCGCGAGGCGGGGAACGGAGAACATCGTGAAGGTCGTGGTGACCGGGGGAGCCGGATTCATCGGTTCCAACCTGGTGCGGGCGTTGGCGGCGCATCCCCGGACCGGCGAGATCGTCGCGGTGGACGACCTCTCCACCGGGTACCTGGAGAACCTGCTCGACCAGCCGGTCCGCCTGGTGCGGGGCAGCGTCCTCGACGCGGACGTGCTGGACGAGGCCGTGGCCGGCGCCGGCGCCGTGGTGCACCTCGGCGCGCTCGGTTCCGTGCCGCGTTCGATCGACCGGCCCGTCATCAGCCACCACGCGAACGCCACCGGCACGCTGATGGTCCTGGAGGCCGTCCGGCGGCACCGGGTCCCGCACGTGGTCGTCGCCTCGTCGTCCTCGGTCTACGGGGCGAACCCGGTGCTGCCCCGTCGGGAGGACCTGCGACCCGTGCCGGTGAGCCCGTACGCCGTGTCGAAGCTGGCCACCGAGGCGTACGCCCTGGCGTACGCGTCCTGCTACGACGTCGCGGTCCTGGCGTTCCGCTTCTTCAACGTCTTCGGCCCCCGGCAGGCGGCGAACCACGCCTACGCGGCGGTCGTGCCCCGGTTCGTCTCGGCGGCCCTGACCGGCGAGCCGTTGCGGGTGCACGGCGACGGCGGGCAGACCCGGGACTTCACCTACGTGGGGAGCGTGACGGCGGTGATCGTGGACGCGGTCATGCGCCGGGTGTCGTCGCCGGACGTCGTCAATCTGGCCTTCGGCGCGCGCATCTCGCTGCTGGACCTGATCGCCGAGTTGGAGTCCGTGCTGGGCCGTCGACTGTCCGTCGTCCACGAGGCGCCACGTGCCGGGGACGTCCGCGACTCGCAGGCCGACGCGTCCCGGCTGCGGGAGCTGTTCCCGACCGTGCGCCGGCATCCGCTCCGCGCCGGGCTGGAGTCCACCGTGGCCTGGATGTCGGACCAGGTCTCGATCCGGTGCTGACGGCCTGCTCGGGGTCGGCCGGTGCTCGCCTGTGGCGCCCGCTCGGCGTGACGCCGCGGACGGCTATTCGTTGATTAGTGGGGAATTCGAGGGAGAAGTCCGGAATGATGCAGTCAGCAGTCAACCGACAGGGCCCTCATGTGCCGTGCGTCACCGGTGCGGAGCGGGGGGAACGATGACTCCGGTACCCGCCGGGCGACGAGTGCTCATCACAGGTGGCACCGGCTCTTTCGGCCAGACGATGCTCCGTCGGCTCCTGGAGCTCGACGTCGGCGAGGTCCGGGTGTTCAGCCGGGACGAGGCCAAACAGGACGCCATGCGCGGTCGGATCGGCGACCCCCGGGTCCGTTACCACGTGGGCGACGTCCGCGACTACGACTCGGTGCTGGAGGCGAGTCGGGACGTCGACTTCGTCTTCCACGCGGCGGCGCTCAAACAGGTGCCGTCCTGCGAGTTCTTCCCGCTGGAGGCGATCCGCACCAACGTGCTCGGCAGCCACAACGTGGTGGCGGCCGCCGACCGCAACGGCGTCGGATCGGTCGTCCTGCTCAGCACCGACAAGGCGGTCTACCCGGTCAACGCCATGGGCATGAGCAAGGCGCTGATGGAGAAGGTGGCGCAGGCCCACGCCCGCAACAACCCCCGGAGCCGGACGACCGTCTCGTGTGTGCGTTACGGCAACGTCATGTACTCGCGCGGCTCGGTCATCCCGCTGTTCGTCAGCCAGCTCAAGGCCGGCCGCGCGCCGACGGTGACCGATCCGACCATGACGCGGTTCCTCATGTCGCTCGACGACTCCGTGTCGCTCGTCGAGCACGCCTTCACGCACGCCCGGCCCGGCGACATCTTCATCCGCAAAGGGGTGGCCTGCACCGTGGGGGACCTCGCCGCGGCGCTGTGCCAACTCTTCGACGCCCCACCGAAGTTGGACCTGATCGGCGTACGGCACGGTGAGAAGCTCAGCGAGACGCTGGCCACCCGGGAGGAACTCGCGAAGGCCGACGACTTCGGCGACTTCTTCCGGGTGCCGGTGGACGTCCGGGATCTCAACTACTCGCTCTACGTCTCGCAGGGCGAGCCCGGAATCGCCGGGTTGCAGGACTTCAACTCGACGAACGCGCCCCGGCTGGGGGTCCCGGAGATCGTCGCGCTGCTGACCACGCTGCCCGAGATCCGCGCCGAGCTGGCCGCCCGTGACCTGTTGAGCGTGTCGTGAGGCTGGCGGTCACCGGCGCCGACGGATTTCTGGGCTGGCACGTCCGCGTCCTCGCCCGGGCGCTGGGCTGGCCCCGTCCGGTGACGGTGGGCCGCGCCGACCTGGGCGATCCGGCGGCCGTCGCGGCGGCCGTCAAGGGCGTCGACGTGGTGCTGCATCTCGCCGGCGTCAACCGGGGGGACGCCGCCGACATCACGGCCGGCAACGTCGAGCCGGCCCGGTCGTTGGCGGACGGGCTCCGCCGGTGCGGCGGACCCCCGCCCCGGGTGGTGTACGCGAACTCCGTGCAGGCGGGAAACGGCACCGTGTACGGGTCTGCCAAGGCCGCCGCGGCAGAGCTGCTCGCGACGGCGGCCAGCGCCGACTCCGAGTTCGTGGACGTGCGCCTGCCGAACCTCTACGGCGAGCACGGTCGGCCGTTCTACAACTCGGTGGTCGCGACGTTCTGCCGACTGCTCGCCGACGGCGTCGAACCGGAGGTGCGGGAGAACCGGGAACTCGACCTCGTGCATGTGCTGGACGCCGCGGCCCACCTCACCGGCACCACTCTTCCGGGTCCCTGGGACCCCACCATGCCGGCGTTGCGGACCCGGGTCGGTCAGCTCCGTGACCGGCTGGCGTCGTTCGCCGGCGTGTACGCCGGCGGTGAGATCCCGCCGCTGGCGGACCGCCACGACGTCCGGTTGTTCAACACGTACCGGTCGCACCGGTTTCCGGACCGGGGGCCGGTGCCCCTGCCGCGGCACCGGGACGCCCGGGGTGACCTGGTGGAGGCCGTCCGGGCGCACGGCGGTGGCGGGCAGACGTTCTGTTCGACGAGTCGACCCGGCGTGACCCGGGGGGAGCACTTCCACCTCGCCAAGGTGGAACGGTTCGTGGTGCTGCGGGGGCGGGCGCAGATCAACCTGCGCCGGGTGGACGGTGCCGACGCCGTCCGGTTCGCCGTGGACGGGAGCGAGCCGGCGTTCGTCGACATGCCCACCATGTGGGCGCACAACATCGTCAACGTGGGCAGCGAAGAGCTGGTGACGCTCTTCTGGACCAACGAGCTGTTCGACGCGGCGCGGCCGGACACCTGGGCCGAAGCGGTGGACCGGCCGGCAGGGGTGGCATGAGGATCGGGGTCGTCTCGCAGTGGTATCCACCGGAGCCGATATTCATCGCCGGTGAGCTGGCGACGGAGCTGGCCGCGCGGGGGCACGAGGTGCGGGTGCTCACCGGCTTTCCGAACTACCCCTCCGGTCGGATCTACGAGGGCTTCCGACAGCGGTGGCGCGACGAGCACACCGAGGGTCGGCTCACCGTGCGGCGGGTGCCGCTCTACCCGAGTCGGGACGCGTCGGTGCTGCGGCGCGTCGCCACGTTCGTGTCCTTCGGGCTGACCAGCGCCATCGTCGCCCGGCGATACCTGCGTGACGTCGACGTCGTCTACGTCTACCACCCGCCGCCGACCGCGTTCGCCGGGCCGGCGCTGCTGCGGCTCCTGCGGCGTACGCCGGTCCTCCTGCACGTGCAGGACATGTGGCCGGAGTCGGTCACCGCGTCGGGGATGGCTCCCGGTGGCGTCAGCGGCCGGGTGGTGCACCGGGTGTTGAGCGGCGTCATGCGCCGGCTCTACCGGTCCGCCGCCGCCGTCGTCGTCATCGCGCCGTCGATGACCGACCTGGTGGTGCAGCGGGGCGCCGACCCGGACCGGGTCCGGGTGGTGTGGAACTGGACCGACGAACGGCTGTTCCGGCCGGTGCCGGCCACCCCGGCGGCCCGCTCCGCCCTCGGCCACCGGGGTCGTCCGATCGTGATGTACGCCGGGAACATGGGTCCGTTCCAGCGCGTCGAGACCGCGGTCCGCGCCGCCGCGTCCGTCGATCCGCTGATCGACCTGGTCTTCGTCGGCTCGGGACCGGACGAGGGGCGGGCCCGGGAGCTGTGCCGCACCCTGGGCGCGACGAACGTCCGGTTCCTCGACCGGCGTCCGCCGGCCGAGATGGCCGACCTCTACGCCGCGGCGGATTTCCAGCTGGTCACGTTGCGTGCCCTGCCGGCCCTGCGGGGAACCGTCCCGTCCAAGCTGCAGGGCGCGATGGCCTGCGGGGTGCCGGTCATCGTCTCCGCCGACGGGGACGCCGCGCGCCTGGTGGAGGCGGCGGGAGCGGGGCTGACCTGTCCGGCGGAGGACTGGCGGGCGCTGGCGGACCGCTTCCGGGCCGCCGTCGACATCCCGCCGGCCGAGCGGGTCCGGATCGGCGAGCGCGCGCGCCGCGCGTACCTGGAACGGATGTCCCTGCGGGTCGGCGTGGACCAGATCGAGGACGTGGTCACCGGGATCTGCCCGGGTCGTCCGCCGGCCCCGAGAAATGGCATAAAAGACCATGCGATGGGCTTACCCACCCATAATGGGATGGACCGTTGACCGCACTCGCCACGAGGAATCCGTCTGATGGATCTTCGTCTTGACCTCACCCAGCCGCTGGCTCCCGCCGGTGGTCGCCATCGCGCCGCGGTGGTGCGGGCCCGACCCTACGACCGCGTGAAGCGGTCGATCGACGTGATCGGCGCCCTGACGGTGCTCGTGCTCGCCGCGCCCGTGATGGCGTGCGTCGCGCTGGTCGTGCTGGTCACCATGGGACGGCCGGTCCTGTTCCGCCACACCCGGCCCGGCCGGCACGGCCGGCTCTTCGACATGGTCAAGTTCCGCACCATGCACCCGGTGGATCCCACCCGCGGCCGGGTCTCCGACTCCGATCGACTCACCCGGGTCGGGCGCTGGTTGCGGTCCACCAGCCTGGACGAACTGCCCGAGCTGTGGAACGTCGTCCGGGGCGAGATGAGCCTGGTCGGACCGCGCCCCCACCTGGTGAGCTACCTCGACCTCTACACGCCGGAGCAGGCCCGCCGGCACGACGTCCGCCCCGGCATGACCGGCCTGGCCCAGGTGCGCGGGCGCAACCAGCTCGGCTGGGAGGAGAAGTTCCGGTACGACGTGGCGTACGTCGACGGTCGCTCGTTCCTGCTCGACCTGCGGATCCTGGCCGAGACGGTGCGGGTGGTGCTGCGTCGGGAGGGCATCGCCGCTCCGGGCACCGACACCTGGCACGAGTGGCAGGGCAGCGTCGACCGGGAGACGGTCGCGGCCGTGAACGGTGGCGTGGAGCCGGCCGTCCGGTCCGCCCACAGCTGATTCGATCCGGAGCCGCGATGAGGATTCTGCTGTTCGGCGCCAGCGGGTTTCTGGGACGTCACATCCGTGCCCGACTGGCGGCGGAGGCGACCGTGCGCGCCCCCGAGCGACGGGAGTTCGACCTCGTCGCCGCGGACGAGGCGGCCGTGACGGCGCTGTTGCGCCGGGAGCGACCCGACGCGGTGGTCAACGCGGCCGGCCGGATCGTCGGCTCCGACCAGGATTTTCTCCTGGCCCACGCGGTGGTGACGGCCAAGCTGGTGGCGGCGATGGAGGCGGCGACGCCGCACGCCCGGCTGGTCCGCGTCGGCTCGGCCGCCGAGTACGGCCCGGTCGAACCCGGCCGGCCGGTACGCGAGGACGACCGCGCGGAGCCGATCGGCGGGTACGGGCTGAGCCACCTGACGGCGACGCGGCTCTGCGCCCTGGCGGCGGCCGACGGACGGCTGGACACGGTGGTGCTCCGGGTGTTCAACCCGCTCGGCCCGGGCATGCCGGCCGGCAACCTGCTCGGCCGCGCCGCGGCCACGATCCGCGCCGCGCTGGAGCGGGGGGACGCCCAGGTCGCCCTGGGGCTGCACGACACGTACCGGGACTTCGTGGACGTCCGTGACGTGTCCGCCGCGGTGGCGGCCGCGCTGCGTGCGGAGCGGCTCGACGCTCGGGTGTGCAACGTCGGCAGCGGATGCGCCGTGCCGACGGCGCAGGTCGTCCGCCTGCTCGCCGACCTGGCCGGCTTCACCGGCGACCTGGTCCCCGGCCGGTTCGTCCCGGGCGCCGCCCGGTCGGCCGCGGTGTCGTGGATGTGCGCGGACCTCACCCGGTCGTCGCGGGCGCTCGGCTGGTCGCCGCGGTACGACCTCGCCGACTCGCTCGCCTCGGTGTGGGCCGACTGCCTCGGTCCGGCCGCGCTCTCGGCTGCGGCGCCGTCGCCCCGGGTCGCCGGTCCCTGACCGGGGCCAGCGGCCGGCCCCGGCGACCGTGCCGGGTCGGCGCCGCTCGACCACCGCCGGTGCCACGGCTCGGGGTAGGGTGCGGCGATCCGTGTTCCGATCGGCGACCAGGAGTTGGTCAGTGCTGCACCTGAGGGTGATCACGCCCGGCGACCGGTCGTCGGCCGTCGTCGACCTGTTGGCCGCCGATCCCGGCGTGACGCATCTCGTGGTGATCCCCGGCGCCGCCCGTCAGCCGGCCGGCGACTACGTCACCTGCGACGTGGTCCGGGAGAGCGCCGACGGGGTGCTGCACAAGCTGCGCGAACTCGGTGTCGAGACGCACGGGGCGATCGCCGCCGAGGACGTGGAGCTGACGCTCTCCGCAGCGGCCGACCGAGCCGCCGACGCGGCTCCGGGGCACGGCGAGGACGCGGTGGTCTGGGACGAGATCGCCGCGAAGACCGGTGAGCAGACGGTGCTCACCGGCACCTTCCTCGCCCTGATCACCGTGGCCACCATGATCGCCGGTATCGGCGTGCTGCTCGACCAGCCCATCCTGATCGTCGGCGCGATGGTGGTCGGCCCCGAGTTCGGCCCGCTCGCCGCGCTCTGCGTGGCGCTGCTGCGCCGTCAGCCCGGCGTCGTCGGCCGCTCGGTGCAGGCCCTGACCGTCGGCTTCCTCGTCGCCATGGTGGCCACCGTGTTGAGCACCTGGGCGCTCACCGCGGCCGGTCTGGTCAGCCGGGACATGCTGCTCGCCGAGCGCCCGCTCACCGACTTCATCTGGCGGCCGGACGCGCTCTCCTGGGTGGTCGGGCTGCTCGCCGGTGTCGCCGGCATGCTGTCGCTGACCTCGAAGAAGTCCGGCTCGCTCGTCGGCGTGCTGATCTCGGTGACCACCGTCCCGGCGGCCGCGAACGTGGCGGTCGCGGCGAGCTACGGGGTGTGGCACGAGGCGACCGGCTCCGCCCTCCAACTGGTGATCAACCTGGCCGCCATCGTGTTGGCCGGGCTGCTCACGCTGGTCGTGCAGTTGTGCTGGTGGCGGCGGGTGGCGCGGCGGACCGGGCGGGGGGTGCCGCGGCAGCGGGCCGACCGGCCGGCACCTGTCACCGCCAGTCGTCGCCCGCCTCGAGACGCCGGTTGAGCAGCGTCGCCAGCGGAACGGACTCGCCGTCCCGGCCGCCCCGCCCGACCACCAGCGGGGGCGCGCTCGGCGGCGGCTCGGCCCCGAACAGCCGCGACCGCAGGCTCGGCGGCACGCTGAGCAGGTAGAAACGCCCGTCGACGTCCACCGCCCGGCTGCGCGCCCGGTCCACGTACCAGCCGGTGATCCGGGTGCGGTAGCGACCGCGGCCGTCGTGGGCGGTCGCGACCAGCCGGTCGGTCGCCAGACCGCGCCGCCGCGCCTCGGCGGCGAACGCGGCCACCAGCTTCGCGGCCTCCGCCTGCTCCGTGGCGCGTTCCCGGGCGTCGGCCGCCGCGTGGGCCGTCACGGCCCGGCGCTGCCGCTCCCGCCACTGCGCGTCGTCGTCCACACCCACGCCCGCGAGGGTACGCCCGCGCCGGTGCCCGCGCGCCTCACGGTCGCCCGGGTCGGGCGGTGCCCTGCCCGCGTGGACCGCGCCCGCCGGTTGGGCGGTGCCCGCCGGCTCGTGGTGCCGGCCGGCTCGTGGTGCCGGCCAGGCGTGGACGGTGCCACCCCGCCTCGCGGCGCTGTCGAGCTGAGTCGTTCGTGACATCACCGCTGAGTCGTTCGTGCTCTCAGCTCGACAGGGCCGCGACCGGCAACGGTCAGGCCAGCCCGGCGCGGCGCAACGCCTCCGCCATGGCGTCGTTGACCGGCGCGGAGGCGCCACCGCCGCGCCCCTGACGCGGCTGCGAGCCGCCCCGGTCCCCACGCTGACGGCCGCCGCCCTGCCCGCCGCCCTGACCACGGTCCTGCCCGCCGGCCTGCCCGCCCCGTTGGCCGCCGCCCTGGCCCCGGTCCTGCCCGCCGCGCTGGCCGCCGGCCTGCCCGC
>NZ_PYPS01000105.1 GCF_003027925.1 Micromonospora sp. RP3T
TGGTGAAGCAGATTTGGAGGATTTTTGGCCAGGCTCAGGTGGACCTCTTCGCGACTCAAGAGAATGCGCAATGTCCCCACTGGTTCTCTCTGACTCATCCAGCTCCACTGGGGCTGGATGCCATGGTACAGACGTGGCCGAGGCTTCGTCTGTACGCCTTTCCCCCGATCGCTCTGCTCCCGGGAGTTCTGGAGAGAGTACGGCCTACTATTAGTAGCCCCGTTCTGGCCGGGCCGAGTATGGTTCTCGGACCTGATTTCCCTCCTCGACGGCTCTCCCTGGGAGATTCCCGTCAGGAGGGATCTCCTCTCACAGGCAGGGGGTTCCTTCCTTCACCCCCGGCCGGAGCTGTGGAAGCTTTGGGTGTGGCCTCTGAGGGGGCGCACCTCTTAGCTTCCGGTCTCTCAACTGAGGTTGTTGAGACCATCCTCCAATCCAGAGCTCCCTCCTCGAGGAAACTGTACGCCCTGAAGTGGAAACCTTTCACTTCATGGTGTGGACACCGCCAGCAGGACTCAGTTAACTGCCCAGTTGGTACAGTGCTGGGGTTTCTGCAGGATCGGTTCTCCACAGGGTTAGCCCACTCCACCTTGAAGGTCTACGTGGCGGCTATTTCGGCCTACCACGCCCCATTTGCTGGCATATCAGTGGGTAAGGACCCCCTTGTAGTACGTTTCCTCCGCGGTGCGCTGAGGCTGAGGCCTCCAGTACGGCATCGGGTCCCTACTTGGGCCTCGCCGTGGCACTAGAGGCTCTTTGTAGGCCCCCTTTTGAGCCTATTGAAGAGTCCTCAGATCATCATCTCTC
>NZ_PYPS01000106.1 GCF_003027925.1 Micromonospora sp. RP3T
ACAGCCTCCAGTGAGTTTAAAGGCACCGACCGATCTCTCTCTTCTCTTCTTCACTGTCTGCCTCGTCTGCAACATCTTCTGATTGATGCCCGTGTGGAGGAACCCACGGGGAGCCGGAGCCGGCACAGGGCGTGCCCGGCGGGCCCGACAGGCCCAACATACAGAGCTGTGGCTCTCGACCACAAAGAGCCAGACAGTTCCACTCAACCCTGGAATTCATCTTCATGACTCGCCTCAGTCAGTCAGTGGTTCTTTTAGAACCTAAGAAGATGAGCTAGAACTCTTCAGGACTTCCCTAAGCACGCGCCAGGCCTTGCGGCCTTGTCTTTCCATTCCCCAAGGATCACAGGACTTCAGCTGAGTCCCTCTCAGCTCTTGGTTCTTCTTCACTTGTCACATGGGATGAAACTCCCAGTCACCATCGAGTCAGAACATCTTTGGAGTTCATCACTCTTCGGACCCAGAAGAACGTGATCACGATTCCAAAACCACCACTGCTCCAACCATCAAGACCTTCACCAGAGACTGCATTTGGACACTTGTTCAACGACCAAGGCAATGCAAGTATCGTACATTTAACTAAACAAACAGAGGTTTAGTATAAGCTGTAGACAGCACTGATGGTTTCACTCAGGTGGTTAACTGACTCTTTTCATAGCTTCATTTCCTTGTCTCTCTAACTGCTTCTCACTGACCCTTCCCCCATGTATGAGTGATTTTATGTTTGTTTGTTTAGATTAGTTATGTGTTAGTCCTTCATTAATAATCTTGTGCA
>NZ_PYPS01000107.1 GCF_003027925.1 Micromonospora sp. RP3T
TATGCAAAACTCATCTGCTTCCTGTGGTCTTGTGCTGATGGCTGTCGAGGTGATGAGGTTTTCGCTGCGGATCTGTCTCTAGGGCTCATCTAGCTGGCATGCTCTAGGTGCTGATCCACCATCTGGGCTGGGTACGGACTGGATCCGGGGGACTGCAGTGACCATCTGATCTGGATACGGACTGGATCTGGTGGTTAAGGTGACCTCGGAATAAGAAAGAAACAGACTAATATTAGCGTAGATGCCATTCTTCTTACGATGCACTGAGTACATCGGGTGTTATGGGAAGTGTTCCCGGTTCCGGTTGACCTAATTAATGCAGCCTAACAATCCTTTAACGGATTTGAATTATAGAAATGTGTTAATGTGTTATGTGTAAGCAAGGTTAAAGAGATGGGTCTTTAATCTAGATTTAAACTGACAGAGTGTGTCTGCGTCCCGAACATTGTAGGGTAGATTGTTCCAGAGTTTGGGCGCTAGATAAGAAAATGATCTGCCGCCCGCGGTTGATTTTGATATTCTCGGTATTATCAAATTGCCAGAGTTTTGAGAACGCAGCGGACGTGAGGGACTATAATGCGATAAGAGCTCACTCAGGTACTGAGGAGCTAAACCATTCAGGGCTTTATAAGTAATTAGCAAGATTTTAAAATCTATACGATGTTTAATAGGGAGCCAGTGCAGTGTTGACAGAACCGGGCTAATATGGTCATACTTTATGGTTCTAGTAAGAACTA
>NZ_PYPS01000108.1 GCF_003027925.1 Micromonospora sp. RP3T
AAACAGAGCCCTAAACACACTAGCCCTAATTTGGGATTTTTTTGTAGCAAAACAAAAATGTTTTTATTTGGTATTAGACCCCTTCTGTGCTTTGTGGGCCTGGGAGGCCATTTTGAGAGCCATGGGGCATGTCTGAACAAGCCCCAAAGCGGGCAGTTGAAGTGTAGGCCCGTGCATAACCTGGTTTCGGACTTTGTCCGAGCCATGGAATCCTTTGAGCCCCTAACTCAAGCCAGCGCCACGTCTCTGCACTTCGGTTCCTGTTAGAGGAGGCTCCTGATGCCCGCATGCCCTGGGGGGGCCTTGCGGACTGAATCAAGAGTATTCAGTGATCAGGTGATAACAGGTGGTGAATTGGGGCAAAACATCAAAAACACAAAATAGTTTGGCACGTTATAAGTGAAGAATGACGCACAAAAAAGTGCTGATAATTAGTTTTAACAGTGTGTGATGTTGGGGACACGCCCCTCAGAAACAGTATGAATGAGACAGAGTGAGTGGAATCTTTTATTTGGTGTTTGAGCTCGCCTGAAGAAGGACCATAGATTCCGAAACGTCGCGATTAGGCTTGAACAGAGAGTTTTACAGTCTCCATCGGTTGAGAATACGATGCTGAAGACCAAAGAAATTTATTAGAAGGTTCAGAGAGTTACTTCCTCCACCCAGAAAGGTTAGGAGGCTGAGAGTGTCACTTTTGTTATTTTTCTTTGGGGTTTTGAACGACCTAC
>NZ_PYPS01000109.1 GCF_003027925.1 Micromonospora sp. RP3T
AAACAGCTACAGCTACGCAACACTCAGAGTCCGTGAGAAACTTGAACTGAACCGGCCACCAGGGGGCAACTTTTCAAGAGCGTGAGCGGATTCGTTTTCACGCGCACACCGTGTGACAGAAGCCCTCGTTCTGAACACCTCTTTGAACCACAGAAAAGGAAACAACAACAACAACCACCACCACAACAAAACCACCTCCACCACCACAGCAAAACCACCTCCCTCTCTACCCTCCTTATCAACGGTGACCCCCCCACCCCGAGCAAAGGGAGGACGGGTACCTTGCGTCGCTTGCCTGCGCTGTGCGTGACCAAGCCTGCAAACCGCCAAGCGTCGGCACGAGCTGCAGCCCTTTTTAGACCGGCGCTTCGCAGCCCTGGACAATTAAGACGACTCCCTATAATCAAACACACCTGATTGGGAGCGTCAGCTCGTTAGTGGAGGGCTCCAAGGCCTCAGATGGGCGTGTCGGAGGAGAGGTCTCGAGAAGCGGGAACCGCTGCTTTGACACCGACCACGGCAGCACCCCCGCATCATTTTGCTCGGCTGTTAGCCACGACAAGCGGCCCTCCCCGAAAAGGGGAAGCGCACCGTTCCTGGAGACACTGCAGCACCAGCGCTTCCCAGCCCTGGACACGTAAGGTGACTCCCCATAATCAAACGCACCTGACTGTTATAGATGACTCCCTGTAATGGAACAGACCTGGTGGGAAGCGT
>NZ_PYPS01000110.1 GCF_003027925.1 Micromonospora sp. RP3T
GAGATGGCCACGGCCAGCCAGAACGGCATGAACCAGGGCACCGTCGCGCCGACGCTGTTCTACTTCGCCCCGCGCAACATCTGGGTGTTGACCTACCAGTGGGGTGGCACGGCGTTCTCCTACAAGACCTCCACCAACCCGACCAACCCCAACGGGTGGTCGTCGGCGCAGCCGCTGTTCACCGGCAGTATCTCCGGCTCCGGCACCGGCCCGATCGACCAGACGGTCATCGGTGACGACCAGAACATGTACCTCTTCTTCGCCGGTGACAACGGCAAGATCTACCGGGCGAGCATGCCGATCGGGAACTTCCCCGGCAACTTCGGCTCGAACTACACGACGATCATGAGCGACAGCACGAACAACCTGTTCGAGGCCGTGCAGGTCTACAAGCTCCAGGGCCAGACCCGTTACCTGATGATCGTCGAGGCCATCGGCGCGCAGGGCCGCTACTTCCGGTCCTTCACCGCGACCAGCCTGAACGGCTCGTGGACGCCGAACGCGGCCACCGAGAGCAACCCGTTCGCCGGCAAGGCCAACAGCGGCGCCACCTGGACCAACGACATCAGCCACGGCGAGCTGATCCGCACCACCGCCGACCAGACGTTCACCGTCGACCCCTGCAACCTCCAACTGCTCTACCAGGGTCGGGCCACCAACTCCGGCGGCGACTACGGCCTGCTGCCGTACCGGCCGGGTCTGCTGAC
>NZ_PYPS01000111.1 GCF_003027925.1 Micromonospora sp. RP3T
AGGAAAAATTTAATGTCTCTCATGTAGGCGTGGACGTCATGGTCTCCTGCAAGTTCTGGTGTGAATGCAGGGATGTTTCTCGCCATTCGATTGAGTTCTTTGAGTGTCACTTCATGTGTCACTTCAGAGTTCATCTGAATGAATTCTGTTCCTTCTGCGGCTGCAGAGGTTTCCTGGAAACTGACTTGTGAAGTGTCAGGCAGAAGGTTTTGGCTCCCCCCTTTGTATCTGTGTACAGGGGCACGGGGGTTTGCACTGCTGGCTGTGTGACGTACAGCAGGGTGTTTTTTACTTAAGTCCATGCGCAGTCTGTAAGACTGTTTAGGTTCTCTCTGAACCATGTCAAGCTCCTCTTTAATGTTGCCGAATTGCTGAGTCAGGGTTTGGACTTCAGCTCTGGCTGCATTCAGATGGCCTTCTAAGGCCTTAACTCTAGTGTCTCTCTCATTAAGTTCTACGTATGCTGTTCTTAACAGCGACTTTGTGTGAAACAGTTCTCTTTCCAAATCTTGTCTGGTGGCCTTTTCAAGCTGCTCTCTGTGTCTGGCAGCTGTCAGAGCCTCCTGAAGACTGGTGATTTCCTTCTGTTGTGCCGTTCTGTCAGGTTCCTCGCGCCTGTCCTGTTCCTTCTCTTGCTGAGCAGGTGTCGGTTCCCTTTGGAACTCTGTGACTTGCAGTTTAAGTTCATTTACCTCCTGTCT
>NZ_PYPS01000112.1 GCF_003027925.1 Micromonospora sp. RP3T
TGTTTTGTACAGCTAAAAATAGCTGGACGCAGATGAGACCGGAAGCCAGACCCATCAAATTTACAAATGCCAATGCCACTCTTTCGGGAAGAAAAAAGTGGATAGAATAAGGCATTAATATGTGCTTTATAAGTATTAATAAACAACCACTATGCTAGTAATATGCATACTAATGAACAACTAGTTAATAGTGATAACTGGTCTCTATACTACAGTGTTATCCAAATTTTGGTTACTCTTTACTTTGGGGACCAGTTCTCAGTATTAATTAACTACAACTTTTGCCCCAATAAACTCCTAATTTACTGCTTATTAATAGTTAGTAAGGTAGTTGTTAAGTTTAGGTATTGGGTAGGATTAGGGATGTAGAATATGGTCATGCAGAATATGTGCTTTATAAGTACTAATAAACAGCCAAAGTCTTAATAATAGGCATGCTAATAAGCAACTAGTTAATAGTGAGAATTGTTCCCTATACTAAAGTGACTAATGACAATAAATGGGTATTTTTTTTTATTAACATTGAAAAATGGAAAAAAAGAAAGAAAGAAAGAAGGAAAGAAATTATACTCTAAATAGGAAATTAAAAGCACCAGCCTAGGCTGGCTGTCTGGCTTTAGCTGGTTTAAGCTGGAAGTAGCTGGTTTTAGCTGGTCTCCCAGCCTGACCAGCCAAGGAAGT
>NZ_PYPS01000113.1 GCF_003027925.1 Micromonospora sp. RP3T
AGCAACTTTGTATTCAGTCCAAGGCCGTCCTTTGATATACAATGTAATCGAAATTGAGTGTTCAGGCTGGGCTAATGCTGAATGAATGCAGTAATAGCATCCCTGTCAAATTCACGTGACATGTGGCAGCGTCGTTGTGAGGTTTTCTTAAGTTTAATGTCATGCTGGCATTCGAGAAGAAACTTCCCATCAACGGGAAGGCAAGCTTTCGTGAGCCTCACGGTGCGTTTCCACTGGCACGTAACGAGCAGAGCGGAGCGGGTGTTTTCAATTCATTCCTACGGAAGCTGAGCTTAAACGCTTGCGCAATGCGTGTACGCTCAACTTCCATAGGGATGAATGGAAAACGCTCTGCTCCACTCGCTACGCTGTAGTGGAAATACGGCGTTAGCGTAATGCTGTCTCCACCTCACCGAAACGTTGGCTCGATGTCTAACATGACGCCACGTGTTCTGCCAAGTGAGAGCGTTGTCCACAGCCAAAGGATAGGTTTGTCAGAAGCGGGATTCAAACCCACGCCTCCAGGGGAGACTGTGACCTGAACGGAGCGCCTTAGACCGGTCGGCCATCCTGACACGCCTGCCTGCGGTGAGCCGACCCGTTGGAGCTGCACCTACAGGCACGGGGCCGAGAAGCTAGTGTTTCGCTCTTCAGCCCAGTCAACCTGCTGGCCTCGTT
>NZ_PYPS01000011.1 GCF_003027925.1 Micromonospora sp. RP3T
TGGCCGAGTGCCGGGTGGCGCTTTCTCCGTACCTCGATGTCGATCTGGTGGCGGTGTTGACCGGTGACGACGAGTCGTGGTTGGCGCGGGTCGAGGTGGTGCAGCCGGTGCTGTGGGCGGTGGGTGTCGCCCTGGCCGCGGTGTGGCGGCACGTCGGGGTCGACCCGCAGGCGGTGATTGGTCACTCGCAGGGTGAGATCGGTGCCGCCTGCGTGGCCGGGATCCTGTCGCTTGACGACGCGGCGAAGACGGTGGCGTTGCGGTCGCGGGCGCTGTCGGTGCTGCGCGGCACCGGCACGATGGCATCGGTCGACCTGTCCGCTGACGACGTCACCGCCCGGCTGGGCGGCTTCGACGGCGTCGGGGTGGCGGCGATCAACGGCCCGGCGACCGTGGTGGTCTCCGGTCCGCCGCAGGCGGTCGCGGACCTGGTCGAGTCGTGTCAGGCCGACGGTATCCGGGCCCGGTTGATCCCGGTGGACTACGCGTCGCACTCGGCGGCCGTGGAGGAGGTCGCGCAGCAGCTCCGCACCGACCTGGCCGGCGTGACGCCGCAGCTGGGTCACACGCGTCTGGTGTCGACGTTGACCGGTGAGTGGGTGGATCCGGCGACGATGACGGCGGACTACTGGTACGACAACCTGCGGCAGACCGTGCGCTTCGACACCGCGGTGCGGACGGCGGTCGGGGCGGGCCACAGCACGTTCGTGGAGATCAGCCCGCATCCGGTGCTGACGATGCCGGTGACGGCGATCCTGGACGACCTCGGCACGGCCGGGCACACGTTGTCGACGTTGCGTCGGGGTGAGGACGACCCGACCCGGCTGTTGACCAACCTGGCCACCGCGTACAGCATCGGCCTGCCGGTCGACCTGACCAGCGTGCTCGCCGGCACGGACACCGTCGCGCTGCCCACCTACGCGTTCGACCGGGCCCGCTACTGGCCCCGCGCCAGCCTCGACGCGCCCGCCGCCGGGGAGAGCCCGACCGGCGTCGACGCAGCCTTCTGGGCCGCCGTCGACAACGAGGACCTCGCGGCGCTCGCCGACCTCACCGCCGCCGACGCCGCCGAATCCCTCGACCGGCTCGGCGCGGTCCTGCCGCTGCTCGCCGACTGGCGCCGCCGGCAACGCGACCGGTCCACGCTCGACGACCTGCGCTACCGCGCCGTCTGGCAGCCGTACGGCGGAATTCCGGTCGGCTACCTCACCGGCGTCTGGTGGATCGTCGCCGACGAGGCCGGCACCGCCGAGGCGGAGACCGCGGTGGCCGAACTGACCCGGCGCGGCGCGGACGCCCGGCTGGTGCTGCTGCCCGCCGACGACACCGACCGCGCCGCCGTCGCCGCCCGGCTCACCGCCGCCGGCCCCGACCCGGCCGACCGGGTGCTCTCCCTGCTCGCGCTCGCCGACGGCCCGGTCGACGCCACCGAGCCGGTGCCGCCGTTCCTGGCCCGCTCGCTGGCGCTGATCCAGGCGCTCGGGGACCTCGACGTGGCCGCGCCGCTGTGGTGCGTCACCCGCGGCGCCGCCGGCACCACCCGCGACGGCGGCGCCGGCCGGCCCGAACAGGCCCTGCTCTGGGGCCTCGGCCGGGTCGTCGCGCTGGAACACCCGGAACGCTGGGGCGGCCTGGTCGACGTGCCGGCCACGCTCGACGACCACGGCTGGGACCTGCTCTGCGCCGCGCTCACCGGCCCCGACGGGGAGGACCAGCTCGCCGTCGACGGCGTCACGCTGCTGGTCCGCCGGCTCGTCCGGGCGCCCGGCGGCGGCACCGACCCGGAACTCGACCACGCCGGCACCACGCTGGTCACCGGCGGCACCGGCGCGCTCGGCGGGCAGGTGGCCCGCTGGCTCGCCGACCGGGGCGCCACGCACCTGATGCTGGTCAGCCGACGCGGCGCCGACGCGCCCGGTACCGCCGACCTGGTCCGCGACCTCACCGACCGGGGCGCCCGGGTCACGGTCGCCGCCTGCGACGTGGCCGACCGGGCCGCGCTCGCCAAGCTCCTCGACGAGGTGCCCGCCGACGCGCCGTTGACCGGCGTCGTACACACCGCCGGCGTCCTCGACGACGGGGTCCTCGACGGTCTCACCGCCGACCGGATCGCCGACGTGCTGCGACCCAAGGTGCTCGGCGCGCTGCACCTGCACGAGCTGACCGCCGATCGGGACCTGCGCGCCTTCGTGCTCTTCTCCGCGCTGCCCGGCCAGCTCGGCGCCGCCGGGCAGGGCAGCTACGCCGCCGCGAACGCCTACCTCGACGCGTTGGCCGAACAACGGCACCGGCGGGGTCTGCCGGCCACCTCCGTCGCCTGGGGACCCTGGGCCACCGGCGGCATGGCCGACGCCGACCCCGCCGTCGCCGAACGCCGGCGGCGCAGCGGCGTCGCCCGGCTCGACAGCGACCTCGCGCTCGCCGCGCTCGCCGGCTGCCTCGCCCGCCGCGAACCGGTCACCGTGGTCGCCGGCGTCGACTGGGCCCGGTACGTGCCCGGCTTCACCGCGGTCCGACCCAGCCCGCTGCTCACCGGCATCCCGGAGGCGCTCCGCGCCACCGCCGAACGCGCCGACGACGCCGGCCCCTCCGCCGAGTCGCTCGCCGCCCTGCTCGCCGGGCAGAGTGAGGTGGAACGCCGCAGGACGCTGCTCGACCTCGTCCGGGGCCAGGCGGCGGCGGTGCTCGGACACGCCTCGGACACCGCCGTCGAACCCGACCGGGCGTTCCGGGACCTCGGCTTCGACTCGCTGACCGCGGTGGAGCTGCGCAACCGGCTCACCGCCGCCACCGGCGTCCGGCTGCCCGCCACGGTGGTGTTCGACTACCCGACCGCCGCGCTGCTCGCCGACCACGTCCGCGCCGCCGTCGTGGACGGGGGAGTGGCCGCCGCCGCGCCGGTCTTCGGCGAACTGGAGCGGCTGGAGGCGGCGCTGTCCGGCGCCGCCCCCGACCGGGGCGCGCGGCTGCGGATCACCGAACGGCTCCGGACGCTGCTGGCCTCGCTCAACGAGGTGGACGCCCCGGCGGACGGCGACGGCGTCGCCGACAAGCTCCAGGACGCCACCCCGGACGAGGTCTTCGACTTCATCGACCGCGAGCTGGGGGTGTCCTGACGTGACCACTGCCGGCTCGGGGCAACACAGGGAATGGGCGGACCATGGCTGACGAGGCGAAGCTTCTCGACTACCTCAAGCGGGTCACCGCCGACCTGCACCAGGTGCGGCAGCGGCTGCGCGAGGTGGAGGCCGGCGAGCAGGAGCCGGTCGCGATCGTCGGCATGAGCTGCCGCTTCCCCGGCGGCATCCGCACCCCGGAGCAGCTGTGGGACGTGGTGGCGTCCGGCCGGGACGTGATGACCGAGTTCCCCACCGACAGGGGCTGGGACCTCGACGCGCTGCACGCCGGCGACCCCGAGGACGCCGGCACCTCGTACGCGCGCCACGGCGGCTTCGTCACCGACCTGGCCGACTTCGACAGCGGCTTCTTCGCCATCTCGCCGCGCGAGGCGCTCGCCATGGACCCCCAGCAGCGGTGGCTGCTGGAGACCACCTGGGAGGTCTTCGAGCGGGCCGGCATCGACCCGCACACGCTGCGCGGCAGCCGCACCGGCGTGTTCGCCGGCAGCACCGGCCAGGACTACGGCACCGTGCTGATGACCGCCGCCGCGCAGGGCCTGGAAGGGCACCTGATGACCGGCAACGCCGGCAGCGTGGTGTCCGGCCGGATCGCCTACACGTTCGGCCTGGAAGGGCCCGCGGTCACCGTCGACACCGCCTGCTCGTCGTCGCTGGTGGCGATGCACCTGGCCGGGCAGGCACTGCGGCAGCGGGAGTGCACGCTCGCCGTCGTCGCCGGCGTCACCGCCATGTGTACGCCGGGCGCGTTCGTCGAGTTCTCCCGCCAGCGCGGACTGGCCGCCGACGGCCGGTGCAAGGCGTTCGCCGCCGCCGCCGACGGCACCGGCTGGTCCGAGGGCGTCGGTGTGCTGCTACTGGAACGCGTCTCCGACGCCCGCCGCAACGGCCACCCGATCCTCGCCGTGCTGCGCGGCAGCGCGGTCAACCAGGACGGCGCGTCGAACGGGCTGAGCGCCCCGAACGGCCCGTCGCAGCAGCGGGTGATCCAGCAGGCCCTGGCCAACGCCGGGCTCGCCGCCGGCGGCGTGGACGTGGTGGAGGCGCACGGCACCGGCACCCGGCTCGGCGACCCGATCGAGGCGCAGGCGCTGCTGGCCACGTACGGGCAGGACCGGGGCGACGCCGCGCCGCTGCTGCTCGGCTCCGTCAAGTCGAACCTGGGGCACACGCAGGCCGCGGCCGGCGTCGCCGGGGTGATCAAGATGGTGCAGGCGATGCGGCACGGGCTCGTCCCGCCCACGCTGCACGTGGACGCGCCGACGCCGCAGGTCGACTGGGACACCGGAGCGGTCGAGCTGGTCACCGAGGCCACCCCGTGGCCGGCGGTAGACCGGCCCCGCCGCTCGGCGATCTCCTCGTTCGGCGTGTCCGGCACCAACGCGCACACCATCCTCGAACAGGCGCCGCCGGACGAACCCGCCCCGGCCGACGCCGCGCCGACACGTACCCGCCCGGTCGTACCGGTGCTGGTGTCCGCCCGCGACGACGCCGCGCTCGCCGACCAGGCCGGCCGCTGGGCCGCGCGGCTGGCCGCCGACCCGGCGTCGACCGCGCTCGACGTGGCGTTCTCGTCGACCACCGCGCGGGCGGCGCTGGACCGGCGGGCCGTGCTGGCCGCCACCGACCGCGACGACCTGCTCGCCGGCCTGCGGGCGCTCGCGGCCGGAACGCCGACGGCCGCCACGGCGACCGGCGCGGCCACCGACCGGCAGGGCCTGGCGGTGCTCTTCTCCGGGCAGGGCGCGCAGCGTGCCGGCATGGGCCGGGAGCTGTCCGAGACGTTCCCGGTGTTCGCCGCCGCGCTCGACGAGGTGTGCGCGGCACTCGATCCGTTGCTGCCGCAGCCGGTGAAGCCGGTGCTGTTCGGCGACGGCGACCTGCTGGATCAGACGCAGTTCACGCAGGCCGGTCTGTTCGCGGCCGAGGTGGCGTTGTTCCGCCTGGTCGAGTCGTTCGGCGTCACCCCCGACTTCGTGGGTGGCCACTCGATCGGTGAGGTCACCGCCGCCCACGTGGCGGGTGTGTTGTCCCTGCCGGACGCGTGCCAGTTGGTGGCGGCGCGCGGCCGGTTGATGCAGGCGCTGCCCGCCGGTGGCGGGATGCTCGCGGTCGCCGCGCCGGAGTCCGAGGTGGCCGCGTCGATCGCCGGTCGCGCGGACGTGGGGATCGCGGCGGTCAACGGGCCGTCGTCGGTGGTGCTGTCCGGGCCGGTCGACGCGTTGACCGAGCTGGAGCGCGCCTGGCGGGACCGCGGTGTGCGGGTCCGCCGGTTGACGGTGTCGCACGCGTTCCACAGCCCGCTGATGGAGCCGATGCTCGCCGAGTTCCGCACCGTGCTCGACGGGCTCACGTTCGCCGCACCGGCCCTGCCGATCGTGTCGAACGTGACCGGTGCGTTGGCCGGGGACGAGATCACCGGCCCGGACTACTGGGTGCGGCACGTGCGGGAAGCGGTGCGGTACGCCGACGGGGTCGCCGCGTTGCGCGCCGCCGGGGCGGACACGTTCCTGGAGGTCGGCCCGCAGAGCGTGCTCACCGCGCTGACCGCGGAGATCCTGCCCGACGACGAGGCCGTGGTCGCGACCGCCGTGCAGCGCCGGGACCGGGACGAGACCGGGGCGTTGCTGGCCGGCCTGGCCGAGCTGCACGTGCACGGTGTCCAGATCGACTGGGCGCCCTGGTTCGCCGGCACCGGCGCGACCCGCGTCGACCTGCCCACCTACGCGTTCCAGCGTCGGCGCTACTGGCCGGAGGCCGGCGGCGGCTGGACCGGGGACGTCACCGCGGTCGGCCTGCGCCCCGCCCGGCACCCGCTGCTCGGCGCCGCCGTCGGCGTCGCCCACGCCGAGGGCTTCCTGTTCACCGGCCGGCTGTCCCGGCGTACCCACCCGTGGATCGCCGACCACGTCGTCTTCGACACCGTGCTGCTGCCCGGCACCGGCTTCGTCGAGCTGGCCCTCCAGGCCGGCGCCCACGTCGGCGCCGACCACGTCCGCGAACTGACCCTCGAAGCGCCGCTGATCCTGCCCGAGAACGGCGGCGTCGACATCCAGCTCTGGATCGGCCCGGCCGACGAGACCGGCTGCCGGTCCGTGTCGCTGCACTCCGCGCCCGACCACGACCGGCCCGGCGACGAGCCGACCGACCGGGAGACCGCCGACGGGGACCCACGCACCTGGACCCGCAACGCCAGCGGCGTCCTCGCCGACCGGCCGGCGCAACCCGGCGTACCCGGCTGGTCCGACCTGGCCGCCTGGCCGCCGCCGGACGCCACCGAGGTGCCCACCGACCAGCTCTACCCGCACCTGGCCGCGCAGGGCTACGACTACGGCCCGTCGTTCATCGCGCTGCGCACCGCCTGGCGGCGCGGCGACGACCTCTTCGCCGACCTGACGCTGCCCGAGACACCGGCCGCCGAGGCCGGCGGCTACGGCGTGCACCCGGCGCTGCTCGACGCCGCGCTGCACACGCTCGGCCTCACCAGCGCCGCCGGTGAACCCGCCGGCCCCGGGCTGCCCCCCGGCCACGGCCGGCTGCCGTTCTCCTGGAACGACATCGCGCTGCACGCCGCCGGCGCCGCCGCCGCCCGGGTCCGGGTCCGGCACACCGGCCCGGACAGCGTCTCGCTGCTCCTCGCCGGCGTCGACGGCGCCCCGATCGCCTCGGTCGGCTCGCTGGTGCTGCGGCCGGTCACCGCCGACCAGCTCCGCACCGCCGGCGGCGGCGGACCCGAGTCGCTGTACCGGATCGACTGGACCCCGCTGCCGCTGCCCACCGGGCCGGCCGCCGGCACGTGGGCGGTGCTCGACACCGACCCCGGGCTCGCCGACGCGGTCGCCGCCACCGGGACGGCCGTCACCGCGTACCCCGATCTCGCGGCCCTGACCGGCGCGCTCGACGACGACGCCGACGCGCCCGGCGTGCTTGTCGTGCCGTTCCTCGACCCGCGCGGCGAGCGCGACGTGCCCCGCTGGGTCGCCGAGACGACCCACCGGGCGCTCGACGTGCTCCAGCGGTTCCTCGCCGACGACCGCTACGAGGCCACCCGGCTGGTCGTGCTCACCCGCGGCGCGGTCGCCACCGAGCCGGACGCCGACCTCACCGACCTGGCCGGCGCGGCCGTCATCGGCCTGGTGCGTTCCGCCCAGTCGGAGAACCCGGGCCGGTTCGTGCTGGTCGACGTGGACGACCCGGCGACCGCCGCCGCCGCGCTGGTGGCGGCGCTGGACACCGACGAACCGCAGGTCGCCGTCCGTGCCGGTGTCGCGGCCGGCGCCCGGCTCACCCGGGTGCCCGCGCCCGCCGAGCCGGCCGACCCGGCGTTCGACGCCGACGGCACCGTGCTGATCACCGGCGCCACCGGCACGCTCGGCCAGCTCATGAGCCGGCACCTGGTGACCCGGCACGGCGTGCGGCACCTGGTGCTCACCAGCCGGCGCGGCCGGGACGCCGCCGGCATCCCGGAGCTCTGCGACGAGCTGACCGCGCTGGGCGCCACCGTCACGGTCGCCGCCTGCGACGTCGCCGACCGCGACGCGGTCGCCGCGCTGCTCGCCGACCTCCCCGCCGACCACCCGCTCACCGCAGTGGTGCACGCCGCCGGGGTACGCGACGACGGCGTCATCTCCTCGCTCACCCCCGACCGGGTCGACGGCGTGCTGCGTCCGAAGGTGGACGCCGCCTGGCACCTGCACGAGCTGACCGCCGACCTCGACCTCACCGCGTTCGTCTCGTACTCCTCGCTCGCGGCCACCGCCGGCGGACCCGGCCAGGGTAACTACGCCGCCGCCAACGCGTTCCTCGACGGGCTGGCCCACCACCGCCGCGCCCGTGGCCTCGCCGCGCTCACCCTCGCGTGGGGCCTCTGGGCCGACCGCAGCGGCATGACCACCGAACTGGACGACGTCCACCTCAACCGCATCTCCCGCTCCGGCGTGTCCGCGATGGAGGCGGAGGAGGGGCTGGCGCTCTTCGACGCCGCCTGCCGCGTCCCGGCCGCCGCGCTGGTGCCCGCCCGCCTCGACCTGGCCGCCATGCGGGCCCAGTTCGCCGGCGCCGTCCCGCCGCTGTACCGGGCGCTGATCCGCGCCGGTCGGGGCACCGCCGCCGCGCCGGCCACCGGGGCGTCGCTGGTGCAGCAGCTCGCCGCGCTCGCCGACACCGACCGGCGGGCCGCGCTGCTGGAGATCGTCCGGGGGCAGGCCGCCGCCGTGCTCGGTTACCCCGACCCGGCCGCCGTCGACCCGCGCCGCGCGTTCAGCGACCTCGGCTTCGACTCGCTCACCGCCGTCGAGATGCGCAACCGGCTCGGCAACGCGTTCGGCCTGCGGCTGCCCGCCACGCTGGTCTTCGACTACCCGAGCCCGCAGGAACTCGCCGCCCACCTGGACACCGAGATCGCGGGCGTGCCGGTCCCGGCCCACCCGGCGACCGCCCCGGTCACCGTCGGCGACGACGAGCCGCTGGCCATCATCGGCATGGCCTGCCGGCTGCCCGGCGGCGTGTCCACCCCGGACGACCTGTGGCGGCTCGTCGCCGACGGCGTCGACGCGATCACCGACCTGCCCGGCGACCGGGGCTGGGACCTGGACACGCTCTACAGCCCCGACCCGGACGCCGCCGGCACGTTCTACGCCCGCGGCGGCGGCTTCCTCGCCGACGTCGACCGGTTCGACCCCGGCTTCTTCGGCATCAGCCCGCGCGAGGCGCTCGCCATGGACCCGCAGCAGCGGCTGCTGCTGGAGACCACCTGGGAGACGTTCGAGTCCGCCGGCATCGACCCGACCGGGGTACGCGGCAGCAGCACCGGCGTTTTCGTCGGCACCAGCGGCCAGGACTACGGCTCGCTGCTCGCGTTCGCCCCGGAGGAGACCTCCGGGTACGCGCTCACCGGCATGACCAGCAGCGTCATCTCCGGCCGGGTCGCCTACACGTACGGGCTGGAAGGGCCGGCCGTCTCGCTGGACACCGCCTGCTCGTCGTCGCTCGTCGCGCTGCACTGGGCCGGGCAGGCGCTGCGCCGCGGCGAGTGCGACATGGCCCTCGCGGGCGGCGTCATCGTGATGGCCACCCCGACCGCGTTCGTGGAGTTCTCCCGCCAGCGCGGACTGGCCGCCGACGGCCGGTGCAAGTCGTTTGCCGCGTCCGCCGACGGTACCGGCTGGGCCGAGGGCGTCGGCCTGCTGCTGGTGCAGCGTCTCTCCGACGCCCGCCGGCAGGGCCGACACGTCCTCGCGGTCGTTCGTGGCAGCGCGGTCAACTCCGACGGCGCGTCCAACGGGCTGACCGCCCCGAACGGCCCGTCGCAGCAGCGGGTGATCCGGGCGGCGCTGGCCGCCGCGCGGCTGTCCCCGGCCGACGTGGACGTGGTCGAGGCGCACGGCACCGGCACCACCTTGGGTGACCCGATCGAGGCGCAGGCGCTGCTCGCCACGTACGGGCAGGACCGGCCCGCCGACCGGCCGCTGCTGCTCGGCTCGATCAAGTCGAACATCGGCCACGCCCAGGCCGCCGCCGGCGTCGCCGGTGTGATCAAGATGGTGCAGGCCATGCGGCACGGCACCGTACCCCGCACGCTGCACGTGGACGAGCCGTCCCCGCACATCGACTGGGACGCCGGCGCGGTGGAACTGGCCACCGAGGCGCGGCCCTGGCCGGCGGGCGACCGCCCGCGCCGGGCGGCGGTGTCGTCGTTCGGCATCTCCGGCACCAACGCGCACGTCATCGTGGAACAGGGCGACGAACCGGCCGCCCCGGCCGCCACCGGCGCCGGCCTGCTGGACACCGCCGCGACGGTGTGGGCGGTCTCCGCACGGTCCCGCGCCGCGCTGGCCGGGCAGGCCGCCCGCCTGGCCGGGCACGTCCGCGCGCAGGGCGACGTGGACACCGCGGCGGTGGCCTGGTCGTTGGTCGCCACCCGGTCGGCGTTCGACCAGCGGGCCGCCGTGGTCGGCTCGTCGGTCGAGGAGTTGCTGTCCGGCCTGGACGCGCTCGCCGACGGGGCGCCGTCACCACACCTGGTCACCGGCACGGCCTCCGCCACCGCCGGTCCGGTGTTCGTGTTCCCGGGTCAGGGCGCGCAGTCGGCGCGGATGGCGGCGGGTCTGGTGGGTCGGTGCGGGCCGTTCGATGCGGCGCTGGCCGAGTGCCGGGTGGCGCTTTCTCCGTACCTCGATGTCGATCTGGTGGCGGTGTTGACCGGTGACGACGAGTCGTGGTTGGCGCGGGTCGAGGTGGTGCAGCCGGTGCTGTGGGCGGTGGGTGTCGCCCTGGCCGCGGTGTGGCGGCACGTCGGGGTCGACCCGCAGGCGGTGGTCGGGCATTCGCAGGGTGAGATCGGCGCGGCGTGTGTGGCCGGGATCCTGTCCCTTGACGACGCGGCGAAGACGGTGGCGTTGCGGTCCCGGGCGCTGTCGGTGCTGCGCGGCACCGGCACGATGGCATCGGTCGACCTGTCCGCTGACGACGTCACCGCCCGGCTGGGCGGCTTCGACGGCGTCGGGGTGGCGGCGGTCAACGGCCCGGCGACCGTGGTGGTGTCCGGTCCGCCGCAGGCGGTCGCGGACCTGGTCGAGTCGTGTCAGGCCGACGGCGTCCGGGCCCGGCTGATCCCGGTCGACTACGCCTCCCACTCCGCCGCCGTGGAGGAGGTCGCGCAGCAGCTCCGCACCGACCTGGCCGGCGTGACGCCGCAGCCGGGTCACATCCGGTTGGTGTCGACGTTGACCGGGGAGTGGGTGGACCCGGCGACGATGATGGCGGACTACTGGTACGACAACCTGCGGCAGACCGTGCGCTTCGACACCGCAGTGCGCACGGCGGTCGGGGCGGGACACACGACGTTCGTGGAGATCAGCCCGCACCCGGTGCTGACCATGCCGGTCACCGCGATCCTCGACGACCTCGGCACCGCCGGGCACACGCTGTCCACGTTGCGACGTGGTGAGGACGACCCGACCCGCCTGCTGACCAACCTGGCCACCGCGCACAGTGTCGGCCTGCCGGTCGACCTGACCAGCGTGCTCGCCGAGACGGACACCGTCCCGCTGCCCACCTACGCGTTCGAGCAGCAGCGGTTCTGGCTCGACCCGCCCGCCCACCGGGCCCAGGACGTCGCCTCCGCCGGCCTCCAGGACGCCGGCCACCCGCTGCTCAGCGCCGCCGTCACGTTCCCCGACAGCGAGCGGCTGGTCTTCACCGGGCGGCTGTCCGTCCGCACCCACCCGTGGCTCGGCGAGCACCGGGTGATGAACGCGATCCTGCTGCCCGGCACCGCGTTCGTCGAACTGGCCGCGCACGCCGGCGACCAGGCCGGCGCGCCGGTGGTCGAGGAACTCACCCTGCTCGCCCCGCTCGTGCTGCCGGAACTCGGGTCGCTCCAGATCCAGCTCACCGTCGGCGAGCGCGACGAGACCGGCCGCCGCCCGGTGCAACTGCACTCCCGCCCGTACCGGGACGGCTCCGACGAGATCCTCGCCGACGTGGCCTGGACCTGCCACGCCACCGGGCTGCTCGCCCCGCGCGGCGCCGAACCGCCCGCGTTCGACCTCGGTGTGTGGCCGCCGCCCGGCGCCACGCCGGTCGCCTCCGACTCCTTCTACGCCGGCCTGGAAGCCACCGTCTTCGGCTACGGCCCGGTCTTCCGCGGCCTGCGCGCCGCCTGGACCCGGGGCGACGAGGTCTTCGCCGAGGTGGCGCTCCCCGCCGACCACCACGCCGAGGCCGGCCGGTTCGGGCTCCACCCGGCGCTGCTCGACGGCGCGCTCCAGGCGATGTCCATCGGCGGGTTCCTCGGCCGGATGGGCGACGGCGCCGACGCCAGCGTGCCCCGGCTGCCGTTCGCCTGGACCGGTGTCACGCTGCTCGCCGCCGGCGCCACCGCGCTGCGGGTCCGCGTCGCCGCGGCCGGCGACGTCGGCGTCACGTTCCAGGTCGCCGACGCCACCGGCGCCCCGGTCCTGCACGCCGACTCGCTGATCATGCGCCGGGTCACCGGTGACGCGCTCGGCGCGGCCCGCTCCGGCCGGCACGAGTCGCTGTTCCAGGTGGACTGGCCGGTGTTGCCGGTGACCGCCGGACCGTTGCCGGCCGCCACCGGATGGGTGGTGCTCGGCGACGACCTCGCGCTCAACGCCGCCGCCGAGGCCGCCGGTGCCCGCGTCCGCCCCGACCTCGCCCCGGAATCCTTCGCCGAGCTGCTCGCCGGTGGGGAACCCGCCCCCGGGACACTGATCGTGCCGGTCGGCGGCACCGGCGCCGGCGCCGGCCCCGAACTGGCCGCGCAGGCCCGCGCCACCACCCACCGCCTGCTCGGCACGCTCCAGGCCTGGCTCGCCGACGACCGGTTCGCCGACACCCGCCTGGTGCTGGTCACCCGCGGCGCCGTCGCCACCGGCGACCCGGCCGAGGTCGACCTGCGGTCGGCGCCCGCCTGGGGACTCGTCCGCACCGCCCAGCTCGAACACCCCGACCGGATCCACCTCGTCGACCTGGACGCCGAGCCGGCCGGCGCCGCGCTGCTCGCCGCCGCGATCGGCACCGGCGAACCGCAGCTCGCCGTGCACGCCGGCCAGGTGCGCGCGCCGCGCCTGGCCCGCGTGCCGGCCGGGCTGGAGCCCCGGCCCGGCGGCGTCGACCCGGACGGCACCGTGCTGATCACCGGCGGTACCGGCGTGCTGGGCCGGCTGCTGGCCCGCCACCTCGCCACCACCCACGGCATGCGGCACCTGCTGCTCGCCGGGCGGCGCGGCGCGACCGCCGACGGCATCGACGACCTGGTCACCGAGCTGGCCGGCGTCGGCACCGAGGTCACGGTCGCCGCCTGCGACGCCGCCGACCCGGACGCGCTCGCCGCGCTGCTCGACGGCATTCCCGCCGCGCATCCGCTCACCGCCGTGGTGCACGCCGCCGGCGTGCTCGACGACGGCGTGCTGGAGTCGCTCACCCCGGACCGCGTCGACGCGGTCGGCATCCCCAAGATCGACGCGGCGTGGCACCTGCACCGGCTCGCCGCCGGCCGGGATCTCGGCGCGTTCGTGCTGTTCTCGTCCGCCGCCGCCACGCTCGGCAGCGCCGGCCAGGCCAACTACGGTGCGGCCAACGCGTTCCTCGACGCGCTCGCCGCGCACCGGCGGGCCCAGGGCCTGCCCGGCATCTCGCTCGCCTGGGGCCTCTGGGAGCAGGCCAGCGGCATGACCGGTCACCTCGCCGACGCCGACGTGCGGCGGATGACCGAGCAGGGTGCCGCCGGGCTCGCCACCGAGCAGGCGCTGCACCTGTTCGACGCCGCCTGGCGGCTGGACACCGCTGCCGTCGTACCGATGCGGTTGGACGTGGCGGCGCTGCGCGGCCAGGCCGAGGCCGGGGTGCTCGCGCCGCTGCTGCGCGGCCTGGTCCGGGTGCCGCTGCGGCGCTCGGTCGACGCGGGCGGCGCCGGCACCGGCGGCGTGCCGCTCGCCCAGCGGCTCGCCGGCCTGGCCGACCCGGAGCGGCGCAAGGTGCTGCTCGACGTGGTCCGGGCGAACGTGGCCGCGGTGCTCGGCCACGCCGGGCCGGAAGCCGTCGACCCCGGCCGCCTCTTCACCGACCTGGGCTTCGACTCGCTGACCGCGGTCGACCTGCGCAACCGGCTCAACACGCTGTCCGGGCTGCGGTTGCCCGCCACGCTGGTCTTCGACTACCCGACGCCGCACGCCCTCGCCGAGAAGCTGGCCGGCGAGATCGCCGCCGACGCGGCGCCCTCCACCCAGCCGCTGTTCCAGGGCATCGACGCGGTCGAGTCGCTGCTCACCACGCTGGCGCTCGACCCGGCGACCCGGGACCGGTTCGCCACCCGGATGCGTGACCTGCTGGCCAAGGCCACCGACCTCGCCGGCCCGGCCGAGGAACCGGAGCGGCCCGACCTCGACGCGGCCAGCGACGACGAGATCTTCGACTTCATCAGCAAAGAGTTTGGAATCTCCTGACATGACCACCGCGGATCAAGGCAGGGACGCGATGAGCGACGACGACAAGCTGCGGTACTTCCTCAAGCGGGTGACCGCCGACCTGCACGACACGAAGCGCAAGCTGCAGACCGTCGAGGCGCGGGACCAGGAACCACTCGCCATCGTGTCGATGAGCTGCCGGTTCCCCGGCGGCGTCCGGTCCCCGGAGGAACTGTGGGACCTGGTCGCCGAGGGGCGTGACGCGCTCACCGAGTTCCCCGACGACCGGGGCTGGGACCTCGACGGGCTGTACGACCCCGACCCGGACAAGCCCGGCAAGAGCTACACCCGGGTCGGCGGGTTCCTCGACCGCGCCGGTGACTTCGACCCGGCCCTGTTCGGCATCTCGCCCCGCGAGGCGCTCGCCATGGACCCGCAGCAGCGGCTGCTGCTGGAGACGTCCTGGGAGGCGATCGAGCGGGCCGGCATCGACCCGTTGTCGCTGCGCGGCAGCGCCACCGGCGTCTTCGTCGGGCTGAGCACCTCCAACTACGGGATGGGCCTGCCGTACGTGCCGGACGGCGTGGACATGTACCTCGGCACCGGCAACACCACGAGCGTCGCCTCCGGCCGGATCTCGTTCACGCTCGGCCTCAACGGCCCCGCCGTCACCGTCGACACCGCCTGCTCGTCGTCGCTTGTCGCGCTGCACCTGGCCGGGCAGGCGCTGCGCCGCGGCGAGTGCGACCTGGCGGTCGCCGGTGGCGTCACCGTGATGGCCACCCCGGGCGTGTTCATCGTCTTCTCCCGCCAGCGCGGCATGTCCGTCGACGGGCGGTGCCGCGCGTTCGCGGCCGGCGCCGACGGCACCGGCTGGGGCGAGGGCGGCGGCGTCGTCGTGGTGGAGCGGCTCGCCGACGCCGAACGCAACGGCCACCCGATCCTCGCCGTGATCCGCGGCAGCGCGCTCAACCAGGACGGCGCGTCCAACGGCCTGACCGCCCCGAACGGCCCCTCCCAGCAGCGGGTCATCCGGGCCGCGCTGGCCGACGCCCGACTCGGCACGGCCGACGTCGACCTGGTCGAGGCGCACGGCACCGGCACCACGCTCGGCGACCCGATCGAGGCACAGGCGCTGCTCGCCACGTACGGGCAGGACCGGCCCGCGGACCGCCCGCTCTGGCTGGGCTCGGTGAAGTCGAACATCGGCCACACGCAGAGCGCCGCCGGCGTGGCCGGGCTGGTCAAGATGGTGATGGCGCTGCGGCACGGCACGCTGCCGGCGACGCTGCACGTGGACGAGCCGTCCCCGCACGTCGACTGGGACGCCGGCGCGGTGGAGCTGATCACCGAGAACCGGCAGTGGCCGGAACTGGGCCGGCCCCGCCGTGGCGGCGTCTCCTCGTTCGGGGTCAGCGGCACCAACGCGCACGTCATCGTCGAGGAGTACCGCCCCTCCGCCGCCGAGCCGGCTGAGGCGCCCGCCGACGACGCCCCCGCGCCGCGCCGCGCCGGCCTGCTCGCCGCCGGCCCCACCGCCTGGCCGGTGTCGGCCCGGACCCGGGGCGCGCTCGCCGGGCAGGCCGCCCGACTGGCGGCGCACCTGCGCGCCCACCCCGCCGACCCGGCATCCGTGGCCTGGTCGCTGGCCACCACCCGGTCCACGCTCGACCAGCGCGCCGTCGTCGTCGGCGCGGACGCCGCCGAACTGCTCGCCGGCCTGGACGCGCTCGCCGCCGGCCTGCCGGCCGGCAGCCTGGTCACCGGTACGGCGTCCGCCGCCGGCGCCGGCCCGGTCTTCGTCTTCCCCGGCCAGGGCGCCCAGTCCGCTCAGATGGCCGCCGGCCTGGTCGGTCGGTGCGCGCCGTTCGACACCGCGCTGGCCGAGTGCCAGGCGGCGCTGGCCCCCCACCTCGACGTCGATCTCGTGTCGGTGCTGACCGGAGACGACGAGTCCTGGCTGGACCGCGTCGAGGTGGTGCAGCCGGTGCTGTGGGCGGTCGGGGTGGCGCTCGCCGCCGTCTGGCGCGCGGCCGGCGTGACGCCCGACGCGGTGATCGGCCACTCCCAGGGCGAGATCGGCGCGGCGTGCGTCGCCGGGATCCTGTCCCTGGACGACGCGGCGAAGACGGTGGCGTTGCGGTCGCGGGCGCTGTCGGTGCTGCGCGGCACCGGCACGATGGCGTCGGTCGACCTGTCCGCCGACGAGGTGACCGCCCGGCTGGGTGGCGTCGACGGTGTCGGGGTGGCGGCGGTCAACGGCCCGGCCACGGTCGTGGTGTCCGGTCCGCCGCAGGCGGTCGCGGATCTGGTCGAGTCGTGTCAGGCCGACGGCGTCCGGGCCCGGCTGATCCCGGTGGACTACGCGTCGCACTCGGCGGCCGTGGAGGACGTCGCGCAGCAGTTGCGTGCCGACCTGGCCGGCGTGACGCCGCAGGCCGGTCACACCCGGCTGGTGTCCACGCTGACCGGGGAGTGGGTCGACCCGGCCACGATGACGGCCGACTACTGGTACGACAACCTGCGCCGCACGGTCCGGTTCGACTCGGCGGTGCGGACGGCGGTCGAGGCGGGTCACACCACGTTCGTGGAGATCAGCCCGCATCCGGTGCTGACCATGCCGGTGACGGCGATCCTGGACGACCTCGGCACCGCCGGGCACACGTTGTCGACGCTGCGTCGGGGTGAGGACGACCCGACCCGCCTGCTGACCAACCTGGCCACCGCGCACAGCATCGGCCTGCCCGTCGACCTGACCACGGTCCTCGCCGAGACGGACACCGTCGCGCTGCCCACCTACGCGTTCGACCACCAGCGGCTCTGGCTCGACGGCAGCGGTGGCCCCGAGCGGGCGGAGCAGGCGGCCGATCACGGCAGCCCGGACGACAGCGGCTTCTGGGCCGCCGTCGAACGCGACGACCTGTCCGGCCTCGCCGAGGTGCTCGCCGGCGACGACCTCCCCGCCGGGCAGGCGCTCGACGCGCTCGCCCCGGCGCTGCCGGTGCTGCACCGCTGGCGGCGGCAGCAGCGTCGCCAGTCCGACATCGACAGCTGGCGCTACCAGGACACCTGGAAGCCGCTCACCGGCATCACCAACCGTGGCATGGCCGGCACCTGGCTCGTCGTGCTGCCCACCGGCGACATCGTCGAACCCTGGCAGGAGGCGTGCGTCGACGCGTTCGCCGCCGCCGGCGCCACCGTCGTCCCGCTGCCGGTCAGCACCACCGACGTCGACCGGGACCTGCTCGGCAAGCTGCTGCGCGAGGCACTCACCACCGGCGCGGACGGCACGCTCACCGAGGTGACCGGCGTGGTGTCGCTGCTCGCGTTCGACGAACTCGTCCACCCGATGCACCCGTCCGTCCCCGGCGGCTTCGCCGCCACCGTCGCGCTGGTCCAGGCGCTCGGCGACATCGGCCTGGCCGCCCCGATGTGGGCGGTCACGTCCGGCGCCGTCTCGGTCGGCCGCGCCGAACTGCTCCGCTCGCCCGGCCAGGCGATGATCTGGGGCTTCGGCCGCGTCGCCGCGCTGGAACACCCGCAGCGTTGGGGCGGACTCGTCGACCTGCCGGAGGCGGTCGACGAGCGCAGCGCCGGCCTGCTGGTCGCGGCGCTCACCGCCGCCGGCGAGGAGGACCAGATCGCGGTACGCCCCGGCGGACTGCTCGGCCGGCGGCTCACCCGCGTCCCGCTCGGCGACAGCCGGCCCGCGCACCCCTGGCAGCCCTCCGGCACCGCGCTGGTCACCGGCGGCACCGGCGCGCTGGGCGGGCACGCCGCCCGCTGGCTCGCCCGCAGCGGGGTGGAGCACATCGTGGTGGCCAGCCGGCGCGGCATGGACGCCCCCGGCGCCGCCGAACTCGTCGCCGACCTCACCGCGCTCGGCGCCACCGCCAGCGTGGTCACCTGCGACGCCGCGGACCGGGACGCGCTGGCCGCGCTGATCGACGGCATTCCCGCCGACCGGCCGCTGAAAGCAGTGGTGCACGCCAGCGCGGTGCTCGACGACGCCCTGATCAACGAGCTGCGCATCGACCAGATCGAGCGGGTCCTCGCGGCCAAGGTGGACGTCGCCTACCACCTGCACGAACTGACGCTCGACCTCGACCTCGGGGCGTTCGTGCTGTTCTCCTCGTTCGCCGGTTCGGTGGGCAGCTCCGGCGTCGGCAACTACGCCCCGAGCAACGCGTTCCTCGACGCGCTCGCCCAGCACCGGCGCGGACTCGGCCTGCCCGGCACGTCCATCGCCTGGGGCGCCTGGGCCGGCGGCGGCATGGCCGACGGTCCGTTCGGTGAACTGCTGCACCGGCACGGCGTACCCGAGATGCCGCCGGAGGCCGCGATCGCCGCGCTGCACCAGGCCGTCGACCACGGCGAGGCGTTCCTCACCGTCGCCGACATCGCCTGGGAGCGGTTCTCCGTCGCGTTCACCGCCACCCGGCCCGGCCCGCTGATCAGCGACCTGCCGGACGTCCGCCGGCTGCGGACGGTCGAGCGGACCACCGGCGGCGAGGTGCCCGACGGCCCGGAGTCGCTGCGCGACCGGCTCGCCGGGCTGCCCGCCGGCGACCGGATGGCGGTGCTGCTCGCGCTGGTCCGCAGCCAGGTCGCGGCCGTGCTCAACTACCCGTCCGGGGAGTCGGTGGACGAGCACCGCGCGTTCCGTGAACTGGGTTTCGACTCGGTCACCGCGGTCGAGCTGCGCAACCGGCTCGGCCTGGCGAGCGGGGTGGCGCTGCCGGTCACCCTGGTCTTCGACTACCCGACGCCGACCACGCTGGCCGAGTACCTCTACGCCGAGGTGGCCCAGGACGACGTGGTCACCCCGACCGCGTTGCTCGACGACCTCGACCGGATCGCCGACGGGCTCGACGTGGTGGCCCGCGACGAGGCCGCCCGGGTCCGGGCGACGGTCCGCCTCCAGGCCATGCTCACCCGGCTCGGCCAGGGCAGCGGCGGCGACGACGACCTCGGCCGTCATCTCGGCGACGCCAGCGACGACGAGCTGTTCGCCATGGTGGACCGCGACCTCGGTCTCTCCTGACCCGCACCGGCTCACTCCCGTCCCCTGCGAGGAAGCGGCTACCGATGGCCAATGAAGACAAGCTCCGCGACTACCTCAAGCGGGTCATGGCGGACCTGCACGACACCCGCCGCCGGCTCAGCGAGGCCCAGTCCCAGGAACTGGAGCCGGTGGCGATCGTCGCGATGAGCTGCCGGCTGCCCGGTGGCGTCCGCGACCCGCAGGACCTGTGGGAGTTGCTGACCGACGGCCGGGACGCGGTCGCGCCGTTCCCCGACGACCGGGGCTGGGACCTCGACCGGCTCTACCATCCCGACCCCGACCACCCCGGCACCTCGTACGCCCGCGAGGGCGGCTTCCTCGACGGGGCCGGGGACTTCGACGCCGCGTTCTTCGGCATCAGCCCCCGCGAGGCGCTCACCATGGACCCGCAGCAGCGGCTGCTGCTGGAGACCGCGTGGGAGGCCGTCGAGTCCGCCGGCATCGACCCCGCCACGCTGCGCGGCAGCCGTACCGGAGTGTTCGTCGGCACCAACGGGCAGGACTACGGCACGCTGCTGATGATGTCGCCCGACGGCGACGAGGGCCACTCGATGACCGGCGGGGCGGCGGCGGTCGCCTCCGGCCGGGTGTCGTACACGCTCGGCCTGGAGGGCCCGGCCGTCTCCATCGACACCGCCTGCTCGTCCTCGCTGGTCGCGCTGCACCTGGCCGCGCAGGCGCTGCGGGCGGGGGAGTGCGAGCTGGCGCTCGCCGGTGGCGTCACCGTGATGGCCACCCCCGGCCTCTACATCGGGTCGAGCCGGCAGCGGGCGTTGTCCCCGGACGGGCGGTGCCGCTCCTTCGCCGCCGCCGCCGACGGCGCCGGGTTCTCCGAGGGCGTCGGCTGGCTGCTGGTGGAGCGGCTCTCCGACGCCCGCCGCAACGGGCACCCGGTGCTCGCGGTGCTGCGCGGCAGCGCGGTCAACCAGGACGGCGCGTCGAACGGGCTGACCGCCCCGAACGGGCCAGCCCAGCAGCGCGTGATCAGCCAGGCGCTCACCGCCGCCCGGCTGGCCACCGCCGACGTGGACCTCATCGAGGCGCACGGCACCGGCACCAACCTCGGTGACCCGATCGAGGCGCAGGCGCTGCTCGCCACGTACGGGCAGGACCGCGGCGACGCCGGGCCGGCGCTGCTCGGCTCGGTGAAGTCGAACATCGGGCACGCCCAGGCCGCCGCCGGCGTGGCCGGGGTGATCAAGGTGGTGCTGGCCCTCCGGCACGGACTGGTGCCGGCGACGCTGCACGTCGACGAGCCGTCCCCGCACATCGACTGGTCGTCCGGCGCGCTGGAGCTGGTGACGTCGGCGCGGCCGTGGCCGGAACGCGACCGGCCCCGCCGGGCGGCGGTCTCGTCGTTCGGCATCTCCGGCACCAACGCGCACGTCATCGTGGAACAGGCGCCGGAGTCGCCCGCGCCGCCCGCCGCGGTCCCCGCCCCGGGGCTGCTCGCCGCCGACGTCACCGCCTGGCCGGTCTCCGCCCGGACCCGGGGCGGCCTCGCCGGGCAGGCCGGCCGGCTGGCCGCGCACCTGCGCGCGCACCCGGCCGACCCGGCGACGGTGGCCTGGTCGCTGGCCACCACCCGGTCGACGTTCGACAAGCGGGCCGTGGTGCTCGGCTCGTCGGCCGAGGAGTTGCTGTCCGGCCTCGACGCGCTCGCGGCGGGTTCGCCGTCACCGGCGGTCGTGACCGGCACCGCCGAGCGGCCCGCCGGCCCGGTGTTCGTGTTCCCGGGTCAGGGCGCGCAGTCGGCGCGGATGGCTTCCGGCCTGGTCGGTCGGTGCGCGCCGTTCGACGCGGCGCTGGCCGAGTGCCGGGTGGCTCTCTCTCCCTACCTCGATGTCGATCTGGTGTCGGTGCTGACCGGTGACGACGAGTCGTGGTTGGCGCGGGTCGAGGTGGTGCAGCCGGTGCTGTGGGCGGTGGGTGTCGCCCTGGCCGCGGTGTGGCGGCACGTGGGGGTCAACCCACAGGCCGTGCTCGGGCATTCGCAGGGGGAGATCGGTGCCGCCTGCGTCGCCGGGATCCTGTCGCTTGACGACGCGGCGAAGACGGTGGCGTTGCGGTCGCGGGCGCTGGCGGTGCTGCGCGGTACCGGGACGATGGCGTCGGTGGACCTGTCCGCTGACGAGGTGAGCGCCCGGCTGGGTGGCTTCGATGGTGTCGGGGTGGCGGCGGTCAACGGCCCGGCGACCGTGGTGGTGTCCGGTCCGCCGCAGGCGGTCGCGGACCTGGTCGAGTCGTGTCAGGCCGACGGCGTCCGGGCCCGGTTGATCCCGGTCGACTACGCGTCGCACTCCGCCGCCGTGGAGGAGGTCGCGCAGCAGCTCCGTACGGAGCTGGCCGGTGTGACGCCGCAGGCGGGTCACACGCGTCTGGTGTCCACGTTGACCGGGGAGTGGGTGGACCCGGCGACGATGACGGCCGACTACTGGTACGACAACCTGCGCCGCACGGTCCGGTTCGACATGGCGGTGCGCGCCGCCGTCGAGGCCGGACACACGACGTTCGTGGAGATCAGCCCGCATCCGGTGCTGACCATGCCGGTCACCGCGATCCTGGACGACCTCGGCACCGCCGGGCACACGCTGTCCACGTTGCGACGTGGTGAGGACGACCCGACCCGCCTGCTGACCAACCTGGCCACCGCGCACAGCATCGGCCTGCCGGTCGACCTGACCAGCGTGCTCGCCGGCACGGACACCGTCGCGCTGCCCACCTACGCGTTCGACCACCAGCGGTACTGGCCCGCCCCGCCCCGCTTCGTCACCGACCGCGACGGGGAACCCGACCCCGACCGGTGGCACTACCGGGTCACCTGGACCCCGCTGCCCGACCTGCCGCTGACCCGGCTCACCGGCGCCTGGCTGGTCCCGGCCCCCGCCGACCTGGCCGACGACCCGCTCGTCACCGGCGTGCTCGGCGCGCTCGGCAACGTCGGCGCCGACGCCGTACCCGTGCCCGTCGACCCGGCCGACGACCCGGCCGCGCTCGCCGACCGGCTGCGCGCCGCGCTGCCCGCCGACGGACCCGCCGCCGTGCTCTCCCTGCTCGGCCTCGACGGACGCGCCCACCCCGAGCACCCGGCCACCACGCTCGGCGTCGCTGGCACCGCCCACCTGGTCCAGGCGCTCGGCGCGCTCGGCGTCGAGGCGCCGCTCTGGTGCGCCACCCGCCGCGCCGTCACCACCGGCGACACCGACCCCGCCCCCGACCCGGCCGCCGCCGCGGTCTGGGGCCTCGGCCGGGCCGTCGCGCTGGAACACCCGGCCCGCTGGCGCGGTTTGGTCGACCTGCCCGACCGGCTCGACGCCACCACCGCCGCGCTGCTCGGCGCGGTGCTCGGCGCCGACGGGCCCGAGGACCAGATCGCCGTCCGCGACACCGGCGCCCACGCCCGCCGGCTCACCCGCGACACCGACCTCGCCGACGACACCGTCCGGCTCCGCGACACCGTGCTGATCACCGGCGGCACCGGCGGCCTCGGCGGGCACCTGGCCCGCTGGGCCGCCCGCGCCGGCGCCGCGCACGTGCTGCTGGCCAGCCGCCGCGGCCCCGACGCCCCCGGCGCCGGCGACCTCGCCGCCGAGCTGACCGACCTCGGGGTACGCGTCACCGTGGCCCGCTGCGACGTCACCGACCGCGACCAGCTCGCCGCGCTCCTCGCCGACCTGCCCGACGACGCGCCGCTGCGGGCCGTGCTGCACACCGCCGCCGTGCTCGACGACGGCATCGTGGACACCGTCACCCCGGCCCGCCTGCACACCGTCGCCGCGCCCAAGAGCGCCGCCGCCGACCACCTCGACGCGCTCACCCGCGACCACGAGCTGGACGCGTTCGTGCTCTTCTCCTCCGTCGCCGGCACCACCGGCAACGCCGGCCAGGGCGCGTACGGCGCGGCCAACGCCCACCTCGACGCGCTCGCCCACCGGCGTCGCGCCGACGGGCTGCCGGCGCTCTCCGTGGCCTGGGGCGCCTGGGCCGGCGCCGGCCTGCCCGCCGACAACGAACGCGCCCAGCAGCGGCTGCGCCGCGGCGGCATGGTCGCCATGGACCCGGAACTGGCCGTCGCGGCGCTGGCCCGGGCGTTGGGCCGCGACGAACCCACAGTGGTCGTCGCCGACGTCGACTGGGGCCGCTTCGCGCCCGCGTTCGCGCTGGTCCGGCCCAGCCCGCTGCTCGGCGACCTGCCCGAGGTCACCGACGCGCTGCGGCCCCCGGAGACGCCGGCCACGCCCGAACCGGGCGACCAGCCCGGCTCGGCGCTGGCCCGGCAGCTCGCCGGCCGCACCGCCGCCGAACGCACCGAGACGCTGCGCGACCTGGTCCGCCAGTGCGCCGCCACCGCGCTCGGCTACGGCGCCGCCGACGACGTGCCGGTCACCCGCCCGTTCCGCGACCTCGGCCTCGACTCGCTGACCGCGGTGGACCTGCGCAACCTGCTCGCCACCGCCACCGAACTGCGGCTGCCCGCCACGCTCGCGTTCGACTACCCGAACCCGGCGGTGCTGGCCGGGCACCTCGACGAGCTGCTCACCGGCGCCGGCGCGCCGGTCGACGGGCCGGCCGCCGTGGCCACCCCCGACGAGCCGCTGGCCGTGGTGGCGATGAGCTGCCGCTTCCCCGGCGGCGCGGACGACCCGGAACGGCTGTGGCAACTGCTCGCCGCCGGCGGCGACGCCATCGGCGACTTCCCCACCGACCGGGGCTGGGACCTCGACCGGCTCTTCGACACCGACCCCGCCGTCGAGGGCACCAGCTACGCCCGCCAGGGCGGCTTCCTGCCCGACGTGGCCGACTTCGACCCCGGCTTCTTCGGCATCTCGCCCCGCGAGGCGCTCGCCATGGACCCGCAGCAGCGGTTGCTGCTGGAGACCTCGTGGGAGGCGATCGAACGCGCCGGCATCGACCCCCGGACGCTGCGCGGGACCCCCACCGGCGTCTTCGTCGGCACCAACTACCAGGACTACCGCAACCTCATGCTCACCGCCGAGGGCGCCGAGGGGCACCTGATGACCGGCAACGCCGGCAGCGTGCTCTCCGGCCGGGTGTCGTACACGCTCGGGCTGGAAGGGCCGGCCGTGTCCGTCGACACCGCCTGCTCCTCGTCGCTCGTCGCGCTGCACTGGGCCGGCCAGGCGCTGCGCGCCGCCGAGTGTTCCCTGGCGCTGGTCGCCGGCGTCACCGTGATGTCCACCCCCGGCGTGTTCGTCGGCTTCAGCCGGCAACGTGGACTCTCCCCGGACAGCCGGGTCAAGGCGTTCGCCGCCGGCGCCGACGGCACGAGCTGGGGCGAGGGCGTCGGCGTGCTGCTCGTCGAGCGGCTCTCCG
Organism: Micromonospora sp. RP3T; assembly: GCF_003027925.1. Lineage (GTDB taxonomy): Bacteria > Actinomycetota > Actinomycetes > Mycobacteriales > Micromonosporaceae > Micromonospora. Next base: position 24,465 of record NZ_PYPS01000011.1, read on the forward strand.
ACGCCCGCCGCAACGGCCACCCGGTGCTCGCCGTGGTGCGGGGCAGCGCGGTCAACCAGGACGGCGCGTCCAACGGGCTCACCGCCCCCAACGGGCCGGCCCAGCAGCGGGTCATCCGCGCGGCGCTGGCCAACGCCCGGCTCGACGCGGGCGACGTGGACGCGGTCGAGGCGCACGGCACCGGCACCCGGCTCGGCGACCCGATCGAGGCGCAGGCGCTGCTCGCCACGTACGGGCAGGGCCGCCCCGAGGACCGGCCGCTGCTGCTCGGCTCGATCAAGTCGAACATCGGCCACACCCAGGCCGCCGCCGGTGTCGCCGGCGTGATCAAGATGATCCTCGCGCTGCGCCACGGCTACCTGCCGCCGACGCTGCACGTCGACGCGCCCAGCGACCAGGTGGACTGGACGACCGGCTCGGTGGACCTGCTGACCGAGGGGCGGCCCTGGCCGCTGACCGGCCGGCCGCGCCGCGCCGCCGTCTCCTCGTTCGGGATCAGCGGCACCAACGCCCACACCATCCTGGAGCAGGCCCCCGAGCCACCGGTGCCGACCGGTGAGCCGGCGGAGCCGCCGGTGGTGCCGGTGCTGCTGTCCGCGCGTACCGCCGCCTCGCTGGCCGCGCAGGCCACGCCGTGGGCCGACCGGCTCGCCGGGCCGACCGCGCCCCCGCTCGTCGACGTCGGCTGGTCCTCGGCGGTGTCCCGGGCCGCGCTGGACCACCGCGCGGTGGTGCTCGCCACCGACCGGCGGGCGCTGCGCGCCGGACTCCGCGCGCTGGCTGCCGGCGACGACTCGCCCGCGCTGGTCACCGGCGCGGTGACCGGCCGGCCCCGGGTGGCGTACCTGTTCTCCGGGCAGGGCGCGCAACGCCCCGGCATGGGCCGCGAACTGGCCGCCGCGTACCCGGTGTTCGCCGACGCGCTGACCGAGGCGTGCGCCGCGCTCGATGAGCACCTGTCCCGCCCGCTGCGCCCGCTGCTCGACGCCGACCCCGGCAGCGACACCGCGGCGCTGCTGGACCGCACCGAGTTCACCCAGCCGGCGCTGTTCGCCGTCGAGGTGGCGCTGTTCCGGCTGCTCAGCGCGTGGGGCCTGCGCCCGGACGCGGTGGCCGGGCACTCCATCGGCGAGTTCGCCGCCGCCCACGCCGCCGGCGTGCTCACCCTGGCCGACGCCGCCGAACTGGTCGCCACCCGGGGCCGGCTCATGGCGGCGCTGCCCGACGGCGGCGCCATGCTCGCGGTCGCCGCGAGCGAGGACGACGTCCGCGCCACGCTCGCCGACGGGCTCGCGCTCGCCGCGGTCAACGGCCCCGCCGCCGTCGTGGTCGCCGGCCCCACCGACGCCGTCGACGCCGCCGCCGCAGACTGGACCGCCCGGGGGGTACGCACCCGACGACTCACCGTCAGCCACGCGTTCCACAGCCCGCTGATGGAACCGGTGCTCGACGAGCTGGCCGCGCTCGCCGCCCGGCTGCCGCACCACCCGCCGACCGTGCCACTGATCTCCACCGTCACCGGCGCGCCGGTCGACGTGGCCGGCATCGGCGCGCCCGGCTACTGGGCCCGGCACGCCCGCGACACCGTCCGCTTCGCCGACGCGGTCACCGCGTTGCGCGAGCACGGCTGCACCGCGTACCTCGAGGTCGGCCCGGACGCGGTGCTCACCGCGCCGGCCCAGGGCGTGCTGGCCGCCCACGGGCCGGTCCCGCCGGTGCTGCCCACGCTGCGCCGGGACCGGCCGGAACCGCTCACCCTGCTGCGCGCGGTCGCCGCGCTGCACGTGCACGGCGTGGGCGTGGACTGGCCGGCGCTCCACGCCGACGCCGACCCGCAGCCGGCCGACCTGCCCACCCACGTGTTCGACAGGCAGCGCTACTGGCCGCAGCCGCCGGCCTGGCTGACCGCGCCGCCGACCGAGGACACCGCCGTGGAACGCCGGTTCTGGGCGGCCGTCGAAGCCGAGGACCTGGACGGCCTGCTCACCGAGCTGGACGTGGCCCCGGACCAGCCGTTCGACACGGTGCTGCCGGCGCTGTCGGCGTGGCGGCGACGCGGTCAGGAACGGTCGATGGTGGACGGCAGCCGCTACCGGGTGCGCTGGGAGCCGGTCGACGCCCCCACCGGGCCCGCGCCGGACGGTCCGGGCCGCTGGCTGGTGCTGCTGCCCGCCGACCGGGCCGCCGAACCGGACCTGGTCGCGCTGGCCGGTGCGCTCGGCCCGGCGGCCACCACCGCGCCGGTGGACACCGCCGTCGACGCCGACGAACTGGCCGCCCGGCTGACCGACCTGGTCGCCGCCGCCACCGCCGACGGGCCGACCCACATCCTGTCCCTGCTCGGACTGGACGAGACGCCGCACGCCGAGCACCCGACGCTGCCGCGCGGCCTGGCCGCCACCGTCGGACTGCTCCAGGCGCTCACCGACCTGGACGCGCCGGCCCGGCTCTGGTGCGCCACCCGGGGGGCCGTCGACGTCGGTGACACCCCGCCCCGCCCCCGCCAGGCGGCGCTGTGGGGCCTCGGTCGCGTCGCCGCGCTGGAACAGCCCGCCCGCTGGGCCGGCCTGGTCGACCTGCCCGCCACCGTGGACGACGAGGTCGCCCGCCGGCTCGCCACGCTGCTGACCACCACCGCCGAGGACCAGCTCGCGGTGCGCGGCGACGGGACGTACGCCCGGCGGCTCGCCCCCGCCGCCACCGACGGGGAGCGCACGCCGTGGCAGCCGCGCGGCACCGTCCTGATCACCGGCGGCACCGGCGCGCTCGGCGGGCACGTGGCCCGCTGGGTGGCCGACGCCGGCGCCGAACGCATCGTGCTGACCAGCCGGCGCGGCGTCGACACGCCGGGCGCGGCCGACCTGCTGGCCGAGCTGACCGCGTCCGGCGTCGACTGCCGGGTCGCCCGCGCCGACGCCGCCGACCGGACCGCCATGGCCGCGCTGCTCGCCGATCTGCGCGCCGACGGGCCGCCGCTGCGCGCGGTGGTGCACGCCGCCGGCGTCAGCGAGGTGGTGCCGCTGGCCGAGACCACGCTGGAGGACCTGGCGTACGTCATCGGTCCGAAACTGGCCGGCGCGGAACTGCTCGACGAGCTGCTCGACGGCGTCGAACTGGACGCGTTCGTGCTCTTCTCCTCCATCGCCGCCACCTGGGGCAGCGGCGGGCAGGGCGGATACGCGGCCGGCAACGCCGCGCTGGACGCGTTCGCCGAGCGACGGCGGGCGCACGGGCTGCCCGCCACGTCGGTGGCCTGGGGGCCGTGGACCGAGTCCGGCATGTTCGACGACGACGCGCCGGAGCAACTGCGCCGCCGTGGCCTGCGGGTGCTGCCGCCCGAGCCGGCGATGGCCGGGCTGCGGCACGCGCTCGCCGCCGACGACACCTGCGTCACCGTCGCCGACGTCGACTGGGCCACGTTCCACCCGCTGTTCACCGCGTTGCGGCCCAGCCCGCTGCTGGCCGACCTGCCGGCCGTGCGGGCGCTCGCCGTCGCCGCCGAGCCGGTCACGGCGGTCGGGCCGGCGGGCCGGGACCGGCTCGCCGAGCTGCGCGCGCTGACCGTCGACGACCGCCGGGACGCGCTGCTGGACCTGGTACGCACCGACGCGGCGAAGGTGCTCGGCCACCCCTCGGTCGACGCGGTCGAGGCGGAACGGGGCTTCCTCGACCTCGGGTTCGACTCGCTGACCGCGGTGGAGCTGCGCAACCTGCTCACCGCCGCGACCGGGCGGGAGCTGCCCACCACAGTGGTGTTCGACTACCCGACCCCGGCCGGGCTGGCCGCGTACCTCGACGACGAGCTGTTCCCCGGCGGCGACGAGCCGGCCGGCGGCGCCGACGAGGAGACGGTCCGGCGGGTGCTCGCGGCCATCCCGCTGGACCGGCTGCGCCAGGCCGGCCTGCTCGACCAGTTGCTGCGCCTCGGCCAGGACACCGCCGCGCCGGCCGTCGATCCGGCCCCGGACGTGCCGGCGGCCGAGATCCACGACCTCGACGTCGCCGGACTGGTCCGGATGGCGCTCGAAGGATCCGACTCGTGACCCGGCCGGCCGCAGGGAGGGCCCGATGAGCGTCTCGCTGGACGAGGTGGTCGGCGCGCTGCGCGCGTCGCTGCTGGACAACCAGAAACTCAAGCAGCAGAACCAGCAGCTCACCGACCGGCTCACCGAACCGGTGGCGATCATCGGGATGAGCTGCCGTTTCCCCGGCGGGGTGCGCTCGCCCGAGCAGCTCTGGGAGCTGGTCGACGCGGGCCGCGACGCGATGGCGCCGTTCCCCGCCGACCGGGGCTGGGACCTCGACGCGCTCTACGACACCGACCCGGCCAGCCGGGGCACCTCCTACGTCCGCGACGGCGGTTTCCTGCCCGACGCCGGCGACTTCGACCCGGCGTTCTTCGGCATCAGCCCGCGCGAGGCCCTCGCCATGGACCCGCAGCAGCGGCTGCTGCTGGAGACCGCGTGGGAGGCGTTCGAGTCCGCCGGCGTCGACCCCACCGCGCTGCGCGGCGCGCCCACCGGCGTGTACGCGGCCACCAGCAGCCAGGGCGACTACGCGGCGCTGCTCACCGGCGTCGGCGGCGGCGTCGAGGGCTACCTCGGCACCGGCAGCGCGGCGGCGGTGGCCAGCGGCCGGATCGCGTACGCGCTGGGCCTGGAGGGCCCGGCGATCACCGTGGACACCGCCTGCTCGTCGTCGCTCGTCGCGCTGCACCTGGCCTGCCAGGCGCTGCGGCTGGGGGAGTGCACGCTGGCGCTGGCCGGCGGCGTGTCCGTGATGGCCACCCCCACCGTCTTCGTGGAGTTCTCCCGGCAGCGCGGCCTGTCCACCGACGGCCGGTGCAAGTCGTTCGCCGCCGCCGCCGACGGCACCGGCTGGTCCGAGGGCGTCGGCATGCTGCTCGTCGAGCGGCTCTCCGACGCCCGCCGCCACGGCCACCCGGTGCTCGCCGTGGTACGTGGCACCGCGGTCAACCAGGACGGCGCCAGCAGCGGCCTCACCGCGCCCAACGGCCCCGCCCAGCGGAAGGTGATCCGGGCCGCGCTGGCCAACGCCGGGCTCACCGCCGCCGAGGTGGACGTGGTGGAGGCGCACGGCACCGGCACCACGCTGGGCGACCCGATCGAGGCGCAGGCGCTGTTGGCGACCTATGGGCAGGACCGTTCCACGCCGCTGCTGCTCGGCTCGGTCAAGTCGAACATCGGGCACACCCAGGCCGCCGCCGGCGTCGCCGGGATCATCAAGATGGTGCTCGCCATGCGGCACGGCCGGCTCCCGGCCACGCTGCACGTCGACCGGCCCACCCCGCACGTCGACTGGACGGCCGGCGCGGTGGAGCTGCTGACCGACGCGCGGCAGTGGCCGGCGTCCGACCGCCCGCGCCGGGCCGGCGTCTCCGCGTTCGGCGTCAGCGGCACCAACGCCCACGCCGTCATCGAACAGGTCGAGGACCCGCCGACTCCGCCGGCCGGCCGCCCCGCCCCGCCGGCGCCCTGGGTGGTCTCCGCGCGTTCCGGGCCGGCGCTCGCCGGGCAGGCCCGTCGGCTGCTGGAGCACCTCGACACCCACCCCGACCTGCGCCCGGCCGACGTCGCGTACGCGCTGCTCACCACGCGGGCGGCGCTGCCGCACCGGGCCGCGGTCACCGGCGACGACCCGGCGGCGCTGCGCGCCGGGCTGCGCGCGGTCGCCGAGGACCGGCCCGCGCCCGGCGTGGTCCGCGGCGTGGCCCGGACCGCCGGCAAGCTCGCCGTCCTCTTTCCCGGGCAGGGCGGCCAACGGCCCGGCATGGGCGCCGAGCTGCACCGCCGGTTCCCGGTCTTCGCCGCCGCGTTCGACGAGGTGGCCGCCGAACTCGACAGGCACCTGAGCCGGCCGCTGCGCGAGGTGGCGTTCGTCGCGCCGGACACCCCCGAGGCGGCGCTGCTGGACCGCACCGAGTGGACCCAGCCCGCGCTCTTCGCCTACCAGGTGGCCGCGTACCGGCTGGTCACCGCGCTCGGTCTGCGCCCGGCACACCTGCTGGGCCACTCCGTCGGCGAGCTGGCCGCCGCGCACGTCGCCGGCGTGCTGTCGCTGCCCGACGCGGCCACGCTGGTGGCCGCCCGGGCCCGGCTCATGCAGGCGCTGCCGGCCGGTGGCGCGATGCTCGCGGTCCGCGCGTCCGTCGCCGAGGTGACGCCGCTGCTCGACGCGCGGGTGGCGCTGGCCGCGGTGAACGGCCCCGAGTCGGTGGTGCTCTCCGGTGACGAGGACGCGGTGCTCGCCGCCGGGGAACGGCTCGCCGCCCAGGGCCGCCGGACCCGCCGGCTGCGGGTCGGCCACGCGTTCCACTCGGCCCGGATGGACGACATGCTGGCCGAGTTCCGGGTGGTCGCCGAGAAACTCACCTGGCAGCCGCCGAGCGTGCCGCTGGTCTCCGACCGCACCGGCGAGCCGCTCACCGACGCGCAAGCCACCGACCCGGGCTACTGGGTCGAGCACGTCCGCGACACGGTGCGGTTCTCGTCGGCGGTGGCCACGCTCGCCGCCGCCGGGACCGGCACCTTCCTGGACCTGGGTCCGGACGCCGCGCTGACCGCGCTGGCCCGCGAGTGCCTGCCCGACGCCGAGCCGGCCGCGTTCGTGCCGGTCGCCCGGCGTGAGCTGGCCGAACCGGCCGGCCTGCTCGCCGCGCTCGCCGCCGTGGACCTGCGCGGCGCCGGCGTACGCTGGCCCGCGCTGTTCGCCGGCACCGACGCGACCCGGGTCGACCTGCCCACGTACGCGTTCGCGCACGAGCGGTTCTGGCCCGACCCGATCCGGCTCGACCTGGGCCCCCGCCCCGCCGACCCGGCCGACGGCGAGTTCTGGTCCACCGCCGAGGACGGCGACCCGGCCGCGCTGGCCGCCCTGCTCGGTCTCGACGACGACGCCGCCGGCCCGCTCGGCGACCTGCTGCCGGCGCTGACCGGCTATCGGGACCGTCGCCGCCGGACGACCACCCTGGACGGACTGCGCTACCGGACCGGCTGGACCCCGGTCGAGCCGCCGACCGGCGCCGCGCCGACCGGACCCTGCCTGATCGTCGGCCCACCCGGCGACCTGCTCGACGCGGTGACCGACGCGGTACGCGCCGAGGGCCTGGACCCGGTGCCCGTCCCGGCGCCGCCCGGCGTCGACCCGGTCGCCGTGCTGCGTGACCGCCTCGACACGGTCACCCCGGTCCGGGTGATCTCGCTGCTGCCCGCCGTCGCCGCCGGCCACGCGTCGGCGGACACCGGAGCGCCGGCGGCCGGACCGGGGCCGGGCACCGGCGCGGCCGGATCGGGGCCGGCCACCGGCGCGGCCGGATCGGCGGCCACCGGCGACGCGGCCGGAGCGACGGCCACCGCCGGCGCGCACGTCCTCGCCGGCACCGTCGCGCTGGTGCGGGTGCTCGCCGACGCCGGGGTCACCGCGCCGCTGTGGTGCGTCACCCGGGGCGCGGTCGCCGTCGACGCCGACGACCCGGCGCCCGACCCGGCGGGCGCCACCGTCTGGGGCCTCGGCCGGGTGCTGGCGTTGGAACACCCCCGGCTCTGGGGCGGCCTGCTGGACCTGCCCGCCGACCCGGCCGGCCCGGACGCCGTCCGGCTCGCCCGCGTGGTGGCGGGGGACGGCGTCGAGGACCAGCTCGCGATCCGCGCCGGTGGCCTGCGCGCCCGCCGGCTGGAACGCGCGCCGGCCGGCGTCGACCGGCCGTGGCGGCCGGACGGCGCGGTGCTGGTGCACGGCGACGCCCCGGTCCGCCGCCCGTACCTGCTGCGCCGGCTCGCCGAGGCGGGCGCGACCCACCTGCTGGTGGCCGGCCTACCCCGGCCTGCCGACATCGACCGGGCCGGCGACGGGCGGACCACGGTGGACGGCGTCGAGAGCACGGACGGCGTCGAGCGGACCACCGTCGACGGCGCGGAGCGGCTCACGGTGCACGGCGTCGAGGTGACCACCGTGGCCGGTCCGGAGGCGCTGTCCGCCGCGTTGGCGCGACTGGCCGCGGCCGGCACGCCGGTGCGTACCGTGCTGCACGTGGCCGACGCCGGCGGAGCCGGCGAGCCGGTCGCGGCGGCCGACCCGGACCGGTTGGCCGGCACCGTCGGCGCGCACCTGGCCGCGGTGGCCCGCCTCGACGCCGTCTGCGCCGACCACCCGGTCGACAAGTTCCTGATCTTCGTCTCCACGGCCGCCACCTGGGGCAGTGGCGGCGCCGCGGTCACCGCCGCGACCGGCGCCGGCCTGGCCGCCCTCGCCGCCCGCCGCCGCGCCGCCGGTCGACCGGCCACCGTGCTGGCGTGGGCGCCGTGGCACGGCGAGGTCACCGACCCCGAGCAGCTCCGCCGCCGGGGCGTCCGCCCGCTGGACCCCGGTGTGGCCCTCGACGCGCTGGACCGGGCCGTCGCCGCCGGCGGCGACGAGGTCGCCGTCGCGGACGTCGACTGGCCGGCGTTCGTGCCCGCGTTCACCGCGGTCCGGCCGGCCCCGCTGCTGCGCGGCGTGCCGGACGCGGTGACCGAACCGACCGCCCCGGCCGCCGGGAGCGGCTCCGACCCGGCGACCGCGCTGCGGGACCGGCTGGCCGCCGTGCCCGCCGCCGACCGGCGCCGGATCCTGCTGGACCTGGTCCGGGCGCAGGCCGCCACCGTCCTCGGACACGCCGGGCCGGGCGCGGTCGAGGAGGACCGGGACTTCCTGGAGCTGGGCTTCGACTCGCTCACCGCGCTGGAGCTGCGCGACGCGCTGCGCCAGGAGACCGGCGCGGAGCTGTCCGCCACCCTGCTCTTCGACCACCCCACCCCGGTCGCGCTGGCCGGCCACCTGCTCGGCGCGATCCTCGGCGGGCCGGCCGCCGACGCGCCCGCCGACGCGGCGTCACCGGAGGGCGCGGGCGGCCTGCTCGGCGGGCTGTTCCGGCAGCCCAAGGCGCGCGCCGACGCGGCCGGGTACGCCGAGCTGCTGGTCAAGCTGGCCCAGTTCCGGCCCAGCTTCCGCACCCCGGAGGAGCTGACCCGACCGGCGGCCGTCATGCGGCTGGCCGACGGGCCGGCCACGCCGGTGGTCTGCTGCTGCACCATGTCGCTGCTCTCCGGCGCGCACGAGTACGCCCGCGTCGCCGCCGGGATGCGCGGCCGGCGGGACGTGTGGGCGCTGCCCAACCCCGGCTTCGGCGTCGGCGAGGAGCTGCCCGCCGACCTCGACGCGCTGCTGCGGGTGCACGCGGACACCGTGCTGCGCGCGGTCGGATCCGGCGACTTCGTGCTGGCCGGCCACTCCGGCGGCGCGATGGTGGCCAACCTGCTCGCCGCCGAGCTGGAGGGGCAGGGCCGCGCCCCGGCCGCGGTGGTGCTGATGGACACCTACCCGGCCGGCAGCGAGGTGCTCGGCGGCTGGACCTCGCAGCTTCTCGACGGGATGGTCGAGCGGGACAGCGCGTACACCCCGATGGACGACCACCGGGCCACCGCGTGGGCCGGCTACCTGCCGCTGTTCCTGGACTGGAACCCCACGCCGATGGCCGCGCCGACGCTGCTCGTACGCGCCGGCGAGCCGCTGGGGGAGTGGACCGGGGAACCCGACGGGTGGAAGTCGGTGTGGCCGTACCCGCACGAGACGCGGGACGCGGCCGGCGACCACTTCACCATGGTCGGCGAACGCGGCCCGGAGCTCGCCGCCACCGTCGACGCGTGGCTCGCCGAGCGGGGGCTGTGAGGCCGCCCCTTGGCTGCCCCTAACGCCCCCTATCGCGGTGGCGGACAACTGTCTTACCAGGAACCAGGACGGGAGCATGACGACGTGGACGAGGCAGTGGTGGTCGACGGGCTGGTCAAGAAGTACCGGCCCGACATGCCGCCGGCGGTGGACGGACTGAGTTTCTCGGTCGCCGCGGGCGAGGTCTTCGGTCTGCTCGGGCCGAACGGCGCGGGTAAGACCACGACGATCGGGGTGCTGACGACCCGGGTGCGGGCCACCTCCGGTCGTGCCCTGGTCTGCGGCGCGGACGTGTCCCGCGCGCCGGCCGTGGCCCGGCAACTGCTCGCGGTGGTGCCGCAGCGGGTCAACCTGGACCGGTCGCTCACCGTCCGGCAGAACCTGCTGTTCCACTCCGCGTACCACCGGGTGTCCCGGGCCCGCCGGGTGAAGCGGGCCGACGAGCTGCTGGAACAGATGGGCCTGAAGGACTTCGCGAAGGCCCGCACCGACTTCCTCTCCGGCGGCCTGGCCCAACGCACCATGATCGCCCGGGCGTTGATGCACGCCCCCCGGGTGCTCTTCCTCGACGAGCCGTCCGCCGGTCTCGACCCGCAGTCCCGGCTGTTCGTGCACGAGCGGATCGCCGACCTGAAGCGGTCCGGGGTCACCGTCGTGGTGACCACGCACGACATGGAGGAGGCGGAGAAGCTCTGCGACCGGGTCGGCATCGTCGACCACGGCAAGCTGCTCACCCTGGACACGCCGACCGCGCTGACCCGGACGCTGCCCGGCAGCAGCACGCTGACGCTCGTGGTCGCGCCCGGCGCCCCGGCCGAGGCGGTGCAGACCGCGCTGACCGACGTGCCGGACGTGGAACGCGTCGAACGGCTGCGCGCGGGCGGCGCGGCGGAGCTGCCGATGTTCCCCGGCATGCCCATGATGCCGACGCCGGAGGATCCGGACGCGCCGCTGTCGTTCCGGGTCTACACCGCCGGTGCGCCGGCCAACGCCGTGCCGATGGCGTTGAAGGTCCTCACCGACCTCGGCTGCGAGGTCCGTGACCTCAGCGTCGGCCAGCCCAGCCTGGAGGACGTCTTCATCCACCTGACCGGAAGGGACCTTCGGTGACCGTCACCGCCCCCGCCGCGCCGGCGCCGCCGGCCGTCACCGCACCCCCGCCGGTACGCCTGCGCGACCAGCTCACCACGTTCCGGGCGGTGCTCTGGCGCGACGTCTTCGTCACCAGCCGGGAGCTGGGCGGATTCATGGCCCAGGTCTTCCTCCAGCCGCTGTTCATGCTGTTGATCTTCGGCAAGGTGCTCAAGGATCTCGGCTACGCCAGCGACGACTTCGCCAACGTGCTGCTGCCCGGCGTCATCGCGCTCAACGCGTTCCTGATCGGGCTGGAGAACACCGCGCTGCCGATGGTGATGGACTTCTCCTTCACCCGGGAGATCGAGGACCGGCTGCTGTCGCCGATGGCGATCCCGCTCGTCGCGTTCGAGAAGATCGTCTTCGGCGCGATCCGGGGCCTGGTCGCCGGGCTGGTGCTCATCCCGGTCGGCATGCTGATCCTCGGCGTCACCTGGCCGCTGTCCACGCTGCTGCCGGTGATCGGCGTGCTGGCCGCCGGCGCGCTGGTCGGCGCCGCCCTGGGTCTGACGTTCGGCACCCTGGTCCCGCCGCACCGCATCCAGATCATGTTCACGGTCACGCTGACGCCGCTGATGTTCACCGGCGCCACCCAGTTCCCGCTGCGCGCGCTGGACTCGCTGCCCTGGTTCCAGGTGGTCTGCGCGCTCAACCCGCTCACCTACGTCAGCGAGGCCACCCGGTCGCTCGTCGCGCCGCCCGGCGTCCAGTCGGTGCCGCTCTGGCTGGACCTGGTCGTGCTCGCCGGGGTGTTCGTGGTCTTCACCGCCGTCGGCATCCGCGGCTTCATGCGCCGGGCGATGGACTAGGGGACGGCCGCGATGACCCCCGACGACGCCCCGCTGCTGCTGGTCAGCTCCGGCAGCGCGGGGCTGTTCAACCCGCTGCTCACGCTGGCCGGCGAGCTGAAGCGCCGGGCCGCCCGACCGGTCCGGTTCGCCTGCACCGACGAGCGGCGGGCCGAGATCGAGGCGCTGCCCGGCGACGGCGACGTGCGGTTCGTCTCGCTCGGCCCGCCCCGGGTGGAGGTCCGCCCGGAGCACTGGGACGACGAGACGCACCACCGGATGTCCACCGGCTCCCGGGTGGTGAACTTCGCCAGCTACGTCGACGCGTCCACCGACTTCGACCACCTGCACGAGCTGTACGAGCGCTGCCTGGCGGTCATCGACGAGGTGCGGCCGGCGCGGGCGGTGGTGGACTCGTTCGCCTCGTTCGGCCTGGACGCGGCCATCACCCGCGGGGTGCCGTTCGTCATCAGCGTCACGGTGCCGCCGTCGAACTTCCTCCAGGACAGCCTGCCGCCGACGTACCCGATGTCGTTGTCCGGGCTGCCACTGGCGATGAACCCCAGCCAGCGGGCGGCGAACGACCGCTACCGGGCCGCGCTGGTGGCCACGCTCACCGAGCCGGAGCGGCTCGCCCGCAGCACCGCCGCCGCGGCACGGCGCGCGGACGCCGGCATCAGCAACGTCGAGCTGCGCCCCTCCCAGTACGCCGAGGCGGCCCAGGCGCTGCTCGCCTACACGGTGTTCGGGCTGGAGTACCCGTTCGACACCGCGCCGGCGAACCTGCGCATGGTGGGCTCGATGGTGCCCCGGGAGATCGTGCCGAGCCCGGACGGCGCCGACCTGCGGGCCTGGCTCGACGCCCACGAGTCGGTGGTCTACGTCGGCTTCGGCACCATCATGCGCCCGACCGCCGCGCAGGTGGCCGCGCTGGTCGAGGTGGCCGCCCGGCTCGGGCCGGCGCACCAGGTGCTGTGGAAGCTGCCCGCCGCCCGGCACGCGTTGCTGCCGCCGGCCGACGAACTGCCACCGAACCTGCGCGTCGAGTCGTGGCTGCCGTCGCAGGTGGAGGTGCTGGCGCACCCGCACGTCCGGGTGTTCTTCAACCACGCCGCCGCGAACGCGATCCACGAGGCGGCCTGGTTCGGGGTGCCGCAGCTGGTGATGCCGTTCTGGTTCGACTGCTACGACGGGGCGGTGCGGGTGGTCGACGCCGGCGTGGCGCTGGCGGTCGAGCACGAGGACCCGCTCGACGTCGACGACATCGTCGGGAAGCTGCGCCGGCTGCTGGCCGAGCCGTCCTTCCGGGACCGCGCCGCCCGCTGGCGTGACTGCCTGCGCCACGCCGGCGGCGTGACCGCCGCCGCCGACCTCGTGCTGAGCGGATAAGGAAGGGCCCCTTCTTAACGCATTCGGTAGAGGCGGGGCCCCTTGTTAACACCCGGTGTTAACAAGGGGCCCCGCCTTACACCGACGGTCGGGTCAGGACGCGGCGGGCTGGATCTCCTCGCCCAGCGGCTCGGCGAAGGCCACCAGTCGGGCCGGCAGGTCCGAGCGGCGCTTGACGTCGAGCTTGCGGTAGACCCGGGTCAGGTGCTGCTCCACGGTGCTCACCGTGATGAACAGCTTGCTGGAGATCTGCCGGTTGGTGTGGCCCTGGGCGGCGAGCGCCGCGACCCGGCGTTCGGCCTCACTGAGTCCGTCCTCCGGCTCCGGCGTCTCGGCCGGCGGACCCGCCGGCACGCTGCCCGGCTCGCGCCGGACCAGCCGTTGCGCCAGCACGGAGGCGCCGCAGTCCTGCGCCAGCTGGTACGCCCGACGGACCAGCAGCCGCGCCTGCGCCGAGTCGCCGGCCCGTTGCAGCGTCTGCCCGGTGTCCCCGAGCGCCCGGACCAGCTCCAGTCGGTCGCCGCAGCCCTGCAACAGGTTCACCGCCTCGGAGAGCAGCTTGCGCCGGTGGTCCGGCGCGGTGGTGCCGGCGAGCAGCCGCAGCGCCCGGCCCCGGGTACGGTCGTCCACCCCGTGCGGCACCCGCAACTGCTCCTGGAGCAACTGGGTGGCGTGCGCCTTGTTGCCCACCGCGAGCTGTACCCGGGCCAGCTCCAGCCGCCAGGGCACCAGCCCGGCCACGTCCACGCCCCAGGCGCGCATGAGTTCGCCGCACCGACGCAGGTCGGTGGTGGCCGCGTGGGCCCGGCCGAGCGCCAGGTGGTGGCGGGCCCGGGCGGCCAGGTAGTGCAGCCCGAGCGGGGTGCGGAAGGCGCCGGCCGGCACGCTCTGCGCCAGCCAGCGGTCCGCCTCGGCGTGTCGACCGGACTCGGTGGCGCAGGAGATCAGCGTGGCCAGCGGGCCGGCCGCGGCGACTCCCCAGGCGGCCACCGGCAGGTCGTCGAGCGCGGCCCGGGCCTGCTGGTCGGCCACGGTCAGGTCGCCCAGCCGCAGCGCCGCCTCGGCGCGCAGCGCCCGCAGCACCGCCCGCCAGAGCGGGGCGTGCCGCACGGCCGGCCGCTCCAGCAGCGCCGCCGTCCAGGCGGCCACCCGGTCGGCACGCCCGGCCCAGAGCAGCGCCAGCAGCGGCGCGGCCAACATGGGGAGCATGCCGTCGTCGCAGTGGTGGCGGTGCAGCAGTTGTTCGGCGCCGGCCACCGCGTCGTGGTCGCCGGTCGGCGTCAGCGCCGCGCCGACGAGGCCCAGCGCCTGCGCCGGTGAGGAGCCGCCGGCCAGCAGCGCGGTCCGCGGCACACCGGCCGCTTCCCGTACGGCGGCCAGGTGCTCCGGGTGGGAGAGCCCCAGCAGCAGGTGCATCGTCCGGCGACGGCCCGTCGCGTGGGCCTGCTCGTCGTCCCCGGCGCAGCCGGTGATCGCCTCGTCGGCCTCCTCGACCCGCCCCTGCCACAGCAGGTACGGCGCGGCGGACAGGGCGGCGTCGGCCGGCCAGCCGCCCGCCCGGGCGGCGTCGACCAGTTGGTCGAGGTGCCCGTTGACGGCCAGCGGATTGATCTGCCAGCGCGCGCTGACCTGCATGGCGGTGATGGCGACCCGCTGTTCGTCGTCCACCTCGGCGCGGCCGACCAGGCGCAGGCAGCCGGCGGCCACGTCGGGCCGGCCGGCGGCGAGCGCCTGGGCGGCGGCGTCGTGCAGCACGGGAACGGTCCACCCGGCCTCGGCCCACCCGGCGGCGACCAGGTGCTCGGCCACGCCGCCCGGCTCGACACCGTGTTCGTGCAGCACCTCGGCGGCCCGCTGGTGCAGGTCGCGTCGCTCGTCGACGGACATGTCGGCCAGGATGGACCGTCGGATCCTGGGGTGCCGCAGCCGATCATGGTCCAGCAGGCCGGTGGTGCGCAGCATGCTGACCATCGGGGTGACCGACTCCGGCACCACGTCGAGCAGGTGGCCGAGCAGGTCCGCCGGGCCGCCCGGCCGGTCCAGCACCGCCATCGCCTGAGCCACCCGGCGTACGCCCGGCTCGTGCCGGTACAGGCAGCCGAGCACCGCCTGGTCGAACGCGTCGCCGAGGGTGGCGTCCATGGTCGGTTCCTCGTCCGTCGCCGGCCGGGGCTGTTCCTCGATGAGCGCGCGGGTGAGCAGCGGGTTGCCGCCGGTCATCCGCAGGCAGCGCTCGGCGGCCTCGCGGGCCGCCGGCTCGACGTCGTCGTCGACCAGCCGGGCGATCGCCTCCACGGTCAGCGGCGGCAGGGTGATCCGGGTGAAGTGGGGCTGGCTGAACAGTTCGGCCCGGAAGTGCGGGTGCGACGGGCGCAACGTGCGGGCCTCCGCGAGCACCACCATGATCGGGGTGTGCCGCAGCCGGCGGGCGACGTAGAGCAGGCAGTGCAGCGACGCCGGGTCGGCGTGGTGCACGTCGTCGACGGTCAGCACGAGCGGCGCCGACTCGGCCAGTTCGAGCAGCGTGCCGAACAGGCCGTGCAGCACCGGCGCCCACACCTGGTCGGCGGCGTCGTCGCCGCCGTGCCCGGGCTCCGGCGGGGCGGCCGGGGAGTGGCGCAGCAGACGCTCCACCCGTACCCCGGTCTCGGGGTCGAGCCGCGCCCCCTGGAGGAGTTGCCCCAGCACCCCCAGGTGCAGTCCGCGCTCGGCGCGCGACGCGGTTGCGCTGAGCACCCGGCCACCGGCGGTGGCCGCCCAGTCGCCGAACGACTCCAGCACGCTCGTCTTGCCGCTGCCCACCGCGCCGGTGACGAGCGAGACGTGTCCCCTCCGCTGCCGTTCGCAGTTCTGGAAGGTCTCGCGCAGCAGGGTGAGCTGTTCTTCTCGCTGTACCAGCACGTGTGTCGTCAGCCCTTCTCGTCGGCGGCGCCGCGACGGGGTCACCGCCGCCGGCAGGCCGCTCCGCCCGGTGTCGTCGACGACCCCTTCACCCCACCCGTCGCAGACGCGAAACAGGGGGTGAAGCGCACCGGGTCGCCGGCCGGGTGGACCTGGAATCCTCCCCACCGGAACGCGTCGTCGGACGACGGTTCCGGCTCCAGGCGAGTCTGGCATCGGCCCTGGCGTGCGACAACGGTCCCGGGACCCCACCGTTTCGGCGGTAAACCTACGGTGCCGACCGGACGTTAGGGGTTGCGTGGCCGTCCGGAAGGGGGGCGTGGGCCGACCGGATGACGGGCCTGTTTCGCCTCGATGGACAGCAGGTGACGACCGATCGAGGAGAGGAGACCACAATTCGGCGGGGCCCGCAGGCCGAATGGTCGGCCGCGGGCGGACCATCAGGGGTACGGGGGTGGTCGGTCCCAGGGGGTCCGGGGTGGCCGGTCGGGCTCAGCGGTCGAGCCGTAGCCGGGCGGCCAGTTCGCTGCGGGAGTTGACGTCCAGCTTGCGGTAGATCCGGGTCAGCCGCTGCTCGATGGCGCTGACGGTGAGGAACATCCGCTCGGCGATCTCCCGGTTGGTGTGCCCCTGCGCGGCCAGCGCGGCGACCCGGGACTCCGCGTCGCTGAGGCCGGTGAGCAGGATCCCGGCGTCGGAAGCCGGATCGGGCGCGGTGGCCCGGCCGGCCGCGGTCGGCCGCAGTACCGGGATCCCGCACTCCTCGGCCAGGTCCCGCGCGGCCCGGGCCGTGCTGCGCGCCTGACGCAGGTCGCCGGCCTGCTGCTGGGCCTGGCCGAGGTCGCCGAGGGCGCGCGCCAGCTCGACCCGGTCCCCGCACTGGCGCAGCAGCCGTACCGCGCACCGCAGGTGCCGGATCCGCTCCGTTCCCTCCTCGACGGTGCCGAGCACCCGCAGCGCGGCGCCCCGGTAGCGCAGGTCGGTCGGGCGGAGCCGGTCCAGCTCTTCCCGGACCACCTTCTCGGCCTGCTGCCGGCGGCCCATCCGCAGCAGCGCCCGCGCCGATTCGGTCCGCCAGGGGACCAGCGGCGCCTGGTCGAGCCGCCACGAGGTCATCAGCTGCCCGCACAACTGGAAGTCGGCCAGGGCCGCCTCAGGGCTGCCCGCGGCCAGGGCGTGCACCCCCCGGGCGTGCAGGTAGTGCAGGCCGAACGGGGTCTCGAACAGCGTCGGCGGCACCGGCGTACGCAGGCAGGCCGCCGCCTCGTCCCACTCCTCGAGGCAGGTCAGCGTCCACAGTCGGATGGCCAGCGGCGCGCCGATGACGACTCCCCACCCCTTCGGGGACAGCCGGTTGAGCGCCGACTCGGCGAGCTCACGTGCCCGGCGCAGGTCGCCGCGTCGACCCGCCACGGTGGCGGCGACGGCGGTGAGCAGGGCACGCGGCGTCCGGTGCCGGCGGGCGGAGGCGATCCGGTCCAGCCGGTCGCACCACTCGCCGGCCAGGTCGAGCCGGTCGGCGTAGATCATGGCGATCACCGCGCAGACGGCGCTCCACATGTTCGGCTCGTCGTCCAGCCCGAGCGTCCCGAGCGTGCGTTCGGCGTTCTCCAGCGCGCCGAGGTCGCCCCGACCCAGAACCGTGTCGAGCAGGAGAACACCGCGCAGGCGGTGCCGGACCCGGGCGAGGGCGAGCGGGTCCCGGGTGGTGCCGGCCGGTGCGGCGACGCCGTCGAGCGGGACCCCGGGGTAGAGCGTGGCCATCCAGCCCTTGATGATCATCAGGTCGGCGGCCGAGCGCGCGTCCACCCCGTCGGCGCGTTCACCGAGGTGGTGGATGAGTTCCATGGCCCGGCCGATCTGGCCGTGCCAGAGCAGGTACTGGATCGGACCGGCGGCCTGCCGGGTGTCCAGGTGGCCGGCGCGTACGGCGGTGGCGACGCCGAGCAGGTGGGGGACCGCGCCCTGCGGGTCCAGCCGCCACTCGGCGCGGGCCAGGGCGGAGCGGATCCGGGCCCGCAGGCACTCGTCGGCGCAGTCCCGGTTGGCGCGGCGCAGGTAGCGCCGGCCGGTGTCCACGTCGCCGTCGGCCAGCGCCTGCTCGCCGGCGTCGAGCAGGGTCTGCGCCATCCACGGCTCGGCCAGCTCGTCGGCGGTGAGCAGGTGCGGCGCGATCCGCGGCGGCGGGGCGCCGTCATCGTGCAGCAGCTGGGCGGCGGCGCGGTGCAACCGGGCGCGTTCCTCCACCGTCATGCCGTCGAGCACCGCCCGGCGTACCGCCGGGTGGCGGAGGCCGTCGGCGTCGACGAGACCGGCGCTGGTGGCCGCGTCGACGGCGTGCAGGTTCAGCTCGGAGGGGAGGTCGACCAGGTGGGGCAGGAGCGGGCCGTGCAGCGGCTCCTCGGTCACCGCCAGCGCGCGGGCGGTCTTGAGCACCAGGTGTTCGCAGCGGTAGAGACAGCTCAGCACCGCCTCCCGGAACGCCTCGCCGGGTGTCGGCGTCTCGGCGCCGGCCGGGTGGTCGTCGGCCAGCGCGTGCACGAGCAGCGGGTTGCCGCCGCTGATCCGGTACGCCTCGTCGGCGATCCGCCGGGCCACCGGCGCGCCCAGCCGGTCGGCCAGGATCCGGTGTGTTCCGTCCGCGGTGAGCAGGGGCAGCCGGACCCGGTGCAGTCGGGCCGGCTGGAGCAGCTCGGCGTACGCGGTGGGATGCCACGGCCGGGTGCGCGGCGCCTCGGTCAGCACGATCAGCACCGGCAGGCCGGTGACCCGACGGGTCAGGTGGTCGAGGCACCGTAGCGACGGCGCGTCGGCGTGCTGGACATCGTCGACCGCGACCACGGCGGGTGCCCGCGCGACGAGTTCCAGCAGTTCGCCGCCGATCGCGGCGGTGAGCGGGGCGAGCGCCTCCTCGTCGGCCGTCTCGCCCCAACGCAGCACGGCCCGGTCCAGCAGCCGGCCGACGCGGTCGCGGTCGGCGTCGTCCACGGTGGCCCGTCGGACGAGTTGCCGTACCACCTCCAGCGGCACTGTGCGTTCGCTGCGCGACGCGCTGGCGCCGAGGAACGTGACTCCGGCCTCGGCGCACCGTCGGGCGAAGGACTGGAGGAGCGTGGTCTTGCCGGCGCCGACCGGTCCGGTGATCAGCGTGATCGGGCCGGGGGTGAGGGCGGGTCCGCCGGGGTGGAGCAGGCCGGCGAGCCGACCGGTCAGGACGTCGAGATGCCGGTCCCGTTCGGCCATCGTCATCGGGTGGGCCTCCGCCCGGCCGCGGCCCCCGGGCGGGCCGTGCGCCGTGGTCTCCGGTGACACCCGTTGCAGTCAGAGACCCACAAATCCTTGACCCATTCCAATTGGCGAATACCGACAACGATGGTACGACGTGGGCGTTTCATCGAACGTCGCGCCTGGTCACGCACGTCGAAAATCCGCCGCCACCTGCGGTCCCGCAATTTGGGCGGATCGACGCGGTCCGCCTCTATCGATCCCGATTCATGGAGTGGAGTATGTCAGCCCGGCAATTGGGCGGCAAGTCGAAGGATGTAAAGGATGAGCAAACATGGCATCGCCTCGTCGGTGGCCGGCGAGCGTGCCCGGGGCGGTCCGACAGCGGAAAGTCATCCGGTTCTTCCGGAACGTGACGCAGGCGGGTCGACAGGGCGGTTGGTAACGTTTTCCACCCTTGCCGCTAATGCGCGTGGAGAACGGGACGGCCCGGCTCGGGGTGGATCCGGCGGCCGACCGGCCGGCTCCGGCCGTCAGCGCGGCGGCCCCCGGTCGCGGGTGTGCTCCCGCCGCGCGGCGGGAGAGCGTTCTCGCTGTTCACCTGTTGCCGGACGGCGGGCGCGCGGGCGGGGCGCGGCGGCCGGCGGCCCGATGTCTGTCGGTCGGCCGGCATGCCGCGGGCCGGCGTCGCCGCCGGTTGCTCCGGCCGGTGCGTCCGGTACGGGGCGCCGGCGCTCGGACGTTTCTCGCCCCGGCGGTTGCCGGCCGATTCCGGCCGCCCTCGTCGCACTTTCGGCCCTCGCCCAACTTGCCCGTTTCAGTCCGTCTGGAAGCCCTTTGCCGCAACTTGTTGTTAAACAAGAAATTCGCGGCGCATCGGTCCACGGAACGGCGGCGGGAAAGAAAGCGGCCCCGTCGGGAACTGCCCCGGAATGAAATAGGAATCGTTATTTCCCGGTCGTGCCGGATGCCGCGGTGGAGCGACAGGCGCGATTCGACGCCCCGATTCCGTTCGCACCCGCGGACGCCTCACACCGTCGACCGATCAACGCGAATGACTTTCATCCGGTGGGCTCCGTCCACCCCCCACCTGCCGCTCCGGGCCGGTGACACCGCGACCGGACGGCGTCGCGCATGCGGGGTAGGGGTTGTCCGCCGCCCGTCGGCCGCCTAATTTCGGACTGTCCGCCATGGTCGGCGGATGACAATCCACCGCACGACGGGGGGATCGGCCACGGGCCGCGCGCCCGGGACGTGAAGGGTTCGCGCGTGATCTGCCAACCACCGCCGAGATACCGGGCCCCGGTTCGATGACGCTCCTGCCCGGGCTGCGGGGGTCCGGGGCGGACCGTTGCGACGCGCTCCGGGTCGCCGGCCGGACGCTCTCCGCCGAGGCGCTGCTGGGCTGCGCGAACGCGGTCACCGGCCGGATCCTGGGCGCCCGGGCGGTCGCGGTCGAGGCCGGCCCGAGCCTGGAGACCATGGTCGGGATCGTCGGCGCCGTCCAGGCCGGCGTGCCGGTGGTGCCGTTGCCGCCCGGCGCCGAGGCGGACGAGCGGCACCGCATCCTGCGCGAGTCCCGCGCCGACGTGCTGCTCGGCCCCACCTCCACCGCCGACGCCACCCTGCCGGTCGTCCCGGTGGACCTGCGGGAGCGGTCCTGGGCCACGCACCCGGACCCGCTGCCGGCCAGCGACGCGGTGATCCTCTACACCGGCGGCGTCGGCGGGCTCTCCCGCGGCGTCCGCATCTCGCACCGGGCCATCGCGGCCGACCTGGACCTGCTCGCCGCCGCCTGGCGGTGGAGCGCCGAGGACGTGCTCGTCCAGGGCGCGCCGCTGTTCCGGGCGTACGGGCTGGTGGTCGGACTGCTCGGCGCGCTCCGGGTGGGCAGCCGTTTCGTCCACCTCGACCGGCACGCCACCGCCGGCCCGGCCGGCACCATCTACCTGGCGTTGCCCGGGCAGTGGGCGCGCATCGCCCGGGACGCGCCCCGGGCCCGGACGCTGTCGCGGGCGCGCATGCTGGTCTCCGGCGACGCCCCGCTGGCACCCGCCGTGGGCGAGCGGCTGCGGCTGCTGACCTCCCACCATCCGGTGGAGGGGTACGGCACCACGGAGACGCTGATCGTGCTCACCGGTCCGGCCGGCGCACCGGTCACCACGCTGCCCGGCGTGCAGACCCGGGTGCTGGACCACGCCGGCCGGCCGGTGGCCGCCGACGGTGACGCCGTCGGTGAGCTGAGCGTCCGGAGCCCGACGATGTTCAGCGGGTACGTCGACCGGCCCGGGTCGGCGCCACCGGTCGACAGCTGGCACCCCACCGGCGACCTGGCCACGGTGGACCCGGCCGGACGCCACCGCATCCTCGGCCCGGAGGGTACCGGCGTGGTGCGCTGCGGCGGCCGGCCGGTCCCGACCCGGCAGGTCGAGGAGGTGCTGCTCACCCACCCCGGCGTGCACGACGCGGCGGTGGTCGGCGCGCCGCACCGCACGCGCGGCGAGCAGGTGGTCGCGTACGTCGTCGCGGCGGCCGGGCTCACCGCCCAGGCGCTCATCGACCACGTCGGCCGGCTGCTCTCGGCGGCGGCCCGGCCCCGCCGGGTGCACTTCGTCGACGAGCTGCCCCGCGGCGCGCAGGGCCGGGTCCGCAAGTCGCTGCTGATCCGGCGGAGCGGACAGCACCCCGTACGCGACCCCTGACCATCGCCCGCGGGTCGGACGGACCGGCGCACACGCCCTACCATCCGGGGCGTGATCGAGCGGATCCTGCCGCCGGCCGTGGTGGTGGAGGAGTGCTTCACCGACCCGGTCGGGCTGCGCCTGCACCCGGACGAGGAGCACGTCGTCGCGAACTCGGTGGCGAAGCGCCGCCAGGAGTTCACCACCGTCCGGCACTGCGCCCGCCGGGCGCTGGCCCGGCTGGGCCTGCCGCCGGCGGCGATCCTGCCCGGCGTCCGCGGCGCGCCCGGCTGGCCGGCCGGCGTCGTCGGCAGCATGACCCACTGCGACGGCTACCGCGGCGCCGCCCTGGCCCGCGTCGGGACGATCGGCAGCGTCGGCGTGGACGCCGAGCCTCACGCGCCGCTGCCCGACGGGGTGCTGGCGGCGGTCGCGCTGCCGGCCGAACGCACCCGGACCGCCGCGCTCGCCGTCGCCCACCCCGGAACCTGCTGGGACCGGCTGCTGTTCAGCGCGAAGGAGTCGGTCTACAAGGCCTGGTTCCCGCTGACCGGCCGCTGGCTGGACTTCGCCGAGGCGGACATCACTGTCGACCCGGCCGGCACGTTCACCGCCCGGCTGCTGGTGCCCGGCCCACGACTCGGCGGCGTGGAGCTGACCGCGTTCGACGGCCGGTTCCTGGTGGAGCGGGGGCTGGTGGTCACCGCCGTCACCGTGCCGGCGGCGCCGCGACGCTAGGTCAGCCGGCTCTTCTGCACCTTGCCCATGGCGTTGCGGGGCAGCGCGTCGACCAGCCGCACCTGCCGGGGCCGCTTGTGCACGGAGAGCTGCCGGGCCACGAAGTCGATCAGCTCGGCCTCGCCCAGCCCGTTCCCGACCACGTACGCGGTGACCTGCTGGCCCAGATCCGGGTGCGGGGTGCCGACCACCGCCGCCTCCCGGACCCCGGGATGTGCCAGCAACGCGTCCTCCACCTCACCCGCGCCGATCCGGTACCCGCCGCTCTTGATCAGGTCGGTGGCGGCCCGGCCGACGATCCGGTGAGCGCCGTCCGGGCCGACCGTCGCCACGTCACCGGTGCGGAACCAACCGTCCGTGGTCCGGGCGGCCGCGTCGGCGTCCGGCCGGTTCAGGTAGCCGTCGAAGAGCGTGTCGCCGCGGACCTGGAGTTCGCCCATGCTCTCCCCGTCGGTGGGCAGCGTCGTGCCCCGCTCGTCGACCACCCGGGTGCGCACCCCGGGCAGCGGCACGCCCACCGTGCCCGGCCGCCGGGGCGCGTCCGCCCGGGCGCTCACCGTGATCAGGGTCTCGGTCATCCCGTACCGTTCGACCGGGCGGTGGCCGGTCAGCTCGGTGAGCGCGGTGAAGACCGGCTCGGGGAGCGCGGCGCTGCCGGACACCAGCAGCCGGGCGCCGCGCAGGGCCCGCGCCGCCGATGGCTCCGCCGCGATCCGCGACCAGATCGTGGGTACGCCGAAGTAGAGCGAGCCGGCGGCGGCCGCGTACCGGTCGGGGCGGGGCCGGCCGACGTGGTGCAGCCGGCCGCCGATCCGCAGCGGGCCGAGCACGCCGAGCACCAGCCCGTGCACGTGGAACAGCGGCAGGCCGTGCGCCAGCACGTCGTCCGGCGTCCAGGCCCAGGCGTCGGCGAGCCCGTCCAGGCAGGCGGCGACCGCGCGACGGGACAGCACCGCGCCCTTCGGCGCGCCCGTGGTGCCGCTGGTGTAGAGGATCAGCGCGGTGGTCGCCGCGTCCGGCTCGGGATGCCGGGTGTCCGAGCGGCGGGTCAGGTCCACCGGCAGGGTCGGCGGCCCGGCGGGACCGTCGACGGTCGGCGTCCCGGGCGTCGTCAGCAGCACCTCGGCGGCGGAGTCGCGCAGCACGTGGTCGCGCTCCACCGGCCCGGCGTCCGGCGGCACCGGCACCACCGCCGCGCCGGCCAGCAGCCCGCCGACCACGCCGACCACGGTCTCCAGGCTCGACGTGGCGGGCACCGCCACCCGGCGGACCCCGTGCAGGTCGTCGGCGACCGCGGCAGCCGCCCGGCGCAGCTCCACCCAGGACAGTGCCCGGTCGTCGACGCGGATCGCGTCCGGTCGCTCGTCGGTGGACCGGTCGAGCCAGCTCAGCAGCGGCACGGGCGCCCCTCTCGCGATTCGCCGCCGGCGGCGGCGCACCGACGGTAACCGGGCCGCCCGGTGGCCGGCCACCCCCTGCGCCCACCGGGCCGGACGACACGCCGGGTGACCGTCCGACACCCCTGGCGGCGGCCGTACACCCCCGATTCATCGGCCGATGGGTTGAACCGGGTCTCGGTTGCCCGGATGATGGGCGGCGTCGGCCCGCCGCGCGGGTCGCCCCCGCCCACATCCGACGCCGCGACTCGCCGGCGGCACCCGTACCCGACGGAGGATCCCGCCAGATGCCGGTCATCGAAGTCGAGCACCTGCACAAGAGGTACGGCGACAAGGTGGCGGTCGACGACGTCTCGTTCAGCGTGGAGCAGGGCGAGATCTTCGGGGTGCTCGGCCGCAACGGCGCTGGCAAGACCACCACCGTGGAGTGCGTGCAGGGTCTGCGTCGCGCCGACGGCGGCACGGTGCGGGTGCTCGGGCTCGACCCGATCCGGGACCGCACCGAGGTGCGCCAGCGGGTCGGCGCCCAGCTCCAGGAGAGCCAGCTCCCCGACAAGCTGCGGGTCCGGGAGGCGCTGGACCTCTACCGCTCCTTCTACCGCAATCGCGCCGACATCGACGAGCTGCTGGCCGACCTCGGGCTGGCCGAGCAGCGCAACACCGCGTTCCACAAGCTCTCCGGCGGCCAGAAGCAGCGCCTGTCGGTGGCGCTGGCGTTGGTCGGCCGCCCCGAGATCGCCATCCTCGACGAGCTGACCACCGGGCTGGACCCGAAGGGCCGGCGCGACACCTGGGACCTGGTCGAGCGGATCCGCGACCGGGGCGTGACGGTCGTGCTGGTCACCCACTTCATGGCCGAGGCCGAGCGGCTCTGCGACCGGCTCGCGCTCATCGACGCCGGTCGGGTGGTCGCCATCGACACGCCGGCCGGGCTGATGTCCCGGGTGGACGCCGAGCACCGGGTGCACTTCCGCCCGCTCGACCACCTCGACGACGCGCTGCTGTCCGCGCTGCCCGAGGTCAGCTCCGTGCGCCGGGACGGCGACGAGGTCACCGTCACCGGTCCCGAGGAGGTGCTCCAGGCGGTGCTGTCGGCGCTGACCGAGCGCAAGATCCGCTACGCCGGCCTCCGGGTCGAGCAGCCCACCCTGGACGACGCGTTCGTCTCCCTCACCGGCCACCCGGCCACTCCGCCGGCGCTCGACGGAAGGTCATCGTGAACGCCCTGTCCAAGCTCGTCGCCGTCGAGGCCAAGCTGTTCCTGCGGGAGCCGGTCTCGCTGTTCTTCGTCTTCGCGCTGCCGCTCGGCCTGATGCTGGTGTTCGGCCTGCCGCAGCGCGGCGCCACCCAGGAGGCGACCCCGGGGCAGCACGGCGAGCAGACGTTCCTGCCGTCCATCGCGCTCTCCCTGACGATCGGGATGCTGGCGCTGTTCACGCTGCCGATGGCGCTGGGCATCTACCGGGAACGCAAGGTGCTGCGCCGGCTGGCCACCACCCCGGTCAGCCCGGCGTTGCTGCTCATCGCCCAGGTGGTGGTCAACCTGGCCATGGGCGTGGCCGGCGCGGTGGTCACCGCGGTCGGCGTACGTTTCCTGCTGGACCAGCCCGCGCCGGCCAACCTGCCCGGTTTCGTGCTGGCCTTCCTGCTCGGGGTGGCCTGCCTGTTCGCGATCGGCCTGCTCATCGCCGCGCTCGCCCCGTCGGCGCGGTCGGCGCAGTCCATCGGGCCGACGCTGTTCTTCCCGCTGCTGTTCCTGGCCGGGGCCTGGCTGCCCCGTGACCAGATGCCCACCGTGCTGGCCCGCATCGGGGAATACTCGCCGCTGGGCGCCACCGTGGACACTCTCTCCGCCGCGTGGGCCGGGCAGAGCCCGTCCGTGTCGCAGCTGCTCGTGCTGGCCGGCACCGCCGTCCTGGGCTGCCTGCTCGCCACCCGCCTGTTCCGCTGGGAGTAGGGCCGCCGGCCCTCGCTAGGGGGCGGCTAAGGGTACGTCGGCGGTGTGATCTGGATTACGTTCGAGTCGCACGGGAGATCGCCGCACGCGCCGCTCCGGCGGAGCCGGCGGCGATCCGCCCCGCGCTCGTGCGCGGCGCCCACGGCGCGCGCACGGCGAGGCGGAACACGAACGACGGAGGTCGTGCCATGACAGCTTCTTCCGATCCCGCCCCGGCCGTCCGGACGGCGACGTCCTTCGTCAACGGTGACGACCGGACCGCCTGGCCGCTGACGGCCCACCAGATAGGCACGGACGCCACCGGCATCGTCGAGGCGGTGCTGGAGGGCGGGCCGGCGACGTTGCCGGTCGAGCTGCGCAACCACCGGGTGTCCCCGGTGGAATCCAAGATCAAGGTACGGCACTACGGGGGCTACGAGCACTTCGAGCGGGATCCGGCCGGCGTCGTCGACGGCACGCCGGCGGTCTTCCGCTGGACCGGCCGAACCCGTATCGCGGAGTGAACGAGAGGCGGTAACGCGATGGGCGTCGGGGATCCGCGCAACGGTGCGCACCTGACGGTGACCGACGTCGCCACGGTGACCGCGTTCTACGCGGCGGTCTTCGAGGCGGTGCCGGTGCAGCGGGAGTGTCTGCTGGACGGCCGCGTCCTGCACGCCGAACTGGTGGTCGACGGCCACCGGCTGACGGTCAGCGAGTGGTCCGACGGCCCGGCTGACCCGGGCGGTCCGGGTGGCCCGCTGCCGCTCGCGCCGGCCGATCCGCACCAGCTCGTGCAGCGGGCGCTGGCGGCCGGCGCGACGCTCGAACCCACAGGTGGCGGCCCGCCGGTGGGCGTGGTGTTCCGGGACCCGGCCGGCCTGCGCTGGGCGGTGCCCGGCCCCTAGGTGTCCGACGACGACGAACGGCCCCGCCCGACGGGCGGGGCCGTTCGTCGTGTCCGCGCGGATCAGCGCCGCAGCGTCGAACCGAGGCCGCCGCCGCTGCGCCGCCGGTGCTGCCAGTAGAAGTCCCGCCGGGCGCCCTGCGGGAAGCCGGGCTGCCACGGCTTGACCGGGCCGGCGGTGTGGATGATCGACGAGTCGGTGAGCTTGCCGCCGAACTCCGGCTCCCGTCGCCAGGCCATCAGGTCGTTCCACCGCCACGGCAACCGCAGCCAGTTGGCGTGCACCGCGAAGTTGAGCGCGTCCTGGTCCGGGTAGCGGGACTCGTGCGCGTGCCGACGCAGGTAGTCCAGCGACACCTCGCTCACCTCGCACTCCTTCCAGCGCGGCACGTCGATCAGCAGCACGCCGGAGTTGAAGTAGAGCGCGTGCGGGTCGAGGTGGTCGTAGCTCGACAGGCCGGGGATGCCGCCCATGTCCAGCAGCCGGCGGTTGAACGGGTCCCGCACCCCGCCGAGCGGCACCCCGCCCATGTCCAGCTCGAACAGCGGCTTGAGGCTGTTCAGGCACATCGTGTCGCAGTCCAGGTAGAGCAGCCGGCGCACGTCCGCCGGCAGCGCCGCGGGCACCAGCAGCCGCAGGTACATCGCCGGTGACAGGTACGCCATCAGCGGGTCGCTGCCCTTCGACAGGTTCACCTGCGCGGCGTCCACCCGGAGGAACTCCACTGTGGCGTTCGGCCCGGCGATGCGGGTGAGCGTGTTCCGGGCGCTCGCCGGCACGTCGTCGGCGGCCACCAGCCAGTACCGGAGCGTCTCGCCCGGGTTCGACTCGGCGACTGTCGACATGACGACCGCGGCGTGCGCCGCGTACGCGTTGTCAAAGGTCAGGGTCAGGTCCACGGGTGCTCTCCTTCGCGGCGGTGCGTGAGCGCAACGTCCAGAAAAGTAGCCGTGGAATTGTCGGCCCGGCAAGGAATGCGCATTCGCTCAGGGGGTTCGACGCACAACCCCTGAATATGCCCCCTCAATTCCGTCGGTACGGCAGCGACGAGGTGTGGCACGCCGGTGACGATGCGATGCCCCCCGACATCCGTGGGTCGCCGAATAGTATTTCCTCATGTCTGTCGATGCCCGATCCCACCGTCCGCCGCTGGCGCGCACCGTCGCGACGGCGCAGGTGGCGCTGGTGGTCGCGTTCCTCACCGTCGCCGCGCTCTGGCTGGGCCGGATGGTGTCGGCCGGCGCCGGCCCGGCCGAGCTGCGCACCGGCGCGTACGACCCGAAGGACCTGGTGCCGTTCGGCATGCACGGCTGGAACCCGTTCATGTGGCTCTACGGCCTCACCGCGCTGCTCTATCTCGCCGGGTTGGCCAGCCCGCTGTTGGCCGGTTACGGCGTGGTGCTGCTGGCCCGGGACCGGCGGTCGCTGCCGCGCGGGCTGCGGGTGTTGCTGCTGGCCGGCGTGGTGGCCGGTGCCGTGGTGACCGTGCTGCGCTTCACGCCGCTCGGGGCGGACATGCAGGCCTGGTGGATGGACTGAGCGGCATCGGCCTGCCCACCACCGGGTTGTGGGTGCGTCTGTTGTCGCCACCGCGACGACAATTGCACCCACAGCTAGCAGAGCGTGCCGTCACAGCGTCTCGACGAGGCGGAAGCGCTCCAGCACGGCGGGCGTGTCGTCGTCGACCGTGAACGTGGGGTCGCCGAGCCACCCGCGGTAGTCGGCGCCGTGCCAGTAGTCCTCGTGGCCGGCGCGCCAGGCGGCGACCGACGTGTAGCCCTCGCCCTCGTCCCGGGCATGGTCGAGGTCCACGTCACCGAGCCGGGCCACGCGGACCTCGACCAGCTCGATCACGGCCACCGGTCGGCCGGCGGAGTCGATCACCGCGAACCGGCTGCCGACGGCCGGCAGCGGCTCGCCCTCGATCTCGTTGTCCTGAAGCAGCCCGGTGGTGCTGGTCTTGGTGCCGTCCAGCACGGCGGTGACCAGTTGGTCACGTAGCGGGCCGGGGAAGGCGAACTCGTACGGGGGCAGCTCGGCGGTCATGGCGGGCAGCGTAGCCGCGCCGCGGGTCGGCGGCGACGCGGTTTCGCCGGTCACGCCGGCGGGGCCCCGGGAGCCGGGAGCCACCGGTCGAGCCAGTCGAGCAGCGCGGCCTCGTAGCGCGGGCTGACGGCGGCCAGTTCCTCGCGCTCCCCGAGCGTGGGCGCGTGGTCGCAACCGGGCAGCCGGGCCACGGTCAGGTCGGCGTCGCGGGCCGCCCGTCGCCACACCGCGATGCTCTCCTCGATCGGGATCCAGGCGTCGGTCTCGCCGTAGCAGAGCAGCACCGGGCCGGTCAGCCGGGCGAACACCGGCACCGGGTCGAAATCCATGTCGGCCCAGGTGCCCGGCCGCTCGGACAGCTCGCGGGGGAGGAACGCCAGCGGGAACCAGGGCCGCGACAGCGCGGCCGTCAGCGCCGCCTGCGCGGTCGGGCGCGGCACGTCGCCGCGTTGGAACCCCTCGGCGACCTCGCGCAACCGGGTCAGCTCGGCCACGTCGGCCGATCCGTAGCCGTGCCGGCGTAGCTGCTCGGCGGTGCCGTAGCGCATCTGCGCGGCCGGGCTGACCCCGCTGCACCCGACCAGGATCAGAAAGTCGACGGGGTGCGCGGCGGCGGTGACCGCCGCCGCCCAGGCCCCCTGGCTGAAGCCCCACAGCCCGACCGGTGCCGGGCCGACGTGCCGGCGCAGCACGGTGACCGCGGCGGCGGCGTCCTCGGCCTGGTCGGCGAGCGGCACGTCGCGGCCGTCGACGCGGGGGCGGCGGTCGTAGCGCAGCACCGCGACGCCGGCCGGTGGCAGCAGCCGGGCGAGGTGCCGGTAGAGGAAGTGGGACCGCTTGTCGGCGTGCGAACCGTGCAGCACCACCAGCCCGCCCCGGACCGGTCCGGCCGGCAGGTCGAGCGTCGCCGGCCGCCTCGACGCGCCGATGGTCGTCTCCACGCCGGCAGTGAACCACGCCGCGCCGGTTCCGGCCGTCCCGTGCCGCCGGGTGCGTCGCGCATCGGCCTGCGTACGCTGGCGGGGTACGCCGCGCCGACCGTGGAGAGCACGATGACCAGCACCACGACCCGTACCGCAGGACCCGCCGACGTGCCCGCCCTGGTCGACCTGATCGAGTCGGCCTACCGTGGGGACCGGGCCCGGGCCGGTTGGACCCACGAGGCGGACCTGCTCGACGGCCAGCGTACCGACCCGGAGATGGTGGCCGCCGCGGTGACCGGCCCGGCCGGCGTGGTGCTGCTGGCGGAGCGGGACGGCGCGCCGGTCGCCTGCTGCCAGCTGGAGCGCCGGGACGACCACGCGTACTTCGGCATGTTCGCGGTCGCGCCCGGTCACCAGGGCGGCGGGTTGGGTCGGGAGCTGCTGGCCGAGGCCGAGCGGTACGCCCGGGAGCGCTGGCACGCCGGTGAGCTGCGGATGACCGTGATCGTCCAGCGCGACGACCTGATCGCCTGGTACGAGCGGCGCGGCTACGCTCGCACCGGTGAGTTGAGCCCGTTCCCCTACGGCGACGAGCGCTTCGGTGTGCCGCGTCGCCCGGACCTGGCGTTCGAGACGCTGCGCAAGAAGCTCGGCTGACTCAGCCCGGCGGCCGGTCCACCCGGGCGGCCAGCTTCCTCGGCGCCCGCAGGCAGTAGCTCTCGGTGAGCAGCTCGGCGACCTCGGTCCAGTCCGTCGTGTCGTCGAGCGTCATCCCGACCACGTCGGCGCCCCAGCCCGGCGCGAAGAACGGCGGACCGGCGGCGAGTAGCCCGGCGATCTCGTCGCCGGGCGCGCGGAACGTCAGCACGCAGAGCGGCTCGTCGGTCGCGGTGGCCCGCGCGACGGCGGCCGGGTGGTCGGGGCCGACGGTGTACGCGTGGGCGAACGTGCGGGTGCGGATCCGCCAGCGCAGGCCCACCCAGGCCGGCTCCTCGTGGGTCTCCGGCAGGCCGAGGCAGACCGGTCGCAGGCGGTCGAGGTGGTCGGGTGGGACGTCTCCGGGGGCGGTCACGCGGGCAGGTTAACCACTCCCACCGACAACCCGGACGGCCGGCGCGGCGTCCTTGCCGCCGCCGGTGGGGCCGTCGATTGTCGTAGGCGGGGAGTAGAACACCGATGAGTCTCGACGCGATCCGTGGTCATAGCTGCTGCACCTGCGGACAAAGGATGAGGATATGAGCATAGTTCGAGTGCTTGTCGGCACGCGCAAGGGCGCGTTCCTGCTGACGTCGGACGAGCGGCGCCGCGACTGGACGGTCGACGGCCCGCACTTCGGCGGCTGGGAGATCTACCATCTGACCGGCTCCCCGGTCGCTCCGGACCGGCTCTACGCGTCCCAGTCCGGCGGCTGGTTCGGGCAGCTCATCCAGCGCTCGGACGACGGCGGCCGGAGCTGGGCCCCGGTCGGCAACGACTTCGCCTACGCCGGCGACGTCGGCGAGCACCTCTGGTATGACGGCACGCCCAGGCCGTGGGAGTTCAAGCGGATCTGGCATCTCGAACCGTCCCGGCACGACCCCGACACGGTGTACGCCGGCGCGGAGGACGCCGCGCTCTACGTCTCCACCGACGGCGGCGAGAAGTGGACCGAGCTGACCGCGCTGCGCCAGCACCCGAGCGGTCCCGGTTGGCAGCCCGGCGCGGGCGGGATGTGCCTGCACACGATCATCCTGGACCCGGTCCACCGGGACCGGATCTACGTGGCGATCTCGGCGGCGGGGGCGTTCCGCAGCGACGACGGCGGCGCGAGCTGGCTGCCGATCAACAAGGGGCTCCGGTCGGCGGAGATCCCCGACCAGGATTCGGAGACCGGCCACTGCGTGCACCGGCTGGCCCAGCATCCGTCCCGGCCCGACACCCTGTTCATGCAGAAGCACTGGGACGTGATGCGCACCGACGACGCCGGCGGGAGCTGGCGGGAGGTCAGCGGCGACCTGCCGTCGGACTTCGGCTTCCCGATCGCGGTGCACGCGCACGAGCCCGAGACGATCTACGTGGTGCCGATCACCAGCGACTCGCTGCACTACCCGCCGGACGGCCGGCTGCGGGTCTACCGCAGCCGCACCGGCGGCGAGCACTGGGAGCCGCTGACCGAGGGCCTGCCGCAGTCGCACTGCTACGTCAACGTGCTGCGCGACGCGATGGCTGTCGACACGCTCGACGAGTGCGGGATCTACTTCGGCACCTCCGGCGGGCAGGTCTACCACTCGGCGGACGCCGGCGACAGTTGGGCGCCGATCGTGCGCGACCTGCCGCCGGTGCTCTCCGTCGAGGTCCAGGTGCTGCCGTGATCCGGGTCGTGCTGCCGGCCCACCTGAAGAATCTGGCGCACGTCACCGGCGAGGTGCGCGTCGAGGTGGCCGGTCCGCCCACGCAGCGCGAGGTGCTCGACGCGCTGGAGGCCGCGTACCCGATGCTGCGGGGCACGATCCGCGACCGGCACAGCGGCGCGCGCCGCCCGTTCGTCCGCTTCTACGCCTGCGAACGGGACCTGTCCCACGAGCCGCCGGACGCGCCGCTGCCCGAGGAGGTGGTCGTCGGCAAGGAGCCGTTCATCGTGCTCGGCGCGATGGCCGGGGGCTGAGCCGACGAACCCGGGAACCGGGTCCGGGACGGCCACGTCTGAGAGCTCATGACTGGTGGCAGAACCCGAACCGTCGGATGGGCGACGGTCGTCGCGCTGACCCTCGCCGGCTGCACCGCCGCACCGTCGGCCGCGCCGCCGCCCCGGGACCGGGGCGGGTCGGCCGGCGGGCTGCGGTTGGTCGCATTCGACTCCTGTGAGCAGGCGTTGCGGCAGCTCCGGGCCGCGGCGCGGCCAGCGGTCGGTCCGTGGGGCCTCGGGGTGGGCGGCGACGGCGGGCTCATCGTCGAACGGGCCGCCGGACCGGCCGCCGCGAAGGACGCGGCGAGCGCGCCCACGGCCGGTTTCTCCGGCACCACCGTGCACGAGGCCGGCGTGGACGAGCCGGACCTGGTCAAGACCGACGGCCGGCGGATCGTCGCGGTGACCCGGGGCGTGCTCTCCGTGGTGGATCCGGCGAGTCGCCGGCTGACCGGCCGGCTGGCGATCGACCCGACGGTCGGGGAGCGGTTCGCCCGTGGCGACACCAGCCTGCTGCTGCACGGCGACCGGGCGCTCGTGCTGCTCCCGGCCCGCCGGGTGGCCAAGTCCGCCGCGCCGAAGGGGCGGCCCGCCCCGGACGAGCCGCAGGCCCGGCTGGTCCTGGTCGACCTCGCCGAGGCGCCGCGGATCCTCGGCGACTACCGGATCGACGGCAGCATGGTCGACGCGCGGCAGGTCGGGGCGACCGCCCGGGTGGTGGTCCGCTCCACACCCCGGCTGGCCTTCCCCGCGCCGGCCCGGGGCAGCGACGCGCAGCGGACGGCCGCCAACCGCGCCGTCGTCGACCGGGCCACGATCGACGACTGGCTGCCCCGGTACGAGGTTCGCGAGGGCGGCCGCACCGCCACCGGGCGGGTGGACTGCGACCGGGTGAGCCGGCCGACCGGCTTCTCCGGCACCGCGATGGTGACCGTGCTCAGCTTCGATCTCGGCGCGTCCACGCTCGGCATCGGTGACCCGGTGACCGTCGCGGCCGACGGCGACACGGTCTACAGCAGCGGTCCTCGCCTCTATCTCACCAACGACAAGCGCCGGCGGATGCCGCTGGCGTCGTCGGGCGGGGCGGACGGCGGCACCGAGATCTACCAGTTCGACCTGACGGGGCGCACCCCGCGTCACGTCGCGTCCGGCTCGGTGCCGGGCTGGCTGATCAACCAGTACGCGTTGTCCGAGTGGAACGGGCACCTGCGGGTGGCCACCACCACCGGCGACCGGTGGGGCCGCGGGGACAGGTCCACCTCCGGCGTCTACGTGCTGCGGACGGACGGCCCGACGCTCACCCGGGTCGGCCAGGTCACCGGGCTGGGCCGCGGCGAGCGGATCTTCGCGGTGCGGTTCCTCGGCCCCACCGGCTACGCGGTGACGTTCCGGCAGACCGACCCGCTGTACGCGGTGGACCTGCGGAACCCGGTCGCGCCCCGGGTGACCGGCGAGCTGAAGATCAACGGGTACTCGTCGTACCTGCATCCGGCCGGGGACGGCCGGTTGCTCGGGGTCGGGCAGGAGGCGACCGACAGGGGGCAGGTCCTGGGCACCCAGGTGTCGCTGTTCGACGTCGCCGACCCGGCCCGGCCGACCCGGATCGCCCGGCACCACGTCGCGCGGGGCTGGTCCGACGCGGAGTCCGACCCGCACGCGTTCCTCTACTGGGCGCCGGAGCGCCTGGTGGTGCTGCCGGTGAACCGGCCGGGCGTGGTCACCGACCGGGCCGGCGGGGCGGCTGGCCGGGCCGCACCGGCCACCGGGATGCTGGCGCTGCGGGTCGGCGACGACGGGTTCACGGTGGCCGGCACGATCGACCATCCGCCGTCGCTCGGCGACGGTGCGGAGTGGACGCCGGTCCGCCGGTCGCTGGTGGTCGACGGGGTGCTCTGGACCGTCTCCGACACCGGCCTGAAGGCGACCGCACCGACCACCATGCGGACGGTGGCCTGGGTGTCGACGACCTGACCCGGCCGGCGGGCCGCCGTCCCGCCGCGACCATGGATGTCTGTTAATGTCCTGATGATGAGGATCGTCGATGCTCGGGTCATCCTGACCTGCCCCGGCCGCAACTTCGTCACCCTCAAGGTGGTGACCGACGAGGGCGTCACCGGGGTCGGCGACGCCACCCTCAACGGTCGGGAGCTGGCCGTCGCGTCCTACCTGCGCGACCACGTGGTGCCGCTGCTGATCGGCCGCGACCCGGCCCGCATCGAAGACACCTGGCAGTACCTCTACCAGGGCTCGTACTGGCGACGCGGACCGGTCACGATGAGCGCGATCGCGGCGGTGGACACCGCGCTCTGGGACATCAAGGGCAAGGTCGCCGGGCTACCGGTCTACCAGTTGCTCGGCGGCCGGTCCCGCGAGGGCGTCACCGTCTACGGCCACGCCAACGGCGAGACCGTCGACGAGGTGCTGGCCGAGGTGGCCCGCTACGTCGACCTCGGCTACCGCGCGGTACGCGTGCAGTGCGGCGTGCCCGGCCTGCCCCGCACCTACGGCGTCAGCGCCGACAAGATGTTCTACGAGCCGGCCGACGCCGCGCTGCCCAGCGAGACCACCTGGTCGACCGAGGCGTACCTCGCCCACGTGCCGGGCGTGTTCGCCCGGGTCCGTGACGAGTTCGGCCCCACCCTGCGGCTGCTGCACGACGTGCACCACCGGCTCACCCCGATCGAGGCGGCCCGGCTCGGCCGCAGCCTGGAGCCGTACGCGCTGACCTGGATGGAGGATCCGGTCCCGGCCGACCTGCCGGAGGGCTTCCGGCTCATCCGCCAGCACACCACCACCCCGATCGCCGTCGGTGAGGTCTTCACCAGCATCTTCGACGCCGCCCAGCTCATCCGGGAACAGCTCATCGACTACGTCCGCGCCACGGTGGTGCACGCCGGCGGGCTCACCCACCTGCGGCGCATCTTCGACCTCGCGGCGCTGCACCACGTGCGCAGCGGCTCGCACGGGGCCACCGACCTGTCGCCCGTCTGCATGGCCGCCGCGCTCCACCTCGACCTCGCCATCCCGAACTTCGGCCTCCAGGAGTACATGCGGCACACCGAGGAGACCGACGAGGTCTTCCCGCACGGCTACCACTTCGCCGACGGCTACCTGCACCCCGCCGAGACGCCCGGCCTCGGGGTGGACATCGACGAGGCGGCGGCGGCCCGGTTCCCGTACGCGCCGGCCTACCTGCCGGTGAACCGGCTCACCGACGGCACGGTGCACCCGTGGTGACCGTGCCGGGTCACCAGATGCGGCGACCGTACGCGTCCGGCACCCCGGACTTGCGGAAGAAGTAGGTGTTGATCTGGTCCCGCCACTGGATGGCGCTGCGGACCTGCTCGTCGAGGCGCTCGGCCACCCGTTCGTGCACGGCCGGTTCGATCAGGCCGGCGAGCCGGCGCCACCGCTCACGCATCGCCTCCACCTGCTCGACGCCGGCGAAGTGCGTGTCGTAGATGTGCTGGATCACCGTGCGGCCGCTGTGCAGCACGTGGTCGTAGGGGACGTGGTGGAAGAAGAGCAGCAGTTCGTCCGGGCACCGCTCGCGTGACTCGTACACCTCCGACCAGGGCGCCGGGTACTGGCCGGTGAACCCGGTCCCGGTCGCCCGGGTGCGGTCCACCCCGACACCGTCCCGGTCGGCGAAGTGGTAGGTGCCCCAGGCGGTGTACTCGTAGCCGTCCACGTCGGGCCCGTAGTGGTGCCCGGGCCGCACCATGAAACCGACGCCCAGCGGCGCGGTGTACCGCTCGTAGCCGCGCCAGGAGTCGTCCATGATCTCGTGCAGCGTCCGCCGCAGCAGGTCCGGGTCGGGCGTCGTGGCCGGCGGCCACGTCAACCCGATCCACTCGTCGAGCACCGCGTCGGGCGCCAGGCGGGGGTCCCAGGCGAGCCGCCCGACGGCGTACAGGTTGGCCTGGGCCAGCGGATGCCCGGTCCAGAACGGGTCGTCGCCGGTGCTGGCCACCGCGGCCAGGCCGCCACCGCGGGCGCCGGCCACCACGTCGGCGACCGTGCCGGCGTCGCCCCGGGGCGCGAACCGCAGCACCTCGCTCCACCAGGGGCCGAGCCAGCAGACGTGCCGCTGCTGACCGGTGTACTCCTGCGTCACCTGCACCTCGACCGCCATCCGGGTGGCCGGCATGGCCAGCAGCAGCGGCGACACCGGCTCGCGGACCTGGAAGTCCACCGGGCCGAACTTCACCTGGACGATCACGTTGTCGGCGAAGCGCCCGTCCAGCGGGGTGAAGTGGTCGTACGCGGCCCGGGCCCGGTCCGTCGACCGGTCCCGCCAGTCCTGGTGGTGGTCGTAGACGAACGCCCGCCAGTGCACCACACCGCCGTGCGGCGCGAGCGCGGCGGCCAACAGGTTCGCCCCGTCGGCGTGGTCGCGCCCGTAGGTGAACGGGCCGGGCCGGCCCTCCGAGTCGGCCTTGACCAGGAAGCCGCCGAAGTCCGGGACGCGCGCGTACACCCGCCCGGCGGCGGCGGCCCACCAGGCCCGTACCCGGTCGTCGTGGGGGTCGGCGGTGGGCAGGCCGCCGAGCACCACCGGGGCGGCGAACGTGACCGCCAGGTGCACCCGCACGCCGTACGGGCGCAGCACGTCCGCGATCTCCGCCACGTCGCCCAGCCGATCGGTCAGCAGCCGCGCCTCGGTGTCGTGCACGTTGACGTTGTTCACCGCGATCGCGTTGATCCCGGCGGCGGCGAGCAGCCGCCCGTAGTCCCGGATCCGGGCCGTGTCCCGCCGCGCCGCGCCGTCGCGCCAGAAGATCGAGCCGCCGGCGTAGCCGCGCTCGACCTGACCGGACACCGGGTGCACGGCCACGTTGTCCCAGTGGTCGAGCATCCGGCGGGACAACGCCGGGCCGTGCCGCCGCGCCGGCCGGTCGACGTCGAACGCCGCCGCGCCCAGCCGGACCACGTGGAACAGCCCGTACAGCAGGCCGGCCGGCGCGTCGGCCAGCACCACCGTCACGCCCGCCGACCGGGCGATCAGGAACCCCTCGTCGCCGAGCGCGCCGTCGCCCCGGCCGTTTCCCGCCGGCGTGGCGGCGAGGCGGACCGCCTCGGCGGTCGCGTTCGCCAGCGGACCGGCGTCGCGCAGCGCGAGCACCAGGTCGGCGTCGACGTCCCAGGACGGGGAGCGCCACACCCGGCCGCCGTGC
Organism: Micromonospora sp. RP3T; assembly: GCF_003027925.1. Classification (GTDB taxonomy): domain Bacteria; phylum Actinomycetota; class Actinomycetes; order Mycobacteriales; family Micromonosporaceae; genus Micromonospora. Next base: position 62,099 of record NZ_PYPS01000011.1, read on the forward strand.
CGGGCGCAGGCCCGCGTCACCTCGTCCAGCACGGTGTCCACCAGCGGGCCGGCACCGTGCACCAGGACGCCCCGGGTGCCGAGCGCCCGGAACGCCTCCGGCGGCAGCCAGGCGGCGTGCCAGGTGGTGGTCTCCACCGGCAGCGGCTCCGCGCCGCTCGCCGGGTCGTCCGTGGCAGCGGTACTCACGCGGTGAACTCCCTCCGGATCACGTCGATCATCGGGTCGCCGATCCGGAGCAGCGCCAGCACGCCGACCGCGCCCAGGAGCGCGAGCACCGCCTCGGAGAAGACGGCGGTGACGCCGGCGGCGGCACCCAGCAGGACGGCGTTGCCGACCGTGACGCCGGGCGTACGGACCAGGAAGTACCCGGCCAGCCGGACCACGTCGCGGGTGCGGAACGCGAACAGCGAGACGATCACCAGGGCGTTGGTCCCGACCAGCGCGACGCCCGCACCGACCAGCACCAGCGGCACCGCCCACCAGGCCGGCACGGCCGCGGCCGACAGGTGGGCCAGGTTCATCGCGATGAGCGTCAACCACGCCAGCGTCGGCACCCAGACCCGCAGCACGCCCGGCAGGTTGGCCCGGTAGGCACGCCGGAACGCGGCGGCGGGCCGCAGGTCGGTCAGGTCCCGGCGCTGGTGACGCAGGGCGTGCAGCGCGGCGGAGACGGCCGGCCCGACCGGCAGCAGGCAGACCGCGACCAGCGGCAGGTTGCTGACGTCCCGGTCGAGCAGCACCAGCGCGACCAGCCCCGGCACGGTGGCGAGCAGGAGCAGCACCTCCACGACGAGCAGGATGTGCACGGCCGCGGCGGCCCGCGACAGCGGTCCGTCGCCGAACTCCCGCCGGCCGGGCCCGCTCACCACGGCTCCGCCCCGGTCGGGGCCGGCTCACCGGTCGGGTCGAGCAGCCGCCCGTCGTCCCACGGCGGCGTCTCGTCCACCACCGGCGTCAGCTCGACGAGCGTCACCTCGTGCCGGGCGAGCGTGAGGTCGACGTCGGCCCGCCCGGCGGCGACCGGCACGGCCCGGTGGCTGCGGGCCGGCTCGGCGGCCTCCCGCAGCGCGTCGAGCTGCCGGGGGCGGGGCGAGCGCGGGCTGCCCATCTCCCGCCAGGCCGCCCGGACGTTGCCGGCCTCCTCGCTCACCGACGAGCGGAGCTGGAACGCCGAGGTGGCGCCCGGCGGGCCGAGCGGGACCGACAGCGCCAGGGTGTGCCGTGCCGGCGCCGGTGCCCGGCCGGTGACGTCGACCGGTGCCCAGGCCAGCACCGCGACCCGACCGTCCGGGTGCCGGGTGACCAGGTGGTCCGGCCCGCGGGCGAGCACGTCGCCGCCGAGCCGCGCCATGAACGCGTACAGGTGGTAGGTGGGCTTCTTGAGCTGCCGGTGGGCGAGCAGGCCGAAACCGCCGTGCAACGGCGTGGTCGGCACGCCCACCTCCTCGAACACGTCGCTGAACGTCCAGTACGAGAACGAGTCGACCAGGTCCCCGCCGCCGGCCAGCACCGGCGCGAGGTAGGCGGCGTGGAACGCGGTGTCGTGGACCGGGTTGTCCGGCCGGTAGGAGGAGTTGAACTCGGTGATGTGCACCGGCCGGTCCGCCAGCGCGGTGCCGGCCAGGTGGCGGCGCGGCGCGGCGAACTGCTCCAGCAGTTCCGCCGCCGGGGCCAGCGTCTGGTGGGTGCCGAACGGCATGTGCCGGGCCGGGCCGGAGGTGTACGCGTGGCGGCTGACGAAGTCGACGGGCACGTCGCGGGCGGCGACGAACTCGGCGAACGGCGCCAGCCACTCGTCCGCGCCGGGGGAGATGGCCGGGCCGCCGACCTGGAGCGAGGCGTCGACGTCCTTGACCGCGTGCGCCGACACCTCGTACAGGCGGTGGTAGGCGGCCTGGTCGGCGTCGCGCCAGAAGTCGGGCAGGTTGGGTTCGTTCCACACCTCGATGGGCCAGCCGCGCACCTCGGCCAGGCCGTACCTGTCGACCAGGTGGGCCACCGTGGCGCGGACCAGGTCGCCCCACTCCGGATAGGAGGCCGGTGGCGTGACGTTGCCCTGCCACCAGAACACGGTCTGGTCCCCGGAGGCGAGCGCCGACGGCATGAAACCCAGCTCCACGAAGGGCCGGACGCCCCGTTCCAGGTAGGCGTCGACGACCTGGTCGACGTACGTGAACGCGTGCCGCACCCGGCGCTCGCCCCGGTACTCGTACGGCCGGTGCACGCCGACGCCGTCGCTGAACAGCCCGTGGCCGCGGATGTGCCGGAACCCGATGTCGCGCTGCACGAGCGCCAGCGAGTCCTGGTAGTCCCGGCGCAGCGCCAGGTCGAACCGCCCGGTGCCCACGCAGGCGCGCCAGGCGTCGGTCAGCCGGCCGACGGGCCGATCGGGGACGATCTGGCGCATTGCCGGTCACCCGTGGTTCTTGCGGTACCGCTCGTACGCCTTGTTGACCAGATCGGTGTACGCCTGCGCGTTCTTGCCCTTCAGTTCGGTGACGTAGGCGTCCCATTCGCTCAACGGGCGCTGGCCCAGCGCGAACCGGAGCGTGTTCTGGGTGACGTAGTCCTTCAGCGCCGTCGCCCAGAGCGTGGTCTGCTCGCGCTCCTCGTCGGTCAGCGGCGCGGGCGGCGGCGTCACCCAGGGCGCCGGCTTGCGGCCGTTCATCTCCCGCTGGAACTCCATCTCCTCCGGGGAGAAGAACGACTGCACCAGGTCCAGCTTGCCGCCGTACGCGAAGACGCCGTTGGCGAAGCCGAAGTCCTTCTGGAGGTGCTTGGTGCCCTTGGGGTTGAGCCCGACGATGTCGACGTCGGGGGCGGGGGCGCGCCGGCCCGAGGCGTCCTTGGTGTAGGTGGTGCCCTCGACGCCCCACTTGGCGAACTCCTGGCCGGCGTCGGAATACCAGAGCCAGTCGATGAACTGCATCATGGCCACGAAGTTCTTGTTCTCCCGCGCCTTGCTGGAGATCATCACACCGTTCTCCAGCCGGCTCGCCGGGTTGACCGGACCGGCCGGGCCGATCGGGAACATGATCTTCTTCAGCCGGGCGTTCGGGTTGATCTTCGCGATGTCCGGGCGGTAGTCGTTCACCAGCGTCTGCGCGTTCGTGCTGATCACGAACGACTTGCCGCTGGCGAGCTTCTGACGGGCCTGGTCGTCGGTCTGGGTGAACGTCTCCGGGTCGAGCAGCCCCTCGGCGACCAGCTTGTGCAGGAACGTCACCACCTGCCGGTACTGCTCCGACGCGCCGGTGAACACGTACTTCCCGGCGCCGGCGTCCCACGCGGTGGCCTGGTAGTTCCAGCCGGCGCCCGGCAGCCCGTGCGACAGGGCGAGCATGTTCAGCAGGTTGCCGGCCGGGTTGGGCTTGCCGAACCGGTCGGAGAACGGATGGACGTCCGGGTGGGCCGCCTTCATCGCCTTGAGCATGGTGTAGACCTCGTCCCAGGTGGTCGGCGACGGGATGCCCAGCTGCTCCAGGATGTCGGTGCGGACCGCGAGCGTGTACTCCTGCCAGGGCTTCTCGTGCAGGCCGGGCAGCAGGTAGAACTTGCCGTCCTCCTGCCGGAGCGTGTCCATCTCCGGCTTGAGGTTCCACTTCTCCAGCTTCTCCGCGAAGTGCGGCATCAGGTCGAGGTAGTCGCTGACCGGCAGGATGGCGCCGGAGGAGACGTACGAGTTCTCCTGCGGGTGGTAGGTCTTCGGGATGATCAGCGGCGCGTCCCCGGAGGAGACGAGCACGCTGCGCTTCTGCTCGTAGTCGCTGAGCGGCACGGCGACCGGGTCGAGCTTGACGTTGGTCCGCTTCGCCAGCTCCGACCAGAACAGCCACTCCGGCTTGAGCGGGTAGTTCGGGTGGTTGTTGTAGAGGATCGAGAACGTGACCGGCTCGGTGGCCCGGAACTGGTCGCCGACGCCGTACTTCTCCATCGCGCCGGCCCGGTTGCGGTCGAGGTCCTTCTTGTCGGGGCCGTCGTCACCGCATCCGGTGAGCGAGACGACGGCGGCCGCGCCGGTGGCGAGCAGCACCTGGCGGCGGGACAGCTGGACCATTGGTGTTCCCTTCGGTTGGTGGCACCGCTATCCCTTGACGGCGCCGAGCATGATTCCGGAGACGAAGTAGCGCTGGATGAAGGGGTAGACCGCGAGGATCGGCAGGACCGTCAGCACGATGGTCACGGACTGGATGGTCGCGGCGGCCTGCACGATGTCGTCGCCGCTGCCGAGCCCGCCGCCGGTCTGCGTGGCGTCGCTCGCGCCCACGATGAGGTTGCGCAGGTAGACCGTCACCGGCAGCAGGTCCTGACGGTCCATGTAGAGGAACGCGGCGAACCACGAGTTCCAGAACGACACCGCGTAGAACAGCACCATCGTGGCCACCATCGCCTTGGACAGCGGCAGGACGATCCGCAGCAGCGTCCCGTACGTGCCGAGCCCGTCGACCGCGGCGGCCTCCTCCAACTCGACCGGCAGGCTCTCGAAGAACGCCTTCATCACCAGCAGGTTGAACACGTTGATGGCGTTGGGCAGCGCGACGGCCCACACGGTGTTCTTCAGGCCCAGGCTGGTGACCAGCACGTAGTTGGGGATCAGGCCGCCGGTGAAGAACATGGTGAACACGGCGATCCCGACCAGCGCGGTCCGGCCCCGCAGGTGCTTCTTCGACAACACGAACGCGTAGCAGGTGGTCAGCACGACGGAGATGAGCGTGGCGACCACCGTGTAGACGACGGTGTTGCGGTAGCTGATCCAGAACGCCGGGTCGGACGTCACCACCCGGTACGCGGTGAGGTTGAACCCGCGCGGGACGAGGTTGACCTGCCCGCTGACGATGGCGGCGTTGTCGCTGAGCGAGCGCGCCACGATGGTGAGGAACGGGTACACCGTCACCACCACCACGGCGGTGAGGACGACGGCGTTGACCGCCTGGAAGACGCGGTAGCCCCGGGTGGGGCGGGGGGTCACCACAGGCTCGTCCCCACCGCGCGCCGGGAGATCCCGTTCGCGGACAGCACCAGCGTCAGGCCGATCACGGCCTCGAACAGGCCGATCGCGGCGGCGTAGCTGAGGTTCCCGGAGACGATGCCCACCCGGTACAGATAGGTGGAGATGACGTCCGCGGTCGGGTAAGTGAGCGGGTTGTAGAGCAGCAGGATCTTCTCGAAGCCGACCGCCATGAACGTGCCGATGTTCAGGATCAGCAACGTCATCATGGTCGGTCGGATCCCGGGCAGCATGACGTGCCAGGTCTGTCGCCACCGGTTGGCGCCGTCGATCCGGGCCGCCTCGTAGAGGTCGCCGTCGATCGTGGTGAGCGCCGCGAGGTAGAGGATGGTGCCCCAGCCGACGGTCTGCCAGACCTCGGAGGAGACGTAGATCGACCGGAACCAGCCGGGCTCCTGGATGAACGGGACCGGTTGCCCACCGAACGCGCCGACCACCTGGTTCACCGTGCCGTCCACGGACAGCAACTGCATGACCATCGCGGCCACGATCACGATCGACAGGAAGTGGGGCAGGTAGGACACCGACTGCACGAACCGCCTGAGGACCCGGCTGCGCACCTCGTTGAGCAGCAGCGCGAGCACGATCGGCAGCGGGAAGCAGAACAGCAGCGTCAACGCGCCCAGCACCAGTGTGTTGGTGAAGACGTCCCAGAACGTGGGGTCGGTGAAGAACAGCCGGAAGTAGCGCAGGCCGGTCCAGTACTCGCCGAACACGCTGCCGCCGGGCCGGAAGCGCCGGAACGCGATCACGTTGCCCAGCATCGGCAGGTAGCGGAAGACCAGGAAGAACAGCAGCGGCAGGACGGCCAGCGAGTAGAGCTGCCAGTCCCGCCGCAGCGCCCGCCGCCAGGGTCGGCGGCGGCCGACGCGACGCCGGCGGTCCGGCCGCGGCGCGGGCGCGGGCCCCGTCGGGGCGAACCGCGCATCCGAGCGTACGGATGTCATTCGCGCCCTCCCACCGTGGCCGAAAATTCCGGTAATGGCCCGTAAGCTTTCCGGAAATTTATGGCCATCGCTTGATCGATGTCAAGGTGATCGATCTCCTCGTCATCCGTGGAGGATCCGTGCCCTTCTCCGACCTGCCACTCGACCAGCTCCGGCGGTACCGGCCGGCGGTCCCCGAGCCCGCCGACTTCGACAGGTTCTGGCGCGCCACGCTCGACCGGGCCGCCGCCACCCCGGTCCTGTGCGACGTCCGGCCCGAACCCACCGGCCTGCGACTGGTGGACACCTGGGACGTCACGTTCGCCGGCTTCGACGGCGAACCGGTGCGGGCCTGGTACACCCGCCCCGCGGGCGTCGACGGGCCGCTGCCCGCCGTGGTGGAGTACGCCGGCTACGGACGCGGGCGGGGCCTGCCCGGTGAGCGGCTGACCTGGCCGGTGGCCGGGTACGCCCACCTGCTGATGGACAACCGGGGCCAGGGCGGCTGGTACGCCCGCGGCGACACCCCCGACCCGCACGGCGGCCCGGGCGGTCCGACCATCGCCACCCGGGGCATCCTGAACCCGGACGACTACTACTACCGTCGCCTGATCACCGACGCGGTCCGCGCGGTCGACGCGGTCCGCGCGCTGCCCGGCGTCGACGCGACACGCGTCGTCGCGGCCGGGAACAGCCAGGGCGGCGGACTCGCCCTGGCGGTCGCCGGCCTGGTCGACGACCTCGCCGCGGTGCTGGTCACCGCGCCGTTCGCGTGTCACATCCTGCGGGCCGTCCAGCTCACCGACGCCTCCCCGTACGGCGAGATCGCCCGGTACCTGGCCGTCGACCGCGAGGTCGAGGCGGCGGTCCGGCACACGCTCGCCCACGTCGACGGCGTCGCCTTCGCCCGCCGGGCCACCGCCCCGGCGCACTTCGGCATCGGCCTGCGGGACGACGTCTGCCCGCCGAGCACCGGATTCGCCGCGTACAACCAGTACGGCGCCGCCAGCGGCCGGCCGGTGCCGCCGCTGCGGGAGATGCACACCTACCCGTACAACGGCCACGAGGGCGGGGAGGCGGTCCACGTGCGGCGGCAGCGGAGCTGGCTGGAGGCGGTGCTCCGGCGTGCCGACGCGCCGGTGCGGACCTGACCTCCCGCCGCGCCCGGCGCGCCCGGCCGGTGCGGCCGGGCACGTCGCGACGGCGGGTACGGTCCGTCGGCGGATCGCGTCCGGAGGGTCACCGGGGATCAGCCGACCGAACAGGGGGCGCCGTTCAGGGTGAAGGACGCCGGCTTGCCGGTGTTGCCGGAGTGGCTGGCCTGGAAGCCGATGTCGACCGAGGCGCTCGGGGCGATCGTGCCGTTGTAGGAGACGTTGCGCGCGGTCACCGCCCCGCTCGTCGGGGCGTACGAGGCGTTCCAGCCGCCGGTGATGGTCTGCCCGCCCGGCAGCGTGAACGCCAGCGCCCACCCGTTGACGGCCGCGCCGCCGGTGTTGGTGATCGTGACGCTGGCGGTGAGACCGTTGCTCCAGGCGTTGACCGCGTACGCCACCCGGCACCCGCCGGCCGGCGGCGGGGTGGTCGGCGGGGGAGTGGTGGGCGGCGGCGTGGTGGGCGGGGCGGTGGTCGGCGGCGTGCTGTCGCTGATGCTGCCCGGCACCGAGCGCAGCGCGTTGTACCAGGCGGCGGCCATCTTGGCGTAGCCGCCGGCGTTGGGGTGCACGCCGTCGGCCAGGTCGCCGAGGGTCAGCGCGGCGTACATGTCCACCAGGTGCACCCGCCGCCCCGCGTCGGCCCGGCTCTTCACGATGCCGGGGATCGCCGCGTTGTACGCGCGGACCTGCGTGTCCGCGCCGGACTTGGGAACGATCGTGGCGACGAAGAGCTCGGTCGTGGGCGACGTCGACGTGATGCGGTCGACGAGCGTGGCCAGCCGGCCCGGGGCGCCGCTGGTGTCGCCGTACATGTCGTTGGTGCCGATGTGCAGCAGCACGGTGCGGGGATTCGTCGCCCGCAGCCAGTTCACCACGTTGGCGTCGATCTGGGCGATGGTCCACCCGGAGTGCCCCTCGTGGTCGTGGTCACCCAGGCTGCTCGGGCCGTTGAACTGCGAGCCGACGAAGTCGATCCGGTAGTTGTCCGCCGCCAGCCGCCGCCACAGCTCCGTCCGGTAGCCGCCGGGCACGTTGAACCCGTCCGTGATGGAGTCGCCGAGCGGCATCACCCGGACGCCCCCGTTGGACTCGGCGCTCGCCGGGCCGCCGGCCATCGTCGCCGCGGCGGCCAGGGCCACCATCGCGGCGGCCGCCGCGCTCCACAGTCGAAATCTTCGGATCATCGGGTCCTCCGCGGGGGATCGGTCGGTGCGTGCGTCACCGCGGTCGCCGTGGCGCGCGGTGAACGGGAGTGAGGTGCGGCGCGGCCGACCGGGACCCGGACACCGGTGTCGTGCCGCACGGGGAGCGTGCCCTCCACTCCCGCCGGCCCCACGCTACTGAGCCTTCGATAACGGTGTCAATCGATGGTGCTAAATCGATTTCGATCTCCCCGGACGGGCGCGGCGCGCCGTGGTGCGGCGCGGGCGTGGTAGGCAGGTCGAGGACCGCGACCGCGACGGAGGGCCCGCAGCATGCCGACGTTCATCACCATCGGATACGGCGACCAGGACGGCTACGACCGCACCGATCCCGCGGTACGCGACGCCGCCCACGCGCACGACGAGCGGCTGCGGGCGGCCGGGGTGCGGATGGGCATGGCCGGCCCACCGGTGCAGGTGCGCAACCCCGACGGCGCGGGCGCCGAGGTGCGCGACGGGGCATTCCTGACCTCGGCGCTGCCGATCGGCGGCTTCGCGGTGATCGAGGCGGCGTCGATGGCGGAGGCGATCGAGCTGGTGTCCGGGACGCCGTGCGCGGTGGCCCACGGCGTCGTCGAGGTGTGGCCGCTGCGCGACACGCCCTAGCCGAGCCGGCGCAGCGCCGCGTCCACGGTGTCCTCCGGGGTGCTGTTGAACGCGATCGCCGCGCCCTGGGCGTGCCGGTGCACCAGGTTGACGACCTGCTCGAAGAGCTCCAGCAGCGGCTCGTGCTTGCGGAGGCCGCCCCCGACCACCACGCAGGCGTACGCCCGGCGGGTCAGCGCCGCCGCGACCTCTCGTTCGGCGTCCGGGTCCGGCGCGACCAGGCACAGGTCGGCCTCGATCCCGTGCTCGGCGAAGCGGGCGTGACCGCGTGCGATCGCGGCGACCACCGGTGCCGGGTCCCAGCCCGGGATCCGGGCCGGGTCGAGTCCGATCACCAGCACCGGGCCGTGTGCCATCGCGTCCTCCTCGGTGTGCCGCGCCGTCCGGTCCGTCCCATCCCACCTCACCGGCGGCGCTCCGGTCAGCCCGCCACCCGGTTTCATTTTCCGTTGCCCTGGGCAATTGACCGGTCGACTCACACCCCTGAGGAAGGGCGGCCATCATGCACGTCGGCGGCATCATCTCCGGCATCATCATCGGTCTGATCATCGGCGCGCTGGGCCGCCTGGTCGTACCGGGCAAGCAGAACATCCCGATCTGGCTCACCCTGGTCATCGGCGTGGTCGCCGCGCTCCTCGGTACCGCCGTCGCGGGCGCGCTGGACGTGGCCGACACCAACGGCGTCGACTGGATCGAGCTGCTCATCCAGGTCGTCTTCGCCGCGATCGGCGTGGCGATCGTCGCCGGCACCTACGGCCGGCGACGGATCTGACCCGACCACACCGCCGTCACCCGGGCCGGTCGGGACGCCGCGTGCGTCCCGACCGGCCCGCGTCTCAGGAGCCGTCGGCGGCGAACGGACCGCCCGCGCCGAACGCCAGCGCGGCGAACCGCTCGCCGATGCGGCGGTCCGCCACCGGGTCCGGGTGCAGCTCGTCGGGCAGCGGCAGCTCGGCGTAGTCGGCCTCGCCGTAGAGCGCCAGCCCGTCCAGGTAGTGCAGGTTCGGGTCGTCGGCGGCGCGGGCGGCCACGATCCGGGCCAGTTCGGCGCGGATCACCCGCAACGTGAGCTTCCCGGCGGCCTGCTCGGCCGGGTCGCCGGTGGCGACGAACCGCAGCGTGCCGGTGCTGAGGTCGGCCGCGCCCGGGCCGGGCGTGTCCTCCTGGATCGGGCACAGGATCGACGAGACGACGAGCAGCGGGGTGTCCGGGTGCCCGTCGCGCAGCGTGTCGAGGAAGCCGTGCACCGCCGGGGTGAACGCGCGCAACCGCATCGCGTCGCTGTTCACCAGGTTGATGCCGATCTTCACGCTGATCAGGTCCGCCGGGGTGTCGCGCATCGCCCGCGCGGTGAACGGGTCGAGCAGCGCGCTGCCGCTGAACCCGAGGTTGACCAGCTCCACGCCGGCGAGCCCGGCGGCGATCGCCGGCCAGGTGGCGGTGGGGCTCTCGGCGTCCGAGCCGTGGCTGATCGAGCTGCCGTGGTGCAGCCACACCCGCCGCCCCCGGTCGCCGACCGGCTCGACCGGCGCGTCGGTGCGCAGCGCCACCAGCTCGGTGATCTCCCGCTGCGGCAGCCAGATCTCCACCTCCTTGTCGCCGGCGGGCAGGTCGGCGAAGCGGACCGCGGCGACCGGTCCGGGATCGGTGGTCACGGCGCCGGTGGTCAGGTCGATGGTGAGCACCTTGCCGCCGCCGGCGGTGGCCTGCCCGGCCAGCCGTCCGTCGACGAGCAGGTCGTAGCGGCCGTCCGGGCGCGGCGGGGCACCTCGGTAGACCATCTTGGTGGGCAGCACGTCCAGCTCGACGACGGTGGCGCGGGTGCGGAACACCAGTCGTACGCCGGACGGCATCGTCTCCGCCATCGTCACCTGAGGGTCGGTGTTCTGGGCCCGGGCGCGGGCCGGTAGCCGGTGCGGCAGCACCCCGTGCGCGGTGCGTTCCAGGTCGAGCGCGCCGCGCAGCAGGTCGGCGGTGATCGGCGTGGTGATCGAGGGGGGCGGCAGGGTCATGATCCGATCTTGACCTACCGGTCCGCCGGACGACCACGTGTTTCGTCCGACAGGCCGGACCCGGGGGCGCGTCAGTCGGCCAGCACCAGCTCGACGTAGCGCTCGACCATGGTGGCGACGACCTGGTCCGGGTCGGTCGCCCACACCTCGGCGTTGAAGATCTCCACCTCGGTGTCCCCGGTGTAGCCGGCCGCCGCCACGGCGCGGCGCAGCGGCGGGAAGTCGATGTGCCCGTCGCCCATCATCCCGCGCCCGAGCAGCACGTCGGCCGGGAGCGGGGTGAGGAAGTCGCACACCTGGAAGCTGGCGATCCGCGCCCCGGCGCGGGCGATCTGCCGCCACACGTCCGGGTCCCACCAGACGTGGAACGTGTCCACCACCACGCCGACCTGGTCGACCGGGAACGCCTCGGCCAGGTCGAGCGCCTGCCCGAGCGTGGACAGCACCGCCCGGTCGGCGCAGTACATCGGGTGCAGCGGCTCCAACGCCAGGCGTACGCCGCGTTCGCCCGCGTACGGGGCCAGCTCGGTGAGCGCGTCGGCGACCCGCGCCCGCGCGCCGGCCAGGTCGCGGGACCCGGGCGGCAGACCGCCGACGACCAGCACCAGACAGTCGGTGCCGAGGCCGGCCGCCTCGTCGACGGCGCGGCGGTTGTCGGCCAGCGCCTCGGCCCGCGCGGCCGCGTCGGCGGCGGTGAGGAACCCGCCCCGGCACAGCGACGACACGCGTAGCCCGGCGTCCGCGACGAGCGACGCGGCGGCCGGTACGCCGATCTCGGCGACCGGCTCGCGCCACAGCCCGATCGCCGGGATACCGGCGCGGACGCAGCCGTCGACCGCCTCCCGGACCGACCAGCGTTCGGTGGTGCGCTGGTTGAGCGACAGCTTCGCCAGCCGCGGATCGGCCGTCATCCGGTCACCCCCGCCACGTCGAGGTACCCGCGCATCCGGTGTGCCGCCAGCTCCGGGTCGAGCAGCACCCCGGCGGCGTCGGCCAGCCGGAACGTCTCCACCAGGTGCGGTACGCCGCGTCCGCCGTGCAGGCCGCCGACCATGGTGAAGCCGGGTTGCCGGCCGTTGAGCCAGGCGAGGAACGCGATGCCGGTCTTGTAGTACCGCGTCGGCGGCGCGAACACGTGCCGGGACAGCGGCACGGTCGGGTCCAGGACCGCCCGGAAGCCGGCCGGGTCGCCGGCGTCGAGCCGTTGCAGCGCGGCGGACGCGGCGGGGGCGATGGCCGCGAACGCGCCCAGCAGTGCGTGACTGGACCGTTCGCCGTCGCCGGCGATCAGCTCCGGGTAGTGGTAGTCGTCGCCGGTGTAGACCCTCACGGAGGGCGGCAGCAGCTCCCGCAGCCGCACCTCCCGGCCGGCGTCGAGCAGCGACACCTTCACGCCGTCGATCACGTCGGCGTGCGCGCGCACCAGCGCGACGAACGTCGTGGTGGCGTCGTCCAGGTCGGTCGAGCCCCAGTAGCCGGCGAGCGCCGGGTCGAACATGTCTCCGAGCCAGTGCAGCACCACCGGCGCATCGGACTCCCGCAGCACCTGCTCGTAGACGCGGAGGTAGTCGTCGGCGCCGGTGGCGAGCGCGGCCAGCTGCCGGCTGGCCATCACGACCGCGACCGCGCCGCACTCCTGCACGAACGCGACCTGCTCGGCGTACGCGGTGACCACCTCGTCGAGCGTGTCCGGCACGCCGGTGAGCTGGTCGGTGGCCGCCCCGGCGACGATGCGCCCGCCGCAGGCGGCGGCCTCGGCGGCGCTGCGCCGGATCAGCTCGCGGGTGGCTGCCCAGTCCAGCCCCATGCCGCGCTGCGCGGTGTCCATCGCCTCGGCCACGCCGAGCCCCCACGACCACAGGTCACGCCGTACCGCGAGGGTGGCGTCCCAGTCCAGCCGGGCGGGCGCGTCGGGGGCGTTGTCGGCGTACGGGTCGGCGACCACGTGCGCCGCCGCGTACGCGATCCGGCTGGCCGGCGGCGCGGCCGGCCGCTGCCAGCCGGCCGGTTCCCGCAGCGTCCGTGTCTCGGTGCCGCCGCCCGGGGCGGGCAGCGTGATCCGGACGGTCACCTGTCGATCTCCTCGATCTCGACCCGCCGCCCCTCGCGGGCGGAGCGCAGCCCGGCCTCGGCGAGCTGCACGCCGCGCGCGCCGGCCAGGAAGTCCCACGGGAACGGCTCGTCGTCCACGACGTGCCGCAGGAACGCCTCCCACTGCACCTTGAACCCGTTGTCGTGGTCGGCGTTGTCCGGCACGGTCTGCCACTGGGCGCGGAACGGCTCGGTGACCGGCAGGTCCGGGTTCCACACCGGCATCGGGGTGGCGCCGCGGTGCTGGATGCGGCAGTCGCGCAGCCCGGCGACCGCGCTGCCGTGCGTACCGTCGACCTGGAACTCGACCAGCTCGTCCCGGTACACCCGGACCGCCCACGAGGAGTTGATCTGCGCGATGACGCCGCCGGCCAGCTCGAAGATCCCGTACGCCGCGTCGTCGGCGGTCGCCGGGTAGGTGACGCCGTTCTCGTCGACGCGCTCCGGGATGTGCGTGGCGGTGACCGCGGTGACGGCGGTGACCCGGCCGAAGAGCTGCTCCAGTACGTAGTGCCAGTGGGGGAACATGTCGACGGTGATGCCGCCGCCGTCCTCGGCGCGGTAGTTCCAGCTCGGCCGCTGCGCGTCCTGCCAGTCGCCCTCGAACACCCAGTAGCCGAACTCGCCGCGCACCGACAGGATCCGGCCGAAGAACCCGCCGTCGACCAGCCGCTTGAGCTTGCGCAGGCCGGGCAGGAACAACTTGTCCTGCACCACACCGTTCTTCACGCCCCGGTCGGTGGCGAGCCGGGCCAGCTCCAGCGCCCCGGCCAGCCCCTCGGCGAGCGGCTTCTCGGTGTAGACGTGCCGGCCGGCCTCGATCGCCGCCCGGATCGCCTTCTCCCGCTGGGCGGTCACCTGCGCGTCGAAGTAGATCTGGTGGCGGTCGTCGGCGAGCGCCGCGGCCAGGTCGGTGGTGTACGAGGTGAGCCCGTGCCGGGCGGCGATCTCGGCGAGTCGGGCCTCGTTGCGGCCCACCAGGGTCAGCTCCGGCCAGATCCGGCTGCCGTCGCGGGCGGGCAGCCCACCCTGCTCCCGGATCGCGAGCAGGGACCGGACCAGATGTTGCCGGTAGCCCATCCGCCCGGTCACGCCGTTGAGGATGATCCCGATAGACGTGCGCTCCACGTGTGTCCTTCCGGGTGGCGGTCCCGCTCCTGAATGCGTTTTCAGTAAGCGCTTTCAGGAGGTACGGTAGCCACGCCGAAACCGGCCGGTCAAGACGTTCCGCACGGGGGAGATCGATGCAGCCACGGGCGCACGTGACGCTGGAGGACGTGGCCCGGGCCGCCGACGTCTCGCTGGCCACGGCCTCCCGCGCGCTCAACGGCATGCGGGTCACCCCGCACCTGCGGGACCGCGTCCTGGCCGCCGCCGCGCAACTCGCGTACACCCCGAACGCGCACGCCCGGGCGCTGGCCGGGGCCTCCCACCGCACCGTCGGCGTCATCTGCCACGACGTCACCGACCCCTACTTCGCCGCCGTCGCCGGTGGCGTCATGCGGGTCGCCGGCGCCAACGACCTGCTGGTCATGCTGGCCAGCACGTTCCGCGACCCGGAACGCGAGATCGCGTACGTGTCGATGCTGCGCGCCGAACGCGCGCCCGCCATCCTGCTGATCGGCTCCGGCTTCGAGGACACCCGCTGGGAGCGGGCCATGGAGGCCGAGCTGAAGCCCTACCTCGACGGCGGCGGCCGGGTCGCCGTGGTCAGCCGGCACCGCAGCCTCAAGGTCGACAGCGTGCTGCCGGAGAACCGGGCCGGCGCCGCCGCCATGGCCCGCGCACTGCTGGAGCTGGGCCACCGCCGCTTCGCGGTGCTCTCCGGCCCCCGGGCGCTCACCACCGTCATCGACCGGCTCGGCGGCTTCCGGGACGAGCTGGCCGCCGCCGGCGTCACCCTCGACCCGGCGGACGTGGTCGAGGGGCCGTTCACCCGCGACGGCGGCTACCAGGCGATGACCGACCTGCTGACCCGCGGCCTGGACGCCACCTGCGTGTTCGCGGTGACCGACGTGATGGCCATCGGCGCGTACGCGGCGCTGCGTGACCACGGGCTGTCGGTGCCCGGTGACGTGTCCGTCGCCGGGTTCGACGACATCCCGATCGTCCGCGACCTCACCCCGCCGCTGACCACCGTGGCGTTGCCGCTGCGCGAGATCGGCGAGAAGGTGATGGAGTTGGCGCTCACCGAGAACACCACCCGTCGCCGGCGGATCCTGCGCCTGAGCGGCGAGGTGGTCCTGCGCGCCAGCACCGCCAAGGTGGGCGCCTGACTGACGTCATGCGTACGCTCGATCCGTGGCTCGCCTGGCCTGGCCCGACCTGCGCAACGCCCGCGACGTGGGTGGCGTCCCGACCACCGGCGGCGGGCGGGTGCGCGAGCGGGCGCTGATCCGCACCGACAACCACCGCCGGCTCGGCGCCGCCGGACTCGCCGCCCTGCGGGCGTACGGGGTGAGCCGCGTGCTCGACCTGCGGTGGCGGTCGGAGGCGCAGGCGGATCCGAGCCCGCTGGCCGCCGACCCGTCCTACCGGCTGGTCCCGGCCTGCTTCGACCCGACCGGCGACGAGGACATCCCGCCGGACAGCTACCGGCTGATGGTGGACGCCAGCCGGGACCGCCTGGCCGCCGCGTTCACCGCGATCGCCCAGGCGCCGCCCGGTGGCGTGGTGGTGCACTGCCACGGCGGCCGGGACCGCACCGGCGTGCTGGTGGCGCTGGCGTTGCACGTCGCCGGCGTGCCGGTGGACGCGATCGCCGCCGACTACGCGCTCACCGTGAACTCGCCCCCCTCCATGATCACCAACACGTGGGACCACCTGCACGCCCGCTACGGCGGCGTCACCGCCTATCTGCTCGGCTCCGGCGTGACGCCCGCCCACCTCGCCGCCGTCCGCGCCCGCCTGACGTGAGCGTCGCCGGCCGATAGGGTGCCCGGCATGATCGACGACGCGCCGTTGACGAACCCGTGGCTGGCCGGGCCGACACCGACGAGGAAGCTCGACCGGGACCGCCTCGAGGAGCGCATCCTCAACCTGCTGTCCTCGCAGAACATGTGCGTCCTGGCCACCGCCGGGCCGGACGGGCCGCTGGCCACGCCGGTGCGCTACTACCCGCTCGACTTCACGCTGATGTTCACCGCCGCGCCCCGCTCGCCGAAGATGCGCAACATCGCCGCCGACCCGCGCGTGTCCGTCGGCGTCTTCGCGCCGCTGGTCGGGCTGGCCAGCAGCCGGGGCGCCCAGGTGTTCGGCGCCGCCCGGGTGCTCGCCCCCGACCACCCGGACCACGCGCGCCACTGGTCGGCGTTCCGCTGGCAGAACGAGCACGTGGAGCGGGGGCGGTCGCTGGCCGAGCCGCCCCGGGAGACGCTCGTGGTGATCGAGGCGGAGCGCATCGTCTACACCGAACACTGGCTGCGCCGCGAGGGCTACGCCCCACGCCAGCACTGGCGCCGCTGACGGTGCCACGTGTCCTGGCGCGACGGACATCCGTGGCATGCTGGGGCCGTGACCAGCTACGACGTCGCCCTCGTCCTGCTCGTCGACCCGAGTGGTGCCATCCTCATGCAGCACCGCGACGGCAACGCGCCGGTCTCGCCGTGGGCGTGGAGCCTGCCCGGCGGCAGCATCGAGCCCGGCGAGACGCCCGAACAGGCCGCCCGCCGCGAGCTGCGGGAGGAGACCGGGCTGACCGCCGGCGACCTGCACCTGCTGTGGAGCGGCCCTCGGCCGTACGAGGAGGGCTTCCCGCACACCGTCACCGTGTACGTCTTCCGGGGCACCACCGACGCGCGGCAGGAGGACGTGGTGCTCGGCGAAGGTCAGGCCATGGTCTTCGTCCCGCGTGAGCGGGTGCTCGACCGGGAGTTGGCGGTCAGCGCCGCGAAGGTCCTGCCGCTGCACCTGGCCGACCCCGGGTTCGGGCCGGTCCGGGCCGGCGGATCCTGAGTCTCGCCGGTTCACCATGGTGCGCCGAGCGGCGCTGAGGATCAACGCACCACCAGTAGGTCCAGCGCGTCGATCACCGGCCCGGTGTCGATCCGCGCGGCCTCGCGGAGCCGCGCCACGCCCGCGGCGTACTCCTCGTCGGTGATCAGGTGCAGCGGCGTGTGCGCCTCCCGGCGCAGCGTGGCCGCCGCCTCCGCCAGCGACGGCGCGGTGACCTGCGGGACCGGCTCGACGGACGCGGTGGCGAATCCGGCGTCGGCGAACGCGGCGGAGACGTCGGCGACGCCGGGGTATGTGTCGAGCACGCGCACGGCCTCCGGGAACCAGCGGAACAACGTGATCGCCTCGTGCCGGCCGGCGAACGCCGAGCGGATGAGCACCGGGCCGCTGGCCCGTACGACGCGGCGCAGCTCACGCGCCGCTGCGGCGAGATCGGGCACGTGGTGGATCACGGTGGAGAGCCACGCGCCGTCGACGCTGTCGTCGTCGAGCGGGATGCGCGCCGCGTCGCCGGCCAGGACCGGTCGGAACGTGGAGCGCGCCCGCATCGCCGCGGACGGTTCCACGGCGACGACGTCGAGGCCGGGGAACCAGGTGGTGAACGCGAGGGCCCACCTGCCGGTGCCGGAACCCAGGTCGAGCAGTCGCATGCCCGGCGTCGGGGCGAGGTGGGTCGTGACGGCCTGTCGCCACGCGGTGAGGCCGTCGTCGGTGAGGTGCCGGGTCGCCGCGAACGCTGCCGCGTCGGTGTCGTCGTACGCGATACGCGCCATGCCGCCGAGCCAACTATCCGGTACTGGTCCGGGGCAAGCGCTGTGACGAACCACGCGGGCCGGAGGCGGTCCGTCGCGGAGGCACCGTGGCCGGGCCGCCCCGCCGCACCCGGGACGCGTCGGACCGGCCCGCGCCTCGGGCACGGAGGCCGGACCGGCCCGCGCCTCGGGCACGGAGGCCGGACCGGCCGACGCCGGCGGCGTACCCGGGACCAGCGGCCCGGCCGTCCCCGCCGACGTCGGTCGCGGACACCGCCGTCCGGCGCCCCGCCGGGGCACGTCCCCGTTCCTGGTCGGGCTGTGGACGGCAGGCGACGCCGTGCCCGGCAGCCAGCCGGACGGCGTGGTCGAGGAGCTGGCCGGCCGAGGCGAGCCGCTCGTAGTGGGCCGCGGTGAGCGCGAGCGCGACCGTGTCGCCGATGCGCTGACACTGCGGGCAGCCGGTGCGGAAGACGTGGCGGTGTAGCGGGAGGACGCGGTCGTGCAGGGCGGCGGGAAGCAGGCTCAGGGCCTGGCGGAACTCATCGGGCCGCACGGGTGCCTCCGGGAGTGGTCGATGGGGGCGGACGCGGCTCAGGGGCAGGCGGGCGGGATGGCGACGACCTCGACGTCGACGCCTTCGGCGCGCAGCGTCTTCACCGCCTGGTAGAGCGCCACCTGGGCGAACGTGAACAGCGAGGTCGGAGTGAGGGTGCGAGCGGCGCTCAGCGCGATGGCGTAGACGACGCTGCGCGGGCGGAAGTCCTCGGGCAGGTCACGTCCCCCGGGCTGGGCGCGCACCACGTCGCGGAACCGGGTACGCGCCTCGGCGTCGTAGCGCAGCGCGTCGAACGAGGTGACGCCCTGCGCGAAGAGGTGGCTGAGCGGGGCGCTGCCCGAGGCCCGTTTGACGTGGATCAGCTCACCGTTCGGGCCGAGCAGGTCGCACGCCTCGATGCCGCGCGGGTGCTGCCGGGTGCGGACGAGCTTCTTGTCCAGCAGCACCAACCGTGGGTCACGCCTGGCGGCCTCCCGGTTGTAGGCGTCCTCGTCGGCCAGGTCGGCGGTCCAGGGCGGCAGCACGACGGTCGACGGCCGGTCGAGGATGCGGCTGATCTCCTCGCGCAGGAACTCCCGGTGCCGGGCGCCGATCTCGTACCACCGGCCTTCGTGGAGCAGCAGGTGGCCGGCGTCGACCGCCACCTCCGCGGTGAGCCAGCGGGACACCGGCGTGGACGCCAGCTCCTCGGTGCCGGCGGTGTCGGCGTAGAGCGTCAGCGTGCCGTCGTGCAGCCCGGTCCACCGGTCACCGTCGAGCGCTCCGGTGGTGTGGGCGAGGATCGCGGCCAGGTCCAGCTCCGTGGTCAGGGTGGGGCGCCGTCCGGAGCGGGGGACCCGGATCCGGTACGACCCGACGTGCTCGACGTCGGCCACGAGCCGGCCCGGCACGGCGACGCCGAGGTCAGGCGGCTCCGCCAGCGCCAGCCGCCGGTCCAACTCGTCGGCGAGCGCCGACTGTCGCGGGTCGGTGGGTCGCAGTGGCCGGATCTCCTCGATGAACTCCAGGTCGGCCGGGGGCGACTCCTGCCGGCACACCCGGTCGATCTCCCGCAGGTCGGCGAGGAGCCGTTCCGGGGAGACGCCGAGCGGGATGCGCAGCGCGTCACCGCCCTCGACCTTCACCGCCCCGCCGACGCGCCGGCACGCGGTCAGGGCCGGATTGTCGACCCGGCCGGACAGCTGGCCGACGATCTCGCCCCACTTGTCGATGGCGTACCTCCAGATGGGCTGACCGCCCGGCACGAGGCTGCGGTCCACGCGGCCACTGGCGCCGAGCACCCGCCGCCGGACGTGGCGGATGTCGTCGGGCTTCAGGGTCCGCACGGCGAAGGAGACCCCGAACGTGGGATCCACCCGCTCCGGAGCGACCATGAACCGGCCCAGCGTGCCGAAGGCCAGGGCGTACGCCCGGTCGTCCACGGCGAGCAGCAGCGCTCCGCCGCCGTTGCTGTGGCCGATGGTCACGTCCGTACCGACCAGTCCGGACAGCACGCCGCACCATTCGGCCCGGCTGCGCGGGGCGCTGCCGTGCACCAGGATCGCCAGCGCGTCGCCGACCCGGTGCGGCGTCGGCTCGAACCCGTGTCGCCGCAGGTAGTCGACGTGGAGCGCGGATGACAGTCCGTTGACGGTGGGCGGCACGGCGAGCCGGTAGACCGTGGTCGGGTAGGTGTCGTCGGGGTTGTTCACCAAGCGCATGACGAACTCCGTGGAGAGCAGGGGTGGCAACGGGCTTAATGAGAGCATCGTCCGTGAACCGTGTCAACAGACATGACGCTTGACGTCTGTGGCACACTTCGAACGTGCAGGAGACGCCGACCATCACCGCAGCGGAGATCGCCCGGCTCGCCGGTGTCGGCCGGGCCGCCGTCAGCAACTGGCGCAAACGGCACGAGGACTTCCCCGCGCCCGTCGGCGGCAGCGCGACCAGCCCCGAGTTCGACCTCGCCCAGGTCGAACGCTGGCTGCACGCCCAGGGCAAGCTCCCCGACCTCGCCACCGCCGACCGGCTCTGGCGGCACCTCGCCGCCACCAGCACCTCCCCGGCCGCCGGCCTCGCCGCCGTCGGCACCCTGCTGCTCGCCCGTCAACGGTTAAGCGGGGGCCCTGCCTATACCGAATGCGTTAAGCGGGGGCCCCGCCTTAACCTCACACCGCTGCTGCCCGACGTCGATGCGCTCGCCGACGAACTCGGCCCGCAGGGCGCCTTCGACGCGCTGTGGCAACGCTTCTCCGGCCCCGGCCCCGGCCGCGCGTTCGCCACCCCCGACGACCTCGCCGACCTGATGGCCGGGCTCGCCGACGTCGCCGGCGGCGCCGTGCTCGACCCGGCCGCCGGCACCGGCGCCACCCTCCGCGCCGCCGTCCGCGCCGGCTGCACCGCCGCGTACGGGCAGGAACTCGACAGCGACCTCGCCCGGCTCGCCGGGCTCTGGCTCGCCGTCCGCGATGTGCCGGGGGAGGTGTCCACCGGCGACTCGTTGCGCGCCGACGCCTACCGGGGGCGCACCTTCGACGCGGTGGTCTGTCACCCGCCGTTCGGGGCCAGCAACTGGGGCGACGACGAACTCGGCCACGACCCCCGGTGGATCGTCGGCACCACCCCGCGTACCGAACCCGAGCTGGCCTGGGTCCAACACGCCCTGGCCCACCTGCGCCCCGGCGGCCACGCCGTGCTCCTGATGCCGCCCACCGTCGCCGGTCGCCGCGCCGGGCGGCGCATCCGCGCCGAACTGCTGCGCCGCGGCGCACTGCGCGCCGTCGTGGCACTTCCGCCCGGGGCGGCGGCGCCGCACGGCGTACCCCTGCACCTGTGGGTGCTGCGACGCCCGCCGGCCGACGCGCCGCCACCGGCGCGGACGCTGCTGGTCGACGCCCCCGACCTGACGCGAGTCCTGGACACCTGGCGCGCGTTCGTCGCGGACGCCGACGTCGACGAGCCCGGCTACGCCCGCGCGGTGCCGGTCATCGAGCTGCTCGACGAAGACGTCGACCTCACCCCCGCCCGTCGCCAACCCGCCGTCGTGGGCGAGGCGAGCGGAGAACATCTGGTACGCACGCGCGAGCGCCTCGCCGCCGTCGTCGCCGACCTGCCGGCGCTGATGCCGCAGGTCACGCCCGCGCTCGACGGGGCCGAGGGGGAGTTCCTCACCGTCGGTGAGCTGGTGCGCTCCGGCGCGCTGCAACTCCTCGGCCCGATCCGAGGCGTGCCCGGCGACAGCGGTGAACCGGGCGGGGACGGGCGACCGGTGCTCACCGCGCCGGACGTGGTCACCCGCAGCGAGCCCTCGGCGCGCGGCGGTGTCTCGCTCGGGCAGGAGATCCCCCTCGCCGTCGGGGACGTGGTCGTGCCGGTGATCGCCCGGCAGCTCACCGCACTCGTGGTGACCGCAGAGGGAGCACTGCTGGGGCCGGGTCTGTACCTGCTGCGGCCTGATCCGGCGGTCCTGGAATCGTGGTTCCTGGCCGGGCAGTTGCGGACGTCGACGAACGAGCGGCAGGCGTCGAGCCTGTCGGGGACGCTGCGGTTCGACGTGCGGCGGGCCCAGGTGCGGCGGGTGTCGCGGGAGGAGCAGGGAGCCTACGGGGAGGCGTTCCGGCGCTTGGACGCCTTCGAGTCGGCGATGCGGCAGGCGGCGGCGCTCGGGGCGGAACTGGTGCGGCTGACCGCCGACGGGTTGGCGCGCGGCGCGGTCCGCCCCGATGGGGAGCGACGGTGACGTCCCACCGAATGCACTTCTCGTCAGATATCCGACGGTGGCGCAGCGCTCCGACGACAGATGCGGAAGCCTGCGGGGCCGACGGCCCGGCGCACATCCTCCGTCAGCAATGAAACGCTGACAGTCGGTTGATCAACTTGGCCGAGTGGACGACTGGAACGACGCAGGGCGGCAGGCATACTGCTTGCCTTAAGGCAATCGAAGGGAACCTGGTGAGCACCAAGCACCAAGAGTTGGCCAACTTCATCTGGTCGGTGGCCGACCTGCTCCGCGGCGACTACAAGCAGTCCGAGTACGGCCGGGTGATTCTCCCGTTGACCGTGCTCCGCCGGTTGGACTGTGTGTTGGAGCCGACAAAGGACGCGGTGCTCGCCCGGCACCAGCAGCTCAAGGATGCCGGCGTGCAGAACGTGGACCCGGTGCTGCGGAGGACCGCCGGCCTGTCGTTCTACAACATCAGCGAGATGTCGTTCCGCAAGCTGCTCGGCGACCAGGACCACGTTGCGCTCAACCTGCGCGCCTACATCGGCGGCTTCTCGCCCGGCGCAGTCGACGTGCTGGAGAAGTACGGCTTCGATGCGCAGATCAGCCGGCTCGCCGAGGCTGGCCTGCTGTACCAGGTGGTCGCGAAGTTTGCCGACATCGACCTCCACCCGACGGTGGTCTCCAACCACCAGATGGGCTACGTCTTCGAGGAGCTGATCCGCCGCTTCTCGGAAATCAGCAACGAGACCGCCGGTGAGCACTTCACGCCGCGCGAGGTCATCCGGCTGATGGTCAACCTGCTGCTCGCCCCCGACGAGGACGACCTAGTCACGCCCGGCATCGTCCGGAAGATTTACGACCCGGCCTGCGGTACCGGCGGCATGCTGACCGAGGCGCAGGAGCACATCCAGGCGCACAACCCGCACGCCACGGTCGAGGTGTACGGGCAGGAACTCAACGGCGAGACCTACGCGATCTGCCGCTCCGATATGATGCTCAAGGGCGGCGACCCGACGAAGATCGCCTTCGGGAACTCGTTCAACCAGGACGGCCACGAGGCCGAGCGATTCGACTACATGCTCGCCAACCCGCCGTTCGGGGTGGAGTGGAAGAAGGTCGAGAAGTTCGTCAAGGACGAGGCGGCTCGTGGCCACGCTGGCCGGTTCGGTGCCGGCCTGCCCCGGATCAACGACGGCTCGCTGCTGTTCCTCCAGCACATGATTTCAAAAATGAAACGGCCCGAGGACGGCGGTAGCCGCCTGGCGATCGTCTTCAACGGCTCGCCGCTCTTCACCGGCACCGCCGGGTCGGGAGAGTCGGAGATCCGCCGCTGGATCCTGGAGAACGACCTCCTCGAAGGCATCGTGGCGCTGCCTGACCAGCTATTCTACAACACCGGCATCTCCACCTACTTCTGGATCCTCACCAACCGCAAGGATCCGGCCCGCGCGCGCAAGGTCGTGCTGCTCGACGGCCGGGACTACTGGACGAGGATGCGCAAGGGCCTCGGCGAAAAGCGTAAGCAGATCGATGAGGAGCAGATCGCTGAGCTCACCAAGGTGTACGTTGAGGCGTTGTCCATCGCGGACGATCCGGAGCACCCGCAGCACGCTAAGGTGAAGGTTTTCAAGACCACCGACTTCGGCTACCAGCGGATCATCGTCGAGCGTCCGCTGCGGCTGCGTTTCGAGGTTACCGAGGAGACAGTCGCCCTGCTCACGGAGGCGCGGGCGGTCCTCAAGTACGCGGAGCGGGAGTCGCTGCTGGCGGCGGCGAAGTCACTGATAGGTACGTCGTCTGCAACTCGTGCTGACTTTGCGATGAAGCTGAACGGGCTGGGAAAGCTGCCGGCGGCGGTGGAGAAGGCGGTGTGGGAGGCGTTCGCGGTCAGCGATCCGGAGGGGGAGATGCAGAACGATCGCAAAGGCAAGCCGTTGGCGGACCCGGATCTTCGCGACAACGAAATTGTGCCGCTAGGTGAGGACAACCACGGGTACCTCAAGCGCGAGGTGCTGCCGCACGCCCCTGACGCCTGGATCGACGAGACCAAGACCAAGACCGGGTACGAGATTCCCTTCACTCGTCACTTCTACGTCTACCAGCCTCCACGTCCACTCTCTGAGATCGATGCCGAAATCAGGGCGCTCGAGATGCAGATTCAGGTCTTACTCAGCGAGGTGACGCAATGACTCTCGCTGGTGCCGTTCTCAACCATGGAAATCGCTTGTCGTGGCCTGTCGTCAGCTTCAGGACCCTCTTCCATCAGCGCAAGATTTCTCGACGGCCCGAACTGCCGCTGTTAGGCGTCGACCTCAAGGAGGGTGTCCGCCTGCGTGCAGCAGGCGATGGACGGCCAGCTGCCAGCGAAGACCTCTCCGCCTACAAGTTTGTACGCGTGAACGACGTCGTCATGAACCGGCTGGGAAAGCCGCATGGATCCGTGGGCGTGTCGAATCACTCAGGTATCACGAGTCCGGCCTATTGGGTGCTGGAAGTCGACCAGTCGCTTGCGTATCCTCGATTCATCCACTATCTGTTGCGATCCCGCCACCTTATTTGCGAATACGAGCGTCTCGGTAAGAGCATGCCGCCGAACCAGTTCGACATCTCTTGGGACGCCTTCCAAAGCATCGCGGTTCCCATGCCGCCGCTGCCGGACCAACAGCGGATCGCCAACTATTTGGACAGTGAGATTCTGCGGCTTGCAGAGCTCGCGAGGCGCTACCAGTCCTGCGGCCTGCTATTGACCGAACGAATGGGGGTGCAGATTGAGCTTGCGATGAGCCCGTTCGAGCGGAAGAAGCTACGTCCACTCCTAAGCCTGCTTCGGGATGGCACGCACCAGCCGCCTCCTCGCGTCGATGAGGGCTACCCCCTCCTCAGCGTCAGGAACATCATCGATGGCAACTTAGTCCGCCGGCCCGACGACAGTTTTGTAAGCCCTAAGGATTTCCGTGATCTTTGGAAGGCGTGCCCTGTTGTGGAGGGTGACGTAGTGCTGGCAATCGTCGGTGCCACGCTCGGGAAAGCGGCGGTCGTTGGACCGATGGAGCCCTTCTGTATCCAACGAAGCCTAGCTGTACTTCGTCCAGATAGAAGAAGGCTGGTGCCCCGATTCCTTCTTTGGGCCCTACGGGCGCGCGAGTTCCAGGACAGTCTGTGGCTCAGGTCCGGATTCTCCGCTCAGCCGGGTGTTTACCTTGATACAATAGCAAATTTGCGGATTCCGCTTCCTCCTGTTGAGGAACAGTATGCCGTAGTCGAGAATCTGGATCTTCTTAACGAGGAGACTGGAAGGCTAAATAATTATCTGGGACGTCAGCAGGACCTACTCTTCGAGCGCCGGCAGTCGCTCATTACCGCCGCCGTAACAGGGCAAATTGATGTAACTACGGCCCAGAGCGTGGACGCATGAGTCCGGCGCACCAGGAGCAGTCGTTTGAAACTGCAATCAAAGGAGCTCTCGCTGGTGTAGGGTGGCTCGGCGGCATCCCCGGGCACTACGATCCGCATCTCGGGCTCGACATCGCCGAGGTGTTTGCCTTCATTGGGGTGACGCAGCCGGACGAGTGGGCGAGGCTGCTGGCCTATCACGGAAACGACCCGGACGTGGCGCAGCGGCAGTTCGCCCGGCACCTCGCCAAGCAGATCGATGAACGCGGACCCCTTGACGTCCTCCGCCGGGGCGTCAAGGACAAGGGCGTCTTGATCCGGCTCGCCTACTTCAAGCCCGCGCACTCCATCATCGACGACGCGCTCAGCCTCTACCGCGCCAACCGCCTCACGGTCACCCGTCAGCTCGCCTACTCGACCAGCAACAACAACACCCTCGACCTGATCCTCTTCGTCAACGGCATCCCCCTCGCCACCGCCGAGCTGAAGAACCCGCTCACCGGGCAGACCGTCGAGAACGCCAAGGAGCAGTACCGCAAGACGCGCGACCCGAAGGAACTGATCTTCGCTCGGCGTACTCTCGTGCACTTCGCCGTTGATCCTGACCTGGTCTTCGTCACGACGAAGCTGGCGGGGGACAAGACCCGGTTCCTGCCCTTCAACACCGGCTCCAGCGGGCCGGGTGTCTCCGGGGGCGCCGGCAACCCGCCGGCGGGCGACAAGGGCTACCGCAGCTCCTACCTGTGGGAGCAGATCTGGCACCCCGATACGTGGCTCGACCTGGTCCGGCGGTTCCTGCACTACGACAAGGAATCCAAGGCGCTGATCTTTCCGCGCTACCACCAGTGGCACGCGGTCACCCAGCTCACCGACCACGCCGCCCGCCACGGGTCGGGCCACAACTACCTGGTCATGCACTCGGCCGGGTCGGGCAAGTCGAACACCATCGCCTGGCTGGCGCACCGGCTCTCCAGCCTGCACACCGCGCCCGACGTCGTGAAGGAAGGGCTGCGGCCCAACGAGCCGGTGTTCGACAAGGTCATCATCATCACCGACCGGGTGGTGCTGGACCGGCAGTTGCAGGACACCGTCTTCCAGTTCGAGCACGTGCCCGGCGTGGTGCAACGCATCGACAAGGACTCCGCCCAGCTCGCCGCCGCGCTCCAGGGTGAGACCGCCAAGGTGGTCATCACCACCATGCAGAAGTTTCCCTACGTGCTCAACCAGGTGCAGGGCCTGAAGGGCAAGCGGTTCGCGGTCGTCGTCGACGAGGCGCACTCGTCGCAGTCCGGCGACTCGGCCGCCGCGCTGAAGAAGGTGCTGCTCAAGCTCGGCAGCGACGACGTCGACGAGTCGGGTGACCTGCTCACCGCGTCGGCCCTGGCGCGGGGTCGGCACGAGACGCTGTCGTACTTCGCGTTCACCGCCACCCCGAAGCCGAAGACGCTCGAACTGTTCGGCACGCCGCACCCGGTCACCGGCAACCCGCAGCCGTTCCACACCTACTCGATGCGGCAGGCCATCGACGAGGGCTTCATCCTCGACGTGCTGCGCAACTACCTGACCTACAAGTCGTACTGGAAGCTGGCAAACGCCAACCCCGACGATCCGGAGGTCGACCCGAAGAAGGCCGGCTCCCAGCTCGCCCGTTTCGCCAGCCTGCACCCCACGATGCAGGCCCAGAAGGCGGAGATCATCGTCGAGCACTTCCGCCGGCACGCCGCGCCGCGTCTCGGCGGTCGCGCCAAGGCCATGGTGGTCACCGGCTACCGTGAGGCCGCCGTCCGCCTGCACACGGCCATTCGGAAGTACGTCGACATGCAGGGCTACGTGGGCTGCGACTCCCTGGTGGCGTTCTCCGGAGACCTGGAGGTCGACGGCGTCGAGCACACCGAGGCCAGGATCAACGGCTTCAGCGAGGAGGAACTGCGGACGCGGTTCGCCTACACCGCGGCCGACGACAAGCACGCCGGCACGCCGAAGGCCAAGCAGGACACCGAGTACAAGATCCTGGTCGTCGCGGAGAAATATCAGACCGGCTTCGACCAGCCGCTGCTCACCACGATGTACGTCGACAAGCTGCTGAAGAACGTCGCCGCGGTGCAGACCCTGTCCCGGCTCAACCGCACCCACCCGCTGAAGAACCAGGGTGACGTGTTCGTCCTGGACTTCGTCAACGAGGCCGGCGACATCGCCGAGCAGTTCAAGCCGTACTTCGAGACCGCCGCGACCACCCCCACCGACCCGAACCTGCTCTACACGGCGCAGAACGCGGTCACCTCCTACCCGGTGCTGGTCCAGTCCGAGATGCAGGCGTACGCCGAAGCGCTGCTCGCGGCGGAACGAAAGGCGACCACCGAGACCGGCCTCCAGCGGGCCCACGCCGCGCTCTACCGCTTCACCGAGCCGGCCGTCCAGCGCTTCAAGGCCCTGGCCGCCGAGGACCCGGAGGCCGCGGACGGCTTCCGGTCCGCGCTGCGCGACTACACCCGGATGTACGCGTTCCTCAGCCAGGTGGTGCCCTACCACGACGAGGACCTGGAACGGCTCTACCTGTACGGGCGGGCGCTGCTCAACCGGCTGCCGCGCCGGCAGGACCCGTCCGTCGACATCGGCGAGGTGCAGCTGACCCACCTGCGGGTCAGCAAGACCGGCGAGCACGACGCCTCGTTGTCGCCCGAGGGGGAGCAGATGCTGCCCGGTTTCGTCGGCGGCGGCGCCGGATCCCAGCACGACCCGGAGAAGGTCGCGCTTTCCGAGTTGATCGACGCGTTCAACGACCGGTTCGGCATCGGGCTCGGTGAGGCTGACAAGGTCTGGGTCGAACAGCAGATCGTCGCCCTCGCCGAGGACGGCACTCTCGAAGCCGCCGCGCTGGTCAACGACGAGAGCAACTTCGGGGTCGTCTGCGACAAGCGGATCGAGGACGTGATCCTGTCCCGGCACGACGACAACGGCAAGCTGATGCAGCGCTACCTCGACGACGAGAGCCTGCGCTCACGACTCAACCAGTTCGCGCGCCGACAGGCGTACCAGATGATCCGCCGCCGCAAGGGCATCGCCTAACTGAATACCGCCGAGAGGAGGACGGTTGTCCCCGTCCGAACCCGCCTTCCACCTCTGGATCGCCGTGGACGAGGCGCGCGTCATGACCGCGCTCGCGCCGCTCAAGGTGACCAGGTCGCCCCTACGGCATGAGTGGGGCAGCATCACCGACCTGCGAGCGGTCCCTGCTGGCCCGGAGTCCTCCAAGGTTCCCGGCGTCATCGTGCTCTGCGCCGTCGCCGTGCTCGTCTCCGCCGTGCTCTGCGGCTCTGGCGCACCCGTGCTTGTCGTACTGTTCCTGGTGGCGCTCCTGCTGGCCCTCGGGCTCGCCGGCATCATGTCGAAGAAGCCGCCGCCCCAGGTGGAGGCGCCCGACCAGGCTGCCTTCCCGACTCTGCACCACACCCTGACCGGCGGCGAGGAACGGGAGGACTTCCTCGACCTGGTCGAGCTGGCGGAACGCGCCGGCCGCGCGCTGCCCGGGGTGAGCCCAGTCGTCGACAGCACGGAAGGCGCCGAACTCCTGGCGCAGGTGCTCTGGGAGGCGAGCGACGTGCTGAGCCGTCGTCAGCAACTGCGTACTCAGGTGCGCCGCCAGCAGCAGCCTGCCACGACCGGTGACGCGAGCAGCCACGTCTCCCAGGCGTTGACCGAGCAGCGGCGACGCGTGTCCGGCCTCTGGGGTGAGACCGAGGCGGAGCTGGCCCGGATTCGTGACGCGCTGGAACTCGCCGCCGTAGCCGCCGAGAACGCGGCTCACGATCCGAGTGCCGGCGAGGCCGTCCGCGAGGCGTACCGGGAACTGGCCGACATCTACGGCGAGCGGTACTAGCCGGCCAAGCCGCAGAGCAACTGACGGGGCGCCGAGGGGAGACGCATGCAGGCGCAGGAGCGGGTAGCCGACCGGTACGAGCTGACGTATCCGGTCGGGCACGGCGGCATGGGGGAGGTGTGGGCGGGCTTCGACGAGAAGCTGGACCGGCCGGTCGCCATCAAGTTCCTGCGCAAGCTGACCGTGCCGGAAGGCGACCGGGACACCGCCATCGATCGGTTCATCCGCGAGGCCAGAGTGACCGCGCGGCTGGACCACCCCGGCGTGCCGAGCGTGCACGATGTCGGCCACCACGGCGACGATCTCTACATCGTCATGCAGCTCGTACCGGGTGTGCTCCTGTCCGACCTGATCGCCGAGCGCGGCTGGCTGGCGGTGCCCTGGGCCGCCGCCATCGGTACGCAGATCTGCTCGGTGCTGGCGGTGGCGCACGCTGCCTCGCTGGTGCACCGTGACCTGAAGCCGCAGAACGTGATGGTCACCCCCGCCGGCGCGGTCAAGGTGCTCGACTTCGGCGTGGCGGCCCTGCTCGGGCCGGACGTGCCCCGGCTGACCGCCACCGGGCACACGCTCGGTACGCCGACCTACATGGCCCCGGAACAGGCGCTCAACAGCGCCGTCGGCCCGCGCGCCGACCTCTACGCGCTCGGTTGCGTGCTGTTCGAGCTGCTCACCGGTCAGCCGCCCTACCGGGCCGACAACCCGCTCGGAATGCTGCACCGGCACCTGAACGACCCGGTCCCCTCCGTCACGAACCACCGGGCGGGTGTGCCGGACGTCCTGGTGCAGCTCCTCGTCCGGTTGCTGGCCAAGGACCCCCAGCACCGTCCGGATTCAGCCGTCGAGGTGTACGAGCTGCTGGCGCCGTTCGGCGCGGTCGCGACCGAGAGAGCGGCCGACATCGGTCTGACCGTGGCGGACGGGCAGCGCGTCGACCCGACCATGCCGTACCGCTATCCCTTCGGGCCGTTGCCACCCAGGACGCCACTGCCGCCAACCCGCGTCGACATCGCCCGGCCGCGAGCTGCGACGGAGATCGTCGAGCCGCCGTCGCTCGACGAACTGGCCGAGGTGGAGGACCGCGTCTGGGCGCTCGCCGAGGAGGAACGATTCACGCAAGCCGCTGAGTTGCTCGAATCGGCGTTGCGGCCGGTTGGCAGAGGGCACGGGGCCAAGCAGCCTCGAATCCTGGAGCTGCGGCTCAACCTGGCGAACCTGTATGTCCTGTCCGGCGCGTTCCGGCAAGCGCTGCCCGAGTTCCAGCGGCTCATCGTCGATCTCGCCGCGCGTCCGGTCCCGGACGAAGAGCTGATCTGGCAGTGCCGGCAACAGGCGGCGAGCTGCCAGGCGGAGCTGGGCGAGGCGACCGAGGCGTTGAGAGAGCTGCGTGCCCTGCTCGCCGACGAGCAGCAGGTGATGCCCGCGGACTCACCCGAACTCTTTCCGCTACGGCAGCAGATCGCGATGCTCGTCGCCGGCCTGGGTGACGTTCCGGAGGCCCGGCGCCAACTGGAGGGACTGCGGCGTGACGTCAACGCGCTCCACGGCGCCGGATCCCCGCCGGCTGCCGAGATTGAGACGCTGCTGAACCACCTGGACCGGCTGGGGAACGACGGGAGCTGATCGTCCGAGGCGCACCGTCGCGCTGGAGGGCTTACTTGGAGCTGTCCTGGAGGTCGGGGCGGTGGTCACGGATCCACCGCTCCACGTCGTCGGTCAGCCAGATACGGCCGACGGACAGCACTGCCACCGGATCGGGAAACGTCTTCGAGTTGGTGATCTGGTAGGCACGCGTGCGAGAGACACCAAGCATGTCCTGCACCTCTTGGCTCGCCACCAGCCGAAGCTTCCGCACCCTGTCACGGTAGAAACAGTCGAACTGAACATCTGCTTACTGTTCACATGAACTGCGCATATGCTTAGGTGCGTGTAGGCTGTTCATCTGTTCACTCCAGCAAGTGGGATGGGCGTGCGTAAGCGCGACCGCTGGCTCCCCACGTCGGGCCGCCTGCTTGGCTGTCGACTATCCGACGACCTTTTCGTCGGGGTTGCTCCCGAGCGAATCGATCTGGTTGTCTTGCCGGCTCAGTGGCGGGTCCGAAAGAGACGGTGGCGGGATGGTCGCGGCGCAGGAAACCACGTTGCAGCGTCTGCTGGAGGGCACGAGGCAATACCTTGTGCCGCTCTACCAGCGGACCTATTCGTGGACCGAGGTTCAGTTCGCGCGGATCTGGGACGACGTGTGCCAGCTCGCCAGGGACCGGGCCGACCACCCGGAGGCCACCCACTTCATCGGCTCGCTGGTGCTCGCGCCCAGCCCGGCCATGGGTCCGGTCGGCGTCGCCGAATACCTGGTGGTGGACGGCCAGCAGCGGCTCACCACGCTGACCATTTTGCTCTGCGCCATCCGCGACCACCGGGCCGAGCACGAAGACCAGAAACACCGGCTCCGGCTGGACCAGCAGTACCTGACCAACCCGTTCGAGGAGCAGCGCTGGCTCAAGCTGGTTCCCACCCAGGCCGACCGGGACGCGTACGTGGCCTGCGTGAAGTCGACGGCGCAGGTCGGCGGGGACAACGCGGTGGGTCGGGCGTACCGGTTCTTCGTCAAGGCGCTCGATGCCCTCGGTGCCGCCGAGGAGCCGATCGCCGTCGAGCAGATCGAGAGCGCCGTGATCACCGGTCTGGCGCTGGTGGCGATCACCGCCAAGCCGGGCGACAACGTCTATCGGATCTTCGAGTCGCTGAACAACACCGGGCTGACGCTCACCCAGGCCGACCTGCTGCGCAACTACATCTTCATGCGGTTGCCCAACCGGGGACCGGTCGTCTACGAGTCGCTCTGGCTGCCGCTGCAGCAGCGGTTCACCCCGACGGAGCTGGTCCTGCTCTTCTGGCTCGACCTGGTCCACCGTGACCCGAAGGTCAAGCAGACCGACACGTATGCGAGCCAGCAGGCCCGCCTCGAGAAGCTGCGGACGGAAGCGGACGTCGAAGCCGAGGTGCAGCGGTTCAGCCGGCTCGGCGCGTTGCTGCGGGTGATCCTGCACCCCGCCGAGGAGCACGACCCGGCCGTACGGCAGCGGCTGGAGCGGCTCAGCGCGTGGGGCACCACCACCGTCTATCCGGTGCTGCTGCACCTGCTCGACCGGCGGGACCGGGGCACGGCGACCTCCGAGCAGATCGCCGCCGCGATGCTGTACCTGGAGAGCTTCTTCGTCCGGCGGCTGCTGATCGGCCGGAGCACGATGAACATCAACCGGATCCTGCTCGCCGTGGTCACCGAGATGGACCGAGACCTGCCGGTCCACGAGGCGGTGCGCAGATACCTGTCGACGGGCCGCAAGCACTGGGCCGCCGACTCGAGCCTGCGTGCCCTGGTGCGGACCATCCCGTTCTATCTCAACGGTCGGGCCAACCAGCGCAACCTGGTGCTGCGCTGGCTGGAGGAGTCCCACGGCAGCAAGGAGCCGGTGGTGCTGGAGAAGCTGACCATCGAGCACGTGCTGCCGCAGACCCTCAGCGACGAGTGGCGGCAGATGCTCGCCGCTGACCTCGACACCGACGAGACCCCCGACGAGGCGCACGACGCGCTCGTGCACACCCTGGGGAACCTGACCCTCACCGGCTACAACTCGGAGCTGAGCAACAAACCGTTCCCTGTCAAGCGGACCGCCCTGGCGAAGAGCGGTGTCCAGTTGAGCCGGGACATCGCCGACCGGCAGCGGTGGGGTCGCTCGGAGATCCTGGCGCGGGCCGACGCCCTCGCCGACCGGATCGTCACCATCTGGCCCGGTCCCACCGAGGAGAGCGGCAACCAGTCCGACGTGCCCTGGGACGTGCTGGCAAAGGCCCTCGCCGAGCTGCCTACCGGCACGTGGACCACCTACGGTGACCTGGCCGCCCTGATCGGCACGGCCCCGCAGCCGGTGGGTAACCGGCTGGCCAACCACCCGACCCTGAACGCCCACCGGGTGCTCCAGGCGGGTGGGATCGTCGCGGGCAACTTCAAGTGGCTGGAGCCCGGCCGCACCGACGACCCGCGTGACGTGCTGCGCGGCGAGGGCGTGACGTTCGACAGGAACGGCCGCGCCGACCCCGCCCAGCGGCTCACCGTCGAGGAGCTGGCGCAGCTCGCCGGGGTCACGCCGCCCGACCTGCCCGAGCCGCGACCCCGCGCGACCGGCGTCGTCGACCGCGCCGCGCGGTTCATGGAACAGCTCACCGCGTCGCAGGGGTCGACGGTCGCCACGGCCGTCGCCGTCGTGCTCGACGAATGGACCACCATGGGCGGGATCCTGGGCTACGGCAGCGGCGACGAGACCTCCTGCTTCCTGGTGGCCCGGGGGAAGGACCATGAGTACGGCAGCATCTGGCCGGTGGCGCTCTATCCCAGCGGGAAGTGCGAGGTCGTCTTCCAGCACCTCAGCATCCGTACGCCGTTCGACGCGGTGGCCCTGCGGGAGGAACTGCGGCAGCGGTTGAACCAGTTGCCGGGCGTCCAGATCGCCGCCGCCAGGCTCACCCTGCGGCCGGGCTTCCCGCTGGCGGTCCTCGCCGACGCCGATGCCCGCGAAGCGCTGCTCGACCACCTCCGTTGGTTCTACGACGAGGCGCAGGTGCCCGCCACGGACGAATTGGTCGTCGACTGACCGTCCACCACCCCCGAGAGGCCCACCCGTGCCCCAGCTCGCCTTCGCCAACACCTTCTGGCAGAGCTTCGACGTCCTGGAGAAGCCGATCAAGGCCGGCGTACGCAAGGCGATGCAGAAGTTCCAGCAGCTCACCATCGCCGAGCTGTACGCCGACAAGGGCCTGCACCTGGAGTCGGTGCACAACGCCCGCGACCCGCGGATGCGGACCATCCGCGTCACCGACTTCTGGCGCGGCGTCGTGCTCGCACCCGACGACGGCAGTGACACGTTCCTGCTCCTGAAGGTCGTGCCGCACGACGCCGCGTACACCTGGGCGACGAAGCTGCTCTACACCGTCAACACGGCCACCCGGGCGCTGGAGGTCCGCAACGTGGTGGCCATCGAGCAACTCACCCCGGCGTTGGAGAAAGCGGCAGCGCAGGCGCCGAGCCTGCTGTTCGCGAAGCACTCCGACACGGCGCTGCGGCACCTCGGCATCGACGACCAGGTGCTGCGCGCCGTACGCACCATCATCGACAAGCCGCAGCTGGAGGCGTTCGGCACGCTGCTGCCCGAGGACCAGTACGAGGTGCTGCAACACCTCGCCGAGGGCTTCACGCCGGACGAGGTCTACCGGGATCTGGTCGCCGAACGTCGGCCCGCCGACGCGCCGAAGGAGCCGAGCGAGAGCCTGGCGATGGCGATCGCGAACACCAGCAACCGCATCACGCTGGTCACCCGACCCGACGAGCTGGCCGAGATCCTCGACAAGCCGTTCGCCGCCTGGCGGGTGTTCCTGCACCCGTCGCAGCGGCGCGTCGCGTACCGGCCGTCCTACACCGGCCCGGCCCAGGTCAGCGGTGGTCCAGGGACCGGGAAGACGGTGGCGGCGCTGCACCGGGTCAAGCACCTGCTGTCCCGCTCGGCCGACGGCCGGGTGCTGCTCACCACGTACACCAATGCCCTGGCCGCGACGCTGCGCGAGCACCTGGCGCTGCTGCTCGACGACGAGGGGCAGCTCGCCCGGGTGGAGGTGACCACCGTCAACGCGTTCGCCAACCGCACCGTGCGCGCCCTCGCCGGCCGGGTACCGACGCCCGTCGGTGACGTCGACGAACGGCAGGTCTGGCGGCGGGTGTGCCGGCGACTGACACTGCCGTGGCCGGAGCAGTTCCTCGCCCAGGAATACCGGCACGTCGTGCTCGCCCACGACGTGCGCAGCCGGGAGGACTACCGGGCGGCCAGCCGACGCGGTCGGGGGTCGGTGCTGGGCGCGCGGCAACGCGACCGGTTATGGGACGCCGTCGAGATGTTCCACGCCGAGCTGTCCGCGGCCGGCTCCGCCACGTACCTGCAGATCTGCGCCCGCGCCGCGGACCTGCTCGCCGACGGGGACCTCGCCGACCACGGCTTCGCCCACGTCGTCGTCGACGAGGCGCAGGACCTGCACCCGGCGCAGTGGCGGGTGTCGCGCGCCGCCGTGGCGCCCGGCCCGGACGACCTCTTCATCACCGGCGACCCGCACCAACGCATCTACGACTCACGGGTGTCGCTGGGCTCGCTCGGCATCTCGGTGGCCGGGCGCAGCAGCCGGCTCCGCGTCAACTACCGCAGCACCGAGGAGATCCTCACCTGGGCCACCCGGGTGCTCATCGGCGCCCGGGTCGACGAACTCGGCGGTGACGGCGAGGACAGCCTCGCCGGCTACCGGTCCCTGCTGCACGGCCGTAAACCCCAGACCCAGGGGTACGCGTCCCCGCAGGCCGAGGTGACGGCGCTGGTCGAGCGGATGCGGGAGTGGATGACGCAGGGGGTCGGACTCGGCGAAATCGCGGTCTGCGCCCGGTTCACCACCACGCTGCGCGACGTCCACGACGCCCTGACCGCCGCCGGCATCTCCACCGCCTGGGTGCGGGACCAGCCGGGCGCCGACATCGACGGGGTACGGCTGGCCACCATGCACGCCATGAAGGGGCTGGAGTTTCGCTGCGTGGCGTTGGTCGGGGTAACGGCGAAGGCGATCCCGTTCGTCAAGGAGGTCACGCCGGCGGAGGTGGACCGGATACAGCACGACAACGACCTGCTCCGCGAGCGGTGCCTGCTCTTCGTCGCGGCAACCCGCGCCCGCGAGGCCCTGCACGTGTC
Organism: Micromonospora sp. RP3T; assembly: GCF_003027925.1. Classification (GTDB taxonomy): domain Bacteria; phylum Actinomycetota; class Actinomycetes; order Mycobacteriales; family Micromonosporaceae; genus Micromonospora. Next base: position 98,123 of record NZ_PYPS01000011.1, read on the forward strand.
GTGGAGCGGCGCGCCCAGCCCGTACCTTTCGACGCAGAACAGCCAACGCCCGGTGGCGTGAGGCCGAGTCGAGTATCCGACTCGGACCGCGTCGTCAGCGACGCCCGCCACCGGAGCCGACATTCGAGCAGGCACTGCGACCACCTGCGATCCGACATTGATCGGCCGGACGGTCAAGGTCGACGAAGATCCGGTGACACCGTCTCGCGATCAAGGTGGACGGTCTGTCCGCTCGGGCCAGACCCCTGCGACGCTGCCGCTCCTAGCCTGATCCGCACGGTAGCCGGCCAGCAACGCGACGTGGGGCCGCACCAGAACTGAGGACCACGGGGGGCGATGTGGGAGCCGGAGCGGAACGCAAGCTCGTCAAGGCCGTACGGCAGGCGCTCTCCCGAGGGCCACTGCCTCAGGACGCGCTGCTCGCGGCGCTCCAGCGGGCGGGCGTACGTGCGGACAGCGCCTCGCTCTACCTTGCCTGCGTCACACATGGTCTCGCCGACTTGGTCGGTGACTGCTGGCAGCCGCGTGACTGGGCCGCTCCGATGGGCGGGAGCGAGGCGATCTCGTCGACCCGCCGTCCGCCTGAGCTGCCCGCCGCCCGGAGGGCCGCCGCGGAGGTACGTCGACTGGCCTCGTCGATCGGCGTCCCCATGGACGAGCCGGTCCCACCCAGTGGCCCGGTGCCCGGCGCGTGGCCGCGGATCGCCGAGCAAGCCGCCAAGGCGCTGCAGGAGGAGCTTCGCGCCGTCACCGACCGGCGGACCCTGCTGGACATACGTGTCAGCGGTGGTGTGGTGGTCGCGGAGACAACCTCCCGGAAGTTGGTGCGGTTCGAGGCCGAGGGTGACCTCGGCATGTCCGACGGCGCGCAGGCCACCCTGGTGATCAGTGGAACGCCCATCGACGTCGAGGTGGTGTCGGTGTTCGGCAACGTGGTGACACTGTCGGTGCCGCCCGGTGCCGCAATAGCGGATGAAGCCGTCCTCCGTTGCGACCTCTCCTGGCTGCTCTCCACGCAGAGCAAACGGCTGCGGGAACTCGTCGAGGGTGGGCCGGGCTTCAACGCCGCCGCCGCTGCGGCCCTCATGACCGCCGGTGCGGAAGCCGCGCCGGATGAGTTGCCGGTGGTGCGGGCCGAGCACCTCAACCAAGGACAGCGGTACGCCGTGGGCCTCGCGCTCACGCCCGGTGTCACCTGGCTCTGGGGCCCGCCCGGAACGGGCAAGACCACCACCCTCGGCACGCTCGTCGCGGAGCTGTGCGTACGCGGTCTGCGGGTACTCCTGACCGCCCCCACGAACGCCGCCGTCGACGTCGCCGTGAACGCCGTGTTGAAAGAGATACCCGAGCTTGCCGGAGGCGGCCTGGTCCGGCTCGGACAGCCCGCGGACCCCGCTCTCATCGCGCGGAGCGAGGGCCATGTCCTCATCGACGAGATCGCCGCCAAGCGCGGTGAGGTGCTCGCTCAACTGCGGGTTCGCGAGGCTCAGCGGTCGCGGGACCTTCGGGAGCGGCTCAGACACCTGGAGCGGCGGCATGCCAGCCTCACCGACGGGGAACAGGACCTGCGGCTCGATCTGGAGCGTGAACTGGCCGAAGCCAGCGCGCGAATCCGAGAACTCGATATGTCGCTGCACTACGTCCGTCGGCAGGTCTGCCGGGAGGCGGAGGTCGTCGCCGCCACGTCACACCAGGTGGCGCTCAAGACCCTGCGGGAGCTCACCTTCGACGTCGTGGTTCTCGACGAGGCGAGCATGACCACGTCCGCGCTCGCGATGCTGGTGGCTGGCGCGGGCAGCGGCCACACGATCATCGCAGGCGACTTCCGACAACTGCCTCCGGTCGTTGTCGCCGACAGTCCGGCTGCACGTGACTGGCTCACCCGCAGCCCGTTTGAAAAGGCCGCCGTGGACCGCGTCGTGGGCGGGGAGCGACTCCCGGGTCGGCTTGCCGCGCTCACCGAGCAGTACCGCATGCGTCGAGACATCAACCATGTCGTCAGCGAGGCGTTCTATCCGGAGAGCCCGCTCGTCACGGCCGAGGCAGTCGCCACCCGGCCGCGGAGGAGCAGCGCGAGGTGGGCAGATCGCGAACTTGTCGTGCTCGACACCTCACGGCTCGGCGCCTGGACCGCACGGAAGCAGGGCATGTCCTCCCGGTACAACCTGATGCACGCCCAGCTCACTGCCGGCCTCCTCGCCTCGGCGACCGGTGACGCGTCCAGCCTCGGTGTCATCTCGCCATTCGCCGCACAAGCCCGGCTGCTGGAGTCGCTTCTGCCGGACGCGGAGTCGACGGACTGGGCCGCGTCGACCGTGCACCGGTTCCAGGGTGGTGAGCGGGACATCGTCGTGTACGACACAGTCGACACCGGACTCGGCGTGCGCCCGCTGCACCGCTGGTTCACCGAGGGCGGACCCGGCGGTGACGGTGCCCGGCTGCTCAATGTGGCAGCCAGTCGTGCTCGCGACCACCTCGTGGTGGTCGCGGCCCTGGACCAGCTTCACCGACATCGCGCCACCCTGGACGCGGTAGGGCGCTTCTTCACAACCCTGCTCGCGCGGGGACGCGTGGCCCCCTGGGAGGAGGCGCTCAGCCACGGCTCGATGACGCGGCGGGTGACCGGCGACGTCACCGACCTGATGCGCGAGGACCTTTCCGGTGCCGGATCGGTCGAGATCCGGCTGCCTCGGGCATCGCTGGTCGGGCTGCGGTCGTTGATCCCGTCCTTGAAGCTGATCGCCGAGCAGGATGTCGACACCGAGCCGGTGACGGTATGGGTGGAACCGGACCCGGACGGACATCTGTCGGCCGAGGCCATGGAGGCCAAACGCCGGGGCATCAACATCCGCCCCTGCACTCCGATCCTGGAGTCCAGCGCCGTCATCGATGACGTGGTGTGGACGGCTACCGGCTCGCTGCTCGGGCCCGAGCCCGGCGTGGTGCTGCGAACCCGGAACGCGGCCTTCGCCGACGCGGTCCGCCGGGCCCAGAGGCGCCGGCCGGACAACGCGCCGGGAAGCGGTCAACTCGGCGACGACTGTGGCCGCTGCTCTCGTGCCCTCGTCCGTTTCGAGGTGGGCAGGCGTGGCCTACCGACCGTCGGGTACGGCTGTTACTCCTGCGACCGGCCGGGCAGCCGACGTGGCCGGAGCCGATTTCGGCACGAGCGGGACCCACAGCTGAGCCGTTGGGAGTGAGCAGGTCCCGAACCCGTCCCGCATCCAAGCCGGAGGAGTCGCGTTCCCGATCGAGACGTCGATCCACTTCGGACGTCTGGTTGGCTGACTCGATCATCCCCGGAGCGACGTGAAAGGCGACGCGGCCCTGACCTCGAAGGAGACCCATGCGCCAACCCCTCACCCTCGCCGAGATCCTGGCCGTGCTGGCCGCCCCGAAATCGATCGGCGATCTCCGGAGCTACTTCCACGGCGTCGCCGACGCGGCCTACACGGGCGGCCGGTTCGACACGCTGGGCGGCGGTGGGTCCCGCCCGGAGGTCGCGGACACCGTCACCGCCGAGGACCTGATCGCGGTGGAACTGCTCCGCGTGACCATCCGCCACCGACAACGGCTCGACCTGCTCCAGGGCCAACTCGGTCGGGAGGTGTCCGCGACACTGGCCACGATCCCGACCGACGTCGAGTTGGGGGAGGACGACGCGCTCGCGTACGTCGTCGACGGCGGTGCCGCCGACACCGCGTGGCGCCGGCTCCGCGACACGCCCAACATCGACTGGGTCATCGCCGGCAAGTTGCTCGCCCGCAAACGCCCGCGGCTCGTGCCGGTCTACGACCGCGTGGTGGCCTGCGCCTACGGCACGCGGAAGGGCTTCTGGGCATGGCTGCACGACATGCTCCGCGAGGACGGCGGCGCTTTGGTGCGGCAACTCGACGCCCTGCACCGGGAGGCCGAGCTACCGGCTGCGGTCAGCCGGTTGCGGGTGCTCGACGTGGTGTTCTGGATGCGGCATCGGCACGCCCACCTTTCCAGCGACTGTCCCGGCCTGCGGCTACCCGTTCCCGTGGTGTGATGAGATGCGCGAGATCACCATCCGCTTCGACTGCGAGGACCCTGACCGGTATGCGGACATCGCCAACGTGCTCTGGGCGCAGATGAACGCGACCGGGTGCGACTTCACCGTCACCCTGGCAACCGCGGGCGACGCGGCAGCTGTCGACAGGCGGTGGGACGACTACAGCACGGTGTCGTGGGGGCCGGTGGTCGCCGGGGCACCCCGCAGGCCCTCGCGGCCGAGGAGTCCCACGCTGCCACGTCGTACGAATGACGATCCGCGGGGAGGAGGCCGTGGTGCGCTGCGTCAACTGCGGTGATGTCGTCCACGGCCGGGCCAATTCGCGCGGTCGCGGCCCGGACATCGCCTGGCACGCCCACTGCCGGCCGTGCGCGGCGCTGGTGGTGGACCAGATGGAGCGGCTCGATCTGCTGCCGGAGGGCAGCGGTGTGGAGATCCACCGGTGCCGGAGCTGTGGCACCCGCCGTATCTGCCGTACCGGCTGGCGGACCCGATGCCACATCTGCCTGGACGAGCGCTCGGCCGGCTACGCTCTCGCGGTCGGGGAACGGCTGCTGGCGGGCGTTCCACACGAACCAGCCCACGCGGCCCAGCTCCGCCGGTTCGCCGGCCTCACCGCAGAGGACGACATTCCGGTACGCGTCGCCGCCGAGTTCCAGGCGGCCATCGCGCTCGGTACGGAGCTCGACCGGCGCCGCCGGGACGGCTGGGACGACCTCACCGGTGACATCCACGGGCTGCCGTGGCACGGCGAACGGACCGCAGCCTGGTCCCACGGCACCTGGGGTGTGCACGACCGGTGTGGCGCCTGGCAGCGGTTGCGGGACCGGGCCTGCCCGCAGTGTCCGCCGGAGCCGGGCGACCGGTCGTTCGCCGCGCTGCGGAACACCCCCTATCTGCTTTATCTGGTCCGGCATCGAGGGCTGCTCAAGTTCGGGGTCGGTCGCCCGGCTCGGGTACGGGAGCATCTGCGGGCCGGCGCGGAACTGGTCGAGGTGCTCGAGGGGCGCCACGCCGACGTCATCGCCGCCGAGGCGACCCTCAAGCGGCAGACGACACGACCGTGGAAGTGGCGCACGTGGCGGATGCCGGCGTCGTTCGGAAGGGGCACCGAGGTGGTCAGGGGCGCGGTGTTGATCACACTCGCGGACGTGCTGCCCGACGGACATGACGTCACCGACCGCTTCGTGGGTACGGCGCGACACAGGGGCGCGGCATCGCGCTCCGGCAACCGGAGGAGAAGCTGAGCCCTGCACCGCCGCACAACGGGCTCCCGGCTCGGGAACCGAGCACCCTTCGCATGCCGTGAGCAGAATGGCTCGCCTCACCACGAGGGCGGCGGGCAGGCTGCGGGAATGACGAGAGGATTCGGCGGTGAGGTGGCCACCTGCTACGCGCGGCACCGGCGCGGCTATCCGCCCGAGGTGCTCGACGCCCTCACCGCGGCCTTGACCCTCGATGCCGACGACACGGTGATCGATCTCGGCTGCGGCAACGGCCAGTTGACTCTCCCGCTGGCAGCCCGGGTGGCCGCGGTCGTCGGCATGGACCCGGAGCCGGACATGCTGACCATCGCGCGTACGACTGCCGTCCGCGGTGGACTGACCAACGTGACCTGGCTGCTCGGCGCGGACCACGATCTGGCCACGGTGGGCCGGCTGCTCGGACCGGGAACTGTCGGCGCGTTGACCATCGCCGTCGCGATCCACTTCATGGACCGGACGGCCACGTTCACCGCCGCACGGTCGATGCTGCGACCCGGTGGCGGTGTCGCGGTGATCACCAATGGCGCTCCCCTGTGGTTGCAGGACTCCGAGTGGTCGAGAGCGCTGCGTCAATGTCTGGAGGAGCTGCTCGGGCATCCGGTGACCGGCAGTTGCCAGACAGACGAGGCCGGTCGCCGACTCAACCGGGAGGCACTCGTCGCTGCCGGTTACCGGTACGCGGAGGCGGGCGTGGCGTACGACGCCGCGCTCACCGTCGAGGACATGGTCGGCGGGGTCTTCTCGGCGATGTCGGCCGACCGGTTGCCCACCGCGGAACGCCGTGCCGCGTTCACCGCCGAGGTGCGCGACGCGCTCGGCGGACGGAACGCGGTCACCGAGCGGGTCCACGTCTGGTTGCAGTACGGCGCTCGGGACTCCTGAGCAGTCGCGCTCCGCGTGTTCCTCCGTGCGCCGGCGGCTCAGCGGGCGAGCCGGGCGATCGCCACCACCGACCGGTCCACGTCCGCCGCCGTCGTCGTCGCGTTCGACACCGAGATCCGCATCAACCGCCGCCCCCGCCACGTCGTCCCGCCCACCCAGCACGTCCCGTCGGCCTGCACCGCGGCCACCAGCCGGTCGGTGCCCGCGTCGTCGCCGAAGCCGACCAGCACCTGGTTGAGGACCACGTCGTTGACCACCTCGAACCCGGCTGCGAAAAGCCCGTCGGCGAACCGGCGGGCCAGCGCGCAGCACCGGTCCACCAGCGCGGTCACGCCGTCGCGGCCCAGCTCCCGCAGGCCGGCCCAGACCGCGAAGCCACGGGCGCGGCGCGAGGACTCCGCGGTCAGATCCGCGCCCGCCGGCACTCCGCCGGAACCCACGAGGTACGCGGCCGCGTACGACATTGCCGCCGCGTGCGCGTCGGGCCGGGCGCAGAACGCGAACGCGGTGTCGTACGGCAGGTTCAGCCACTTGTGTCCGTCGCAGGCCCACGAGTCGGCCGCCTCGATGCCGGCCACCAGGTGCCGGGTGGCCGGGCTGGCGGCGGCCCACAGCCCGAACGCGCCGTCCACGTGCACCCAGCCGCCGTACCGGTGCACGAGGTCGCCGGCCCGGCGCAGCTCGTCGCAGGCGCCGGTGTTGACGTTGCCGGCCTGGAGGCAGACGATCGTGGGGCCGGGCCCGGCGTCGCGCAGCGCCACGGCCAGCGCGTCCGGGTCGATCGCGCCCTGCGGGCCGGCCGGCACCTCGCGCAGCGCGTCGGTGCCGAGGCCGAGCAGGCGCAGCGACCGGTCGACGGTGGCGTGCCGTTCGGCGCCGGCGAGCACCCGCACCGGCGGCGCGCCGAGCAGGCCGCGCCGTTCCACGTCCCAGCCGGCGTCGGCGAGGACCTGGTGCCGGGCGGCGGCGAGCCCGGCGGTGTTGGCGGCCTGGCCGCCGGTGACGAAGCCGACCGACGCCGACGCCGGCAGGCCGAGCAGGTCCTTGAGCCAGGTGCCGGCGGCGGTCTCGGCGGCGACCGCGGCCGGCGAGGTGACCGCGTTGAACGCGATCTGGTCCCAGCCGGCGGCGAGCATGTCGGCGGCGGTGGCGGCCGGGGACGCGCCGCCGACCACGAAGCCGAAGTAGCGCGGCCCGGCGGTGGCGACCAGCCCCGGGTCGGCGGCGGCCACCAGTTCGGCCAGCACCTGTTCCGGGGGCGTGGGCGCGGCCGGCAGCCCGGTGGCGAACGCGCGGGTCAGCGCGGCCTGGTCGACGGGCACCCCGACCGGTCGTTCCGGCAGCGACCGCCGGTAGTCGGCGGCGTGGTCGGCGGCCCGCCGGAACAGCTTCCGCAGCTCGTCCATCGCCGCACCCTAGCCCGGCCGCCGGTCACGCGCGTCGCGGAGCCGCCGGTCACACCGACCCGAGGGCGGCGTCGAGTCGGTCGAGGTGCGCGGCGACGGGCCCGGCGGTGAGCATGCCGCTGCCCGCGCCGGCCACCTCGTGCGCCGCCGGGGCGAGCGCGGCCCGGGCCCGCCGCATCGCGGCCCGGTCGCCGAGCGCCGCCGCGGCCCGGCCGGTGAGGCACCACAACGCTTCGCACAGCAGGTCGGGCGGGGGCGCGGGGGTCCGGCGCAGCGCGTCGGCGGCGTCGGCGGGGCGGTCGGCGGCGAGCAGGACCAGTGGGCGGGCCCAGGGCGCGTACGGCCCCCAGTCGGTGTCGTCGGGGAAGTCGGCGGGCCGGTCGTGCCACACCCGCAGGCACAGCAGCGCCAACGGGAGCAGGCCGCGCGCCACGCCGGGCATGCCGCAGCCGGCCAGCCGGGGCGCGGCCGACCGGTAGGCGGCCTCGGCCCGCGGGTACGGTGCGCCGGTCGCCGCGGTCCGCATGGCCCGGTACCAGGTGGTGAACACGCCGGTGAGCGGGGACTCGTGCCGGTCGGCGAGCCGGTCCGCGGCGTCCGCGTGCCCGTCGGCGCCGGCGAAGTCGGCGAGCGCGCCCCGGGCCTGCATCCGGATCAGGTGTCCGAGGATCTCGACCGGGGCCTGCCCGTGCCGGGCGGCCAGCGCGACCAGTTCCGCGCCGACGGCGTCCCGTTCGGCGGCCAGCCCGGTGCGGTGGAACGTCTGGAGGAACACGCCGTTGAGCGCCTGGGCCATCAGCGCCGGGTCGGCGAGTCGGCGGGCGATCGCCTCGGCCTGCCGGGCCGCCTCGGGGCCCCGCGTCGACGGCCGGCCGCGTGACTCGACCGCGACGGTGGCGAGCAGTCGCGCCCGGGTCGTCTCCGGCGCGTCCGGGCCGAGGCCGGCGAGCGCCCGCTCCGCCGCGGTCACCACCCGGGCCGCCTGTTCCGGGTCGTCCGACCGGGTCCAGATCGCCGGCACGTCGTACCCGCCGATCACCCGCGCGGTGAGGTCCGGGTCGCCGAGTTGCTCGGCCGCGTCGATGGCCGCCAGCCGCTGGTCGCGGGCGGCGGCCAGGCCGCCCGGCCCGGTCACCGCGAGGCTGCGCAGCAGGCCGACGGTGGACTCCAGCCGGGCCCGCGCGCCCGGCACCACGCTGCGCTGGTACGCCGCGGCGGCCTCCGCCCAGACGTGTGCGGGACCGGACGGCTCGGGGTCGGCCTGGCGTCTCAGGTCGGTCTCCAGCCGGCGCAGTCGCGGGCCGGGGTCCAGGCCGAGCTGGTCGCGCAGCAGGTCGCGGGCCCGGCGCAGCACCGCGAGCGCGTCGGCCTGCCGCCCGGCGCGGTAGAGCGCCAGCGCCAGCAGCCGCCAGCCGTCCTCCCGCCACGGGTGGTCCGCCACGTGGGCGTCCAGGTCGGGTACGGCGTCGGCGGCCCGGTCGAGCGTGAGCAGCGCCTCGGCCCGGCGTTCGACGGCGGTGAGCCGCACCTGGTCGAGCCGGGCGCGTTCGGCGTGCGCCCACGACCTGTCGACGTCGGCGTACCCGGGCCCGCGCCACAGGCCCAGCGCCGCGTCGAGTCGGTCGAGTGTCGGCCGGGGCAGCGCGTCGGCGGCGTCGGCGACAGCGGTCTCGAAGCGCCAGGCGTCGACCGTGTCCGGGGCGGCGCGCAGCGCGTACCCGGGGCCGTCGGTGACCAGCAGCCGGGCCGGCTGCCGCGGTGGGCGGTGTGGTTCCAGGCCGCGGCGCAGCGCTGCCACGAACGTGCGGACCGCGCCGACCGCGCCGGCCGGCGGGTCGTCCCAGAGGTCCTCGACGAGGTGCCCGACCGGCACCACCCGACCCCGGGCCACGATCAGCCGGGCCAGCACCGCGCGGTGCCGGGGACCCCGCAGGTCGACGGGTGCGCCGGTGTCGTCCCAGGCCGTCACCGGACCGAGCACACCGAAGTTGACCCGCACCGACCGTCCCCCTCCTCGACCGGGTCACCGTACCGCGCTCATCGGTTGCTCATCCGGCGCGGCGACGCTGGTCGGGCACCAGCCGAGCGGAGAAAGGAACGACCGATGACCTTCACCATCGCCGGATTCGAGACGCGACGGGTCACCGTCGCCGAGGACGTGGCGCTGCACGTGGCAGTGGGCGGCTCGGGCAGCCCGATCGTGCTGCTGCACGGCTTCCCGCAGACCCACCTGATGTGGCGGCACGTCGCCGCCGACCTGGCCGCCGACCACACCGTCATCTGCCCGGACCTGCGCGGGTACGGGGCCAGCGACAAGCCGGCCGCGCGCGACGAGGACACGTACGCGAAGCGGACCATGGCCGCCGACGTGGTGGCCCTGGCCCGGGCGCTCGGCCACGAACGGTTCGCGCTCGCCGGCCACGACCGGGGCGCCCTGGTCGCGGTCCGGGCCGGCCTGGACCACCCGGACGCGGTAACCCACCTGGCGTCGCTGGACGTCCTGCCCACCCTCGACATGTGGGAGGTGCTGCACGGCGCGTCCGCGGCGGTCGCGTTCCACCTGTACCTGATGGCCCAGCCGCCCGGCTTGCCGGAGCGGATGATCTCGGCCAGTGCGGACGACTTCTTCGGGTACTTCCTCGACGCCTGGGCCGGCGACCCGGCGGCCATTCCGGCCGACGTGCGCGCCGAGTACCTGCGGGCCTCCCGGGAGGCGGTCGACTCGATCGTCGCGGACTACCGCGCCTCGGCCGGGATCGACGTCGCGCACGACCGGGCGGACCGGGACGCCGGGCGGCGGCTGGCGATGCCGGTCACGGTGATCCAGCAGGACTGGGGCGCGGCGCTCGGCTACGACGCGGCGGCGGTGTGGCGGGCCTGGGCCCCGGACCTGGAGCACCGCACCACCTCCGCCGGGCACTTCCTGGCGGAGTCGGCGCCGGCCGAGGTCAGCGCCGCGCTGCGCGCGCTGCTGGCCCGGTGACGGCGGACGGGCGCCGGCGGCGGGACGGCACGTCGCCGCCCCGGCCGCCGGCCGCCGGCCGCACCGCCACGCGCCGCGGCGGTCAGCCGAGCACCACGAGCTGCCGGGTGGCCCGGGTCATCGCGACGTAGCGGTCCACCGCGCCCGCGACGCCGTCGCCGAACGCCGCCGCGTCGACGAGCACGACCAGGTCGAACTCCAGCCCCTTGGCCAGCTCCGGGGTCAGCGACCGGACCCGGGCCGGGGCCGGGAACGTGGGGTCGCCGATGACGCAGGCGGTCCCCTCGGGGTGGGCGGCGAGCCACCCGTGCACCACCGCGCCCAGCTCCGAGCGGTCGCCGTACCGCACCGGCAGGTCGCCGGTGCGGATGGACGTCGGTACGTTGGCGTCCGGGAGAACGGCCCGGATGACCGGCTCGGCCGCGGCCATGACCTGCGCCGGGGTGCGGTAGTTGACGGTCAGCGAGGCCAGCTCGATCCGGTCGAGGCCGACCCGCTCCAGCCGCTCCCGCCAGGACTCGGCGAACCCGTGCCGGGCCTGGGCCCGGTCGCCGACCACGGTGAAGCTGCGCGACGGGCAGCGCGACAGCAGCATCTGCCACTGCGCGTCGGTCAGCTCCTGCGCCTCGTCCACCACCACGTGCGCGAACGGGCCTGCCAGCAGGTCCGGGTCGGCGACGGCCAGCCCGCTGTCGTCGATCAGGCTGGTCCGCATGTCCGCACCGCTCAGCATGGTCATCAGGCCCTCGCCGTCGTCGTAGGCGTGCGTGGCGATCAGGGCGTCGACGACCGTGTCCATCCGCTCCCGCTGCGCGGCCAGGGCCGCGGCGTTCCGACGCCGTCGCCGGGACGCCTCCGGGTCGCCGACCCGCTGCCGCGCCGCGTCCAGCAGCGGCAGGTCGGCGACCGTCCAGGCGCGGGCGTCGTCCCGGCGCAGCGTACGGATCTCGTCCACGCTCAGCCACGGGGCGCACCGGCGCAGGTAGGCCGGCACCGACCAGAGGTCCGCCACCACGTCGGTCGGGTCGAGCAGCGGCCACGCCCGGCCGAACGCGACGGCCAGGTCGCGGTTGCCGGCCAGTGACCGCCGGACCGCGTGGTCCGGCTCGTCGCCGTGGTACCGCTCCCGCAGGATGGTGAGCAGCTCCTCCCACACGTCGTCGCGGGCCTCGTTGTGCGGGACGCCGGGCCCGGCCGCCGCGAACGCGTCCGCCCAGTCGTCGGCGGTCAGCCGCAGCTCCGCGTCCGCGACGCCGATGGTCATGCCGGACGTGGGTGGTTCCTCGTAGAAGCGCACCGCCGCGTCGACGGCCCGGACCAGGTCCGCGGACGACTTCAGTCGGGCCGCCGCCGGGTCGGTCTCGGCCACCGCCGCCGCGCCCTCCGGCACCAGGTCACGCAGCGTGCAGATCTGTACGTCCTCCTCGCCGAGGCTGGGCAGTACGTCGGAGACGTAGCTCAGGTAGGGCTGGTGCGGGCCGACGAACAGCACGCCGCCCCGGCGCTCGCCCAACCGTGGGTCGGCGTGCAGCAGGTACGCGGTGCGGTGCAGCGCGACCACCGTCTTGCCGGTGCCCGGCCCACCGTCGACCACCAGCGTGCCCCGCGACCCGGCCCGGATGATGGCGTCCTGGTCGGCCTGGATGGTGCCGAGCACGTCCCGCATCCGGGCCGACCGGGTGTCGCCCAGGCTGGCGATGAACGCGGACTGGTCGTCGAGCGCGGCGTGTCCGGCCAGCCCGTCGGCGGTGAACACCTCGTCCCAGTAGTCGGTGATCCGGCCTCGCGTCCAGCGGTACCGGCGGCGGCTGGCCAGGCCCATCGGGTTGGCGTGGGTCGCGCCGAAGAACGGCTCGGCGGCCGGGGAACGCCAGTCCAGCAGCAGCCGGCCGCCCGCGCCGTCGGTGAGACCGAGTCGGCCCACGTACACCGGGTCGGCGCCGTCCGCGCCGACCATCCGGCCCAGGCACAGGTCCAGGCCGTACCGGCGCAGGGTACGCAGCCGCGCGGTCAGCCGGCGGATCTCCTGGTCCCGGTCGACGGCCTGCCGGCCCTTGCCGCCGGCGGCCCGGCGCTCGGCGTCGAGCCGGTCGGACAGTTCGGCGATCGACCGTCGCAGGCTCTCCCCGACGGTCGCGAAGTGCCGTTCGTCGTGGGCGATCAGTTCGGGATCGGCCTTCGCGGAGAGGCGCTCGGGAAGGTCGAAGACGCTGGTGGCGGCGTGATTCACGAAATCAGCTCCGATCTGCGGCCGGCGGCCGGCCGGTGTGCCGCGAAACGCTTGTGGTGGGCCCGGTCCGGGCGGAGGCGGACACGAGCCACCCGCCGCTCGTGGCGGCCTTTTCCATGTCGGGAGAATCGCTTCGGCCGGCCATTCTGCGCCCCCACCGGGGTCTTGCCGCAAGACCCGGGGTGCGCTATATGGTGATGGTGGCGGGGAACATCAGTGCCCCCGCTCTCTCCCGGGCCGATTCGCCGTCGCGAGGCCCGCTCCGCGCCGTGCCGGCCGTCGCCGGACCGCGCCCCGCCGAATGTCGTGACCCCGCCGGCCAGCCGGCGTTCCCCGCGTCGTGTCCGGCTCTGCCGTAACCGCTACCGTATGATGTACGCTAGGGCCGCCATCGGGCGATACTGCGGAGGAGGGCGCGACGTGGCAGCAGGCGAACACGCGATCATCGCGGAGGGGCTACGCAAGCGGTACGGGGACAGAAACGTCCTGGACGGGTTCGCCCTACGGGTCCCGCCGGGCACCGTGTGCGGCCTGCTCGGCCCGAACGGGGCCGGCAAGACCACCGCGGTGCGGATCCTGTCCACCCTGCTCCGGTTCGACGAGGGACGGGCCGAGGTCGCCGGCTTCGACGTCGCCCGCCGGCCCGACCAGGTGCGCCACCGCATCGGTCTGGTCGGGCAGCACGCCGCGCTGGACGAGGTGCTCAGCGGCCACCAGAACCTGGTCCTCTTCGGCCGCCTCTGCCACCTCGGCACGAAGCGGGCCCGGCAGCGCGCCGCCGAGCTGCTGGAGCGCTTCGGCCTCGCCGACACCGGCGACAAGCCGGTCAAGGCGTACTCGGGCGGCATGCGGCGCCGGCTCGACCTGGCCGCCGGCATGATCCTCGCGCCGTCGGTGCTCTTTCTCGACGAGCCGACCACCGGTCTGGACCCGCGCGGCCGCAACGAGGTCTGGGAGTCGGTCCGCGGACTGGTCCGCTCCGGCACCACCGTGCTGCTCACCACGCAGTACCTGGACGAGGCCGACCAGCTCGCCGACCAGATCTCGGTGCTGGACAGCGGGCGGGTCATCGCCACGGGCAGCCCCGACGAGTTGAAGTCGCGGCTCGGCGGCGACCGGATCGACCTCGTGCTGCACAACGCCGTCGACCTGGCCGTGGCCGCCGCGCGGCTGCGGCTGGTCGCCGGCGCCGAGCCGGAGGTCGACCACGACCGCCGCCGCGTGAGCGCCCCGGTCGGCGACCGGGTCGGGGCGCTCACCGAGGTGCTGCGGGCGCTCGACGCGGGCGGCGTCTCCGTGGCCGACGTGGCGCTGCGCCGTCCGACGCTCGACGAGGTGTTCCTGCACCTGACCGGCCACCGCTCGCGGGCGGCCGAGGAGGTGGCCGCGTGACCGGCGCGACCCTGCCCACCGCGGTCGGCCCGGCCGCTGTGCCCGGGCGACCGTTCCTGCTCGCCGACAGCGTCACCCTGACCCGGCGCAGCCTGGCGCACTGGCGCCGCGACCCCGGGCCGCTGATCGCGTCGCTGGGCTTCGACGTCGTCATGGTGCTGATGTTCGCCTACCTGTTCGGCGGCGCGCTCCAGGTGCCGGGCGGCGGCAACTACCGCGAGTTCCTGATGCCCGGCATGTTCGCCATGACCATGGTGTTCGGCATCAGCCTCACCACCCTGGCCGTCTCCGCCGACGTCGACCGGGGCGTCACCGACCGGCTCCGGTCGATGCCGGTGTCGCCGCTGGCCCTGCTGATCGGCCGCGCCGCGGCCGACATGCTGTTCGCGGTGGTGACCCTGGCGGTGATGGTGCTCGCCGGCCTCGCCGTCGGGTGGCGGGCGCACGGCGGCGTCGGCGACACGCTCGCCGCGTTCGGGCTGATCCTGCTGCTGCGCTTCGCCCTGGTCTGGGTCGGCATCTTCCTCGGTCTGGTGATGAAGGGGCCGCAGGCGGTCGTCGGCGTGCAGACGCTGGAGTTCCCGCTCGGCTTCCTGTCCAACGCGTTCGTGGCGCCGTCCACCATGCCCGCGTGGCTCGGGGCGGTGGCGGAGTGGAACCCGCTGTCGGCCACCGTCGGCGCCGTCCGGGAATTGTTCGGCAACCCCGGCTGGGGCGGCGACTCCTGGGTGGTGTCCCACTACCCGGTGCTGGCGGTGGCGTGGCCGCTGGTCCTGGTGGCGGTCTTCCTGCCGCTGGCGGTCCGCGGATACCGCTCCTTGCGCAACTGACCGTCGGACCGGACGGGTAAGCTACGGTACGTTGTACGCCAAGCGGGGTGGGCCGCCGGTGCGATCGGGAGGTACGAGGTGCTGCTCGGGCGGTTCGCGGTCGTCTTCGAGCCGGGCGATCCGCCCCGGGCCGGCACGGTCAGCTTCTACCACCCGACCGGCGACGCGGTGCCGGACGAGTGCGACGAACTCGGCGACGTCCGCGAACTGACGCTGGCCCTGCCCCTCGACGGCCCGGTCGCGGCGTGGCAGGTGCGGGTCTGCGCCGTGCCGGTCGCCGACGCGGTCCGGCAGCTCGTCGCGCTGCGCGACGCGGCGGACGTGACGCCCGCCGCCGCGTTCTGGTCGGCGGTGGCGGTCACCGGCCTGCACCTGGTGGCGCGGGGCCGGCTGCTGCCCGGCGTCACCCCGGACGGGCACGACGCCTGGCGGGTCGGCCCCTTCGACGTGGCCGACGTGGAGCGCATCCGCGCGCTCGCCGCGGCGATGCCGGCCGGGGCTCGCGCCGTGCCGGTCGACCCGTTCGCCGGCACGCTCGTGCTGCCCGCCGCCGAGGACCTGGTCCGGGCGTTCCTGGACGCGGTGGCCGACACGCTGCCGCGCATTCCGGCGGCGCCCTGGCTGACCGGCGACGACCGGTTCACCGCCCTGGACCCGCAGCCGGTGGAGGAGCTGCGCGACTGGGCGCGGGAGGTCTCCGCCGGCGTGGACACCGGGCTGCGGGTGGCGTTGCGGCTGGAGGGACGCGGCGACTTCGCCACCACCGGCCTCACCGCGGTCGTCCGCCTGCGCAGCCTCGCCGACCCGACGGTGGTCAGCGACGCGGCCGCGCTCTGGGAGGGCGACGCGCACGGCCTCGGCGAGCAGGCCACGTTCGAGGCCATGCGCGCGGTGCGCCGGGCCGCGACGGTGTGGCAGCCGCTGGCCCGGCTGCTCGACGAGGCCGCCCCGGTCGAGCTGGAACTGCTCGACGAGGATCTGATCGACCTGCTGGGCGGCGCCGAACGGCGGCTCGCCGCGGCCGGCGTCGACGTCGAGTGGCCGCCGCGGCTGTCCCGCGAGCTCACCGCCCGCGTCCTGATCTCCTCGCCGCCGGAACAGCCGGCCGACCCGGCCGGCTTCCTCCGCTCGGCCGCGCCGATGCCGCGGAGTTGGCAGCTCACGCTCGGCGGCGAGGCGCTCACCGACGCGGAGATGGACCTGGTCGCCAAGTCCCGGCCGATCGTCCGGCTGCGGGAGCGGTGGGTGGCGGTCGAGCCGGAGCTGGCCCGCCGGGCCCGGGAGCGGCAGCTCCCGCCGCTCCGGGCGTACGACGCGCTGGCCGCCACGTTGATCGCCAGCACCGAGGTGGACGACGAACGCGTCGAGGTGGTGGCCGACGGCTGGCTCGGCGCGTTGCGGGAGCGGATCGCCGAGCCGGACGGCGGCCCCGAGCGGCTGGCCCCGCCGGCCGGGCTGGACGGCACGCTCCGCGCGTACCAGCTGCGGGGGCTGCGCTGGCTGGAGCGGATGACCTCGCTCGGCTTCGGCGGCTGCCTCGCCGACGACATGGGTCTGGGCAAGACCGTCACCGTCGTCGCGCTGCACCTGCGCCGCCGCGCCGACCCGGCCCTCACCGGGCCGACGCTCGTGGTCTGTCCCGCCTCGGTGCTGGGCAACTGGGAACGCGAGATCCGCCGGTTCGCGCCGGGCGTGCCGGTCCGCCGGTTCCACGGCGCGGCCCGCACGCTCGACGACCGCACCGACGGGTTCGTGCTGACCAGCTACGGCACCATGCGACTGGACGCCGCGGTGCTCGGCCGGCGACGGTGGGGGCTGGTGGTCGCCGACGAGGCGCAGTACGTGAAGAACCGGCTCAGCGGCACCGCGAGGGCGCTGCGCGAGATCCCCGCCGACGCCCGTCTCGCGCTCACCGGCACGCCGGTGGAGAACAACCTCTCCGAGCTGTGGACCATCCTCGACTGGACCACCCCCGGCCTGCTCGACACGGTCGGCACGTTCCGGGCCCGGTGGGCCCGGCCGATCGAGGTGGACCGGGACGTGTCAGGCGTGGACCGACTGTCCCGTCTGGTCCGTCCGTTCCTGCTGCGGCGCCGCAAGTCCGACCCGGGCATCGCGCCGGAGCTGCCGCCGAAGACGGTCACCGACCACCTGGTGTCGCTCACCGGAGAGCAGGAGACGCTCTACCGCCGGGTCGTCGACGAGGTGATGGGCGAGATTCGCGCCAACCCGACCGGCATCGCCCGCCGGGGGTTGGTGCTGAAGCTGCTCGTCGGGCTGAAGCAGGTGTGCAACCATCCGGCGCACTACCTGAAGGAGCCGCACGGCGAGCTCTCCGGCCGTTCGGAGAAGTTGCAGCTCCTCGACGACCTGCTGGAGACCATCCTCGCCGAGGACGGCGGCGCCCTGGTCTTCACCCAGTACGTGCGGATGGCCCGGCTGCTGGAGCGGCACCTGACCGAGCGGGGCGTGCCGGCGCAACTGCTGCACGGCGGCACGCCGGTGCCGCAGCGCGAGGAGATGGTCCGCCGGTTCCAGGCCGGCGCGGCGCCGGTGTTCCTGCTCTCCCTCCGGGCGGCCGGCACCGGTCTCAACCTGACCCGGGCCGACCACGTCATCCACTACGACAGGTGGTGGAACCCGGCGGTGGAGGAGCAGGCCACCGACCGGGCGTACCGGATCGGGCAG
Organism: Micromonospora sp. RP3T; assembly: GCF_003027925.1. GTDB lineage: Bacteria > Actinomycetota > Actinomycetes > Mycobacteriales > Micromonosporaceae > Micromonospora. The sequence goes on from NZ_PYPS01000011.1 coordinate 115,835, forward strand.
ACCCGGCCGGTGCAGGTGCACCGACTGATCGCCCAGGGCACCCTGGAGGACCGGATCGCCGCGCTGCTGGAGTCCAAGCGGGAACTGGCCGACGCGGTGCTCACCGGCGGCGAGACCGCGCTGACCGAACTGTCCGACGCCGAGCTGCTCCGGCTCGTGCGGCTACGCGACGAGGGATGACGGACGTGGACTTCGACGTCGAGTTCGACGACGAGCCGGACGACGAGACGGCCGGGCCGGTCGAGGACGACGGGCGGGCCCGCAGCTTCCCGGCGTTCGGGCCGGGCCGACGGATCGGCCGGAAGTTCGCCGACACCTGGTGGGGCAACGCCTGGATCGAGTCGATGGAACTCACCGCGCTCGACCCGGAACAGCTCAGGAAGGGCCGGCGGTACGCGTTCGCCGGTCAGGTCGGGCCGATCACGGTGAGCCCCGGGCGGATCTCCGCGCCGGTGCACGACGGCGACCAGTACACCCCGCACCACACCGAGGTCCGGATCTCCACGCTCGCCGACGCGGAGTGGGACCGCCTGCTGGACCGGGTCGCCGCCCGGGCCGGGCACATCGCCGCGCTGCTCGACCGGGACATGCCGCAGGACCTGGTGACCACCGCCGACGACGCCGGGGTGCGGCTCCTGCCCGGCTACGGCGATCTGGAGCCCTCGTGCGACTGCCCGTCCTGGGACCATCCCTGCCGGCACGCCGCCGCGCTGTCCTACCAGACGTCCTGGCTGCTGGACCGGGATCCGTTCGTGCTGCTACTGATGCGGGGCCGGGCGGAACCGGAGCTGATCGAGGAGCTGCGCACGCGCAACGCCGGTCGCGCGGTCGCCGCCGGCGCGGCGGACGCCGTCGGCGTCCGGGCCGAGGAGGCGTACGCGACCGTCCCGGCCGCCCTGCCCGGACCGCCGCCGGCGGTCCGCGACGAGCCGATGGCGCTCACGCCGCTGCTGGCCCCGCACGACGCGCCCGGCCTGGACGCCGAAGCGCTGGGCGTGCTCGCCGCGGATGCCGCGTCCCGGGCCCGGCGCCTGCTCACCGCCGACGCGGCCGAGGTGCTCGCGCCGGAGCCCGACGCCTGGTCGGACGCCGTGCGGCTGGCGTCGCGGATGCCGCGCTCGCGGGCCGCGCGCCGCCTCGGCGAGGCCAGCGGCCGGGCCGCCGACCTGCCGCTGGCGATCAGGGCCTGGGAGTACGCCGGCGCCGCCGGCCTGGCCGCTGTCGACGCGGTGTTCAGCCCGCCGAAGGAGCTGGTGTCCCGGGCCACCGACGCGCTGCGCGAGGCCGGCGGGATCGGCGGCACGACGCCGGAGGTGCGGAACTGGCGCAACCGCTGGACCGTGGGCCGGGACGTGCAGGTGCGTTACGGCCCGGACGGCCGCTGGTATCCGTTCCGCAGGCGGTCCGGACGGTGGTGGCCGGCGGGCCCGCCCGGACCGGATCCGGCCGACGCGCTGCTGGACCTGTCGAAGGACTGAATCCTGGACCGGCGGCCGGCCGGAGGGTCCCGCTCCGGCCGGCCGCCTCGACGGCCGGCCCGTACGCCATACGGTAAGCCACCGGTAGGATGGAGCCACTATGTCGAAGGAGCGCAGCGGCAAGGCCGATCCCGCACGCAGCCTGGCCATCCTCTGGCGCACCCGGGAACCCACCAGCCGCGGCACCGGCCCGGGGCTCAGCGTCGACCGGATCGTGCGGGCGGCCGTCGAGATCGCCGACGCCGAGGGCATCGACGCGCTCACCATGCGGCGGGTCAGCGAGGCGCTGGGCGCCGGCACCATGTCGGTCTACACCTACGTGCCCGGCAAGTCGGAGCTGCTCGACGTCATGGTCGACACCGTCTACGGCGACATGCCGCGTCCGGCCGACGTGCCGGGCGGCTGGCGCGGCCGGCTGGACCGGATCGCCCGGGACAACCTGGCGCTCTACCGCGCCCACCCGTGGCTGCTGCGCGCCGAGACCAGCCGACCGGTGCTCGGCCCCCACACGCTTGCCAAGTACGACTACGAGCTGCGCGCGGTGGCCGACATCGGGCTGGACGACGTGGAGATGGACGCCGTGCTCACCCTGGTCCTCGGGCACGTCAAGAGCATCGCCCGCGCCGACCACGACGGCGCGCAGCTGGAACGCGAGACCGGGATGACCGACGGGCAGTGGTGGCAGATCCACGGCCCGTGGCTGGAGAAGTTCATGACCTCGGGCAGCTACCCGATCGCGGCCCGGGTCGGCTCGGCGGCCGGGGCGGCGCACGGCGCGGCCTACGGCCCGGAGTACGCCTTCGAGTTCGGGCTGCGGCGGGTGCTGGACGGCATCGCGGTGGTGGTCGCCGAGCGCACGGGCGGGGCCGGCCCGCTCGGCTCGCCCCCGCGCGACGGCGGGCGGTGACCGCGCGCCGCTAGGGTGGCCGCATGATCACGTGCGTCGTGCACTACACCATCGATCCCACCCGGATCGAGGCGTTCGAACGGTTCGCCCGCGCCTGGATGACGCTGGTGGCCCGGCACGGCGGCGTGCACCACGGTTACTTCCTGCCCGCCGAGGGCGCCAGCGACCGGGCCGAGGCGCTGTTCAGCTTCGAGAGCCTGGCGGCGTACGAGCGGTACCGCTCCCGGTTCGGCGTGGACCCGGAGTTCGTCGCGGCCGACCGGATCCGCGACGAGTCGGGGTGCGTGCTGCGGTACGACCGCACGTTCATGCGCCCGCTCCTGCCGACCGACTGACGCCGTCGCCGCGCTGCGGGGCGACGGCGGCAGTGGTCACCGGACACCCGGCCCGGCGTCCCGGGTGTCGACGGCCGCGGCGGCGTAACGCCGGGCCAGGCGGGCGAACGCGTCCCGCAGCTCGGGCGGCCCGACCACCTCGATGTCGGCGTCGTACCGGCCGAGCAGGGCGGCCAGGCCGGGCCAGGACCAGGCACCGAGCATCAGCCGGCAGCGGTCCGGGCCGAGCTCCTCGACCACACCGTCGGGGGTCCAGGTGGAGACCGTCCGGGCGGGCAGGTCGAGGATCACCTCCCCCCGGCACGGCCAGTCACCGGCGCCGTGGAACCGGCCGGCGACGTACGCCGCCACGTCGCCGCCGGGAAGCTCCCGGGGCGTGAACCGGGGGCCGGTCGGGGTGCGCGGACTGATCCGGTCGACGCGGAACGTGCGCCAGTCGTCGCGCTCCAGGTCCCAGGCGACGAGGTACCAGCGCCCGCCCCAGGTGACCAGGTGGTGCGGCTGGACCCGGCGTGGCGGCGGCAGGCCGTGCGGTGGATCGGCCGCCGGCCCGGCCGGGTAGTCGAAGCGCAGCACCTCGCGGGCGTGCACGGCGGCGCTGAGCGTCACCAGCAGGCCCGGCTCGACCCGGGGCCGGGCCGGGCCGCCGGACTTCTCCACCGCGACCACCCGCAGGGCGTCGACGCGGTGACGCAGCCGCGTCGGCATGACCTGCCGGACCGTGGTCAGCGCCCGCGAGGCGGACTCCTCGATGCCGGTCACGGTGGTCGCCGCGGTCTGCAACGCCACGGTGAGCGCCACGGCCTGCTCGTCGTCGAAGAGCAGCGGCGGCAGCGCCGCCCCGGCGCCCAGCCGGTAGCCGCCGTCCGGGCCCTTGGTGGCGGCGATCGGGTAGCCCAGCCCGCGCAGCCGGTCGACGTCGCGGCGCACGGTCCGCGCGCTCACCCCGAGCCGTTCGGCCAGCACCGCGCCCGGCCAGTCGCGACGGGCCTGCAACAGGGACAGCAGGGCGAGCAGGCGGGCGGACGTCGTCGACATGGGCCGCATTCTGCCCCCGGTAGCGGACAGGAACTGACCGCTACGCCTGCGAGCGTGGGCCGGTACCGATCGCCGACCGGAAGGAACCGATGACCGTGACCGCCCCGACCGCGCCGCCCACCACGCTCGACGCCGAGCGGACCGACCTGCTCCGGGCGCTCGCCGGCGCCCGCGCCGCGCTGACCGCCACGGTGCGCGACCTGACCGACGCCCAGGCTGGGGAGCGCCCCACCGTGAGCGCGCTCTGCCTGGGCGGGGTGCTCAAGCACGTCGCGTCCGGCGAGGAGGCCTGGCTGCGGTTCGTGGTCGAGGGCCCGGCGGTGATGACCTTCACCCTGCCCGACGGCGTGACCTGGGCGGAATTCCTGGCCGGCACGGCGCGCGAACTGCCGCGCTGGGCGATCGAACGGGAGCGGACGTTCCAGATGCTGCCCGAGGACACACTGCCCGCCGTCCTCGACCGGTACGCGCGGGTCGCCGCCCGGACCGAGGAGATCGTCGCCGGCCTGGCCGACCTGTCGGCGGCGCATCCGGTGCCGGACGTGCCCTGGCACGAGCCCGGCACGGTGCTGAGCGTGCGCGCGGTGCTGATGCACGTCATCGCCGAGACCCGGCAGCACGCCGGGCACGCGGAGATCCTGCGCGAGACGCTCGACCGGCGGAGCACCACCTGACCCGGCGCGGGCCCGCCCTCACCCCGGCGCGGCGACGGCCCGGCCCATCCGGGTCACCGCCTCGGTCAGCACGGCGGGCGAGGTGGCGAAGTTGAGCCGGACGAAGCCCGCGCCGCCGGTGCCGAAGACGTGCCCGGAGCTGAGCGCCACCCGAGCGTCGTCGAGGAACATCCGCGCCGGGCCGGACAGGTCGGTGACCACGCCCGGCCCGTCGCCCGGCGTCTCGGTGGGCACGCCGAGCCGGGTGCAGTCCAGCCAGGCGAGGTAGGTGCCGTCCGGCGGCTGCCAGGACACCGTGGGCAGGTGCTCGGCGAGCAGCGTCCCGAGCAACGCGCGGTTGGCGTCGAGGCCGTCGAGGAGCTGGTCCAGCCACGGCCCGCCGGCGGCGAACGCGGCGGTGTGCGCGAGCACCCCCAGGTGACTGGGACCGTGGCCGACCTCCTCCGGCATCCGGGCCAGGTCGGCGGCGGCGTCCGGCCCGGCCACCACCACCGCCGCCTTGAGACCGGCGAGGTTCCACGCCTTGGACGCCGACAGCAGCGCGAACGCGTTCCCGGAACCGGGGACGGTCAGGTAGGGGGTGAACCGCGCGCCGGCGAGCGCCAGCGGGGCGTGGATCTCGTCGGAGACGACCCGGACGCCGTGCCGCGCGGCCAGCTCGGCGACGGCGGCCAGCTCGTCGCGGCGGTGCACCACGCCGGTCGGGTTGTGCGGATTGCAGAGCAGGAACGCGGGCCGTGCGCCGAACAGCCGGGCCCGGCGGAACGCCTCGCCCAGCGCGGCGAGGTCGAGCCGTCCGTCCGGCCCGAGCGGGGCCTCCAGCACCCGCCGGTCGGCGTGCGAGACGAACGCGTAGAACGGCGGGTAGACGGGCGGGCAGACCACCACCGCGTCCTCCGGTTCGGTGACCAGCCGCAGCACCTCGACCACGCCCATCATCACGTCGGGCACCAGCGTGCTGCGCCCGACCGGGAAGTCCGGCCAGTCCCAGCGCCGCGCCGCGAACCCGGCGAGCGCCTCCGCGTAGCCCGTTCCGTGCGCGTAACCGGTGTCGCCCAGCTCGACCGCGCGGCGCAGCGCGTCGGCCACCGGCGGCGCGAGCGGCACGTCCTGCTCGGCCACCCAGAGCGGGAGCACGTCCGGCGGGTGCAGCCGCCACTTGACGCTGGTGCGCTGCCGGAGCTGATCCAGCGTCAGCCGGGTGAGCGGGTTGCGGTCGTCGGCGGAAACGCGCATACCGTTCACCCTAGGCGGCTCTACCATCGCCCGATGGCCCGCCCGACGTATCCACTGCGGACGCCGCGACTGCTGCTGCGCCCGGTCACGCCCGACGACCTGGACGACGTGCACGCCTGGCAGCGCCGACCCGACGTGTGCCGCTGGACGCTCGGCGCGCAGCCGCGTACCCGGGAGCAGTCCCGGGCGTCGGTGGCCGCGATGGTGGGCGAGGACGCGCTGCGCGCGGAGGGCGACTGCCTGACGCTGGCCGCGGTCGCCGGCGACCGGGTGATCGGCACGGTGGAGCTGGTCTGGCGCAGCCGCGCCGACCGTACCGCCGAGCTGGGGTACGTCTTCCATCCCGACCACGGCGGCCGGGGCCTGGCCACCGAGGCGGCCGGCGCGCTGCTGGACTGGGGGTTCGGCCCGTTCGGGCTGCACCGGGTGACGGGCCGGTGCCACGCCGGCAACGAGGCGTCCGCCCGGCTGCTGGCCCGGCTCGGCATGCGCCGGGAGGCGCGGCACGTGCGCAGCTACCGGTTCCGTGACGGGTGGGCCGACCAGCTCGTCTTCGCCGTCCTCGCCGACGAGTGGCGTCTCCGCACGGGCTGAGCCGCCCGCGTGCCGGCCGTACGGGCTGAGCCGGCCGGGTGCGGCCCGTACGGGCTGAGCCGGCCGGGTGCGGCCCGGGCCCCGGGGGCGGTCAGCCGGCGGTGACCGGGTCGCCGACCCGGATCTCGCCGGCGCCGACCGGGATCAGTCGGATGCCGAACCACACCTTGCCGTCGCGCCGGCGGTGCCGCGCCAGCGTGCGGATCGGCTCCCGGCCGCTGGTGAGCGTCACCGGGTCGATCAGGGTGAGCGAGCAGCGGTCGCAGCGTTCGGCGACCCGGAAGTCGACCGCGCCGATGCGCACCCGGGTCCAACCGTCCTCGGCGAACGGCGCGACCGGGCCGTCGAGCACCACGGTGGGCCGGAACCGGGCCATCGGCAGCGGGTCCGGCGCCGGCTCGCCCCGCTCCCGCGCGCCCTCGACGATCCAGTCCCGCAGCCGGCGCAGCGACGGCAGCGTGGCGGCCAGCAGCGGGCCGGCGTCGGCGAGGTTCAGCGGGTCGCCGGGGCGGCCTCCGTGCGCCTCCGACACCGGGCGGCGGCGCGGGTCGTCCAGCCAGCCCAGCCGCACCGGGCAGGCCAGGCGCTCGGTGAGCCAGTCGTGCGCCTCGGCGGTGGCCAGGCGCACCGAGTCCAGCCGGGACAGCGTGGTGGCGGCCGGGGACCCGGCCACCGGCTCGGGGACGACCAACGAACCGCCGGCCCGGTCGGTGAGCGTCAGCGAGTCGACGCCGGGCACGGCGGTCAGCCCGAGCATCCGGGGCGCGGTGCGGGCGGTGAGCACCGCGCCGTCCGGCTGCAGCAGCACCCAGCGTCGGTCGTGGCGCAGCCCCCACGGCTCGACCGTGGCCCGGTCGACGTCCACGCCGGCCAGCGACTTCACCGGGTGGATGTGGGCCGAGACGAGTCGCACGGTCAGCCGACCTTCGGGGTGGCCCGGTCGATGATCGCGGCGAGATCGAGCCCGCCGGGCAGCGTCCCGTACGCCTGACCGTGGTCGCCGCCCAGCCGGGACGCGCAGAACGCGTCCGCGACCGCCGGGTGGCCGTGCCGGACCAGCAGCGCGCCCTGGAGCACCAGCGCGAGCCGCTCCACCACGCGGCGGGCCCGCAGCTCCAGGTCGGTGTGGTCGGCCAGCTCGTCGCGCACCGCGCGGACCGCCGCGTCGAGGCGCGGGTCAGCGCCGGCCGCGGCGGCCACCTCCGCCTCGTACGCGGCCAGCACCTGCGGCTCCCGGGTGAGCGCGCGCAGCACGTCCAGCGCGGCGACGTTGCCGGAGCCCTCCCAGATGGAGTTCAGCGGCGACTCGCGGAACAGCCGCGGCATGCCTGATTCCTCGACGTAGCCGTTGCCGCCCAGGCACTCCAGCGCCTCGGCGGCGTGCCCCGGCCAGCGTTTGCACACCCAGTACTTCCCGACGGCCAGCGCCAGGCGCTTGAACGCGGTCTCGCCGGTGTCGCCACGCGCCGACCGGTCGGTGGCGCCGGCCAGCCGTGTCATCAGCACGGTGGCCGCCTCGGATTCCACCGCCAGGTCGGCCAGCACGTTACGCATCAGCGGCTGCTCGGCCAGGTAGCGGCCGAACGCCCGCCGGTGGATGGCGTGGTGCACGGCGGTGGTCACGCCCTGGCGCATGCCGGCCGCCGCGCCGATCACGCAGTCCAGGCGGGTCAGGTTGACCATGTCGATGATGGTGCGCACGCCGCGGCCCTCGTCGCCGACGCGCCACGCCACCGCGTGTTCGTACTCGATCTCGGCGGAGGCGTTGGAGCGGTTGCCGAGCTTGTCCTTCAGCCGCATCAGCCGCATCGGGTTGCGACCGCCGTCGGGCAGTACCCGGGGGACCAGGAAGCAGGTGAGGCCGTCCGGCGCCTGGGCGAGCGTGAGGAACAGGTCGCACATCGGCGCGGAGGTGAACCACTTGTGCCCGACCAGCCGGTAGCTGCCGTCCGGTTCGGGCCGGGCGGTGGTGGTGTTGGCGCGCACGTCCGAGCCGCCCTGCTTCTCGGTCATCGACATGCCGGCCAGCAGGCCGCGCTTGCTCTCCGGCGGGCGTAGCCCGAAGTCGTACTCGGTGCTGGTCAGCAGTGGCTCGTAGCGCGCGGCCAGCTCGGGGCTGTGCCGCAGCGCCGGCACCGCCGCGTAGGTCATCGAGATCGGGCAGCCGTGCCCGGCGTCGGGCCGCCAGACGTAGAAGCCGGCGGCGCGGGCCACGTGCGCGCCGGGCCGGTCGTCGGCCCACGGCGCGGCGTGCAGGCCGTGCCCGACCGCGGTACGCATCAGCTCGTGCCAGGAGGGGTGGAACTCCACCTCGTCGACGCGGTGGCCGTGGCGGTCGTGGGTGCGCAGCACCGGCGGGTGCTCGTTGGCCAGCCGGCCGTGCTCGGTGGCCGCCTCGCCGCCGGCCAGCCGGCCCAGCTCGCGCAGCCCGGCGGCGGCCCAGCCGGCGCCCTCCCGGGCCAGACCGTCGAGCAGCGCCGGATCGTCGGCGGTGTCGTGGCCGACCAGCGGCGGGACCTGGTTGACGACCTCGTGTGTGGTCACGGCGGCACTCCCAGCACGCGGTGGCGGAAGGTGGATTGAACCACCGGTCAGCCCCGACCGGCAACCGCGCGTCGACCGGTCGATTCGGCTCGATTCGTTTGACATCATCCCGCTCGGCGAGAAGAGTGGCCGAAACTTTCTTTTGTTCGGAAAGCGGTAGGGGGGCCAATGTCCAGGAACAAGCTCGGCGTGATCGGCGCGGCACTCACGCTCGCGGCCGGTGTCCTGTCCGGATGCAGCGGCGGCGAGGCCGTCGACGTCGGCGACGGCGGCGGGAGCACCGGGGGCGCGGGGGGCGTCCTCAACGCCGCGATCGGCGGCGAACCGGACCAGCTCGACCCGCACAAGACGTCCGCCTACTACAGCTTCCAGGTCCTGGAGAACGTCTACGACACGCTCGTCGAGCCGGACGCCGACCTGAAGATGGTGCCGTCGCTGGCCACCAAGTGGACCACCAGCGCCGACCAGCTCACCTGGACGTTCACCCTGCGCGACGGGGCGAAGTTCTCCGACGGTTCGCCGCTGACCTCGGAGGACGTCGTCTACTCCTACGAGCGGATCATCAAGCAGAAGCTGAACACCGCCTACAAGTTCGCCACCGTCAAGTCGGTGACCGGCCCCGACCCGGCCACCGTCGTGGTGACGCTGACCGCGCCCACCCCCAACCTGCTGGCCAACCTGGGCGGCTTCAAGGGCGTGGCGATCGTGGAGAAGTCCAACGTGGAGTCCGGCAAGGTGAAGACCGCGCCGGTCGGCAGCGGCCCGTTCAAGGTCGCCGGCTACACCTCCGGCGACAGCATCAAGCTGGTCCGCAACGACACCTACTGGGGCGACAAGCCGAAGCTCGACGGCGTCACCTTCACGTTCGTCAAGGACCCGACCGTCGCGCTGCAGAACCTGCGCAGCGGCCAGGTGCAGTGGACCGACAACCTGCCGCCGCAGCAGGTGACGTCGTTGCGCGACGGCGACGACCCGGTGGTGAAGACCGCGCCGTCGACGGACTACTGGTACGTGGCGCTCAACGAGGCCCGCAAGCCGTTCGACAACCCCGAGGTCCGCCGCGCGATCGGCTACGCGCTGGACCGGGAGGCGATCACCAAGGCGGCCAAGTTCGGTCTCGCCACGGTCAACCAGGCCGCCATCCCGCGCGACAGCGCGTTCTTCTACGACTACGCGCCCTTCTCGCACGACCCGGCCAAGGCGAAGCAGATGCTCGGCCAGGCCGGCGTCGGCAACCTCACCATGGACCTGATGGTCACGAGTGAGTACCCGGAGACGGTCACCGCCGCCCAGGTCATCGCCGCGCAGCTCAAGGACGTCGGGATCACCGTGAAGATCCGTACGCTGGACTTCGCCCAGTGGCTCGACGAGCAGGCCAAGGGGAACTTCGACGGGTTCATGCTCGGCTGGCTGGGCAACGTCGACCCGGACGAGTTCTACTACGCCCAGCACCACAGCGGCGGCACGTTCAACTTCCACAAGTACGCCAACCCGGCCGTGGACAAGCTGCTCGACGCCGCCCGGACCGAGACCGACCAGGCCGCCCGCAAGCAGGCGTACGACCAGGCGGCGAAGCAGATCGTCGACGACGCCAGCTACCTCTACCTCTACAACCCGGACGTGGTGCAGGGCTGGTCGAAGAAGGTCTCCGGCTATGACGTCCGCAGCGACCGGGCGATCCGGTTCCGCACGGTCGCCCTCGGCAAGTGAGATGACCCGCTTCGTCCTGCGGCGGGTCCTCCAGTCCGCGGTCGTGCTGCTCGGGGTGACCCTGGTGGTCTTCCTGCTGCTGCAACTGGTGCCGGGCGACCCGGTGCGGGTGGCGCTCGGCACCCGCTTCGACCCGCAGACGTACGAGGCGCTGCGGGCCCGCGCCGGCCTGGACCAGCCGCTGCCCGTGCAGTACGCCAGCTACCTCGGCCACGCGCTCACCGGCGACCTCGGGGTCAGCTTCCGCACCGGGCAGCCGGTCAGCCGGATCGTGCTGGATCGACTGCCGGCGACGCTGTCGCTGGCGCTCACCGCGGTGGTGTTCGCGCTGCTGGTGGCGTTCCCGCTGGGCATCGTCGCGGCGGTGCGCAGCGGCTCGGCGGTCGACCACGCGGCGCGCGTGTTCAGCCAGTTCGGCGTCTCGGTGCCCGACTTCTGGATGGGCATCATGGGCATCATCCTCTTCGCCGGTGTGCTGGGCTGGCTGCCGCCGTCGGGTTACGTGGCGCTCACCGAGGACCCGGGCCGGTGGGCGTCGCACGTGGCGCTGCCGGCGGTCACCGTCGGCCTGGTCACCGCGTCGATCCTCACCCGGTTCATCCGCTCCTCGGTGCTGGAGGTCCTCTCCGCCGATTACGTGCGCACCGCCGAGGCGAAGGGGCTGCGCAACCGGGTGGTGATCCTGCGACACGTGCTGCGCAACGCGCTGATCCCGGTCGTCACCGTGGTCGCGGTGCAACTGGCCAGCCTGCTCGGCGGCGTGATCGTCATCGAGGTGCTGTTCGCCTGGCCCGGCATCGGCCGGCTCACGTTCGACGCGGTCCAGGCCCGCGACTATCCGGTCCTGCAGGGCGCCGTGCTGCTCGTGGCCGCGCTGTTCCTGCTGGTCAACCTGCTGGTGGACATTCTCTACGCCCGCCTCGACCCGAGGATCACGGTCAAGTGAGCGGCGCGTCCGAGAGCACCAGGCGTCGCGTGCTGGACGCGCTGCGCCGCGACCCGCTCGCCGTCGGCGGCACGCTGGTCCTGCTGCTGCTGGTCGTGGTGGGCGTCGCCGGTCCCTGGCTGGCCCCGTCCGGCGTCAACGACGTCGACGTCGACGCGATGTTGCGACCGCCCAGCGGGGCGCACCCGTTCGGCACCGACGAGCTGGGCCGGGACGTGCTCAGCCGGGTGCTGGTCGCGGCGCGCGTCTCGCTCCAGGTCGGCGTGGTCAGCGTCGGGATCGCGCTGGTCGCCGGCGTGACGCTCGGCCTGTTCGCCGGCTACTACCGGGGCTGGCTGGACAGCGTGCTGATGCGCTGCATGGACGTGCTGTTCGCGTTCCCGGTGCTGCTGCTGGCGGTGGCCATCGTGGCGGTGCTCGGGCCCGGCCTGCTCACCGCCATGGTCGCCATCGGCGTGGTCTACACGCCCATCTTCGCCCGGATCACCCGTGCCGGCGTGCTGGCCGTCCGCGAGCAGGTCTTCGTCCGGGCCGCCGTCTCGATCGGCGCGTCCGACCTGCGCATCATGCGCCGGCACGTGCTGCCCAACATCGCCGCGCCGCTGATCGTGCAGACGTCGCTGTCGCTGGCGTTCGCGATCCTGTCCGAGGCGGCGCTGTCCTTCCTCGGGCTGGGCATCCAGCCGCCGGCGCCGGCCTGGGGTCGGATGCTCTTCGACGGGCGGGGTTTCGTCACCGACGCCTGGTGGCTGGGTGTGTTCCCGGGCGCGGCGATCTTCCTGACCGTGCTCGCGTTCAACCTGGTCGGTGACGCGTTGCGCGACGTGCTCGACCCCCGCCAGCTCACCCTCAGCGAGGCCCGCAGGAGCACCGCATGAGCGAGCGCACCGAGCGAAGCGAGGGCCACGAGCGCATGCCCAGCCAGCACCGCTTGAGCGAGCGCACCGAGCGAAGCGAGGGCCACGAGCGCATGCCCAGCCAGCACCGCTTGAGCGAGCGCACCGAGCGAAGCGAGGGCCACGAGCGCATGCCCAGCCAGCACCGCATGACCAGCGGCGATGTCGTGTTCTCCGTCGAGGACCTCACCGTCACTGTCGGCACGAGGCGCGGGCCGGCCCGCGCCGTGGCCGGCGTGTCCTGGCAGGTACGGGCCGGCGAGACGTTCGCGCTGGTGGGCGAGTCGGGCAGCGGCAAGAGCATGACGCTGCTCGCGGCGACCGGCCTGGCGCCACGCGCGGCCACGGTCACCGGCCGGGTCCGGCTGCTCGACACCGAGCTGAGCGCGCTGCCCGACGACCGCCGGCGCAGGCTGCGCGGCCGGCACGTCGGGTTCGTGTTCCAGGATCCGATGACCTCGCTCAACCCGGTGCTTCCGGTCGGCCGGCAGGTCACCGAGGCGGCCGAGGCGCACCTCGGGCTGACCCGACGCGCCGCCCGAACCCGGGCGGTGGAGCTGCTCGACCTGGTCGGCATCCCGTCCGCCGCGCAGCGGGTCGACGCGTTCCCGCACCAGTTCTCCGGCGGCATGCGCCAGCGGGTCGTCATCGCCATGGCGCTGGCGTGCGAGCCGGACCTGCTGATCGCCGACGAGCCGACCACCGCGCTCGACGTCACCACCCAGGCGCAGATCGTCGAGCTGGTCGCCGACCTCCAGCAGCGGCTCGGCACCGCGGTCGTCTGGGTCACCCACGACCTGGGCGTGGTCGCCGGCATCGCGGACACCGTCGCGGTGATGTACGGGGGGCGGATCGTCGAGCAGGGTCCGGTCGACGCGGTGTTCGACGCGCCGACGCACCCGTACACCCGGGCGTTGCTCGCGGCGCGGCCGGACCCGGCCCGCCGGGGCGAGGATCTGGTGACGATTCCGGGCGCCCCGCCGAGCCCGCTCGACCTGCCGCCGGGCTGCGCGTTCTGGCCGCGCTGCCCGGTGCGCGCCGACCCTCGGTGCGAGCACGAGCTGCCCCCGCTGACGCCGGTCGGCGACGGGCACACCGTCCGCACCTTCTATCCGGGAGAGACGCCATGACAGCGGCGGACGTGGTCGCCGAACTGGACGACCTGGCGGTGCACTTCCCGACCCCGGCCGGCGTGGTCCGCGCCGTGGACGGCGTCACCCTGGCCGTCCGCCGGGGCGAGACGCTCGGCCTGGTCGGTGAGTCCGGCAGCGGTAAGTCCACCGCCGGCCTGGCGTTGATGCGGCTGGTCGACCCGACCGCCGGCCGGGTCCGGGTGGCCGGCGCGGACGTGACAGGGCTGTCCCGGCGTCGACTGCGCGGCATGCGCCGGCACGTGGCGATGGTGTTCCAGGACCCGCAGGCGTCGCTGGACCCGCGCCGTACGGTCGCGGACAGCGTCGCCGAGCCGCTTGTGGTGCACCGGCTGGCCACCTCCGCCGCGGCCCGCCGGTCCCGGGTGGCGGAGCTGCTGGAACTGGTCGGGCTGCGGCCGGAGACCGCCGACCGGCACCCGCACGAGCTGTCCGGCGGCCAGCGTCAACGGGTGGGGGTGGCCCGCGCGCTGGCCGGCGAGCCGGACCTGATCGTGCTGGACGAACCGATCGCCTCGCTGGACCTGAGCGTCCAGGCGCAGATCATGAACCTGCTCCGACGGCTGCAACGCGATCTCGGGCTGACCTACCTGTTCATCGCGCACGACCTGGCGGCCGTCGAGCACATGAGCGACCGGATCGCGGTGATGTACCTGGGCCGCATCGTGGAGACCGGCCCTCCGGAGCGGATCTACCAGCGGCCGGCGCACCCGTACACGGCGGCGCTGCTGTCGGCGGTGCCGGTGGCCGATCCCCGCGTCGAGCGGGAACGCCGGCGCATCGTGCTCTCCGGCGACATCCCCAGCCCGGTGGACCCGCCCAGCGGTTGCCGCTTCCGTACCCGCTGCCCGCAGGCCCGCGACGCGTGTGCCGGGACCGATCCGGCGTTGGTCGAGGTCGGCCCCGGCCAGCACGCCGCCTGCCTGTTCCCGCTGGACGGCGCGCGGCACCCTGCCGCCGGCGGGCCGGACCGGGACGGCGGCGCGGCGCGCGCCGACACCGGCGCGGCGTAGGCTCACCGGGCCGCCGTCGCACGCAGGAGCCGCCCGATGACGTTCACCACCCGGCCGACGCTGCGCGGCACGTTCGGCATGGTCTCCTCGACGCACTGGCTGGCCAGCCAGTCCGCGATGGGCGTGCTGGAGCGCGGCGGCAACGCGTTCGACGCCGCGGTCGCCGCCGGTTTCGTGCTGCACGTGGTCGAGCCGCACCTCAACGGCCCCGGCGGCGAGGTGCCGGCGATCCTGGCCACGGCCGGCGATCCCACCCCGCGGGTGCTCTGCGGCCAGGGCCCGGCCCCGGCCGGCGCCACCGTCGCGCACTTCCGCGCGCTCGGTCTGGACCTGGTGCCCGGCGCCGGCCCGCTCGCCGCCGTGGTGCCCGGCGCGGTGGACGCCTGGCTGCTCCTGTTGCGCGACCACGGCACCCGCCCGCTCGAGGAGGTGCTGGAACCGGCGATCGGCTACGCCGCCGCCGGTCATCCGCTGGTCGGCGCCGCCGGGCAGACCGTGGCGCGGGTCCGGTCGCTGTTCACCGAGCACTGGCCGACCTCCGCGCGGCTCTGGCTGCGCGATGGCCGCCCGCCCACGCCGGGGGAGATGGTCACCAACCCGGCGTACGCGGAGACGCTGCGCCGCCTGGTCGCTGCCGGGCGGAATGCCGGGGCGGACCGGGTGGCGCAGATCGAGGCGGCCCGGCGCGCCTGGCGGGAGGGTTTTGTCGCCGAGGCGATCGACAGGTTCAGTCGCCGCCCGTTCCGTGACTCCAGTGGTCGCCCGCACGCCGGCCTGGTCACCGGCGACGACCTGGCCGGCTGGTCGGCCACCTGGGAGGAGCCGGTCACGCTCGACTGGCGGGGGCACACCGTGGCGAAGACCGGTTTCTGGGGTCAGGGCCCGGTGCTGTTGCAGGCGTTGGCGACGCTCGACGCGCTCGACGATCCCCGGGCGCTGGACCCGTCCACGGTGGACGGCGTCCACGCCCAGGCCGAGGCGTTGAAGCTCGCCTTCGCCGACCGGGAGGCGTGGTACGGCGACACCGACGTGCCGGGCGCGGCGCTGCTCTCGTCGGCGTACGCCGCTGAGCGGGCCGCGCTGATCGGCGAGCGCGCCGCGACCGGGCTGCGCCCCGGTCATCCGGCGGGCGCGTCGCCCCGGCTCCCGGCGCACCTGGGCGCGCACGCCGCCCGGCGGCCCGCCCCGCCGGACCCGAGCACCGGCGAACCGACGGTACGCGCGGACGGGGTGACCCGCGGCGACACCTGCCACGTCGACGTGGTGGACCGGTGGGGCAACATCATCTCGGCCACCCCGAGCGGCGGCTGGTTGCAGAGTTCGCCCGTCATCCCGGAGCTGGGCTTCCCGCTGGGCAGCCGGCTGCAGATGTGCTGGCTGGAGGAGGGGCTGGCGTCGTCGCTGCGGCCGGGCCGGCGTCCGCGTACCACGTTGAGCCCGACGTTGGTGCTGCGTGCCGGCGAGCCGGTGCTGGCCTGCGGCACGCCCGGCGGCGACCAGCAGGACCAGTGGCAGTTGCTGTTCCTGCTGCGCCACCTCGTCGGCGGGCAGGAGTTGCAGGAGGCGATCGACGCGCCGGCGTGGCACACCACCAGCCTGCCGGCGTCGTTCTACCCGCGCGAGGTCGAGCCGGGCGTGCTGGTGGTGGAGGACCGGCTCGACCCGGACGTGCTGGCCGCGTTGCGCGCGAAGGGCCACACCGTGCGCCGCGCCGACCCGTGGAGCCTGGGCCGCCTGTGCGCCGTCACCCGCGACCCCCGCACGGGTGTCCTGTCCGCCGCCGCCAACCCCCGAGGCGCCCAGAACTACGCCACCGGCCGCTGACCCCCCGTCCCGGCCCGTCCCCGCTCCTCCCTCGCCGCGTCGATCTTGCAGATTCGGCCCCGGTATCGCGGACAAACCGGGCTCACATCGGGCCGCAACTGCAAGATCGCGGGAAGAGAGGGGGCGGGAGGTCAGGGGTGGTCGGCGACCGTGAGGTGGCTGTGGCGGAGGGAGCGGGGGTGGTGGGTGGGGGTGCCCAGGCGGCGGGCGGCGTCGAGCAGGTGCTCGGTCCGGGTGACGGTGAAGCCGTTGCGGGTGAGCAGGGCGGCCATCGCGGCCGGGGTCCTTGTCGAGCGCCACGGCTCGTCCGCCCAGACGCTCGACCGGCCGGTGGTGGCCGCCAGCAGCCGGGCCAGCACCCGCCCGAGCGTGGTGGTCACCGCGGGCGTCTGGTAGTTGACCACGAGCCGGCTGCCGGGCGCGGAACGGGCGGCCACCGCCTCGACCGTGGCCGACACCTGCGCCCGGGTCAGGTACGGCACGACGCCCTCCCAGACCCAGGTCGTCGGCGTGTCGGCACGGTGCCCGGCGGCGGCCAGCGCCTCGCCCAGCCGGTCCCGGCCGAAGTCCACCGGGACGAACCGGGGCGGGTCCCCGGGCAGCGCGCCGGCCCGGTCGCGCTTGTCCCGCTGGCTGGCCGGCTGGTCGACCTCGAAGACGGCCGCCCCGGCGAGTTCCGGCATCCGCCACGCGCGCCCGTCCAGCCCCGCGCCGAGGATCACCACCTGCGGGCCGAGCCGCTCCCGGACGGCGTCGTCGACGGCGACCGTGCGGGGCGCCATCAGCTCGGCGCAGGCGCGGACGCTCTCGTAGTCGACCCGGGGCCGCCAGCCGGTCGGCGCCGCGCCGGCGCGAACCCGGTCGACGGCGACGCGCTCGTCCGGGCGCAGCATCGGCGCGGCGGTCGGGTCGGTGAAGCGCCCGGGGGCGAGCCGCCCGTCGGCGGCGGCACGGCCCTGGCACACCAGCACCGCGGTCCGGCTCGCCCGCACCTCGCTCAGCCGTCGATCCGGGTGATGTTGCGGATCTTGTTGGCGGCGTCCAACGCCGCCACCTTGTACGCCTCGGCCAGCGTCGGATAGTTGAACACCGCGTCGAGCAGGTAGTCGACCGTCCCGCCGCAGCCCATCACCGCCTGCCCGATGTGGACGATCTCGGTGGCGCCGGTGCCGAACACGTGCACGCCGAGCAGCCGCCCGTCCGCCGGCGAGACGAGAAGCTTCAACATGCCGTACGGGTCGCCGACGATCTGCCCCCGGGCCAGTTCCCGGTAGCGGGCGATGCCCACCTCGAACGGGGTGGAGCTGTCGGTCAGCTCGTCCTCGGTCTTCCCGACGAAGCTGATCTCCGGGATGGTGTAGATGCCGATCGGCTGTAGTTCCGGCATCGCGCGGGCCGGTTCCCCGCAGGCGTGCTGCGCGGCCAGGCGGCCCTGTTCCATCGAGGTGGAGGCGAGCGCCGGGAAGCCGATGACGTCGCCGACGGCGTAGATGTTCTCGACCGCGGTGCGGTAGTCGGCGTCGACCTGGATCCGGCCGCGGTGGTCGGCGGTGAGCCCGGCCGCCTCGAGCGCGAGTTCGTCGGTCTGCCCCTGGCGGCCGGCGGAGTACATCACTGTGTCGGCGACGATCTTCTTGCCGCTGCGCAGCACGCAGAGCGCGGCGGTGCGGTGCTTCTCCACCGACGCCACCTCCTCGCCGAAGCGGAACGTCACGGACAGGTCCCGCAGGTGGTACTTGAGCGACTCGACGATCTCCTCGTCGCAGAAGTCGAGCATCCGTTCGCGGCGCTCCACCACCGTCACCTTGGTGCCGAGCGCGGCGAACATCGACGCGTACTCCATCCCGATCACGCCGGCGCCGACGACGACCATGCTGCGCGGCACGGCCTGCAGGTTGATGACGCCGTCGGAGTCGACGATCGTCCGGTCGTCGAAGTCGACGCTGTCCGGGCGGGCCGGGCGGGTGCCGGCGGCGATGACCGCCTTGTCGAAGCTGACCCGGGTCTCCCGGCCGGAGCCGGCGTCGACCCAGACCGCGTGCGCGTCGGCGAACCGGCCGGTGCCGGTGATCATCGTGACCCGGTTGCGGGCCAGCTGGTCGCGGATCACGTCGGTCTGCCGGCCGATCACGTGCTGGGTCCGGGCGGCCAGGTCGGCGACGGTGATGTCCTCCTTGACCCGGTAGCTGCTTCCGTAGAGGTCACGCTGGCTCAGCCCGGTCAGGTAGAGGACCGCCTCGCGCAGCGTCTTGGACGGCACGGTGCCGGTGTTGATGCACACCCCGCCGAGCATGTCGCGACGGTCCACGACGGCGACGCGACGGCCCAGCTTGGCCGCGGCGATCGCCGCCTTCTGTCCACTCGGTCCGGAGCCCAGCACCAGCAGGTCGTAGTCATACACGCCCGACAGCCTGGCAGCATGTCGCGGCGGACGCCAGCGGAGGGATCCCCAGAAGTGGATCATTCCCGTACGGTGCGCGGATGCGCCGCCGCGTACCGCTGATCCTGCTTCTCGCGCCGCTGCTCGCCGCCCGGCCTCACCTCGACTCGAAGACCACGCCGAAGCAGATCAAGGTCGGTTGACCGGGTCCGGGGCCCCGCGGGTCGGCGGGGCCCCGGACCGGCTCAGCGGCCCTGGAGCGCCCGGACGTTGTCGCCGAACGTCCAGCCCTTGGACCCGTCCCAGTTGATCGACCAGGTCATCAGCCCCTTGAGTCCCGGCACGGACTGCCAGGCCTGGCTGACCAGCGACGGGCTCAGGTAGCCGCCGCCCGCGCCGGGCTGCGCCGGCAGGCCGGGGACCTGCTTGTCGTACGGGACGCGGATGGTGACGCCCTGGACGGTGAGCCCGTTGTTCAGGCACTGCGTCTGCACGGTGAAGCCCTGCACGGTGCCGGCCGGGTACGAGTCACCGGCGCAGCCGTACATGGAGCCGTTGTAGTACTGCATGTTCAGCCACCACAGCCGGCCGTTGTCGGCGTACTTCTTCACGATCGGCAGGTACGCGCCCCAGATCGAGCCGTAGGTGACGCTACCGCCGGTGACGTACGCGGTCTCCGGCGCCATGGTGAGCCCGAACCCGGCCGGCATCTGGGCCAGCACCCCGTCGATGATCCGGATCAGGTTGGCCTGCGACGGCGAGAGCTGGTTGATGTTCCCACTGCCGGTCAGCCCGGTCTCGATGTCGATGTCGATGCCGTCGAAGTTGTGCCGTTTGAGGATCGGCACCACGGTGGCGACGAACCGGTCGGCGACGGCGGCGGAGCTGAGGTCGATGCCGGCGGCGGCGCCGCCGATGGAGAGCAGCACGGTCAGGCCGGCGGCCTTGGCCTGGCAGACCTGCGCCGGGGTGGGCACCCGGACGCCGGCGTCCATGCCGTCCTCCCAGAGCACGGTGCCGTCGGCGCGGATGACCGGGAACGCGGCGGTGACCACGTTGTAGCCGTGGCCGGTGATCCGGGCGTCGGTGACCGGGATCCAGCCGAGTCCGGGGTGCACGCCGTTGGCCGCGCCGTCCCAGTTCTCCCAGTAGCCCTGGAGCACCTTGCCGGTCGGCCGGGACCGCGGCGCGCAGGTGTCACCGCCCGGCGTGGACGTCGCGGTCGGGGTCGGCGTGGGGGTCCGGGTGGGGGAGGGGGACGCGGTGGGGCTGGGCGTGGGCGAGGGTGGCCGGGTGGTCGGGCTGGGTGACGGGGTGCCGCCGGTGCAGGCGCCGAGGTCGGTCCAGAGCGCCGGTACGGCGGCCGGCGTCCAGCCCGCGCCGACCGGCGGCGTGTGCGTGACCAACGCCTGGTAGAGCCGGCCGGCGTAGCTGGCCCGGCTGCCGGCGGTCCAGGTGACGCCCTCGGCCCAGGTGGGCGCGTCGCAGGCCACCAGCGCGGTGGGGTTCGCGGCGGCGGCGAAGCCACCGGCGGCGGGCAGGGCCACGGTGGCGGCGAGCAGCGCGACGCCACCGAGTAGAGCGGTCGTCCCACGTCCGAGTCGCATGACATACCTCCTCATCGATGCGGCGGAGGTTATCAGTTAACTTTGTTAAGTGTAAATGCGCAGTAGTCTGTCAGCACTTCGTTCAGGACGTGAAATACAGGAAGGACGGCGGCGGACGTGGACGCCAGACGCACCACGGTGCGCGACATGCGCCGGGCCAACCGGTCGGTCCTGCTCACCCGGATCTGGCTGGACGGCCCGCTCAGCCGGCACGAGCTGGGTCAGTCCACCGCGTTGAGCCTGGCCAGCGTGAGCAACCTGGTCGGCGAGATGATCACCGAAGGGCTGGTCGAGGAGGCCGGCTCGGTGGAGTCCGACGGCGGTCGTCCCCGGGTGCTGCTGCGGGTCGCCCCCGGCCACGGCTACCTGGTCGGCGCCGACGTGGGCGAGACCCGGGTGCAGGTCGAGCTGTTCGACCTGACCATGACCGCGCTGGCCAAGGCGGAGTACCCGATCGCCGCCGCCGAGCCCGACCCGGGACAGGTCGCCACGCACCTGCTGCACGGCCTCGCCGCGGTGACCGAACAGGCGGGCGTCGACCCGGCCGCGGTGCTCGGCTTCGGCGTCGCGGTCTCCGGCACGGTCGAGCGCGCCGCCGACGCGGTGGTGCACGCGCAGACGCTCGGCTGGGACGCCGTCCCGCTCGGCGCGATGCTGCGCGCCGGCACCGACGTGCCGGTGCACATCGACAACGGCGCCAAGACGCTCGGCCAGGCCGAGATGTGGTTCGGCGCCGGCCGGGGCGTCCGGCACGCGGTGGTCGTCCTGGTCGGGTCCGGTGTCGGGGCCTGCGTGGTCGCCGACGGCGTCGGCTACCGCGGCGCGCACAGCAGCGCCGGCGAGTGGGGCCACACCACCATCGTGTACGGGGGCCGGCGCTGCCGCTGCGGCAACCTCGGCTGCCTCGAGGCGTACGTCGGGGCGGAGGGGGTGCTCGACCGGTTCCGGCGGGCCAACCGGGGCCGCCCGGCGCCCGGCGGAGACGAGGAGAGCGCGTTCGGTGAGCTGTTGCGCGCCGGCAGCCGCACCGCCGCCACCGTGATCGACGAGACGGTCGGCTACCTCGGCGCCGGCCTGGCCAACCTGGTGAACCTGTTCAACCCGGAGCGGGTGGTGCTGGGCGGCTGGGCCGGGCTGGCGCTGGGCGAGCGCCATCTGCCGGCGATCCGCGAGGCGACCGCGCGGCACGCGCTGCGCCAGCCGTACGCGCAGACCTCGGTCGAGCTGTGCCGGCTCGGACCGGACGCGGTCGCGATGGGCGCGGCCACCCTGCCGATGGCCCGGCTGCTGCGCGACGGCGGCGTGCGCCGCGAGCCGGCGGCCCGGCCGGCCCCGGCGCGGCGGTCGCCGGGCCGCTGACCGGCCGGCCGGCGTCACCGACGGCGGCGGCCGGACCGGCGTCACCGCCGGCCCGGCCACCCGTGGGGTCAGGAGGGCGGCGTCCACTTCTGGTTGGCGCCGCCGGTGCAGCTCCACACCTGGGTCTTCGCTCCGTCGGCGGACGTGTTGCCGGTGACGTCGAGGCACTTGTCCGCCTGCGGGTTCACCAGGTCCCGCCCGGCGGTCGCGGTCCACTGCTGGGCGGCGCTGCCGTTGCAGGTCCAGAGTTGCACCCTCGTGCCGTCGGCGGTGCCGCCGCCGGCCACGTCCAGACACTTGCCGAGCGCGCGCAGCGTCCCGTCGGCAGCGCGGGTCCAGCGTTGGTTGACCGCCCCGGTGCAGCTCCAGATCTGTACCGGCGTGCCGTCGGCGCTGGTGTTGTCGGTGACGTCCAGGCACTTCCCGCCGATGCCGGTGACCGGGCCGGTCGGCGTCGCGCCGCCGCCGGACTGGGTGCCGGACCAGGTGAACGTGGCGGTGGTGCGGGCCGGCAGCGTATAGCTGAAGGACTGCCCGCCCCACACCACCCGGACCGACTGCGCGGACGTGCCGCCGTTGTGCGCCAGCAGCGCCTTGGAGCCGTCCGGGTTGCGGTACGCCACGTTCTGCACCGTGCCGTTGGCGGTGGAGTCGATCCGGGTCGCTCCGGGCCGGACGAATCTGGTCAGGTGGCCGGTGGTGTAGTACTCGATCGTGTAGTCGACCTGGCCGGCCCGGGCGCCGCCCTCCTGCACGGTGATCAGGCCGGTGCAGGTGCCGCAGCCGCCGTTGTGCGGGCCCATGTTCTGGTTGACCGCGAGGCTCCACTTCACCACGCTGCGGCTCCAGTTCCGGGCGTAGTTCACGATGTCGGCCATGTCCTCGTTGTGCTGGTTGGTGATCCAGGTGCCTCCGGAGTGCTCGGTGCTGAACTGCGGCACCGCCGGGTACTGCGCGCGCACCTGGCTGCCGACCGCCGGGTCACCGAAGTAGCCGTGCCAGGCGATGCCGCCGAAGAGCGGGTCGGTGCGGACCGCGCTGTCGGCGAGCAGCCCGGAGCCGATGGTGCCGTAGTCGCCGTAGTTCCAGTCGTGCACCAGCACCTTCGTGCTGATCCCGGCGGCGCGCAACGCCGGGTAGACGAAGTTCTTGGTCAGTTCCGTCAGGCCGGAGGCGTTCCAGCTCATGCCGGGATAGTCCATCGCGGTGGGATTGCCGGCCTGGCAGCAGTTCGGCTCGTTCTGCACCGACAGGTAGTCGACGGTCACGCCGCGCGCCGCGTACGCCTGAAGCGTCCGGACCAGGTACTGCGCGTAGGTGGCGTAGTGCTCCCACTTCAGCCAGCCCATCTGGTCCATCCGGCCGTTGTCCTTCATCCAGCCGGGCGCGCTCCACGGCACCACCATCACCCGCAGCGCCGGGTTGAGCTGACGGGCCTGCGCGGTGAGCAGCTCGACGTTCGTGTCGTAGCCGGTCGCGCCGAAGTCGGTGAGGTCGCAGCAGGTGTCGTCGAGGGACACGTTGCCGGGCCGGGACAGGTCGGACGCGCCGACCGGGTTGCGGACGAACGACAGCCCGATCCCGTCGGTGGGGCTGAACAGCTTGCGCATCACCGCGTCCCGGGTGGCCGCGCTGACCGGACCGCCCCGCAGCAGGTACGCGGTGGTGTCGGTGATGGACGCGCCGGCGCCCTCGAACGGCTGGTAGCGGGTGTTCTCGTCGACGGTGATGGTGTGCGTGGCGCCGGGGCTGGTGGCGGCGAAGGCGAGCGGGCTCTGCTGTTGCAGCCCGCGGGTGACGGTCCGGCCGCCGCTGTCGGAGGTGGTGGTGAGCCAGACGTCGACGCGTTCACCGGCGGCGTGGGCCGCGGTGGTGGGGGCGAGGGCGCCGGCGGTGAGGCAGAGCGTCAGGGCGACGCGGCCGGCGAGGTGGGCAACGGTGGTGGGGGACACGGGTGCTCCTTCCGGATGAATAGACATCCGTAAATGAGCGAACCGTTGTTCCGGGCTTATGTCAAGACATGAAAGAAAGGGGCGGTCGCCCGGGAAGCTCCCGCGCGACCGCCCCGCACGCCGGATCAGCGCCGCTCGCGCGCCCGCCGGACGGTGTCGCGGTACCACAGCGCGCTGCGCTTCGGGGTGCGGCGCTGGGTGTCGTAGTCCACCCGGACGATGCCGAACCGCTTGTCGTAGCCGTACGCCCACTCGAAGTTGTCCAGCAGCGACCAGGCGAAGTAGCCCCGCACGTCCGCGCCCGCCTGCCGGGCCCGGGCCACCGCCCGCAGGTGCTCGGTCAGGTAGCCGACCCGGTCGTCGTCGGCCACGAACCCCTCCGCGTCCGGCTCGTCGTCGAACGCCGCGCCGTTCTCGGTGATCACCATCGGCACGCCCGGGTAGTCGCGGTGCAGCCGCACCAGCAGGTCGGTGAAGGACTCGGGGACGATCTCCCAGTCCATCGCGGTGCGCGGCAGGTCCCGGCGGACCACCCGGCGCACCGGCTTGCCGTCGTCGTCGCGCTCCCGGCCCTGCTCGTCCACGCCGGAGTGCAGCTGCCCGAAGTAGTAGTTCACGCCCAGCACGTCGATCGGGGTGGCGATGACGTCCAGATCCCCGTCCTCGACCGGGATCCGCACCCCCTCGGCGGCCAGGTCGTCGATCACGTCCGGCGGGTACGACCCGCGCAGCACCGGGTCCAGGTAGAGCCGGTTGCCCAGCCCGTCCGCCGCCCGCGCCGCGTCCCGGTCCGCCGCGCTGTCGGTCGCCGGGTCGGCGGTGGACAGGTTCACGGTCAGCCCCAGCTCGATCGGTGTCTGCGCCGCCGCGCGCAGCCGCCGGGTGGCCAGCCCGTGCCCGAGCAGCAGGTGGTGCGCGGCGGCTATGCCGTCGCCCAGGTTCCGCCGGCCGGGGGCGTGGTCGCCGTAGGCGTACCCGAGCATCGCCGAGCACCACGGCTCGTTGAGCGTGGTCCAGGTGCGGACCCGGTCGCCGAGCGCGGCGAAGACCAGCTCCGCGTAGTCGGCGAAGCGGTACGCGGTGTCCCGGTTCGGCCAGCCGCCGGCGTCCTCCAACTCCTGCGGCAGGTCCCAGTGGTAGAGCGTCACCCACGGGTCCACGCCGCGGCCGAGCAGCTCGTCCACCAGCCGGTCGTAGAAGCCCAACCCGGCCGCGTTGGCCGGCCCGCGCCCGCCCGGCTGCACCCGCGGCCAGGCCACCGAGAACCGGTACGTGTCCAGCCCCAGGTCGGCGATGAGCGCCACGTCCTGCGGCATCCGGTGGTAGTGGTCGCAGGCCACGTCGCCGTGGTCGCCGTTGGCCACCGCCCCCGGGACCCGGCAGAAGGTGTCCCAGATCGACGGCGTGCGACCGTCCTCGGCCACCGCGCCCTCGATCTGGTACGACGACGTCGCCACCCCCCACCGGAAGGTCGGCGGCAGCGTGTCGATCGGGTCGGCCTGATCGAGGCTCGGGCGGTTGAGGTCGGTGTCCATGGTTCTCCTCGCGGTAGCGGTGGGCTCGGACTTCTCAGCGGGGCAGGGGGGCGACGGCCGGGTGCAGCCAGCACGCGACGGCCCGGGTCGGATCGTCGACACCGGGTGGGCCCAGCACCGGCAGGCGCTCGTCGCACGGCGCGAACGCCTTCGGGCAGCGCGGGTGGAACGCGCAGCCGGCCGGCATGGCGCGCAGGTCCGGTGGGGAGCCGGGGATGCCGGTCAGCTCCCGGCGCGGCCCGTGCAGCGCCGGGAACGAGTGCAGCAACCCCTCGGTGTACGGGTGCAGCGGCTCGGCGTACAGCCGGGCGGCGGGCGCCTCCTCGACGATCCGGCCGCCGTACATGATGGCGATCCGGTCGGAGAACTCCACCAGCAGCGACAGGTCGTGGGTGATGAACAGCACCGCGAAGCCGAGCCGCTCGCGCAGCTCGGTGAGCTGGCCGAGGATCTGCCGTTGCATCACCACGTCCAGCGCGGTGGTCGGCTCGTCCATGATGACCAGTTGCGGCTCCAGCGCCAGCGCCATGGCGATCATGACGCGTTGCCGCATGCCGCCGGAGAGCTGGTGCGGGTAGCTGTCCAGCCGGTCGGCGGCGATGCCGACCAGGCGCAGCAGGTCCTTCGCGCGGGCCCGCCGGCCGGCCGCGGTGCTCTTCGGCTCGTGCGCCTTGATCACGTCGAGGAGTTGGGTGGAGACCCGGTGCACCGGGTTGAGCGAGTTCATCGCGCCCTGGAACACGATCGACGTCTCCGCCCAGCGGAACTCGCGCAGCCGGGCGGGGCTCAGCGTCAGCACGTCCACCGGCGGGCCGTCGGTCGGGTGGTAGATCACCTGGCCGCCGCTGACCACGCCGGGCGGCGGCAGCAGTCGGGTCAGCCCGTACGCCAGGGTGGACTTGCCGCTGCCGCTCTCCCCGGCCAGGCCGAGCACCTCACCGCGGTGCAACGTCAGGTCCACGTCGCGGACCGCCCGCACCGCGTCCGCGCCGACGCCGTAGTCGACGCACAGCCCGCGGATCTCCAGCACCTGGTCGCTCATCGGGTCTGGTCCTTTCGGGTGTCCTGCATCTCGACGGGGGCCGCCGTCGGGGCCAGCACCGGGGTGAAGCCGACCCGCATCCGCACCGTGCGGCCGTCCGCGGTGCGGATCCGGGTCCGGCCGCCGGTGCGTAGCCGAGGGCTGACGAACTCGTCGATGCCGAAGTTGATCAGCGCGAGCGCGGTGCCGAGCAGCGCGATGGCCAGCCCGGCCGGCACGAACCACCACCACGCGCCCTGCGCGAGCGCCTGCTGGCCCTGGGCCCAGAACAGGATGGTGCCCCAGTTCCAGGAGCTGACCGACGAGATGCCGATGAACGCCAGGGTGATCTCCGACATCACCGCGAAGATCACCGTGCCGACGAAGCCGGAGGCGATGATCGCGGTCAGGTTCGGCAGGACCTCGAAGCCGATGATCCGCCAGGTCCGCTCGCCGTTGGCCCGCGCCGCCTCGACGTAGTCGCGGCGCCGCAGCGACAGCGTCTGGGCGCGCAGCACCCGGGCGCCCCACGCCCACGACGTGAGCCCGATGATCAGCGCGACCAGCAGGTCGCCGGCCTGGTCGACGAGCGACGCCACGATGATGATCAGCGGCAGCGCCGGGATCACCAGGAACACGTTGGACAGCGCGGAGAGGCCCTCGTCGGCCGCGCCGCCCAGGTAGCCGGCGGTCACCCCGATCAGGACGGACAGGATCGTGGCCAGCACGCCGGCGATCAGGCCCACCACCATCACGCTGCGCGCGCCCACCAGGATCTGGCTGAAGATGTCCTGCCCGAGGTGGGTGGTGCCGAACCAGTGCCGGGTCGACGGCGCCTGGAGCACGTCCGCGCTCCGCGCGTCCGGGTCGTACGGCGCGATCCACGGCCCGATCACCGCCAGCAGCACGTACACGCCGAGGAGGGCCAGGCCGGTCGCGGCCTTGGCGTTGGCCACGAAGCGGAACCGGCGGCGCCGCGCCCGGGCCGACGGCTGCGCCATCGCGCCCTGACCGGGGATGACCTGCTCGATGCTCGACGGGGAGATTGTCATCGCTCAGCTCTTTCGGGTCCGCGGGTCGAGGAGCAGGTACGCGACGTCGGCGAGCAGGTTCGCCACCAGCACCGAGATCGTGATGATCAGGAAGATGCCCTGCATGAGCGGGTAGTCCTTGCTGCCGACGGCCTGGAAGAGCTGGAACCCCAGACCCGGATAGGAGAAGACGATCTCCACCAGCAGCGTGCCGCCGACGATGAAGCCCAGCGACAACGCGAAGCCGGAGACGTTGGGCAGCAACGCGTTGCGCGCGGCGTAACTGAGCGCCACCCGGCGCTCGGAGAGCCCCTTGGCGTGCGCCACCGTGATGTAGTCCTCGCTGGCGACGGTGACCATCATGTTGCGCATGCTGAGGATCCAGCCGCTCATCGAGGAGACCAGGATGGTCGCCGCGGGCAGGATGCTGTGCTGCAGCGCGCTCGGGATGAAGTACGCGTCGAACGCCGGCACCAGGCCCGGCTCGTAGCCGCCGGAGGAGGGGAAGAAGCTGCCCGGCCCGGCGAACAACGCGATCGCCACCAGACCCAGCCAGAAGTAGGGGATCGAGGAGAGGAACGTGGTGGCCGGCAGCAGCCCGTCGATCCACGAGCCGCGTCGCCAGCCGGCGCCCACGCCCAGCGCGGTGCCGAGCAGGAAGCTGACCACGGTGGTGACGCCGACCAGGCCGACCGTCCACGGCAGGCTGCTCCCGATCACCTCCGACACCGGCGCCGGGAAGAACGTGAACGACAGGCCCAGGTCGCCGTGCAGGAGCTGTCCCCAGTAGGCGACGTACTGCTCCCACAGGCTGCGGTCAGAGTCCAGCCCGAACAGCACCCGCAGCGAGGCGATCGCGTCGGCGCTGATCCGACCCTGGTTACGGGAGATCAGCGACTGCACCGGGTCGCCCGGCACGATCCGGGGGATGAAGAAGTTGAGCGTGATCGCCGCCCAGGCGGTGAACAGGTAGAAGGCCATCCGTTGCAGCAGGAACCTCACCGGGCCACCTCCTCGGGCACGGTTGCCTCCGCCGCCACGGTGGCCGGGTCGAACAGCCAGCACGCCGCCCAGTGCCCGGCCCGGTCGTCGATCGGGATCGGCGGCGGAAGGTCGGTGGCGCACCGGGGCATGGCGTGCGGGCAGCGCGGGTGGAACCGGCAGCCGGCCGGCGGGCGGATCAGGCTCGGCGGCTCACCGTGCCCGCGCTCGGTCGCCGGGTCGGCGTCCGCGCCCGCGCCGGTGATCCGCTCCGGGTCCGGTGCCGAATCGATGAGCAACCGGGTGTACGGGTGCGCCGGCCGCTGGGTGACCGTCTCGCTGTCGCCGCCCTCGACCATCCGCCCGGCGTACATGACGATCGTCTCGTCGGCGAAGTAGCGGGCCGAGGCGATGTCGTGGGTGATGTAGAGGATGGCCAGGTTCAGCCGGTCCTTGAGGTCCTGGAGCAGGTTGAGCACGCCGAGGCGGATCGAGACGTCCAGCATGGAGACCGGCTCGTCGGCGAGCAGCACCTCCGGGTCCGCGCCGAGCGCCCGGGCGATGGCGACGCGCTGGCGCTGGCCGCCGGACAACTCGTGCGGGAACGCGTCGAGGTAGCGCTCGGGCGGGGTGAGGCTGACCCGGGTGAGCAGGTCCGCGAGGGCCTTCTCCAGCCCGTCCGCGCCGTCGCCGGCGTTGCCGTGGATGCGCAGCGACCGGGTGAGGTGGTAGCGCACGGTGTGCACCGGGTTCAACGAGGCGAACGGGTCCTGCAGGATCAGCTGCACCCGGCGCACGTACGCCCGGAAGCGCCGGCCGCCGCGGACCCGGATCGGGACGCCGTGCAGCCGGATGTCGCCGGCGGTGCGCGGATAGAGCTGGGCCAGCAGCCGGGCCACCGTGGACTTGCCGGAGCCGGACTCGCCGACCAGCGCGGTCACCCGGCCGCGGCGCAGCGCGATCGAGACGTCGTCGACGGCGTGCACCACCGCCGAGGTCCGGGAGAGGAGGTCGCGCAGCCGCCGGCGGACCGGGAAGTGCTTGGTCAGGCCGACGGCCTCCAGCACCACCTCGTCGGCCGGCGCCGGGGCGCTCTCGGTCGTCGTCATGCCGAATTCCTGTCTGGGGTTGCCGGGGTGAGGGGCGGGCGTCGTCTCCCCGGCCGGCCGGCGGGCGGGCCGGCCGGGGAGACGACGCCGGGTCAGCCGGCGGTCGGCTTGAGGTGCAGCACCACGTCCACCGCGTTGGGCTGGGTGGGCTGGAGCGCGCCGTACGGGTTCGAGTCGTCCGGCCAGCCGGTCCAGTTCTTCGCGCTGTACGCGCCGCCGATGTTGTCCGCGCCGACCGGGATCATCGGCACCTGCTCGACGAAGATCTTCTGGAGCGTGGCGAGCGCGGTGGTGCGGGCGGCGTCGTCGGTGGCGTTGGCGTACGCGATCAGCGCGTCGGTAGCCGCCTTGTCCTCGAAGCGGCCGAAGTTGCCGGCCGGCGAGGCGGTGCCGATCGGCTTGAGCACCCGGCCGTCCATGATCGTCCGGTAGATGTCGTACGGCGTCGCGCCGCTCTCGGTCCATCGGAACGTGGCGTCGAAGTTGCCCTGCTCCACGTTGCGGAACCAGGCGTCCTGGTTGGCCTTGTCGATGGTCGCCGCGATGCCGATCTTGGACAGGTTGTCCTTCACGATCTCCAGGCTGGTCTGGTAGTCGGACCAGCCGGCCGGGTCGGTCAGCTTGATCGTCACCGGCTTGCCGCCCTTGTCCTTGAGCGTGGTGCCGTCGAGCTTGTAGCCCGCGCCGGTGAGCAGCGCCTTGGCGCCCTCGACGTCGACCTTGTGCTCCTGGCCCTTGTACTCCGCCGCGATGAACGGGTCCCCGGCCGGGCTGGGCAGCCCGGTCACGCTCTTGACCTCGGGGTGGAAGTACGCGGCCTCGGCGGTGGTGAAGATGTCCGCCCGGTCGACGACCATGTTCATCGCCTTACGCAGGGTCGGGTCGTCGAACGGCTTCTTCGTGGTGTTCAGGTAGAGGCCGTGGATGCCCAGCACCGGCGGCGCCCACACCTTGTGGTTCTTCTGGTCCTTGGCCACGAACACGGTCTGGTAGTTGGGGATGAAGACGAAGCTCCACTCCGACTCGCCGTTGGCCAGCGCGGTGGTCTGCGCGCTGTTGTCGGTGTACGAGGTGAAACGCAGCTCCTTCACCTTCGGCGCGTCCTGCCAGTAGCCCTTGTCCCGCACGGTCAGCGTGGTGGTGGCCGGCGTGAACGACTTGAGCGTGTACGGCCCGCTGCCGACCGGCTGCTTCACCGGGTCGGTGGTCGGGTCGGCGATCTTCTCCCACAGGTGCTTCGGCACGATCGGCACCCGCCACAGCACCTTCTGCTGGTTGACGAACTGCGGGCTGGACATCGAGATGGTGACCTCGTTGCCGGTCGCGACCGCGTCCGTGTACGGCACGCCCTGGTCGTTGAGCGCCGGGAACTTCTTGACCAGGTTGTAGGTGAACGCCACGTCCTCGGCGGTGACCTTCTGCCCGTCCGACCAGGTGGCGTTGTCGCGGACGGTCACCTTCACGGACTTGTAGTCCGGCGACCACTCGGCCTTGCTGGCCAGCCACGGCTTGAACGGGTCCGCCGGCTTGACCGGGTTCCACATCATCAGCGGCTCGTAGATCTGCCAGCGGTAGCCCAGCGACGCCGCGGCCGAGGTGGTCAGGAACGGGTTGTTGTTCTCCGCCTGCGGGCCGTTGGGCATGCCGACGTTCAGCACGGTCGCGGCCTGGCCGCTCTTCTTGTTCGCGTTCGGGCTGTCGCCGCACGCGGCGACCGTGGTGGTGACCATCGCGCCGGCCAGCGCGACGGCGAGGAGGTGCCTTCTTCTCATGGAGGTCTCCCTCGGTGGTCCCGCATGTCCTCGGGCGGGATGTGGTGGATGGAGGGTGTGCGGTGGTGCCACCGGCGGGCGGGCCCGTCGGCGTGGTCGCCGGGTTCGGCGGGGGTGACTGCTCAGGTGACGCGGGTGGAGGCGCGGGCGGCGAAGCCGGTGGGGATGACGGTCGGGGTGTCCGGCAGCGGCGTGCCGGTGAGGTGGGCGATGAGGAGCCGGGCGGCGGCCGCGCCCATCTCCCGGAGCGGCTGGTGCACCGAGCTGAGCGGCGGGTGGGTGTGCCCGGCCAGCGGCAGGTCGTCGAAGCCGACCACCGCCACGTCCTGCGGGACGCGTCGGCCGGCGTCGCGCAGCGCCTGGAGCGCGCCGGCGGCGGAGAGGTCGTTGTGCGCGAAGACCGCGTCGAACGGCACGCCGTGGGCGAGCAGCCGGCGCACCGCCGCGCGCCCGCACTCGAACGTGAAGTCGCCCTCCACCACCCGCGCCGGCTCGATGGGTACGCCGGCGTCGGCGTAGCCGCCGGCGAAGCCGGCGAGCCGTTCCCGGGTGCAGCCGAACCGGCGCAGGCCGGTGATGACGAGTGGTCGCCGGCGGCCGAGCGCCAGCAGGTGCGCGGCGGCGGCCCGCGCGCCGGCCTCGTTGGTGGTCCGCACCGACGGGAAGCCGGGCTGGTGACCGCGGTCGTCGATCAGGATCACCGGCAGGCCACGGCGGTGCAGCCCGGTGATGTAGTCCAGGGTGCCCTCGGGTTCGACCACGAGCAGGCCGTCGAAGGACTTCGCGGAGACCTGGGAGGCGAAGCGGCGCATCGACTCGTCGCCGTGGGTGCAGGTGAACAGCAGCATGCCGTAGCCGGCGGCCTCCACCGTGTCGGCCGCGCCCTGGAGCACCTCGCCCATCCACGGCCAGGTCAGCGCCGGCACCAGCATGCCGACCACCCGGGTACGCCCCCGGGCCAGGCCGACCGCGCGGGCGCTGGGCACGTACCCGAGGTCGCTGATCACGGCGCGGACCCGGTCGGCGGTGCGGATGTGCACCTCGCCCTTGCCGTTGAGCACCCGCGAGACGGTCGTCTTGCTCACCCCGGCCCGGGTGGCGACGTCGGCGATGGTGATCGGCACGTGACGCTCCCGGGTCGCAGGGGTGAGCGGGATGTTTCGGAACCGGTTGCGGTAGCGGTTCCGTGGCAGTCAACCGAAGTGGCGCCGGTCCCGTCAATAACGGCCAGGTAACAAACCACGGCTAAGTTCGAACCCTGAAAAAAGCGGTGGGGCAGCGGATGCGTGGATCAAGCCGGTGAGCAGCGTCGATGCGATGGCAGGGCGGTCGTCCGATGTGGACCGAAGTCAGCTCCGCGCGTACACGTCGCCGGCGTTCGCCTCGTGCGGCACCGCGCACAGGTACGCCGTCACCTCGGCGGCCGACCGCCAGCCGGGCAGCGCGAACCCCATCTCGTCGCCGAGTGCCACGGCGAACCCGGTGAAGCCCAGCGCCGTGAGCCGGTCCAGGCAGCGCCCGGCCAGGTCCCGCGCGATGGTGGTGAACTCGAACGACAGGGCCGGCACCGGCCGGCTCAGCCCGGCCAGCACCGCGTCCTCGAAACCCTCCACGTCGATCTTGATGAACGCCGGTACGCCGTGCTCGGCGACGAGCGCGTCCAGGGTGGTGCCGGCCACCTCGATCTCGGCGTCCCAGGTCTCACCCGCCCAGCCGGCGGCCTGCCCGGCGGCCCGGACGAAGCCGGGGGAGGCGGTGGAGACGGTCGGGTTGGCGGAGTTCACGTGCAGCCGCACCGGTCCGGTGGTCAACCCGCAGGCCGCCTCCACCACGGTGACCGCCTCGTCGCCGGCGTGCAGGGCGCGCAGCACCCGCGCGCAGAGCGGCTGCGGCTCCACGGCCACCACCCGGGCGCCGAGCCGACGGAAGCTGGCCAGTCGGTCACCCACGTGCGCACCGATGTCGAGGACCAGGTCGCCGGCGCGCACCAGCGGCCGGTAGAACGCGTCCAACGCGGCCTCACGGGCCGGGTCACCGTGGTAGAAGTCCAGCGAGCGGCGCAGTCCGGCCAGCGCCGGATCCGTCTTGAGCGCCTCGATCACCCCGTTCCGACCCCTCATCTCACCGACCGTAGTCACCCGTACCGAAAGGCGAGCCGCGTTCAGTCTTTCCACCGATCACACTATCCTCCTAGGATGCTCTAGCGGGTGTGAGCCGGCGACGGGCTCTGAGTCGTTTCTGCCATCAGCTCGAAAGGGCCGACCAGAAGCGGGAGCTGCCCGAGGGCGGGCGGAACGGCTCGGTCAGGGCGTTTCGACTACCTCCTGGCCGAGCGGCCAGAGCGCGGCCGGGACCAGCTTGAAGTTGGCCACCCCGAACGGGATGCCGATGATCGTCACGCAGAGCGCGACCCCGGCGAGGATGTGCGACAGGGCCAGCCACCAGCCGGCCAGCAGCACCCAGAGCACGTTCGCCAGCCCGGACGGGACGCCGGCGCCCGGCTTCGGCACGAGCGTGCGCCCGAACGGCCACAGCGCGTACGAGGCCAGGCGCAGCGAGGCCACGCCGAACGGGATGGTGACGACCAGGACGAAGCAGATCAGGGCGGCCACGCCGTAGCCCAGGGCCAGGACGATGCCGCCGCCGAAGACGAGCCACAACAGGTTCAGCAGGAAGCGGATCACCACTCCATGGTGCCCGCCGCCGGCAAGCTCTCCCACCGCCGGCGTGACGGCCACGTGCCGTCGGTCCGACACCGCGGCCGCCACGTACGGTCGGCGTGGGCGTGCCGTCAGGTGGCCGCCAGGAGGGCCGCCACCGCGTCTGCGGTCGCCGGATGAGCGGCGAGCAGCACCGAGGCGGCGTCGGGTGGCGGTGGTCCGCCGTCGGTGGGGGAGCGCCACGGCCCGCCGCAACCGAGCAACGCGGCCACCGCGTCGGTGGCGTCCGGGTGCCCGGTCAGCAGGCGGTGCACCGGCCCGGCCGCGACCACCGGGGCGGACGTCGGCGTGGCCGGCGCGGCGGCCCACGGCGGTGTCCAGGCGTCCAGCTCGGGCAGCGTGGCGGGGAAGGTGCGTTCCGCCTCCCGGACCAGCAGTGGCACCAGCTCCGGGCCGTGCTCCCGCAGCGTGGTGATCAGGGTGGGCAACCACGGCAGCAGCACCGGGTCCGGCAGCCCGGCGAACGCGGCCGACATGGTCTCCACCACGAACGGCGCCAGCCCCGGCACCGGATCGAGGGCGTGCACGAACCCGGACAGGTACTGCGGGAACGCCGGCACCACCAGCGGGTTGCCCAGCAACTCGGCGCAGTGCTCCCGGAGTTGGGCCAGCGGCAGCAGGCCGAGCTGGTGGCGGGCGGCCCAGAGCAGCGCCAGCTTGGCCGGCGCCTCGGGGTGGGCCTGGGCGACGGCCAGTTCGAGCTGGGACCGGTCGCAGCCCAGTGACAGCGCGAGGCTCTCCATGTGGAACAGGAAGCCGAGCATGGCGCCGACCTGGCGGACGCCGGTGGCCTCGTCGACGAACGCGGTGGGCAGCAGTGTGCAGTAGTGGGCGTACCCGGTGGTGACGAACGCCTGACACCAGGCCGGCAGCGTCGACGCCGTGGTGCGGTGGTGGGCGAGCAGCCGCCGGATGCGGCGCAGCACCTCCGGCGCGTCGTCGACGGTGCGTTCGGCGGCGAGCAGCTCCACCGCCCGCGCGCCGAGTTCGTCGACGAGTCGGGGACTGTCGAGCAGGCGGATGGCGTCCTCGACGGCGGCGAGCGCGCGGGCGGCGGTGGCGTCCGGGCCGCGGACCGCGCGCCGCAGCCGCTGTTCCAGCACCTGCTCGACCGTGACGCCCTCGTAGCCCAGCTCGATGAGGGCGCGTTGGTTGCGGCCGAGGGCGAGGTCCCAGCTCTCCTGGGTGGAGCGGTGGCCGAGGCGGCGCTCGCCCATGATCGGGCGGACCGCGTCGGCGGGCAGCAGGTGGCGCAGCATCCACAGCAGGTCGGAGCAGGGTGCCAGCGCCGGGTCGGCGCGCAGGTCGAGCAGCGCCCGCTGCACGGTTCGCCGCTCCAGGTCGAGCCCGAGCGGGCGGAGCCGGTCGAGCACGTCGCGGGCCAGCGGTGGCAGCGAGTCGTATCCGACCTGGCCGATGCGGTCGCCGCCGAGCAGGATCTCGCAGAGCCGGCGGACGTCGCGCCGGCCCGGCACCACGTCCTTCTCGATGCAGGTGACCGCGGCGTCGGCGAAGTCGTAGGGGGTCGGCCTGGCCCGGTTGCGCAGGTTGGCCAGCAGGATCGAGGTCTCGAACACGGCGATCGCGTCGGCGGTGCTGGCGAGGTAGCCGTTGCGGCGGGCGAGTCGGACGATGTCGACGCACCAGCCGCGCAGTTCCGCCTCGTCCAGCGCGTCGAGCGCCGGTGGCGCGGCGAGGAAGCCGCTGAGCCGGTCGGCGGTCTCGTCGGGCGAGGTGGCCGTCGGGGTCGCCCGGGTGCGACGGCCCTTCTTGCCGGTCTGCTGTCCGGCCAGCCGGTACGGCGTGAGCCGGGTGCGGCCGACCGCAGCGGCCCAGTTCGCGGCCGCGATGGAGACGGTACCGGGGGCGAGGCCGAACTGCGCCTCGATGGCGGAGTGGCTGGACGGGATGAGGCCGTAGCGCCAGCGGGTGCCGGTGCGGGGGCTGATCGGGAAGTCCGGGGCGGTGGAGTCGAGGCCGAACTGTTCGACGTGGCTGGCGGCGTGGAACGCGCCGCAGACGTGGAGGCAGTCGGCCGGGTCGACGCCGGAGGCGGCGAGGTGCTGGCGCATCCGCGTCCACATGTGGCGTTCCCGGTCCTCGTCGCGGTCGTCGCGGGCCGACCGGGTGGGGCGCAGCCGCCGGAACAGGCTGCCGATCAGCACCATGACCTGCCGGTAGGTGTCGTGGTCGGCGTCGGCGAGGGGGCGTTCGACGTACTGGTCCCACCACTCCGACCAGTGCCGGACCTTGCCGTGGTGCAGCAGGTGGGCTTCCAGTTCGGCGAAGCGGGGGCGCAGGTCGCCGATCTCCACGCCGACCGCGTCGCCGTGCAGCGCGGCGTCCTCGTCGGCGGCTGGTGTCGGGTCGGGGTCGGCCGGTTGGCCGTCGCGCGGGGTCCACTGGAAGACGTGGTCGGTGGAGCGGTCCACCAGCACCAGCTCGACGCCGGGCGTGTCCAGCGCGTACGCGATGGCCTGGTATTCCGCGGAGGCCTCGGTGATCGGGGCGATGACGCTCAGCGGGCTCCACTCGGCGGGGAAGCCGTCGAGTTCGGTGGCGAACGCCTGCACGGCCACCGGGAGGCGGCAGTTGCGCAGCTCGTCGAGGAGGGGGCGCAGGTCCTCGCAGAGTTCGAGGTAGATGACCTTGGGTGGGCGGGCGCGTAGTCGCCGGGCCATGGCCAGCGCGGACGCGGGGGAGTGGTGGCAGACCGGGAAGATCTCCAGGCGTTCGCCGAGGGCCCGGTCGACGTCGTCGACCATGCCGGCGAGGATCCCGGCGAGCGCGTCGGGGGACTCGGCGAACGCGGCGGCGGCGTCGGTGAGCTGCTCGCGCAGCGCGCCGAAGAGGCCGGTCGGGG
The DNA here is from genome assembly GCF_003027925.1 of Micromonospora sp. RP3T. Classification (GTDB taxonomy): domain Bacteria; phylum Actinomycetota; class Actinomycetes; order Mycobacteriales; family Micromonosporaceae; genus Micromonospora. Next base: position 152,511 of record NZ_PYPS01000011.1, read on the forward strand.
CGGGTGCGGTCATGACAGCGCCGCGATCGCCTGGCGGCCGCCGTCGAGGAAGCCGTCCCACTCGCCGCCGTCGGCCTTGGCCCGGGGCTCGACGACGCCGTGCAGGTACTTGTTGAGGATGGCCAGGTCTTCCGGGCTGCGTCGGGCCAGCGAGCCGACCAGCGACCCGGCGAGCGTCCCGGCGCGCAGGGTGCGGTCGCCGAAGAACTGGCTGTGCAGGACGGCGTCCTCCAGCACGCCGATCTGCTCGGCGGTGGACAGCGCCGACTCGAGCTTCTCGTCGTCGCTGGTGGCGGCGGACGCGGCGGCGCGCAGGTCGGCGAAGCTCTGCAGCAGGATGTCGAGCAGGGTGGGCGGGACCTCCAGCTCGATGCGGTGCCGGCGCAGCAGCTCCTCGGTGCGGAAGCGGACGATTTCGGCTTCGCTGCGCTTGTTGGTGACCACCGGGATGCGGACGAAGTTGAACCGGCGCTTGAGCGCGGAGGAGAGGTCGTTGACGCCCCGGTCGCGGCTGTTCGCGGTGGCGATGATCGAGAAGCCGGGCTGGGCGAAGACGATGTTGTCCTGGTCCAGCTCGGGGATGGCGACGTACTTCTCGGACAGGATGGAGATGAGGGCGTCCTGCACGTCGCTGGTGGAGCGGGTCAGCTCCTCGAAGCGGCCGATGACGCCGCGCTCCATCGCGGTCATGATCGGCGAGGGGATCATCGACTCGCGGGACTGGCCGCGGGCGATGACCATGGAGACGTTCCAGGAGTATTTGATGTGGTCCTCGGTGGTGCCGGCGGTGCCCTGCACGACGAGTGTGGAGTTGCCGCAGATCGCGGCCGAGAGCAGCTCGGCGAGCCAGCTCTTGCCGGTGCCGGGGTCGCCGATGAGCAACAGGCCCCGGTCGGAGGCGAGCGTGACGATGCTGCGTTCGACGAAGCTGCGGTCGCCGAACCACTTCTGCGGGATCTCCCGGTCGAGGCCGTCGGCGCGTTCGGAGCCGAGCACGAACAGCCGGACCATGCGGGGGCTCAGACGCCAGGAGAACGGCTTCGGCCCGGTGTCGACCGACTCGAGGTAGGCCAGCTCGTCGGCGTAGGTGACCTCGGCGGGGGCGCGGAGCATGTCGGACATCAGGGGTGCTCTCCTAGGTGAGGAAGTTCTTCAGCTCGACGACGAGCTTGCGGATGTGGCCGGAGATGACGGGGGTGCCCAGGTCCTTGAGGCGTTGCCGGAACCAGGGGTTGACGCTCTGGTTGCCGGAGCTGTTGACGGAGCCGACCGGGATGAACTTCACCCCGGAGCGGTGCACGGCCTCGATGCCGTCGAACAGCGGCTGGGAGCGGTCGAACTCGTAGAAGTCGGAGATCCAGACCATGACCGTGTTGCGGGGCTCGACGATCTTGGGGCGGGCCAGGGCCATGGCGACCGGGCCGTCGTTGCCGCCGCCGAGGTTGGTGCGCAGCAGCACCTCGAACGGGTCGTGCACCCACGGGGTGAGGTCCAGCGCCCGGGTGTCGTACGCGATGAGGTGCACGTCGACCTTGGGCAGCCCGGCGAAGATGGAGGCGAGGATGGTGCAGTTGACCATCGAGTCGACCATCGAGCCGGACTGGTCGACCACCACGATGAGTCGCGACGGCGTGGTGCGCCGCGCGGTCTGCCGGTAGTAGAGCCGGTCGACGTAGAGGCGTTCGTCGTCGGGGCTCCAGTTGGTGAGGTTCTGCCAGATCGTGCGGTCGAGGTCGAGGTTGCGGAAGACCCGCTTGGGTGGCACCGAGCGGTCGACCGTGCCGACGGTGGTCTGCGCGACCTGGGTGCGCAGCACCTCGGCGACCTGGTCGACGTAGCGGCGGATCAGTGACTTGGCGTTGGCCAGCGCCACCCCGGACAGGTTCGACTTGTCGCGCAGGAGCTGCTCGATCAGGGACATGCTCGGGGTGAGCCGGGCGGCCAGCGCCGGGTCGGCGAGGACCTCCCGCAGGCGCATGCGGCGGACCAGGTCGCCCTCCAGGCCGGCGAGTGTGGCGCCGAGGCCGGACCCTTCCTTGCGCAGCTCTCCGGGGGCGGCGCCGCAGGCCTGCTCGAACCAGCCGGCGTCGGCCTGCCAGCGGGCCAGTTGCCCGGCGCTGACCTCACCGGCGCCGGTGGCGAACACGTTGAGCAGCAGCTTCGAGGCCAGCGCGGCCCGGCGTACCTCGGTCTCGGTGGGCTGGAACGGGCCGGCCGGGGCGTCGGGGCCGGGGGTGAGCAGGTCGCGCAGCTCGTCGGCGAGCGCCGGGAAGCGCTGGACGACGGTGTCGACGGAGACGGCCGGGTCCAGCAGCGCGGTGGGCAGGTCGAGGTCGTCGACGACGGCGACGCTGGCGGATTCCAGCGCGGGCTGCTCGTCGGGGTGGAACAGGCGGGCGAGCAGTCGCCAGTAGAGCACCTGGCGGCGGTTGGCGTGGTCGCGGTCGGCGGTCATCGGCGCAGCAACCTTCCGGCGCGTTCGCGCAGCACGGCCACCGCGTCGCCGGCCCGCGCCTCGGCCTTGGCCACCTTGGGGTCGGTGACGCCGCACGCCCAGTCGCCGTTGTGCGCCTCGACGGTCTGCCGTTTGACGGTGGCCCGCACGGCGAGTGGTTGCAGCAGCCAGCGGTCGTCGTCCCAGCGGAGCAGGCCGAGGCACGCCGTGGCGGCGTTGACGAGCGCCGGGGTGAGCGGTCCGGCGGCGGGCAGCCGGTCGACGGCCAGCGGGATCGTCCGGCCGTCGAGCGCGACCACCGGGTCGCCGTCGTCGCCGCGGACGACGCGGCCCTCGACCAGGACCGGTTCGGCGAGCGCGGCGGGGTGGCGTTGCAGCGGCGGGGTGGCCGGCGCGGTCGCGTCGGCGAGCAGCACCCGGGCGGTGGCGAACGGGTCGGCGGGGTCGCCGAGCACGGCGCGCTCCTCGACCCAGTGCAGGTCGCCGCCGTGCGCGGGCAGGTCGGTGACGGTCACGGCCCGCCGCTCGGCGAGGGCCTTGAGCAGTATCGGGTACGCCTCCAGCAGCCGCCAGCCGGCCGGGCCGACGATCGTGGCGACCTTGGCCGCGACGACGGTGACCCGGACGAGGCGGCCCGGACCGCCGGCGGCCGGTTCGAGCAGGGCGTGCAGCTGCGCCTGGAACGCGGTGTCGTGCTCGTGCACGTCGACGCCGAGCGGCAGCAGCCGGCCGGACACCGTCTCCGCCGGGGCGGCCTCGGTGGCGGCGCCGGCGGCGAGCAGCACGGCCCGGGTCCACAGGTCGGCCCACCGGCGGGTGGGCACCGGCGTCGCGGCGGTCACCGGCAGGCCGGCGCGCAGCTCGGCGGCGAGACCGTCGAGGAGCACCGCGAGGCGGCGCTGGGCGGGCTCGGCGAGCGTGGCCTCCACCGGCCCGGCGGCGCCGGAGAGCAGCTCGTGGTCGGCGCCGCGCCAGCCGGCGAGCGTCAGCTCGTGCAGCCAGGCGCGCGCCCCGGCCAGGGCGGGAGTGGCGCCCGGCGCGGCCGACGGCGCGGCGGGCCACGGGGCGCGGGAGCGGTGCAGCGCGGTGTCGAGCCGGTCCAGCAGCGCGTCGTGGACGGCGCCGAGCAGCGCGGCGCGGGCGCCGGCGAGGACGGCCAGGTGGTCCTCGGTGAGCGCGCCGGTGGTCGCGGCGCGTACCGCCTCGGCAGTGCGCTCGGCCAGCGGGGTGCCGTCGACCGCGGCGGCCAGCGCCGCCCAGGCGGCGGCGTCCGGCTCGCCCGGCCGGGCCAGCCCGCGGGTCAGCGAGTCGTCGACGCCGTCGACCACGGCGAGTGCCTCGGCCAGGCCGGCGGGTGCGTCGTCGTCGAGTTGGGTGAGCTGCGTGGCGAGCATCAGCGCACCGCCGCGGTGGCCGGGAACCAGTGCAGCTCGGGTACCGGCGCGGTGCTCGGCGCGACCTCCAGGTAGGCCAGGTGGCGCAGGAAGCGGCTGAACACCACCGCCGCCGGCCCCGGCTCGTGCCGCGCGTCGGTGCGGGCCAGCAGCGCGACGCCGCTGTCGACGCCGTCGCCGGCGTCGATGCGCAGGTAGCGGGCGACCTGCTCGACGCCGTACTGGAGCACCGCCTCGTCGGCCAGCGCGTGCAGGTGCTTGCAGAGCAGGCTGCCGCGCAGGCCGCCGCAGGGGCGGTTGTTGTTGGTGCTGCAGTTGACCGCGTGGCTGCCGGCGGCCACCGAGGAGACGTAGACCCGTTCCACGTCGGACCCGCTGGACACCACCCCCTGCAGCCGGCCGTCGGCCAGCTCCACGAAGGGCACCTTGGCCAGCTTGCGGGCCCGCGCCGGGGGCGCGACCCGCAGCACGCTCCGTCGTCGCCGTGCGGCGTCCGTCGGCTCCGTCATCGTTTCGACCTTCCCGCCGGTGGACGTCGCCGGGCACGCCGGAACGCCGTCGCCGGCCCGTGCTCCGTGCCGCTGTGACGACAAGGATCATGGACCACGGGTACGACAGCGACGCGGACTCCCACCACCGCCCAAACGACCGTTAAGCTGGCATGGTCCGGACCCGGACGCCGCACCGGCTCACCCACCCCTGGAGCTCATCGCGCTATGAACGTCGACCGGATCCTGCCCACCGACGAGGCACACGACCTGCTGGAGCTCGCCACCGAGCTCGCCGACCGGGAGTTGGCACCGAAGGCCGCCGGCTTCGAGGAGCGGGCCGAGTTCCCCCGGGACGTGCTGCGCACACTGGGCCGGGCCGGCCTGCTCGGCCTGCCGTACGCCGAGGAGCACGGCGGCGCCGCCCAGCCGTACGAGGTCTACCTCCAGGTGCTGGAGATCCTCGCCAGCCGGTGGCTGGCCGTGGCCGAGGCGGTCAGCGTGCACACGCTGTCCTGCTACCCCCTCGCGCAGTTCGGCACCGACGAGCAGCGCAAGCTGCTGCCCGACATGATCGGCGGGGAGCTGCTCGGGGCGTACTGCCTCTCCGAGCCGCAGGGCGGGTCGGACGCGGCGTCGCTGGCCACCCGCGCGGTCCGCGACGGCGACGACTACGTGGTGACCGGCACCAAGGCGTGGATCACCCATGCCCGGGTCGCCGACTTCTACAACATCTTCTGCCGCACCGGCGGGCCCGGCCCGAAGGGCATCTCCTGCCTGCTGGCCGACCGGGCCACGCCCGGCATCGCGCCGCAGGCCGCCGAGCGCACCATGGGCCTGCACGCCTCCCCGGTCGCGCAGATCGCGTTCGACGACGCCCGGGTGCCGGCCGAGCGGCTGATCGGCGGCGAGGGCGCCGGCTTCACCATCGCGATGTCGGCGCTGGACTCCGGCCGCCTCGGCATCGCCGCCTGCGCGGTCGGCCTGGCGCAGGCCGCGCTGGACTACGCGGTCGACTACGCGCGCCAGCGGCAGCAGTTCGGCCGCGCCATCGTCGACTTCCAGGGCCTCGGCTTCATGCTCGCCGACCACGCCACCGGCATCTCCGCGGCCCGCGCGCTGCTGTTGGCCGCCGCGCGGCTGCGCGACGCGGGCCGGCCGTACTCGATCGAGGCGGCGAAGGCGAAGCTGTTCGCCACCGACCTGGCGATGCGGGTGACCACCGACGCGGTGCAGGTGCTCGGCGGCGCCGGCTACGTCGCCGACCATCCGGTCGAGCGGTACATGCGCGAGGCGAAGGTGCTGCAGATCGTCGAGGGCACCAACCAGATCCAGCGGCTGGTCATCTCCCGCGACCTGGCGAAGGGCTAACCTGTCGCGGTGACCTTCCCCCGGATCACCGCCGACCCCGACGTGATGGGCGGCGCGCCCTGCGTGCGGCAGTCCCGCGTCCCGGTGGCCACGCTGCTGGCCATGCTGGCCGACGGCATGTCCGTCACGGACATCCTCACCGATCTGCCGTTCCTCGACGAGGAGGACATGGTCGAGGTGCTGAACTACGCCGCCGACGCGGTCCGCGACCGCACGGCCCGCTGAGCGTCACCGCGGCGAGGCGGGTACGGCGTGGGAGCGCTATCTCCGGTAGGTTGCAGCGCGTGGAGGAGATCGACCGCGCGATCGTGGCCGCGCTGACCGGGGACGGTCGCCTGTCGTACACGGATCTGGCCGAGCGGGTGGGCCTGTCGGTGTCCGCGGTGCACCAGCGGGTCCGCCGGCTGGAGCAGCGCGGCGTGATCAAGGGGTACGCCGCCCGCGTGTCGTTCGAGGCGCTGGAGCTGCCGTTGACCGCCTTCGTGGCGATCCGGCCGTTCGACCCGTCGCAGCCCGACGACGCGCCGGAGCGGCTGGCCCACCTGCCCGAGATCGATTCCTGCTACTCGGTCGCGGGGGAGGATTTCTACCTCCTGCTGGTGCGGGTGGCCGGCCCGGCCGACCTGGAACGGCTGCTGCAGGAGATCCGCATCGCTGCTAACGTCACCACCCGCACCACAGTGGTGCTGTCCACGCCCTACGAGAACCGGCCGCCGAAGATCAGTGGCGAGCTGCCTGGTCGGGGCCGTTCCCGGTCGTCGTCGGAGCCGGCAGGTTCCACCGCTGGATGACCCGCCGGCCGTGCTCATGACCGAGCACGCTGAGCGTGGCGGTGTCCAGCCGCAGCAGCCCGCCGGCCGACGGCGGCAGCCCGATCCAGCGTGCCCCGAGCACCCGCAGGCTGTGGCCGTGCCCGACCAGCGCGACGGTGCCGTGTTCCAGCAGCGGGGTGACCCGGTCCAGCACGCGGTCGAGGCGGGCGCCGACGGCCTCCGGTGACTCCCCGCCGGGGCCGCCGTCGGTCCAGATGCTCCAGCCCGGTCGTTCCTGCTGGATGGCCGCGGTGGTGCGGCCCTCGTACTCGCCGTAGTTCCACTCGGCCAGCTCGGGGTCGGTGGCGTCGACGGTGAGCCCGGCCAGCAGCGCGGTGCGGGTGGCCCGTTGCCGGGGGCTGGACAGCACCCGTGCGAAGCGCCGGCCGGCGAGCAGGGGAGCGAGCGCGCGGGCCTGCCGCTCGCCGTCGGCGGTCAGCTCCAGATCGGTGTACGAGGTGTGCCGGTGGCTGGCGCTCCAGGTGGTCTCGCCGTGCCGTACCAGCAGGATCTCGTTCATCGGCTCAGTCAACCACGCGGGCACCCGACCCGCCCGGCGCCCGCCTACACCCTATTGTCCTAGGATGCCTTAGCAGTGGTGTGCCCTCGCACGTGTTTGCGACCCAACGCACCGGGGACGCGACGAGGGAACGCGCAGCCCAGACGAGGAGGGCGACATGAGCTTCACCGACAAGGCGAAGAACAAGGCCCAGGAGATGAGCGGCATGGCCAAGGAGCGCATCGGCGACGTGACCGACAACGAGCGGTTGCGGGCTGAGGGCGCCAGCGAGCAGAGCACGGCGCGCGCCAAGCAGGCCGGGGAGAACGTGAAGCAGGCCGGCCGCGACGTCAAGGACGCGTTCGAGAAGTGACGACTGACGAAGGCGGGCCACCGGAGTGCCGGTGGCCCGCCTTCGGGTGTGTGTCGACGCGGATCAGTCGTCGCGGTGGGCGTGCCACCAGGACTGGCCGGCCTCGGGCAGCGTGTCGATCGGGTCGTAGTAGGCGTAGCGCTTGTTGAGCGCCTCCAGGTCGGCGGACTCGATCGAGGTGCGGTAGTTCTTCGTCCAGTAGGAGATGCCGCGCTCACGGTCGTAGTCGGTGAGCATGTGCACCCAGCGCTTGCCGACGAAGGGCACGTCGCAGACGATGCGCGGGGTGGCGTAGCCGGGCAGGTAGCCCATGATGTCGTGCTGGAGCTGCTGGGCGTGCCAGACCGGGACCCGCCAGTGCTCGGCGTTGGGGATCATGTCGCACATGTAGAAGTAGTACGGCAGGATGCCCGTCTCGCCCTGGAGCGCGAAGCAGAGGTCGAGCAGGTCGGCGTTGGTGGCGTTGACGCCGCGCATCAGCACGCCCTGGTTGCGGACGTCGCGGACGCCGACGTCGAGGGCGGTCTGGGCGGCCCTGGCGACCAGCGGGGTCAGCGACTGGGCGTGGTTGACGTGGGTGTGGATGGCGAGGTTGACGCCGCGTCGGGCGGCGGTGCGGGCGACGCGTTCGAGGCCCTCCACGACGTCGGGCTGGAGCCAGTGCTGGGGCAGGCCCATCAGGGCCTTGGTGGCGAGCCGGATGTCGCGGATGGTTTCGATCTCCAGCAGGCGCATGAGGTAGGACTCAAGGTTGCGCCAGGGCACGTTGGCGACGTCGCCGCCGGAGACGACCACGTCGCGTACGCCGGGGTGGGCCTTGAGGTAGGCGATGTGGGCGTCGTAGCGGTCGACGGGCTTGAGCGTCAGCTTGAGCTTGTCGACGGCGGGGGTGGAGTTGCCGACGAGGTCCATGCGGGTGCAGTGGCCGCAGTACTGCGGGCAGGTGGAGAGCAGCTCGGCGAGGACCTTGGTGGGGTAGCGGTGGGTGAGACCTTCGGCGACCCACATGTCGTGCTCGTGGAGGCTGTCGCGGCTGGCGTAGGGGTGTGAGGGCCAGTCGGTGCGCCGGTCGGAGGCGACCGGGATCATGTAGCGGCGGATCGGGTCGGCGAGCAGCGCCTCGGTGGTCATGGGCGCGAACGGCACCATCGTGTTGATCATTTGTGGCGGCACCAGCATGGACATGGTGGCCAGGGCCTTCTGGTCCGCTTCGAGGTCGGCGTAGAAGGTCTCGTCGACGGTGTCGCCGAGGACGGCGCGGAGCTGCTTGATGTTCTTGACGCAGTTGACGCGCTGCCACTGGGCGTTCTCCCACTGTTCGCGGGTGACGTGGTGCCAGCCGGGGAAGCGGGTCCAGTCGGGCTCGACCAGGGGGGCGCGCCGGTATTCGTAGGGCTGTCCGGCGGTGGGGACGGCGACCGGCGTGGAGCGGGGCGTCGGGATGGTCTCCACCGGTTGGGTCTGGGTCACGGCCCCTCCTCGTCTGCGGTGCGGGTTGATCAACCTTGCGAAGGCTACTGGAAAATCTGCGGTGAAGAAATTAGTCTGCCGTAAGTTTTCCCGCGACGCGAACCCCACCCCGGGGTTCGGGCGGCTGAACGTAGGGGGTCGGCGTGACGTCACCGGTGGGTCTGCACCGAGTCGTGGAACCGGCGGGGGTGCTGCCGCAGGCGGCCTGGCGGCTGGACGCCGACCCGCGGATCGCGGCGAACGAGGTGCGGATCCGGGTGGAGCGGCTGAACCTGGACGCGGCGAGTTTCCGGCAGTTGGCGGAGAAGCACGGCGGGGACGGCGAGAAGGTCCGCGCCGAGGTGCTGGAGATCATCTCGACCCGGGGGAAGATGCAGAACCCGGTGACCGGGTCGGGCGGGATGCTGATCGGCACGGTGGAGGAGGCGGGCCGCCGGTCCCCGCTGGGGCTGCGCGCGGGCGACCGGGTGGCCACGCTGGTGTCGTTGACGCTGACGCCGTTGACGATCTCCGACGGCCTGGAACGGTGGGACGGGCGCAGCGAGCAGGTGCCGTGTGACGGGTACGCGATCCTGTTCGCCCGGTCGATCGCCGCGGTGTTGCCGGCGGATCTGCATCCGGAGCTGTCCCTGGCCGTGCTGGACGTGTGCGGGGCGCCGGCGTTGACGGCGCGGGTGGTGGCCGAGCAAGTGGCGCGGCGGGCCCGGGAGGGTGACGCGCGTCCGGTGTCGGTGGCGGTGATCGGTGGGGCCGGTAAGAGCGGGTCGTTGTCCCTGGCGGCGGCGCGGCGCGCGGGCGCGGGTCGTACGGTCGGGGTGGTGCCGGTGGCGGCGGAGCGGGACGCGCTGACGGCGGCCGGGTTGGCCGACGCGGTGGCGCTGGCGGACGCGCGGGATCCGGTGGGGTTGTCGTCGGCGGTGACCACGGCGTTGGGGGTGCCGGCGGACGTGACGGTGGTGTGCGTGGACGTGCCGGGGTGTGAGCACGGCGCGGTGTTGGCCACGGCGGACGGCGGGACGGTGATCTTCTTCTCGATGGCGACGAGTTTCGCGGCGGCGGCGTTGGGGGCGGAGGGGCTGGCGGCGGACGTGACGATGCTGGTGGGGAACGGGTTCGTGCCGGGGCACGCGGAGCTGGCGTTGGAGTTGTTGCGGGCCGAGCCGGGGGTCCGTGGTCTGTTCGAGGCGCGGCTGGCGGCAGACTGAGGTCATGACGAATCCCTCGACGCTGTACCGCGGTGGAGTGTTGCATTGTCCGGCCGAGCCGAGCGCGACGGCGTTGTTGGTGCGGGACGGGCGGATCGCCTGGTTGGGTGCGGACGCGGAGGCGCCGTCCGCGGACCGGGTGGTGGAGTTGGACGGCGCGTTGGTGACGCCGGCGTTCGTGGACGCGCACGTGCACGCGACGGATACCGGTCTGGCGTTGTCGGGGCTGGATCTGTCGGGGGTGCGGTCGGCCGGGGAGCTGTTGGACGCGGTGTCGGCGTTCGCGGTGGGGTTGCCGGGTGACGCGGTGGTGTTGGGGCACGGTTGGGACGAGTCGACGTGGGTGACGCCGGTGGTGCCGGACGCGGCGGCGGTGGATCGGGCGGCGGGTGGGCGGCGGGTGTATCTGTCGCAGGCGTCGATCCATTCGGCGTTGGTGTCGGCGGCGTTGCTGGCGGCGTGTCCGGAGGTGTCGTCGGTGGCGGGGTACGACCCGTCGGGTTGGTTGCGGCGGGACGCTCATCATGTGGTGCGGGCGGCGGCGTTCGGGTCGGTGACGCGGGCGCAGCGGGTGGCGGCGCAGCGGCGGGCGTTGGGGCATGCGGCGTCGTTGGGTATCGCGGCGGTGCACGAGTGCGGTGGTCCGGGCATTTCGGATGAGGAGGACTTCACCGGTTTGTTGGGCATCTCGGGGGCGGGGGTGCCGGAGGTGTACGGGTACTGGGGTGAGTTGCTGGGTGCGGCGAAGGCCCGGGAGTTGGGTGCGGTGGGCGCCGGTGGGGATCTGTTCGCGGACGGGGCGTTGGGGTCGCGGACGGCGCACGTGTCGGCGGCGTACCTGGACGGGGAGCCGGGGGCGTGTGGGCACGGGTACGTGTCGGCGGAGCAGGTTCGTGATCATTTGTTGGACTGTGCGGCGCACGGGATGCAGGGCGGGTTCCACGCGATCGGGGACGCGGCGATCGGCACGGTGTTGGCGGGGTTCGCGGCGGCGGCGGAGAAGGTGGGCACGGAGCGGTTGCGGGCGGCGCGGCACCGGGTGGAGCACGCGGAGATCATGAGTAAGCGGTTGATCGCCGGGTTCGTGGAGTTCGGGATCGTGGCGTCGATGCAGCCGGCGTTCGACAGGTTGTGGGGTGGCGCGGGTCGGATGTATGAGTCGCGGTTGGGTTTGTCCCGGTCGTTGGAGTCGAATCCGATGGGTGCGATGCACGGGGTGGGGGTGGCGTTGGCGTTCGGTTCGGATTCGCCGGTGACGCCGTTGGATCCGTGGGGTTCGGTGCGGGCGGCGGCGGCGCATCACAATCCGTCGCAGCGGATGAGTGTGCGGGCGGCGTTCGCGGCGCACACCCGTGGCGGGTGGCGGGCGGTGCATCTGGACAGCGAGGGGGTGCTGGCGTTGGGGGCGCCGGCGACGTTCGCGGTGTGGGATGCGCCGGCCGGGGTGGACCGGGGGTTGCCGGTGGTGTTGGCGGCGGATCCGGAGTTGCGGGGGCCGGATGATCCGACGCCGCTGCCGGTGTGTCGGGCGACGGTGTTGCGCGGTGACGTGATCTATCAGGAAGGGTCTTCGTGACAGGGAAGCTTGGGCTGGATCCGGTGCTGGTGTCGCGGGCGCGGGAGTTGGCGCGTCGGGCGGGGCAGCCGGTGGTGGATCTGGCGCGCAGCCACACCACGGTGTCGGTGGAGCGGGCGGTGCTGCGGCTGGCCGGGGTGTCGGGCGCGGACCCGGACGGTATTCCGTGGGTGAACCGTCTGGTGGACGCGGTGGTGGCGGATGTGGGTCTGGGCCACGGGGTGGCGGTGCCGGTGTTCGACGCGTTGGCGCGGGAGGGCGTCTCGGATGTGACGTTGCTGGCGCAGAAGGCGGCGGCGGGGTCGGTGCGGTTCGGGGTGCCGTCGGGCAAGGCGGCGACGGCGGCGCGGCGGGCGGCCCGGAAGGCGGTCGCGGCGGGGGTCCGGCAGATCGACCGGCGGCGCGCGGAGCGGGACCGGTTGGTGAAGCGGCACGGGGATCCGAAGCAGCGGCCGTGGATCTATCTGATCGTGGCGACGGGGGACATCTACGAGGACATTCCGCAGGCGCAGGCGGCGGCGCGGGCGGGCGCGGACGTGATCGCGGTGATCCGGTCGACGGGGCAGTCGTTGTTGGACTACGTGCCGGAGGGGGCGACCCGGGAGGGGTTCGCGGGTACGTACGCGACGCAGGAGAACTTCCGGTTGATGCGGGCGGCGTTGGACGAGACGTCGCGGGAGTTGGGCCGGTACGTGCGGTTGACGAACTACGCGTCGGGGTTGTGCATGCCGGAGATGGCCACGCTCGCGGGCCTGGAGCGGCTGGACATGATGCTCAACGACTCGATGTACGGGATTCTGTTCCGGGACATCAACCCGATCCGGACGTTCGTGGATCAGCGGTTCTCGCGGCAGGTGCACGCGCGGGCGGGGATCATCATCAACACCGGTGAGGACAACTACCTGACCACTGCGGATGCGGTGGACGAGGCGCACACGGTGACGGTGTCGCAATTGCTCAACGAGTTCTTCGCGCACGAGGCGGGGTTGTCGGACGGGTTGTTGGGGCTGGGGCACGCGTTCGAGATCAATCCGGATGTGCCGGAGTCGTTCCGGTTGGAGTTGGCGCACGCCTTGTTGGCGCGGGAGTTGTTCCCGGACGCGCCGTTGAAGTGGATGCCGCCGACGAAGCACATGACCGGGGACGTGTTCCGGGGGAACCTGTTGGACGGGTTCTTCAACCTGGTCGGGACCATGACGGGGCAGGGCATTCTGCTGGTGGGGATGATGACGGAGGCGGTGGTGACGCCGTGGCTGTCGGACCGGGACGTCGCGTTGCAGAACGTGCGGTACGTGTTGGGCGCGGCGGGTGGGTTGCACGAGGATTTCGTGCCGGCGCCGGGCGGGTTCATCCAGCAGCGGGCGCATCGGGTGTTGGGTGAGGCGGTGGAGTTGTTGGAGCGGATCGGGGAGCAGTCGTTGTTGACGGCGATCGCCGAGGGCACGTTCGGGATCATGAAGCGGCCGGCGGACCGGGGCAAGGGCCTGGACGGTGTGGCGCGGCACGAGGGTGACTACTTCAACCCGGCGACGGAGATCCTGGAGCAGCCGGCATGAGCGAGCGCGGGAAGTCGGTGGTGCGGCCGTACGGGGACACCACGGGTGACGGCATGGTGCAGGTGTCGTTCACGTTGCCGGTGCCGCACGACAAGCGGGCCGAGGGCGCGGCGGTGCAGTTGGCGAACAGGATGGGCATGGATCCGGCGATGCTGGTGCACGCCAAGCCGATCGGGGACGGGTTCACGTTCTTCGTGGTGTATGGGCGGGTGAACCATCTGGTCGACCTGGAGAAGGTGCAGGTGGTGGAGCGGGACTTTCCGCTGCTGTCGGCCAAGGAGGTCAACGCGGTGGTGAAGCAGCGGATGCGTCGTAAGTTGTCGGTGGTGGGGGCATGTATCGGCACGGACGCGCACACGGTGGGCATCGACGCGATCCTGAACGTGAAGGGCATCGCCGGGGAGAAGGGCCTGGAGTACTACCGGGAGTTGCGGGTCAGCAACCTGGGCGCGCAGGTGAGTGTGCCGGAGCTGGTCGAGGCGGCCCGGAAGGAGAAGGCGGACGCGGTGCTGGTGTCGCAGGTGGTGACGCAGCGTGACGCGCATCTGCACAACACGCGGGAGATGTCGGCGGCGTTCCGGGAGGCGATGCCGGCCGGGAAGCGGCCCTTGCTGATCGTGGGTGGGCCGCGTTTCGACGAGACGATGACCGGCGAGTTGGGCGTGGACCGGATCTTCGGTCGCGGGACGACTCCGGGCGAGGTGGCCAGTTACCTCGTGCACGCGTTGATCACTTCCAGGAGGGCGAGCAGTTGAGTGAGCAGGATCCCCGGGTGGGGTTGAGCGTCACGCACCGCCGGTATGTGCCGTACTCGCACGCCCACTACGCCGGGAACCTGGTGGACGGGGCGTACGCGTTGGGGTTGTTCGGGGACGTGGCGACCGAGGTGTGCATTCGTACCGACGGCGACGAGGGGCTGTTCGCGTCCTATTCCGACGTGCAGTTCCGGGCGCCGATGAAGGCTGGTGACGTGCTGGAGGTGACGGCGACGGTGACCCGGGTGGGCACCCGCAGCCGCACCATCGACTTCGAGGCGCGGGTGGTGTGTCGGGGGCGACCGGATCGGGGGGAGTCGGCCGCCGAGGTGCTCGCCGAGCCGGTCGTGGCGGTCACCGCCACCGGCACGGTGGTCGTCCCTCCTGCGGCGTGAGCACGGTTGTGCGGCGCCGGGAGTCGCTGACGAAGGGCGGCGGCGCGTGAGCCTCGTCGTCTGCGCCGATGTCGGGTCGACGTACACGAAGGCCGCGGTGGTGGATCTCGACGGTGGTCGGCTGGTCGGCGCGGCGGCCGCGCCGACCACGGTGGGCACCGACGTGTTGCACGGTCTGGACGCGGCGGTGGGCGCCGCCACCGCGGGGCTGGCCGGTGGGGACGTGCCCTGGTATGTGTGTTCGTCGGCGGGGGGTGGGCTGCGGCTGGCCGTGGTCGGCTACGAGCCGTTGGTGACGGCGCAGGCGGGCCGGCGGGTCGGGTTGTCCGCCGGGGCGAACGTGGTGCACGTGGCAGCCGGGCGGCTCGGGCGGGCCGAGCTGGCGGCGTTGCGCGCGGCCCGGCCCGACGTGGTGTTGCTCGTCGGCGGCACGGACGGCGGTGACGCGGACACCCTCACCCACAACGCGACGCGGTTGGCGCGGGCGCGTTGGCGGGTGCCGGTGGTGCTCGCCGGCAACGTCGACGTGCGGGGCGAGCTGGGTGCGTCGTTGTCCGCGGCGGGGGTGCCGGTGACCGTCGCGGACAACGTGTTGCCGCGGATCGGGGTGCTGACGCCCGGTCCGGCCCGCGCGGCGATCCGGGAGGTGTTCCTGCGGCACGTCATCGGTGGTAAGAAGTTGTCCCGTGGTGGTCGTTTCGCCCGGTTGGTGCGGGCGGCCACCCCGGATGCGGTGCTCACCGGGGTGGAGGTTCTCGCCGACGCGCTCGGCGGGGACCTGGCCGTCGTCGACGTCGGTGGCGCCACCACCGACGTCTATTCGGTGCTCACGCCCGACGAGCGGGACAGCGGACCGGGCCAGGAGGTCGCCGGCACGCTGTGGCGGGCCCGCACCGTCGAGGGGGACCTGGGGATGCGGTGGAGCGCCCCGGGTGTGGTGCGGGCCGCCGCCGAGGAGCGGCTGCTCGCGGTGGGGGAGGTCGACGGCCTGGCGGCTGCGGCGGCGGTGCGGGCCGCGGATCCCGGGTTCCTGCCCGCCGACGACGCCGATCGGGCCGTGGAGCGGCGGATCGCCGGGCTCGCCGCGACGGTGGCGTTGCGGCGGCATGCCCGGGGCGCGGCGACCGGTGAACGCGCCGGCCGGGATCTGCGGGACGTGCGGGTGATGGTGGGCTCCGGTGGGGTGTTGCGGCACGCCGCGCCGGTCGACGCCGCCGGTGTGCTGGCGGCGGTGCTCGGTGACCACGCCGGTGGGTGGCCGCTGCCGCGGGCGGCGCGCGCCGTCGTCGACGTCGACTACGTGCTGGCCGCCGGTGGGCTGCTCGCCGCTGATCATCCGGGTGCGGCGGTGGCCCTGTTGCGTCGGCATCTGGCCGGCTGAGCGCTGCGCCGGCGGGCCCGGTCGGCTGTCGGCGTATCGAGACGCGCCGACGCGACACGCCGTGGCGCAACACACGACAGGCCGGGGTGGGTTGACAGCGGCGGGGGTGCACGCCGTACCGTCTTTGAGTCCTACCACGGGAAGCGGCTGTTGTTCGTTTCGTCCTCTCGTCCGCTGGCCGAGTGACCGGAAGGTTGCGGCGGCCAGGTCCAGCGGGCGGGGGTCGGCGGGGCGGCGCGAACCGGTCGCGGTTACCGGTGTACGGGCAGGGTGAGAGGAACGGCCAGTAGACAACGGCCAGGCGGGGGCAGCCAGTCCACGTCCGGTCGGTCCGAAGGTCGGTGCCGATCGTCCTCGCCCCACCGGCCGGGGAGGGCCTGGGAGCATCGGGGCGCGGCTTGGGCCGCGCCCCGATTTCCGTCGCCGGGGCACCTACGGGCGCCTCGACGCGGCGGCCGGGTAGCCTTCGGCCCGTGATCGTGGTGAGGTGCCGGTGACGACGCTCGACCGGGAACAGCCGCGTGCCGCCGACGGGGCACGCCACCCGGGCGCCGTGGGGCGTCCGCTGCCGCTGAGGCTGGCCGTGCCGGCCGCGGTGTCGG
The DNA here is from genome assembly GCF_003027925.1 of Micromonospora sp. RP3T. Classification (GTDB taxonomy): domain Bacteria; phylum Actinomycetota; class Actinomycetes; order Mycobacteriales; family Micromonosporaceae; genus Micromonospora. The sequence continues at coordinate 168,843 of NZ_PYPS01000011.1, forward strand.
CCGGGCTGGCGTTGCTGGTGGCGTTCCCGCCGTACGGGCTGTGGCCCCTCGCGCCGGTCGGGGTGGCGTTGCTGGCCGCCGCGGCGCACCGGCGGCGGCTGCGTGCCGGCGCCGGGTTGGGTTTCCTGGCCGGGGTGGCGTTGTTCGCGCCGCTGCTGGAATGGACGAACCTGCACACCGGCTGGCTGCCGTGGGCGCTGTTGTCGCTGTTGCAGGCCGGCTACCTGGCGCTGCTGGGCGCCGCGACGGCCTGGGTGTCGCCGCTGGCGGACCGGTGGCGGGTGGGGTGGCCGCTGCTGACCGGGGTGCTGTGGGTGGGGCAGGAGGCGCTGCGCGACCGCACGCCGTTCGGTGGGTTCCCGTGGGGGCGGTTGGCGTTCAGCCAGGACACGTCGCCGCTGCTGCGGCTCGCCGCGCTCGGCGGCGCGCCGCTCGTCACGTTCGCCGTGGCGTTCGCCGGTGGGCTGCTGCTGGCCGTGGCGTGGCGGGACTGGCGCCGTCCGGCGGGGCGGTGGCGGCCGGTCGCCGCGCTGACCGCCGTGCTGGTGGCGTTGCTGGCCGTCGGGGCGGCCGTCCCGGTCGGGGTACGCGGCGGCGGGAACACCGTCACCGTGGCGATCGTGCAGGGCAACGTGCCGCGTCTCGGGCTGGACTTCAACGCCCAGCGGCAGGCGGTGCTCAACAACCACGTCGACGCCACCGTCGAGTTGGCCGGGCGGGTGGGTCGCGGCGAGGCGCAGCGTCCCGACCTGGTGGTGTGGCCGGAGAACTCCAGCGACATCGACCCGCTGCGTAACCCGGGCGCCGGTTACCGCATCTCGCAGGCCGCCGACGCGATCGGCGCGCCGATCCTGGTCGGCGCCGTGCTGCTGGGTCCCGGCCCCGGTCAGGTCCGCAACGCCGGCCTGCTGTGGCGGCCCGGCAGCGGCCCCGACCTGGGCCAGGTGTACACGAAGCGGCATCCGGTGCCGTTCGCCGAGTACGTGCCGCTGCGGGCGATCGCCCGGAAGGTCAGCGCCGAGGTCGACCGGGTGCGGTCCGATTTCGTCCCCGGTGACCGGCCGGGGGTGCTCGACGCCGGGGTGGCCACGCTCGGCGACGTGATCTGTTTCGAGGTCGCCTACGACGGCATCGTGCGGGACACCGTCACCGGCGGCGCGCAACTGCTGGTGGTGCAGACCAACAACGCCACGTTCGACGTGGCGGAGGCCCGCCAGCAGTTGGCGATGGTGCGGTTGCGGGCCGTCGAGCACGGCCGTGCCGCGTTGATGGCCTCCACGGTGGGGGTGTCCGGGTTCGTTTCCCCGGACGGGCGGGTAGACGGTGCCACCGGGTTCAACACCGCCGAGGTCGTGGTGCGGCAGATGCGACTCGGGGACGGGCGTACCCCGGCCACCGTGGTCGGGGCGTGGCCGGAGGCGGCGTTCGCGGCGTTCGCGGTCGCGGCCCTGCTCGGTGCGGCCGTGGCGCGTCGACGCCGGGAGGTCGTCCCCGGCTGAGCCGAGGAGAGGCGGTACGACGGTGGGTGCGCAAGCCGGCCATCCCGGGGTGGGGCGGGTCCTGGTGGTCATCCCCACCTACAACGAGGCGGACAACGTGCGGCGGATCGTCGCCCGGGTCCGCGCGGCGGCGCCCGCGGTGGACGTGCTCGTCGCCGACGACAACAGCCCCGACGGCACCGGCGGCATCGCGGAGGCGATCTGCGGCGTCGATCCGCAGGTGCACGTGCTGCACCGGCCCGGCAAGGACGGTCTCGGCGCGGCCTACCTGGCCGGGTTCGGGTGGGCGCGGGAGCGCGGCTACGACGCGGTGGTGGAGATGGACGCCGACGGGTCGCACGCCCCGGAGGACCTGCCGGCGTTGCTGGCCGCCGCCCGCGACGCCGACGTGGTGATCGGCTCGCGGTGGACGCGCGGCGCGCGGGTGGTGAACTGGCCGTGGCGGCGGCTGCTGTTGTCGCGGGTCGGCAACCTGTACGCGCGGGTGGCGTTGGGCATGCCGGTCAGCGACGCCACCGGCGGTTACCGGGTGTACCGCTCGGCGGTGCTGGACGCCATCGACCTGGGGTCGGTGCGGTCGCAGGGGTACGCGTTCCAGGTGGAGTTGTCCCGGCTGGCGCACCGCGCCGGGGTGCGCATCGTGGAGGTGCCGATCACGTTCGCCGAGCGGGAACACGGCGACAGCAAGATGAGTCCGATGATCGTGGCGGAGGCGTTGTGGCGGGTCACCCGGTGGGGGGTGCGGGACCGTCGGGCGGCGGTGCGGGGCCGCCCGGACGCGTTGGCCCGGTGGCCGTGAGCGGGGGCGTGTCATGCTGGAGGGGCGTGACGACACTTGCGGCCGATGAGGTGAGATGCGCCGAGGACTGAAATTCGTACCGTTGGCTCTGCTGCTGCTGACGTTGCTGGAGCTGGCCGTTTTCGTCCTGGTCGGGCGGGCCGTCGGGTTCGGCGCGGCGCTGCTGCTGGTGTTCGCGGCGTCGCTGCTGGGTCTGGTGCTGCTGCGCCGGGAGGGCATGCGGGCGTGGCGGCGGTTCCGGGCGGCCGCGCAGGCCGGTCAGCCGCCGGGGCCGCAGGTGACCGACGGCCTGGTGGGGTTGGCGGGTGCGCTGTTGTTGGCGTTGCCGGGGCTGGTCAGCGGCCTGGTGGGGCTGCTGCTGCTGGTGCCGCCGCTGCGGCGCCTCGCCGGTGGTGGGGTGCGCCGTAGCGCGGAGCGGCGGGTGTCGTCGATGGTCGCCGGTGACCTGTTCGGTCCGCGTCGGGTGCGGGTGTACCCGGGTGCGCCGCAGCCCGCGCCGTCGCCGCAGTCGCCGCCGGCCGGGCAGTCGCCGCGGCCGGGACCGGCCATCGAGGGTGAGATCGTGGACCGCTGAGAACGGCCCAGACGTGACGAAACGCCCCCGGGGAGGTGATCCCCGGGGGCGTTTCGACGTTGTCGGTGCTCAGGCGCGCCCGCGGCGGGTGCGGACCTCCTGGAGCCGCTCGGCGAGGATGTCCTCCAGCTCGGCGATGGAGCGCCGCTCCAGCAGCATGTCCCAGTGGGTGCGCGGCGGCTTGGCCTTCTTCTGCTCCGGCTCGTTGCCGTCGACCAGCCGGGCGACGCTGCCGTCGAACTTGCACTCCCAGGTCGTGGGGACCTCCGCGTCGACGGCGAACGGCACCTCGAACTGGTGGCCCTTGGCGCACAGGTACTCGCGGGTCTGACGCGGCGCGAGCTCCGTGTTGCGGTCGGATTCGTAGCTGACCGCGCCCAGCCGGCTACCGCGCAGCATACGCTCGCCCATGATCGACTTCCCCTCGTTCGTGGTGCTGGTCCTCAGGTGTAACGGCCGGTCACCGCCCGCCCATTCCCCACCCGCGTCGGTCGGGCCGTCCGCGGGTCGGGAACGTCAAGGGTAACCGGCCGGGGCAGCCGCCCGAATCGGCTGGAGTGTTTCGCCCGTCACCGGGGATGTTACCCACCACGCGTGCCGGAGGTGACGATGAGCAGTGACGCGCAGGTCGGGGCCCGACCGCCCGCGGGTCGGACCTTCTTCGGTCACCCGCGGGCGCTGTCCACCCTCTTCCTCACCGAGATGTGGGAGCGGTTCAGTTTCTACGGCATGCGGGCCATCCTGGTGCTGTACCTGACCGCGACGGTCGCCGACGGCGGTCTCGGCATCGGCGAGTCCACCGCCAACGCCGTGTACGGCACGTACAACGCGATGGTCTACCTGATGGCGCTGCCCGGCGGCTGGGTCGCCGACCGGCTGCTCGGGGCGCGGCGCAGCGTGCTGTGGGGCGGCGTGGTGATCGCTGCCGGTCACTACGTGATGGCGGTGCCCACCGGGTGGAGCGTGTTCGCCGGCATGGCGTTGATCGTGCTCGGCACCGGCCTGCTCAAACCCAACATCTCCACCATGGTCGGTGACCTGTACGAGCGGGACTCGCCGCGCCGCGACGCCGGCTTCTCGATCTTCTACATGGGCATCAACCTGGGCGCGTTCATCGCGCCGCTGGTCACCGGCTTCCTCGGCGAGAAGATCAACTGGCATCTGGGGTTCGGCGCGGCCGCGGTCGGCATGACCTTCGGCGTGGCGCAGTACGTGCTCGGCCGCCGTAACCTGGGCGACGCCGGCGCCCGCCCCGCCGACCCGCTGCTCGGCGCCGACCGGCGGCGGGCGCTGACCCGCGCCGGCGCGGTCACCGCCGTGCTGCTGGTGGTCCTGCTGGGGTTGCTGCTGACCGGCTGGTTCACCGTGAACACGGTGGTCAACCTGCTCACCGCGGTGACCGTGCTGGTGACCGTCGGCTACTTCGCGCGGATCCTCACCGACCGGGAGATCAGCGGCACGGAACGCCGCCGGATGAAGGCGTACGTGTGGCTGTTCGTGTTCGCCGCCGCGTTCTGGCTGATCTACGACCAGGCCGGCTCGGTGCTGAACATCTTCGCCGCCGACCGCACCGACCGCGACGTGGCCGGGTTCACGTTCCCGGCGTCCTGGCTCCAGTCGGTCAACCCGATCCTGATCATCATCGGCGCGCCGTTGGCCGCCTGGCTGTGGCTGCGTCTGGGCCACCGGGTGTCGACGCCGACGAAGTTCGCCGTCGGCCTGGTCCTCAACGGCCTGTCGTTCGTGCTGATGGCCGCCGCCGCGCAGGCCGCCGTCGGCGGCGACCTGGTCTCCCCGTGGTGGCTGGTCGCGGTGTACGCGATCCAGGTCGCCGGCGAGCTGTCGCTGAGCCCGGTGGGCCTGTCGGCCACCACGAAACTGGCCCCGGTGAAGTACGCCAGCCAGATGCTGGGCCTGTGGTTCCTCGCCACCGCCGTCGGCGACGCGATCGGCGGTCAGGTCGCCCGGCTGGCGCAGAACTGGTCGCAGTCGGCGTACTTCCTGACGTTCGGGCTGGCGTCGGTGCTGCTGGGGGTGGCCGCGGTGATGTTCACCCGGCAGATCCGCGGCCTGATGGCCGGCATCCACTGACCGGCGACCCCGAGCCGGCTCAGCGCCGGACGACTCACGCCGCCGGTGTGGGCGGCAACGGCAGCGGCAGGCCGGGCAGCCCGTCGATGCTGGTCGCGACGTGCTCCTTGCCGGCGAAGTACGCCGACAGCGACGCGTCGTCCTCCCGGGCGAACCGCCGCCCGTGCAGGTCCCGGTCGGTGTCGTAGCTCATCAGCGGCACCGCGTAGCCGCAGGTGTCGCGGATCAGCTCGGCGCGCACCACGATCACCGCCCGCAGGCCGTGCGGGCCCGGGTCGATGTCGGGAAAGTGCCGCAGCAGGTCGGGCCAGCGCGGGTCGTCGCGGAACACCGGCTCGCCGCGCCCGTGCACCCGCACGATGTTCGGCGGGCCGGCGAACGCGCACCACATCAGCGTGACCCGGCCGTTCTCCCGCAGGTGCGCGATGGTCTCGGCGTTGCTGCCGGCAAAGTCCAGATAGGCCACCGTGTGCGCGTCGAGCACCGCCAGGGCGCCGCGCAGCCCCTTGGGTGACAGGTTGACGGTGCCGTCGCCGGACAACGGGGCGGTCGCGACGAAGAACATCGGCTGCGCCTCGATGAACTCCCGCAACCGGCCGTCGATGCGGTCATGCGTCTTTCCCATGCCGTGATCCTCGCCCGGCCGGCCGGTGCCGCGCTGCCCCGTCCCGCTGCGTGGCCGGTCAACCGGCGCCGAGCCGCGCGAGCGGCCCCGGCCGGAACCCGGTCAGGCGGGGCGTCCGAGCCGCGCGAGCGCCCCGGCCAGGTCGCTGACCTGGTCGGCGAGCTGCCCGGCGCGCCGTTCGGCGGCGTCGCGGTCGGTGGTCCACGCCGACCGCGCTCTTGCCCGGGATCGGGCTGAGGATCCGCACGTCCGGCGACTTCACCGCGTACGCGATGTTGCGGGAGAGCTGGGTGATCCGCTCGACCTTGACGCCCGGCCCCAGCTCGA
>NZ_PYPS01000114.1 GCF_003027925.1 Micromonospora sp. RP3T
TGACGGCAGCTGAGCGCACAGACGGCCCCGGCCCTCCACCGGGGGCGGGGGGGCAGATGTTGTCGTCCCCCGAAGAGCAGCTTCCATCATCTCCAGGCTGCCCGTGTCAGGAGCACCGCGCAGACCTGCGGGTCTTAGGTGTATGAGGGGGCTCCTGAGCAGCGGGCGGCGCCGCTCCCCTGCGGCGGCCACGACGTCTGGCGGCGAGGCGCGCATCGTGGGCCTCAGCCGGAGACGGAGCAGGTATTTCTTGCTTCTTGGGGGCCGCAGGGGGGCGCCCTCGGCGACGAGCAGGCTGAGGCTGGGCACCCGGGGACTTCGTGGGAGTCGCACGCCGGGGCAAGATGTGACTGATCGCCTCAGTCTGCTTCTGGACTGCCGAGAACTGCTGGGCAAAGTCCTCGACAGTGTCGCCGAAGAGGCCGGCCTGGGAGACAGGAGCGTCGAGAAAGCGTGCTTTGTCGACATCTGCCATCTGCGCCAGGTTCAGCCAGAGGTGGCGTTCCTGGACCACGAGTGTGGACATCACCTGACCAAGGGACCGCGCCGTGACTTTAGTCGCCCGGAGGGCGAAGTCAGTCGCTGCACGCAGCTCCTGCAACACCGCTTGGTCAGGACTACCCTTGTGCAGTTCTTTCAACGCCTTGGCCTGATAGACCTGCAGGGTGGCCATGGC
>NZ_PYPS01000115.1 GCF_003027925.1 Micromonospora sp. RP3T
GACCGGATTTTGCTGAAATATGCAATGTGGACTTTTTGTTCTGTAATGTCAACATGCATGTGCTAACCTTCAGATATGAAACAATGGCTCAAGAATAGAAGGACTAATTTCTATTTCTGCCTAGCAAACATGAAAAACATGCTCCAATTTTTATTAAAGGGATAGTTCACCCAAAAATGAAAATTACCCCATGATTTATTGACCCTCAAGCCATCCTAGGTGTATATGACTTTCAGACGAATACAATCTGAGTTATATTAAAAAATGTCCTGGCTCTTCCAAGCTTTATAATGGAAGTGAATGGCTGTTGAGATTTTGAAGTCCAATAAAGTGCATCCATCCATCATAAAAAGTGGATCACATGAGGTGAATAAAGGTCTTCTTGAATAGCGGCATAAAAAAATCCATATTTAAAACATAAGAATCACTGTAATCTAGCTTGCACTGACAGTTGTACACGAAACTCGCTACTTTGGTAAGGGGCATGGCAGTACTGAAACACCATCTAAGCTGTTTGCCAATCGCAATGCAGTGGGACAGCTAACCAATCAAAACACATTTTGTTTTTCAGAAGGCGGGCCTTCATCAAACCCGGAACTAATAGAGCCATTTGTGCCAGGTTGGGAGAAAGGTATTGTAATAATGTAAATTATAATGTAAATAAATGTGAAAAACA
>NZ_PYPS01000116.1 GCF_003027925.1 Micromonospora sp. RP3T
CCCACACCATAATCCCCCCTCCACCAAACTTTACACTTGGCACAATGCAGTCAGACAAGTACTGTTCTCCTGGCAACTGCCAAACCCAGACTCGTCCATCAGATTGCCAGATGGAGAAGCGCGATTCATCACTCCAGAGAATGCATCTCCACTGCTCTAGAGTCCAGTGGCGGTGTGCTTTACACCACTGCATCCGACACTTTGCATTGCACTTGGTGATGTATGGCTTGGATGCAGCTGCTCGGCCATGGAAACCCGTTCTTTGAAGGCAAACCGTAGAAACGGCCTGTGTCTTGGAAGGATCGAGACATGAAAGTACGCGTCCTTCAGGTCTATCGCCACAAACCAATCCTGGAACCTGACGTACGTAAGAATGTGCTTGAGGGTCAGCATTTTGAACGGGAGCTTGAGTAGGGCCCGATTCAAAACCCTCAAATCCAGGATAGGTCTGAGCCCACCACCCCTCTTGGGTACAATGAAGTAGGGGCTGACACACCCCCTCTTCATTTTGGCTGAGGGGATAGGCTCTATCGCACCCTTTCCCAGGAGGGCTGCGATTTCCGCTTAAAAAAACCACAGCATTCTCTCCCTGAGCCGATTTGTAAGAGAATGCCATAGATCTTGGTGGATGCCTGAGTCGCGTAGCCAAGTCAGATAGTTCTGAGAAGCTTAAGA
>NZ_PYPS01000117.1 GCF_003027925.1 Micromonospora sp. RP3T
GAAACGCATACTTGAGCCGGTCCTTCGGCCAACTGTGTGCCAGTGCATCTATACCGAGGGGAGCCTCGGTCAGCCCGTACCACAACTGGCAGTGGGTGGATTCCGGTGAGGCGAAGAGATCCACTTGCGCCTGGCCGAATCGATCCCAAATCAGTTGAACCGACTGAGGGTGGAGCCTCCACTCGCCTCCGAGCGAAACCTGTCGTGACAGAGAATCGGCCACTCGATTGGCATCGCCCGGAATGTGAGTGGCCCGTAAGGACCTGAGTCTGTGTTGGCTCCAGAGCAGGAGGTGGCGGGCTAGTTGTGACATGCGAAAGGAACGTACACCGCCCTGGTGGTTGATGTAGGCTACTGTCGCCATGTTGTCCGACCTGACCAACACGTGCTTGTTCTGAATCATAGGCCAGAACCTCCTCAGAGCTAGAAGCACTGCCAACAACTCTAGGCAGTTGATGTGCCAAAGCAGTCGGGGGCCCGTCCAGACCCCGGAGGCTGCTTGCCCGTTGCAAAGGGCGCCCCAGCCTGTCTTGGAGGCATCTGTGGTGACAACGATGCGTCTGGACACTTGTTCCAAGGGTACTCCTGACCGCAGGAACGCAAGGTCCGTCCAAAGACTGAGAGTTTTGCGACACGACGGCGTGATGCCCA
>NZ_PYPS01000118.1 GCF_003027925.1 Micromonospora sp. RP3T
GTTGATGAGAACGGTAACTAACAGCACAAATTAAGGTGGACAATAATTATGCCAAAAATATACCACCATTTTTTTTAGGCAGGATGATGCTTAAATGACTTTCACGTTGGGTTTTAAGACTATTTTGCTAAGACTAAGTTAATGAGCAGTAACGCCAAACTTCCCCATTTGTCCCCCCATTTAGAAAGGCAGAGCGGTACAAGATAACAAAACAAAGTGACAGTAATGTGCCGCTATGATCCACAGTGAATGTTTCACAGCTTCTCAATTTTCATTTTGTGATTTTAACAGTTCTTCCGTTGTCAAACTGTGAACAAGCACTTATTTTATAATGTAAGGTTCGTATTGTAAACCTTGCGCAATGTAGAATATGACCTAGACTCATAAATTATGGACTCTTATTCTGACGGCACCCATTTACTACAGAGGATCCATTGGAGAGCAAGTGATGCAATGCTCATTTTGCAAATTTGTATTGATGAAGAAACAAATACATCTTCATTTTGGATAGCCTGAGAGTGAGTAAATTTATATTCTACCACAGACACATTGCGCTGTGGTGTTTATATGGAAGATATGGGTTCGAACTTGGCCTGTGATTTGACAGCCTTTCCCTATAAATAATATATAGCCTAAAAGCACAGTCCCTT
>NZ_PYPS01000119.1 GCF_003027925.1 Micromonospora sp. RP3T
TCTGCCAGTAGTCATATGCTTGTCTCAAAGATTAAGCCATGCATGTCTAAGTATAAGCAATTATACCGCGAAACTGCGAATGGCTCATTAAATCAGTTATCGTTTATTTGATAGTACCTTACTACATGGATAACCGTGGTAATTCTAGAGCTAATACATGCTAAAAATCCCGACTTCGGAAGGGATGTATTTATTAGATTAAAAACCAATGCCCTTCGGGGCTCTCTGGTGATTCATAATAACTTCTCGAATCGCACGGCCTTGCGCCGGCGATGGTTCATTCAAATTTCTGCCCTATCAACTTTCGACGGCTGGGTCTTGGCCAGCCGTGGTGACAACGGGTAACGGAGGGTTAGGGCTCGACCCCGGAGAAGGAGCCTGAGAAACGGCTACTACATCCAAGGAAGGCAGCAGGCGCGCAAATTACCCATTTCCGACTCGGAGAGGTAGTGACGAAAAATAACAATACAGGTCTCTTTCGAGGCCCTGTAATTGGAATGAGCGTATCCTAAACCCCTGGGTGAGGACCCATTGGAGGGCAAGTCTGGTGCCAGCAGCCGCGGTAATTCCAGCTCCAATAGCGTATATTAAAGTTGTTGCAGTTAAAAAGCTCGTAGTTGAACCTTGGGCCTGGGCGGGATGGTCA
>NZ_PYPS01000120.1 GCF_003027925.1 Micromonospora sp. RP3T
TAGTTGAGGGAGATGCAGATAAAGTTCAATCAGACAATTCAGCAGAAACAGAAAGATCTTGAGCAGCTGAGAGAAGCTGTGGCATCTCATAAGGTGAGTCTGGTGAAAAAGAGAAGTTTGAGAAGTCTCAAGTTGGATTTTTCAGACTCACTGTAGCTCACTGATTATGATTGTGATTGTGATGTGTGTCTAACAGCGCTCTGCACAGACAGCAGTGGAGGACAGTGAGAGGATCTTTACTGAGCTCATCCGCTCCATTGAGAGAAGCCGCTCTGAGGTGACACAGCGGATCAGAGATCAGGAAAATATTTCTGTGACTTTAGCTGGTGTTTCTCTTTTTTCTTTGTCTTTGCAGAGTTTCCAGTCTCTCTCAGTTCCTCCTGAATCAACAGACTCACCCAAACTTAATGTCAATCCAAGTCTCTGTTTTGATGATGTTGGTAAATCTGTGTCTGATCTAAGAGAGAAAATGGAGCATTTCTGCAGAGAGGAGATAGAAAAGATATCTGGTAGACGTAAGCCTAAAATTTCCTGACATGTTTCATATTATGTAATGTAGAAAATAGAAAATGTATATTAAAATAAATAGTTTAGATATAATTTCAATGTAATTTCTTACTATTAGATATTAATTTACAGTATA
>NZ_PYPS01000121.1 GCF_003027925.1 Micromonospora sp. RP3T
ATTACATTAAGCTTGATTTAGAGAATCTAAGAACAACAGGATTATGATTTTATGCCAGTCAGTTCGAGTGTTATGGTCAGATTTTATCAAGGAGGTCTGTAATACCTCAATATCTGCTAGCAACGGGGAGCCAATCCTTTTCTCTGAAATTGACCTCCCTGCAAAGTTCAGCTCCAACCCTAACCAAGCACAACTGAATCGGCTAATTAATCTCTTCAGTAGCACTTGATAATTACAGACAGGTGTGTTTGATCAGGGTTGGAACTAAACTCTGCAGGAAGGTAGATCTCCAGGAACAGGGTTGAGCACCCCTTCTGTAGACTAACTTTGCAACTGCAGTATGTCAACTAAATCTCATTAGAGAGGGTTTACATTTACGCTAACCCGGATGACTGGCGCCATATTGGCGATACTCGGATGTAAACAACAGCATGGATTGCATGGTTAATGTACTACTGAATTTGTTGTTTTGCTAATGTATGCTGTCTAAACCACAGAAAAAACATGTGGAATCATATAGAGAAGGACTTAGTAATCAGGAAAGGGCGCAATATTTTGACAAACTAAAGATAACGGGTAAAGATACGTACAAGCAGTATTAATTAAGATATTAGCCTAATATTTCACCTGACTGGAAAG
>NZ_PYPS01000122.1 GCF_003027925.1 Micromonospora sp. RP3T
GTATATATCCACATTAGACCTCACAAAGGGATATTGGCAGGTGCCCCTCACTCAAACGGCAAAAGAGAAGACGGCCTTCACCACTCCTAGTGGGCACTGGCAATACCCTTCCCTTCCCTTCTCTTCCCTTCGGCCTCCACGGCGCCCCCGCGACGTTTCAGCGAATGATGGACATCCTTTTGCGGCCGCACCAAAACTACGCGGCCGCTTACCTGGACGACGTGGTGGTGCATTCCGAGGCATGGGAGGACCATCTAGACCGGCTGCGGAGGGTGATCTCGGAGCTCTGGCGGGCTGAACTAACCGCCAACCCCCGCAAGTGCCATCTAGCGTTCTCTGAAGCAAAGTACCTGGGCTTCCAAGTTGGACGGGGCCTCATACGGCCCCAAGAGAAGAAGGTTGAAGCAGTTCACAACGCTCCCAGACCCCAGACAAAGTCCCAGGTACGAGCCTTCTTGGGGTTGGCGGGGTATTACCGTTGTTTTATCCCCAACTTCTCCTCTTTAGCCGCCCCCCTTACAGACATGACCAGGAAGGGGCAGCCGGAGAAAGTGTGCTGGACCCCATCTGCGGAGGAGGCCTTTACCCAGATCAAGACAGCGCTCACATCCTCACCCGTACTCCGCGCTCCCGACTTT
>NZ_PYPS01000123.1 GCF_003027925.1 Micromonospora sp. RP3T
CAGTCTTTTTAACCACATTATAGTCATTATTTCTGTGTTACAGACATTAAAATAATAGAAGTACTGGGATAAAAGTTCATAGTTTGGGTATAAACATTGTCTACAGTAGCGATCAAAACAAAAGGATCTTAAAGGCACAATATGTAAGATTTTTTTTTATTAAAATATCCAAAAACCAGAACAATGTTATATATTTTGCTGACTTGTGTGTTTCGAAGAATGTTTAAATCCAGAGAAATAAGCAATTTTAAATAGTGTAAAAGACAGTGTCATTGTGTCGCCTGCCAATGATGTCATACACCCTCGATTTTCTAGTTTTAGTTTGTAGAAAACATAAAAACCCCAAAGGCACTTAAATATGTTATGCATTTTATTAGACCGCATTATAACAGAACTTTCAACACACTCAAATGTATGTAGTATGATAAAACAGAGCTGCTTTTTCCTACATACACATGATAGGAAGAAGCGGAAGCTGTCAATTGTGGCATGATAAAAGCTCGTATTGTGCTTGTCTCTCATTAGCAATCGCTTCAGCGTCCTCGTTTCGCTTCCACAATTTTCTGTCCCACCCTGCTTCATACTACAGTGACCTTAATAAGCCTTTAATACATTAGTTCATCCATGGACGTGATTT
>NZ_PYPS01000012.1 GCF_003027925.1 Micromonospora sp. RP3T
TGAAGCAGTCCTTGACGGTGTTGGCGCAGTTGGTGGGGTCGTTGTCGCTGATGAGGGACTCGTCGTCGAGCGTGACGTGTCCTTCGTTGTTGAGGATGCCGCCGGCGACGCGGTGCAGCTTGCCGGTGTCGGTGGCGGTGTTCTTGGTGACGTGGGTCTTGGTCAGGGTGATGGTGGCCTTGTTGTTGAAGATGCCGCCGCCGTTGAGGGCGGTGTTGCCCTTCACGACGGTGTCGCGCAGGGTGAGGGCGGCGTTGTCGTCCTCGTCGTGGTCGCGGGTGAGGAAGCCGTCTTCGATCTTGACGAGCCACTCGCCGTTGTAGATGCCGCCGCCGAAGCGGTTGGCGGTGTTGTCGACGATGACGCTGTCCGCGATCGTGGCGCTGCCCTGGTCCTTGGTGTCGGGGTAGCCCCAGTGCTTGCCGCCGGTGGTGACCACCCCGCCGCCGTCGCCGTCGGCGTGGTTGTTGGCGACGACGACCTTGTCGAGGTCGAGGTCGGTGTTCTCGGCGTAGATGCCGCCGCCGTTCTCGCAGGCGGTGTTGCCGGTGATGTGGGTGAAGGAGACGGTGACGTAGCCGCCGCTGCTGAACAGGCCGCCACCGTTCTTGCCGGCGCGGTTGTCCGACAGCGAGGAGTTCTCACCCTCCTTGCCGCCGTTCTTGCCGTGGTCGGAACCGATGATCTCGACCGTGCCGGCCTCGTCGTGCTTGCCCGACGGGACGTAGCTCTTCAGCTCCGCGGCGTCGGCGCCGTGCTTGCCGGCGAGTCCGTTGCCGTTGGCGATGCCGCCGCCGTTGCCGCCGGCGGTGTTGTCGTCGACCTTGGTCTCCTCGACCTTGAGGATGCCGCGGTTGAAGACGCCGCCGCCGTCGCCCTGGGCGTGGTTGTCGACGACCTTGCTGTCCTCCAGCCACACCCGGCCGTAGTTGGCCACCGCGCCGCCGTTGTGCTCGGCGTTGTTGTCGGTGAGCTTGACGTTGGCCAGGTGGGCGCTGCCGCCGCGCTCGACCAGCAGCGCGCCGCCGTCACCCTCGTTCCGCTTCTCCTCCTCGTCGGCCGGGCCCGAGACCGTGGTCGCGGTCGCCGTGGTGGTGGCGGCCTGGGCCGCAACCGGTGCGGCCTGGGCCGCTCCGGCGGTGGCGGCCTGGGCCGGCGCGGTGACGGACGCGGTCGTGGCCTGCGCCGGTGCCACCGGCGCCGCCACCGGAGCGGGCTGCGCCGGTGCGGTGGCGGACTGGGCCGCGGTGGCGGCCGACGCGCCCGCGACCGCCGGCTGCGCCGGGGCGACGGGGGCCGGCAGGATCGCCGTGCCGTTCGCCGCCGAGGGCGCCACCGACGCCGGGCCGCCCGGGTACTTGAACCCGGACGCGTTCCCGCCCTTGACGGTCAGGTCCTTGAGCGTGAGGTGGCCGCCGTCGGCGACGCGGAAGATGCGGAAGGCGTCCTCGGCGTCGCGCTTGATGGTGGCGCCGTTGCCCTTGATGGTGACGTCCTGGGTGATCTCGGGCAGGCCGCCGCCGACCTTGCGGTCCTTGACGCCGAGTTCGTAGGTGCAGTTCTCGGCGAGCTTGAGGGTGCCGCCGTGGTCGCGGTTGGTCAGTTCGAGCGCGTCGACCAGGGCGTCGTCGTCGCAGGGAACCTCACGGGCCTTGCCGTGGTCGCCCTCGCCGCCCCACTCGCCGCGGTCCTGGCCCCACTCGCCCCGGTCCCGGCCCTCCTGGCCGTGCTCGTCCTTGCCGTCCTTGCCGTGCTCGTCCTTGCCGTACTCGTCCCCGGTGGCCTCGTCGCCGTGGTCACCGTCGCTGAGCTGCTGCGCGGTCGACCACTTCACGTCGGCGAGCCGGTGCGGACCGGTCACCCCGGTGGTCGCGTAGGCAACGCCGGCGAGGCTGACCGCTCCGGTCAGGCCCACGACGCCGGTGGCGAGCCACAGCCGGCGGCGCCGGAGCGGGGAACTGGTCTCGCGGTTGGTGGCGTCATTGTTATTGCGAAGGTAGTTGGACATCGGAGCTCTCTGCCCTCTCCTTGTACCTGACAAGGTCGCTTCGCCACGGCGAGGCGGCCTTCGCTACAAATCGGTTGTAGCTGCTGAAGACGAACTTATGAGAGCTTTGTTCGCCTCGTGGCCAGATACGAAAAAAACCCGCATAAGGGTGCGGGTGGGGCGGGCTGACGCACCGGGGTCGGGATGACCCGATGGTGCCCACAAGGTCGTTCGACTCCGTTCGCCCCGACGTGGCCGACCGCCGGGCGGGTGCGCGGGTTGGTGGCCCTCCTTCCGCCGGTCGGGGCGGAAGGAGGGCTCCCGGTTATGTGGTGGTGCGATCAGGTGAAGCAGTCCTTGACGGTGTTGGCGCAGTTGGTGGGGTCGTTGTCGCTGATGAGGGACTCGTCGTCGAGCGTGACGTGTCCTTCGTTGTTGAGGATGCCGCCGGCGACGCGGTGCAGCTTGCCGGTGTCGGTGGCGGTGTTCTTGGTGACGTGGGTCTTGGTCAGGGTGATGGTGGCCTTGTTGTTGAAGATGCCGCCGCCGTTGAGGGCGGTGTTGCCCTTGATGACGGTGTCGCGCAGGGTGAGGGCGGCGTTGTCGTCCTCGTCGTGGTCGCGGGTGAGGAAGCCGTCTTCGATCTTGACGAGCCACTCGCCGTTGTAGATGCCGCCGCCGAAGCGGTTGGCGGTGTTGTCGACGACGACGCTGTCGGTGATCGTGGCGGCACCGCCGGTGGCCAGGAGGCCGCCGCCGTCGCCGTCGGCGTGGTTGTCGGCGACGACGACCTTGTCGAGGTCGAGGTCGGTGTTCTCGGCGTAGCTGCCGCCGCCGTTCTCGCAGGCGGTGTTGCCGGTGATGTGGGTGAAGGAGACGGTGACGTGGCCGCCGCTGCTGAACAGGCCGCCACCGTGCCTGCCGGCGCGGTTGTCCGACAACGAGGAGCCCGCGCCCGCCTTGCCGTCCCACGCCCCGGCGATCTCCACGACGCCGCGGTCGCGGCCGGGACCGGTCGGCGTCGCGGTGCGGCCCGTACCGTGCCGCCCGCCGACGTCGTTGCCGTTGGCGACGCCGCCGCCGCTGCCGGCAGCGGTGTTGTCGTCGACCCGGGACTTCTCGATGGTGAGGAGGCCCCGGTTGAAGACGCCGCCACCGTCGCCCCGCGCGTGGTTGCGCCGGACCGTGCTGTCGGTGAGCCAGACCCGGCCGAAGTTGGCCACCGCGCCGCCGTCGCGCTCGGCGTTGTTGCGGGTGAGATCGACCCGCCGAAGGTGGGCCTTGCCGCCGCGCTCGACCAGCAGCGCCCCGCCGGCACCGGCACCCCTGTCTCCGACCGTGTCCGCCGGGCCCGTCGTCGCCGGTCGACCCGGGTACGCGGACACCGAGGCGTTTCCGCCGGAGACGGTCAGGTCCTCAAGGGTGAGGTGGCCGCCGGCGGCGACGCGGAAGATGCGGAAGGTGTCCTCGGCGTCGCGGGTGATGGTGGCGCCGTTGCCCTTGATGGTGACGTCCTGGGTGATCCTTGGCAGGCCGCCGCCGACCTTGCGGTCCTGGACGCCGAGTTCGTAGGTGCAGTTCTTGGCGAGCGTGAGGGTGCCGCCGTGGTCGCGGTTGGTCAGTTCGAGCGCGTCGACCAGCGCGTCGTCGTCGCAGGGAACCTCGCGGGCCGTGCCGTGCTCGCTCCCGCCGCCCCACTCGGTTCGGGCCCGACCCTCCCCGTCGGGCCCGTTCGGACTCTTCGGGTCGGCGGCGGGCGAGTGGTCGCCGGCATCCTGCGGTGCGGCGGGGCGGTTCTCCGCCACCCGTTCCG
Source organism: Micromonospora sp. RP3T (assembly GCF_003027925.1). GTDB lineage: Bacteria > Actinomycetota > Actinomycetes > Mycobacteriales > Micromonosporaceae > Micromonospora. The sequence continues at coordinate 3,801 of NZ_PYPS01000012.1, forward strand.
GATCGCCGGCCCTGTCGTTGCGGGCGGCGAGGCCACCCAGCGCCGCCAGCCCGACGACCCCGGTCAGCCCGGCCACGCCGGTGGCGACCCAGAGTGCCCGCCGCCTGTTCGCCGGCGGGGCCACGATCGGCGTCCCGCCGTCGGGTGCCGTTACGTCCTCGGACATGCGCGCCCTCCACCCTCCGGTGTCTCCTCGAACGGGTCGTACCGCCATGAGCCGTACGAACGGCCGCAAAACGGTTGCAGCCCCTGAACGACACCGTAGGAGAGAGATCCTCGCGAGGAGCGCTTATCCGAAGAAAGCCCGCATAAAGGGCGTTGAGGCACGGCTGTGCCGCCAACGGCATCGGCCCCGCGACGCGGCAGGCGTCACGGGGCCGAGGAAACGAACGGTCGACGGGGTCAGCCCGGCAGGCGCGGGCCCGCCTCGCGCTGCTCGGCCAGCCAGGTCTCCACCTCGCCGGAGGCACGCGGCAGCCCGGCCGAGAGGTTCACCGGGCCGTCGGCGGTGACCAGGATGTCGTCCTCGATCCGGATGCCGATGCCGCGCAGCTCCTCGGGGACCAGCTCGTCCTCCGGCTGGAAGTAGAGACCGGGCTCGACGGTGAGCACGTACCCCTCGCCGAGCGGCCCGTCGCGGTACGTCTCCTTGCGCGCGTTCGCGCAGTCGTGCACGTCGATGCCGAGCATGTGGCTGGTGCCGTGCAGCGTCCAGCGGCGGTAGACCGTCGAGGCCGGATCCATCGCCTCGTCCACGCTCACCGGCAGCAGTCCCAGGTCCTTGAGCGCCTCGGCGAGCACCCGCATCGACGCCAGGTGGACGTCGCGGAACCCCACCCCCGGCTTGCACATGTCGATGCCGGCCTGCTGGGCGGCGTGGACCGCGTCGTAGACCTGACGTTGCAGCGGCGTGAACCGGCCGTCGACCGGCAGCACCCGGGTGACGTCGGCGGTGTAGAGGTTGCGGTTCTCCACGCCCATGTCCATCAGCAGCAGGTCACCCGGGCGGGTGGCGCCGTGGTTGTGCACCCAGTGCAGGATCGTGGCGTGCTCGCCGGCCCCGACGATCGAGCCGTAGCCGACGTCGTTGCCGTCGTGCCGGGCCCGGAGCGCGAACAGCCCCTCCAGCAGTCGTTCGGAGATCGGCCGGTCGGCCGGCAGCGCGCGGGCCACGTCCTCGAAGCCGTGCACCGTGGCGTCGCACGCCTCCTGGAGCTGCGCGATCTCCCACTCGTCCTTGACCAGCTTCAGCTCGGAGATCGTGATGGCCAGCTCCCGGTCGCGGCCCGGCTGGCCCTCGGCGCGCGCGCCGTCGTACCGGCGCACGGCGGCGTCCACCCGGGCGTCGAAGCCGCGCAGCACCCGGGTGCGCCCGGGGGCCAGCTCGGCCAGCGCCGCGTCCAGCTCGCTCAGGTCGGCGGTCGGCAGGCCCAGCTCGGTCGACTTCTCGCGCAGCGTCGGCCGGCGACCCACCCACAGCTCACCGTGGCGGCTGCGGAAGAACTCGTCGGTCACCCGGGACGACCGGGGCCGCATGTAGAGCGTGGCCTCGCCGCCCGGCCGCAGCACGAGGACGCTGTCGGGCTCCAGATCGCCGGTCAGGTACGCGAAGTCGCTGCCCGGCCGGAACCGGTGCTCGGTGTCGTTGGCGCGGACCTTCTCGGTGCCGGTGGGGATGACCAGCGTCTCGCCCGGGAACGCCTCGGCCAGCGCGGCCCGTCGTTTGGCGTGGTTGGGCACCTCCGGGCGAGGCGTGACCGACAGTTCGGTGTCCCGCCAGCCCTGCCGCATGAACGTCAGGAACGCCTCCGGGAAGTCGGGGTCGTGCGACTCCGTGCCGTCCGCCGCTTTGCCCTGTTGCGTCCGCTCCTCGGTCATGATCCGCCCCTCCCTGAGCCCCATCGCTGGTCCCGACGGTACCGCGCACACGTCAGCGGGGAGTGCCTGCGGTGCCGCGACGGCGGCTTCCGGCGCGTGGAAAGATGGCCGTCATGTGCGGACTCCTGGCCTTCTTCAGCGCGCGCGGTGACGCCGCCGCCCACCGCGACCACATCGCCGGCGCACTGGAGTGCCTGCACCACCGTGGCCCGGACGAGACCGGGGTCGAGGTGGTCGGCGACGCCTCCGGCCGGTACGCGGACGGTGTGTTCGCGCACAAGCGGCTGGCGATCATCGACGTGGCGCTCAGCCACGAACCCCTGCCCTACGCGGGCGGTCGTTACCTGCTCACGTTCAACGGCGAGATCTACAACTACATCGAGCTGCGCGACGAGCTGATCCGCGACTACGGCGCCCAGTTCGCCACCAACGGCGACGGCGAGGTGATCGTCGCCGGCTACCACTACTGGGGTGAGCGGGTGCTCACCAAGCTGCGCGGCATGTTCGCGTTCGTGATCTGGGACCGGCAGGAGCGGCGGGCCTTCGGCGCCCGCGACTACTTCGGCATCAAGCCGCTGCACTACCTCCAGACCGCCGACGGTCTCTACCTCGCCTCGGAGAAGAAGGCGCTGCTGCCGTTCGCGCACTCCGCGTACCAGGGCGACGCCGGGATCGACACGGCGAACCTCAGCCACTACCTGACCCTCCAGTACGTCCCCGAGCCGGGCACGCTGCACAAGGGGATCAGCCGGATCGGGTCGGGGGAGTACCTCACCTGGACCCCGGACGGTCGGATCGACGTGCGCCGCTGGTACCGGCCGGTGTTCCGCCCGGCCCCGGTCGCCGACGAGCAGAAGCTCTACCACGAGATCCGGGAGACGCTGCGGGAGAGCGTCCGGATGCACATGCGCTCGGACGTGCCGGTCGGCTCGTTCCTGTCCAGCGGCATCGACTCCACCGCCGTGGTGGCGCTGGCCCGCGAGTTCAACCCGAACATCCTCACCTTCACGGTCGGGTACGACGTGCCCGGCTACTCCGAGATCGACGTGGCCCAGGAATCGGCCCGGCACCTCGACGTGACCACCATCCCGACCAAGATCGGGCCGCAGGACATGATCGACGCGTTGCCGAAGATCGTCTGGCACCTCGACGACCCGGTCGCCGACCCGGCCCTGGTGCCGCTCTACTTCGTGGCGAAGAAGGCCGCCGAGCACGTCACGGTGGTGCTCTCCGGCGAGGGCGCGGACGAGTTCTTCGGCGGCTACACGATCTATCGGGAACCGCTCTCGCTCAGCTCGGTGAACGGTCTGCCGGACGGCGTGCAGAAGGGCCTGCGGGCCGTCTCCAAGGCCATCCCGCAGGGCGTCAAGGGCAAGAGCTTCCTGGAGCGCGGCACCACGCCGATCGAGCAGCGCTACTACGGCAACGCCCGGATGTTCACCGAGGAGGAGAAGCAGCACCTGCTGCGCCGCTACGACCCGTCGGTGCGCTACACCGACGTGACCGCGCCGATCTACGCCGAGTGCACCGAGCTGGACGACGTCACCAAGATGCAGTACGTCGACCTCTACACCTGGCTGCGCGGTGACATCCTGGTCAAGGCGGACCGGATCTCGATGGCGCACTCGCTGGAGGTCCGGGTGCCGTTCCTGGACCGGGAGGTGTTCAACGTCGCCGCCGGCATCCCGGTCGACCTGAAGCTGCCGCCGCGCTCCGAGGCCACCAAGTACGCCATGCGCCAGGCGTTGCAAGGCGTCGTGCCGCCGGCCATCGTCAACCGCAAGAAGCTGGGCTTCCCGACCCCGACCCGGGTCTGGCTGCGCGGCGAGATGTACGAGTGGGCCCGGCACGTGCTGGCCACCTCCGGCGCCGGCGACCTGATCGACCTGTCGTACGCGATGCGCCTGCTCGACGAGCACAAGCGGGAGGAGGCCGACCACTCCCGCAAGGTGTGGACCGTGCTGATCTTCTGCGTCTGGCACGCGATCTTCGTGGCGAAGACGCTCGACCCGGGCATCCAGCGCAACCAGTCGGCGCTGCTCACCAAGCCGGTCGTGGGCAGCATGGTCCGCTGATCCAGCCGTGTCGAAGGGCCCCCGGCGCGCTGCCGGGGGCCCTTCGCTACCGCGGTGTCACCGGCCGGTGCAGGTGACAGTGGGCAGGGTGTTCTGGCCCGAGACGTTAGCGGTGAAGCCGAACGTGGTGGTGCCCTCCGGCGCGACACTGCCGTTGTACGCGGCGTTGGTGACCGTCACCGACGACCCGCTTCCGCTCAACGTGCCGTTCCACACCTGGTTGATGGTCTGACCGCTGGGCCAGGTCCAGCTCGCGGTCCACCCGCTGTAGGTGCGGGTGCTGTGGTTCATGATCATGACCTCGCCCTGGAAGCCACCGCCCCAGGCGCTGACCACCTTGTAGACCGCCATGCAGTTGCCGGCCGGCATGGTCGGCGTCGGCGTGGGACCGGTCGGCGTCGGCGTCGGGCTGGTGGGCGTCGGCGTCGGGTTGGTCGGGGTCGGGGTCGGGTTGTTGCCCGAGCCGATGCCGGTCACCTCGCCGTTGCCGCCGTCGAACGTCACGTCCGAGCAGCCGAAGAAGTTCTCCTGGCTGTCCGAGCGGACCCACCGCGAGTAGATGATGTGCCGGCCGCTCTTGTTGCTCGGCAGCGTGCCGTTGAAGTAGTAGTGCCCGTCGTTGGTGCCGACCGCGCCGCTCTGCGGCGGGTTGGTCACCTGCAGGAACGGCTGCTCCTCCAGGTCGCTCCAGGCCAGCGCCCGGGTCGGGCTCCAGCTGTCCTTGGTGACGTAGAAGTAGAACGTGCCCGGGTGGTGCGCCCAGTTGCTGTAGCGGAACTCCATCGACCGCCCGGCCGTCAGGTGCGTGACCGGCCAGTCGTTGCGGGCCGCGTCGTAGCCGCTGAAGTTCGGGTTGCCGCCGCTGCACAGCTTGCCGTCGGGGATGAACCCGGTGGTCCGGCCGCCGGCGTCGGAGCGCAGCACGCTGAACCAGTTGTAGAGCGAGTTCGCCCCGTTCTGGGCGACCGCCGCCGAGCAGGCGGGGTTGTTCGGCCGGATCTCACCGGTGCCGGTGAGGCCGTCCTTCCAGCACAGGTAGGTGCGGGCGCCCGGCGTCATCGCCGCGCCGTGCGCGGCGGCCGGGTCGGGCCCGCTGGCCAGGGCGAAGGCGCCCACGGCCAGGGTGAGGGCCGCGGTGACGAGCGCGGCCGTACGGGATCGGTGCACGGGGATCTCCTGACTCGCGGAGCGGCCCACCCTCGGCCTGCCCCGCTGCGACGAGCGGATGCGACGATCGCGGTGCCCGCGCCCGGCGGTCGGCGTGCGGCCGGGGCCGTCGGGGAACGCGCACTGCCTGCGGTCCGTGTCACGGACCGCGGATGCCCCTCGCGTCGGCTCGACCCGGCGGCGCGGCAGCCCACCGCGCCCTCCCGTCAGCGCCATCCCATCACGTCCGACCGCCGCACGCAATAGCCGCTTGTCGATGCGCCGGGGTTCCGTCGCGCCGGTTCCGGGCATGCGCCAGGATCGGGGGAGGACAACCGGGAGGAGCCAGCATGGGGTACGCGGTGGTGCTCGGCGAGGCGCTCGTCGACCTGCTCGACGCCGAGCACGACGGGGTGCACGTCTACCGGCAGGCGGTCGGCGGCGGGCCGCTCAACGTGTCGGTGGCGATCGCCCGGCTCGGCGGGGACGTGCAGTTCGTCGGGTCGCTCGGCGACGACGCGCTCGCCGGCCGGGTCCGCGCCTTCCTCACCGACGCCGGGGTGGGCGTGGCCGGCGCGGTGACCGTGCCGGCCCCGACCGCGCTGGCCGTGGCCACCTTCGCCGGCCCCGAGCCGGAGTTCCGCTTCTACGGCGAGCCGCGCTCGTACGCCCTGCTCGGCCCGGACGACCTCGACGTGGCTCTGGTCGAGGGCGCGGACGTGCTCTACTGCGGCTCGATCGTGCTGCTCGACCCGCCGGTGCTGGCCGCCGCGCGTCGGGCCTGGTCGATCGCCGGCGGGCTGCGCGTGTTCGACCCGAACGTGCGCCCGAGCCTGCTCACCGCGCCCGGCGCGCTGGACGGGCTGCGCGGGGTGGTCGCCGAGTTCGCCGCCGCGGCGCACCTGGTGAAGCTGAGCAGCGCGGACGCCCGGGTGCTCTACCCGGACGAGCCGGTCGAGGGCGTCGCCGCGTACCTGCGGGAACTGGGCGCGGCCACCGTCGTGGTCACGCTCGGCGCGGACGGCGCGCTGGTCGCCGCCGCCGACGACGTGGTACGCGTGCCCGCGCCGACCGTCGACGCGGTGGACGCCACCGGCGCCGGTGACTCGGTGATGGGCGCGCTGGTGGCGGAGCTGCTCGCCGCCGGCGAGCCGGCCGACGCGCGGGGCTGGCGGGACCGCGTCGCGTTCGCCCTGCGCGTCGCCGCCGTGGTCTGCGAGTCCCCCGGCGGCGCCACCGCCATGCCCACCCGCGCCGCCGTCACCACCCGCTTCGCGTGAAAGGCGGGGCCCCTTCTTAACGCATTCGGTATAGGAGGGGGCCCCTCTTAACAACGGCGTGGGGCGCCGGCGTCGGGGGTCAGCGGGGGCGGGCGAGCGTGCGGACGGCGAGCAGGGCGAGCGCGGCGGCGCCGGTCAGGACCACGGCCATCGGGAGGGCGCTGCCCTCGCCACCGAGACCGACCAGGGGCGCGGCGAGCGCGCCGACCACCGACTGGATGCCGCCCATCAGCGCGGCGGCGGTGCCGGCGTGCCGGGCGTGCGCGTCCAGCGCCAGCGCGGTGCTGTTCGGCATCACCATGCCCAGCGAGCCGACGAACACGAACAGCGCCACCGCGGTGCCGGCGAGGCTGCCGGTGAGCGCGCCGGTCAGCACGCCGAGCGCGGCGACCAGGCTGACCGCGAGCGTGGTGACCAGCAGCCGGCGCGGGCTGAACCGGTCGAGCAGCCGGGCGTTCGCCTGCCCGGTGGCGATCAGCGCGAGCGAGTTGACGCCGAAGACCACGGCGAACCCGACCGCCGAGACGCCGAAGACCTCCTGGAACACGAACGACGACCCCGAGATGTACGCGAACAGGCCGGCGAACGCGAAGCCCTGGGTGAGCGCGTACCCGAGGTAGACCCGGTCGCCGGCCAGCGCCCGCATGGTCCGCGCGGTGGCGGCGAGGCCGCCGGTGCTGCGGCGCTCGGCCGGCAGCGTCTCCGGCAGGCGCAGCGCGACCGCCACGGCGAGCACCGCCCCGATGACGGCCAGGGTGAGGAAGACCGCCCGCCAGGAGCCGAACCGGAGCACCAGGCTGCCGACGCCCGGCGCGGCCACCGGCGCCACCCCGAAGACCAGGGTGAGCCGGGAGAAGTACTTCGCGGCGTCACGACCGGCGTAGAGGTCACGGACGACCGCGCGGGCCACCACGATGCCCGTGCCGCCGGCCAGCCCCTGGGCGAACCGCGCGGCGGCCAGCAGCGGGGCGCTCGGCGCCGCGGCGCAGGCCAGCGCCAGCACGGCGTACGCGATGACGCCGACCAGGACCGGCCGGCGTCGCCCCCAGCGGTCGCTGAGCGGGCCGGTGACCAGTTGACCCAGTGCCAGGCCGATCAGGCAGGTGGTCAACGAGAGCTGGATACCGGCCTGGTCGGCGTCGAGTTCGCGGGTCATCGCCGGGAACGCCGGGAGGTACATGTCCAGCGAGAGCGGGCCGATCGCGGTGAGCGTGCCGAGCAGCACCAGCAGGCTCACGCCGCCGCCCCGTCCGGCGGGTCGGTCGACGGGTGGGCGCGCGGCGGTCCGCACGGTCTGGCGCACGAGAGGTCCCCCTGGATCCGGTGGTCCGGGTTACCTTATCTCTGTATTCAGAACTGTTGCGATGTGAAGCAGGTGACCCGGTGGCGGGCGACGAGGAGATCGCGCGTTTCGGCGCGGGGCTGGGCGAGCTGCACCGGCTGCTGCGCCGCCGGACCGTCGCCCGCGCCGACCGGGAGCCGCTGCCCGAGGCGCAGGTGGAGGTGCTCCTGCTGGTCCGGGCCACGCCGGGGATCAGCGGCAAGGAGGTGGCCCGGCGGCTCGGCACCGCGCCGAACACGGTCAGCACCCTGGTCCGCGACCTCACCGACGCCGGGCTGCTGGTCCGCGATCGCGACCCCGCCGACCGCCGGGTGGTCCGACTGCGCCTCACCGAGGCCGCCCGCCGGCGGATGGCCGACCACGAGGTCCACCGCGCCGCGCTGCTCGCCGAGGCGCTCGCCGAGCTGGACCCGGTGGCCCGGGCCGCCGTCCTGGCCGCCGCCCCGCACCTCGACGCGCTGCTCACCGCGCTGCGCGCCCGCCCCTGACCGGGGACCGGGACCGGCGGACCGGCTCCGGCCATGCCGGCGGTTCGGCGGGTTCGCGCCGGGCGGCGGTCAGGCCGTGCCGGCGGGTTCGACGTGGTCGCGCCGGGCGGCGGTCAGGCCGTGCCGTCGAGTTCGGCGTAGCCGCGCCGGGCCGCGATCAGACCGGGCCGGGCACCGAACGGCGACTCCGCCGCCACCCGCTCCGGCGGGGCGCTGCCGGTGTGACCGGCCCGGATCAGCCACGCCTGCCGGGCGAGCTGGGCGTGCTGCTCGCGCACGAACGCCACGTCCACCGGCTCACCGTGACCCGGCACCACCACCGTGGCCGGCGTGGTCAGCCGCAGCAGGTCGGCCACCGCGTCCGGCCACTGCAACGGGTACGACTCCTCGAACGCCGGCGGCCCGCTCTGCTCCACCAGGTCGCCCGCCACCAGCACGTCCGCGTCCGGCACGTGCACCACCAGATCGGCGTCGGTGTGCCCGTGCCCGGGATGGCGCAGCACCACCCGCCGCCCGCCGACGTCCAGCACCGTCTCCTCGCGGACCTCGTGCGTCGGCGGCCGCAGCTCGGTGCGCGCCAGCTCCTCGGCCAACGCCGGCTGCTCGGCGCGCATCTCCTCGTACGCCGCCCGGCGCAGCGCGTCGGGCTGGTCGCGCAACGCCGCGACGGCCTGGGCGTGCGCGTACACCTCGGTGCCCGGCTCGGCGGCCAGGGTGACGTTGCCGAAGCAGTGGTCGAAGTGGTGATGGGTGTTGACGATCGTCCACGGGTGCGGCGTCACCGCCCGGGCGGCCGACGCCAGCTCCCGCGCCTGCCCGGCGGTGGAAAGCGTGTCCACCAGCAGCGCGGCGCCGTCGCCGACCACCAGCACCACGTTGACCCGCAGCAGCGGCTCGCCCAGCAGGTGCACACCGGCGGCGATCTCGGTGAAGCGGACGGTCACGACGCGCGCCCGGCCCGCTCGACGAAGCGCCGCCGGTCGACGAGTGCCCGCTCCACCCGCCCCTGCGCGGCAACCGCGGGCCCGTCCGTGACGGTCACCTCGAAGACCAGCCGGCGGCCGTCCACCTTCACCAGCTCGGCGCGCGCGGACACGGTCCGCCCGACCGGGGTGGCCGTCCGGTGCTCCAGCTCGACCCGGACGCCGACCGTTGTCGACCCGGCCGGCAGCCGGGCCGCGACGGCCGCCACTGTCGCCGCCTCGGCCAGCGCCACCACCCGGGGCGTGCCGAGCACCGGCACGTCCCCCGAACCCACCGCCTCGGCGGTGTCCGCGTCCGTCACGGTCAGCTCGACGTGGGCGGTCAGGCCCGGTGCGAAGGGCGACTCCGGCTGCTCCTGCATGCGGCCGAGCCTAGTGCAGCGCGGTCGGGACCGTACCGCGTCCGGGTGGCCGCCGGGCCGTTCCCCGGACGGTCGGCGTCGGCCGTCCGGCCGCCCGCCGTTAACCTTGTCGGCGATGGCCGTGCTGACAGATCCTCCGCCCCCCGCCCCCGCCGGACCGACCGCGTCCCTCGACGGCGGACGCCGTCGCGTGCTCGCGATGGCCGTCTGGGGCGTCGCCTTCGTGGCCGCCTGGCTTGCCATCGGCCTGCCCACCGACCCGGCGTACGCGTTCCTGTGGATCTGGGCCGGCACCGTCGCGTGGAACTCGAACCGGCCGTGGCGCAGCCACCTGCGCTTCGCCCGGGACTGGATCCCGGTGGTGCTGCTGCTCGCCGCGTACAACCTGTCCCGCGGGTTCGCCGACAACGGCGCGACCCCGCACGCCATGGAGCTGATCGTCGCCGACCGGTTCCTGACCGGATGGGCCACCGGCGGCGAGGTGCCGACCGTCTGGCTCCAGCAGCACCTCTACGACCCGAGCCAGGTGCGCTGGTGGGACGTGCTGGTGAGCTGGGTCTACTTCTCGCACTTCGTGGCCACGCTGGCCGCCGCCGCGGTGCTCTGGATGCGCAACCGGCAGCGCTGGATCGGGTACATGGCCCGGTGGGGCTTCCTGTGCGCGGCCGGGCTGGTCACCTACTTCGTCTACCCGGCCGCCCCGCCGTGGTGGGCGGCCCAGAACGGGCTGCTGACCGAGGTGGCCCGGATCTCCACCCGGGGCTGGAAGGAGATCGGCATGCACGGCGCGGGCAACCTGCTCAACGCCGGGCAGATCGCCTCCAACCCGGTGGCCGCCATGCCGTCGCTGCACACCGCGTTCGCGCTGTTCGTGGTGCTGTTCTTCCTCCGTTCGGTGCGCAAGCGGTGGTGGCCGCTGCTGCTGGCGTACCCGCTGGCCATGACGTTCACGCTGATGTACAGCGGCGAGCACTACCTGATCGACGTGCTGGTCGGCTGGGCGTACGTGGGGATGACGTTCCTCGTGGTCGGCCTGGCCGAACGCTGGTGGCGGGCGCGACAGGCCCGCCGGGACGCGACGCCGGCCGCCATGACCGGTGTCACCGCGCCGGCCGCCGGCCCGGACACCACGCTCACCGCCGACCAGGACGCGGTGCCCGCCGACCGCCGCTGACCCGGCCCCGGGCGGCGCCGGGTCAGCGGCTCCGGTCGGCCGCCCGCGCGGCCTGCGCCCGCGCGGTCAGCTCCGCGGCCAGCTCCCACGCGTCGGCCAGATCCCGGTCGACCGCCGCCGCGCCCGCCCCACCCGCGGTGTCCGCGTGCACGGTGGCCAGCCGCAGCCGGCGCTGCGCCGGCCCCTGGGTGACCCGCACGCTCTGGATCCGGGCGTACGGCACCAGCGTCACCGAGCGCGTCAGCAACCCGGACCGGGCCACGAAGACCCGTTCGTCGAGCCCGACGCCGACCACGGCCCGACTCAGCGGGCGCAGCCAGCGGGCCCGGCGCGGCGGCGGCGTGCCGGGCAGCGCGTCCAGCCGCACGCCGGGCAGCACCTCCGCCACCACCCGCCCGCCGGTGCCGGCGTCGCCGACCGGCAGCAGCCGGTCCGGGCGGTTCCGGTCGTCCGGCTCGCCGGCCGAGTAGCCGGCCACCTCCAGCCGCAGCCGCAACCAGCCCTTCATCCGCCAGAGCAGCGGCCAGGTCACCCCGACGGTCTGTACCCGGTGCAGCGGCACGGTCTGCACCCGCGTCTCCAGCAGCCCGTTGTGCACCCGGAGCGTGTCGCCGTCGGCGTCCAGCCGGAAGCTCCAGTCGTCGAGCACCCGCCGGACCGGTTGCAGCAGCACGCCGGCCATCGCGGTCAGCGTGCTGGCCACCGCGATGAACGACCAGGAACCCTCGGACAGGAACTGCGCCACCACGAACGCCACGCCGAACGGCAGCAGGAACGCCTGCGGCGTGAGCAACTGGCTGACCAGCAGATCCTGATTGCGTACGGCGTGCAGCCGCCGGCCGGCCGGGGCGGGCGTGGGCGGCGCGCCGACCGTGGCCGGCGCGGACGCCGGGGCGCGGCCGGCCACGGCCAGCAGCCGCTGGCGCAGCGCGGCGGCCTCGGCCACCCCGAGGTACGCCAGCGGCGCCTCGGTCTTGCCGCCGCCGACCACCTCCAGCCGCAGCTCCGCCAGCCCGGTGAGCTGGGCCAGCAGCGGCCGGACCACCTCCACCGCCTGCAACCGCTCCAGCGGGATGGCCCGGGTACGCCGCCACAGCAGCCCCTCGTACACCCGCAGCTCCCGGCCGACCACGTGGTAACCGGTGTTCCACCAGCTCACCACGGACAGCACGGTGGCGCCGAGGACGAAGACCGCGACCAGCACGGCGAACCAGCCGAACCCGACCCGGGACAGGGTCGACCAGGAGAGCCCGGCGATCACCACGACCAGCGACTTCGCGCCGTGCAGCGCGGGACTCAACGGGTGCAGGCGCTGGCGCGGCTCCGTCTCGCCCGGCGGCCCCCACGGCGCCGGCACCCACGCTCCCGGAGGCGGCGGCACCGGCTGCGGACCCGGGCCGGGCGGTGGGGCATGGTCGGGCGGCGGGCCGTGGACCGGCGGTGGCGGCCACTGCTGCCCCTCCGTCACGGCTCGCTCCTCGCGCTCGCGGTGCCGTCCTTCGTTCGCGGCTGCGGGGCTCGCAGGACCGGCTCGCTCCTCGCGCTCGCGGTGCCGTCCTTCGTTCGCGGCTGCGGGGCTCGCAGGACCGGCTCGCTCCTCGCGCTCACAGGCCCTCCGCCCGGTCCTCGCCCAGCGCGGTGAGCCGGTCGCGCAGCCGCGACGCCTCGGCCGGCCGCAGGCCGGGCACCCGGGCGTCGCTGGCCGCCGCGGCGGTGTGCAGCTGCACGGTGGCCAGGTCGAAGGCGCGCTCGAGCGGGCCGGCGCTCACGTCGACGAACTGCATCCGCGAATACGGGACGATGGAGAGCCGCCGTACCAGCAGGCCGTGGCGCACCAGCAGGTCGTCGGCACGCTCGGCGTACCCCCAGGCCCGCACCGCGCGCACGATGGTGGCCACCCGCCACGCGGACAGCAGCAGCGCCACCGCGACGGCGGCACCCAGCAGCCAGTGCCCGGAGAGCGCCCAGGCCGTGCCGAGCACCACGAGCGCCACGGCGAGACCGATGCCGAGCCGGATCAGCTCCACCCAGATCAGGTCGCGGGAGATCGGCTGCCAGCGGACCGTGTCCGGCCAGGGCTCCAGCGGGCCGGGCGGGGACGCCGGCCGGCCGGCGGGGCCGTCGGCGCTCACCGGGGGGAACCGCCGCGTCCGCCGGCGTCGCGGAATCCGATCGTCTGCGCGCTCACGCTTCGAGCGTAGGCGATCCGGGCAGCGGCACCACCTCGCGCAGGAAGCCGCGCGCGTCGAGGAAGTCACCCAGCGAGGCGCGGTGCGCCGGGCAGGCCAGCCAGGTCTTGCGCCGGTCGGGCGCGTGCAGGCGGGGGTTACGCCAGCGCAACTGGAACACCGCGGGGGCGCGACACCCCCGCGCCGAGCAGATCGGCGCGTCATCAGGGCGGGGAGTGGTCACCGGGGCGAGTCTAGGGCCGCACGCCGGGGAGTTTTAGCGCCGGGCGGCCACGGGGGGAGCCGCCCGGCGACGGGGTGAATCGTACACGCGCCGGACCCCTTGTTGTCCACCCGTGTTCAGCGTTTTCCACCGGACTCCGACGGCGTGGCGAAAATCGTGCCTCTCCCGCCCTCGGCTCTCAGCAAGGCATGACAGTCTTGACACGCACCACGCCGCGACGACTACCCAGCTGTGGAGGACCGGTGGCCCAGCCGACCACGCCCGACGTGCCGAACCCGACCGAGGCGACGCCGGACCCACCGCCCCCGGCCGTCACCACCCCGGCGCAGGACGCCACGCTGCTGGAACGCGCGCTGTTCGAGATCAAACGGGTGATCGTCGGGCAGGACCGGATGGTCGAGCGGATGTTCGTCGCGCTGCTGGCCCGGGGGCACTGCCTGCTGGAGGGGGTGCCCGGGGTGGCCAAGACGCTCGCCGTGGAGACGCTCGCCCGGGTCGTCGGCGGGTCCTTCGCCCGGGTCCAGTTCACCCCCGACCTGGTGCCCGCCGACATCATGGGCACCCGGATCTACCGGCAGTCCAGCGAGAAGTTCGACGTCGAGCTGGGCCCGGTGTTCGTCAACTTCCTGCTCGCCGACGAGATCAACCGGGCGCCGGCGAAGGTGCAGTCGGCGCTGCTCGAGGTGATGAGCGAGCGGCAGGTCTCCATCGGCGGCGAGTCGCACCGGGTGCCCGACCCGTTCCTGGTGATGGCCACCCAGAACCCGATCGAGCAGGAGGGCGTCTACCCGCTGCCGGAGGCGCAGCGGGACCGGTTCCTGATGAAGATCGTGGTGGGCTACCCGACCGACGCCGAGGAGCGGGAGATCGTCTACCGGATGGGCGTGGCCCCGCCCGAGCCGGCCCGGGTGTTCGACACCCCCGACCTGATCGCGCTCCAGCGCAAGGCCGACCAGGTCTTCGTGCACAACGCGCTCGTCGACTACGCGGTCCGGCTGGTGCTCGCCACCCGCGCTCCGGCCGAGCACGGGATGCCCGACGTGGCCCAGCTCATCCAGTACGGCGCCAGCCCGCGCGCCTCGCTCGGCCTGGTCCGGGCCACCCGCGCGCTGGCGCTGCTGCGTGGCCGGGACTACGCGCTGCCGCAGGACGTGCAGGACATCGCGCCGGACATCCTGCGCCACCGGCTGGTGCTCAGCTACGACGCGCTCGCCGACGACGTGCCGGCCGACCACATCGTGCACCGGGTGATGTCGACCATCCCGCTGCCCGCGGTGGCGCCCCGTCAGCAGGCCACACCACCGCCACCGGCCGTGCCGCACAACGGGTGGCCCGGGCAGCGCCCGTGACGCCGCCCACCCGGCTGCCGGCCACCGGCGAGCGCTCCGGCGCCGTGCTGGCCCGGCTCCAGCTCATGGTCACCCGCAAGCTGGACGGGCTGCTCCAGGGCGACTACGCCGGCCTGCTGCCCGGCCCGGGCAGCGAGGCGGGGGAGTCCCGGGAGTACCGGCCCGGCGACGACGTGCGCCGGATGGACTGGCCGGTGACCGCCCGCACCACCATGCCGCACGTGCGGCGTACGGTGGCCGACCGCGAGCTGGAGACGTGGCTGGCGGTCGACCTCTCCGCCAGCCTCGACTTCGGCACCGGGCGGTGGCTCAAGCGGGACGTGGCGGTCGCCGCGGTGGCCGCGCTGGCCCACCTCACCGTGCGCGGCGGCAACCGGATCGGCGCGGTGGTCGGCACCGGCGCGACCACCGGTGCGCCGGGCACGCTGCTGCGGCTGCCCGCCCGGGGCGGACGCAAGGAGGCGCAAGGGCTGCTGCGCGCCGTCGCCGGCACCGAGATCCGGCCCGGGCGCAGCGACCTCGGCGCGCTTGTGGACGCGCTCAACCGGCCGCCCCGGCGGCGCGGCGTGGCGGTGGTCATCTCCGACTTCCTGTCGCCGCCGGCGCAGTGGGGCCGGCCGCTGCGTAAGCTGCGGGTCCGCCACGACGTGCTGGCCGTCGAGGTGGTGGACCCGCGGGAACTCGAACTGCCCGACGTGGGGGTGCTGCCGGTGGTCGATCCGGAGACCGGGGAGCTGCACGAGGTGCAGACCGCCGATCCGGGACTGCGCCGCCGGTACGCCGAGGCGGCGGCCGCCCAGCGCGGGGCGATCGCCGCCGAGATGCGCGCCGCCGGCGCGGCCCACCTGCGCCTGCGTACCGACCGAGACTGGCTGCTGGACATGGTGCGTTTCGTCGCCGCGCAGCGGCACGCCCGTACCCGAGGGACGACCCGATGATCCGTTTTCTGCAACCGTGGTGGCTGCTGGCCGTGCTGCCGGTGCTGGCGCTCGCCGCAGCGTACGTCTGGCGGCAGTTGCACCGCCGGCAGTACGCGCTGCGCTTCACCACCGTCGACCTGCTGCGTACCGTGGCGCCCAAGGGGCTCGGCTGGCGGCGGCACGCGGCGGCGACCGCGTTCCTGCTCTGCCTGCTGGTGCTGGCCACCGGGCTGGCCCGGCCGGCGATCGACACCCGGGAGCCGCTGGAACGGGCGACCGTGATGCTCGCCATCGACGTGTCGCTGTCCATGCAGGCCGACGACGTGGCGCCGAACCGGCTGGAGGCCGCGCAGGAGGCGGCCAAGCAGTTCGTCGGCGAGCTGCCGGAGAGCTACAACCTGGGGCTGGTGTCGTTCGCCAAGTCGGCGAACGTGCTGGTGCCGCCCACCAAGGACCGGGGCGCGGTGACCACCGCCATCGACGGGCTGGTGCTGGCCGAGGCGACCGCCACCGGGGAGGCGGTGTTCACCTGCCTGGAGGCGATCCGGTCGGTGCCGGCCGACGGCGCCGCCGGCATCCCGCCGGCCCGGATCGTGCTGCTCTCCGACGGCTACCGCACGTCGGGCCGCTCGGTGGAGGAGGCGGCCGCGGCGGCGCAGGCGGCCAACGTGCCGGTCTCCACCATCGCGTTCGGCACCGACTCCGGCCAGGTGGACATCGGCGGTCAGCTCCAGCGGGTGCCGGTGGACCGCAGCGCGTTGTCCCAGCTCGCGGAGACCACCCAGGGCTTCTTCTACGAGGCCGCCTCGGTGAGCGAGCTGAAGCAGGTCTACCAGGACATGGGCAGCTCGATCGGCTACCGCACCGAGCCGCGCGAGGTCACCCAGTGGTACGCGGGGGTCGCGTTGCTGCTGGCGCTCTGCGCCGGCGCGCTGAGCCTGCTGTGGACGTCCCGCCTGATCTGAGCCGGGGCGGGCCGGCGGTGGTCAGTGACCGCCGCCGGCCAGTACGAACAGGACGGCCACCCAGACGGCGGCGAGGGTGAAACCCAGCGGTGCGGCGTAACGGCTCATGGTTGTGCTCCGTGGCGACTTCGGCCCGGTGAGGCGGGCCGTGCGGGGGACCGGGAGGGACACACACGAAGTCGTGACCGGGTGCTCCGCCGCGCGGCAGGGCCACCCCCGGCGGTGGACGCCGGGGAGCGGGTGCGGTGCGGAGGGCGGGAAGCGGGTCAGCCGCGTCGACCGAGCCGTGGCTCAGCGGGGCTGACGGTGGGCCCGGCCACGACTGGGAGGATCGCTATCTCGCACAGCGATCACCTCCTGCGGTCGGCGGAGCCCGGAGCGCGGGCGCAGACCGGCCCGCAGACAGTGATCAGCGTACACCGGGGGTGGCGGTGTCGCGCGTCGGGCCGGCGGGAGGACACGGCCCGGCCGCTGAGCTGGGCGGGTTAGCGCTTACCTGTCGGTAACCCCTAGGCTCGCCACCGACCGAGAGATCAGACCGAGCTTCAGGGGGACCCGTGGCCCGTACCGTGCTGGTGACCGGCGGAAACCGCGGCATCGGTCTGGCCATCGCGCAGGCCTTCGCCAAGCAGGGCGACCGGGTGGCGGTGACCCACCGGAGCGGGGACGCGCCGGAGGGGCTGTTCGGGGTGCGGTGCGACGTGACCGACGTCGAGTCGGTGGACGCCGCGTTCGCCGCGGTGGAGGCCGAGTTGGGCCCGGTGGAGGTGCTCGTCGCCAACGCCGGCATCACCGACGACACGCTGATCATGCGGATGTCCGACGAGCAGTTCACCCGGGTGCTCGACACCAACCTGGCCGGCTCCTTCCGGGTCGCCAAGCGGGCCTCGACGAAGATGCTCCGGGCCAAGTGGGGCCGGATGATCTTCATCTCCTCGGTGGTCGGCCTCTACGGGGGCGCCGGCCAGGTCAACTACGCCGCGAGCAAGGCCGGCCTGGTCGGGGTGGCCCGCTCGATCACCCGTGAGCTGGGCGGGCGCAACATCACCGCGAACGTGGTGGCGCCCGGCTTCATCGACACCGACATGACCGCGGCGCTGCCCGAGGAGCGCCGCACCGAATACCGCAAGGCCATCCCGGCCGGCCGGTTCGCCCAGCCGGCGGAGGTGGCCGACGTGGTCACCTGGCTGGCCTCGGACGCGGCCGGGTACATCTCCGGCGCCGTCATCCCGGTCGACGGCGGCCTGGGCATGGGTCACTGACTGACGAGAGCACGGAGGAAATACGCATGTCCGGACTCCTGGCCGGTAAGCGGCTGCTGGTCACCGGCGTCATCACCGACGCCTCGATCGCGTTCTCCGTGGCGAAGCTCGCCCAGGAGAACGGCGCCCAGGTCGTGCTCACCGGCTTCGGCCGCCTCTCCCTGGTGGAGCGGATCGCCAAGCGGCTGCCCGAGCCGGCGCCGGTGATCGAGCTGGACGTCAGCAACGACGAGCACCTGGCCGGGCTGGCCGACAAGGTGCGCGAGCACGTCGACGGCCTGGACGGGGTGGTGCACTCGATCGGGTTCGCGCCGCAGAGCTGCCTCGGCGGCGGGTTCCTCGACGCGCCGTGGGCCGACGTGGCGACCGCGCTGCAGGTCTCCACGTTCTCCTACAAGTCCCTCGCCATGGCGGCGCTGCCGCTGATGTCCGCCGGTGGCGCCGTGGTCGGCCTCACCTTCGACGCCACCAAGGCCTGGCCGGTCTACGACTGGATGGGCGTGGCCAAGGCCGGGCTGGAGTCCGCCTCCCGCTACCTGGCGTTGCACCTGGGCAAGCAGGGCATCCGCAGCAACCTGGTGGCGGCCGGCCCGCTGCGCACCATGGCCGCCAAGTCGATCCCCGGGTTCAGCCAGTTCGAGGACGCCTGGTCCGAGCGCGCGCCGCTGGGCTGGGACCTGTCCGACTCCGAGCCGGCCGCCCGGGCCTGCCTGGCGCTGCTGTCCGACTGGTTCCCGGCCACCACCGGCGAGATTGTGCACGTCGACGGCGGCTACCACGCCCTCGGCGCCTGAGCGGAAAGGCGGGGCCCCTTCTTAACGCATTCTGCATAAGAAGGGCCCCCGCCTAACATCCGTAACCGCGCTGAGCAGGGGGCGTCGCACGCGCGTCACGGCGGGCGGGGAAGAATGGGGCCATGGCGTACGACGCGTTGGTGCTGGTCTCCTTCGGTGGCCCGGAGCGGCCCGAGGACGTGCTTCCCTTCCTCCAGAACGTGACCCGCGGCCGGGGGGTGCCGCCGGAGCGGCTGGCCGAGGTCGCCGAGCACTACCTGCACTTCGGTGGCGTGTCCCCGATCAACCAGCAGTGCCGCGACCTGCTGGCGGCGATCCGGGCGGACTTCGCCGCCAACGGCGTCGACCTGCCGGTCTACTGGGGCAACCGCAACTGGGACCCGATGCTCGCCGACACGGTGGCGCGGATGCGCGACGACGGGGTCACCCGGGCGCTGGCGTTCGTCACCAGCGCGTACGGCGGCTACTCCTCCTGCCGGCAGTACCAGGAGGACATCGCGTCGGCGCGCGCCGCGGTCGGCTCGGACGCGCCGCTGATCGAGAAGCTGCGCCAGTTCTGGGACCATCCGGGCTTCGTCGAGCCGCACGTCGACGCGGTCCGTGCCGCGCTGGCCCAGCTCGACCCGGCCCGGCGGGACAGCACCCGGCTGGTGTTCACCGCGCACTCGATCCCGGCCTCGGCGGCCGCCACCGCCGGCCCGCACGGCGGCCGGTACACCGCCCAGATGGCGGAGACCGCCCGGCTGGTGCACGCCGCCGCCGCGCCGGACCTGCCGTACGACCTGGTCTGGCAGAGCCGGTCCGGCCCGCCGCAGGTGCCGTGGCTGGAGCCGGACGTCAACGACCACCTGACCAGCCTGGCCGAGCAGGGCGTGACCGGTGTGGTGGTGAGCCCGATCGGGTTCGTCTCCGACCACCTGGAGGTGGTCTGGGACCTGGACACCGAGGCGCTGGAGACGGCCAAGCAGCTCGGCCTGGACTTCGTCCGCGCCGGCACACCGGGCATCGACCCGCGCTTCGTGGCGATGGTCCGGGAGCTGGTCCTGGAGCGCACCGCCCCGGACGGGGAGCGGCTGCGTCGCCGGCTCGGCGAGTTGCCGGCCTGGGACACCTGCCCGGCGCTGTGCTGCGTGCCCGCGGCCCGCCGGCCCTGAGCCCGACCGACCACCGACACATCCCTGGGGACGACACGATGCATGACCGCAGGCCGGTGCAGAGCTGGCTCACCGACATGGACGGCGTGCTGGTGCACGAGGGGCAGCCGGTGCCCGGCGCCCCGGAGTTCGTCAAGAAGCTGCGCGCCTCGGGCAAGCCGTTCCTGGTGCTGACGAACAACTCCATCTACACCCCGCGCGACCTCCAGGCCCGGCTGGCCCGGATGGGGCTGGACGTGCCGGAGGAGGCGATCTGGTCGTCCGCGCTGGCCACCGCCCAGTTCCTGGCCGACCAGCGGCCGGGCGGGACCGCGTACGTGATCGGTGAGGCCGGCCTGACCACGGCGTTGCACGCGGTGGGGTACGTGCTCAGCGACTTCGCCCCGGACTACGTGGTGCTGGGGGAGACCCGCACCTACAGCTTCGAGGCGATAACCAAGGCGATCCGGCTGATCGACGACGGCGCGCGGTTCATCTGCACCAACCCGGACGCCACCGGCCCGTCGGTCGAGGGGGCCCTGCCGGCGGCCGGCTCGGTGGCCGCGATGATCTCCAAGGCGACCGGCGTGGAGCCCTACTTCGTCGGCAAGCCCAACCCGATGATGATGCGTTCCGCGTTGAACACCATCGACGCCCACTCGGAGTCCACCGCGATGATCGGCGACCGGATGGACACCGACATCCTGTGCGGGCTGGAGGCGGGGCTGGAGACGATTCTGGTGCTCACCGGCATCAGCACCCGGGCCGAGGCGGAACGCTATCCGTACCGGCCGTCCCGGATCGTCGACTCGGTGGCCGACCTGATCGACGAGCTCTGAGCCGGCGGGCCTAGAGCCGCAGCGGGGCGTTGCAGGCGGCCACCAGCGCCTGCCGGCAGGCGGTGGTCAGCGGTCGGAGCGCCGCGTCCCGCTGCTGCGCCTCGTGGGTGTTCACCGCCCCGCCCGGGGCGCTCTCGCCGGCCAGCGCGAGCACCCGGTCCAGCACGGCGGCGCGGGCGAACAGCCGGCGGGACCGGGGGTCGAACCCGGGTGGCAGGTCGGTGGCGCCGTCGGGGCGACGCAGTGCGGCGAGCGCGCCGGCCAGCTCGGGCCGCCACTGGGCGACGTCGAGCCGGGTCAGTGCCGCGGTCGTCTCGGCCAGCGCGGTGGCCAGCTCGGCTTCGGCCTCCGCCGCGCCCGGCGCGGTCAGGGACGCCTTCGGCGCGTCCGGCGGCAGCGCGTGGACCCGCCACAGCACCGTCTCCCAGGTCATCCCGGAGCCGGAGGTGTGCGTGCGGACCTCGGGCACCAGCCCGAGCCCGCTGGCCACCACCGCCTCGCCGGCCAGCAGCGCCGCCCCGGCGAACGCGCCGGGCCCGGGCAGCCCGCGCGGGTCGCCCGGTGCGGGCAGGACCAGGCGGATCTCGTCCGGGGAGTGCTTGGCCAGGCTGGGCAGCGCCTCCCGCAGCGACACGTCGGTCCAGGTGCCGGGCGCGTCCGCGACGAGGTGCTCCTCGTCGCCGGCGATGGCGTCGGCGACCTCGTCGAACGGCACCAGGCCGGCGCGCCAGGCGCGTACCCAGGCGACGAACCGGCTTGACCGGCGCGCAGCCAGCGTGGCCGCGCCCGTTGCGGGGGAGGACATGCGGAAAGGGTACGTGGTGGCCGCCGCCGCTGTCTCGGCTGCCGCACGGGTGGCGTGGCCTGCCCCCAACTACCCCGTTCGCACCGTTTCGTATGCCCTCGGGCGGTGCTCGGACCGGCGCGTCGGCGGGCGAGCCGCCGGCCCGGTGACTAGCGTGATCGTCATGGCGGGGCGATACGACGGGGACGTGCTGGCGGGCGACTGGCGGAGGCGGAAGGTGACCCCCGAGGTCGACGCCGAGCCCGACCTGGTGGTCGAGGACGCCGACTCCGGGTTCTGCGGCGCGGTGGTCGGTTTCGACTCGGGCGCCGTGGTGCTGGAGGACCGGCACGGTCGGCGGCGCAACTTCCCGCTGCTGCCCGCCGCGTTCCTGCTCGACGGCCGGCCGGTCACGCTGCGCCGCCCGGCCCGCGCCCCGGTCCCGGCCGCCCGGCGTCGGACCGCCTCCGGCTCGGTCGCGGTGGACGGCGTCCGGGCGCAGGTCGCCAAGGCCAGCCGGATCTGGGTGGAGGGTGTGCACGACGCCGCGCTCGTCGAGCGGATCTGGGGCGACGACCTGCGGATCGAGGGCGTGGTGGTGGAGCCGCTCGACGGCATCGACGCGCTCGCCGACGAGGTGCGCGCGTTCGCGCCCGGACCGGGCCGCCGGCTCGGGGTGCTTGTCGACCACCTCGTCCCCGGTTCGAAGGAGAGCCGGATCGTGGCCCGGGTGACCGCACCCCACGTGCTGGTCACCGGTCATCCCTACGTGGACGTGTGGCAGGCGGTGCGGCCGGCGGCGCTGGGCATCGCGGCGTGGCCGGTGGTGCCGCCCGGGCAGCCCTGGAAGGAGGGCGTCTGCGCCGCGCTCGGGGTGGCCGAGCCGGCCGACATGTGGCGGCACATCCTGTCCCGGGTGGACAGTTTCGCGGACGTGGAGACACCGTTGATCAACGCGATGGAGCGGTTGATCGATTTCGTCACCTCGCCTGAGTAGTGGTTGCGGTCGGGGCCGGGGGCGACCGTGCCCGGCTCCGGGCGGTCAGGCTTGATCCCTGCGCCGGTCACGGTCGCCCCCGGCCGGTCGGGTGCCGTGTCCGCGGCTCGGTTCCGCGGTCGTGGGTGGGTCTGGCGGGGCGCTACGAACTTGAGGGCGTGGACGGGTCGGGGGGTGACCCGTCCACGTACTCAAGTTGGTAGGCGCCCGGGGTCAGGGGGCCTGGTCGGGGGAGCGGGTGAGGACGAAGGTGGCGATGTCCAGCGCGACCGCCGTGCCGGCGGAGTCGCGGACGACGGTGAGGACCTCCCCGTCCTGCGGGCCGGACCGGCCCCGCCAGCGGTCCGGCCCCTGCCGGGTGAAGCGCAGCGGCGGGCCGCCCATCGGCCCACCCACCAGGTCACCGGCCGGGTCGGCGCGGAACTCGTACTCGATGCCCATCCACCACCAGCGGCCGGTCAGCTCGGCCGCGGCGGCGGCGGGGGGAGTGGCCGGGCGCCACGGGGCGGGCGCGGGTGGCTCGGCGTCCAGCACCCGGGTGAGCACGTCGCGGGCCATCCCCACGACGTGGTGCCCGCGCAGCCCGTACGCGTTGGCGAAGTCCACCACCGCGGTCCGGGTGGGACGGTGCACCACCAGGCCGGCGACGAAGCCGGGCATCGACCCGCCGTGGCCCACGTACACCCGGTCGCCGACCCGGTAGAGCTCCACACCGAGGCCGTGGCCGCCGGTCCACGAGTCCAGGTCGCTGATCGCCACCGGGACGCACATCTCGGTCAGCGTGGCCGGGTCGAGCAACGCCGGGTCCGGGTCGGCGAGGAACGCCGCCCAGCGGGCCAGGTCCTCGACCGTCGACCAGAGCTGCCCGGCCGGCGCCATCGCCCCGGTGTCGGTCAGCGGCTCCTCCCGCAGCGTCTGGTGCCACGGGTGCACGACGAAGCCGCGGGCGTACGGCTCGGTCGGCAGCACGGTGGTGCGGCGCATGCCGAGCGGCGTCAGCAGCCGCTCGGTCAGCAACGTGCGCCACGGGGTGCCGGTGATCCGCTCCAGCGCGCCGCCGAGCAGCCCGTACGCCAGGTTGGAGTAGTGGTAGACCCGGTGCGGCGGGTAGGCGATCTTGCCCGGGGTCAGCCCGGCGAGCAGCGTGTCCAGGTCGGTGCCGTCGGCGCGCTCCCACCATCCGCCGTCCGGCTCGCGTTGCAGCCCGCTGGCGTGCCCGAGCAGCTGGCGGACGGTGAGCGCGCCGACCGGGGTGCCGGGCAGATGCTTGTCGAGCGGGTCGTCGAGGGTCAGCCGCCCGGCGTCGCGCTGCTGCATCACCAGCACGGCGGTCATGGTCTTGGTGATCGAGCCGATCCGGTACTGCGTGTCGACGTGGGGGCGGGGCTGTTCGCCGGCGACCGAGACGTGTGCCAGCTCGCCGTCGCGGACCACACCGAGCGCGACCGACGGCCCGCGTCCGTCCGCCTGAGCGTGGGCGACCAGCAGGTCCACCTGGCGTGCGGTCTCGGGCAGCAGAGTCATCTCGTCCTCCTCGTCGCCGTCCGGCCCGGCCAGCCTAGCGATCATGACAGTTCGATGACACGTGCCTTGACGTGTCACGATTGGTCACGTGGACGCCGTGTTCTGGATCGTTCTGGGTGTGGTATTGGCGGTCGCCGAGATCTTCACGACGACGCTCTTCCTGATCATGTTCGGGGTCGGGGCGTTCGCCGCGGCCGGCGCCGCGGCGCTCGGCGCGCCGGTGGCGCTCCAGGCGGTGATCTTCGCGGTGGTGTCGGCGCTGTCCCTGGCGCTGGCCCGGCCGGCGCTCCGCCGCAACGCCCGGTCGGGGCTGGAGGCCGGCGAGCAGCCGTTCGGCGTCGAGGCCATCGAGGGGTCCAGTGCGGTGGTGCTGGAGCCGGTGGACGCCGACCGCGGCATGGTCAAGATCGATGGTGAGCTGTGGACGGCCCGCTCGTTCGACGCGACGCAGACGTACGCCGTCGGCCAGCGGGTGCAGGTGATAAAGGTCCGGGGCGCGACCGCCCTGGTCTGGCAGGACGACATTTCCGCCCCGGGCGAGCTGCCCGAAGCGAGAGGGTGAAGATATGGAGTTTGCAGCGGTCCTGTTGATCGCCGTGGCGCTGATCGTGGTGGTCACACTGGCCAAGGCGGTGCGGATCGTGCCGCAGCAGCGCCAGGACGTGGTGGAGCGGCTCGGCAGGTACAAGCGCACCCTGAGCCCGGGCCTCAACCTGCTGGTGCCGTTCGTCGACGCGGTGCGCACCAAGGTCGACATGCGTGAGCAGGTGGTCAGCTTCCCGCCGCAGCCGGTGATCACCTCGGACAACCTGGTCGTCTCGATCGACACCGTCCTCTACTTCAAGGTGGTCGACTCGGTCCGGGCCACCTACGAGATCTCCAACTTCCTCCAGGCGATCGAGCAGCTCACCGTCACCACGCTGCGTAACGTGATCGGCTCGCTGGACCTGGAGCGCGCGCTGACCAGCCGCGAGGAGATCAACAGGCACCTGTCCGGGGTGCTGGACGAGACCACCGGCCGCTGGGGCATCAAGGTGACCCGGGTCGAGATCAAGGCGATCGAGCCGCCGCCGAGCATCCGCGACTCGATGGAGAAGCAGATGCGCGCCGAGCGGGACCGCCGCGCCGCCATCCTCAACGCCGAGGGGCACAAGCAGTCCCAGATCCTCACCGCCGAGGGTGAGAAGCAGGCCGCGGTGCTGCGCGCCGACGGTGACCGGCAGGCCCGGATCCTCCAGGCGGAGGGTCAGGCCAAGGCGATCCGTACCGTCTTCGACGCGATCCACACCGCCAACCCGAGCCAGAAGGTGCTGGCCTACCAGTACCTTCAGGCGCTGCCGCAGATCGCCAACGGCACCGCCAACAAGGTCTGGATCGTGCCGACCGAGCTGACCCGGGCCCTGGAGGGCATGGGCGGCGCGTTGGGCGGGCTGGCGAACATGGTCGGCGACGAGCCGTCGCCGGAGGCCGCCCGGACCGCCGGCGAGGTCGAGCGCGAGGCCGCCGAGGCGGCCCAGGCCGCGGCCGTCGCCGCCCAGGAGATCCACGACGAGGTACGCGTGGCGGAGGCGCAGGCCACCGGCGGCAACACGGCGAAGGGCCTGCCGGCCCCCGAGCCGGTGGCCCCGAACTCCCTGCTCAACGACCCGGCGGACCAGCGCGAACGGGGCTGATCCCGGCAAATCCGAGAATCGCTCATCCGGCGCCCCGGCGCCTGCCACCATCGGTCTCAGGGACGGGTGGTGACCAGGGCCGGGGCGTCGTTGCGCGTACCGGGCCACCCGTGGCGCGAGCGAGGTGGCGCATGACGGAACCGGCGAACCGGCTCTTCTCCCGTACCCCGGTCCCCGGCGCGCACGACCCCGGCGGACCGCTCGGCTCCCGGCGTACCGGTGGGGGGTTCCGGGTCCTGCCGTTCGTCTCCGAACCGGGGCCGGGGGCCCCGGCCACGGACGCGAGCTGGGCCTGGTCCGTCCGGCGGTTCGCCCGCGCGGCGGTCTGGCTGCTCCCGGCGTACGCGGTCCTCTACGGCGTGGTGGCGATGGCCAGCGACGGCGGGGTGGGCAACGACCCCTACCCGGCCGACGGCCAGCCGCTCTACCTGGTGGGCTGGGTGCTGTCGGTCTGGCTGGGGCTGCTGGCCCTGCTCGCGCTCACCGGCCTGCTCGCGGCCACCCGCTGCCGCCGCGTCGCGCTGGCCGGGCTGCTGGCCAGCATCGGCGGCATGGTGCTGATGCTGCCGTTCGCCGGGCTGGCCGAGCAGACGCCGGTGTTCGGCCTGACCGCGCGCGGCATCGTGCTGTTCGGGGCCACCTGCTACAGCGTGGGCTGGTTGATGACCGGCTGGTCGGTGGCCCGCTCCGGGATGTTCTCCTACGGCGACGGCATCATGCTGATGATCGCCGCGCCGCTGCTCGGCCTGGGCGGCGCGCTGATCGGCTCGTTGCAGACGTTCGGCGCGATCTTCGTGCTGGTCGCCGGCATCGGCATCGGCTACCGCAGCGGCCGGCTGGTCCCGGAGACCATCGCCCGCGACGCCGCCACGGCCAGCGTCGCCGCCCCGCCCCCGTCACCGGACGGCCCGCTTGCCGCCGGTTGACCGGTTCGTGGGTGCCGGCGGGGCTGGACAGTCGCCGTGAGGTAACTGACAGTTGCCTGGCGAAGTGGCCGGTAGGCGGCTTTCGTGGCAATCCTTGGTGCCATGCCGTCTCCCCGGACGCCGCTGTCGCGGCTGTTCACCGTGCTGCTCGCCGGCCTGCTCGCCGGGCTCGTCCTGGCGCTCGCCGCGCTCCCGACCGGCCTGCTCGGCGGGTTCGTCGCCAAGGCGAGCCTCGGCGCGTACGCGGAACTGCCCGACGCGCTGCGCACCCCCGCGCAGCCGCAGCGCTCCTACCTCTACGCCAACGACGGCAAGACGCTGATCACCACGTTCTACGACGTGAACCGCACCGACGTGCCGCTGGCCGAGATCGCGCCGGTGATGCGCCAGGCGATCATCTCGGCCGAGGACCGGCGGTTCTACTCACACGGCGGCGCCGACCTGCGCGGCATCGCCCGCGCGCTGGTGGCCAACGTGAAGGGCGGCGGCACCGAGCAGGGCGGCTCCACGCTGACCATGCAGTACGTCCGCAACGTGCTCAAGACCGACCCCACCCGCACCGCCGAGGAACGGCAGGCCGCCACCGAGCAGACCGTCGGGCGCAAGCTCCAGGAGATCCGGTACGCGAACGCGCTGGAGCAGTCGCTGTCCAAGGACGAGATCCTCAACCGCTACCTCAACATCGCGTACTTCGGCTCCGGCGCGTACGGCGTCGCCGCCGCGAGCCAGCGCTACTTCGGCACGGCGCCGGCGGACCTGACGCTCGGCGAGGCGGCGCTGCTCGCCGGCCTGGTCCAGTCGCCCGACGCGTACAGCCCGATCGACGGCGACAAGGACGCGGCGCTGGCCCGCCGGGCGTACGTGCTCGACTCGATGGCCGAGACCGGCGCGGTCACCGCCGCGCAGGCGGCGGCGGCCAAGGCCGAGCCGCTGCGGCTGCGCCCGACCGCCCAGCCCAACGGCTGCACCGCGACCGCGCAGGGCCACGACGACTGGGGCTTCTTCTGCGACTACCTGCGCCAGTGGTGGCTCACCCAGCCGGCGTTCGGCGACACCGCCGACGAGCGCGAGCAGGCGCTGCGCCGCGGCGGCTACCGGGTGGTCACCACGCTCGATGCGAAGATCCAGCAGACCGCGCAGGCGCAGGCCACCAAGGTCTACGGGTACGACGACAAGCGCGCGCTGCCGATCGCGGCGGTCGAGCCCGGCACCGGTCGGGTGCTCGCCATGGCGGTCAACCGGCACTACAGCCTCGCCGACAACCCGGGCGGGCAGGCCAACCACCCGAACACGGTCAACCCGTTGATCTCCGGTGGCGCGAGCGTGGACGGCTACCAGGCCGGGTCGACGTTCAAGCTGTTCACCATGCTGGCCGCGCTGGAGGCCGGCAAGCCGCTCGCCACCGGCTTCGACGCGCCGGCCAAGCTGCCCACCCGGTACGCCTCCGACGACGAGGGCAACTGCGACGGCAGGTGGTGCCCGAGCAACGCCAACCCGGAGTGGATGGACGGCTACCGGATGATGTGGGACGGCTTCGGCCGCTCCGTCAACACGTACTTCGTCTGGCTGGCCGAGCAGGTCGGCGAGGACAAGGTGGTGGAGATGGCGCAGCGTCTGGGCATCACGTTCCGGGCCGACTCCGACGCCGCGTTCGCCCGGAACAACGCCGCCAACTGGGGCGCGTTCACGCTCGGCGTGGCCGCCACCACCCCGCTCGACCTGGCCAACGCGTACGCGACGGTGGCCGCCGAGGGCACGTACTGCACGCCGCTGCCGGTGGTCTCGGTCACCGCGCCGGACGGCGACGCGGTCGACGTGGGGCAGCCGAACTGCAAGCAGGTGCTGGAACCGGACGTGGCGCGGGCGGCCACCGACGCGGCCCGCTGCCCGGTGGGCCAGCAGTCGGCGTACGGGCAGTGCAACGGCGGCACCGCCACCGGCGTCGACGGGATCGTCGACCGGCCGGTGGCCGGCAAGACGGGCAGCTCGGAGCGGAACGCCACCGAGACGTTCGTCGGGTTCACCCCGCAGGTGGCCGTGGCCGGCATCGCGGCCAACCCGGACGACGCGACCGACCTGGTCGGCTCCGCGGTGCAGGCGAAGGTGATCGACGCGGTGGCCCGGACCATCAAGGCGGCGGTCGCCGGCAAGCCGGTGAAGGACTTCACCGCGCCGAGCCGCGAGCTGGCCGGCGACCCGCAGCGCCCCCAGCCCCGCCCGCAGCCCCAGCCCCAGCCCCGTGAGGACAACCGCAACCTCCCCTCCGACGTCCTCCGCTGGCTCCAGGGCCGGGGATAAGGAGGGGCCCCCGCTTAACGCATTCGGTAGAGGCGGGGCCCCCTTTTAACACCTCTCCGGGAAGCTGGGATGTGGATGTCGGATCCGCCCCGACGGCTCCGACCCACCGGTGAGCGCGTCCGGGACCGGGCGCACCGGTGAGTGGAGGAGCGTGCCATGGGCGAGGTCATCTACTGGGTGCACCAGTCGGTCGACGGCTTCATCGAGGGGCCGAAACGTGAGTTCGACTGGCCGGCGATGGGGGACGAGCTGTCCGCGTACTCGATCGGGTTGTCCGAGCGGGCTGGCGCGTTCGTCTACGGGCGGCGGGTGTGGGAGATGATGTCGTCCTACTGGCCGCAGGTGGAGTCGATCTCCGACCATCCGCACGACCTGGCGTTCGCGCCGATCTGGCGGCGTACCCCGAAGGTGGTCGTCTCCCGCACGCTCGTCGCTGCCGACCACGGCGCGCGGGTGATCGGCGGCGGCGACCTGGCGGCGGAGCTGGCCGAGGTGCGGGCCGGGCTCGACGGCGACCTGCTGGTCACCGGCGGGACCGGCGCGGCGACGGCGCTGGCGGCGCTCGGGCTGGTCGACGAGTACCGGGTGATCGTGCACCCGGTGGTGCTCGGCGGCGGGAAGCAGGTGCTGCCCGACCTCGCCCGCCAGGAACTCCGGCTGGTCGAGACGCGCCCGTTCGACGGCCGTGCGGTGCTGCTGCGCTACGAGCGGGCGTGACGGGCGGGGCCCGACCGGTCAGCGGCCGCGCCGGCGGGGACGGTAGGTGGCGACGGTGGCGGGCAGGCCACGCCGGAGGATGCCCGCCCGGTCGCTGTCGCCGCGCAGCAGCGCGGCGGCTGTCTTGCGGGCCTGCTCGGCGGTGAAGTGCGGCGGCAGCATCAGCTCCGCCGGGTCGACCACCGCGTTGACCACCACCGGCCGGTCCGCGCCGAGCACCCGGGGCCACAGGTCGGGCACCTGCTCGGGCGCGTCGACCAGCTCGCCGCCGAGCCCCAGCACCTCCGCCCACCGGTGGTACGCCACGTCCGGCAGGTCCTGGCTGTCCGGGAAGCGAGGAGTGCCCTCGCCGGAGCGCTGCTCCCAGCTCACGAACGACAGGTCCCGGTTGTTGAGCACCAGCACCACGAACCGGGGGTCCGCCCACTCCCGCCAGTACTTCGCCACCGTGATCAGCTCGTTGACGCCGTTCATCTGCATCGCCCCGTCGCCGAGCAGCGCGATCACCGGGCGGTCCGGGTGGGCGAACTTCGCCGCCAGCGCGTACGGCAGGCCGCCGCCCATGGACAGCAGCGTGCCGGAGAGGCTGGCCAGCATGCCGGGCCGGACCCGCAGGTGCCGGGCGTACCAGGCGGTGGCCGTGCCGCAGTCCACGGCGAGCATGGCGTCGTCGGGCAGCGCGTCGTCGAGCGTGGCGAACAGCGACTGCGGGTTGACCGGGTCGGCCGGCTGCCCGGCCAGCTCCCGCTGGGCGGCCCGCCACTTGCCGGTGGCGTCGGCGATGGTGGCCCGCCAGGCGGTCGGCGCCGGGCCGGGGCCCAGCTCGTCCAGGAGGGCCCGCAGCGTCGGGCCGGCGTCGCCGGTCAGATTCACCTCGGTCGGGTAGCGCAGCCCCATCCGGCTGCCGTCCAGGTCGATCTGCACCGCCCGGGCCTGCCCCTCCGGCGGGTAGAACTCCGAGTACGGCATCTGGCTGCCGACGATCAGCAGCCGGTCGCACTCCTGCATGAGCTGCCAGCTCGGACGCGTGCCGAGCAGGCCGATCGCGCCGGTGACCCAGGGCTGCCGGTGGTCCACGGCGGCGAAGCCGAGCAGCGCGGTGGCCACCCCGGCGCCGAGCCGGTCGGCGATCCGGCGTACCTCGTTCTCCGCGCCGAGCGCGCCCTGCCCGACCAGCATGGCCACCCGCTCGCCGCCGCGCAGCGCCTCGGCCGCGCGGCGTACGTCGTCGGCCGGCGGCACGGTCGGCGGGCTGCTCGGCACCGCGCTGGTGTGGTAATAACCGTGCGCGTGCGGCGGGTGCGGCACCGCCGGCTCGTCCTGCACGTCGGCGGGGAGGACCAGGGCGGTCACGGTACGCCGCGCGAGCGCCGTGCGGCAGGCCCGGTCCACCAGGTGCCGGGCCTGGGACGGGTCGTCGAGCTGGGCCAGGAAGCCGCCGGCCACGTCCTTGTAGAGCGAGAGCAGGTCCACCTCCTGGTAGTAGCCGCCGCCCTCGGCGGGCAGCGCGGTGTGCCCGAGTAGCGCCACCACCGGCTGGTGGTCGAGCTTGGCGTCGTAGAGGCCGTTGAGCGCGTGGATCGCCCCCGGACCGCTCGTCACCATCACGCAGCCGAGCGGGCCGCCGCCGTACTTGACGTGCGCGCCGGCGGCGAAGCCGGCGGTCTCCTCGTGGCGTACCTGGATGAACCGGGCGCGCCCCTCGGCGCGTTGCAGCGCCGACGTCAGGCCGTTGATGCCGTCCCCGGGATAGCCGTAGTAGCGGTGCACGCCCCACTCGGCGAGCCGGGCCACGATGTGATCGGCCACGGTGGCGCCGCGGGGCAGCCGGCCGTCGTCGGGGTGGTCCGCGCCCATCGTGGTGGTCCCTCCGTCGGTGTCCGCTTCCCCGGCTCCGTTCCCCGCCTCGGGCGGCGGAAACCCGGCCCGCGCCGGGGTACGGGTCGGGGCACCGGGCAGAATCGTCGGGTGCCCGTCCACGAGATCACCGACCCCGACGACGACCGGATCGCCGACTACCGCGCGTTGACCGACGTGGAGCTGCGGACCCGCTGGGAGCCCCCGCACGGGTTGTTCATCGCCGAGGGGGAGCTGGTGCTGCGGCGGGCGCTGCGGGCCGGTTACCCGGCCCGGTCGTA
The DNA here is from genome assembly GCF_003027925.1 of Micromonospora sp. RP3T. Lineage (GTDB taxonomy): Bacteria > Actinomycetota > Actinomycetes > Mycobacteriales > Micromonosporaceae > Micromonospora. Next base: position 35,260 of record NZ_PYPS01000012.1, read on the forward strand.
CCTGGTCGACGCGAAGCGGGCGGACCAGCTCGCCGACCTCGACACCGGCGACGCCCCGGTGTACGCGGCCACGCCGGCGGTGCTCCAGCGGGCCACCGGCTTCCACGTGCACCGGGGCGTGCTGGCCTCGTTCCACCGCAAGCCGCTGCCGTCGACGGACGAGGTGCTGGCCGCGGCCCGCCGGGTGGTGGTGCTGGAGGACGTCAACAACCACACCAATCTGGGCGCGATCTTCCGGGCCGTGGCGGCGCTCGGGGTGGACGCCGTGCTGCTGTCGCCGACCTGCGCCGACCCGCTCTACCGGCGCAGCGTCCGGGTCAGCATGGGCGAGGTGTTCGCGGTGCCGTACGCGAAGCTGGAACCCTGGCCGGGCGGCCTGGACCGGGTCCGCGCGGCCGGCTTCACGGTGCTGGCCCTGACGCCGGCGCCGGACGCGGTGCCGATCCAGCGGCTGACCGGCGATGAGCGGGCCCGCGCGGCGTTGCTGCTGGGCGCGGAGGGCGCCGGGCTGACGGCGGCGGCGATGGCCGCCAGCGACGTCCGCGTGGTGATCCCGATGCGTCGGGGTGTGGATTCGCTGAACGTCGCCGCCGCGACGGCGGTGGCCTGCTGGGAACTCGGCCGCGACGACCCGGTGTGACCGCCGCTTGCATGACCATGCGGCTTGGTGCATAATCTTCCTGTGTCCAAGGTTCTCACCTCCCTGCCCACCGGCGAACGTGTCGGCATCGCCTTCTCCGGCGGCCTCGACACCTCGGTCGCGGTCGCGTGGATGCGCGACAAGGGCGCCGTGCCCTGCGCCTACACCGCCGACATCGGCCAGTACGACGAGCCCGACATCGCCTCGGTGCCCGGCCGCGCGCTCAGCTACGGCGCCGAGATCGCCCGGCTGGTCGACTGCCGAGCCGCCCTGGTCGAGGAAGGTCTCGCGGCGCTGACCTGCGGGGCGTTCCACATCCGCTCGGGCGGGCGGGCCTACTTCAACACCACCCCGCTCGGCCGGGCCGTCACCGGCACGCTGCTGGTGCGGGCGATGGTCGCCGACGACGTCCAGATCTGGGGCGACGGCTCGACGTTCAAGGGCAACGACATCGAGCGGTTCTACCGGTACGGCCTGCTGGCCAACCCGCAGCTGCGCATCTACAAGCCGTGGCTCGACACCGCCTTCGTCACCGAACTCGGTGGGCGCAAGGAGATGTCGGAGTGGCTGCTCGACCGCGACCTGCCCTACCGGGACAGCACCGAGAAGGCGTACTCCACCGACGCCAACATCTGGGGTGCCACCCACGAGGCGAAGACGCTGGAGCACCTGGACACCGGCATCGAGACGGTCAGCCCGATCATGGGCGTCCGGTTCTGGGACCCGACGGTGGAGATCCCCACCGAGGACGTCACGCTCGGCTTCGACCAGGGCCGCCCGGTGACCATCAACGGCAAGGAGTTCGGCAGCCCGGTCGACCTGGTGCTGGAGGCCAACGCCATCGGCGGCCGGCACGGCCTGGGCATGTCCGACCAGATCGAGAACCGGATCATCGAGGCGAAGAGCCGGGGCATCTACGAGGCGCCCGGCATGGCGCTGCTGCACGCCGCGTACGAGCGGCTGGTCAACGCCATCCACAACGAGGACACCCTGGCCAACTACCACACCGAGGGTCGTCGCCTCGGTCGGCTGATGTACGAGGGCCGCTGGCTCGACCCGCAGGCGCTGATGCTGCGCGAGTCGTTGCAGCGCTGGGTCGGCACGGCGGTCACCGGCGAGGTGACGTTGCGGCTGCGCCGGGGCGAGGACTACTCGATCCTCGACACCACCGGCCCGGCGTTCAGCTACCACCCGGACAAGCTGTCCATGGAACGTACCGAGGACTCGGCGTTCGGCCCGTCGGACCGGATCGGCCAGCTCACCATGCGCAACCTGGACATCGCCGACTCGCGGGCCAAGCTGGAGCAGTACGCCTCGCTCGGCATGGTCGGCGGCACCGCCCCGCAGCGGATGGTCGGCGCCGCGCAGGCGGCCTCGACCGGCCTGATCGGCGCCATGCCCGAGGGCGGCGCGGAGGCCATCGCCTCCCGGGGCGTCCCCTCGGCGGAGGACGAGTGGCTCGACCGCGCCGCGATGGAGTTCGGCGTCGACTGAACCGGGACCGCACGGACGGGGCTTCGGTTCCGGTGGTGACGCAGGGTAGCGTGTCGCCCGTGTTCCCTACCGTGCGTGAGGTGCTCGGCCTGGTGCCGGTGCGCCACGGCGCGCCGCGCCTGGTCGCCGGCGACGCCGGACTGGACCGGCCGGTGCGGTGGGTTCACGTCACCGAGGTGCCGGACATCGCCACCCTGCTCGGCGGCGGGGAGCTGGTGCTGACCACCGGCATCGGGCTGCCCGCCGACGACACCGGGCTGCGCGCGTTCGTCGGCGACCTGGCCGATGTCGGGGTCTCCGGGCTGGTCGTCGAGTTGGGTCGCCGCTACGTCGGCGGCGTGCCCCGGGTGATGGCCGCCGCCGCCGAACGGCGCGGCCTGCCGCTGGTCGAGCTGCGCCGGGCCACCCCGTTCGTGCGGATCACCGAGGCGGTGCACGCGCTGATCGTCGACGCCCAGCTCACCGAACTGCGGGCCACCGAGGAGATCCACCAACGGTTCACCGAGCTGTCCGTGGAGGGCGCCGAGCCGGCCGAGGTGCTGCGGCAGGCCGCCGAGCTGGCCGGCTGCCCGGTGGTGCTGGAGAACCTGTCCCGGCAGGTGCTCGCGTACGACCCGGCGGGGGAGAACGCGGAACTGCTGCTGGACGGCTGGGAGCAGCACTCCCGCCGGATCCGGCCGGCCGGGCGGACCGCGTACGACCCGGACAGCGGCTGGCTGGTCACCACCGTCGGCGCGCGGGGACAGGACTGGGGCCGGCTGCTGCTGCGCTGGCCGGCGGCCGAGGCCGCGCCGCCCACCCGGCTCACCATCCTGATCGAACGGGCCGCCTCCACGCTCGCCCTGGGCCGGCTGATCCGCCGCGACGCCGAGGGCCTGGAACGACAGATCCACCGGACGCTGCTGACCGCGCTCATCGACCACTCCCGCCCGGTGGACGAGGTGGCGCTGCGGGCCAAGGCGCTCGGCGTCACCCTGGACCGCCGGCACCTGGTCGGCGTGGTGGTCCGGCACCGCAGCGACGACCCGGCCGGGGACGCCACCGACCTTCCTGACGACTCGCGCGCGGGCCCTCGTCGCGACCCGGTCGGCCCGGAGGCCGGCCCGGCCCGGCTCCGCGATCTCGCCGAGGCGGTCGGCCAGGCCGTGCGTGAGGCCAAGCTGACGGCGTTGACCAGCGCCGTCGACGACCACGCGGTCGGCGCGCTGCTGGCGCTGCCCGACCCGGCCGCCGAGGAGAGGTCACTCGCCGCGTTCGCCGCCGCGTTGCGTCGGGTACGCCTCGACGCCGCCCCGCCCCGACCGCCGACCCCCCGCCCGGGCCGCCCGACGGACGGGGCCGGCCGGGCTGCGGCCAACGGCGGCGTGCGCCCGGTCGACGGGCCGGCCCGTCCGGCGGTCGTCGTGGCGGCCGGCTCCGGGGTGAGCAGCCTGCGCGAGGCACGCCGGTCGCTGGTCGAGGCGCGGCAGATCGCCGAGGCGGCCCGGCGGGACCCGCGCGACCTGCCCTGCTTCCGGCTGCCGCACGTCGGGCTGGCCGGCCTGCTGCACCTGCTGCGGGACGAGCCCCGGTTGCAGACGTTCGTGGAGCGGGAACTCGGCCCGCTGCTGGCGTACGACGCCCAGCATCCCCGGGAACAACTGCTCGGCACGTTGCGCGCGTACCTGGAGCAGGGCCGGAACAAGTCGGCCGGCGCGGTGGCCGCGCACCTGTCCCGACCGGCCTTCTACGAGCGACTGGCTCGGATCGGCCGCATCCTCGACGCCGATCTCGACTCGGTCGACCAGTGCCTCTCCCTGCACGTCGCCCTGCTGGCCCTGGACGCCGTCCGCACGTCCTGACAAAGCCGCCCCCGCCCGGCCGCCGACCCGCGGGCTCGACGCGAGGCGCTGCTCCTGCCGCGGCCGTATCCGGGCGGTCTCGTTACGGAGCGTCACTCCGGAGGGTGGGCCATGCGCTTTTCTGCCGTATACCTCAGGGGCATAATTATGCCCCTGAGGTATACGGCACTCGGCAGCGTTCGTGTCCGACGGCGACACGCCGAGACGCCGACACGCCGACGCTCGTTCAGGCGAGGGCGGTGAGGGCCTTGGCGTAGGGGGCGGGGACGAAGCTCGGGCCGGCGGGGGTGAACACGTCGGAGGTCGCGGCGGCCTGCCAGGCGGTGTCCGGCAGCGCCGCCACCAGGGCGCGCACCACCGGGGCGTCCCGCCACTGGTCCTGCTGCGCGAGCAGACTCAGCGCCACCACCGACTCCTCCACCTCGCCGACGCACTCGAACGGCTTGTGCCCGTCCACGCCGAGCAGTTCCCGGTAGCCGGGAACCTGGGACTCGTCGGCCAGCAGGTCACCGCCGAAGATGCCGGTGAGCCGCTCGCGGGGCATGAACGGGGCCATGGCCAGGAACACGAAGCGGCACTTCGGGCAGTCCCGGCACCAGCGCTCGCTCGCGTCGTGCAGCTTGAACGCGGCGTTGCAGCTCGTCACCACCGCGTCGTACCTGTCGATCTCGGCGAACAGCCGGGCGATGTGCAGCTCGGACAGGGAACGCAGGAGCGAGAAGTACGGCTCGGTGAGCCCGGCGTGCTCGGCCAGCGCGGCCCGCAGCAGCCCCTCCGCCTCGACGCCCTTGGACCACTGGTGGTTGATCTCGTGGCCCTGCCAGACCAGGTTCGGGTCGGACGCGGAGCGCTCGTTCGACATCACCACCGGCCCGAGGTCGTGCAGCACGGCGGTGGCGACCGCGATCAGCGAGTTGATCGCGGTGACCGGGATGTGCCCGTTGCGGGCCCCGGCCCGGTTCAGCTCGAACAGCACCGGGTCGAGTCGCCGCCGGGCGGCGAGCGGCGTCAGCCCGGACGCCTCGTTCACCGACACGATCACGTGGTTCGGGTTGACCGAGAACGGCACCGGGTCGAGGCCGGCCCGGCGCAGCGCCTCCAGCGTGACGATGGAGTCCTTGCCGCCGCCCACCGCCGACAGCGGACGCCGGTCGGAGTTGTCCCACGGCGCCGCCGACTCGACGGAACCGGCCGGGACCTCCGGGCGCAGCGTCAGCACGTGCGGCAGCGCGTTGCGGTACGCGTACTCGGCGAGGCCCTTGGTGTAGACGGCGGTGACCAGCTCGACGGCGGCGGACCCCAGCGGCGCCGGCAGTACCAGCCGGGGCGGCGCGGCGGCCTTGTAGTAGCTGACGCCGGCGACCACGTGCAGCAGCTCCAGGACCCGGGCCAGCCGCGCCGCGGTGGCGTCGGAGACCGGCTCCGCCGGCAGCGGAAGCGTGATCACCTCGGTGAACCGCTGGTCGCCGTCGGGACCGGTCAGGGCGTAGTCGAACAGCACCTCGCCGGTGGCGAAGTCGATCGAGTACGACGGGAAGGTGAAGGCGGCCATCCGTCCGAGCTGTCCGTTAAGCACAGGTCATACTAGTCCGGACCCACCGGGACGCGAGCAAGGAGATCCAACGTGCGCCTGTCTGACCTGCGCGGACGCTCTGTGGCGATCTGGGGCACGGGGCGTGAGGGCATGGCCGCCGCCCGAGCGGTCGCCGCGCACGGTCCGGCCGGTCTCGTCGCGGTGGACGACCGGGCGAATTTCCTGTCGCTGCCCTGGGAGGGCGCGCTGGCCGAGGCCGCCCCGCTGGTCACCGGCGAGCCGGGACGGCACGCGCTCACCGCCGCCGACGTGGTGGTCCGTTCGCCGGGCGTGCCGCAGACCCACCCGTGGATGATCGAGCTGCGGCAGCGCGGCATCCCGGTGACGCAGGGCACCGCGCTGTGGATGGCCGACCACGCCGACCGGACCATCGGGGTCACCGGCAGCAAGGGCAAGAGCACCACCTCCAGCCTGATCAGCCATCTGCTGGCCGCCGTCGGCCGGCCGAACGTGTTCGGCGGCAACATCGGCGTGCCCACGCTGGAGCTGCCGGACGCGGAGCTGTACGTGCTGGAACTCTCCAGCTACCAGTGCAGCGACCTGACCGACTCACCGCGGATCTCCGTGGTCACCGCGTTGTTCCCGGAGCACCTGGACGCGCACGGTGGGGAGCGGGAGTACTACCGGGACAAGCTGAACCTGCTGGCGCACGGCCCGCACGCCGTGGTGGTCAACGGGGCGGACCCCCGGCTCGCCGTGGAACTCGGCGACCGGGCGGCGGTCCGCGCCGGCTCGCCCGACACCACCCACGTGGCGACCGGCCCGGACGGCACGCAGTGGTTCCACAGGCGGGACACGCCGCTCTTCCCCCGCGCGGTGCTGCCGCTCGTCGGCCGGCACAACGAGGGCAACCTCTGCGTCGCGCTCGCCGTGCTCGACGTGCTCGGCGTGGACGTGGCGGCGCTCAAGGACACGCTGGCCGTCGCGGTCGCGGAGTTCCAGGGACTGGCCCACCGGCTCACCGAGATTCCCGACCCGTCCGGGCTCACCTTCGTCGACGACACGCTCGCCACCAGCCCATACGCGGCCATGCACGCCATCGACGCGTACGACGGGCGGCCGTTGACGGTCATCCTGGGCGGCACCGACCGGGGGGTGGACTACGCGCCGCTCCGCGACCACCTGGCCGAGCGGGAGATCACCGTGATCGGCATTCCGGACAGCGGCCCGCGGATCATCGAGGCGCTGACCGGGCTGCCGGGCGTGCGGTGCGAGATCGTCGACGACCTGTCCGACGCGGTGCGCCGGGCCCGCAAGATCACCCCGGCCGGCGGGGTCGTGCTGTTGTCGCCGGCCGCGCCCAGCTACGGCCGGTTCCGCAACTTCGAGCACCGGTCGGAGGCGTTCCGCGAGGCCATCGCGGAGACCATGGCCGGCTGAGCCGACCGCGACAGTGGACTTCGCCTTCGCCACCGCGCCCGGATCGGACCGGCCCAACGAGGACCACGTCGTGGTGTCGGCCGACTGGGCGTTCGTGCTGGACGGTGTCACCCGACCGCCCGGTCTCGACACCGGCTGCGTACACGGTCCGGCGTGGCTGGTGCGGCAGTTGGGCGACTGTCTGGTGGGCGCGTTGACGGCCGCCCCGGCGGCACCGCTCGACCGGGTCCTGGCCACCGCCATCGACCGGTTGCGGTGCCGCCACGAGGGGCGCTGCGACCTGTCCAACCCGCACAGTCCGTCGTCGACGGTCGCCGTGGTCCGGGCCACCGACGACCAGGTGGACTATCTGGTGCTGTGCGACTCGTCGGTGGTGTTCGAGAACGCGGACGGCCGCACGGTCGTGCACGACGACCGCACCGACAAACTGCCGGCGTACGACCGGGACACGGTGGCCCGGCTGCGCAACCGGCCGGGCGGTTTCTGGGTGGCGTCGACCGATCCGGCGGCGGCGGCCGAGGCGGTGACCGGCCGGGTGGCCCGCTCCGGGCTGCGTCGGCTGCTGCTCTGCACCGACGGCGTCTCCCGGCTGACCGAGTTCTTCGCGCTCGACTGGGCGGAGGTGTTCGGGATCGCCGAGCGGTCCGGGCCCGGCGCCGTCATCGACACCGTCCGCCGCCACGAGACCGGCCGGCCGGAGCTGTTGGCGCGGCCGGGGCGGGGCCCGGTCAAGCAGCACGACGACGCGACGCTCGCCGTGCTGCTTCCCCGCCCCTGAGCCGGTCACCGGGTCCGGGGCGCCGCACGGGTGACGGAATCCCGACGGTGGTCTTGTTCCGCCGGACGGGCAACGGTTCAATACTGCCGTTCTCGCCCACGCCGAGGACGCCTCGCCAGGCGTCACCGCACCGGTTCCACGAACGGGCGGCCGGTTCGACGGAAGGTGCCAGCCGTGATCGAGGAGACGGGCGCTCCGATGTCCTCCGAGGACCTGTACCGGGCGGCGGCCATGGACGCCAAGACGTTGCAGGACCGGATCCTCACGGCGGCCGGTCCCGGTGTCGACGTCAGTGACGGCCGCGCGCCGGCCCAGGCCCTCGCCGACGCCCTCCTCGCCGTGGTGCAGGACCACCTGGCGCAGACCTCGAACGAGCACGACGTGGAGCTGTTCCTCGAGGTCAACGGCCGGCCGCCGGAGGATGTCGCCGCCTGGCCGGTGAACATCCTGGCGGGCCTCGTCCTGCGCCGGACCCCGGCCGCCGACCGGCACGCGATCTGCGAGCGCGCGGTGCGGATCGCGGCCCGGCGGCTCCGGTCGGCCGCCGGCGCCTGACCGACGGGTCGCGCCGAGGAAGCCGCGGGCGGCGGTGAGCCGGTCAGTAGGCTGGCACGGTGACAACCACGTTTGCTGACCTGACCACGATGCGGGTCGGTGGTCCGATCGGTCGCCTCTACGTGCCGGAGACCACCCCCGATCTGCTCGACCTGCTGCGCCGGGCCACCGCCGCCGGGGATCCGCTGCTGGTCATGGGCGGCGGTTCGAACCTGGTGGTGGGCGACGTCGGCTGGGACGGGACGGTCGTCAGGTTGGCGACCTCGGAGTTCCGCATCGACGGGGAGCTGGTCACCGCGGCCGCCGGCGTCGAGTGGGACCGCCTGGTGGCGGCCACCGTCGACGCCGGGCTCGCCGGCCTGGAGGCGTTGTCCGGCATCCCCGGGCTGGTGGGCGGCACGCCGGTGCAGAACGTCGGCGCGTTCGGCACGGTGACCTCGGACGTGCTCGACTCGCTCTCCGTCCACGACCGGCAGACCGGCGCGCTGGAGCGGTGGACGCCGGAGCGCTGCGGCTTCGGCAGCCACCGGCAGTCCGTCTTCAAGCACAGCGACAGGTGGGTCGTGGTGGAGGTGACGTACCGGCTGCGCCGCAGTGACCAGTCGCGGCCGATCGAGTACGTGGAACTGGCGAAGCGGCTGGGCATCGACGTCGGCGGCACCGCCGCACCGGCGGACGTCCGCGCGGCCGTGCTCGCGCTGCGGCGCGGCCGCGCCATGGTTCTCGACCCGGCGGACCACGACACCTGGAGCGTCGGGTCGTTCTTCATCAACCCGGTCCTCGCCGAGGTGCCGGAGCAGGCCCGGGAGTGCCCCCGCTATCCGGACGTCAAGGGCACCAAGCTGCCGGCCGCCTGGTTGATCGAGCGGGCCGGCTTCCCCCGAGGCTACGGCCACGACTGGGGCAACGGCACGGTGGCGCTGTCCAGCCGGCACGCGCTCGCGGTGACCAACCGGGGTGGCGCCACCACGGCCGAGGTGATGAAGTTCGCGGCGCACATCCGCGCGGGCGTCGAGGCGCGTTTCGGTATCCGGCTGGGTCCCGAATGCGATCTGGTCAACTGTTCCTTCTGATCGGTCTTTCTCGGCGTGTCGGTTAGCCGACAATGTGCCGGCGTCGATGCGAAGTGGTCGCGGTGATTGCGGTCGAACTGGTCGAAGGGCTGAACGTCCGGCAATTCGCGACCGGATCGGATGAGCGTCGGGCGACCGTTCCGGTGTCGGTACGCCTCCGACGGGCGACTTCCCCGCAGGCGTCCTCGCCTATGGTGGCTGTCGATGAACGAGACCGGTGCGCCCGACCCCGACGACATCCTGCAATACGCCATCGACGCGTTGGCCGACATCCGTGAGGCGACGCTCCCGCCGGAGAAATGGGAACAGTTCCGCAGTTGTCTGGTGCTGATGAATGAGGCACTGGATCGGCGCGACCTGGTCGCCGTCAATCGGTGCCGGCAACGGATCGAGGCGCTCGAGAATCTGTTGGGCGCCAAGGCGGACCTCGCCAGGGACGTGCGGCAGTCGGTGCCGTTGCGGGGGCAGGCCGATCGGCTGACCGACCGGCTGCGCCGGGAGAAGGGGGACGGGTCGGAACCGGACGGCCGGGGTCGATGAGGCTGCACGCGTACGCGCTCAACGCGTACACCTATTTCGACGGCCTCCGGGACACCGGCATCGCGGCCCGGATCACCGCCGCCTGCCGCAGCCTCGGCATGCGGGAGCCCGACCGGGTGCCGCTCGTGCACGGCGACGGCCTGCGGGCCCGGCAGTTCCTCACCGCCCCGGGCGACGGCACCCGGCAGGCGCTGCGGTACACCACAGCCCGCCTCGACGCGTTCCTGGTCTGTCTGGCGCCGGTCGACGGCACCGCGGACTGGCGTGACCTCGACCGGGCGTGGCGGACGGCGGTGGGCGCGACGACCGACGAGGACTGCACCGGTCGGGTGCGGCTGTTCTACGCGCTGTACGACGGCGACGGTGACGCCGACCGGCTCGCCGCCGAGGCGGAGGCCGCGCTGCCGGCCGGAACGGACCTCCGTGGGGCGGAACCGACCGAGCCGGTGCCGGGCACCTGGCTGTGGGAGGTTCCGTCGCCCGACCCGGCTCGCCTGGAACGCGTCCTCGTGCTGCTGGCGCCCACCGCCGGCGAGTCGTTGAGCGACTCCTGGGTGTGGCCGGACGGCGACGCGCGGCTCCGGCCGCTGCCCGGCTACCTCTGGGAGATGGCCAAGGTCCGCCACGAGGCCCGCCGGTTCGCGGAGCGCCGCTCGCGGGACCGACAGGCCCGGTTGTACGACCTCGCGTCACGCGTCGAGGACAGCGAGCGGACCGACCCCGAACCGACCGAGGCCCGCGAGGAGCGGCTCCGGAAACTCCGGCGGGAGACGGCGTTGGGCGCCGCCGACGAGGCCGACCTGCGCATCATGTCCCGGACGGTCACGGCCGAGGAGCACAACGCCCGGATCTGGCTGCGCGACTGGGCGGACACGCTCGCGGTGCCGGACCGCCACGCCTGGGTCGAGGGTCTGGCCGGGCCGGTGGCCGCGGACCTGGCGTACGTGGCCTGGCTGCTGACCGAGATCGACGACGCGGCGGACACGGCGCGCAACACCGTGGCCTACGCGGAGCCGATGGCGCAGATCGGCGCCGCCGACCTGGAACGGCGGCTGCGTGCCCTCGCCGAACGCCACGAGTTCCTGACCGCGCTGCACACGTCGGTCCTCGCCGCCGTCGGCCTGCTGCTGGCCGCGTCCCAGTCGCTCAGCTACGACTGGCCGACCTACGCGTCGCTGCGCGCGCCGTTCATCGTCTCGGTGGCCGCGGGTGCGTTGTTCCTGCTGCTCGTCGCCGCGCTTCGGGCGACCCGCCGCTTCTGGTGGCGGCTTTGGGTCGCCGTCGCCGCCGCCGGCTTCGCCGCCTCGGTGACCTGGTTCGTGGTGACCTGGCTGGTCCGGTGGCAGACCGCGCATCCGCCCGCCGCGCCGGTCACCCGCGGCTGGTCGGCCGCCGCCGCGGCGGTGGCGCTCGCCGGCTGGCTGGTCCGCCGGGCGATCAGGTCCCGACGTGAACCGCGATGACCCATTCCGACCGTGTGCGACGACGACCGCAGGAGGATCCGTGACCGTGATGAGCGCCGAGCGCCTCGAGGAACTCTGCCTTGCCCTGCGCCGGGGTGAGATCACCTGCGACGACGACCTGGTGGCCGCCATCGAGGCCGACGTGGTGGCGTACGACCGTGACCCGCGTACCCAGGTGCCGCCCGACGACGTCGCCGAGTTGTTGCCGCTGATGGGCTGGCTGATGTACGAGGCGACCTGGTCGGCGCTGGAGCGGATTCCGAACCGGCGGGGGAGCGGCGGCGACCGGGACCGGAATCACGAGTGGATCCTGCGGGTCGCGAACGCCGCCCTCGACCTGCCGTGGCCGGAGTACGCGCCGCGGTCGTTGGGCGCGTTGCGGTCGTTGGCGCTCGCCGAGTCGAAGGAGGACACGCAGGCGTCCTACGACCGCGCGCAGGCCTTTCACCAGAAGGCACGCAACCGGCACGCCAGTTGTCTCTCCTACCACCGGGATCCGAAGAACGTCCCCTCCCCGTTCGCCGGGTTCGAGCTGCACTACGACGAGATGCTGCTCCAGTTGGTGCTGGCGGAGACCGGGACCGCGTGCCGGATCGCCGAGCGGGTGATCGACAGGTGGGCGGAGGAGTTCGCGGCCGAGGGTGACGACGCGGACCGGCAGCGCCGCGAGGAACGCGTACAGATGATCTTCAGTGATCTGGCGGAGGGCGCGACCCGGGGCGAGGAGGCGCTCACGGCGGCCGAGCGCGTCGCGGAGCACGGCTTCGTGGACAGGCCGACGAAGGAGCGGCTGGCGCTGCCCACCAGCTTCGTCAACCCGGGGATCATGACCGCCCGGGCCATCCTGCTGATGCTGGGCTTGTATCCGGAGATGCAGCGGCTCGGCTACTTCCCGCTCGGTGACGACGACTCCTGGGACGACAGTCGGAAGGCCCTGGCGGCCCGCTTCGACCACGCCTACGCCAAGATCGAGAAGCCGATCCTGACCAGCGGGGGCGAGCCGCAGGAGTTGCGGCACGGCCTCCGGCTCGCCGTGGTGCAGATCCGGTTGGCCGCCGGCCTGCTGATGCCGGGCCACCGGCTGCCCAGCACGCTGTCCTTCGCGTCGTGCCTGGCGCACGAGGTGCTCGACGACGACGCCGTGGAAGCCATGTCCGCCTGGCTGACGGAACCGGTCACCGACGGGAAGGGCCGCGAGATCCAGCGCAGCCACCTGCGCGGGTTCGGCGGCGCGGTCATGCCCAACTTCTTCGACGGCGTCGAGGAGTGCCGCGTCGCGTTCGGCGGCCGGCCCGGCTACCGCGCGTGGCGCGCACGCTGGTTCATCCTCGACAAGTACGCCGACGAGCCGGGCCGGGCCGGTCGGGTGTCGGCCGTGCTGGGCCGGCCGGTGAACCGGACCCGCCCTATCTGACGTAGGCGTTGAACAGCGCCCAGTTCGCCACCGGCTCGCCCAACCGCAGGTAGTGCAGTTGGGCGAGCCGGAGCGCGTGGTCGAGGCGGATCCCGGACCGCCGGACCAGCCCCACGAGATGGGCGGCCATCCGGCTGGCCGGGAGTTTCGCCACCTCCTCGATCGCGGCGGCGACGGACCGCCCACCACCGGCCAGCACCGCCACCACGAGGCCGACCGGCTCGATGTCCGCCACGTTTGTCACCGCGCCGACCTGACAGGACACCATCAGCGTCGACGCCGGCCAGCGCAGGGCCAACGCGTACGCGGCGGACAACTGCGCCCCGGTGTCGGTCTCCTCCGGCAGGATCAGGTGCTGCCCGAGGCCGTGGCCGGTGCCGTGTGCCTTGACGTGGAGCAGTCCGCACTCCGTTCCCCGGCGGAGGGCCACGCTGATTCGCGAGGACGCGTGGACGGTGGGTGGCTGGTCGTCGAACGGGCAGCGGCTCAGCGGGACGTCCCCCCGGTTCAGGTTCCAGGCTCTGCGTTCCAGGCTGTCCGACGGGCCGTCGTGGGCCAGCGGCACCAGCCGGACCAGCGCCGGGCCGGTGACCACCGGGGGCGGCGAGCCGGACAGGCAGGTCAGCACCGGGGTGTGGGTGAGCACGGCCCGGCGCACCAGCCGGGTGCCCCCGCTGTCGAGCACCAACGCTGCCCAGGGCACCAGGCACAGCTCCTGGTGCGCCGAGATCACCAGCTCCAGCGGGTTCTCGGTCGCCGAGTCGAGCCGGCCGCGCAGCTCGGCGGGGAGCAGGTCGAGGGCGAGCCGGTGCCAGTCCGGGTCACCCAGGTCGAGGTCGATCGGCGCCGACGTGTCCCGGGCCCGTCGACCGGCGACGTAGGCGGCGAGCTGCTTACCCGGGTCAAAACGTTCGAAGAAGACACCGTCGTCCGGGGTGATCAGCGCGCGGAACCAGTTCGTCCCCGTGGCGAGGCTGTCCGGCAGGGCGGCGAAGTCGAGCGCGTACCTGTCGTCCAACGCGCGGCGCAGGGTGGTCAGGTCCGTCGGGGTGGGCAGCGTCATCTCCGCGAAGATCGGGTTCACCCGCTTCTCGATCCGCCGGTGCAGGGTGTCGATCTCCCGGTTCTGCTCCTCCCGCTGAACCTGCACCGCACGCGCGTCCGCCCGGTGGTCGAGGGGATCGTCCCGTTCGGCCTTGAGCACGTCGTCGATCAGGCCCTGAAGCTGGTTGGGCAGCAACGACACCTCGGCCCGCATCTGCGCGGCCAGCCCGGTCTGCTTGGCCGCCAGGCACATGCGCAGTCCCAGCTCGGCGGCGGCCGGACCGGGCAGGGCCGCGGCCAGCAGCGCGATGTCGCCGTAGACCCGGCGGAACGCCGTCGACAACGGGGTACGCGCCCGGGAGATCACCCCCCACCGGCTCCGGATCCCCTCGGCGACCGTCAGCGCCCGCCCCGCGAGCCCGACCGCGCGATCGTTCCCGTGCCCGGTCAGCGCGAGCAGCTCGGCGAGCGTGAGCGCCAGCGACAACTCGTAGACGTCGTGCTGCGGGTCGGCGATCCGGAACTCCGCCAGATGCGCCAGCGCCGCGGTCATCCGGGTGACGGCCTCGCCGGTGTCGCCGACGGCCTGGTCGGCCAGCGCCAGGATGAAGCCGTAGCGGTGCCGGGTCGAGTAGGAGCTGGCCTCGGTCGACTCCCAGTAGGTCTGGGCCAGCTCGCCGAGCGCGCTGTGCACCTCGGCGGCCTGGCCCAGCTCCAGCAGGCAGGCGCCGGTCTCGAAGTCGACGTCGCCGGCGCGTGGCTCCGCGCCGCTGGCAAAGAAGAACTCGCGGTCCAGGGCCGCCGCCCGGGCCAACGCGTCCGCGGGCCGCCCCGACGCTCGGAGGCTGCGGATCAGCCGGTAGGTCACGGTGACCTCGGTCCACCTGTCGCGCACCGACCCGCCATCCGGACGGATCTCGGCGAGCGCCCTCTCGTACAGCTCCTCGACGGCGGGCATCGAGTGCAGCGGATGGCCCAGGTAGGCGCAGAACCGCAGGATGGTGGCGGCGTTCGCGTAACCGTCGCTGCGGAACGACCAGTCGTGGTCGACGTCTCCCGCCCATTCGCGGCGGGTGGCCGCCTCCACCAGGTACCGCTCGACCGCGATCCGGAGCAACGCCTCCTCGTTGTCGAACACCCGGGCCTTGTGGTCGTCCTTGCGCACGATGATCAACGCCTGCTCGGCGTCGTGCGCGAGCCGCAGCATGGTGTCGCGGGCCAGGGCGCGGCGTACCGCGTCGGCGAGGGCCTGGGTCACGTCGGGACACTCCACTTCCGGTGGTCGCGATGACGTCGGCAGCGCGGCCCGCAGCTCGGACAGGCCAGCATGCCGGCGAGGGCGCGCAGGGCCGCCGCGTCGGGCGTGGCGACCAGGTGGACGTACGGCAGGCTGCCCACCAGCGCCGGCGCGTACGGGGTGAACCCGGGATCGCCGGCCTTCGGGTGTCCCCAGAGCACCGCGTGGGCCAGCCGGGACAGCCGGCTGACCTGTGCCACCAGGGGCGCCGGATCGGCCAGCTCCCACCCGTCGGAGACGATCACCAGGTGCGCCGAGCGCACGACGCGGTGCCCGCCCCACACCCGGCCGAAGGCGGTGACGGCGCTCCCGAGTCGGGTGCCGGCGTCCCAGTCCGTGCGGCGGGCGGCCAGCGCGCGCATCGCCGCCTGCGGATCGCGGGACCGCAGCTCCCGGGTGATCCGGTCGAGCCGGGTGCCGATGGTGAACACCTCGGTGGTCAGCGGTGCGGCGGCGACCGCCGCGTACCCGAACCGCAGCAGCAGAGCGCGGTACGCCCGCATCGAGTAGCTGAGGTCGAGCAGCAGGACCAGGCGACGTCGCGCGTGGAGACGACGGCGGTACCACAGGCGGGTCGGCTCACCCACGGTGCGCATCATCGTCCGCGCGGTGCGGGACACGTCGACGTGCCGCCGCCCGCCGGAGGCACGGCGCATCGTGCGGCGCAGCGGAACCGCCGTGGTGAACGCCGCGACGAGGGACGCCAGTTCGGCGCGGTCGGCGGCGCTCAACGTCCACGGTGGGGCGGTCGCCAGCCGCTCGCCGGAACCGGCCCGGGACCGGGCCGATCCCGGGTCGGCGGTGTCGTCCCGGCCCGGCTCCTCGACCGTCGCCGGGCGGGCCCGCACCGGGCCGGACAGCGCGGAGTCACCCGACCCGGTGGACGCGGCCGGCCCGAACCAGGCGGCGAACGCGGCGTCGAAGACGGGCAGGTCCTCGCGGCGCGAGCACAACGTCAACCGGGTCGCCCAGTAGACGGCGTCCCGGTCGAGCCGCTCGTACGCGCCGAGCGCGCGCATCGCGGTGGACACCCGCGCCACCTCGACGCGGAGCCCGTCGGCGCGGAGCCGACCGGCGAACCCGACCAGGTCGCGGACCGGGTCGTCGTCCGACGTCACGGGGCCTCCGCGCGCAGGACGTCGCGGACGGTCTCCTGGTCCTCGCGCTGCTTCACCAGCACTCCGAGCGCGTCGTCGGCGGCCTCGGCGACGGTGCGCCGGCCGAGCGCCGCGGCGGCCCGGGCGAAGGCGATCGACTCGGCGACCCCGGGCGGCCGCACCAACGACAGTTGCCGCAGCGTGGCCATGGCGGCCGCGATCTGCGCGGCCAGCGGCGTGTCCGCTACTTCCGGCACGTTGAGCCGGATGATCTCCGCCTCGTCCTCTTCGGTCGGATGGTCGATCCAGTGGTAGACGCACCGCCGCTTGAGGGCGCCGTGCACCTCCCGGGTGCCGTTCGAGGTGAGGACCACGAACGGCGGGTCGTCGATCGTGATCGTCTGGTAGTCGGGAATGGTGAGCGTCTCGCCTTCGAGGACCTCCAGCAGGAAGGCCTCGAACTCGTCGTCGGCCCGGTCGATCTCGTCGACGAGCAACACCGACGGGCGTTGCTGCACGGCCCGCAGAATGGGCCGGGGGATCAGGAACTCCTTTCGGTAGATCGACTCGCCGTCCGGGGTGCCGCGCAGGTGCAGCAGTTGGCGGGCGAAATCCCACTCGTAGAGCGCCTGGGACCGGTCGATGCCGCTGTGGCACTGCAACCGGATCAGCGTGACGCCGAGCAGTTCGCCGATCTTCCTGGCCAGCACCGTCTTTCCCACGCCGGGGTCGCCTTCGAGGAACAGCGGCAGCTTGAGTGTCATCGCGAGGAAGACCGCCGCGGCGAGTCCGGGATCGGCCAGGTAGTTCAACCTCGCGAGTTCCTCCGCGATCCGTTCCGGGGTGGAGAAGGAAGCGTTCGGCATCGGTCGAGATTCGGCCCGGGGCCGCACGCCTGTCGATCCTATGAACGGGTGACCCGCCGTTACCGGTCGACCGAGCGGGCGCGCCACGACATGTGCGGACCGGCCCGCCGCGCGGGTCCTCCCGATCGATTCCGCAGGTGTCGCGACATGCGGTGGGGCCGGCCGGGCGATGTGCGGTCGGATCCGTGTTGACCGGCCACGATGCACGGTCCGACGCCGGGAGCGCCAGCGGCCGACGGACGTCGTTGTCGTCTAGAGTGCGAGGCGCGGTCGCGACTTCTCGGCCCGTCCGCGACGAGTTCCGCGAAGGAGAAACATGGTCAGTTTCGACGCTGTCGCCCTTCCGACTTGCGAGCCGAATTTCCGTCCGCAGGCGACGACCGAGCAGATTCTCGCGTGGATCTCGTCGCCGCCGATGCGGGCGCTCGTCGAGGAGTACGGCGACACCCTGCCGTCGGCCGGCGTCGGCGAGCTGCTGGAGTGGCTCGACGCGTTCTCCGACCGGCACTGGAACTTCCGCAAGCGGGGCAACGTCGAGCGCGACCAGGTGACCGCGCCGACGTTCGAGCCGGCCCGCGCGGCGCTCGTGCTCGCCGCGGCGACCGCCCTGCGTCTCGTCGAGCCGGTCGACCCGCCCCGCGCGGCGTACGACCACCTGCTCGTCCTGGGTGGTCTCGGGCGGGCCTGCCTGCAACGCACCGAGTACGCTGCCCGGCTCGTCCGCGACGGTGTCGTCTCCGTCGGTGAGGTGGCGGCGCTGGGCAGCTTCCGACCGCTCACCGAGCCGGAGACCACGCTGCCCGGCCTGGCCGGCGGTCGGTTCGAGATGGACGCGATGGACGTCGGCGCGCGCCACGCGTTCGGGCTCACCGAGCCGGCGCGCGACGAGTCCTCCGAGGGGGTCGTGACGCACCGGTCCTGGCGGGTGCGCACCTACCGACCCGCCGACGCTCCGCCGGTGCAGGTGCTCGCCGCGCCGTCCAGCGAGCCCGAGCTGCGTCGCGCCAACACCCCCGACACCTACGACTTCTGGGCCCGGCGCTCCCGCCTCCGCCCGTCGGACCGGATCCTCGTCGTCACCTCGCCGATCTACGTGCCGTTCCAGCACAGCGACGCGATCCGCATGCTGGCGGCGCGCTACGGCTGCGGGATCGACACGGTCGGGTTCGATCCGGCGCGGGCCACCGTGCCGCTCGCGCCGGACGCCACCAACCCCGACCGCTACCTCCAGGAGATCCGGTCCGGGATCCTGTCGATGCAGCGGCTGCACCGGGCGTTGGCCGGGAGTCTGGCCGCGTGACGGCGACGGTCTTCGCCGCGGTGCCGTTGCCCACCACCGGGTCGCCGGCGGGCCGGGCGGACGGGGCCGGCGTCGGCTCCGGTCCACCGGACCGGGCCGGGATCGCCGAGGGGATCGCCTCCTGGGTGGACTCACCGGCCATGGCCGCGCTGCTGGCCGAGTTCGGTGGTGGACCGCGGCCGGTCGGTCCGCTCGGCGACCGGCTGGACGCGCTGGAGGAGTTCTCCGCCCGGTGGGACCACCGTAGGGGGCGGCTGGAACGCCACCAGGTGGTGGGGGAGAGCTTCGCCGCCGACATCGACGCGCGCATCCGGTCGGCGGCGAGGTCGTTGGGTCTGGCCGGCCGGGTGACGCCGCGGGGTCGGTCGTTCGACCACGTCCTGGTGCTCGGCGGTGGCGTCCGCACCATGATGGCCCGCGCCCGTCTGGCCGCCACGATCCTGCGTCGGGGGGTCCGCGCCGGCTCGGTCGCGGGGCTGGGCAGCCTGCGGCCGATTCCGGAGCAGAACGTGGTCGCCGCCGGGCTCGGGCTGGGCGCCGTCGCGACCGAGGGCGACGCGGTCGACGAGGCGTTGCGGCACGCCTTCGGCGCGGCGCCCGCCACCGAGCGGCGCTCCGGCACGACCGGGGCCGGCCAGCCCTGGTGGGTCCGGTCCCACCGGGACGTGGACCCGCCGGTGCACGTGCTGGCCGCACCGTCGACCCGGCCGGGGGAGCGGGCCAACACGGCGGACACGTTGGTCGGCTGGGCGGAGCTGGTGCGGCCGGCGTCGGTCGGCGCGCGGCTGCTGGTGGTCACGACCGACATCTTCGTGCCGTTCCAGCACTGTGACGCGGTCCGGCTGCTGGGCCTGCGGTACGGCTGCGCGGTGGAGACGGTGGGCTTCGACAGCGGCGACGATCCGTGGGTCCCGCCGCCGGCGACCTCCGCGATCCTTCAGGAGGTCCGGTCCGCCATCCGGTCCATGCGGGTGTTGTACCAGGCGGTCGCCTGAGTGTGCCCGGGGCGGGTCGACCGGCCCGTCTCGGTCGGGTCGGGTCGGTCGGGCGGCGCGGTCAGCCCCGGTCCAGCGGGATGACCTCCGTCGCGTCGTCGGCCGGCTCCCGGGGCGCGGGTGGTGGCGGCGCGACGACCGGTGCGGCGCTCCCGGCCCGCTGTTTGTCAGGCGTCCAGGCGAACGCGAGCGCGCCGCCGACCAGCGCCAGCAGCATGCCGATGACGAACCCGCCGAGGTTCGAGGTGAGCCAGGAGACCAGCCCGAGCAGCAGCGACAGCAGCGCGTAGAAGACGCGTTGCTGCGGGGTGGCGACCAGCAGCACCCCGCAGAGCACGAGGATCGCCGGGACCAGGTAGGCGGCCAGTCCCTGCGGCCCGACGTGCAGCAGCACCCCGAGCGGCGCGCGCAGCGTCACCAGCATCTCGACGCCGCCGAGCGCGATGAGCAGGCCGGCGGTGAACGGGCGGGCCCGCCGCCAGCGGCGCCAGCGCCCGCCGGGGCGGGCGGCCGGCGCCGCGTGCTGTCCGACGGTCATCGTCAGCACCCGTCGGAGCTGAAGCCCATGTGCAG
Source organism: Micromonospora sp. RP3T (assembly GCF_003027925.1). Classification (GTDB taxonomy): domain Bacteria; phylum Actinomycetota; class Actinomycetes; order Mycobacteriales; family Micromonosporaceae; genus Micromonospora. Next base: position 55,204 of record NZ_PYPS01000012.1, read on the forward strand.
GTTGGGCAGCGTGAAGACCGCGGCGGTGGTGGCGTAGTTGTTCTGCCGCAGGTTGGTGATGGTCACCGAGTCGGCCTGCTGGGCGAAGACGCCGGGGTTGCCCTTCACACCCGGGACCTGGTCGACGGTGCTGGCGTCCTGCCCGACGTTGATGTTGCGGAACGAGGCGTTGCCGGCGACCTCGTCGCCGTCGACGACGAGCGTGCGGGCGCTGACCGGCTTGCCGGAGCCACCCGCAGTGATCCGCAGGTTGATCCCGCCCAGGCTGATGCTCTGGCAGAGGTTGGTCAGTTCGGCCTTGTCGATGGCCGACACGATCACCACCACCTGGCCGCCGGTGTCGCCCTGGTTGGGGCTGTCCGGGATCATCTGGTCGAGCGTGGCGAACTGCTCGAAGCCGGTGCCTTCGAGTTTGTCGGCGGTGACGGTGAACGGCATGCCGGAGATGGCGAACTGCGCGCCGAGCACGCCCTGCGCGGTCAGCACGACCATGCCGGCGGCGCCGGCCGCGACGGCGCCGAGCGTGACGGCGAAGCGGCGCCAGCGTACGCCGCTGCTCGGCTGGCCGGGCTCGATCGGTGCGGTCTGCTCCGACATGGCGGCTTCCTTTCGAGATCAATTCATTTACGACGATGTGAATTGGCTTCGCAGGGTTTCACGCCAGGGGCGCAGGCCGAAGTTACCGCTGGGTAAAGTGGCGGTCAACAGAGAGTTCGCCGGCATGTGCCAAATGTGGCCAAAGTGAAAAACCGCAGCGGTTTCTCACCGGATCGTCAGTCGGCCGCGCACGGCGCGGTCGTGCTCGGGCCGTCGTCCGGGCCGGCGCGCCGGGTGGCCCGGCGCGCGCCCTCGGGGTCGAGGAACGGCGCGGTGGCCGCGTACGTGAGCACCGGCAGCAGTAGCGGCAGCTCCTCGGCCCGCCCCTGCGCCACCCGGGCGCGGATGGTGGCGTGGATGCCGCCGACCACGGTGGACACCAGCACGTCCCGGTCCACCCCGGCGACCGCCGGCCCCGGTCCGGCGTCGGCGAAGAACCGGCGGAAGCTGTGCAGCAGCGCGTCGCGTTCCCGGCGGGCGTCCGGGCCGGCGGCGTCCACCTCGACCAGCGCCATCCGCGCGAAGGCGGGCACGCTGGCGAGTACGTCGAGCAGGGTGCGCAGCGCGGCCCGGGCGGCGTCCGGCCAGGCCGGCCCGGCGTCGGCGTACGCGGTCTCCATGAGCTGCGAGACCACCGCGATGCCGTGCCGGTAGGTGGCGAGGAACGCGTCCTGTTTACCGCTGAACAGGGCGTAGAAGGCCGGCCGGGTGACGCCGGCGGCATGGCAGATGTCGGTGACCCGGGCGTTGTCGTACCCCCGGGTGGCGACCTCGCGGACCAGCCCGTCGAAGAGGCGGTCGCGCTGGGTCGCGGCCACCTCCTCGGCCGGTACCCGCCGGGGCCCGCGCTTGATGGCGCGGTCCGGATCGCGGCCGTGCCGGGCGCCCGGCAGCGGTGCCGGCGGAGGCGGGCTCTGCATGGTCAAGATATCGGCCTTCCTTGATGCGTTGACTTTACGACCCTCTGAGGTTTATAACTTTCGACACGCTCAGTTCACAGCCCGTCACCATTGGTGATCACCACGGAAGGGCTCGAACGGCCGTCATTATCGCCGTCCGGTTCCACCACCACCCCCGTCCCACCGCCGGAAGGAACCACCATGCCCAGGTACGGACGTATCGGCGCGGGCCTCGCCGCCCTGGCGCTGCTGACCGGTCTGGTCGGCGCCACCCCCGCCACCGCCGCCCCCTCCACCTCGCTGGCCAGCGCCGTGCTGACCTACCCCACCGCGGCCGGCACCGCCGTGTCGGTCAACGACGTCATCCAGGCCAGCCTGAAGACCGGCACCAACGCGACGTTCTACTCCTCGGCCAGCGGCACCACCGGCGTCAAGTGCGCCGCGTCCGCGTTCAGCGCCAAGGTGCTGAGCAACCCGACCGCTCCCGGCACCGCCACCGAGAGCCTGACCGCGCAGTCGTTCACGAGCTGCACCAGCAACATCATCGGCACCACCGGCGTGCAGAGCGTGACCGTCAACAACCTGCCGTACGCCACGTCGGTCACCAGTGGCGGCGTGGTCACCATCTCCGGCACCTCGACCGCGCCGATCCAGAGCACCGTGGTGCTGAACTCGCTGCTCGGCCCGGTCACCTGCGTCTACCGGACCAGCACCAACAAGCTGACCGGCGTGGCGGCCAACGCCACCAACTCGATCGCGTTCACCAACCAGACGCTGACCAAGTTCTCCGGCTCGTCGCTCTGCTTCAGCACCGCGTACTTCACCGCGACGTACTCGCCGGTGCGCGACACCAGCAAGACCGGCAGCCCGGCGGTCTTCGTCAACTGACCACCCGGCCACCGGCCGGTGCGCGGCGGTTCGCCGCGCACCGGCCCCGCCGTGCGCCCGCTCCGACGGGTACGTGGTGTCAGGTGGGCGGGGTCGCCGCGCGACACAGTGACAGTTGTCCCCGGCCCCGGCGCGGTGGCAGCGTGCGGGAACCAGACCCGCCGCTGAAGGGTGCGCCCGATGACCGACGACCTGCTGGCCCGGCACCGGGCCGTGCTCCCGTCCTGGATGCCGCTCTACTACGCGGAACCACTCGAACTGGTCGCCGGCTCCGGCCGCCGGGTGACCGACTCGGCCGGCCGCAGCTACCTGGACTTCTTCGGCGGCGTGCTGACCAACATGATCGGCTACGACATCCCGGAGATCCGCGAGGCGGTCCAGCGGCAACTGCGCACCGGCCTGGTGCACAGCTCCACGCTCTACCTGATCCGGCAGCAGGTCGACCTGGCCGAGAAGATCGCCCGGCTCTCCGGCATCCCGGACGCCCGCGTCTTCTTCACCAACTCCGGCACCGAGGCGAACGAGGCGGCGCTGCTGGTCGCCACCAACCACCGCCGCTCGCACCAGATCCTCGCGGTGCGCAACAGCTACCACGGCCGGTCGTACGCGACCATGGGCGTCACCGGCAACCGCGGCTGGACGGCCAGCGCGCTCAACCCGTTGCAGGTGGCCTGGCTGCACTCCGGTGAGCGGCTGCGCGGCCTGCTGGCCCGGCTCGACGCCGCCGACCGGGTGGACGCCGCGGTCGAGGACCTGCGCGAGGTGCTCGCCACCCAGACCGCCGGCGACGTGGCCTGCCTGATCGCCGAGCCGATCCAGGGCGTCGGCGGCTTCACCCACGCCCCGGACGGGCTCTTCGCGGCCTGGAAGAAGGTGCTCGACGAGCACGGCATCCTGCTGGTCAGCGACGAGGTGCAGACCGGCTGGGGACGCACCGGCGAGCACTTCTGGGGCTACCAGGCGCACGGCGTCACGCCGGACCTGCTCACCTTCGCCAAGGGCATCGGCAACGGCTTCGCGCTGGCCGGCGTGGTGGGTCGGGCCGAGGTGCTGGAGACGGTGCCGGCGATCAGCTTCTCCACGTTCGGCGGCAACCCGGTCTCCACCGCCGCCGGCAACGCGGTGCTCGACTACCTGCTCGACCACGACCTCCAGGCCAACGCCGCCCGGGTCGGCGCGATCCTCGCCGACGGCCTGCGGGCCGCCACCGCCGGACTGGACCGGGTCGCCGAGGTCCGCGGCAAGGGCCTCATGCTGGCCGTCGAGTTCGTCCGCCCCGGCACCGTCGAGCCGGACCCGGAGCTGACCACCCGCGTCTTCGAGGCGTGCCGGGCCGGCGGCCTGCTGGTCGGCAAGGGCGGCCTCCACGGCAACGTGGTGCGGATGGGCCCGCCGCTGACGCTGACCGAGGACGAGGCCCGCGAGGGCCTGGCCGTCCTGGTCGACGCGATCCGGACCTGCGTGGCGGTGCCGGCATGACCGTCCTCGGGCACTACGTCGACGGCAAGCGGACCACCGGGGACTCCGAGCGACGCGGAGACGTCTTCGACCCGGCCACCGGCCGGCGTACCGGCCGGGTGGCGCTCGCCGGGACCGCCGACGTGGCCGGCGCGGTGCAGGCCGCCGAGCGTGCGGCCCGCGGCTGGCGGGACGCCTCCCTGGCCCGGCGCACGGCGGTGCTGTTCGCCGTCCGGGAGCTGGTGCACGCCCGCCGGGACCGGCTCGCCGAGGCGATCACCGCCGAGCACGGCAAGGTGCTCGCGGACGCCGCCGGCGAGGTGCAGCGCGGCCTGGAGGTGATCGAGTACGCCTGCGGCATCGCCCCGGCGCTGCGCGGCGGGTTCAGCGAGAACGTCTCCACCGAGGTCGACTCGTACAGTCTGCGGCAGCCGCTGGGTGTGGTCGCGGTGATCTCCCCGTTCAACTTCCCGGTGATGGTGCCGCTCTGGTTCGTTCCGGTGGCGATCGCCTGCGGCAACGCGGTGGTGCTCAAGCCCAGCGAGAAGGACCCGAGCGCGGCGCTGCTGCTGGCCGAGTGGTTCACCGAGGCGGGCCTGCCCGACGGGGTGTTCAACGTGGTCAACGGCGACAAGGAGGCGGTCGACGCGCTGCTCGACCACCCCGGCGTCCGGGCCGTGTCGTTCGTCGGCTCCACCCCGGTGGCCCGGTACGTGCACCAGCGCGGCGCGCTGGCCGGCAAGCGGGTGCAGGCGCTGGGCGGGGCGAAGAACCACATGGTGGTGCTCCCCGACGCCGACCTGGACCTGGCCGCCGACGCCGCGGTCAACGCCGGTTTCGGCTCGGCGGGGGAGCGGTGCATGGCGATCTCCGCGCTGGTCGCGGTGGAGCCGGTGGCCGACGCGCTGGTGGCCCGCATCGCCGCGCGGATCAGCCGGCTGCGCACCGGGGACGGCCGGCGCGGCTGCGACATGGGGCCGCTGGTCACCGCCGCGCACGCGGAGCGGGTCCGCAGCTACGTGGAGTCCGGGATCGCGGCCGGGGCGGTGCCGGTGGTGGACGGGCGGGACGTCACCCCGGACGGCGAACCCGGCGGCTTCTGGCTCGGCCCGACGCTGTTCGACCACGTCACGCCGGAGATGTCGATCTACACCGACGAGATCTTCGGCCCGGTGCTGAGCGTGCTGCGGGTCGGCTCGTACGAGGAGGCGGTGGAACTGGTGAACGCCAGCCCGTACGGCAACGGCACCGCGATCTTCACCAACGACGGCGGCGCGGCCCGGCGCTACCAGCACGAGGTGGAGGCCGGCATGGTCGGCATCAACGTGCCGATCCCGGTGCCGATGGCGTACTACTCCTTCGGCGGCTGGAAGGCGTCGCTCTTCGGCGACCTGCACGCGCACGGCGCCGACGGGGTGGCGTTCTTCACCCGGGGCAAGGTGGTCACCAGCCGCTGGCTCGACCCGCGCCACGGCGGGGTCAACCTCGGCTTCCCCACCCAGACCTGAGCAGCCGCAGCAGGCCCGCCCCGGCCAGGTACGCGACCAGCGCCGACACGGGCAGGCCGAGCGGCTCCGGCGCGGCCTTCGGCGCGAGGCTGTTCAGCAGCAGTCCGGCGACCAGCCCGGCGTACCCGAGGACGGCGAGCGTGGTGCGCAGCCGCCGGCCGCCGTCGCCGGCCGGCCCGGTCGGGGGTGGGCGGCGGGTGCGGGCCTCGACCGGGCCGAAGACGGCGACCAGCGCGGCCAGCACCACGGTCAGGGCGAGCAGCCACGGCACCCGCCAGGCCCACCAGGCCGCCGAGCCGACCGGGGGCGTGGGCAGCACGCCGAGCGCGTCCAGCAGGCCGATCAGCAGGATCGCGGCGGTCAGGTGCCACAGGAAGACGGTGAGCACCACGGCGTTGACCGCGACCACCGCCCGCCACGGGCCGGGCCGCCGCAACCAACGGCCGGCCGGGCGGCGCAGCAACAGGATCAGCCCGAGCTGGGCGGTGGCGGCGGCGAGCAGCGCCAGACTCGGCGGCGCCGCGTTGTCCAGCCGTTCGCCGGGTATGTGCAGCATCGCCACCGGGTACGGTCCGACGACGGTCAGCAGCACCAGCGCGGCCAACCCGACCGCCAGCAGCGTGCCGCCGGCCCGACGGCCCAGCGGCAGCCGGCGACGGCACGGGCCGGCCCGTTCGGCGGCGGCGCCCGGGTCGGGGTCGGCGAGGCGGGCCGTGCGGGCCGTGCGGGCCGGGCCCGGGGCGGCTGTTCCGGCGGGGTGGGCCGCCGACCGGCTCGCGTCGAACCAGGCGAAACCGAGCTGGTGCACGGCCAGCCAGGCGAACAGGTAGTTGCCGTCGGCCAGGACCGCCGGGCCGAGGAGCCGACCGAGGTCGCCGAGCGCGACGAGCGCGACCAGCACCACCGGCACGGCCAGCCCGAACCGGCTGTGCAACGCGGCCATCGGCGGGGTCAGCGCCACCACCACGAAGTAGGCGACCAGGAACCAGAGCGGGATGGTGGCGAACCAGACCACGGTCCGGACCTGCGCCGCGCCGGCGCCGCGCGCCGAGGCGACCGCCGCGCCGGCGGCCAGCACCAGCAGCAGCGTGGTGGTCGGTCGGACCAGCCGGGCGCTGCGGTCCACCAGCCAGCCGGTCGCGGTCCCGCCCCGGCCGCAGCGGGCGGCCAGCGAGGCGGCGTTGGCGTAGCCGCCGACCAGGAAGAACACCGGCATCACCTGGGCCAGCCAGGTCAGCGGCCAGGCCCAGGGCAGGTCGGCGAGCGCCGAGTGGCCGGCCGGGCGGCCGTGGTCGTACCCGATCGCGGTCACGCCCCAGTGGCCGAGCACGACCATCGTGATGGCCAGCGCCCGGAGCAGATCGACGTAGCGCTCCCGCCCCGGCGGCGTGCGCTCGGCGAGCTGCCGCAGGCGGCGCATGCGCTCAGGCTATGCCAGTCGGCGCCGGCCGGGACGGATAACGGATCGGTCATGAGGTCTTGTGGTCCGCGTCGCGTGGGCGTAGAAATTCTTCAACGAAAATGTGCCCTGTGAAGAGAAGCGACGGAATCACCGAGGAGTTGCGATGAAGAGGCGTGAGATCCTCCGGCGCAGTGCCGCCGCCGGTCTGCTGGCCACCCCCGCCGCCGGGCTGCTCACCGGCTGTGCCACCTCCGGTGGCGACGACAAGGGCGACGGCGGCGCGTACCAGGGCACCAAGAGCGAGCAGAACCCGCTCGGCGTCAAGGAGGACGCGCCGCTCGAAGTGGTGATCTTCAACGGCGGCTTCGGCGAGGAGTACGCCAAGGCCCACGAGGCCATGTACCAGGAGAAGTACCCGAAGGCGGAGATCAAGCACTCGGCCACCCAGGAGATCAGCAAGACGCTCCAGCCGCGCTTCGTCGACGGCAGCCCGCCGGACGTCGTCAACAACTCCGGCGCCGGCCAGATCGACTTCAACGGCCTGGTCTCGCAGAACGCGCTGGCCGACCTCGGTGAGCTGCTCGCCGCGCCCAGCCTCGACGTACCGGGCAAGACGGTCAGGGACACGCTGCTGCCCGGCACCGTCGAGGTCGGCTCCTACGACGGCAGGTTCCTGGTGCTCAACTACACCTACACGGTGTACGGCATCTGGCACTCGACCAAGCTCTTCGCCGACCGCGGCTGGAGCTACGCGAAGACCTGGGACGAGCACATCGCGCTCTGCCGGCAGATCAAGGCCGCCGGCATCGCCCCCTGGACGTACGCCGGCCTGCACCCGCGCTACATGAGCTGGCCGCTGATCTCGACCGCGATCAAGCTGGGCGGCCCGTCCGTCGCGCTGGCCATCGACAACCTGGAGCCCAACGCCTGGAAGTCGGACGCGATGAAGACCGCCGCCGACGCCTGGCACCAGATCGTCAAGGACAAGTTCATCCTCGCCGGCTCCCCGGGCCTGGACCACAAGCAGTCGCAGACCGCCTGGTGCCAGGGCAAGGCCGCGTTCATCTCCTGCGGCTCCTGGCTGGAGAGCGAGCAGAAGGACGTCACCCCGGCCGGCTTCAACATGACGGTCGCGCCGACGCCGAGCCTGGGCAGCGGCGACAAGCTGCCGTTCGAGGCGATCCGGGGCACCGCGGGCGAGCCGTTCATGGTGCCGGCGAAGGCGAAGAACACCGCCGGCGGCCTCGAATACTTCCGGACCATGCTGTCGCGCAAGGGCGCCCAGGACTTCACGCGGAAGGTCGCCAGCCTGCCCGTGGTCGCCGGCGCCACCGACGGCGTCGAGCTGCCGTTCGGGCTGGCCACCGTGGTCAAGGCGCTCGACGCGTCCGGCGCGAACGGGTTCAACTGGGTCTACAACAACTACTACCGCAAGCTGGAGCGCAACCTGGTGGACGCGGCCTGCGGCGAGTTCTTCAGCGGTCGGATCTCCCCGACCGAGTTCCTCGACCAGTGCCAGCGGGGCGCCGACTCGATCGCGCAGGACAACTCCGTCAAGAAGTACAAGCGGGCCGCGTGACGATCGGATGCGACACGGCCGACTCCCACTGATCCTCAGCTTCCTGCTGCCACCGCTGGCGATCTACGGCATCTTCGTGCTCTCGCCGTACCTCCAGGCGTTCCAGATCTCGACCACCGACTGGCTGGGCTACTCCGCGCAGGCCGACCAGGTCGGCCTGGCGAACTTCCGCACCCTGCTGCACGACGGGTACGTCTGGAACGCGTTGCGGAACAACGCGATCCTGCTCGCGGTGGTGCCGGTGGTGACCATCGCGCTGGGTCTCTTCTTCGCCAGCATGCTCACCATGGGCGGGCGCAAGGGCCGCGCCGGGGTGACCGGGGTACGCGGCACCGCGCTCTACCGGCTGGTCTACTTCTTCCCGCAGGTGCTCTCCGTGGTGATCATCGCGTTGCTGTGGAAGGAGATCTACAGCCCGACCAGCGGCCTGCTCAACGGCGCCCTGCGCGCGATCGGGCTGGCCGAGCCGCCGGCCTGGCTGGGCGATCCGCGGTTCGCGTTCTGGTGCGTGCTGGCCGTGATGGTGTGGAGCAACGTCGGGTTCTACGTGGTGCTGTTCGGCGCCGCCATGCAGGCCATCCCGCGCGACATCTACGAGGCGGTGCTGCTCGACGGCGCGTCCCGCGCCACCATGCTTCGGAAGATCACCATCCCGCTGCTCTGGGACACCATCCAGGTGGCCTGGATCTACCTGGCCATCGCCGCGCTGGACGGCTTCATCCTGGTGCAGCTCATGACCAACGGCGGGCCGAACTTCTCCTCCGACGTGATCGGCCTGCGGATGTACGACACCTCGTTCGGCAGCGAGAACAAGTTCGGGTACGCCTCCGCGATCGGCGTGGCCATGTTCTTCCTGACCCTCTCGGTGGCGGTGCTGGCGCTGCGCACCGCCCGGCGTGATCGGATCGAGTACTCGTGAGCACCGTGCGGGCCGGGGTGCCGGCCGACCGTCCGCCGCGCCGCGAGACGGGCGTGGCCAACGTCTTCTCGCACGGCTTCCTGCTGCTCTGGGCCGCGATGACCATCCTGCCGCTGGCCTGGATGCTGCTCAGCTCGTTGAAGAGCAACGGCGAGATCATCGCCGACCCGTGGGGCCTGCCGGAGGCGCTGCGGTTCGACAACTGGGCGCGCGCCTGGACCACCGCCCACATCGGCCGGTTCTTCCTGAACAGCCTGGTGGTGGTGGCCGGCTCGCTGAGCCTGACCATGCTGCTCGGCGCCACCGCCGCGTACGTGTTCGCCAGGTACGAGTTCCGCGGCCGCCAGGTGGTGTACTACCTGTTCGTCGGCGGCATGATGTTCCCGGTGTTCCTGGCGCTGGTGCCGCTCTTCTTCGTGGTGCGCAGCGTCGGCCTGCTCGGCACCTGGCCGGGGCTGATCCTGGTCTACACGGCGTACTCGCTGCCGTTCACGGTGTTCTTCCTGACCGCCTTCTTCCGGACGCTGCCGACCTCGGTGGCGGAGGCCGCGATGATCGACGGATGCGGCCACTTCCGGCTCTTCTTCCGGGTGATGCTGCCGATGGCGCGACCGGGACTGATCAGTGTCGGCATCTTCAACTTCCTCAGTCACTGGAACCAGTTCCTGCTGCCCCAGGTGCTCATCCCCGGCGACGGGCCGAACCGGATGCTCGCCCAGGGCCTGAGTTCGCTGGCGGTCAGCCAGGGTTACGCCGGCGACTACGCCCAGCTCTTCGCCGGGCTCACCATCGCGGTGCTGCCGGTGCTGGTGGTCTACGTGGCGTTCCAGCGGCAGATCCAGGCCGGCCTGACCGCCGGGCAGCTGAAGTGAGGTGGTTGCCACAGGCAACGGGCCGTCGGCATCGCCATCAAGGAGCAGGGGACCGGGTCGCGCGTCCTCAACGTGATCGTCGGCCTGGCCTTCTTCGGGTACGGCTTCTACCTGCTGTTCCTCTTCGACGGCGGCAGCTACCGGATCTTCTTCTACGTCTTCATCCTGCCGATCCTGTTGATCGTGCGCGCGGTGAAGGCCCGTCGGGAGGCCCGCGAGCAGGCCGCCGCGCACCAGTTCGCCGGCGCGCCGCAGGGCTACCCCGGCCACCCGGGCCAGCCGGCGCCGCAGCCCCAGTACGGGCAGCCCGTGTCCCAGGGCTGGCAACCGGCCGAGCCGGGGAATTCGGCCCAGCCGGGGCAGTCGGGACGGTCCGGCGGCGCGATCGGCTGACGAGGCATGCCCAGGGCCGGTCGACCTCGTTTCGGCCGGCCCTTCGCTCGTCCGGCGACACGAGCCGTCTGTCCGATTCTGATCTGCACGGCGGACAGGGTGGCCCGTGGCGTGGTGTTGGCGGGCGTGGGATGGGTGATCCCCCAGGGCGGGCGGTACGAAGTGCCTACGAACTTGAGTACAGGGATGGGTCACCGCGCTGACCCACCCATGCGCTCAAGTTCGTAGGCACGTCGACCGGAGGTCCGTCCCGGGACGGTCGCCACCGTTGCTCCCGGCGGTGCGGGGTGACGCCGCGACCGCAGCCGAGGTGAATGGGGTGCGGACCGGCGGGGGCGCCGGGGGTGGTCAGGCGGGGGGCGGGACGAGTCGGGCGTGCAGCGCCGCCGGGTCGGTGACCTCGGGCAGGTCCCGGGCGGCGAGCCAGGCCGCGGCGGCGGCGCCGTCCCCGGCGGAGCGCAGCGGGGCGGCCGGCCAGCGGCGGGCCAGTTCGGCGCGGACGACGGTGGCCAGCTGGGTGTCGCCGGTGAGCAGGCCGCCGCCGAGCACCACCGGATCGGTCGCGCCGGGGGGACGGATCCGGGAGACGCTCTCGGCCAGCAGCGCGGCGGCCTCGGCGATGATCGCCCTGGCGGCCTGCTCGCCCTGGCGGGCGGCGGTGACGACGAGTGGCGCGAGTCGGGCCAGGTCCACCGGCGGTCGTCGGGTGACCGCCTGCACCACGGCCCCGGCGGTCTCCCGGGGGCGGGCGGCCACCTCGGTCGAGCCGGTCAGTTCCGCCAGCACACGGCGGGCCAGATCCCCGGGCGCCTCGGCCCGGTCCAGGTCGGTCAGGAGCCGGCGGACCGCCTCCCGTCCCAGCCAGAACCCGGAACCCGCGTCGCCGAGCAGCCAACCGTGGCCGTCGGCGACCCGGTCCAGGCGGAGCGCGTGCACCTGGGCGGCGATCGCGCCGGTGCCGGCGATCAGCACGGTGCCGTCCGGGGCGGCCGTGCCGGAGGCGTACGCGACCAGGGCGTCGCCGTGCACCGTGTACGGGCAGCGCAGCCCCGCCTCGGCCCACGCCCGGTCGAAAGCGGCGCGTCCCTCGGGATCGGCACGGAGGCGGCCGGCGCCGGCGAGGCCGATCACGCCGGCGCGTACCCGGGTCGGGTCGACCTCGGCGAGCGCCGTGCGGAGGGCGGCGAGCAGCTCGGCGGCGGCCCGGTCGGCGCCGTGGCTGGTCGGGTTGCCGCCCCTGGCCCGGCCGGTGCCCAGGCGTGCGCCGTCCAGGCTCACGGCGGTGGCGCGGGTGGACGTGCCTCCCACATCGAGGCCGACCACGACGGTGTCCGACATGGTCCTCATGCTGTCCGGCCAGGCCCTCCGCGCGCAAGATCGCGGCCGTGCGCCAGGTAACAGTTTGAAAACTTCGCCCACGCTCTTGACACGGAGGGGCCGTCAGTAAGAACTTTTACCACTAACAGTTAACACTCTTTTCCGAAAGGCTTTCGCCGATGGCCGAGCACGAGGTCGAGACTTCCGCGGCAACCGCGGTGGTCGATGCCGCGCCGGCCGACCGGCGGAGCGTCGACGGGGTGCTGGCCCGGGTCCGGGCCGGCGCGGGGGAGCTGACCGGGGCGCTGCGCCGGGTGGCCGAGCACGTGCTCAGCGACCCGGAGGCGGCGGCCCGGGCCACCATCGTCGAGCTGGCCGAGCGGAGCGGCACGTCACCGGCGACCATCACCCGGTTCTGCCGGGCGATGGGCTTCGAGGGCTACGCCGACCTGCGGCTCGGCATCGCCGCCGAGACCGGCCGGGCCCGCTCGGCGGGCTGGACCGTCGACATCGGCCGGGAGATCCAGCCCGGCGACCCGCTGTCCCGGGTGCTCGACCAGATCATGGCCGCCGACACCCGGGCCATGCACGACACCGCCGCGCTGCTCGACCTGCACGAGGTGGAGCGGGCGGCGATGGCCATCGCCGGAGCGAACCGGGTGAACATCTTCGGCGCCAGCGGCAGCGCGCTGGTCGGCGAGGAGATGCAGTTCAGCCTGCACCGCATCGGGGTGGCCGCCTGGGCCTGGAGCGACGTGCACGAAGGGCTGGCCAGCGCCGCGCTGCTGGGCGTCGGTGACGTCGCGCTCGGCATCTCGCACACCGGCCAGACCCGCGAGACCATCGAGCTGCTCGCCGAGGCGGGCAGTCGCGGGGCCACCACCGTCGCGCTGACCGGCTTCCCGCGCTCGCCGCTGGCCGAGCTGGCCGACATCGTGCTGGTCACCGCCAGCCAGGCCACCACGTTCCGGCCGGACGCGCTCTCCGCCCGGCATCCGCAGCTCGTCGTGCTCGACCTGCTCTACATCGCGGTGGCGCAGCGCACCCACGACCGCGCCCACGCGGCCTTCCGGCGTACCGCCCAGGCCGTCGACGGGCACAAGGCCGCCAAGGGGGCCCCCTCATGATCAGTGCCCAGCGGTACGCGGACGCCGTCCGCCCGGTCCTCGACCGGCTGGTGGACAGCCAGGCGGACGCGGTGGACCGGGCGGCGGACCTGATCGCCGGCGGACTGCGTGCCGGCGGCGTCCTCCAGGCGTTCGGCGCCGGCCACTCGGAGGCGTTCGCCGCCGAGCTGGTGGCCCGCGCCGGTGGCCTGGTCCCCAGCAACCGACTCTCCCTGCACGACCTCGTGCTGCACGGCGACGCGCCCCGCGACGTGCTCGCCGACCCCAAGCTGGAACGCGACCCGGCGGTGGCGCACCGGCTGTTCGGGTTGGCGGCGCCGCAGCCCGAGGACGTCTTCGTGGTCGCCTCGCAGTCCGGCATCAACGGCTCGGTGGTCGAGCTGGCGACGCTGGTCAAGCGCGGTGGCCACCCGTTGATCGCGGTCACCTCGGTCGAGCACACCGCCCGGGTCGCCTCTCGGCACCCCTCCGGGCACCGGCTCGCCGACCTCGCCGACGTCGTGCTGGACAACGGCGCGCCGTACGGCGACGCACTGCTGCCGCTCGAGGGCGGCGGCGCGGTCTGTGCGGTCTCCTCGGTCACCGCGGCGCTGCTGGCGCAGCTGCTGACCGCGGAGGTCGTACGACGGTTCCACCAGGCCGGAGAGGTACCCCCTGTCTACCTCTCCGCCAACGTCCCCGGTGGGGACGAGCACAACAACGCCCTCGAGTCGCGGTACGCCGGGCGCCTCCGGCGAACCGCCTGACCCGACACCACAAGGAGAGACAAAGATGTCGGTTATCCCCGAGAAGTCCGACCTGAGCCGTCGGACGCTGCTCCAGCGCGCCGGCGCGGCCGGTCTGCTGGCCATCCCGGCGGCCGGTCTGCTCAGCGCCTGTGCCGGCAGCGAGCCGAGCAAGTCCGACGGCGGCGGCGCGGCCAAGAGCAAGGACAACCCGTTCGGCGTCAAGGACGGCAGCGCCGTCAAGGTGGTCGTCTTCAACGGCGGGCTGGGCGACCAGTGGGCCAAGGAGGACAAGGTCGTCTTCAACGCCAAGCACCCGAACGTCACGGTCAACATGTCTTCCACCCAGAAGATCAAGACCGAAGAGCAGCCCAAGATGGCGACCCAGCCGAGCGACCTGGTGATGAACTCGGGCGCCGACATGATGGACCGCAGCACGCTGATCAACGAGGGCGCCATCGAGCCGCTCGACGACCTGCTCACCGCGCCCGCCTGGGACGGCGAGGGCACGGTCGGCGACTCGCTGCTGCCGGGCACCGTCGGCGACGGCACCCAGAACGGCAAGTTCTACGTGGTGAACGTCGCGTACACGGTCTGGGGCAACTGGTACAACGCGGCGCTGTTCAAGAAGGAGGGCTGGACGGCGCCGACGACCTGGGACGAGTTCTTCGCCCTGGCGCCGAAGATCAAGGCCAAGGGCATGGCGCCGTACGTGCACGACGCGGCGCACGGCTACTACCCGCGCTGGGCGCTGTTCGCCAGCATCTGGAAGGCGGTCGGCAAGCAGGCCGTCGTCGACATCGACAACCTGAAGGACGGCGCCTGGAAGGCCGACGGGATCGTCGCCGCGCTGGAGCCGTGGGAGAAGCTGGTCAAGGACAAGCTGCTGCTGCCGGGCAAGCTCGACCACACCCAGTCGCAGCAGGCGTTCCTCGACGGCAAGGCGGCGTTCATCCAGGTCGGCACGTGGCTGAAGAACGAGATGGCGGCGACCATCCCGCCCGGCTTCGAGCTGACCATGTCGGACTACTGGAGCAAGCCCGGCGACAAGGCCGCCAAGGACGTCTTCGCCGCCTCCGGCGAGGGCTTCGTGGTGCCCAGCAAGGCGCCGAACAAGGAGGCCGCGAAGGAGTTCCTGCGGGCCATCCTGTCCAAGGCCGGTTCGGCGAAGTTCGCCGAGCTGACCAAGTCGTTGGCCTCCACCAAGGGCTCCGGCGACAACGTCCAGGACACGGCGCTGGCCAGCGCGAACGCCCTGGTCAAGGGCGGCAGTGGCGAGCTGATCTCGGTGAAGTTCCCGGACTTCTACGCGGACCTGGACAAGGAGAGCCAGAACCTCTCCGAGGAACTGATGGCCGGCCGGCTCACCGCGGCGCAGTTCGTCGACAAGATGCAGGCGGCCGCCGACAAGGTCGCCAAGGACTCGTCGATCAAGAAGCAGACCCGCACCGCCTGACGCTGTTCGAGGAAGTGAGTCCAATGCGGCACGGAGTCGCGCGTTTCGTCACGGGCTTCCTGGCCCTGCCCGTCGCGCTGTACCTGTTCTACGTGGTGTGGCCGTTCGCCCAGGCGGCGGGTTACTCGCTGACCGACTGGGGTGGGTACTCGGATTCCCAGCGCTTCGTCGGGCTGGACAACTACGTCCGGCTGTTCTCCGACGAGCTGATCCGGAAGGCGTTCTGGCACAACGTGTTCTTCCTGGTCACCGTGCCGCTGTTCACGATCGCGCTGGCCCTGTTCCTCGCGTTCCTGCTCAACGTGGGCGGACGCGAGGACAGGGCCGGCATCCGCGGGGTCTTCGGCTCCGCGCTCTACAAGGTGATCTTCTTCTTCCCGCAGGTGCTGTCGCTGGTGGTCATCGCCGTGATGTGGCAGCAGATCTACCGGACCGACGGGCAGGGCCTGATCAACGGCCTGCTGATCAAGATCGGGCTGGTGGACGCGGACAACCCGATCGCGTTCACCGCCGACCCGGAGCCGTTCCTCGGCGTGCCGGCGGTGCTGTGGTGGCTGCTGCTCATCGCGGTGTGGAGCGGCGCCGGCTTCTACATGGTGCTCTTCTCGGCCGCCATGCAGTCGATCCCGAAGGACATCTACGAGGCCGCGATCCTCGACGGCGCGGGCCGGTTCCACACGTTCTTCAAGGTGACGCTGCCGCTGCTGCGGGACAGCATCTCGGTCGCCTGGGTCTACCTGGGCTTCATCGCGCTGGACATGTACGCGCTGGTCTTCGTCATGACGCCGAGCCAGGGCGGGCCGAACCACGCCAGCGAGATCTTCGCGTCGGTGCTCAACTTCACCGCGTTCCAGAAGGGCCAGTTCGGCTACGCCTGCGCGATGGGTGTCGCGCTGGCCATCTTCACGATCCTGCTCGCCGCCGTGCAGTTGAGGATCACCCGTCGTGACCGTATCGAGTACTGAAGGAGGCGCGGCGATGAGCACGGCGACATCCGATCTCGACCGGGCCGGACAGGCCACCAGCGGGTCCGGGGCCGCCCCCGTACGCCGGGGGGAGCGGCACCGCGGCGGAGTCGGCGCCCGGATCTTCAACGGCTTCTCCCACATCTTCCTGGTGGTCTGGGCCGTGATGGTCATCTACCCGCTGCTGTGGGTGGTGATGTCCGCGCTCAAGGACGACTCGGAGGTCATCCGCGAGCCGCTGTCCCTGATCCCGGACAAGCTGCACTTCGAGAACTTCGGCCGGGCCTGGACCGAGGGGCACCTCGGCTCGTTCTTCCTGAACACCCTGCTGGTGCTGGCCGGCAGCGTCACGCTGACCATGCTGCTCGGCTCGATGGCCGCGTACGCGCTGGCGCGCTTCGAGTTCCGCGGCAACCGGCTGATCTACTACATGTTCCTGTCCGGGCTGACGCTGCCGATCTACCTGGCCGCGGTGCCGCTGTTCAAGGGCGTCTACAACACCGGGGTCAGCTTCCCGCTGCTCGGCCCGAACAAGCACGCGATGCTGATCCTGGTCTACGTGGCCTGGTCGCTGTCGTTCACGATCTTCTTCATGCACTCGTTCTTCCGGACGCTGCCCGACTCGATCGCGGAGGCGGCGTCGGTGGACGGGGCCTCGCACACCCGTACGTTCTTCAGCGTGATGCTGCCGATGGCCAGGCCGGGCCTGATCAGTATCGGCATCTTCAACGTGCTGGGCCAGTGGAACCAGTGGTACCTGCCGACGCTGCTCATGCAGTCGGTGGCCGGTGAGCCGAAGCACCAGGTCATCGCGCAGGGGCTGATCGAGTTGTCGGTCAACCAGGGCTACAAGTCCGACTGGTCCGGATTGTTCGCCGGCGTCACCATGGCGATGCTGCCGGTGCTGATCGTGTACATCGTCTTCCAACGCCAGGTGCAGTCCGGCCTCACCGCCGGCGTCGGCAAGTAAGGCGGGGGCCCCGCTTAACGTTTTCTGCATAGGCGGGGTGTCGGTGGGGCGAGGCAGAATCACGTCCGTGCGGGTGGTGGCGGTGGTGGCGGGGGAGCGTGGCGGCGGTGTGCTGCAACCGCTACACCCCGACGGGCGTCCGACCGGGCCGGTCGAGGAGGTGGCGGATCTCGCCGCCGCCGTCGGCGCCCGGGAAGCGGCCGAGCGGCCCCGCTGGGTGTGGGCCAGCGGGGCGGCGGCCTATCCGGCGCTGCTGCGCGCCGGCGTCCGGCTCGACCGTTGCCACGACGTCGAGCTGACCGAGACGTTGCTGCTCGGGCACGCCGGCCGCTGGGGTGAGCCGCGCGCGCTGCCCGCCGCCTGGGCCCGGCTGACCGGGGCGCCGGTCCCGCCGGACCCGACGCCCCGCCCGCCCGAGCCGCCCGGCCACGGCCAGGCCGCGCTCTTCGACCCGCCGTCCGGCCCATCCGGTCCGGGCATCACGGCGTTGACCCGGGTGTACGCCGACCAGCTCGCCCGGATCGCCGCCACGACCCACCCCGGCCGGTTCCGACTCCTGGTGGCCGCCGAGTCGGCCGGCGCGCTGATCGCCGCCGAGATGGGTGCGGCCGGCCTGCCCTGGCGTGCCGACGTGCACGACGCCATCCTGGCCGAGCTGCTCGGCGAGGCGTCCCCGGTCGGCGGCCCACCCCGCCGACTGGCCGAGCTCCAGTCCCGGATCGCCGCCGCGTTCGGCGTACGCCATCTGCACGCCGACTCGCCCGCGGAGCTGTTACGGGCGTTCGCCCGCGCGGGGGTGGAGCTGCCGAACACCCGGGCCTGGGTGCTGCGCGGGGTGGAGCACCCGGCGGTGCCGCTGGTGCTGGAGTACAAGGAGCTGTACCGCATCTGGACGGCGCACGGCTGGGCCTGGCGCGACGCCTGGGTCTCCGGCGGCCGGTTCCACCCGGAGTACGTGCCCGGCGGCGTGGTCTCCGGCCGGTGGGCGACGCGCGGCGGCGGCGCGTTGCAGATCCCGAAGGTGATCCGCCGGGCCGTGGTGGCGGACCCGGGGTGGACGTTCGTGGTGGCCGACGCCGGCCAGCTCGAACCACGGGTGCTCGCCGCGGTCTCCGGCGACGAGCGGCTGGCCGCCGCGGGCGGTGCCGGCGATCTGTACGCCGCGCTGGCCCGGGACGCGTTCGCCGGTGACCGGGCCCGGGCCAAGGTGGCGCTGCTCGGTGCCATGTACGGGCAGACCGGCGGCGCGGCGGTGCCGGCGCTGGCGGTGCTGCGGAAGAACTACCCGACCGCGTTCGGGTACGTCGAGGCCGCCGCCCGCACCGGCGAGTCGGGTGGGCTGGTCCGGTCGTGGCTGGGGCGCACCTGCCCGCCGGGCGTGGTCGGGTTCACCGACGGGGACGAGGCGGCGTCGGACGGCCCGCCGGACCCGCACGGCCCGGCCGCCCGGGCGGCCCGGTCCCGAGGGCGGTTCACCCGCAACTTCGTCATCCAGGCCACCGCCGCCGAGTGGGCGTCGACGCTGCTGGCCACGCTCCGCACCGAGCTGGCCGGCACCGCGGCCGAGCTGGTCTTCTTCCAGCACGACGAGGTGATGGTGCACTGCCCGGTCGACGAGGCGGACGCGGTCACCGAGGCGGTCTCCGCCGCCGGGGCGCGGGCCACCCGGCTGTTGTTCGGCGACACCCCGGTCCGGTTCCCGCTCGACCTGTCCACGGTGGACTGCTACGCCGACGCGGCATAGCCACACATTTTTCCGTTTTGCCCCGCTACCCGCTCGCCGCCGTGCTCGTTGGGCCCCATGTGCGTACGACGGGACGGACCGGGCGCGGCTGTGCCCGGTCCGTCCCCCTGGTCGAGGGGGCACCGCTGAACCGGATCGCTGCAATGATCATCGCCGCGGGTGGGGGACGCCGCATCGGCGGTCCCGAGGCGCTGCTGCACCAGGGCGAGAAGCCGCTGGTCCGCCGGATGATCGACACGATGACCGACGCAGGCTGCGCGCAGGTCGTGGTCGTGCTGGGCGCGGCGGCCGAGCAGGTCCGGCGGACCACCGACCTGACCGGCGCCACCGTCGTGGTCAACCGCGCCTGGGGCACCGGCGTGGGCTCTTCGATCCGGGCCGGGCTCGCCGCGCTGACCGACGACGGCATCGAGGCGGTCGTCGTGGTGCCGGTGGACATGCCCGGGCTCACCGAGGTGGCGGTCCGCCGGGTGACCGCGCTGCCGTACCCGGACGTGCTGGTCTGCGCCACCTACGACGGCCTGCGCGGCTACCCGATGCTGTTCGGCCGCCGGCACTGGCCTGGCATCGCCACGCTGGCCAGCGCCGACGTCGGCGCCCGGCCCTACCTGCTGGCGCACAAGGACCAGATCGTCGACATCGCCTGCGACGCGGTGGCCGACGGCAGCCGGATCGACAGCCCGGAGCTGATGGCGCTCTACGGCCTCTCGATCCCTGAGCAGCGCATCGGCGCCTGACCCGGAAGCCGCTGTCCCGGACAGGGGTGGGGGCGGCGGGCCCGAACCACGCCCGATAATCGGCTGCGGGCGCGATCCCCGCGTCCTACGCTCGGTCGCCGGTCGGACCGGGCCGGGCGGCGGAGCGGAGATGAACGCGGCGATGACGAGCCACCTCTACGCGATCAGTGTCGACGCGCGGGAGCCGCTGCGGCTCGCGCGGTTCTGGGCGGGCTTGCTCGGTCGGGAGGTGGTCGACGACCCGTACGAGGGGGTCGCTCTGCGGCCCGACGGCGATGCCGATCTTCGCCTCCGGTTCCTGCCGACCGAGGTGCCGAAGGCCGGGCAGAACCGGATCCACTTCGACCTGACCAGCGCGTCGCCGGACGCCCAGCGGGGCACGGTGGCCCGGGCGATCGAGCTGGGCGGGCGGCACGTCGACATCGGCCAGGGTGCGGAGGAGGGGCACGTGGTGCTCGCCGACCGCGAGGGCAACGAGTTCTGCGTCATCGAGGCGGGCAACAGGTTCCTCGCCGGCTGCGGGTCAGTCGGCGCGGTGAACTGCGACGGTACGCAGGCGGTGGGCTACTTCTGGAGCGCGGCGCTGGGTTGGCCGCTGGTCTGGGACCAGGATCAGGAGACCGCGGTCCAGTCGCCGCGCGGCGGGCCGAAGGTCACCTGGAGCGGTCCGCCGTTGATGCCGAGGCACGGCCGCGACCGCGTACACCTGGATCTCGCGCCGCCGGCCGACGGCGACCGGGAGGCGGAGATCGACCGGCTGCTCTCGCTCGGGGCGGCGCGGGTCGGCGCCGGCCGGCACACCGCCGACGACGTGGTGCTGGCCGACCCGGACGGCAACGAGTTCTGCCTGCTGACGCCCCGCTGAGGTCGGCCGACGTCGAGCGCCTACGAACCTGATGGCGTGGACGGTTCAGGCCCGGCTCCCGCCGGCCGCCGGCCCTGAGTCGTTTACGCCATCAGGTTTGCAGGCGGTCCGAGGTCAGGCCCAGAGGCGTCACCGCCGCGGTGATCGGCCCGGCCACGCCCGGTGCGCCGCGCTGCTGCCCGGCGTCAGACCTGGATGTCGAAGCGTTGCAGCACCGAGGGCGCGACCAGGCCCAGCGCGGCGAGCACGGCCAGCACGGTCATCGCGCCCCGCAGGACGACCGTCTCGGCCTTGCTGCCGGTGCGCAGCGCGATCTTGTTGGGCAGCCCGATCATCGTCCACATCCGCCGTCTGATCGGGATGGGCCAGAGGATCGGCACCCCGGCCCGGGTGATCATGTCGCCGAGGATGTGCACGAAGCAGCCCACGCCGACCGCGAGGCCGATCATCGGATAGCCCCGGTCGCCAGGCAGGTTGGCGAACGTGAACCAGGCCGCGGCGGCGGACACCAGCGTGACCACCACCCAGCCGGCCCGCTCGGCCCACTCGTCGAAGAGCCCGCGCAACGCCAGGCCGATCATGAAGAACAGGATGCTGACCACCGCCCACTTGCCGTAGTTGGCGCAGAGCGCGGTGGTGCCCCACCCGACCAGCACGGTGAACGGCACGGTGTGGGTCAGCGTGCGGTGCCCGTTGTTGCGACGCGGATCCTTGCTGAGCTTGGTGGCGTAGTAGACGCCGAGCGAGATCTTCTCCATCACCTCGGCCACGAAGAGGCTGAACACGCCGAACGTTCGGGCCACGGTGGCGCCGCCCTGGTTGCGGGTCACCTTGCCGGAGAGGTCGAGGTCGGGGAAGAGCGCCCCGCCCGCGCAGACCGCGGTGCCCACCGCCAGCGCCAGCGGCGTCTGGTGATAGTCCGCGAACTGGTCCAGCGCCCAGGAGCCGGTCAGCCACACCGCCGCGCCGGACAGCGCGTGGGACGGTCCCATCATCTCGGCTCGCCCTTCCCGAAGATCTTGATCGACGAAACTACGCCACTGTAGTCAGTCGGTGCGACGGCGGGACGCCCCGGTCATCCCGCCGTGCGGGTGGGTCGGATCGGCCGGATGCTGTCCCGGATCAACGCGAACTGGTCCTCGGCGGCGGCCCAGTCGGCGTCCGAGGTGGTCAGGCCCAGCGTCCACCCGGCCTCCTCGCCGGGCAGCACCCGCAGCGCGTGCATGCGTTCGCCGTACGGCGCGTCCCAGCGGCACTCCCACTCCGCGCCGTCGCCGGCGGCGCCGAGCCGGACCTTGTCGTAGCCGGGCAGGCGGCCGGCGGAGGTGAGGTCCCGCTCGGCCGAGCGCAGCCGACCGACCGGATCGCCACCCGGGTACGGCTCGACGCCGAGGATGCGCCGGGTGGCCGGGTCCTGGAAGCAGGTGGTGTCGCCGGAGCGGAGTTGGAGCCACCCGTCGGGCAGGGCGATGTGGAAGCCGCCCGTGTCGGCGGGCCAGACCCAGCCGGCGGGCACGGTCACCGCCGGGTCGGCCGGCGGCGGGCCCTTCTGCACCGGCGTACCGGCCACGTCGGGGCGAATGCAGGGAAACGGCGGGGGCGGCGGCCCGCCCGGACCGTTGCCCGGCGGGGGCGGTCGCCCCCAGGGCTGGCCGGTCGGCGCGCCCTGGTCGTCACCGTCCGGCTGATGCCGGTGGTCATCGTCGATGGCGAGGGCGGTGCCGACGCCGGCCAGCACCGCCAGCAACGCGGCCCCCGCGGCGAGCAGCCAGCGCCGGGTGGCCGCCCGGCGTCGGTCGCCATCGGCGGGGTAGTCCGGTGAGCCGATGCCGCCGGTCCCGGGCCGGTCGGCCCCGCCGGGCGGCAGGCCGCCGGAGGTGTTGCCACTGTCGCCGACCACGCCTGACGGCGCGTTTCCTCGCACGCGGTCGTCGTGGAGCGCGCCACTGCCGGTCAGGCGGCCGGCCGCCGGGTCGACCGGGCCGGAGGTGACCGGGGGCGGGCTCGTCGTGGGGGCGCCGCCGAGCCCCGGCGTGTGCACCGGGCTGGCCGCGTCGGCGCGGGCGGCCGGCCCCTCCGGGCCGATGGGACTGCCCGGGTCCACGAAGCTGGTCAGGACCGTGGGCCCGAACCCGCCCACCGGCCGGTCGGGGGTGTCCCGGGCCCGGCTGCCGCTGTCCGGCTGCTCCGGCTCGCCCGAGCGGCGCTCCCGGTCGGACCGCGACTCCGGCTCGTCGTCGACCGGGCGTGCCCACTCGCTGCCCAGCGCCGCCCGGCTCCACGCCCGGGCCGCCGCGGCCGGCGGCATCAGGTCCGGGTAGGCCACTGTCGGTTGGACGGCGGGGTCCGCGTCGTCCGGAGCGGCAGCCGGGCCGGCGGGTGCTCGTCGAGGCGGACCGTCGGGCGGGTCCGGGCGGCCCGGCGCTGCGGCGTCCGGCTGCGCCCGCACCTCACCGGAGGTCGAGGGCGCCCCGGCCCGGCCGGTCGGACCCGTCCGCGGCGGCCCGACCCCACCGTCGGGCGGAGCCGGGGACCGGGTCCCGTTGGCCGGCGGGACGCTCCGGGTGCTCCCGTTCGCCGGTGGGGCACCGCCGCCGG
Organism: Micromonospora sp. RP3T; assembly: GCF_003027925.1. Lineage (GTDB taxonomy): Bacteria > Actinomycetota > Actinomycetes > Mycobacteriales > Micromonosporaceae > Micromonospora. Next base: position 78,223 of record NZ_PYPS01000012.1, read on the forward strand.
TTCCGCTCGCCGGCGGCTCGGCCGGGTCGGACCGGGGCACCGGCGGGACGCCGATGCTGGAGCCACTCAGCGGTGGGACGGTGGGGGCGGGCCGGGGGACCGGCGGGACGCCGATGTTGGAGCCACTCAGCGGTGGTACGGCCGGCCCGATCCCGGCCCCGCGCCCCGCTGCGGCCGCGCGCCTCGCTGCGGCGCCGCGCCCCGCTCCGGACTCTCGGCGGTCGGACGGGAGGGGCTGGTTGGGCACGGTCGGGGCGTCGATGGCCGGCCGGGGTGGGGCGTCGGTGACCGGCTCGGCGGCGTCGGCGAGCAGCCCGGCGACGTCGTCGTGACCGAGCCGGTGGCGCGGGTCGCGGCGCAGCAGCCCGACCAGCACCGGCATCAGCGGGCCGGCGTGCGGGGCCGGGTCCGGGGGCTGGCTGGCCAGCGCCGCCAGCGTCGCCATCGCGGTGCTGCGGGCGTACGGGGAGCGGCCCTCCACGGCGGCGTGCAGCGTGGCGCCGAGCGACCACAGATCGGCCTCGATGCTGGACACGCCGTCGGCGGCGCGCTCCGGCGCGACGTACTGCGGGGAGCCGAGCACCAGCCCGGGACGGGTCATGGCGCCGTCCCCACCCTCGAACACGGCCAGCCCGAAGTCGGTGAGCAGCACCCGGCCGTCCCGGGCCAGCAGCACGTTTGCGGGTTTCACGTCGCGGTGCAGCACACCGGCCTCGTGCGCGGCGCGCAGTGCGGCGTGCACCGCCATCCCGATCCCGGCGGCCCGTCGGGGCGGCAGCCGGCCGTCGGCCTCGATCAGCTCCTGCAACGACCGGGACGGGACGTACTCCATGATCAGCCACGGGTCGCCCTGGACCCGCACCACGTCGTAGACCCGGACCACGTTGGGGTGGTTGAGCCGCGCGGCCGTGCGCGCCTCGCGCAGCGTCCGGGCACGCAGCTCGTCCCGCTCGTGCTCGGCCAGCCAGTTCGGTGGGACGACCTGCTTCACCGCGACCTCGCGCTGGAGCTCCTCGTCCCGGGCGCGCCAGACCTGGCCCATCCCACCGCGGCCGACCAGCTCGATCAGGCGGTATCGTCCGGCGATCACCACGTCCCGCACCGCACTCCTCACCGCTGGTCGTGGTCCACAATAGCCAACGGATCGGACGGTACCTATCCCGTCCGGGCGGGTCGCCTCAGCTCGCCGCTCCGGCCAGCAGATTTCCTTCCGGAATCGCGACCACGGACCGGCCCCCGGCCAGCATCGCGGCGGCACGTCGGGTCTGGAACGTGTGGTGCTCCCGCCGGGCGGCGGCGTAGCTGGCGGCGGTGCGGGCCGCGATGGCCGACCAGGCGTACTGCCGGGACACCATGGCGCGCGCCTTGCGTGCCACCCGGCGGGCGAAGACCTCGTCGCCGAGCAGCCGGTCGACGGCGCCGGCCAGCGCGTCCGGGTCGCCGTGCGGGAACGTCACCCCGGTCACGCCGGGCTCGACGATCTCGGCCAACCCGCCGGTCCGCGCCACCGCGAGCGGCGCGCCGGCCGCGGCCGCCTCCAGGGCGATCATGCCGAACGGCTCGTAGAGGCTGGGGATCACGGTGGCGTCGGTGGCGGCGAGCACCGCGGGGAGCTGGGTGGCGTCCAGGAAGCCGGCGAACCGTACGGTGTCGCCGAGGCGCAGCCGGTGCGCCTGGTCGACCAGCTCGTCCCGGTACGGCCCGTCCCCGGCGATCACCACCCGCAGGCCGGGGTGCCGGTCGGCCAGGCGGGGCACGGCGTGCACCAGGTGCTGCACCCCCTTCTCGTAGACCAGCCGGCCGGCGTACCCGACCAGTGGCCCGTCGCCGGCGAAGCGGGCGCGGGCGGCGGCGACCGCCTGCGGGCGGGCCCGCCAGGCGCGGTCGTCCACGCCGTTGGCCACCACGTCGATCCGGCCGGTCGGCAGCTCGAACAGCCGGGCCACCTGGTCGCGCATGTAGCCGGAGCAGGCGATCACCCGCGCGGAGGCGTTGCTCAGCCAGTGCTCGACGCCGTGGATGGTGCGGTTCATCTCCTCGGGCAGCCAGCCCTGGTGCCGGCCCGCCTCGGTGGCGTGGATGGTGGTCACCAGCGGCACGTCCAGGTGCTCGGCCAGCGTGATCGCGGTGTGCGCGACCAGCCAGTCGTGGGCGTGGATCACGTCGTACGCGCCGGACTCGGCGGCGCGCAGCGCGGCCCGGGTGAGCGTGTGGTTGAACGCCATGGTCCAGGCCAGCAGCGACCCGGTGGCGAGCGGGAAGCGGACCGGGTCCTCGGCGGCACGCAGCACCCGCACGCCGTCGGCGTACTCCTCCAGCGGCGCGCCCTCGGCGTGCCGGGTGACCACGGTGACCTCGTGCCCGGCGGCGGCCAGGGCGACGGAGAGCGCGTGCACGTGGCGGCCGAGGCCACCGACGAGCACGGGCGGGTACTCCCAGGAGAGCAGCAGCACCCGCAGGCGCCGGGCGGGCTGGATGTCGATCACTTCGGCGTCAGCTGACACGCGGCCCCCTTGGAGTTGTGGACGTCCCCGGACCGTCGGCGCGGGCGCCGGCGGGGTCGCGACCCATCCTGCCCAGGGGTCGCTAACCGGCGGAGACGCGCCGGTTGCCGGTCTGTAACGCGTTACCGGCGCATCCGCCGCGCGCGCAGCAGCTCCGCCACCGACCAGGCCTGGAACGGGCAGCCGGTGGCGGTGTGCGGGGCCGCGCCGTCGGCGGTCTCGCTCACCGAACCCAGGCCGTCCTCGACCAGGTGCCCGTCCAGCCCGACCAGCAGGTCCGCGGTGGGCAGGCCCGCCTTCCGGTACGCGTCGAGCAGCGGCCCGGTCAACCACGGCCAGACCGTGCCCTGGTGGTAGCCGGCGTCCCGCTCGGCCGGGCCGCCCCGGTGCCGGTGGGTGAAGCCGGGGGAGTCGGGGGCGAGACTGCGCGGCCCGAGCGGGGTGAACAACGCCTCGGTGAGCCGGCGCAGCGTGGCCTCGTCCGGCTCCAGCGGCGCGAACGGCAGCGACCAGGCGAGGAGCTGGTTGGGGCGCAGCAGGTCGTCGTCGTGGTGCGGGGCGCCGCCGAGCGGGTACGCGGGCGCCGGCGCGTCCACCACGTCGTGCAGCCAGCCGGCCGGCGCGGGGAAGCGGTCGCGGAACGACGTGGTGGCCCGGGAGTGCAGCGTCCACAGCGCGCCGGCGTCCCGGCCGGCCAGCTCGGTCAACTCGGCGAGCCCGGCCAGCCCGTTGATCCACAACGCGTTCACCTCGACCGGCTTGCCGGTACGCGGGGTCACCGGCACCCCGTACACACGGGCGTCCATCCAGGTGAGCGCCACGTCCGGCGGACCGCCCTGGGTGAGCAGCCCGTCGGCCGGGTCGACGCCGATGCCGTAGCGGGTGCCGGCGACGTGCGCCTCGACCACGCCGTGCAGCGCGGGCAGCAACTCGTCGCCGAGGTCGGTGTCGCCGGTGACCGTGACGTGCCGGCTCACCGCGTGCAGGAACCAGAGCGTGGCGTCGACCGTGTTGTGCTCGACCCGACCGGTGTCGGCGGTGTTCGCCAACATGCCCTCGCTCAGCGTGCCCGCGTACGCGCGCAGCAGCTCCCGGCCCTCGTCGGCCCGGTTGGCGCTGAGGAACAACCCCTCGTAGGAGATCATCGTGTCCCGCGACCAGGCGCCGAACCAGGGGTAGCCGGCCACCACGTCCGGGCCGGTGGCGGTGCGGACCACGAACGCGTCGGCGGCCAGCGCCAGCGTCGCCTCGACCGCGTCGGCGGGCTTCGCGGCGGCCACCACCGCCCGGCTGCGCCGCCGGGCCGCCTCGACCACGGCGGTCGCCGGTGGCGGCTCCTCGGCGAGGTCGTCCGCCCAGGCCAGCACCGTCACCGTCGCGCCGGGCTCGTCGAGCGCGCCGGAGAACCGACCCGCGTACCACAGATCCTCGTCGGGATTCAGGCCGCGGGCGGCCTCCGCCCGGTGGTGGACGCCGAGCCACCACTGGCCCTCCGGCGTCCAGTCCGGCCCGGCGAGCCGGAACGCGCCGTCGACCACCGCGCCGCCGGCCACCGGCTCCAGCCGGGGGACCGGACCGTCGGCCCGTCGCTCGCCGTGCGCGTCCCGCCAGGTGCAGGCCGCGGCCAGGTCCAGCCGGACCGGGCCGCCGGAGACCAGCCGGTGGACCACGGCGACGCAGGACCGGCCGTACGTCATGGCGACTTCCCGCTCGATCACCACGTCGCCGATGCGCCACCGCCAGCGCGGCACCCCGTCGGTGAGGTCGAAGCGTTCCAGCAACTCGAAGCCGCGCGGGTCGACCACGCCGGAGTTCCACTCGTGCGCGCCGAGCCGGACCTGGCGACCGGACGGCAGCGTCACCGCCGGGTCGAGGCTCACGAGTCCCACTTTGCGGGACGCCGGTGTCTGGCCGGGCACCACCAGCAGACCGTGGTACCGCCGGGTGCGCAGCCCGGCCACGGTGCCCGTGGCGTAGCCGCCGCGCCCGTCCGTGACCAGCCATTCCCGCTCGGCGGAGGCGGACAGCGTCCCGCAGAGCTGCGGGCCGAAACGGATGTCGATCAACTTTCCTCCACCGGCAGCGAGGTGTGACAGGCCACGACGACAATGGCCGCTGTGGAGAAGTACTCCGGCGGCGTCGAAGATGTGCGGGTGATCACCGACCGCCCGACCTCCGCGACCCCCGACCCCGAGCGGCACCGGCTCGCCCAGGCCGATGCCGGGGAGCAGGACTGGCGCGCATGGGGCCCCTATCTGTCCGAACGGGCGTGGGGGACGGTACGGGAGGACTACAGCGAGCACGGCACGGCCTGGGACTACTTTCCCCACGATCATGCGCGGTCCCGAGCCTACCGGTGGAACGAGGACGGCATGGCGGGCGTCTGCGACGACCGGCAGACGTTCTGCTTCGCGCTGGCGCTGTGGAACGGACGCGATCCGATCCTCAAGGAACGGATGTTCGGCCTCGGCGGCGACGGCGGCAACCACGGCGAGGACGCCAAGGACTACTGGTGGTATCTGGACAGCACGCCGACGCACTCCTGGATGCGCTGGCGGTACCACTACCCGCAGGCCGCCTTCCCGTACGACGAGCTGGTCGCGGTGAACGCGCTGCGCGGCCGGGACGACACCGAGTACGAGCTGGTGGACACCGGCATCTTCGACGACGACCGGTACTGGGCGGTGACCGTCGACTACGCCAAGGCGTCCCCGACCGACATGTGCATCCTGGTCACCGTGGCGAACCGGGGCGAGGAGGACGCCACCCTGCACGTGCTGCCCACGCTCTGGTTCCGTAACACCTGGGCGTGGGGCCTGCCGGGCGCCGACCGGGTCCCCGAGCTGCGCGGCACCGGTTCCCGGCTGGTCGGCGAGCACTGGGTGCTCGGCCAGCTGCTGCTGGAGGGCGACGGCGACCCGACGCCGCTGTTGTGCGACAACGAGAGCAACGCCGAACGGCTGTGGGGGCTGCGCGGACGGTCGGCGTACCCGAAGGACGGGATCAACGACCACGTGGTGGCCGGCGCCGCCACCGTCAACCCGGACCGGGTCGGCACCAAGGGCGCGCTGCACTACGTGCTGGACGTGCCGGCCGGCGAGCAGCGGCGGATCCGGCTGCGGCTGACCCGCACCGCGCCGCCCCCGGCGGGCGACCCGCCCGCCCCGGCCGACCTGGGCGACGGGTTCGACACCGTGCTCTGGGCCCGGCGCGCCGAGGCGAACCGGTTCTTCGACAGCGTCATCCCGGCCGCGGCGACCGCCGACGAGGCGCTCGTCGCCCGCCAGGCCATCGCCGGGCTGATGTGGGGCAAGCAGTTCTACCACTTCGACGTCAAGCGGTGGCTGGAGGGCGATCCGGGCTCGGCGCCGCCGCCGGCCGGCCGCCGGCACGGGCGCAACAGCGCCTGGTGGCACATGACCAGCTTCGACGTGTTCTCCATGCCGGACCCGTGGGAATATCCCTGGTACGCGGCCTGGGACCTGGCCTTCCACTGCGTCACCATCGCCCGGGTCGACCCCGGGTTCGCCAAGGAGCAGATCCTGCTCCTGCTCCGCGAGTGGTACCTGCACCCGAACGGGCAGATCCCGGCGTACGAGTGGGCGTTCGGCGACGTGAACCCGCCGGTGCACGCCTGGGCCGCGCTGAAGGTCTTCGAGATCGACGGCGCCCGGGACCACGACTTCCTCGCCCGGGTGATGCAGAAGCTGCTGCTCAACTTCACCTGGTGGGTCAACCGCAAGGACACCGGCGGCAACAACGTGTTCGAGGGCGGCTTCCTCGGGCTGGACAACGTCGGCCCGTTCGACCGCTCGGCCGCGCTGCCGGTGGCCGGCACGCTGGAGCAGTCCGACGGCACCGGCTGGATGGCCATGTACGCGCTCAACCTGCTCGACATGGCCATCGTGCTGGCCGAGCACGACCGCGCGTACGTGGACACCGCGACGAAGTTCTTCGAGCACTTCGCGTACATCGCCGCGGCGGCGTACTCCCAGGGGCTCTGGGACGCCGAGGACGCGTTCTTCTACGACGTGCTGCGGCTGGCCGACGGCACGCAGGTGCCGCTGAAGGTCCGCTCGGTGGTCGGGCTGCTGCCGCTGGCCGCGGTCACCCGGCTCACCACGCGCACCATGCGCCGCCTGCCCGAGCTGAGCGCCCGGCTGCGCTGGTTCCTCACCAACCGCCCCGAGTACGCGGACGTGATCGGCGCCCGCCGGCTCGGCCCGGACGGCACCCAGCAGCGGCTGCTGTCCATGGTCGGCCCGGAGCAGGTGGTGCGGCTGCTGGCCCGGATGCTCGACACCGACGAGTTCCTCTCCGAGTACGGCCTGCGCACGCTGTCCCGCGCCCACCTGGACAAGCCGTTCACGGTCACGCTCGGCGGGCAGGAGTTCAGCGTCGGCTACGAGCCGGCCGAGTCGACGAGCGGCCTGTTCGGCGGCAACTCGAACTGGCGCGGCCCGATCTGGATGCCGACGAACTTCCTGCTGATCACCGCGCTGCGCGACCACGCCGCGTTCTTCGGCGACAACCTGCAGGTCGAGTACCCGACCCGGTCGGGGGTCAAGCGGACGCTGGACGAGATCGCCGACGACCTGTCGGCGCGGCTGATCTCGCTGTTCACCCGGGACGGGTGGGGGCGGCGACCGATCTACGGCGCGGCGCAGCTGTTCCAGACGCACCCGGACTGGCGGGACCTGATCTGCTTTCCGGAGTACTTCCACGGCGACAACGGCGCGGGGCTCGGCGCGTGGCACCAGACCGGGTGGACGGCGCTGGTCGCCGACCTGATCCTCACGCTGCGCCGCTGAGCCCGCGCCGTTGTCCCGGCCCGGTCAGGCCAGCGGGAAGAACGCCACCCGGGCGTGGTACTCGCCGGCCACGGTCACCGTGTCGCTGCCGACCCACAGGCCGCGGTCGGTGGCGTACAGCTCGGCGGTGCCGACCCCACGGTCCTTGGTCGGGTTCCACGCCAGCGCCTTGCCGGTGGTCGGGTGGATCGCCCCGACGCCGGGCCGGGACACCGCGCCGGGGCCGGCGGAGTTGCGCCCCGACGGGTTGTCCAGCCAGCGCTGGTGGCCGCCGACGTAGACCGCCGCGCCGGTCACCGCCACCGACAGCAGCGTGTCGCCGCCGGTGTAGTTGGCCCAGGTCGGCTGCTTGCCCGCGGTGGCGGCGCCGAACTCGAAACGCGCCGCGGTGTCGCAGAGCGTGCCGGGGAACGGGCCACCGGTGGTGACCACCGCGAACCAGGCGCCGTCCGGCGAGATGTCCACCCCGCGTAGGTAGGCCGGCATCGTCTTGGCGCACTGCGGCTGGTAGCGCGTGGTGGCCCAGCCGGAGAGCGTGGCGCCGGTGGCGCTCAGGTCGGCCACCGCGAGCTGGTGCCGCGCCGCGCCGGACACGGTGCTGAAGTTGCCGGCGAACACCAGTCGGCCGCCGTCGGCGGAGACGTCGAGCGCCTCCACCTTGACCGGCGAGGTGGCCCCGGAGGAGGTGACCCGCGCGCCGTCCAGCCGCAGGTCGACCGAGGCGTCGGCGGCGCCGGTGGTCGCGTTCAGGGCGGCCAGGCCGCGCCGGGTCACCCCGCCCACGGTCTGGAACGCGCCGCCCACGAGCAGCCGGTTGCCGACCAGCCGCATGTCGTTGACCTGGTTGTTGAGCGCGGCCGGGGCGAACCCGGCGACGCGCGCGCCGGTGGCCGCGTCGATCCGGGTCACCCGCGGCGCGGCCACGCCGTTGACCGTGGTGAACGCGCCGCCGAGATAGAGCGAGCGGCCGTCCGCCGAGGCGGCGAGCGCCTTGACCGTGCCGTTGACCACCGGCTTGAACGTGGTGTCGATCCGGCCGGTGTCGGCGTGGAACGCCACCAGCCGGGGCATCGCGAGCTGCGCGGTGGTGTTCGCGTTGCGCACCTTGGTGAACGAGCCGGCCAGGTAGACCCGGTCGCCGATCTGGAGGATCCGGTACACGGTGCCGTCGAGCGCGTGCGGCGTCCAGGCCGCCGGCCGGGCGCTGACCACGGTGGTGTGCGTCGCGTTGACGGCGAGGGCCGGAGCCGTCGGCAGCGCGCCGCCGGCGGCCAGCGTGGCCGCCACGACGACGGCGGTGCGTCGCCGGTGCCGGACCCGCTGCGGAGGGGGTGGGGCGGGTGCGGGAGTCATTGTCGAAGCATCCCGCCGGAGCAGGCGATCCACAGTCGGGCAGCCGCTCCGCGCCGGGCGACGATCGGGCGGTCCGCGCGGTCCGTCCGGCGGTGAGGCGGGGCCCCCGCTTAACACTCCGGCGTTAAACGGGGGCCCCGCCTCTACCAAAAACGTTAAGCGGGGCCCCCGCCTTTCAGTAGTACGGTGTGCGGGGCCGCGACGGGGAGGTGCGATGCGATCGGTGCTGGTCTTCGACGCCGACGACACGCTCTGGGAGAACAACGTCCTGTTCGAGCGCGTGATCGAGGATTTCCTCACCTGGGTGGACCATCCGACGCTGGACCGGGCGCAGCTCCGCGCCGTGCTCGACGACGTGGAACGGGCCAACGCGGTGGCGCACGGCTACGGCAGCAAGGTCTTCCTGCGCAGTCTCGGTGAGTGCCTGGAGAAGCTGCGGGAGCGCCCCGCCACCGAACGGGAACGCCGCGAGATCGAGCAGCTCGCCGCCGCACTGGTCGGCCACCAGGTCGAGCTGATGCCGGGCGTGGCGGAGACGCTCGACGACCTCGCCACCCGCCACGAGTTGCTGCTGCTCACCAAGGGCGAGCGCGAGGAGCAGCAGCGCAAGCTCGACGCCTGTGGGCTGCTGCACCACTTCCGGGCGGCGCACATCGTGCCGGAGAAGGACGTCGCCACCTACCGTTGGCTGGCCCGCGAGCACGCGTTCGACCCGGCGGTCGCCTGGATGATCGGCAACTCGCCGCGCTCGGACATCCTGCCCGCGCGGGCCGCCGGCATGAACGCGGTCTTCATCCCGAACGAGAACACCTGGGTGCTGGAGCACGACGAGCTGGACCCGTCCGACCCCCGGGTGATCCGACTCGCTGCCTTTCCCGACCTGGCCCGGCACTTCTGAGTCGGCCGGTAACGTCACCGAATGTGCCGCTCACGTTCCCGTCGCACCTGGCGCCGGTGCTGCCGCTGAAGCTGTGGCGACCGCGCTGGTTCGACGGGGTGGCGCTGTGCACCGGCGCGGTCGCGCCGGACGTCGGCTACCTGTTCAGCGGCACCCGGTTCGACCTCGGGATGCGCACCCACACGCTCGGCGGGCTGCTCTGGTGGTGCCTGCCGGTCGCCCTCGGGTACGCCTGGATCGCCCGCCGGGTGGTCGCCGGCATCGCCGTGCACCTGCCCGCGCCCCGGTTGTTCGGCTGGCCCCGGTACGTCGGCCTGGCCGGCGTACGGCACCCGTGGCAGGTCACGGTCTGTTCCGCGCTGATCGGCGCGTTCAGCCACGTCGGGTGGGACCGGGTCAGCCACAGCGAGCGGTTGCCGCGGCTGATCGGCATCGCCGACTTCCACGGCCTGACCGGGCTGTACTGGTTCCAGTTCGCGGACGTGTTCGCCAGTGGCGGCGGCGGACTGCTGGTGGTGGCGCTGGCGATCCGCGCGGCCCGCGACGGCGAGATCTTCGGCGGCGAACCGCCGCCCGCCCCGGCGGCGAACCCGCTGGTGTTCTGGCGGGTCGCCCTGACGGTCACCGGTCTGGGGGCGCTGCTGCTGCCCGGGTTGCCGGCGGCCACCGTGCCGGGGCCGGCCGGCGTACGCGTGCTGCACGTCGGCGGGTTGGCGCTCATCGCCGGCGCGGCGGCGGCCCGTTCCGCGCCGGTTCGAGGGGCCGGGCGCGACCAGCGTCTCGAAGACGAACAGCGTCGGCCCGGCTGACCCCGTTACGTCGACATGCCGCGTTTCGACATAGACATCAATCACAGCCGTCCGCCCTGGTCGAAGCTTGTCCGACCTGCGCGGACGCGCCTAACCTGAGCCGGCGTCCACGCCTCGTCGGGGTGAGTCGGGGGCGCACCGGAGTCCGGTGGTAAGAGCACCGTGGAGCTGAGTGCGGGCAGAGCGGCTCGCCGTCTGGAGCCCGGCGTGGGCGTCGTGCCGCGCCCGCCGTGTTCCCGCGGCGTGCGCCGTTACCACTTCCGGACGACCGGGGTCAGGGCCGGGGAGTTGCGGACCCGGTCCTGACCCGTCCGGGCCGCTGCGGCACACCCCTGGTGCGCCGACCGGTCACGGAGCGACACTGAACCATGACTCTCCAGCGCGTACCGCTGCTCGCCGGCCTGGTCGTGCTGCTCGCGGCGGCCTGCACGACGACCGGCCACGACGGCGCGCCCCCGGCGCCACCGACCACCGCCCCGGCCGGCACGTCGGTCCCGGCGGCCACGACGGCCGCCGCACCGCCCCCGGCCGCCACCCGACCGACGTCGACCGACCAGGGGACCGCCGGGCCCTGGCGGGTGACCTGGGGCTGGGGGGTGCCCGGCACGTCCGCCCGGGTCACCCACGCGGTGCGGGTACCGGTCACCACGGCCCCCGGCGCGTCGCTGCCCGTCCTGGTGTCGGTGCAGGTCGGCGACCACCCCGCCGAGGGGTTCAGCCGGATCACGTTCGCGTTCCGCGGGCCCACCCCGTCCTACCGGGTCGGGTACGTGCCGCAGGTGGTGACCGAGGGGCGCGGCGCCCCGGTCGAGTTGCCCGGCACGAGCTACCTGTCGGTGCGGTTCTTCCCGGCACAGGCACACGACGCGCGGGGCGGTCGGACCGCCGACGTGCCGCCGGCCGCGGTCAGCTACCCGACGCTGCTCGGCTGGGCCGCGGCCGGCGACTTCGAGGGGCACCTGAGCTTCGGGCTCGGCCTGCGTCCCCCGGACGGCGCACGGGTGCCGGTGCGGTTGGGCGAGTCCACCCGCCCGGACGGTGCCCACGTCGTCTCCGTCGACGTCCGGCGCGGCTGACCACCGGCCCGCGCCGCCCGGGTCGGGGCCGGCGCGGGCCGGGCTCAGCCGGTCTCGCCCCGGACGATCGCCACCGCCACCCGACAGAACTCGTCCATGTCCGGCTGGAACCCGGCCGCGATGTCGGGGTGCAGGCCGGACCGGGTCTCGTCGAGCAGCCGTCGGCAGACGTCCTCCACGGGCTCGCCCGCGTAGCCGGCGCGGATCCGTTCGGTGGCCGCCTGCAGGGCCGAGGTCAGCTGTTCCTCCAACGGGCCGCGCAGCTTCTGCTGCACCGGATCGAGCCCGCTCGGGTCGAGCGTGACATGTGGCTCCGACATCGGCGCTCCCTTCGTCGGCGTCCGCGGTACCCCACCGCGTCCGTCGGTCAAACCATCGTCGGTACGGCCGCCACCCGGACCAGGTACGAGAAGTCCTCCGCCGGCTCCTCGGCGTACGACAACCGGCGGATCTGCCGGTCGTCGGACCAGAGCGCGACGTCGACCAGCACCCCGAGGTGGGCGAGGCCGATGGTGGACACCCGCTTCTTGTCCTGGAGCACCGCGCACACGCCGCCCAGCAGGGTGCTGGCGTCGGAGGTACGGTGCCCGGGCGGGCAGCGCAGGGTCAGGTCCACCTCGACCGGCCCGGCGAGCGGGGTCCACCCGGTGCGCTGGGCCGCCGTGCAGGCGGCCTGGAGCAGGGTGCGGACCCTCGTCGCCTGCCGGTGTCCGGCGGCGAAGATGGACAGGGCCTCGGTCTTGACCGGGGGCAGGCCGCTCACCTCGAACGACAGGGCGAGAGCGCGGGTGTCCTGCACGACGGCACCTCCTCGGGGCGAATCCTGCCCAACCGGCACGCACGGGGCGGCGGTTCCCGGGAGAACCCACCGATCGAGCAGGCTGTGGGGGACAGCCGGCGGCGGGTCGACAGCGGTGGCGACGCGCGGGGCCACGGAGTGAGGGAAACGCTAGTCCAGCCCCGTCCCGCCCGGTAGTGTCGCCGTTCACCTGGTGGGACGCGGCTCAGGCAGCCTCACCGGCGTGCCGGGCCAGGTACTCGTCGATCGCCCGCCGGATGAGACCGGATCGGCCGCCCTTGTCGTTGCCGGCGAGTTCGTCGAGCTGCCGGACGATCGTCGAGGGAAGCCTGACTCCGGTCACCACCATCGGAACGCTCTCCGGCGCGGGCGTCGGCCCGAGGTCGGGTCCTCGGGTCGCGTCCCGCAGCAACTCGGAGATGTCGCCGCCCCGGTCGAAGTAGGCGACCAACTCCTCGCGGCTCATCGCCCGCGGATCACGGCCAGCGCTCATCGCGTTCCCTCCATCCACTGCTTGACCTCATCGGGCGTGGCAAGCCGTACGGCGAGGATCCCGTAGCTGCTGACCTTCCCGAACCGCTCGCAGAGCACCATGATCACCCGAGCGGTGTCGGCCAGGCCGGCGACGGCGAGCAGCAGACTCCCGATGTGGTTCTCGATGCGTTGCGGTGAGTAGAGCGCCTCGATCGCCTCCTGCTCCGAGACGTCGTGGCGGCTGGCGCTCGCCTTGCCGGTCTCGGTCCAGGCGTACTCACGCTCCATCACGACAGCAGCGTACAACGCGTAAAACGCCGAGGGTCAGCGGCGCGCGCGTTTGAGCTCGTGGAACGTGTCCAGGCGCAGCAGCGGCAGCATCGAGTCCCAGATGACCAGCGCGTCCTCGGTGCCCGGGACCTCGGTGATGATCGGCCCGTGGATGCCCCGGCCGGCGTCCGGCACCATGAGCACCGGCGAGCCGATGTCCGGGCCCGCCGAGGCGTACGACAGCGCGTGCGACTCGCGGACCGCCTCGTCCCAGCGCTCCTCGTCCAGCGCGGGCGCCGCGTCCGTCACGCCGGCCGCCTCCACCGCCGCCGCGACGGTCCGGTCGCCGAGCGGGTCGCCGGCGTCGTGGCTGCGTGCCCCCAGCTCGGTGTAGAGGCGCCCCGCGTCCTCGTGCCGGCCCTGCGCCCGCAGCGCCTCCACCAGCCGCAGCACCCGGCCGGAGGCGGCCATCGCCTCGGCGAACTCCGGCGGGACCTCGCCGTCGTTGAGGATGGCCAGGCTGAACGCCCGCCACTCGATGGTCAGCCCGCGGGCCTGGGCGACGGCGACGAGCCAGCGGGAGGTGCGCCAGGTCCACGGGCAGACCGGGTCGAAGAAGAAGGTGGCGTCCATCCTCCCAACCTAGGGGCGGACGGGTCGGCGCGCAGCACGGCGGTCACCGTCACGTGACCGTGATGTTTCGCTTCGTCGCAGGTCGGGCACGTTCTGCGGCACGAAACGCCCGGGGCGTCGGGCGCAGGGCCGGTGCCTCGACCGTCTCGCCGTGCGCCGGGGCACGGGTGACCTCCCCGGCTCTCGCCGAAGAGAGGGGGAGGGTGATGACGACAGTCCCCGACACGGCCGCACGGCGGCCGGCCGGACGCGCGGCGGCGGCGGCCGCCGCGCTCGCGTTGGTGGCCCCGCTGGCCGCCTGCGGGTCCGGCGGCGACGGTGGCACGCCGACGATCAACCTGTACTACCCGCCGGAGCAGAACCTCCAGAAGGTGGTCGACGACTGCAACGCGCAGGCCCAGGGACGGTACAAGATCAGCTACCGGGTGCTGCCGCGCGAGGCCGACGAGCAGCGGGTGCAGATGGTACGGCGGCTCGCGGCGCAGGACAGCGGCATGGACGTGCTCGGTCTGGACGTCACGTGGACCCAGGAGTTCGCCAGCGCGGACTGGATCCGGGAGTGGACCGGCCAGGACAAGGCCGAGGTGGAGCAGGGCACGCTCGCCGGCCCGCTGGACACCGCCAGGTACGAGGACAAGCTCTACGCCGCGCCGAAGAACACCAACGTGCAACTGCTCTGGTACCGGGCCGACCTGGTGTCGCAGCCGCCGAAGACCTGGGACGAGATGATCGCGGCGGCCCAGCAGCTCAAGCAGCAGAACAAGCCCTACCGGGTGCTCACCATGGGCGCCCAGTACGAGGGCCTGGTGGTGCTCTACAACACGCTGGCCGAGAGCGCCGGCGGCAAGATCCTCAGCGACGACGGCAAGAAGGCGGTCATGGACGCCGGCACCGTACGCGCGCTGGAGCAGCTCAAGACGTTCGCCACGTCGGGCGTGACCTCGCCGTCGTTCAGCAACGCGGTCGAGGACCCGGTCCGGCTGGAGTTCCAGTCCGGCGGCGGCGCGTTCCAGGTCAACTGGCCGTTCGTGTATCCGGCGATGCAGGAGGCCAACCCGGAGCTGGCCAAGGACGTCAAGTGGGCGCGGGTGCCGGGCATCGACGCGAACACCCCGAGCAAGGTCACCATCGGCGGGGTCAACCTGGCGGTGAGCAAGTACTCGAAGCGTCCGACCGAGTCGTTCGAGGCGGCCCGGTGCATCCGCGACGCGGAGCACCAGAAGTTCTCCGCGGTCAACGACGGCGTGCCACCGACCATCGAGGCGGTCTACGACGACCCGGAGATGGCCGAGGCGTACCCGATGAAGGAGACCATCCTGGAGGAGCTGAAGGAGCCGGCGGTGCGACCGCTGACCCCGGCGTACCAGAGCATCTCCACGGTGATGTCGGCGATCCTGTCGCCGCCCTCGGGGATCAACCCCGAGCGGACCGCGGACGAGCTGCGCAAGGCGATCGCCGACGCGCTGGAGTCGAAGGGTGTGCTGCCATGAGCGTGAACGCCACTCCGGCCGGCGCGGAGGCCGCCGCCGAGGCGGAGCAGCCGGCCGCCAGGCACGCCGCGGTGCCCGCCCAGCGGGCCCGCCGGGGCGCTCGCGCTCCGCTGAGCGACAACAAGCGGGCCGAGCGTCGCCTCGGCTGGCTGCTCTGCGCGCCGGCCGCGCTGGTCATGGTGCTGGTCACCGCGTACCCGATCCTGTACTCGATCTGGCTGTCGTTGCAGCGCTACGACCTGCGGTTCCCCGACGAGCGCCAGTTCGTCGGGCTGGAGAACTACGTCACCGTGCTGACGAACGACTTCTGGTGGACCGCGTTCGGGGTGACCATGCTGATCACGGTGGTCACCGTGGCGATCGAGCTGGTGCTCGGCATGGGCCTGGCGATGATCATGCACCGGACGCTTGTCGGCCGGGGCATCGTCCGCACCGCGGCGCTGATCCCGTACGGCATCGTCACGGTGGTCGCGGCGTTCTCCTGGCGGTACGCCTGGACGCCGGGCACCGGCTACCTGGCGAACCTGTTCGACGGCAGCGCGCCGCTCACCGAGCGGGCCAGCTCGCTGGCGATCATCATGCTGGCGGAGATCTGGAAGACCACCCCGTTCATGGCGCTGCTGCTGATGGCCGGGCTGGCGCTGGTGCCGGAGGACCTGCTCAAGGCGGCCTCCACCGACGGCGCGACGGCGTGGCAGCGGTTCACCAAGGTGATGCTGCCGGTGATGAAGCCGGCGATCCTGGTCGCGCTGCTGTTCCGCACGCTCGACGCGTTCCGGGTCTTCGACAACATCTTCGTGCTCACCAACGGCGGCAACGAGACCTCGTCGGTCTCGATGCTGGCCTACAACAACCTGATCCGGGGCCTGAACCTCGGCATCGGCTCCACGATGTCGGTGCTGATCTTCATCACCGTGGCGATCATCGCGTTCGTCTTCGTGAAGCTGTTCGGCACCGCTGCTCCCGGCAGCGACGATGGGGAGAGGCGCTGACATGGCCGTGGAAACCACCACGCGGGCGAAGCTGCGCTGGGGCGTGCTGGACGTCGTGGTCGTCGTCTTCGCGCTGGTGCCGGTGCTCTGGATCGCCTCGCTGTCGTTCAAGACCCCGGGCACGCTCACGGACGGCAAGTTCTGGCCGCGGGAGTGGACGCTCGACAACTACCGGACGATCTTCGACACCGACCAGTTCGTCCGGGCCCTGGTCAACTCGATCGGCATCGCGCTGATCGCCACCGCGATCGCGGTGGTGCTCGGCACGATGGCCGCGTACGCGATCTCCCGGCTGGACTTCCCGGGCAAGAAGCTGCTGGTCGGGGTCTCCCTGCTGATCGCCATGTTCCCGCAGGTGTCGCTGGTGTCGCCGCTGTTCGAGATCGAGCGGCAGCTCGGCCTCTTCGACACCTGGCCCGGCCTGATCCTGCCGTACATCACGTTCGCGCTGCCGCTGGCGATCTACACGCTGTCGGCGTTCTTCAAGCAGATCCCGTGGGACCTGGAGAAGGCGGCGAAGATGGACGGCGCCACCCAGGGGCAGGCGTTCCGGCGGGTGATCGCCCCGCTGGCCGCGCCGGGCGTGTTCACCACGGCCATCCTGGTCTTCATCTTCTGCTGGAACGACTTCCTGTTCGCGATCACACTCACCTCGACCGAGCGGTCCCGCACGGTCCCGGTGGCCCTCCAGTTCTTCACCGGCGAGTCGCAGTTCGAGGACCCCACCGGGGCGATCTGCGCCGCCGCCGTGGTGATCACCGTACCGATCATCCTGTTCGTGCTCTTCTTCCAGCGCCGCATCGTCTCCGGCCTGACCTCCGGCGCAGTCAAGGGATAGGTGACAACAATGGCTGACATCGTGCTGGACAAGGTGAGCAAGCGGTTCCCGGACGGGACCACCGCGGTGCGGGACGTCGACCTGGAGATCGCCGACGGCGAGTTCGTCATCCTGGTCGGCCCCTCCGGCTGCGGGAAGTCCACCACCCTGAACATGATCGCCGGGCTGGAGGACATCAGCGACGGTGAGCTGCGCATCGCCGGGGAGCGGGTCAACGACAAGGCCCCCCGGGACCGGGACATCGCCATGGTCTTCCAGTCGTACGCGCTCTACCCGAACATGACGGTCCGGGAGAACATGGCCTTCCCGTTGCGCCTGGCGAAGATGGACAAGGAGACCATCAACCAGAAGGTCGACGAGGCCGCCAAGGTGCTGGAGCTGACCGCGCTGCTGGACCGCAAGCCGGCCAACCTCTCCGGCGGCCAGCGGCAGCGGGTGGCGATGGGCCGGGCGATCGTGCGCCAGCCCAAGGCGTTCCTGATGGACGAGCCGTTGTCCAACCTGGACGCCAAACTCCGGGTGCAGATGCGCACCGTGGTGTCCCGGTTGCAGAAGCAGCTCGGCACCACCACCGTCTACGTGACCCACGACCAGACCGAGGCGATGACGCTCGGCGACCGGGTGGTCATCATGCGGGGCGGCGCGGTGCAGCAGGTCGGCCCGCCGCAGGAGCTGTACGACCACCCGCGCAACCTCTTCGTCGCCGGGTTCATCGGCTCGCCGTCGATGAACTTCGTGCACGCCGCGGTGGAGGACGGGAAGCTGCGGACCGCGCTGGGCGACGTGCCGATCGGCGAGCGGGTCCGCCGTGAGCTGGAGGCCGGAGACGCGCCCCGCGAGCTGATCCTCGGCATCCGACCGGAGCACTTCGAGGACGCCGCGTTGATCGACGACGAGACCCGCCGCCGGGGCCTGGAGTTCGAGGCGCCTGTCGACATCGTCGAGTCGATGGGCTCGGACAAGTACGTCTACTTCACCGTGGAGGGGGAGCGGGCCACCGCCGCCGAGTTGGAGGAACTGGCCGCCGACGCCGGCGCCGCCGACTTCGCCGGCGCGGGTTCCAACCTGGTCACCCGGTTGTCGGCGGAGTCGCCGGCGCGGGAGGGCGAGTCCCGCCGGGTGTGGTTCAACCTGGAGAAGATCCACCTGTTCGACCCGGGCAGCGGGCGCAACCTGACGCTGCACGAGGGGCGGGCGGCCGGCGCGCTCGCCGACTGAGCGCTCCGCGTGGCGGGGCCGGCGGCGGTTGCCGTCGGCCCTTCTCGCGTCACCAGGAGTGACGCAGCGCCAGCCCGAGGAAGCGGGCGTAGCGGGCCAGGGCCGTGTCCACCCGGGCGCGCAGCTCGGCGTCGAACGGGACGAGCTGCCGCACCGTCACGGTCACCGTGGTCGCCGCCAGCGTCCGCCGCCAGGTGCCGACCACCCGGCCGCCGCGTACCACTGTGGACTGGAACATGCCGTTGTTGCCGGGCACCACGGCGGCGGCGTGTGCCGGGTCGAGCATCAGCGAACGGTCCCGGTAGCCCAGCAGGTACTCGTCGAAGCCGGGCAGCGTGTGCAGGTCGTCGACCGGCTCGCGGGGGGCGTCGAGCAGCGCGGCGTCGACCACGGCGGGTTCACCGTCGACCTCGACCGGGGCGAGGACGTCGCCGGCCAGCGCCACGGCCCGGGTCGCGTCGGTGACGGTCAGGCCGCTCCACCGGGCCAGCTCCTGCCGGGTCACCGGGCCGTGGCCGCGCACGTAACGGTGGGCCAGCAACGCCAGCGCCTCGTCCCGCTCCGGGCGGTGCGGGTCGGGCACCCACTCGTCGAGCAGCGCGAACGTCTGCTCGGTGCCGACGTGCGGGGCGATGCAGGTGATGCCGCGCTGGCTCGCGTACCAGAGCAGGTGGTAGCCGCGCTGACCGGTGGTGTCCAGCCCGGCGGCGCGCAACGCGGCCAGGCACTCGCTGCGGGTGAGCCGGCCGCCCCCGCCCAGCGCCGCGCCGAGCACGTCGCCGGCGTGGTCTCCGTCGGCGAGCGTGAGCCCGAGCTGCCGCCACCGGGCCGCCGATCCGGCCAGGGCGCGGACCCCGGTCACCGCCAGCATCCAGTGCGCGTCCCGCGCCGGCACCAGGTGCACCGTGCCGCGCATCGGCCAGGTGCGCAACGCCTCGCGCCGCTCCAGCGCCGCGTGGACGTCGTCGCGGGTTCGGCCGGGCAGGCGTACGCCGAGCGACCACAGCCCGCTGGCCGCGTCCTGGGCCTGCATGGCGCCGAACCACTCGACCACGTCGGCCACCCGCTCCGGCCGGGCGACCGGGTGCGGGCGCAGCAGCAGGCCGGTCATCCGCAGCGCGAGCGCCTCGGCGCGGGTGAGGCGTACGGTCACGGCGGGCCTCCCGTCGACAGGTGGACGGTCAGCTTAGGACGCCGGACCCCCGCCGGAGGTGCCCCCACACATCGATCGGCCTGTGGAATGATGGCACCGCCGCCGGCGGCGCCAGGTGTGCTGCCGGTGACATTCGGTGATGCGTCGACCCTGTCGTCGCCTCGCCGCTATTTGTTTCCACTTGATACGGGGGTAACGCGAGTGTCGTCTCGCACGTTCAAGGCGGGTGCCGTCGCGGCAACGCTCTCACTCGGTCTGGCCGTCGTGGCCCTGCAGCAGTCCTCGTCGGCCGCGGTCGACACCCAGCCCTCCCTGGAGGAGGACTTCAACTACCCGGGCGCCGCGCAGGTGCTCACCCAGCGGGGCATCAAGCTGCTGAAGGGCGACGGGCACATCGTGCTGGCCGACTGCGGCGCGACTCCCAACAACCCGCCGGCCGACCTGATCCTGGTGCAGAGCAACGATTTCAGCCTGCCCGCCGGCAAGAACTTCTGCTTCAAGGCGAAGGGCACCAGCGGTTACCTCACCATGGAGATCCCCATGGTCTACTTCGTCCGGGGCGACTCGACCAACACCGTCGACGCGAAGGTCGAAGTCAAGGACGATCCGACCGTGGTCGAGACCGAGCAGGTCGACCCGGGCGAGTGGCAGCCCGTCGGCGAGGGACAGGCCCGGGGCACGGCGACGCTGCTCGAGCTTCGCTTCCCCACCGCCAACTGACGCGCCACCGGAAGCCGACCTCGCACGCCGAGGTCGGCTTCCTCCTTTTCGCCATCCGCAGCGACGTGTGCTCGCTGCTCTGACGCGTCAGTTCCAGGGGAGGGACCGTGTCGGCAAGACCCAGTGGTATCCGGCGGACGAGTGCGGTGCGAAGGCGGGCGGGGCTGGCGTTCAGCCTCGTCCTGACACTGCTCGCCGCGTTTCTCGTCGTGCCCGGCCCGTCGTACGCGGCGGACGAGACGGAGCCGGGTGAACTCCGGCTCCGGGCGCTCCTCCTGCTGAAGTCGGGCGGCGCGAGCGTGGAGCGGGCGGCGGCGGAGGCGCTCGTCGGGGACGACGACGCCGTCGCCGACTTCCTCGACGAGGGCTACTTCACGGCTCGCCAGCAGGACGACCTGGTCCGGGTCGAGGAGTACGCGGGCCTGGGCGGCCCGACGATGAAACAGGCGGCGGTGGCCGCGCTGAACGGTTCCGTCGAGGACCGCCGCGCGTTCCTCAACGGCGGATGGGAGGCCGCGTTCGCCGTCGACGAGCGCATCCGCCTCGGGCAGGTGATCAACGCCGGTGGGAACGAGGTGAAGCGCGCCGGCCAGGCGGCGCTGAACAGCACCGACGACGCGATCACCGAGTTCCTCCGCACCGGCCAGTACGAGGCCCGGGAGATCGACGACCGGATCCGGACCGGGCAGATCCTCACCGGCGGTGGTCCCTACGTCAAGGCCGGCGCACAGGCCGCGCTGAACGGCACGGCCGAGGACATCCGGGAGTTCCTGCTGTACGGGCAGCACGTGGCCCGCGCGCGCGACCAGGAGATGCTCACCGTCACCCAGCTCGCCGACCTGTCCCAGGAGGCCGGCCGGCTCGCCGCGCAGGAGACGCTCCAGGCCGAGCAGGCGGCCGACCGTGCGGTGGAGTCCGCCCGGCTGGCGAAGGAGGCCGCGCAGCGTGCCGCGGCCGAGACCGCGGCGGCGAAGGACTCCGCGGAGGACGCGGCGGCGGCGG
Organism: Micromonospora sp. RP3T; assembly: GCF_003027925.1. GTDB lineage: Bacteria > Actinomycetota > Actinomycetes > Mycobacteriales > Micromonosporaceae > Micromonospora. The sequence goes on from NZ_PYPS01000012.1 coordinate 99,263, forward strand.
CCTCGCGTGCCGCGTCCGCCGCCGGTCGTGCCGCGGCGGCGGCGCAACGCGCGATCGGCGCGGCGAACGCGGCGAGTTCCGCGGCGAAGGTCGCCTCGGCGTCCGCCGCGCGCGCCGCGCAGGCGGCGGCGCTCGCCGGGAACGCCGCCTCCCGCGCCAACACGGCGGCCTCGAAGGCGGCGGGGGACGCCACCAAGGCGCAACAGGCCCGCGACGCCGCCCGGATCGCCCGGGACGCGGCGAAGCAGGCGCGGAAGGCGGCGGACGCGTCCGAGGCGTCCCAGCGTGCCTCCGTCGCCGCCGGCAACGCCGGCACCGCGGCGGCGAGCGCGGCGGCCAACGCGAAGCTGGCGGCCGACGCCGCCGAACAGGCGGCCGGTCAGTCGAACGTGTCCGCCGCCGAGGCGGCGCGGGCGCGGGAGGCGGCTGCCCGGGCCCGCGCCAAGGCGGAGGAGTCCCAGCGGGCGGCGAACGCGGCAAGCGCCGAGGCTCGGCGCGCGGCGACCGCGGCCGGCCAGGCGACGACCGCCGCACGAGCGGCGGCCACCCATGCGGACAACGCCGCCGCGGCGGCCGAGGACGCCGCCGCGCACGCCGGGGAGGCGGCCTACGCGGCGAAGATGGCCACGCAGCACGCGGTCAACGCGATGAAGGCCGCGGAGGACGCGGAGAAGTACGCCAACCAGGCACGGGACGTCGAGGCGGCGGCCCGTCAGGCGGACGTCGAGCGGCTGGCGGCCATGACGGCCGAGGGGGTGATGGCCGCCGAGGTCGAACGCAAGGAGGAGGAGACCCGCCTGGCGCAGGCGGCCTGGGACGAGGCGCAGGAGACCCAGCGGGACGCGGAGACCCGCCGCTGGCTGGCCGAGGCCACCGCGCCGAACGCGCCGGCCGACGTGGTGCTGACCAACGGCCGCCGGGTCGCCGTCCGGCTGCTGGCCACCGGGGGGACCTGGACCCGGGCGGCCGCCGAGCGCGCGCTCACCGGTTCGGAGCTGGACGTCCGGGCGTTCCTGACGACCGAGCTGCCGCTGGCCGCCGGCCAGGACGACCGGGCGGTGGTCGGCCACCTCGCGGACACCGCGACGAAGCCGGCGGCGAAGACCGCCGCGGTGGCCGCCCTGGCCGGTGACGACGCGCAGGTGCGCGAGTTCCTCCGCACCCGGGCGTACCCGGGCAAGGCCGACGACGACCGGATCCTCATCGGTCAGTTGATCACCACCGGTGGGTCCACCATGAAGACGGCCGCCGAGGCCGCGCTGAACGGGACCGACCAGGACCGGCACGAGTTCCTCCGGTCCGGCCGCTACGACGCGGCGGAGCAGGACGACCGGATCCGGGTCGGTCAGATCATGACCGCGGGTGGTCCGGAGGTGAAGGCCGCGGCGACCATCGCGCTCTCCGGCCCCCGGGCGGCGCTCCGGCACTTCATCGACGCCGGCCAGTACAAGGCGCGTCTCCGGGACGAGGAGACGACGGCGCACGTGGCCAAGGTCCGGGCGCTCGTCGCCGACGCGGCGCGCAACGCTGCCACGGCGCGGGTGGACGCGGCCCGGGCGGCCGAGGCCGCGGCCCGGGCCCGGTCGGCGGCGGCCGAGGCGGCGGAGTACGCCCGGCAGGCGGAGCTGTCCGCCGCGGCGGCGCAGGGCTACGCCGACCAGGCGCAGCAGTCCGCGCTGGCGGCCCAGCAGTCCGCCGCCGCGGCCGCGCAGTCGGCGGCGACCGCCCAGGCCGCGGCGGCCCGGGCCCGCAGCGACGCGCAGGCCGCGCAGCAGTCCGCGGCGGCGGCCACCGTGTCGGAGCGGCGCGCGGCCAACTACGCCGCGGCGGCGCAGCAGTCCGCGGCGCGGGCCAAGGCATCGGCCGAGGAGGCCGGCCGGAGCGCGGCCGAGGCGCGGCAGGCGGCGACCGAGGCGTTCCAGGCCGTGGTGGCCCTGCAACGTCAGGAGGCCGAGGCCCGGCGTGCGGCCGGTCAGACGGACCCGGGCAGCGTCGAGTGCAACCTCTACATGCACCTGAACCGGATGTGCCACAACCCGTTGCTCGGCGCGCTCGAACGCGGGGACAACTGGTGCACGATCCGGTGGGGCCAGGGCCCGCTCTGCGAGGGCGTGGTCAAGTACTTCGACCAGAAGGACGCCGAGGAGGGCAAGCTCGTCGGGCAGCTCGTGCTGACGATCTGTGGGTTCATCCCCGTGGTGGGGGAGCCGTGCGACGCGGTGGACGCGCTCATCGCCTATCTCGAAGGCGACACGGAGGGCGCGCTGCTGTCGCTCGCCGGGATGATTCCGGTGGTCGGCTGGGTCGGCGGCGGCAAACGCGGCGTGGACCTGCTGCGCGAGCTGTACCAGTTCGGCAGCAAGGCGTGCAAGAAGGCGAGCAGCTTCCTGCCCGGCACGCCGGTGCTGCTGGCCGACGGCAGCCGGAAGCCGATCGAGAGGCTGCGGATCGGTGACCGGGTGCTGGCCACCGACCCGGTCGGGCGGGTGACCGGGGCCCGGGAGATCACCCGGACCATCCAGAGCGAGGGGGAGAAGAACCTCGTCCGGGTCCGGTTGGACGTCGACGGGGCCGCCGGTCGGGCGACCGCGACGGTCACCGCGACCGAGAACCACCCCTTCTGGGTGCCCGCGCGCAACGCCTGGGTGTCCGCCGGTGAGCTGCACCGGGGCCAGTGGCTGCGTACGGCGGCGGGCACGTCGGTGCAGGTCGAGCAGGTCAGCCGCCGTACGGTGACGACGCGGGTGCACAACCTGACGGTCGCCGACCTGCACACCTACTACGTCGGGGTCGGCCGGACGTCGGCGCTGGTGCACAACACCAGCGCCTGCAAGGTCACCAACACCGGCAAGATGAACGACGTGGAGATCGCCCAGGCGCACGAGCTGGGCAACCACGTCGGCGGCAAGGAGTTCGTGGGGCAGCCGGTGCGGGACACTCCCGGCATCGACGGCTGGCTGGACGGCGTACCGACCAGCCTGAAGGCCACCGACAGCGTCAGCCCGAGCGCGGTGCTCAAGCACCTGTCGAAGGCCGAGTCCCAGCTGCGCAACGCGAACTACCGCGACGCGATCGTCTACGTCCGGGCGGACAAGCTCGACCATGCCCGGTTGCAGAGCTTCATCGAAGGTGGGCCGGCGATCAGGGACATCACCCGGCAGGGCATCGTGAAGGAGGTCTACATCAAGACCGCCACCGGCTGGATCCACTGCCTCGCCGGGTCCTGTAGCTAGGGTTTGCGACATGGCGATCGAATGGCACCTGCGGGTGAACCGTCGGTTCACCCTCCACGACGCCGTCGATCTCACCCGCGTCCGGCTGGCCGACCTGCTCGGCCAGCCGGACGCCCCGCCGCCCGTCCGCGTCGTCGAGGCGTCCGCGGAGCGCCGCCGCGGCGGGCCCGGGGCGCCGCTGCCGGCGGACGCCCTGGACCGCGTCGCCGAACCCGCCGGCCTCGGCGCCGACATCGACTTCTTCCTCGAGATTCCCGAGTGGCGCGCCGGCGCCCTGCTGAGCCTCAGTGAGTTCCTGCCGGGCGTCGACGACCCGGAGGCCGGGGTGTTCGTCTGGGTGACGTCGCAGCACGATCCCGCCTCCCACGTGCTGAGCATCGCCGCCTGCGTCGCGTTCGCCGAGTGCGCCGACAGCGAGGTGGTGGACGAGTACGGCTATCTCGCGAAGACCCGGACGAACTCGCCGGAGGCGCTGCTGTACCAGCTCCGGGTGACGGCACCCGTCGAATCGTTCACCGCCGCGGCGGACCTGGTCCTCAGCCGCACCCGGCTGCGCCGGCGCTGACCACGGCACCCCTGATCGCGCTACGCCGGCGTCGTTGCCGACGGAGCGCGATCCCCCGTTCAGGCTCCCGGCGCGGGGCGGCGGTCGGCCGGCGCCGGTCTGACCAGGATCCCCGGCGCGACCGGCCGGGAGAGCGGTTGCCCGCCGAACTTGCGCAAATCTTGAGCCGTGGTCAGTCCAGCCGGCGGTGCATCACCAGCAAGTCGACGTACCCCTCGGTCGGGTGCCGGAACCCCTCCGGCACCCGACCGACCACGTCGAAGCCCAGCGACCGCCACAGCCGTAGCGCGCGGGTGTTGCTGGCCACCACGGCGTTGAACTGCATGGCCCGGTAGCCGTCCGCGCGGGCCGCGTCCAGCACGTGTTCGGCGAGCGCCCGGCCGACGCCGCGGCCCCCGGCGACCGGGGCGACCATGAAGCCGGCGTTGGCCACGTGGTCGCCCGGGCCGGCCTGGTTCGGCGCCAGCCGGGCGGTGCCGAGCACCGTGCCGTCCGGGTCGACGGCGACCAGGGTCCGCCCGGGCGGCGCCGCCATCCACTGCCGGCGTGCCTGCTCCTCGGTGACGTCACGCGGCCAGGTGTACGTCTCCCCGGCGGCCACGATGTCGTGCAGGAACGGCCAGATCAGCGGCCAGTCGGCTGCCGTCGCGGTACGGATCTCCACCGGTCGAGCATGGCACGGCCGACGTTTGACGTGGCAAACAACGGGTAGTCGCCGAAGCTCACCGGCGAAATCGCGAAGGAGAAGCTCTGATGGATGGCCAGGTCAAGGTCGCGGTGATCTACTACAGCGCGACCGGCATCACCTACCAGATGGCCCGGGCGGCGGTCGAGGCGGCCGAGTCGGCCGGTGCCGAGGTGCGCCTGCGCAAGGTGCGTGAGCTGGCGCCGGACGAGGCGATCCGGTCGAACTCGGGTTGGCAGGCGCACCGGCTGGAGACCCAGGACGTGATGGAGGCCGAGCCGGACGACCTGTCCTGGGCCGACGTCGTGATCATGGGCTCGCCCACCCGGTACGGCATGATCGCCGCTCAGCTCAAGCAGTTCATCGACACCACCGGACCGCTGTGGGCCAACGGCGCGCTGGCCGACAAGGTCTACACCGGCTTCACCTCGACCGCGACCTCGCACGGCGGTCAGGAGGCGACGCTGCTGTCGCTCTACACCGTCTTCTACCACTGGGGCGGCATCGTGGTGACGCCCGGCTACACCGACCAGAGCCAGTTCGTCGCCGGCAACCCGTACGGCGCGTCGCACACCAGCAACAACGGTGAGGTCGCCCCGGACCACGTCGCGTTGGCCGCCACCGCGCTCACCGCCAAGCGGGCCGTGCTGATGGGGGCCGCGCTGAAGCGGGGCATGGCGGGCTGACCGGCCCGGCACGCGGGTGACCGGTGGCCGGACGAGGGCTCTCGAACCCGTCCGGACCACCGGTCGTCCTTCGGCCTACCCGCGATCGGCCCCGCCATGCGCGCTCCGGGCGGGGGAACCCGATCGGAGTCGTCGGCGGCGCCGGGTAGGTTGACCGGCGATGGACATTCTCGCTCTGGACCTGGGCACCTCGTCGGTACGCGGGCTGGTGCTGGACGCGGACGCGGTACCGCGCCCGGACGCGCTGGCCCGTCGCAAGGTGCGCCTGGCCACCGGCGACGACGGCGCCGGGACGCTGGACGGCGCCGGCTACCTGGCCTGCCTGGTGGAGTGCCTCGACGAGTTGGCCGCCGGCGGGCACCTGCGGGAGGTCGGGCTGGTGGCGACGTCCGCGCAGTGGCACTCGGTGCTGCCGCTGGCCGCCGACGGCACCCCGTCGGGTCCGGTGCTGACCTGGCTGGACACCCGGCCGACGCCGCCCGTCGGGGTCGCCGGCCCGGCCGACCCGGACGACTACCATCGCCGCACCGGCACCTGGTGGCACCGCTGCTACTGGTCGGTGCGACTGCCGTGGCTGCGGGAACGCGGGGGCGACGTGTCTCCGCGCTTCGTCGGCCTGGCCGAGTACGTCCTCGGCGCGCTGCTCGACGACGCGCCCATGTCGATGTCGCTGGCCTCCGGCACCGGCCTGCTCGACCTGCGCCGCCTGGACTGGGACGCGGAGGCGTGCGCGCTGGCCGGCGTACGCCCGCAACGGCTGCCGCCGCTGGCCCCGGCGGGCTGGCACGGCCGGTTGAACCCGGAGCACGCGCGGCGCTGGCCGCAACTGGCCGAGGCGCGGTGGGCGGCGCCGGTGGGCGACGGCGCGGCGTCCAACGTGGGCTCCGGCTGTGTCGACGAGTCCCGCGCCGCGGTCACCGTCGGCACGTCCGCCGCGGTCCGGATGATCCAGGCCGTGCCGGCCGGCGCGGAGCTGCCGCCGCTGCCGGACCAGCTCTGGCGGTACCGGGTCGACCACGACCACGTGGTGACCGGGGCGGCGTACTCCAGTGGCGGGAACCTGTTCGCCTGGGCGAGCCGCGAGTTGCGCCTGCCGCAGGGCGACGAGTTGGACGCCGCCCTGCGCCGTGCCGGCGACGCCCGGACGCTGCGGGTCAATCCCCGCTTCGGCGGCGACCGGCCGCCGGGCACGGCGCCGGCCGGGTCGGGCGAGTTGGGCGGGTTGAGCTTCGGCACCACCGCTGTCGAACTCCTCGCCGGCCTGATGGGTGGGCTGTGCCGGCTCGTCGCCGACGACCTCGCGCTGTTGGAGGCCGGGGTCGCCGACCCGATGGAGGTGGTGCTCGGCGGTGGGGCGCTGACCGCCTCGCCGTGGTGGCGGGCGGCCTTCGCCGAGGCGCTCGTCCCGCGTACGGTGCGGTGGCAGCGCAACCCGGAGATCGGGGCGACCGGCGCCGCGTTGGTGGCCCTGGGGCGGGTCGCGGAGGCGGCCCGCATCGGCGGCGTCGGTGATGTCGGCCGGCCGGACGCCGACGACCCGGGCGCCGCCCCGACGCGCTGACCGTCCTGCTCATGCCGTCCGGGCGGGCGTTGACACGGCCCGTCGGCCTGGTTGGATGGATCCCGCTCCCCGGCGTGGTGGAGTCGGACGAGGAGGCAAGTGTGGGCGCAGGTCCCGACCCGGTTCGCGGCGCGGCCCCACCGCCGCACCGGCGGCGCTCCGGGTTCCGGCTGCGGGACTGGCGGCTGAGTACCAAGCTCGCCACGGTGCTGGTGATCCCCTCGGTGGCGTTCCTGGTGCTGGCCGGCGTGCAGACCCGGGGGTTGGTGGGGCAGACCACGACGTTGAGCGACTTCGCCGAGCAGGTCGGCATCGGCCGGCAGATCACCGCCGTGGTCGACCGGCTCCAGCAGGAGCGGGACCGCTCCGCCGGTGAGCTGGCCGCGTTGCGCCGCTCCGGCACCGGCGCCGACCGGGATGCCGCGGTCGCCGCGCTTCGGCCGTTGCAGGAGGCCACCGACCGGGCGGTGGACGAGCTGCGGACCGCGGCCGAGCCGCTGGCCGACGCGGACGCCGCCTGGCGGGTCTCCTACTCGGAGGCGCTGGAGGCGTACGACCAGGTGGTGAACATCCGGGCCGCGGTGCCGCCCGCGGTGCTCTCCGGCGACACCGTGCTCGGCAACTACCACCGGGCCGTCGCGGCCCTGCTCAACCTGCTGGCCGAACCGTCGCCGGGGGACGGGGAGCGGGCGCTGACCGAGGCGGTGCTGCGGTACGTGCAGCTGGCCCGGGTCAAGGAGCTGTCCTCGCGGATCCGCGCCGAGCTGTACGCTGCCGCCCGCGCCGGCCGGTACGAGCCGGACGCCCAGGTGACGCTCAGCGACCTGCGGGCCCAGCAGCTCACCGCGTTGGGCGCGTTCCGGGTGGCGGCGACCGCCGACCAGATCCGTCGCTACGACCGGACGTCGGTCGATCCGGCCTTCGTCACGGCCACCCGGTTGGAGGAGCTGACGCTGCCCACCGGCGAGGCGACGCCGGCGCTGCTGTCCGCGCCGCAGTGGTGGGCGGCCACCGAGCAGCGGCAGGAGCTGTTCCGCCAGTTGGAGAGCGAGATCGTCGACGACGCGGTGGGTCGGGCCGACGACGCGAGTGCCCGGCAGTTGCGGGAGACGCTGCTGGTGGCCGGCGGCATCGTCGCGGTGCTCCTGGTCGCCGTGCTCATCTCCCTGCTGGTGGGCCGGTCGGTGGCTCGGGCCATGCGCCAGTTGCGCGGCCAGGCGCTGCGCATCGCGCAGGTGGAGCTGCCGATGACGCTGGAGCGGCTGCGGGTGGTGGACCGTCCGGTGAACCGCATCGACGTGCCGCCGGCGGTGATCGACTCCCAGGACGAGCTGGGCGAGCTGGCGGAGGCGTTCGTGGCGGTGCACCGCAGCGCGGTGGACGTCGCGGTCGAGCAGGCGATGATGCGCCGCAACGTGAACGCCATGTTCGTCAACCTGGCCCGGCGCAGTCAGGTGCTCGTCGAGCGGCAGTTGGAGCTGCTGGACGACCTGGAGCGTGAGGAGAGCGACCCGGACCAGCTGGAGAACCTGTTCAAGCTGGACCACCTCGCCGCCCGCATGCGCCGCAACGACGAGAGCCTGCTGGTGCTCGCCGGCTCCGAGTCGACCCGGCGGTGGAACCGCCCGGTGGGGCTCGGCGCGGTGCTGCTGGCGGCGAGCGCCGAGATCGAGCAGTACCAGCGGGTGCGCCACGAGAATCGTGCCGCTTTGCACGTGGTCGGGCACGCCGTGGGTGACCTGGTGCACCTGTTCGCGGAGCTGCTGGAGAACGCCACCGCGTTCTCCCGGCCGGACACGGCGGTGCGGGTCGTGGTCGGGCCGGACGGACCGGGCGCGTTGGTGGAGATCGTGGACCAGGGGCTCGGCATGAGCCAGGCCGCGCTGGCCGAGGCGAACGCGGTGCTGGCCGCGCCGCCGGCGGCCGACGTGTCCGCCTCCGAGCGGATGGGTCTGTTCGTGGTGAGCCACCTGGGGGCCCGGCACGGAGTGCGGGTGCGGTTGCGCGCCGGCCGGGAGGGCCTGGTGACCCAGGTCCGGATCCCGGGCCACCTGCTGGCCGAGGCGCCCGCGCCGGGGCTGGACCCACCGGTGCCGGCGCGGATGCTGGCCGGCCAGGCCGCCGCGGCGTCCCGCGCGCTCGGCGCGGCGACCGCCGAGCTGCCGGTGGCCGGTCGGCACCCGGTGTCGCCGCTGCTCCGGCCGCAGCCGGGTTCGTCGCCGCACTCGGGCCAGTCGCCGCAGCCGGGCCAGTCGCCGCAGTCACCGCAGCCGGCGCTGCCGGTGTCGCCGTTGACCGGCCGGCCGCTCGGCGACGTGGCGGAGCCCGCACCCGCCGGCCCGCCCCGCGTGGCCCCGCGGCCCCGGCCGGTACCCGGTCGGGCCGAGGACGTGCTGGCCCCGGCCGTCGGGACGGTGGCCGGCGGCGGCTGGTTCACCCGCCAGGGACCGACGTCGTCGGTACTCGGTGTGACGCCGGCGCCGGCCCGGACGCCGGTCACCGGGGGGACCAACGAGCGCGGCCTGCCGGTACGCGTGCCGATGGCCCAGCTCGCCGCGGTCTCCTCGCCGGCCGGGCCGGACCGCGCGGCGGTACGGCACGAGCCGGACCCGGAGGCGGTCGGCGGTATGCTGTCCCGCTTCTACGGCGGGGTGCGCCGGGCCGAGGCCGAGGAGACGACCGAGATGTACCTGCCGCGTGACGAAGGGGGACGACGACAGTGACGACGTTGAGCCAGGAGGCACGGGACCTGAGCTGGTTGGTGAACGCGTTCGCCGAGCGGGTTCCGGGTGTGGCGCACGCCGTGGTGGTGTCCTCCGACGGGCTGCTGGTGGCGATCTCCGCGCACCTGCCCCGGGACCACGCGGACAAGCTCGCCGCGGTGACGTCGGGCCTGATGAGCATCACCGCGGGCGCGGCCCAGATGTTCGACGGCGACATCGTCAAGCAGACCGTGGTCGAGATGGGTCGCGGCTACTTCCTGGTGATGCAGATCCGGGACGGTTCGATCCTGGCCACGCTGGCCGGCGGTGACGCCGACATCGGTGTGGTCGGCTACGAGATGGCGCGGCTGGCCAAGCAGGCCGGTGAGATGCTCACCCCCGCGCTGCGGGCCGAGCTGCAACAGGCGCTGCCGCGCTGAGCCGGACCAGGCGCTGCCGCGCTGACCGGGCGCCCGGCCGGCGACGCCGCCGGCCGGGCCACGCCCACCTAGAGTCCGTTGCGGCGGATCACGTCGCGGTACCAGTGGGCGCTGCGCTTGAACACCCGCCGCTGGGTCGGGTAGTCCACGTAGATCAGGCCCCAGCGCTCCTCGTACCCCTCGTTCCACTCGAAGTTGTCCATCAGCGACCAGACGTGGTAGCTCTCCAGCGGCACTCCGTCCCGGATGGCCCGGTGGGCGACGGCGAAGTGGTCGCGCAGGAAGGCGACCCGGCCGGCGTCGTCGATGGTGCCGTCCGGGCCGGGGGCGTCCGGGCAGGGCAGGCCGTTCTCGGTGATGGTGATCGGCACCCGGCCGTAGTCGCGGGTGACCCGGGTCAGCGTGTCGTACAGGCCCTCGGGGTAGATCTGCTGCCAGCCGGCCTCGGAGGTGGGCCACTTCTGGATCGTGTCGCCGCTGCCGGTGACGTAGATCGGGGTGTAGTACTGCACCGCGAGCAGGTCCACCGGGCTGGAGATGATCTTCAGGTCGCCGTCCCGGATGCCCCGGGCCATCCGGCTGCCCGGCCCGAGGTCGGCCAGCACGTCCCGCGGGTACTCGCCCTTGAAGACGGAGTCGAGGTAGAGGCGGTTCTCATAGCCGTCGTAGAGCCGGGTCGCGGCGGCCGCCTCGGCGGTCTCGTCGGCCGGGTAGCAGGGGTGCAGGTTGAGCGCGGGGCCGATGCGTCCGGGCACGCCGGAGGCGCGCAGCGCCTGCACGGCGAGGCCGTGGGCGAGCTGGAGGTGGTGGGCGACCAGGTACGCCGCCGCCGGGTCCCGGTGGCCGGGAGCGTGGTGGCCGGTGAGGTAGCCGTTCTGCACCACGGTCTTCGGCTCGTTGATGGTCAGCCAGACCGGCACCCGCTCGCCGAGCGCGCGGAACACCACGTCGGCGTAGTCGGCGAAGCGCTCGGCGGTGTCGCGGTTCTCCCACCCGCCGTCGTCCTGGAGGGCCTGGGGAAGGTCCCAGTGGAACAGCGTGGCCATCGGCGCGATGCCGCGCTCGTGCAGGCCGTCCACGATCCGGCGGTAGAAGTCGAGGCCACGCTGGTTCGGGCGGCCGGAGCCGTCGGCCTGGATGCGCGGCCAGGAGATGGAGAAGCGGTAGCTGCGCAGCCCCAGGTCGCGCATCAGGTCGAGGTCCTGGGCGTACCGGTGGTAGTGGTCGGCCGCGACGTCGCCGGTGTCGCCGTTGCGGGTGCGTCCCGGGGTGCGGCTGAAGGTGTCCCAGACGGACTCACCCCGCCCGTCCTCCTTGGCGGCCCCCTCGATCTGGTACGCGGAGGTCGCCGCGCCCCAGCCGAAGTTGGGCGGGAAGCGCAGCCCGCGGTCCGGCTCCGAGTCGGTGCGCCGCTCGGGTGGGCTGTCGCAGCCGCCGAGGGCGGTGGTGGCGGCGGCGACCCCGGCCGCGGTGGCACCGGCGAGCCCGGTCCGGACGGCGCCGGCGGCGCTCGCGGACAGGGCGGCGCGGCGGAGCAGGCGCCGTCGGGTGAGTAACGACATGAGGCTTCTCCTCGAAGTGACGGGCCGCCCGGGGCCGGGAGCGCTCCCAGCATAGGCCGGAGGCGGCCGGCCTCGAATCCGGCGGTCGCGGCGCGGGCGGCGGCGCGGCCGGCGGGCGGCCGGAATGGGGTGGGCGGGTGTCGCTCGGGGGCTGGGGGCGAGCGGCGAGAGTGGGGCAGATAGCGAGAAAGGCCGTCCGGGTGGCGTGTCACGCCTGTCCCGTCGGCCTCTTTTGCCGTCGACAACGGGGGTTTAGTGTGGGGACGGGGGAGGGCAACCCCCGTCCCCACCGAGATGCACACACGCACGATTGGGAATTGGCGTCCGTCGTGCGTGTCGCGCGGGAGCCGGGCCACGCGAGTGGCTCTGGTTCCACCTCCCTCCGTCTGGCGGGTGAGGGCCGGCGGCGGCGTCCGGGCTGGTTCGCCGCCGGCCACTGGGCCGGTAGCCGGGCACGGGTGTCCCCGGCGATTTCAGTAACTTACATGTCCGTCGATGGAAGCGCTCCCATCGGCGATGCTGCGACTGTAACGCCCGTCACGGGTTTGTGAAAGCCCCTAAACGAGATCGAAACATGGACGTGGGTATCTGCCCTGGCCGTTGTGGTGGGAGCGCTTCCATGGCAGACTCTCGATACGCGACGCGGAGCCAGCTCGCGCGAGCACGGGCCGCCGAGGGCACCCGGTGAACAACCGGTGCGGCACCCGATCCCCGGCACGACCGGGACGACCACCTTTCCGGACGCCTCCGTCCCCCCGCGTACGCCCGTCGACGCGTGGAGGCGCCCCGCCGGGGCCCCGGCCCCGGCCCGGTCCGAGGAGACACCGCCCACATGAGACTCATGGCCAGACGTCGCCGCACGGCGATGCTCGCCGCCACCGCCCTCGCCATCGGCGGGGTGACCCTGCCCGCGAGCGCCGCGCAGGCCGCCCCCGCCTGCGACGTGACCTACGCGACCAGCGAGTGGAGCACCGGGTTCACCGCCACCGTCACCATCAAGAACCTGGGTGACGCGCTGAACAACTGGTCGCTGAAGTTCGCGTTCCCGAACAGCAGCCAGCGCGTGACCCAGGGCTGGTCGGCCAAGTGGAGCCAGAGCGGCAGCGACGTGACCGCGACCAACGAGTCGTGGAACGGCAGCCTGCCCACCGGCGCGTCCACCAGCATCGGCTTCAACGGCACGTTCAGTGGCAGCAACCCCAAGCCGACCGCGTTCACGCTCAACGGGGTCGCCTGCAACGGCGCCTCCAGCAACCAGCCGCCGTCGGTCTCCCTCGGCGTGCCGGCAGGCCCGTTCACCGCGCCGGCGGACGTTCCGCTGACCGCCACCGCGAGCGACGCCGACGGCACCATCAGCAAGGTCGAGTTCTACCGCAACGGTCTGCTGGTCAACACCGACACCACCGCCCCGTACGGCTACGACCTGCTGAGCCTGCCGGCCGGCAGCTACACCGTGCAGGCCAAGGCGTACGACAACGCCGGCGGCACCGCGATCGCGGAGAAGTCGTTCACGGTCGGCGCGGCCACCGGGCCGAGGCTGGTGGCCACCCCGTCGGCGGTCAGCGTCGACGAGGGCGGCAGCGCCAGCGTCCGGTACACGCTCAGCGCGGCGCCCACCGCCAACGTGCCGGTGACGCTCGCGGTCACCGGGGACAGCGACATCACCGTCTCGCCGGCCTCGCTGACGCTCACCCCGAGCAACTGGAGCACCGGCGTCACCGCCACCGTCTCCGCGGCGGAGGACGCCGACACGGTCAGCGGCACCGCCACCATCGCCGCGTCGGCGACCGGTGTGGCGGGGGTCTCGGTGGTCGCCACCGAGATCGACAACGACTCCCCGGGCGGCGACAACGCCTACATCAAGAAGTTCCTCGACCAGTACGGCAAGATCAAGAACTCGGGCTACTTCAGCCCCGAGGGCGTGCCGTACCACTCGGTCGAGACGCTGATCGTGGAGGCGCCCGACCACGGGCACGAGACCACCTCCGAGGCGTTCAGCTTCTGGATCTGGCTGGAGGCGCAGTACGGCCGCGTCACCCAGAACTGGAGCCCGTTCAACAACTCCTGGACGGTGATGGAGAAGTACATCATCCCGTCGCACGCGGACCAGCCCACGGCCGGCGCGCCGGGCACCCCGCAGTACGCCGCCGAGCACAACCTGCCCAGCCAGTACCCGTCGGCGCTGGAGGCCAGCGTCCCGGTCGGCCAGGACCCGCTGCGCTCGGAGCTGCAGTCCACCTACGGCACCGGCGACATCTACGGCATGCACTGGCTGATGGACGTGGACAACACGTACGGCTTCGGTCGCTGCGGCGACGGCACCACCAAGCCGGCCTACATCAACACGTTCCAGCGGGGCACCCAGGAGTCGGTGTGGGAGACCGTGCCGCAGCCGTCCTGCGACACGTTCAAGCACGGCGGCCAGTACGGCTACCTCGACCTGTTCGTCAAGGAGTCCAACGCCCCGGCCAAGCAGTGGAAGTACACCAACGCGCCGGACGCCGACGCGCGCGCCGTGCAGGCCGCGTACTGGGCCCTGACCTGGGCCAAGGCGCAGGGCAAGGAGGCCGACGTGGCGGCCACCGTGGCCAAGGCCGCCAAGATGGGCGACTACCTGCGCTACGCGTTGTTCGACAAGTACTTCAAGAAGATCGGCAACTGCGTCGGGGCCAGCACCTGCCCGGCCGGCAGCGGCCGTGACTCGGCGCACTACCTGCTCTCCTGGTACTACGCCTGGGGTGGCGCGTACGACACGTCGCAGAACTGGTCGTGGCGGATCGGCTCCAGCCACAGCCACTTCGGCTACCAGAACCCGTTCGCGGCCTGGGCGATGACCAACGTGCCGGAGCTGAAGCCGAAGTCGCCGACCGCGGTCTCCGACTGGCAGAAGAGCATGGACCGGCAGCTGGAGTTCTACACCTGGCTCCAGTCCGCCGAGGGCGGCATCGCCGGTGGCGCCACCAACAGCTGGGACGGCAACTACGGCACCCCGCCGGCCGGCACCGCCACCTTCTACGGCATGTTCTACGACGTCGACCCGGTCTACAACGACCCGCCGTCCAACCAGTGGTTCGGCATGCAGGCCTGGTCGATGCAGCGCATCGCCGAGCTGTACCTGCAGACCGGCAACGCCAAGGCCAAGGCCCTGCTGGACAAGTGGGTGCCGTGGGCGATCGCCAACACCACCACGGGCGCCAACTGGTCCATCCCGTCGGACATGAAGTGGACCGGTCAGCCGGCCAACTGGAACCCGAGCAGCCCGCAGCCGAACACCAACCTGCACGTCGAGGTGACGGTCAAGGGTCAGGACGTCGGCGTCGCCGCCGCCTACGCCCGCACGCTCATCGCGTACGCGGCCAAGTCCGGCAACACCGCGGCGAAGACCACCGCCAAGGGCCTGCTGGACGCGCTCTCGGCGGCCGCCGACAGCAAGGGCGTCTCGATGCCGGAGAAGCGCGGCGACTACAAGCGCTTCGACGACGTCTACAACGCCACCGACGGTCAGGGTCTCTACGTCCCGCCGGGCTGGACCGGGAAGATGCCGAACGGCGACACCATCGCCGCCGGCAAGAGCTTCCTGGACATCCGGTCCTTCTACAAGAAGGACCCGGACTGGCCGAAGGTGCAGGCGTACCTGGACGGTGGCGCCGAGCCGGTCTTCAACTACCACCGGTTCTGGGCGCAGGCGGACGTCGCCATGGCGTACGCCGACTACGGGACCTACTTCCCGCAGGGATGAGATGACGACTCCTCCGCGGGCGGGTGAGGCCCCGCCCACGGAGGAGGTCGACCCGGCCGATGGGGGAACGGAGCGGCCGGGTCGACGGACGGCCTGACGCCCACGGTCAGGCCGGGTGGGCCGGCCGTCCGGCCGACGCAGCGGACGGACCGGCCCACCACTCCGCCCGGGGCGACCCATGGCGCGAAAAGGCACCGAAAAATCAGCGCTCCACGGGATCACATCCGTGGCGCGGACGGAGTAACGTATTTGTCGGAGAGGCCGCTCCCCCCGTGGCGGCCTCTCCACTATTTTTTTGCCCGGCCTCCACCGCGCGCCGCACCGGCCCGACCGCTAAGTTGTCCGGGTGCGGGAGACGGCGAGGGGTTGGACGGCGGTCTGGTTGGTCGTACTGGCCTTGGTCCAGACGGCCGCGTTTCTGGTGGTGTGGCGGTTCGCCGTGCACACCGAGCTGGGGCAGTGGCTCGACACGGTCGCCCTGACCGGCAACCAGATCGGCCAGGACCGGGTCGACGGGCCGGTGGACACCATCCTCAACGCCATGTCGGTGGTGTCGCTGCTGGCCGCGACCGCGGTGATCGGCTTCATCGCGCTGATCCGGGGCCGCAAGGCGCTCGCCGTCACCGCCACGCTGCTGATCGCCGGCGCGAACGTCAGCACCCAGGTGCTCAAGTACGTCCTCACCCGACCCGAGTTCGGTGTCGACCCGGAGCGGGCCGCCGCCGGCAACAGCCTGCCCAGCGGGCACACCACGATCGCGGCCTCGGTGGCGGTCGCGCTGATCCTGGTGCTGCCCCGGCAGTTGCGGGTCGCGGGCGCGTTCCTCGGCGCCGGCTACGCCGCCGCCGCCGGGGTGGCCACGCTCTCCGCCGGCTGGCACCGACCCAGCGACGCGGTCGCCGCGTACCTGCTGGTCGGCGCCTGGGCCGCGGTGGCCGGGCTGGTGCTGCTGGTCTTCCAGCGGGAGCGGGCCGTGGTGGAGCCCGGCGACGCGCACCGGCTGGCCGCCGCCGTGCTCGGTGTCGGCGGCGCGGTGGCGCTGCTGGCCTCCGCGGTGGCGTTGTCCTGGCTGGTGGACCGGTCCACCGTCGCCGTCGAGGAGCTCGGCCGCCGTCCGCTGTTCATCGGGTACGCGGGCAGCGCGGCCGGCATCGCCGGCACGATCGCCGTGGTGGCCGCGCTGGTGCTCGCCCTGGTGCACCGGCTGGTGCCCCGCTGGAAGGGCTGAGGCGGCCCGATGGAGCCGGTACGGGCCGCGTTCCGCGACGAGTGTGAGCGGCTGGAACGGGTCCTGCACGGGCTCGACGAGGCGGCGCTGGACCGGCCCACCCCGTGCCCGCCGTGGCGGGTCCGGGACCTGCTGGCCCACGTGCGCACCGGCGCCGGCCGGCTGGCCGGGATGCTGGCCGAGCCCGCGCCGCCCCGGGCCGAGGTGACCGCCGCCGGGTACTTCGACGCGGCCAAGTTCGCACCCGCGGTCGACCGGGACCGGATCGACGGGGCCCGGGCGGCGGCCGGGGAACTGCCCGGCGCGGCCGACGTGGCACGGGAGTTCGGCCGGGCCTGGCGGACCACTGACGCGGCGGTGGCCGCCGAGCCGCCCCACCGGGTGGTCCGCACCCGGCACGGTGACGCGATGGCGTTGACCGAGTTCCTGCGTACCCGCGTGGTGGAGATCGCGGTGCACGGCCTGGACCTGGCCGACGCGCTGGACCGGCGGCCCTGGACGGCCCCGACCGCGGCGGCCGTGGCGGTCGACGTGCTCACCGCCGGGCGGCCGGTGCCGGACCGGCTCGGCTGGGACGCGTTCACGGTGCTGCGCAAGGCCACCGGCCGGCTGCCGCTGACCGACGCGGAGCGGGCGGCGCTGGCGGCGGCCGGCATCCGTCGACTCGCCTTCGGCGGCTGAGCCGATCGCCGGTGCCGGACGCCGGTCGGCCGGTCCCCGTCGGCGGCCGGGTCGGACGGTCGGGTCGGACGGTCGGCCGGCTGCGGGCGGGTCGGGTCAGCCGGTCGTGGGCGCCGGCCCGGCGGTTCCGTCGGCAACCGACCGGTCGGCCGCGCCGCGCCGCAGGTGCTCCAGCACGATCGGGTCGATCCGCCCCGGCACGAAGCGCTCCTCCAGGTTCTCCAGGCCGGACCAGGCGGCGAGCGCGTCGTCCAGGCCGGCCGGGCCGACCGGGTGCCCGGCGGCGGCGAGCAACTCCGCCACCTCGACGGCGAGTGGCCCGGTGAGGTCGCGCAGACTGGCCGGGTCGGGTCGACCGAAGATCATGGTGTGCAGGCCGAGCAGGCGGCGCAGCTCGGCGACCGGATCCGGGTGGTCGTCCACCCGCAGGTCCACCAGTTCGTCGCCGGTGCCGGCGTACCCGCCGTGGCGCTGCACCACCAGCAACGCGGCGCTCTGCCGGCCGCGCCGGTCGCCGCCGGCCCGGTCGCCGGCGGTCAACGCGGCGAGCAACCGCTGCGGGAACGGCAGATCGACGCCGGTGAGCCAGGCGTCGCGCAGCGCGTCGATCACCTGCGGGCCGCTCAGGATGTTGCCCTGCGCGGCCCAGCCGTCGCCGGCCTGGCCGCCCGCCCAGGGATGACAGCGCGGCCCGGTCCAGGTGGCCCCGGCCCCGGCGGCGCCGACCACGGCGAGCTGCCGGTCGTCCCGCCCCGGGTCGGCGGCGACCAGCCCGGCCACCGTGTCGGCGGCGGTGACACCGGTGCGCAGCAGCGCGAGCGCCTGCGCCCGGTAGGCGAGGTTGGCGTGCGCCTGGGTGGCGACCGCCCCGACCCGTGCCTCGGCGGCCGGCACCAGCGCCCCGGCGGCGAGGAACCGGCTGGCCACGGCCACGCCGTGCAGGTGCCCGTCGGCGGAGCGGGCGACGAGCGAGAACGTCACGCGCGGATCGTAGCCCGGCGGCGGGCGCGACGTCGGCACACCGGTGGGAGGCGGCGGACGCGGCCGGCCCGGCGGTGCGGCGGTCGGACAGCGCGGCGGGCGCGGTCAGAACCCGCGGTGCGGGCGCGGTCAGAACGGGTGCGGGCGGGGTCAGAACGGCGGTGCGGGCCGGTCAGAACGGCGGTGCGGGCGCCTCCGGCGGGCGGCCCCAGGCGCGCCGGACGTCGGCCACCGCCACCGCCGCCAGCACCACGACCGCGTACCCGGCCGCCACCAGCAGCGAGACGCGCACCAGCAACGGGACGGGCAGCAGCAGCGCGACGATCGCCACCAGCCGGGACGGGGAGACCCGGCCGAACACCTCGTACTCGAAGCGGGCCCGGCCGGCCAGGAAGAGTGCCGGCCCGCCCAGCACCACGGCGAGCCACGCCAGCTCGTTGTGCCCGGCGGGGTGCTCGATGGCCAGCTCGTAGCCGATCGCGGTGGCCACCACGCCGACCACCATGACCAGGTGGGTGTCGGCGGCGGAGCGGCCGATGGTGGCCGGGTGCTCGGCCCCGGTCACCGCCTCGCCGAGGATCTGCCCGGCCCGCTGCACGTAGATCCGCCACAGCAGCACTGACGTCGCCAGGGCGGCGGAGAACGCGACGATGCTCTGCCAGCCGCCCGGCGAGCGGGTGAACGTCAGGCCGGCGACCAGGATCGTCTCGCCGATCGCCACGAGATAGATCTGCTGGTACCGCTCGGCCAGGTGCCGGCCGTGGATGTCCCAGCGCGAGATGGTCGAGCGGCCCAGCCCCGGCACCGGCCAGCCGAACCGGTTGCCGAGATACTCCACCACCAGCGCGGCGCTCCAGAGCACCACCCGGGGGTTGGTGGGCAGCACCGCGCCGGCGAGCCAGAGCACCCCGGACACGACGTACGTGATCAGCATCCGCAGCTTCAGCCGGCGGTACTGGATCCGGCGCAGCACCAGCAGGAGGATCGCCGAACGGCCGACGTTCGCCACCACGTAGGCGACGGCGAACGCCAGGCCGCCCCCGGTGAACGCGCGGGGGATCGCCACCCCCATCACCATCGCCGACACCAGGGCGGTGATCACGATGACCTGCAACCACAGGTGGTACGGGTCGTAGCGGCTGGTGGTCCACGCGGTGCCCTGCCAGAGCATCCAGAGCGCGATCAGCAGCAGCAACGTCTTTCCGCCACCTGTCACCGCCGACCAGGTGGTCTCGCCGCCCTCCAGGGCCAGGTCCTCGAAGGCGCGCGCAGAGATCCGGGTCAGCGCGAACACGTAGACCAGGTCGAAGAACAGCTCCAGGAACGTGGCCCGGTCGCCGTCGCCGTCGTCCGAGCGCAGCGTGGCGGGCTCGTCGACCCTCACCGCCGGGCCCCGCCCTCGATCGCGTCCACCCGGCAGTCGTAACACCCCCACCGGCCGCGGCGGCGCGGATCGGTCGGATCGCCCCCGATCTTGCTCCGGCGGTGCCGGGCGGGCACGATCGACGGGTGACGAACCGATGGGGCATGACCGTGCCGCTGGGCGGCGTGCCGCTCGCCGACCACGCCGAGGTCTACGCGACGCTGGACCGGGCCGGGTTCACCGACGTCTGGTCGTCGGAGGTGGCCGGGACGGACGCGTTCACCCCGCTCGCGCTCGCCGCCGCCTGGGCGCCCCGGCTGCGCCTCGGCACCGCGATCACCCCGGCCTTCACCCGGGGGCCGGCGCTGCTGGCGATGAGCGCCGCAGCGCTGGCCGAGGCCGCGCCGGGCCGCTTCGCGCTGGGCGTCGGCGCGTCCTCGCCGGTGCTGGTGCGGGACTGGAACGCGATGCCGTTCGACGAGCCGTACCGGCGGACCCGGGACGTGTTGCGCTTCCTGCGGGCGGCGCTGCGCGGCGAGACCGTCGACGGCGCGTACGACACGTTCACGGTCCGACGGTTCGCCCTGGAACGCCCGCCGGCCGTGCCACCGCCGGTGCTGCTGGCCGCGCTGCGCCCCGGCATGCTGCGGCTCGCCGCCGCCGAGGCCGACGGGGTGATCCTGAACTGGCTCGCCGCCGACGACGTGCCGACCGCGCTCGCCGAGCTGGGGGAGCGCCGCCCCGGCTTCGAGGTCGCCGCCCGGATCTTCGTCTGCCCGACCGAGGACGCCGCGTACGCCCGCGCGCTGGGCCGCCGCCTGATCACCGGCTATCTCACCGTGCCCGCGTACGCCGCCTTCCACCGCTGGCTGGGTCGGCAGGAGACGCTCGGCGAGATGTGGCGGGCCTGGGCGGCGGGGGACCGGCGTGGGGCCGCCGCCGCGGTGCCCGACGACGTGGTCGACGCGCTGGTCCTGCACGGCTCGCCCGAGCGGTGCGTGGCCGCCGCCCGCCGGTACGCCGCGCGCGGCGTCGACGTGCCGGTGCTGGCGGTGCTGCCCACCCCGGAGACGACCGAGGGCGGCGCGACGGCCTGGGCCGACCTGCTGCCCCGGCTCGGGGCCGGCGCCGAGGACGGGAGCTGAGATGAACCTGACCGACCGGGTGGTGGTGATCACCGGCGGGGCCGGTGGCATCGGCGCGGCGCTGGGCCGCCGCTTCGCCGCCGAGGGCGCCGCCGCCGTGGTGCTCGCCGACCTGGCCGCCGACGCGGCCCGCGCGGCGGCCGACGCGATCGGCCCGGTGGCCGCCGGCGTCGGGCTGGACGTCACCGACGAGGCGGCGGTCCGCGCGCTCGTCGACGAGACGGAACGCCGCCACGGCCGGATCGACCTGTTCTGCGCCAACGCGGGCGTCGCCACCGGCGGCGGCCTCGACGCGTCCGACGCCGACTGGGACCGGGCCTGGCGGGTCAACGTGCTCGGCCACCTGCACAGCGCCCGGGCGGTGCTGCCGGGGATGCTGCGCCGGGGCCAGGGCCACCTGCTGCTCACCTGCTCGGCCGCCGGCCTGCTGACCGCCGTCGGGGACGCGCCCTACACCGCGACCAAGCACGCGGCGGTCGGCCTCGCCGACTGGCTGGCCATCACCTACCGGGACGCCGGTATCCGGGTCAGCGCGCTCTGCCCGCAGGGCGTGGACACCCCGATGCTCGCCGACGGGCTCGCCGAGGGCCACCTCGGCGCCCGGGTGATCGCCGCGTCCGGCGCGATCCTCACCCCCGACCAGGTCGCCGACGCGGTCATCGCCGGGCTGGCCGAGGAACGGTTCCTCATCCTGCCCCACCCGGAGGTCGCCGACTACGCCCGCCGCCGCGCCGAGGACCCGGACGGCTGGCAGGCCGGCCTGCGCAAACTCGTCCGCAAGCTGCGCGCCGCCGACTCCTGACCGGCCCGCGCCGGCCCGAGGACGTCAGCGCCGCCAGCGCAGCGGACCCGGGTGGACCCGCCACCACAGCCGCCGCCAACCTGGCCGGGCGTCGCGCAGCGCCTCCCCGTACGCGGTGACGAGCGTCGCCGCCCGGTCCGCCTGCTGCCCGGTGGTGCTGCCCGGGGCGAAGGCCACCTGGTTGACCAACCCGGCCAGCTCGCCGACGTCGCCACCGGAAGCCCCGTCGCCGACGGGCGACACACCGGTCGCCGCGCGGGCCTCGACCAGCGCCCTCCGGGCCCGCTCGGCGACCTCCGCCGCCGTCAGGTCCGACCCGGCCGGGCGGCCGGCCAGCCGCAGCGCGTCGGTCAACTCCCGCCACGCGCCGGCGACCCGCTCGCCGGGAGCACCCCGGTCCAGCCGGGACCGGCTCAACCGGCGGCGCATCGCCGCCAGGGCCGCCAACACTCCGCCGACCACCAGCAGCAGGCCGCCGACGCCGCCGCCCACCAGCACCGGCGTACCCGGGCCGCCGCGGGCCCGGTCCGGCGCGGACGCCGCGGCCGGGGGAGAGGCCGAGGGCGGCTCGGTCGGTGCCGGCACCTCCGACGGCGGCGGCTCCTCCGGCTGCGGCCGGAAGTCCTCCTCCACCGGGCGGGGCGCGGAGTCCGGGCGCGGCATCGGATCGAACGACACCCAGCCGACGCCGTCGAACAGCACCTCCGGCCAGGCGTACGCGTCGGCGGCCCGCACCGGCCCGTCCGCGTTCGGCGCGAACCCCACCACCACCCGGGTGGGCAGCCCGGCGAGCCGGCCGAGCACCGCGAACGCGGCGGCGAACTGCTCCGAGGTGCCCCGCTGCCCGCCGCCGTTACGCGGTCCGAACAGGAAGAACGTCAGATTCGGGTACGCGTGCCCGCTGGGTGCGTCCGCGGTCAACCGGTAGTGCTCGGCGAGGAACGTGGCGATCGCGTCGGCCCGCGCGTACGGGGCGCCGTTGGCCTCGGCGAGCTGGGCGGCCAGCCGGCGCAACTGCTCCGGCGCCCCGTCCGGCACCCGCAGCACCCGCGCCACCGCGTCACCGGCCGGCACGTTCGCGGTGCTCACCAGATTCACGTCCGGGCGCTCCCGTACCGAGGACACCTCGTACCGCAGCCCCGGCACGAGCCCCTCCGGGCGGATCAGCGTCCCGCTCGCCGGGTCGTACGCCACCCGCGCGCCGCCCACCTCGCGCGGCGTCGGCACCGCCGGCAGCAGCCGCCCGGTCAGGTCGCCCACCGTGATCTCCTGACGCACCGCCTCGGTGGTGGCGCCCGGCGCGGGCTCGACCGCCGGCAGGATCCGCCCCGCGTTGCGGTACGTGGCCCCGACCCGCCAGGTCACCCCGTCGTAGTCGCTGAGCACCGCCAACCGGATCCGGGGCGGCCCGCCCTCGGCCGGCCCGGCGAGCGTGCGCACGTCGAGTAGCCGCTGGTCCGGGTTCAACGCCCAACCCGAGATCCGGATCAGCGGGTTCTCGTCCAGCGACTCCACCTGCGGTGGCTCCACGTAGCGGCGCGGGTCGACCGGACGCGCGTCGACCTGACCGGCGACCACCGGCGCGAGCAGCGCGGCCAGCGCCACCACCAGGGCCAGGCCGGCCGCGCTCGCCGCGGCCAGCCGCAGCCGCACCGCCGCGCGTACCGCCGGGGTGAGCCCGGCGACCGGGTCGGCGTCCGCCGCCGGGTCGGGCCGGCGTCCCGGCGCGGCCAGGCCGACCGCCGCGACGGCCGCGAACAGCACCGTCGGGCCGACCGCCGGCGCCGCGTTCGGCCCGACCACGTAGAGCGCGCCGGCGTAGAGCAGCGCCGGCGGCAGGTACCCGGCCAGCACCCGGCCGGCCCGCAGGGCCACCTCGGCGGCGGTCAGCCCGGCCAGCCAGGCGGCCACCACCGGGACCAGCACGGTGTCCGGCGTCGGCTGCACCGGGATCATCGCGGTCAGCAGCCGGGGGATCGCGTTGCGGGCGGCGTCGGCGGCCACCTCGCCCAGCCCGCCGGGCAGCGCCGCGTGGCTCGCCGCCAGCCGCAACGACAGCAGCGTCCAGCCGGCCAGCGCGGCCACCGACAGCGGCGCCACCAGCCACGACGCCAGCCGCCGGGCGGCCACGCTGACCAGCACCGAACCGACCGCCGCGCCGACCATCAGTCGGGTCAGCAGCGGATCGGCGTACACCCGGCCCAACACCACGCCGGACAGCGACACCAGCACCACAAGCGTCACCGGCACCGGCGCCGCCCGCAGCGCCCGGACCGCCCACTCCCGGGCCGGCGTCCCGGTCACCACCGGCGGATCCCGTCCCACCCGGCGGCGAACGCCGCGCCGTCGGCCGCGTCCAGCACCACCAGGCCCGCCGCGCCGGCCGCCGTCGGTGCCGCCGCGCCGAACATCCCCACCACCACCGACGGGTACGCGCCGCGCAGCGCGCCCACGTGCCCCAGCTCGTCGGCGGCCCCCGGCCCGGTGAGGAAGACCAGCGTGTCGCCGAGCCGGTCCTGGCGCAGCCGGCCCGTCGCCGCCGACAGCACCTCCGACCCGCCACCGGCCAGCTCGGTCGCGGCGAGGCGGTCCAGCGGCCCGGCCACCCCGGCGGGCTCGGCGTCGGCCGGCGCGACCAGCAGCAGGTGCACCGGGAGGGACTCCCGCACCGCCGCGGCCACCACCGACGCCGCCGCCTCGCACGCCGACTCGAACGACTCCGCCACCCCGGCCACCCGGCCCGGATGCGCGGCCACCCGGTTGTCCAGCACCACCACGAGGCACGGCAGGCTGGTGTCCACGTTCTCGCGCACCATCAGCTCACCCACCCGGGCGCTGGTCCGCCAGTGCACCCGGCGCAGTTCGTCACCGACCACGTACTCCCGCAGCGAGTCGAACGTGATCGACCCGTGCGGCACGCTGTCGGTGCGCCCGTCCAGGCTGCGCCCGGCGCCGGTGGGCACCGCGGACATCGGGTGGATACGCGGGTGCACCCACACTCCGACCGTGCCGCCGTAGCCACGGGCCAGCGCCACCAGCCCGAGCGGGTCCCGGCGCACCACCCGCAGCGGACCGACCGGCACCACCCCCCGGCGGTGCGTCGGCACCGGGTAGCGCACGACCGTGTCCCGCCCCGGGCGCAACCGCAGCAGCGGCACCGGCACCAGTGCGCCGGCGCAGCGGTCCTCGGCGACCAGGTTCGCCGCCCGCAGCCGGCCGGTGTTGCGCACCGTCAGCTCCATCGCCGCCGGCTCGCCCCGGGCCACCCGGTCCGGGTCGGCCCGCCGCGCCACCGTCAACCGGGGCCGCCAGGCGGCGGTCACCGCGGCGTAGCCGACCGCGACGCCGGCCGCCGCGCCGAGCACGGTCAGCTCCGGGTACGCGTACCGGAAACCGATGCCGAGCAGCACCAGGGCGGCGACGAGCAACCCGATCCCCCGGGCGGTGATCCCCACGCTCAGCCGTGCACCGGGGCGGGCTGGCCCGACGGCAGCGGCACCGGCACCGAGGCGACCGCCTGGCGCAGCACCTCGGCCGGCGTGACGCCCCGCACCTGCGCGTCCGGGGTGAGCAGCAACCGGTGCGCGAAGACCGGCTCGACAAGCGCCTTCAGGTCCTCCGGCATGATCCAGCCCCGACCGTCGATCAGCGCGTACGCGCACGCCGCCCGCGTCAACGCGATCACCCCGCGCGGACTCACCCCGACCCGCACCTGCGGATGGGTACGGGTCGCCGCGGCCAGCCGCACCGCGTACGCGTACAACGGCTCGGCGATGTGCACCCGCCGGGCCATCTGCACCATCTCGCCCACCGTGGCGGTGTCGGTGACCGCGCTCAGCGAGTCGGGGGAGCGGACCGTGGCGCCGCGCAGCACCTCCACCTCGACCGCCTCGTCGGGATAGCCGACGGAGAGCTTCACCAGGAACCGGTCGAGCTGCGCCTCCGGCAGCCGGTAGGTGCCGTCCATCTCGACCGGGTTCTGCGTGGCCACCACCAGGAACGGCTGCGGCACCGGGTGGCGTACGCCGTCCACCGTGACGGTGCGTTCCTCCATCACCTCCAGCAGCGCCGACTGGGTCTTCGGCGACGCCCGGTTGATCTCGTCGGCGATCACGATGTTCGCGAACACCGGCCCCGGGTGGAACTCGAAGCCGCGACTGGCCTGGTTGAAGATGGTCACCCCGGACACGTCCGAGGGGAGCAGGTCCGGGGTGAACTGGATCCGCCGCCACTCGCCCTGCACGGTGGCCGCGACCGCCCGGGCGAGCGTGGTCTTGCCGACCCCGGGCACGTCCTCCAGCAGCACGTGCCCCTGCGCGAACAGCGCGGTCAGCGCCAGCCGGACCACCTGCGGCTTGCCCAGCACGACCGCGTTGACGTTGTCGGCCAGCCGGGCGGCCAGGGCGGCGAAGCCCTGCACCTCCGGCTGACTGAGCGGTTCGTGCGTGTTCACGGGGCGCCTTTCGCGAAAGAGATCGTGGTCAGCAGGCGGGCAGCAGGTTGAGGTTGTCGCCGCCCTCCAGGTTGAGCCAGGCCCACGGGATGTAGGTCCTGCCCTTGTAGTCGACCTGGATCCACCAGGTGCTCTGCTTGTTCTTGTTGTAGATCCAGGCGTCCACGTTCTCGCCCTTCGCCTTGCAGTAGGTCCGCAGCCGGTGGCCGTCCGGCACCCAGCCCGCCTGGCGGTCGTCGTCCTGCCGGGTGACCTCGAAGATCTCGTTGCCGTTGCGGCCCGAGACGTCCTTGTCGCAGTACGTCCGCTGGTCGCCGTCCGGCCCGTTCTTGCAGGTGGCGACTCCGTAGAGCGGGTCGGTGGTCTGGGCGCGGGTGGCCGTGCCCTTGCCGGCCGCGTTGCTCGCGGTCAGCGCCACCGAGTACGCCGTGCCCGGCGTCAACCCGGTCACCCGCAGGCTCGCACAGCTCCCGGTGGCCGTCTTCCCGCCGGTCGCGGCCGTGCAGGTGGCCTTTCCGCCGCCGGCGTCCACGGTGAACGTCACCGTCACCGACGTGGCGTCCGCCGACGAGCCGGTCACCGTGATCCGGGGCGCGGCCACGGTGCGCGCCGTGGTGGCGGCCTCCGCGCCGGGGCCGGCCTCGTTGACGGCCTTCACCTTGACCGTGACGTTCTGACCGTTGCCGAGCCCGCCCACGGTGGCCCGCACATCGGTCACCTCCACCGTCTTCCCGCCGGCCGCCACCACGTACTTCGTCACCGGGCGGCCGTTCTCCACCGCCGGCGACCACTGCACCGCCACCGTGCCGGGCTGGTCGGCCACCGTGGACGCGCGCAGCTCGGTCGGCGCCTTCGGGGCGGTGAACGGCACCACCGTGTTGCTCACCGGCGACGCCTTCGACCCGGCGCCCTTGTCGCTGACCGCGGTCACCGTGAACGCGTACTGGGTGCCGTACTCCAACTGGCCGGCCGGCAGCACCAGTTCCGGCTTCGGCGACTCACCGGCCGGGGCGCTCGCGCCGGCCGAGGTCGCGGTCACCGCGTACCGGGCGACCTTGTTGCCCTGGCCGTTGGCCTCGGGCCAGCTCACCCGGACCGTGCCGTCCGGGCGCGCCTCGGCGGTCACCGCGGTCGGCGGGTCCGGCACCTCGGCGGTCGGCACGACCGGATTGCTGCGGCGCGCCGGACCGTCGCCCTTGGCGTTCACCGCGTGCACCGAGAACGTGTACGTCTCGCCGTTGGTCAGGCCGGTGATCTCCAACGCGCGCTGGTTCGCGCCCACCTCGTGGGTCTGGCCGGCGCCCTCCACCACGTACCTGGTGATCTCGGCGCCGTTGGACGCGGCGGCCTGCCAGCTCACCCGCGCCGACGCGTCGCCGGCGGCGGCGGTGACCGCCTTCGGCGCGCCCGGCCGGCTCACCTTCGGCTTCTTCGGCGGGGGCGGCGGCGGGGGCGCCGGCGGCGGGTCGCCGCCGAGCACGTCGTTGGCGTACTTGTCCACCTCGCGCACCCGGTTGTGGTCGTCGACCACCTGCGCGGTCGACGAGTCCGGCGGGTTGATGAACAGGTGGTTCTCGCGGACCTCCAGCTCCACCGGGCCCGGTCGGCCGGCGCCCTTGATCGTCTCCACCAGCTGCCCGCCGGCGTCGAACGAGTAGACCGTGCCGGTGCCCTCGTCGGCGACGTAGAAACGACCCGCCCAGGCGACCGCCGGGCTGAGCCGGGCGCCCTCGCCGGGCACCGTGAACCGCTTCACCTCGGCCCCGTCGCGCACCACGTGCACCGACCGGTCACCGGGGACCGTGACCGGCACCTGCGGCCCGCTGGTCCGCGTCGGCAGGCTGCCCGGCGCGGTCATGGTCAGGCCGGCCCGCCGCGTCCGGCCGCCGCTGACCGTCACCAGCGACGCGGAGGTGCGGTCCAGCACCGCCACCCCCTCGTCCAGCGTGGACACCACCAGCTCGTGCGCCGGCTCCGCCACCTCGTACGTCTCGACCCGCTTCGGGCTGAGCCCGCCGGCCGGCGCGTCACCCGGCGTGGCCGGCAGGTCGGCGGCGGTGACCGCCGAGACGGTGCCCTCGCTCGGCACCGCGATCCACAGCTTGCCCGCGCCGTCGAACGTCCCGCCGGTGATGCCCGGCGGGTAGCGGACCGGCTCGCCCACCGGTGTCAACGCCCGCGGGTCGAGCTGCCGGACGATGCCCTGCACCGCGTCCACCACGAACGCCTCGTCGTCGTGCAGCGCGACGCTCACCCCGAGCCCCGGCGCGGTCGGCGTGGTGGCGGTGATCTGCAACGTGGCCAGATCCAGCGAGCTGACCTGGCCGGTGTTCAGGTCCCGCAGGATCAGCAGCCGGTCGGTCTGGGCGACCTGCGTCTGGTGCCGCCGCCCGCCGGGCACCTCCATCCGGGTGTCCACCCGGGCGGTGATGCCGTTCACCCGGGCCAACTCGCTGCGCGTGGTGCTCCACAGCCAGGACGACGAGTCGAAGTTGGCCACCGCGTTGTCGGCCGCGCCCAGCCCGAGCACCGTCAACCCCATCGCCGCCAGCAGCGCGGCCACGGTGCCGATGGTCACCAGCCCGCCGCGCATCCGCTTCCGGGGGCGGGCCGTCTCCGGCCCGGCGGTGCTCGTGACGTCCTCGATGGTGGTCACAGCCGGCTGCCTTCCCGTCGGTGGAGGAGGGTGCCGCGCCCGGTCGACCCTCCCCAGAGCCGGAGCCATCATAGGGGCCGGCCGGGGCAGGTGAAACCCGCACCGTCCTCCTGTGGACACCGAGCGTGTCCTCGATGGCGGGTCAGTTCGGCGTGGCGCCGCCGCCCTCCCGGTCCGTGCACACCTGGCCCGACGTGGCGTACGAGTCGGTCGAGTAGACCGCCAGCACCGTGAAGCAGTAGTCCAGCCGGGCGCTCAGCCCGTTCACGGTGTACCGGGTCTGCCCGGCGTCCACGGTGGCCATCACGCCGAGCTTCTGCCCGGCCCGGCCGCCGGCCACCACGAACGGCACCCCGCCGTCCGTCGGGTCGGTCCAGGTCACCGTGATCGTGGTGGTGTCGTCCCGCAGCCGCAGATCAGTCGGGGGCGGGCCGGTCACCTTCGGCTTGACCGCGCCGGGCGCGGGAGCGGGCGGTGTCGCGTCCCGGTTCAGCCACACCGCGCCCCCGGCGACCACCGCCACCAGCGCGAGGACCGCGCCACCGACCACCAGGACCGGCACCGTCCGGTTCCGGCCGCGCGACTCGGGCTCCACCGCCACCGGGTACGCGGCCGGCTGGTGGAACGCCGACGGCACCCCCGGCCAGGAACCCTGCTCCGGGTACGCCGCCGGGTCCGGCCGGTCCGCCTCCGGGAAGTCCGGCAACCCGTCGTGGACCGGCAGCGGCCACCCCCGGTCCGGCGCACCGCCGTCGACGTCCCGGTCGTGCCGGTCCGTACTCCGGTGCTCCGCGACGGCACCACGCCGCTCCTCGGTGACGTTCGGTCCCGCCTCGGGGGCGTCGACGGTGTCCGGCGTCGGTTCGGGGCCGGGCCCGGCAACCGGCTGGGACGGTGCCACGCTGCTCCAGGGCGGCGCGGTCATCCCCCACTGCGGCGCCGGCGTGCCGCTGACGGGAGCGGCGCTGCCGGGCGTGCCGCTCACGGGTGCGCCGCTGACCGGATGTTCCGGCGGCTCGCTCGCCGGGTGGCCGGGCGGTCCGCTCACGGGTCGGGTCGGTGACCCGCCGCCGGTGTGGACGAACGCCTCACTTCCCGGCGGGACCGGCGGGTACCCGGGCGCCACCGGTCCGGCGGCCGGACGTACCGGCGCGGGCGGACCGCTCACCGGGAGTGCACGGGGCGCGGGTGGGCTCGCGGGTGGGCCGCTCACCGGGGCTGTCTCCGGCCGATGTGCGCCCGGCGAGCCCGCAACCGACGGCGGTCCGTCCGACGACGGTCCGTCCGGCAGGTGTCCGCCCGGCGCCCCGCTCGTCGGTCGCGGGCTCGCGGGGAAGTGGGTGCTCGCCGGCGCCCCGCCGACGGCACGCGGGGCGGCCGGCTGCCCACTCGTCGGGACGGCGTCGGCCGAGGGCATGGCGGCGTCCTGTCGCTCCGCCTCCTCGCGCAGCAACGGACCGATCTGCCGCACCTGAACGGTCGGCTTGTCCCAGCCCGGGCCGGGCGTCACCGGCCCCGATCCGGGTCCGTCCGCCGTCGCCCCGGCCGGCTCGTCGGTCCGGTGTGCCGGCGCGGCGGTCGACGACGGCGTAGCGGCCGTTCCCGCTGATGTGGTGTCGAGGGCCGGCGACCCGGACCTGGGCTCCGTCACCCGTGGCGTCGGCGGTACGGGTGTGCCGGCCTCGCGTTCCTCCCCGGTGACGGGTGCCAGGGTGGACGGAGACGTCGGTGTCGCGGCGACCTCCGTGCCGGGCGTCGGCGGCGCGACGGCGGCATCCGGAAGGGCCCCGGTGCTCGCCCAGGGGGAGCGCGGCGACGGCCGGCTAGGCGGGGGGATGACCGGCGGCGGTGGTAGCGCGGCGGCACCGGTGGTCGACGCCGTCGGATCGGGCGGCGGTAGCGGCGTGACCGGCGCCCGGGACGGTACCGGCGTCACGCCGGGAGCGGGCGGTAGCGGCGTCACCCGATGGCTCGCCGGGATCGGCGGAGCCCCGTGGCCCGCGGGGGTCGGTGGAGTCGCGTGGCCCGATGGGACCGGCGGTGCTCCGTGGGGCGGCGGGATCGGTGGCGCTCCACGGGGCGTCGGCACCGGCGGTGCCCCGTGGGTCGCCGGGATAGGCGGTGCCCCGTGCGTCGCCCGGATCGGCGGTGCCCCGTGCGTCGCCCGGATCGGTGGTGCCCCGTGCGTCGCGGGGATCGGTGGCGCCCCGCTGGGCGCCGGGATCGGCGGCGCTCCGTGGCTCGGTGGGGCCGGCGGGCCGCCGGCGTCGGACGGAGAGGGCGCGGTCTCCAGGCCCGCTTTCGGTGGGGCCGGCGTGGCCGAGAGACCAGGTCGGGGTGGCGGGGGTGCCCAGGGGCTTGCCGGCCGGTCACCCCCGGTGCGCGGGAGCGGGGACGGGACCACCGGCGGCGGCAGCGGGGCCGGCCCCGGGGCGGACCGGGGCGACGGGGGCGAGGGCGGGGGCGGGGGCGGGGGCGGAACAAGGTGCGCTCCGGCGCCGGACGTGGTCGCGGGTGCCCGGAACTCCGGGGCCGGTTGCGGTGACCGGAACTCCGGGGCTGGGTGCGGTGCCCATTCGGCGCCGGGCACGGGCGTGACACCGGGCGGTGCGGGGACGGTGGAGGCCGGCGGGGCGCCCCGGGACGGTTGCGCCGGTGCGACCGCCGGCAGCGACACGGTGGGCCCGGCCAACGCCGGATCGGGGTGCCCGCCGGCAGCGGCGGCGGAGCCGCCGGGGAGTGGACCGGGACCGGCGGGAGCGGCGGCGGAGCCGCCGAGGTAGTGGCGCGCCGCGCGTACCGCGGGGTGGTCCGGACCGAGCACGGCGGGCCCGGCGGTGGCGACGCGGCCGTAGTTGCGGCGGGCCTCGTGCCGGTTGCCCAGCTCCTCCGCGACCCCCGCGAGGTCGAAGCTGAGCGCGAGCATCAGCGGGTCGGCGTCGCCGCGACGGCGCTCACCGGCGGCGTACGCCTCTTCGAGCACGCGCCGGGCGGCGGCCGGGTCGTCGGCCTCCCGGTGCAGCCGGGCCAGCAGATGACCGGTGGCCAACACGTCCTGGTGGTCCTCGCCGTACGCCGGTCGGGCCGCGGCGATCGCGTCGTCGAGCAGGCGACGGGCGCCGGTCAGGTCTCCCGCGGCGCGGAGCGCGAGGGCCCGGTGCTGCGCGGCGGTCAGCGGCGAGGGGTGGGACACGTGGGCAATGCTGCCCGGAATCGCCGGTTCCGCGCTACCCGCCCGGTGGCGAGCGGCGTTGACCTGCGAAGACGGACGGCTCCGGAGGTGATGTGCATGATCGTTTCGACCCGTGTACAGTAATGCCCCGTGCGGCCCTCGGGGCCGGCCGAACCGGTGTGAACCTCACCGTGGCCGACCAGGTAGGCTGGACGAGCAGGTCCGGGTGGCGGAATGGCAGACGCGCTAGCTTGAGGTGCTAGTGCCCGTATAGGGCGTGGGGGTTCAAGTCCCCCCTCGGACACCAGCATTCGTGGACATCCACGCGAGATCAACTCCCCTCGCGTGGAGATGCGAAGCGCTACGTCTCATTTGTGCGCCCGGACGTCAGGAGTGGTGTCCCCCTGCGCTGACACCGCTGCGTACGCCCTGGCGGGGGCCTCGGTGAGTTCCGGCCGCCCGCGTCCCCGCCGGCCCGACGAGCAGGTCGTCGAAGCGCTCATTCCCACCCCACTGCCGGTCGCCTCGCCGGAGCCGGCGCCCCTGCCGACATTGCCCGCGCCCACCGCCCGCAGTGGCGACGGGGTGCTGTTCGACGTAGCTCACCCCGACGCCGCCGGCCGCGTCACCGCTCGTGCGCTGCTGCGAGCCTTGGGCTGGACACCTGGCCTCCCGCTGCACGTCGACGTCGTGACCGGCGCCATCCTCGTCACCCCGGCCGCTGACGGTGCGCATGTCGTGGGCACCCGCGAGGAACTGCCGCTGCCGGCCGCCGCTCGACACCTGTGCGGCATCGCCACCGGCGAACCCGTCCTCCTGGCCGCCCTGCCCCGCCGAAACCGCATCGTCGTGCACCCCTCACACACCATCACCGCGGTCCTGGCCGACCTGCACGCCCGCATCCCCGGACAACCCTCATGACCACGGACCCCGACCGGGTCGCCACCGCCCGAGCGCTCCTCGATCACCTCGGCCTCACCGCCGCCGACCTCACCAGCAACAGCCCACCTACCGTGCCGACAGTCGCCGAGTACCTACCCACTGTTGTCGCCGCGGCGAGCCCGGGCACCCGACGCACCTATAGCAGCTCCTGGCGACGGATGGCCGCAGCCTTCGGCGATCGACGCATCGACGCGGTGCGCGCCAGTCACCTCGAAGCCCTCATGCGACAGGCCACGCGGGCGCCCGCTCCCGCCGCAACTCCCGAAACGGCCGGCACGCCGGCGAGCACCTCATCGCCGCCGCCCGCGCCTTCTACAACCGCGCCATCGCCGACGGCCACCTCACCGCCGTCGACAGCCCCGCCCACCGGATCCGCAAACCCCGCCGGCTACCCAACACCCGCCGCGCCCTCAACCCCGACGAACTGCGCGACATCAACGCCGCCGCGCGCAGCGGCGGCAACGACATCATCCTCGACGCCCTGCTGCTGCGCCTGCACACCGAAACCGCCTGCCGACGCGGCGGCGCCCTCGCGCTGCGCCTGATCGACCTCGACACCGACCACGCGCTGATCCGTCTGCGCGAGAAAGGCGGCACGCAACGCTGGCAGCCCATCACACCGATGCTCGCCGACCGCCTCGCCGACCACGCCCGAGCCCGTGGCGCCGCCGCACCAGCCGATGCGCTCCTGCGCTACCGCAACGGCCAGCCCGCCACCTACCGGCGCTACGACCTGCTCTGGGCCCGCATCGGCCGACAGCTACCGTGGGTCGCCATCCAGGGCATCACCACCCACTGGCTGCGCAACACCACCCTCACCTGGGTGGAGCGGCACTTCGGCTACGCCGTGGCCCGCGCTTACGCCGGACACACCGACTGCCGTGGACCGGCCACCACCACTTACATCAAGGCGGACCTGCCCGCGGTCGCCACCGCACTCGTGGCTCTCACCGGTCAGCCACACCCGCTAGCCGTAGCCGAGAACGAGCAGCAGTTCCCCGCCCATGACGCGGAGGCTGGGGCGGCCGCATACCGCAGTGGAACCCACCGCTAGCCGGGTCGTGAAGCGCCGCCCCCGATGTCGGTACTGGCGTGCAACGGTGCCATGGGAGGCAGCAGGTGGCCGATCCCCGCAGCGACGACCCATTGGGCAGCTGGCTGGTCCAAAAGCCACGGCGAGCGCAGTAGGAGTTTCCGTAACCCACTGCGGTCTTGCACCTGCACAGGTTCCTGCCGCAGGCCGCGACGCCACTGGCCGTCAGGACCCCAGTGCCGATGAGACGGCTCGTCAAGGACCGTAACGAAGGCGTGGACAAGGTCGCCAACTCGGCGTGCCCCACCAATGGCGGCACGCCAGCCCCCCCCGTGGGTTGCGGCGCGCCAGGCCGCGTACCGCCCACCGCGCTTCTCCGCTGTGGTCGCCCAGGCACCCAACGTGCCCGCAACGTGCTCGTTATAGTCCGCCAGATCATTACCGGCGATCTCGATGAGCCGGAAGCCACCCGGCAGTAGACGCTGAGGATTGACCAACCAGCGCCAGACCCGTACGGCCAGCCAGTCCCAATCGTCCACGCTGACGTCGTCGAGCTGGCCGGCGTCGGCGTCTGCCGGTAGACCCACTTCATAACGCCAGCGCCGGATGATCTGTCGAATCCGCCAACTCGTATGCGCGTTGATACGGAGCATGTCACCGTCGTTGAGCGGGCCATCCCCGGCATGCCAGTCCTCAACAGGGCCATTGCGCCACGCGTTGTTGACTACACCGACCGCCGCGAGATCGAGAACCGCTGCCGCACGATCGGGCTCGATCCCCACCTGATGGGCGAGCATGCCGCGCAGGAGCTCGTCCTCGCGCTGCGGCGTCATCGCGTCGTCGTTACTACGGCCAGCGGCCTTCTCGATGAACGCCGAGAATGCCAGGCCGTAGGCGGCGGGGCCATCCTCCTAGGACGCTGTACACGCTGTGCCAGGAAGAACGATCACCGCACGGTGCCTTGTTGCCGCGTCACGAGTCCCGTCTCGTTGCTACCCGTACTCTGTGCCAGCATGGGAACGAACGCGGCGTGGTGGAGCCTGGAGGCGTTGAACGCTGAGGTGCCTGACCACCATCACGACTCGACGGTGGAGAACCTCGCCGGGATCTTTGATGCCAGCGACGAACTGCGCTGCTTCCACAAGGAGCACGTCCCCGTTGCCGAGATCGAGAAATGGCAGCTCCACGATGACCCCGACGACAACGAAGGGATCGCCAAGATTGAAGACCTCCGCCGTGCGATCCGGGCTGGGGTTTGGCTGCCGGCGATCGTTCTGGTTCATGTACCCGGCGGGCCTCGATTCGAGCAGTTCAGTGACCCCCGCTATGCGGGCGCTTACCACCTACTCGAAGGTCGTCACCGCTACAACGCCGCTTACCAGGAGCGAACGCCGACGATTTTTTCGTGGGTCGCTCACATCGGCTGCTGCGGCGGACCCGGCGCTGACCTTGTAGCAGCGGAATCTGGCGGGTAGGCGTGGCTCCATCTGAGCTGCCCTGCAAGAGACAGCGAGGGCGGCACGATCATTGCCGATGCGGGACGCCGGGCCATGCGGGTTCAGAGCCGGTGAGCACCGAGGATTCGCGCGAGAAGGACGTCGTGTTCCTGGTAGACGGCGGCCGTAGCGGCAGTGAGCGCGTGGGACTGCTCACCTTCGCGCGGCCTGGGCCGGGGTGTAGCCGGCGGGTGATGTCGAGCTTCGGAGGCGGTGTCGTCGTCCATCGCGACGAGTTCGGCCCCATACGTCGATGCGACGACCGCCGCGATCTGTCTGCCCGCGGCGTCGATGTCGCCGGCATAGCGCAGGCGCACGCCGTGCGCGACAGCGAGTTGGAATAGCACATGATCGATCGCACGCAACTGGCCGCTGGTGCAGGCGATCGGCTGCCGCACCCCGGCAATGAAGGCGACCTCCACGACCGACGGGTTCTCCACGACCGTCAGGGTTTGCGGCGCGAGAATGGGCGGATGGTGTACGAGGTCGAGCAAGGTGAGCGCCACCGGCGCAGGTGAATCGCGCAGTCGCCGGTCGATCGGTCCGTCGCCGACAGCCTCGACGTTGAAGAGCAGGACGGTCGCGTACAGCCGGTCCGCGATGACACCGACGGTGGCTAGCAGCGCGCGCACAAGATCCGGCCGATTCGGCTCGGGTTGGCCGGCGCGTTCGGCGATCGCGGCCACGAGGCGGATGCCGTTGAGGGTGGTCAGGTCGAAGTAGTGCGGGTCGCCGGTGATGTCGTGGGCGAGCTTCGCCAGAGGTACCGGTGGCCGGGCTGGAATGCGTCGCAGGGCTGCGGAGAGCGCGGCGATGCTGTGCCGGATCTCGGTATCGTCCTCGCCGACGCCGGTGACCCGCATCCGGGCGACGAGCTGCGGCAGGTCGGGAAGCTCCTCGGTCGCGTACTGCCACAGCTGCGCACGACGGTCCGCCGCGGCGAGCGTAGCGGCGCTACGGTCGACGACTGGTTCCCCCACTGCTTTCTCGACCAGCGCGATAAGCGATTCTCGATCGATGTCGAGCGCGGCGAGGAGTTCTCGCAGCGGGACCGTGGCGGTATCGCCGGACACGGTGACGGCGGATGTGCCGCGGCGTCGGCGTGTGGAGGTGTCGAGCCAGGTCCGCAGTTGCGCGATACCAGCTGTGCTCAGTGCGAGGACCCGAACCGTGTTGATCGCCTCGGGGCGGGTACCGGCGCAGAGACGCCCATGCACGGCGCGCCACAGAGGATGCAGGTCGACGTCTGCCGCCAGGTAAGTGAGGTCAGCCGGCATCGGTCAGTGTCCGGCCCGGGGTCGTGTCTGCGGTAGGTGCGGCGAGGGGCAGGGGCGTCGGTTCCCCGCTGCCCTTCCACAACCACGGGACGGTCACGCGGTGCCGGCCGTCGGTGATGACTTCGTGGACGACGACGTGCTGAGCTTCGCGTTTGATCAGCGGGGCGATCGTGGGTGTGGTCGCGAGGACGTCGAAATCCCAGGTTCGCAGCAGGGTGAGGATCTGGCGCAGGTTGCGGTCGTCGAAAGCGGCGTCGATCTCGTCGATGGACAGCAGGCGAGGCCCGTGGTAGGTGTCGCCGGAGTACATCGACCAGGCGGCGGCCAGCAGCGGGAGCATAGTCGCGAGTCGGGATTCGCCGGTGGATAGGCCTTTGAGCGGGTTGGAGCGGGCGTTTACCGGCTTGAACTGGTCGGCGCCGAAGCTGCTGTGCGTGACGCTGATCTCCCACTGGTGCCAGGAGCGGTAGTCGAAGGTGTGGGCGACCCGGTCGGCCCAGGTTTCCTCGCCGGCGTCCTCCATCCGTTCCCGCAGGATCTCGTACATTTGGTCGAAGACCTCGTCGGAGGGTGGCGCTTTGAGTAGGGCGACCATTTGCTGGGAGTTGCCGTCGTCGCGGACCTTCCAGTCGACCTGGACGCCGACGCGGGCCACGCCGGTTCGAACGTTCTCGAGGGTGGCCCGGATCTGTCGGACAAGTTCTCTTGCCGCTTCGCGGCGGGTCTGGATGTCACGCCGCAGCTGGGTGAACATCGACGTCTTGAGAGTCGCTTTGACGTCCTGGCGCAGATCTCGTTCGAGGCCTTCGGCTGTGGCGCGGAGTGTCTCGGCGGCTTGCCGCAGATCCTCGCCGACGGCGGCGTTGGGTGCGGCGAGCGTGATGCGCCGCCACTCGGTGCCCTCGAGGGTGGTGCTGTCGAGCTGCTGATCGAACTCTGCGAGGGCCTGGTTGACGGACCGCATCGTGCTCTCGAGCTGTTTCTGCACCCGTTCCCGAGCGATCCTCAAGGTGTCCAGCCGGGCGCTGGTGGTGGGTTTGCCGGCGAGTAGTTGACGCGACCAGGTGAGTGCGGCGGTTAGGTTGGCAGGCCGGTTGTCGCTATCACGCGGCAGGGTTTCCGGCACTTCGGCGAAGCCGTGAGTGATCAGCAGGCACATTCGATCGAAGCAGTCGGTGCGATGCTGGTCGGCCTCTCGACGACGCGGCGCGATCTTGTCGAGCGTGGTGGTGGCGGCGACCGCAGCGTTGTCGTGCGTGCGGAACTCGGCCTCGCGTTGCTCGACCTCTGCCAGTTTGTCGGTCAGGTCGTCGGCGAGCCGGTCTTTCGTCTGGCGTAGCTCGGCGTATTCCGCCCCGTACAGCGCTCGGGTCTGCTCCATCCGGGCGTCCAGTTCCTCGGCGGTGAGCCGGATCTGATCCGCGGCGGCGACCGCTTTCTGGAACCGACCGGCGACCCGGCCCGCTGTCCGCTGCTCGCGCTGGGCTGTTGCGAGCAAGTCGAGGGTTCGCTGCCCGGCGCTCTGCCAGGCCTCGATCTGCTGCAGCAGGGTAGCGACCAAGTCCCGGTGCCGTCGTAGCACTTCTCGGTCGGTCGGCAGGATGGTGCCGTCGGGCAGCGTCGCGGCGGTATGCAGTGCGCGCAGCGCCGTGCGGGCGCGGTCGCTGGCTTGCCGGTGCCGGTGGCGGTGCTCGTCGACCGAGGCGCGGGCAGCGGCCTCGTCCCGTTCGGCAGCGTCCTCATCACGGGTGGTGCGGCGCAGCTGCTCCACGTCGGGGAATCGCTGTTCCTCGGCGGCGCACAGTTGCTGAGCCGTTCGGGCCTCGTTGCGCCGCTCAGTGGCTTCCGCCAGCTCCTCCCGCGCGGTGGTCAGGGCGTCGCCGGCGTCGGACTCGGATTGCCGGGATCGTCCTAGTGCGCCGGCCGCCTCTTCACGTCGCCGGCGGGCAGTCTCCACCGTCCGGTCTATGGCGGTGCGGGCAGCGTCGAACTCGGCGAGCAGGCCGGTGAGCTGCGCTGCGGCGGTGGCCAGTGCCTGTGTGGTGTGCTGCTGAGCTTTCGCGACGCCGAGCTGCAGTTGACTGACCTGCTCGCGTGCCGTGGCAACCACCTCGGCGGGCGGGAAGTCATCCCGCTCCCGGCGGGACGCGCGGACAGCGGCTTCAAGGTGTTCAACGCGTTGCGTCTCGGCATCGAGGCCTTGGCGCGCGGTAGCCAGTCGCTGTTCGAGGTCGGCGACGAGCGCGAGCCGGGCGCGTTCGCGGGCGGTCCGGCCGATGAACGTGGCTCGGTAGTTGGGCGGAGCCGACGCGATCACGTTGCCGGTGCGCAGATGCCCGATGCTGAGGTCGCTGCCGGCCAGGTCGATGGCGACGGCCTGCAGCAGCCATTCGACGTGCCGCGGGTCGGCGCCCGAGCCGTTCTCCGCAACGAGAATGTCGGCGAGACTCTGCCCGACCACGGGACGGTCGCCGGCGAGCACCAGGTCACCGTCGCCGACCAGGCGGTCGCCGGTGATCAGCGCGTCGAGCAGCCCCGCGGTCAGCAGGGCACCCTCGATACGGTCGGCCTGTTCGGCGCTGACGTGCTCGGCGAAAGCAACGGCGGCCCACAACGGCACGCCACGGCCCGGATCGCGCGGCGACCGCCACGGTGGCGCTGGCGGCACCGGCAGCTGTCGCCGGGCCTGATCGAGCTCGTCCTCGATCCCGCTGACTCGTTGCCTCGCCTCATCGACGGCACGCCCTGCCTCGGCGATCGCGCGTTGCAGACCGCTGACGGCCGCCGAATGGGCCCGTTCCAGATCGAGGAACGGCTGCCGCAGATCGATGGCATCCGGATCGTCGGGCAGGTTCACCGTGCGGCCGTCGAGGTGGACGAGCCCGGCGCGCCACTCGGCCACCTGGCGGCCCCACTCGGCTGCTGCCAGCGTGGCGTCCACGCGGCCGTCCGCCAGAGCTCGCTCAGCTGTGGCGGTGATGGCGTGGGCAGCGTCCACGGCGGCGTCATGGGCCGCTTGGGCTTGGCGTGCTTGTTCGTCGACGGTCGTATGGTTGATGTTGGCTTGCGCCTGCGCGTTTTCCAGGTCACGTTGGGCCTGGTCGGCGACTTGTTCGGCGCTCTGTCGAGCTTGCGCGGCCTGGTGAGCCGCGCCCTCGGCAGCGTGTACGAGGCGGGTGCCGTGCACGACGTCCTGTTCCCGGGCTGCCAGGGCGATGCGTTCCCGTGTGGCGGTCCCGGCCTCGTGCAGCCAGGCAAGCAACCGGTCGGGGGCGATCCGGTCCTCGGCTTCAGTCGTCAGGTCAGCCGGGACGGACGGAAGCTGCGCCCGGTGGTTGTCCCATCGGTCCAATTCGTCGAGTAGGTCCTGCTCGGCGGTACGACGTTCGGCGCGGGCATCGCCGGCGCGGTCGGCGGCACGGTCCTGGGCCTCCTCGGCGGTGCGGAGATGCCCGGCCTCGCTTCGTTGTTCGATCTGTGCCAAGTCGTGCTCGTGCAGCGTCGTGTCGATGCCGTTGAGGGTTGTCGTGCGCGTCTCGATCCAGCCGCGGGGTGTTTCGGCGATCTGGGCGAGGTCAATCTTGGGTGGGTCCTGGTTGAGGCTGTTGGCTGCCGTGAGGTGTTCGGTGACCTCGGCGAGACGATCGACGAATGCGTGCGCCCCGACGTCGGCGGCTGTCGCGCGTAGCCGCGAGCCGATCCCGGTCAGATGGCGCTGACTGTTGCGGCACTGATCCGCGGACTCCACCGCTTGCTGGGCGGCGTGTTGCGACTCTTCCTGCAGGTCCAGGCCGGCTGCTTCCAGCTCGGATTGCTGCTTGCGTAGATCTGTGAGGCGTTCTTCGAGAT
Organism: Micromonospora sp. RP3T; assembly: GCF_003027925.1. Lineage (GTDB taxonomy): Bacteria > Actinomycetota > Actinomycetes > Mycobacteriales > Micromonosporaceae > Micromonospora. The sequence goes on from NZ_PYPS01000012.1 coordinate 139,514, forward strand.
GTGGGAGCTGGGCGCCGGCATGGTCACGCAGCGCGTCTTCGGCGGCTTGGAGCCGGCCGCGGACACCGGCGATCTCGCCGCGCAGTTCCTCGCGCCGGGCCTGTACCCGCGCCGCCTGTGCCTGCGCCTCCAACAGCTGCTGCTCGGCGGTGCGCGCTTCACGGGCGTGGTCGTCGAAGACCGTCTGGGCATTCGCCAGTCGGGCGGCTTCCTCGGCGATGATCGCGTCGATGTAGCGCTGGTATTGCTGCTCCGATTGTTCCAGCTGTCGAATCTCGGCGCGGGCTTGCTTCAGTTGCGCTTCAAGATCGGCGATGCGTTCCATGGTGTCGGCGATGAACTGCAACGCGCGAGGATCTAGCGCCGGAAGCGCCTCGGTCAGCACCGCGCGCATCTGATTCGGGGAGATCGCCTCTGCGGTGCGGACGCTGCGCAGGCTGCGCAACACTCCGACGAGAGCGTCGAACTGCACCGAGTCCAACGGCGCGAACAGCGTCGTGCGGATCGCGTCGCGGTACTGGTTCTCCTCGTTAAGGTTCACATAGTCCCGGACTTTCATGGTGAGACGGTCGTGGGAGGTGAACAGTCGGCCGTTCGCGGCGGCAACCTGCTCGGCGAGCCCTTCGATCGGTATCGGGTCTCGCTGTCGGGCGAGGAAGAGGTCGGTGCCGACGCGGCCCGGCGTGATGAAAAACGCCTTCTGCAAGCCGCTGCTCTGCGAGCGTAGCCACAACCCGGTCGTCAGGTAGCGAACGTCACCGGTGCCGCTGTCGCGGTAGCCGTACTCCAGCCACCACGCTCCGGTGCGGTCCTCCTTGGCGTTGCGGTCGGTGTGCCGGTCGATCAGCGTGCCGACGGCCTCACCAGACACCGACAGCGCCTTCTGCGACACCTCGCCGTCGAGCAGTACGGTGACCAGCATCGAGGCGGTCAGGGACTTGCCGGATCCGTTTGGCCCGGCCAGCGCCAGCCAGCCGTCGGCGAACATGAGCGTCTCATCGGTCCACGCCCACGAGTTCACCGCACCGGCCCGGGTCGGCTGCCACCTATCGGCAGCGATCGGTCCGTCGTTCCAATCCGACACCGGGCCGGCGGTGTCGTGGCTTCCGGTTGGCTGTCGGCCCGGGTGCGCGATGAGAGTCACGCTGGCTCCTCCCTCGTGTCCGAGTCGGCTTCTGTGCGGTGCCGGCCCGGGCGAGCGGGCTGGCCATGCCGTGCCCGCACGCGCCACAGGTGCACGCCCGGTGTGATCTGCCACCGGTCTTCGTCGCCGGTGACCCGGAGCAGGCCGGCGGTAACCAGTTCCCCGGCAGCGGCCCGGGCCAGGACGGGCAGTCGTTCGGCATAGCCGGCCGCCCACCGCGGCATGTCTCGGCGGATCTCTTTGAACAATGTCGTGACCTCACCGGCGGTTACCTCGGACGCGCCGTGGTGCGGCAGGTGCGACAGCAGGGCTAGCGCACCCTGCCGCTCTGTCTTGCGACCCTGCGGGAAGTCGAAGTCAGAGGCGGTTCCCGTCGGGTCGGTGATCTCCCACCAGTCGCGGCGCACGCTGGCGACAAGCCCCAGCGCGGCGGCGATGTTCAACGCGCGTTCCCGGCCGGTCGAGGTGGCGAGGTAGCCGACCGGGTTTGGGTCGTCCTGCGGGTCAGCGGCGGGGTCGTCCGCCACCCGCCGTAGCGCGGTCAGCCGGCGCCCCTCCACGCTGGCCTGCCGTTGCGCGATGGCGTCCGGCTCGGCGTCCGGAAGCGAAGCCGCTGTCAGCGTGGCGACGTGCTGACTGGGAGCTCGGCTGCTCAACGACAACAGCGTCGGCGACAACGAGGCGAACTTGTTGGCGAGGCTGTCGCGGTCAGCGGTGATGAACACCTCCGCGTTCTCGTCTGTCACCGCCCGGTCCAGGTCCGCGTCAACGCTGATCTCCCCGTCGATCTGCAGCAGCTTGATCGCATCTACGATGTTCGCCCGTGCGGCCTGTGCTTCACGCTTGCTGACCCCGTCCGCTGCCACGATCTGGAAAGCCGGTAGCCGACCTGTGGCCGTCTCGGCGGCGCACACCTGAGCCACTGACTGCAACAGCTCGCGCAGGCTGATCCGCGGACGCCGCCACAGCTGTTCACAGACCAGCGCGGCCAGCACCAGCACCTGAGCGGGAGCCAACTCGCCTCGTCCGCTGCGCCGCTGCAGCCGCGGTCCGCGATCCCCGGGAACATCGTCACGGCGCTTATGCAGGCGCGCCATCCCACCAACGTCGTGAATGTGCAAGGTCCACCCTAATTCCGTCCGGAAGAAGTCGGTGATCTCCCGCCGGCCGCGCAGCACCGCTCGGTAGCGAACCGGATCTTCGGCCGAAGAGATCCGGCAGGTGAGGATCAGGTGGCGTGCCGCGTCGGCGAGATCCGGGTCGAGAAGCCGCTGGGTCATGCGGCGCCCTTCGTCATCACGACCTGCGGATCTTGGGCGGCTTCGGTCGGGGTCACGGTGATCAACAGTTCCGGCGCCACCAGGGTCCCTTCGGCAAGCCGGACCGGCAGGTGGGTCTCGGGGCGGCCCAACCGGACCCGGACGACCACGCTGGCACCCTCGGCATGGACTTCGCCGTATCCGGTGGCGGCATCGATCGTGTTGCGCGCAGCTTCGATCGCGCCGAGCAGGATCACCAACGCCGGTGTCGCCAGACCGGTGAAATAGCTCAGCGGCACTTCGCCGTCGGTGGCCAGCAACGCGCTGAAGCGCCGCCGGTTCGCCGCAGTGGCGGCGGCCTTCTCCAGAGCGGCAGCCCGGGCAGCACCGGCGTCCGGGACCTTGCGGGGACGGCCGCTGGAGCGACCGACGCGTTCGTGCTCGCGCAGGATCACCTCCACCTGGTGCCGGCTGATCCCACCGGCTGCCGGGGTGGCGTGGGCGACGTCTTCTTCGGCCGTCCCGACGACCGCGTGCACGGCAGGCCATTGGCCGAACGCGGCCGCGTACACCCGGCGGGCAGCCTCGTCGTCCGGCTGGGCGTACAAGCTGTAGGCGAGTTCCCGGAAGTCGGCGGCCAGATCCGAGCCACGCCGCAGGGCTGTGTAGCGTCGATCGATGGCCACCAGGAGGGTGTGCACGGCGCCGGCCGCCGAGGAGATCAGCCGCTGCACCGAACCCGAAGGGGCGAACCAGGCGGCAAGGTCGGACAGCCGACGCACCCGCTCGTCGATCCAGTCCTGCTGATCGCGAGCGTCGAGCAGGCCCGCGTGCATGGCGGCGGTCTCGACCAGCGGCCGGTGCCCGGCCGACTCCAAGTCGGTCAGGGCCGCCTCGACCCGGCGCAGCGCTCGCCCATACTCGCGCGGGAACTGCCGCAGGGCCTCGATGACACGATCACGGTTCTCCCCGAACAGCAAATCATCGGTGACGTCGGACTGCACCATCTGCGCCAGCGCAGCGTAGAAGTCGGCGGTGACACGCTGCATCTCGTCCAGCCTCGTCCGGACGTCATCCAGGTCGGTTGGCAGCAGCCCAGCGTCGGAAGAGAGATGCTCGATCAGATCACGGACCGTGCGTTCGACGCTGTCGAGAAGACGGCTCGGCAGTTGCAGCGCCCGCCGCGAGTCGACGACAGCCGTGCGCACCGCGGCCACCACGGCCCGGCCGATCTTGGTCAGCGCCCACGCCTCCTGCCGGCGGACCACCGCATCCAAACCCGCATTGAGCGCCGCATAGTCCCGGAATGGCTCGACGAGATGCGCGCTCGTCAGGTAGTCGAGCACCGTACGCAGCTCGAATTCGGTCACCTGGTCGCGGAAGCCGACGTCGCGCATCTGCGCGGCGATGTCGGCCGGCGTCGACATCGGAGCGCGTGTCGCCAACTCCTCCAGGGCTGCCAACACTGCCGTGTTGCGCTCGCGCGCCAGGTCCTCGGGTTGGCCGAAGCACCGCCACACGACCGGATCGATGTCCTGCCACCACAGCCGTGGCGGGTTCGGCACGCAGTTCCTCCCAGACGACCGTTACCTACCGCGCCCTCGTCGCGGCACTCACCAACACTTCCTCGCTACTCTCCGAGACGCACCAGTGACCGAAGACGTAAGATTACGGTCTTCAGGGGTCGAAGCGTAGCCCTGGGGACAGGAATCGACAGCCGTGTCGTTGGCGGCTGGCCTCTCGCGAGCGCTGCGGCAGCGTGCGATATAAGCCGACCCGCGCCGGAGCCGCACGGCGGCGAGGAGCGGAAGCGGCGGGGCGGTAGCCGGGGTTGCCACGACCGTATCGCGGCAAAGATGCACCTCGCCTGCGCCTGAGTCTTGGGCAGGAACCTGGTCCCGCTCATTCATACCTACCCGGCTTTGCTGTTGCGCGTGATCTTGATGTCGGCGGAGGTCGGTGAAGGGCCGGGAGAAGGCCGCCGAACGGATCGTGCCTCGTCGCGTACTGCCTGAATGTGATTGTTCGGTCATGACACGACCTATCCGACCGAAGGAACACCTCGTCGGTCCACTCGTACCGGCTGCCCTGCCCGCGCGTCCGGGCCCAAGCCCGATGCCGATGCCCGCTCTACCGGCCCGAGTCTGCCCGTCGGCGATCACCGAGGCGCCCCTGTTGCTGTGGATGGCTCTTCCGGCACGCTGTGGCCGGGTGAGCGCGCAGCACCTCCTGCGCGCGTTGGGCTGGCCTCCGCACCACCGCCTCGACATTCAGCCGCGTCACGGCATGCTCGTCATCTGCTCGGCCAGCGACGGCCGCCACCAGGTGGGCAGCCGAGGTGACCTACCCTTGCCAGCGAATGCCCGGCACATGTGCCGCATCGAGCCCGGTCAACCCGTGCTGCTCGCCGCCATCGTTAGGCACGACCTGGTCGTCGTGCATCCCGTCAGCACCGTCGTACGCCTGCTCGCCGACCTGCACACTCACCTGGCGGGAGCCGGCGATGACCGCTGACCCCGCCGCCGTCGCTGCCGCTCGCCAGGTTCTGGCTCACCTCCGCGTCACGGTGACCGATCTGCAGTCTCACCCCGCGACGCCGTCCGTTGTGCCGACGGTCGCCGAGTACCTGCCCCGTGTAGTCGCCGCTGCCGGGCCCGGAGCGCGCCGTACCTACGGCACCTACTGGGACCGGATGGCCGCCGCCTGGCCCGAGCGGTCCTTGGACACCATCACCGCCAGCGACGTCGAGGCCCTGAAACAGGCGATGATCGCCAGCGCCGTGGCGCGGCGCAACAGCCGCAACGGCCGGCACGCGGGCGAACACGTCATCGCCGCCGCCCGCGCCTACTACCGACGGGCCATCGCCGACGGGCTGATCGACGCCTCCGCCAGCCCCGCGCACCGCGTCGCGAAACCCCGACGCCTACCCGGCACCCGCCGCGCGTTGACGGCACACGAGCTGGAGGAGATCAACGCGATAGCGCGCACCAGCGGGAACGACGTCATCCTCGACGCGCTGCTCCTACGCCTGCACACCGAAACCGCATGCCGCCGCAGCGGCGCCCTGGCCCTACGGCTGATCGACCTCGATACCACCAACGGACTCGTCCGCCTCACCGAGAAAGGATCCACTGTCCGCTGGCAGCCCATCACCCTCGACCTCGCCGGACACCTGCGAGAGCACGCCGACGCTCGCGGCGCGGTCCTGCCGACCGACCCGCTCCTGCGCGCACGCAACGGCCACCCGATCACCAGCCGCCGCTACGACCACCTGTGGCAACGCTTGGGCGCGCGCCTGCCCTGGGTAGCCGTGCACGGCATCTCGACCCACTGGCTGCGCCACACCACGCTGACCTGGGTGGAACGGCACTTCGGCTACGGCATCGCCCGCGCCTACGCCGGACACACCGACAGCCCCGGATCCTCCATCACCACCTACATCAAGGCCGACCTGCACGACGTCGCCAACGCGCTGTCCGCCATGACCAACCAGCCCCATCCACTGGCCCGGGTGGCAGATCACGGCGGTGCGGGGTCGCCGGTGAACCACGTCGCGTGGCCCACGTCCGAGTAGGGGCCAATAGCCGCGTGCGGTGCCGGGCGAGCCAGCTCCGACCGCACCGCACGCGGCGAGGTGGTCGGACCGGCCGTGCAACCGCAGCGCGACCTCCGCTCTGCTCCCCCTCGTTGCCTCTGACCGCAGATACCTACTTACGGATGAAAGCGCTCAATGGATTAGGCGGAAGATCCGGTGCCTCGATACCTTACCTCGAGACACCGGACCGATTTCCTGGTTGTCTTAGCCGATATTCTTGACCACGGTGGCATTCCAATCGCTGGCCACCTGGAATCGGGTGCCCCAGTTGATGGTGCTCATGCCTGGGTACACCCATGCTTGGCCGGTTGACGCTGCGGCGACGGCGTCGGGAAGCCCGTCGCTGTTGATGTCTGCTATGGCTACCCGGAGAGAGTCCCAGCCGACGCCGATCTGCTTCCGCGTCCCGAGCATGGCGTGTCCTGCTTGTCCGGTGTTCGGGTAGTACCACATGTATCCGGCTGGGTCGATGGCGATGAGGTCGTCGAGACCGTCGCGGTTGAAGTCGGCGGGGTAGATGCGGTGGTTCGACCAGCCGGCGTCGTCAACTTGTACCTTGCAGCAGCCGTTGGGGTAGTAGAACAGCTCGCCGGTCGAGTTTTTGATGCCGAAGTGGTCGGGTCGTGGTGAGGTGTTGGCGTTGGCTGAGGCGTGGGTGTAGTCGTTCCAGCCGACGCCGAGTTGTTTGCGGCGTCCGGAGCTGGGTGCGCCGTTGACGTTCGGGTACGCCCAGAGGTTCCCGGTGGTGTCGACCATCATGACGTCGGCGAGGCCGTCTTGGGTCCAGTCGTGGATGTCCCATCGTAGGCTGCCCCAGCCGTTGCCGATCTTGACGGGTGCGCCGAAGGTGGCCATGCCGGTGCCGCCGGTGTTGGCGCGGAGGTGGAGGTTGCCGGATGAGTCCGCGGTGACGAGGTCCGGTTTGCCGTCGCCGGTCAGGTCGTGGGGGGCGGGTGTCGGGTTGAGGGCGACCGAGGTCCAAGTCTGGATCGTGGAGAGTTGGCCGTTGAAGTAGCTGCCGATTGTGCTGGTTCCGGTGCGTGTGCTGCCGAATCGCATGCTCCGGTCGGCGTTCCAGGTGGTGGAGTGTGCCGCCGAGCCGACGTTACGTCCGTTGATGTAGAGGTACATGCTGCTGAGGTTTCCGCTGGCGGGCTTGTAGGTGATCGTCAGCTCTGTCCAGACGCCTAGCCGAACGGTGTTGGCACCGCTGCTGATCGTGTCCCAGGCTGGGCTGACGACATCGCTGCGGGACATGGCGAACCGCCAGGAGTTGTCACTCGCCTCCGCCCAGAGCCTGAAGCCTGCGGTGTTGACGCCGTCCTGGGAGAGGACGGTGCCGCCTGTGGCGTCGGGCTTCGCCCAGACCGAGAGGGAGAACTCGCCGTTGGTGGGCACCGCTGAAGACGGCGTGGTCAGGGTGCTGTTGAGGCCGTCGAGGTCGATGCTGGGGTCGAAGAGGTCACCGGAGTGCCAGGTCGCGGCTCCGCTGCCTGTCGCGGCGAGTGTTCCGACTGCGTCCTCTGCGGGCAGGCTGCTGACCGGTCCTTCGGTTGCCTCGCCGAGGTGCCAGGCGTGGTTGGGGGTGAGGATCCCTCGGTCTGTGTCGGCGGTGATGGTTCCGGTGGTGCCGGCGAGGCTGGTCATGCGCCACACCTTCGTTACGCCACCGTCGCCGATTGTCCAGAGGTCGGGGAGTCCGTCGTTGGTGATGTCGGCGGCCCGGAGCCGTACGGCGGCGGTCTTGTTCCAGTCGGCTGCGGCGATCGTGTAGGGGGTGTAGGTCATCTGGCCGCTATCGATGTCGATGCTGAGGTCGGTCCAGAGGTGCAGGGCCCCTGTACTGGGTTCCCAGAGGAACATGGCGGTGCTGGTGCCCGTGCTGGTGGTGGTTTGCGCGGTGGCGATGGTCCAGTTGTTCCAGTCGGTGCTGCCATCGGGTGTGGTTGCGGAGGTGCGGGTGACCTGTTGGAAGGCGCCGGGTGCTACCGACGGGTAGTAGGTGAGGTAGTAGCCGAGGTTGTTGCCGCTGATGCCGATGAGATCGTGGCGCGACGATCCGGTGTGGCGGGCGTCGCCGGCGCTGGCCACCTGCAGGGGGGACTGCCCGGATTCGTCGATGAGGTCTTCCCGCTGGATCGTGTACTGGGTGTCGTCCGCGGACGGTTGGATGACGGACCCGTCACCGTTGGTACGAAGGACCGTGCCGCCCCCGGCGAAGGGTCCGGAGGGGTAGTAGACGAGAACGTCCTGCAGCGCGTAGCCGGAGAACTGGCCGGTGATGGCTTGAGCGCCGTTGTAATCCTTTGATGATCCGGGTTTTGTCAGCCCGTTGCCCTTGGCGCCGATGTTGGTGGCGGGCGCGGCGGGACCGTCGGAGCCGCCTTCGGTGAGCCAGAGTCCTGGTGGCAGGCCGTTGACACTGCCGGTGGCCAGGAGGTCGGGAACGTCGTCGCCGGTCATGTCCCCGTCAGCCGCGGTGATGGTGGGATCCGCGTTGAAGGTGACGCTCTCGGAGTCACCGATGTTGCCTCCGGGGGAGAGGCTGGTGACTGTCAGGGTGTTGGTGTAGCGGGTAGGCAGGATCGACACGGTGGTACCACCGGCGCCGGCATTGGGCACCTGGACCGGCGCGCCGGCGTTGAGTTGATAGAGGTACCCGCTCGGGGTGGTGCCGCCGGCTGCGGTGATGGTGAAGGTCGTCGGCTGGCCGAGGATGGCGCCCTGGGGCTTGCTCACCTCGGGGTGGCCGGGACGAGTGGGGTCAAAGTTGAAGGTGCAGGTGTCCGACCAGTCGCTGGGGGTGCGGAAGTCCGTTGCCTGGACCCGCCAGGTGAAGGCGGTGACCGAGCCCGTGCCGGGGCCGGTGTAGCCGGCATACTGGCGCAGCGTGGCCTGTGGGACGACGAGCACCGAGGTGGCGCCCGAGGCCGAGGTCAGCAGGTTCGGGTTGGACGTGGCCACGACCGCACCGTCGCTCTTGCGGGTGACCCGGAACGAGACCCCGAGGACGCCACCGTTGCGGTCGGAAACCGGCGCGTAGAGCGAGACCGACGCGTCACCGACGGTGGATCCTCCGGTGCAGGCGGTCTTTGGTGAGGTGGTCAAGCCGGCCGGCTTGTTCGGCTTGTGGTTGTACTCGATCTCGAGTGTCGGGCTCGTCTCCAGGAATTCCTTCCAGCTCTCCGCATCGCTGGCCTCGTTCGCCGCCTTCATCCACAGGGTACGGGTCTTGTGGCTGCTGCTGACGTCGCGCTGGATCTGCGTTTTGACGTCGAAGGAGACGCCGTTGGCTCCGCAGCCGGTGTATCCGTACGCGAAGCTCTTGGAGGCGGCCAATGGGCCGCTGCTCTGGCCCTCCCAGTAGTTCCAGGTGGCGTTGCTGCTGCTCAACACCGTGTCGGGTGCGTAGACGTTGACCTGCTTGTCGTCGCAGCTATACGACCGAGTATTTGTGATCTTGAAGTAGGCCGAATTGATTTCGGCGTTCGTCAGGGTGCTGATCGGTACCGTGAAGTTGATCAAGGTGTTGGACCGCTGTACTCCCGAGTTGCCTACCTGCATTCGGTCGTACGGGTCCGGGGTGTTCATCCAATAGTTCGTGGACTGGTGCTGATAGGAGATGCTGGCCCAGCCTCCTCGGCTGGAGCCGGCCGGCGACCAGGTGAAGGTCGGATCGATATAGACCGGATACGTGGTCTTCGCGCTGGTCAGCAGGTCTTGGTCGGGCGTCAGCCGCAGCTGCCGGCCCTGCAGCCGTACTTTGATCGGGGCGGTACGTGCCGCTCGTCCGGGCATGGCGGTGCTGCTGGACGACAGTCCGCCGCGTGCGGCGGGCTTGGTGACGGGTCCCGAACTGGAGTCCCACATGAGTGGCGCAGGGGCGGAAAGAACGGTTGCTCCGGAGCGGTCCCGTCCGGCGATGTTGCCGGCGGCGTCGACGTCGAGAGTGAAGCCAGTTGCCTGGGTGTCGAGCTCGAGGGTGGCCAAGGCGGGATCTGCTGCGGCTTCTGGAGTGTGGACGACGAACACGTGGGAGAAGCCGCCGTTGCGGCTCGCCGTGGCGACCAGGTCGACGTCAGGAAGCACGTTGCGGTAGGTGGCCGTGTCACCGGACAGGGCTGGCGGGGGCAGCGGCATCGGCGCTGCGACGGTGAAAACGCGATCACCGGACACGAGCGTGGCTAGCGGGGCGTCTCCACCCGGGGACAGCTTCACCTCGTTGGTCGTCACACTTGAGGTGATAGTGCCGTTCGGCTGTCGGGCCAACGTCGCGTCCAGGGCCTTCCAGGCACCGTCGACCCTCTTGCGGGTGGCCGTAGCGTGCTGCGTCAGGCGAATCTGACCGTTGGGCAGGGCCGTGACTACCGAGGAGGAGGTGCCGGCGGCGGTTGCCTCCACCGACTGGCCGGTCCGACGCGCCTCTGTCAGCGCTTCCTCGACATCGAGGGAAGTGCCGGTGGCGGTTGCCGGTCGGATGGCTCCGGCGTAGCCGTCCGCAGCAGCGACGGCGGTGGTACCGGGCGCGACGGCGACGGCGGTGACAATCATGGTGACCGCTGCCGCGAGCGGGACGGTCCTCGGTCGATGTGGTGGCCGGGTTGCGGACATGGTGAGGAGCTCCCCGTGTCGAGGGACGTGACGGATGCGCGTCCGATAGCCGGCACAGTGAACCAGCGCTCACCCGGACCGGGGAATCCCTTCGTCACTGAGCGCTGTCCCTTTCGCACTCACTGCGACAGTTTTATGGTAAAGAACATGATCGATTGTTATCGTCTCGTGACATCCACCGGCTTGGTTACGTGGCAGATTGATCGCGCCACGGAGGGTGTGCGAGGACAGCCGGCGTGGTCACCTCATCCATACACTCAGGTTGGGATTCGCATGCTCAGGCACGGGGGAGTGCGGCTGTTCACGCGCCGCACACGATGGATTGCGTCCGTAGTCTCAGCGGTCGTCACCGTCGGCGTGCTGGTCGGCACGCCGGCCAGCGCCACCACACCGACGACGGTGAAACCGCCGGTCCCGTCACCCGGCCGGTCGGTCGACGGCGTGAAGCCGCTGCCCAGCCGCTTCGTGACGCCGCGCAACGACGCGAAGACCAACTTCACGCCGACCCGGACCACGTGGCCGCGGGCCGCCGCCGCGCAGGTGGACCTCGCCGCCGCCACCGCCGGGGCAACCGCCCCGGTCAAGGCCCGCGCCGCGGGTACGCCGATCTGGGTGAGCCCGGTGGCAAAGGCCCGGGCCGCCTACACCGGCCCGACGCGGCTCGACGTGCGTGTGCTCGACCGCGCCAAGGCCACCGCCGTCGGGGTCAATGGCGTGCTCGCCAGTGTCGCCCCGCAGCCGGCCGCGCGGGCCACGGGTGCCGGGACCGTCCGTGTGGGGGTGGACTACGGTGCGTTCACCGAGGCGTATGGCGGCAACTACGGCCTGCGGCTCAAGTTGGTTCGGCTGCCCGCCTGCGCGCTGACCACCCCGCAGCGCTCCGAGTGCCGCACGCAGCAGCCGCTGCCCTCGACCAATGACCCGGCCGCCCACACCGTCTCGGCGGAGATTCCGCTCGACGCCTCCCCGTCAACGACCGCCACCCCGATGCTCGTCGCCGCCGTGGCCGGCGCCGGCGAAGAGGGCGGTGCCGGCGGTACGTACGCCGCCACCGACCTCAAGCCCTCCGGTTCGTGGAGCGCCGGTGGCAGCACCGGCTCGTTCAGCTACTCCTACCCGTTGACCCTGCCGCCGGCACGGTCGAAACTTGCGCCGCAACTCGCCCTCTCCTACGACTCGAGCGCGGTTGACGGGCAGACCGTCGCCACCAACGCGCAGGCGTCCTGGGTTGGCGACGGCTGGTCGACGCCGCGCAACTACGTTGAGCAGACGTTCGTGTCCTGCAAGGACAACCCGGGTGGCAGCCCGTCGCCGAAGGAGACCTACGACCGCTGCTACACCGGGCCCATCCTGACGCTGTCGCTCAACGGCTCGTCGTCGTCGATGATCTGGGACGCCGGCAAGAAGATCTGGAAGCTCCAGAGCGACAACGGCTCGGTCGTCACCCAGGTCACCGGGTCGAACAACGGCAGCGGCACCTACAACACCGACTACTGGCGGGTCACCGAGCCGGACGGGACGACCTACGAGTTCGGCCGCAACCGGCTGCCCGGGTGGACCACGGACAAGCCGGAGACGAAGTCCGTCGACTCCGGTCCGGTCTACTCCCCGCACGCCGGGGACCCCTGCTACGACAGCGCCGGGTTCGGCGCGTCGGTCTGCACCATGGCGCATCGGTGGAACCTCGACTACGTCAAGGATCCGCACGGCAATGCCATGGCCTACTACTACAACCAGGACGTCAACTACTACGGCCGCAACGAGGGCGCCACCGACGTGCCCTACGTCCGGGACAGCAACCTGGCCCGCATCGACTACGGCTTCACCGACGGCGGCGCCTACGGCACCGTGCCGGACCGGGTCGTGTTCAACACCGATGACCGCTGCCTGTCCGGCACCTGCAAGCCGCTGAACGCTACCACCAAGGCCAACTGGCCCGACGTCCCCTACGACCTGGTCTGTGCCAAGGACACCGACTGCAAGTCCTGGAGCCCGTCGTTTTTCTCCACGGTCCGGCTGACCTCCATCCAGACCCAGCAGTACGACCTGACCGCCGGCAAGCACCTGCCGGTCGACACGTACGCGCTCGCGCAGACCATGCCGGCCACCGGCGACGGTACCGCGCCCACGCTGTGGCTGGACTCGATCAGCCGGACCGGGCACGACCTCACCTCCGGCGGGTCGACCGCCCCGATCAGCCTGCCGTCGGTCTCCTTCACCGGGATCAAGCTGGCCAACCGCGTCGACACCGCCGGCGGCTTCCCGTCGTTCTACCGGCAGCGCATCGAGACGGTCACCACCGAGACCGGTTCCGTCATCGCCGCCAGCTACGAACTGCCCTTGCCGTGCGCCGCGCCGGTCACCCTGGCCCCGGACACGAACACGCGCTCCTGCTACCCGGTCTACTGGACCCCGGACGGCCTCACCACCCCGAAGCGGGACTGGTTCCACAAGTACGCCGTCACCAGGGTCACCGCCACCGACCCCACCGGCGGCGCCCGGTCGACCTCGACCAGCTACAAGTACGTCGGCGGCGCGGCCTGGCGCTACGACGACAACGAGGTGGTCAAGGCCAAGTACCGCACCTACGGCCAGTTCCGCGGCTACGGCACGGTGGAGACCCGCAACGGTGACGGCGTCAACGACGCGCAGACGCTGTCCGTCTCGACCTACTACCGCGGCATGTCGAAGAACAACAACAGCACCGTGGTCAAGGTGACCGACTCCGCCGGTGGGCAGCACGAGGACCTCGACCAGTTGGCCGGGCGGGAGCTGGAGAGCGCCACCCACCGTGGTGATACCGGCCCGGTGGAGACCTCGTCGGTGACCTCCTACTGGGTGTCCGGCGCCACCGCCACCCGTGCGCGTGCCGGCCTGCCCGCGCTGACCGCCCACAAGATGGGCCAGGTTCAGAAGTGGAACCGGCAGGCGGTCACCTCGTCGGGCACGACGACCTGGCGCTACAGCCAGACCGACACCACCTATGACACCGACGTGAACTCGCCGACCTTTGGCCTGATCACGTACTCCTACGACCACACGGTCCCGGTGAACGCCGCCTACGACCGCTGCACCTCCACGAAGTACGCGCCGGCGAACACAGGCGCGAACATCACCGGTCTGATCAGCCAGGTCGAGACCGTCTCGGTGGCCTGCGGCGGCTACACCCAGGGCTCACCCGCGACCGCGCCGGGCGGCGTCAACACGCTGACCGCCCCGGCGACCGTCGACCGCCCCCGCCAGGTCGTCTCCCACGTGCGGACCTACTACGACGACCCCGCGTTCGACGAGGCGTTCCCGCAGACCAAGGTGCCGACCCGGGGCACGGTCACCATGGTGCGCCAGGCCGAGGACTACAAGTCCGGCGCCTACGTCTACCAGACCACCGGCCGGGCCGACTTCGACAGCTACGGGCGGGCCGTCGCCACGTACGACGCCAACGGCAACGTCAGCCGAACCACCTACACCGACAACTCGGTCGGCCTGACCGTCGGGGTCAAGACCACCAACGCCGAGGGGCACTCCACCTCCACGACGGTCACGCCGATGCGCAACCTCACCACGGTGAGCAGCGACGCCAACAGCGTGGTGACCACCCGGCAGTACGACGCGCTCGGCCGGGTCAAGGCGGTCTGGGGCGCGTCCCGCGCGAACAGCACCTCACCCAACGTCCGCTACACCTACCTGGTCCAGAAGACCGGCCCGACCGCCACCACCACCGAGACGCTCAACAACTCCGGTGGGTGGGCGCCGGCGATCCAGATCTACGACGCCCAGCTGCGGCCCCGCCAGACGCAGGCCACCACTCCGGCCGGCGGGCGGATGGTCACCGACACGTTCTACGACAGCCGGGGCTGGGTGGCCGCCACCTACAACGGCTGGTGGGATGCCGAGCGTGATCCCGGCACCACTCCGGTGTACGCGACGGACCTGTCCAAGAAGGTGCTGAACCAGACGTTCAACACCTACGACGGTGCGGGCCGGGTGATCCTCGCCGAGAGCAAGCGCGACAACCTGGTCGTCTCGTCGACCCGGATGGTCCACAACGGTGACCGCACCACGGTGATCCCGCCGCCGGGCGGCACCGTCACCACCACCGTCACCGACCCGATGGGTCGTGCCACCACGCTGCTCCAGTACACCGCCGCGCCCACCCTGGTCAGCCCGGCGAACGCGTTCACCGGCACCTTCCAGGTGACGGGCGGCACCACGACCACCACCAGCTACGGCTATGACGACCGCGGCAACCAGGCGCTCCTGACCGATGCGAGCGGCGCCGACTGGAAGAGCCAGTACGACCTGCTGGGCCGGGTCACCAGCAAGACGGACCCGGTCGCCGGCACCAGCAACACCACGTACGACGGCGTCGGCAACGTCACCGAGACCACCGACGCGCGCGGGAAGACCGTCTCCTACACCTACGACAAGATCAACCGGAAGACCGGCAGCTTCACCGCCGCGAAGAAGGACCAGTCGTCGGCCAACCAGTTCGGCAAGTGGGAGTACGACAACACCAACAACGCGGTCGCTGGGATGACGAACCCGATCGGCAAGCTGACCACGGCCACCACCTACCGCAACGGCGCTGCCTACACCACCCAGTACGGCGGCTTCACCGCCTTCGGCGCCTCCACCGGCGAGACGATCACGATCCCGGCGACCGAAGGGCTGCTCGGCAACACCTACTCCTTCACCCATAAGTACCTGGGCGTCACCGGCAAGCCGTACAGCGACGCCTGGCAGGCCGCCGGCGGCCTGCCCACCGAGACCGTCACCTATTCCTACAAGAGCGCGCTGGAGATTCCCAATGGGGCGGGCAGCCTGCTGGCCACCTACGCCAACGTCACCAGCTACGACGCGTGGGGGCGGGTGACCGGCGGCGGCCTTAACGCCAGCAACAGCCAGGCCACCATGGTCAACATCTACGACGATCACACCGGCTGGCTCAAGCAACGCAAGATCACCAAGACGGCCACGTCGACCTCCGACATCGGCCAGCGTGATTACGAGTACGACCGGTTCGGTAACATCGTCAAGCAGGTCGAGACCCGGAACCTGCCCGGCGTGGCGGCCGAGACCCAGTGCTACCGCCACGACGGCCTGCGGCGGCTCACCTCGGCCTGGACCGCTACCGACAACTGCGCCACCGAGCCCACCGTCGCCAACCGCGCCAAGGTGGGCAGTGGCATCGGCTCGACCAGCGCGTTCTGGACCGAGTGGACCTTCGACGCTGTCGGCAACCGCAAGACCCAGATCCAGCGCTCCCTCAGCGGCGGGGCCGACACCACCACCGACTACGTCTACAACGGCAACGGCGCCAGCCAGCCGCACACGCTGACCGGCACGACCACCGCCGGTGGCCTGACCGGCTCGACCTCGTACACCTACGACAAGACCGGCAACATGACCGCCCGGAACGCCGGTCAGGGCAATCAGACGCTCACCTGGGACGAGACCGGCGAGTTGACCGCGGTCACCGGCGGTCGGGACGGCAACACTTCCTTCCTGTACGACGCCGACGGCAACCTCCTCGTCCAGCGGGACCCCGGCACCACAACGCTCTACCTGCCGACCCAGCAGATCACGCTGAACACCACCACCAACGCGGTCAGCGGTGTCCGCTACTACCCGTTGCCCAACGGCGCGACGGCCATCCGGACCGGCAGTGGCACCAACTACAGCTACCTGATCCCGGACCACCAGGGGAATCCCACCCTCTACCTCAACAACACCGCGCAGATCCCCACCTGGCGTCAGTTCACGCCCTACGGCGGCCAGCGCGGCGCCACCGTCACGGCGCCTGACAACCGTGGCTTCCTCAACCAGCCGCTGAACACCGCCACCGGGCTGACCCAGGTCGGCGCCCGCAACTACGACCCAACGACCGGTCGCTTCGTCTCCCTGGACCCACTTCAGGACCTGTCGAGCCCGCAGCAGTGGAACGGCTACGCATACGCCAACAACTCGCCAGTCACCACGAGCGACCCGACCGGCCTCATCCCGGACGACTGCCGCCAGTTCGACTGCTACGGATACAGTCCGGCCAAGGGCTGCCCGGGCGGGTGCGGCACGGAGGCTAACAAGGCCTGGGGCACCAGTCGGAAGCAGTCGGGTAGCGCCCCCACGCGTCGCAACGACCCCCGCATCCTCGGTCACGTCATCCGAGTCCCCGAGACAGTGCCGCTGGAAGAGTTCACCCGCCGCTGGAATGAACAACGCGGCGCACATTTCGCGATGGACGCGCTCGTCCCGAGCGTGGAGCTCGCGCCCGTCAGCGAACGGGCCTTGGCGATGAACATCTGCGTCGAGATGGGGAATCCGGGTGGATGCCAGAAGTGGGTAGAGGAGTTATACAACCCCAATATCGACAAGCTGGCGGAGGTGCTGCCTTCCGACGACTTGATCCCCGGGGGGGTTGGGGCGCTGGGTGCTGCTGCGGGTGCTGGACGCGGACTGGGGCCGAGGGGCCGCCCCAATGGACGAGGTGGCTGCAACTGCGGATGCATGAGCTTCAGTGGTGACACTGAAGTTCTCATGGCCGACGGCTCGGTCATGGCGCTGCAGAAGATTCGAGCGGGTGACGAGGTCCTCGCGACGGATCCGGAGACAGGCGAGCAGGGACCTCGGAGAGTCGATCATGTTTGGAAACACCTCGACGATCTCATCGAACTCGAGGTCGGGGAGGCACTTGTCGTCACGACCGAGGACCATCCGTACTGGAACCAAACGGAACGCGAATGGCAGCGGGCCGACCAGCTCGACCGAGGCGATCTCGTTCTCGCTCCTAACGGAGGAGCAGCGATCGTCGGTGGCCTCCGCCCGGCTTCCCTACACACGGCGCTTGCCTTCAACCTGACCGTAAACGGGCTTCACACGTACTACGTGGTTGCTGGTGGCGTCCCGGTTCTGGTACACAATGACGGGCTCACCCCGCCCCGGATCGTGCAAGCCGGAATTGACGCGTACAATCGTGGTGAGCTGTCGCAGCGCATGACGACCCGCATGGAGAACGGTCGCCCTGTTCGAGTGAACGGCCGGACCGTGCAGGTTCCTGACACCTTCGACGGTCGATCCGGACCCATCGGTGCCAGAACCTACTGGAGGGGTGCGAAGATCTACGAAATTCCCGGCGGCGGTAACGACTACCGTCTCCTAGTGAAGGCCGATGGCACCATTGGTTGGGTAGGCCCGAAGGGTGGGCGCCCGGGAACTGGTCACAACTACGACCGGATCACCACCTATCGGCCGTGTGGGTGAGTGAAGAGAATGCCAAATCCGGAGATGATCGCTGCTTCGCTGGGTACCGCAGGTGTGGACTTGGTCGACTTCACCTGGCCTACAGTCGAGCTGCCAGCTGCGGCGGCCTGGATGCTCTCGGCCTGCTCCGTCGAGGACGGCAGGGAGGACGTCGAATTCATGTTCGATGATCCTGCCCTGATTGAGGGTGCGAATGCAGCCTGGTGGAACTTTGCCGACACGGGCGGGCTGTTCGACGAGGATGATTGCTTCCTCGTCTCGGTCGGCCCGGTCGATGGGGACCCATCGGCGGGGCCGCATTGGGCTCGAGTGCGGCTGCGTAGCGAGTGGGATGTTATCGGCAGAGGAGTGGACTGGGGTGTGCTGGGAGGGCCTTCGGGACGACCCGGCTTCGTCATGATGGCATTGGACGAGCGGGTCGTCGTTGGAGCGACGACCTGGAACGGATTCATCAGCGTCATGAGGCTGAAGAATCCGGCGCTGGCGGGGCCGATCCGTCGGGCGATGGGTTTGCGGGACTAAGTTCGTGGAGTCGGCCGGATGCTCCTCAACCACCTGCGGGATTGAGGAGCGTCCGGTGCCTCGACACCGCGATTCCACCCTCGCGACTCCCTCAGGGCGGCGGCACGAAGTGCGGAGTCGCCGCGCACGATCAGCCCGTCGCGGAAAGTGAACAGGTCGTTGAAGGCGAACCGGAACGGTTCGTCCCTCGCCGGTGACCACCACCACCGGCCCGTCCTTGATCACCCGCTCGACGTCGAGCTGCGGGCTGCCCGAGAAAGGCCGATTCTCGATCTCGCCGTCGTACTCGGCCCGGCCCGTATGTTGCGGTGCCCGTGGACGACCAAGTCGACGTCTTCGGTGAGGATGCCGGGATGCGTGCGTGGTCGCCAGCGCGAAAGTCGGCGAAGTATCTGGCGACCAGGTCACGCTGAATCGGCTGTGATACGGCGGGCTCTGTCCTCGGTGAGGTCATTGGCGAGGGCGTCCAGGATCGAGGCGAACCCGTCGGCCACCCGGCTGATCCGCTGCTCCGCCGGCAGTCGGCGTTGGTGCATGGTGGGTCGGTGTCTCCATTGGTGGGCCGAGGGTCACGCTGGTGTGCAGGGCGGTGACCGGCTCGTCGAGCACGAGTTCGCGGGTCGGGTCAAGGCGCACGTAGAGGAAGCAGAGCCGCCGGGTCGTGCCGTCCGACGCCCGGGTGTCGAGCACGAACTGGGTCCATGGTCACCGAGTCGGGTGGCATGATGACGTGCGAGCCGCCCCAGAACGCGGCGACATCAGTCGGTTAGGTGAACACCGTCCAGACCCGGGCGGGCTCGGTGTTGAGGTGGCGGTGGTCGATCAGTTCATCGCCGCGCAGCTCGGCGCTGACGGGTCATCGGACAGCCTCCTGGCCGTTGAGTTGGTGCGCGGGCGCGTCGAGGCGGTCGCTCCAGGGTCGGCGTTGCTCGTCGATTCCAGTGCCGAGCAGGGCGAGCTGGTCGGGCGGAGCCAACAGCGCCGTCGGGTGCCGTTGCGTCGCTGCTCGACCAGGCCGCCGTGCACGCAACCAGTCTGCCCAGTCGACGAACTCGCGTGACTTGTCGAGGACCGTTCTGCCAATGTCGAGGAAGATCGCCCTGATCACCCGAGTTCCTTCATCGGCTCAGCTCGTGGCGCGGGGCGACGGCTGGTTGTCGAACGGCCACGGCTGTGGTCCGAAGAGGTCGGTGCACGCCGACAGCAACTTCTGCTGCGCCTCGACCAGGCGCGCGGTGGCCGGTCCGCGATCGACGTCCGGGGCGTTCTTGACGAGGAGTTCCTCGACCGCCGTGCCCGCCGTCATCAGCTCCCGGCCGGCCTCCTGGATGCCCGGATCGGTCGACTGCGCGGCGCGTGCCGCCGGTCGCGTGCCCGAGCCGAAGAGCACGTCCTTCCGCTCGATCGTCCGGGCCACCAGCAGACAGGCGCCGACGGCTTCCCGGTCCGCCGGCACGCTGGGGTTGGCCCTGGCGGATGTGGGGACGTCGGTGGACGCACACCCCGAGACGAGCAGCAGCGGAGCCAGGAACACGGCGGCGAGAGTGCGGATCACGGCAAGAGGATAGCGGTCACGCGAGATCGCGTCGCGTCAGCCCGGCCCGGCAACGGCCCTGCCACGGCCACGGCCACGACCGTGCGGGCGCACGGCCACCTGCCCGAGGTAGACCGGCCGGTCGACAGGTGAGAAGCCCCGCCACCGTGGGCGGTGACGGGGCTTGCGGATCGTCCGCCGGCCGAGGGTGCGGTCCCGGTCGTCCTCGGCGTCGGTGACGCCCACCGTGGGTGCCGTCACTGTCCCATGTGGCCCCGGACAGGTTCGCGTCGGCGCTGGCCCGGGAGGCATCGGCCGCCGTCCGCTGGCGTTCATCACGGCAGTCGGGCACCTCGGAGGCCTCGGTCAGGATCCACCCTGCGGCTTCGACGACGACTCCGCACTGCGACGGTCTTGGTGCGGGTGATGACACAGAGGCCTTTTGATCGTCTGAGATCGATACGCGAGTTGGATTGGGGGGTACGCTGCTGGCTCGGTGGATTCATCCATGCCTTTCGCGCGGCCGGTGAGGGGCGTGGCGTTGTTCATCAGAGAGGAAGCTCTTGCCTGGTCCCATGCGCCGCCGACTCGCCACGGCGGCGGCTATCGTGCTCGGCTCGGCGGCTTGTCTGGTCGCGTGACTGGAACCGTCACCTATCGGTGCAGCAGACCCCACCATCTGAGGTCCTCGTGAGCATTCCGAACAAGTGCACCCACTCGTGGTGGCTCACCTCCACCGGTTCGTACCTGTACGGCGGGGGCGGCTCGGTCACTTCTTGCTCGTCCTGATCTCGTATGAAGGGAGCCCACCGGCCAATGGTTAACCGCCGCCGGAACGTTGCCGTTGCAACCGCCGTTACCATCGCCGCGCTGGCCGGCTGCGCCCAGCCCGGCATGCCTGTCGCCGCGCCCGTCGGCGTCGATGCCCCGGCCATGTTGTCCGCTGTGATCGACCAGGTATATGGAACGCCGCAACAGCGTCTGGCCGGCGAGGAGCGGATGTGGCTCACGAGCCAGTCCGCGATCGCCGCCTGCGCCCGGACCAAGGGCGTCGTGTACGGCGTCACCCCCTATCAGCCGATGAGCCCGCCTACCGACCCTGCCCCCGGGGATCTGCTCGGATTTGCGCCCCAGCGCGTCGACTTCGGGGTCGCCGCCCGTATCGAGATGCTGGCCAAGCGAGGTGAGACCCCCAACCCGGGTTTGCCTGCCGCCGCGGATGACCAAGCTCGCTGGTTCACTGCTGTCGAGTCCTGCCAGAACGCCGCAACTGAGGGTGAGAAGCTCAGGGTTCCTGACGGGCAACAGGAACTGGAAGTCGAGCTGGTGGACCTGCTCGGTAGCGTCCAGCAGCAGGTCGCACCGGACCTGCCTCGCCAATACGCCAGCTGCATGAAGTCGGCCGGAATCGACGCCGGTGACCTATCCGCGGCGTACCTGAAGGTCGAGCAGAAGTTCCCGCCTGTGTCATTTGAGCGTCCGTCGGACCCGACCGCCCTCCCTGAATGGGCCAACGCTGTCGCATTCGAGAAGAAGATTGCCGCTGCCGACGGGGCCTGCCGTGAATCACGGCTCGATGGAGTCGTCAACGCCGCCGCTAACGACCTGCAGAAGTTCACTGCCACCAACACCGCCCGAATCGCACGAGTCGCCGACGGCTGGAAGGCGATGCCCAGCCTCGCACAGACGCTACGCGCCACCGTCAAGACCACACCCGCGAAGTGATGCCGTCCGCCGGGCTTGGTGGGAGACGGATCTGCCCAGCCCGGCCGGAGTCGCCTTCTCGATCGCAATCTGGCTGATAGTCACGCTCGCATGCACCCCTTTGAGTTCGCGGCAAAGTCGCAGACGGCGTCGCCTTCCGCCAAGATCACAAGAGCGGCGCCGCGTGGTCAGCGTGAGTGAACGGTCCGAGCAGAGGTGCGGCAAGAAAATCGGACCCCGTCGCCACCTCACCTCTGCGGTGTTCGCGGTCGGCTCCGCGATAGTCTGCAACGGATGAAGCTGTCGGCTCGAAGGTGAGGCTTGCCCGATGGGTTCCAGCTACGAACCGATGAGTCTGGCCAGGCTCGCCATCCATCTGGCATCCGCGGACACCGACCAGACTCGCTGGAAGCTCGTATGGGAGTTTCTCGAGGAGTACCGCTGGGAGCCCGCCGAAACCAGGGTCGCCCTATTGAACGACGAGCCTGGGCTGACGGGGGATCCGCGGTGGGATGCACTGCTCGCCGCAGTCGCGGAGCATCTGCTGGCTCAGGCGGATCTTGCTCCGCCTGCGTGGGTCGACGCGCGTGTGCTGCGGCGGGCGTGGTTCCCGGCCGAACTGGCGATCCACCGGGCCGACGCCCTGGCATGGGCCCCGGCTGCATTTCGAAAGCATGGCGTGTACCTGTCCGTGCACGATCTGGCTGCGGCGTGAGCGGCTTGTCCGTCGCGGGGTCGTCGCCGACATCTTCGTTGTGGGTGGTGCCGCGATGGCGCTCGCCTACGATGCGAAACGGGTGACCAGGGAC
Source organism: Micromonospora sp. RP3T (assembly GCF_003027925.1). Classification (GTDB taxonomy): domain Bacteria; phylum Actinomycetota; class Actinomycetes; order Mycobacteriales; family Micromonosporaceae; genus Micromonospora. Next base: position 161,949 of record NZ_PYPS01000012.1, read on the forward strand.
GTCGATGCGATGTTTGTCCCGCACGGTGTCGTCCTTGACGAGGCGCGTGCGGTCGCCGACGAACTGGGGTTGCCGCCGTGGTGGCTCAACGAGCAGGCCAGTGTGTATGTCTCCGGCAAGGACGACCCGGGCAGGCGGCGGGTCTTCGACCACCCTGGCCTGCGCGTGATGGCGGCCTCGCCGGAGCACATCTTCGCGATGAAGGCGCTCGCGGCGCGGACCCGCGACGTGGACGACCTTCGCACCCTGGCGGCGTTGGCCGAGGTGGCGACAGTCGATGACGCCCTACGTCTGTGCAGCGACTTCTACCCTGACGAGGTCGTTTCGCCGCGGGCCATGGGAGTCATCCGCGAGCTGTTCGAGTAGGTCGAGCACTCCCGTCGAGTGCGTAAAAGACGCCGACAATACCCGTCTGCAGGTGGTTAGCCTGCGTATCTCGGCCGCAAGATCGAGTTGGCCGAATCCTTGAGGTTGGAGTCCAGCCACCGAGAGGCCGGATCCGTTTACGGTCTCACCTGAACGAGTGTTCGGCGACGACGTGGCGGTCTGTCGATATCCAATCCGAAGGCCGTGCTGGTGGAACGGTGGATGCTTGCGTGTCCGCGCCGCGAACACCTGCCGAACCGCAAGCACTTGAGCCAACCCTGGCTGTACCGTAATCTATGAGCATGCGCACCCGAAATGGTGCACATATGAAACGCACGGGTGTTCCAATCCCCCCTCGGACACGTACAGTTACCCCACAGTAATCAGCGTCAGGCTTAGCCTCGACGCTGATTTTGTTTTCACCGGGTTGTAGGTGAGAGCGAGCCGTAGCTCGCGGTAGACGGTGCTCTTGTCCTCGCTGCGGGCGTCGCGCAGGGTGGTGCGGAGGTCGTCGAAGCTGCCGACGAGGCGTCGGATGTCGTCCTCGGTGAGGCGACGGGGAGTCTGCGCTTGTGCTGCCGTTGCCGTTGCCGTTGCCGTTGCCGTTGCCGCGGTGCGTTGGGCGAGGGCGGCGGCGCGTTGGGCGTTGACCTCGGCCATCCAGCCGGCGACGGTGGCCGGGTCGCCTCCGGCGTCTGCGACAGCGCGGTATTGGTGAGTTTGGCGTCGCATCCGGCAATGATCTTGTTTGCGGCGGTGGTCTCTGGTGCGATGCTGCCGGGGCGGGCGTCGGGTTGAGCGACATCGCGCAGGTTGACGGTCAGGGCGGTCCCAGTTCCGGTCGGCGATCGGCGCGAGTTCGGCGCGTACGGCGTTGTTGACCAGCACGTCGAGTCGACCGCGCCGCTGCCGGACCGCGGTGAACAGTTCCTCGACGCCGGCGCGGCGCGGGAAGCCACGGAGGACCTCGCATCACCGCGAGGCCTCTGTCCGGAAGGTGGAGTGGGCCTACTGTGCGTTGGTGATACCCGCCCGACCAGCCTCCGGGATCCACCCGGTGCGGGCGAACCGCACCGGTGTCGTGTCCCGCTGTCCCGGCCCGTTCGGCGCCCGATCGTCGAGCGACCCGGCGTCCGGCCGCCGCTGTTCCGGGGGCACGCGGCGGCCGCCGCGGCGACACGGCTCGTCGGCGGCCCCGACCGGGTCGCCGACGAGCCGCCTGCGGGCGGTGATCGCCTACCTGGCCAGTCCGATCGTCCGGCCGTTGTAGCTCTTCGGGCTGCTGGCGGCGCCGCCGCTGACCTGCGCGAACGGCAGTGCGGTGGTCGGTGCGGCCTCCCGCTGGATCAGGTAGGCCGTGCCGGCCTGGACCGGGACGGCGATCGTGGCGCCGGTCTGGCCGCTCAGGACGGTGGTCCCCGAGCCGGTGACGACGGAGACCCGCTGGCCGGGCCAGGGGCTGCGGAGGGTGAGGGTGCCGGTCGCGCCGGCGTCGACGGCGGCGGTGACCAGGTTGCCGCCGCGGACCTGCACGTACGCCTTGCCCTTGTGCGGGATGTGGACGGTGGCGTCGACGTCCCAGCCGGTGGGCCAGCCGGACGCGATGCGCAGGGTGCCGTCGTAGCTCTGCACCACGCCTTCGCTGACGGCGGCGGCGGTGACGCCGAGCTGCTCCAGGTAGGGGGTCTCGGGCTGCTGGTTCCAGCTCGCCATGCCGCTGGGGAATACCTGGTACTTGGCGACGTTGGCGCCCAGCGCGGTGCGCATCTCGTCGCCCAGGCCCAGCCGGGCGGCGTGCAGGGCGTCGAGGCTCCAACTGCTCTCCGCGACGTAGCTGCGGTGGGCGAAGGTGCGCTTGGCCAGTTCCGACTGGTTGCCGGTGTCGCCGATCAGGTTGTAGGGCCACACCGGTTCCAGGCCCAGGTTCTCCACGTTGTGCTTCGTCGCGGTGGGCTGCGCCGACAGCGCGAGCACGGTGGTGCCCGCCGCGTCCGCGGACGGTCCGAGGACCTGGGTCTGGGTGGCCTGGTCGGTACGTGGCAGCGGGCGGATCTTCGGGATCGCCGCCCGCACCTGGGTGACCAGGTCGGCGTCGACGCCCAGGGTCTGCGCGGCGGAGACCACCACGGGGAACAGCGCCTGCATCGCGGCGACGTCGGTGATCGGGTCGTTGACCGCCCACTGGGTCTCGTGGGCGTTGGAGGTGGTGTGCAGCAGGCCGTCTGAGCCGCTCTTCGCGTGCGAGAGCAGGAACCGGGCGGCGCCGCTCAGCACCGGGTAGTTGGCGGACAGGAACGACCGGTCGTCGGTGGCGAGGTAGGTCTGCCAGATCCACAGGCCGATCTCGGCGCCGGTGGTGACGGTCTGCGAGTTGTACGACGGGGCGATGGTCGAGTCGCACGACTCGTTGCCGGGGTACCAGGTGCCGTTGCCGTTGAACCGCATCGTCTCCGGCACGCACAGGCCCTGGCGCCCGGGGTAGTGCGCGCTGGTCCAGGCCGCGATGGCCGACACGTTGTTCCGGTACAGGTTGAAGATCGGCACGTTCTGGGCGAAGGCGCCGGCGCTCAGGTTCGCCTGCATGAACATGCGCAGGTTCCAGAACCAGTAGCCCGCCGGGTACCAGGGCTGGTGGTCCTGGCCGAAGCTGAACAGGTTGGCGACGCCGGCCTGGGTGCCCGGGATGGAGTCGCGGTTGCTCGCGGCGATGTTGTACAGGTACAGCGTCCGCATGTTCTCGACGTACTCGCCGGACCCGTCGGCCGACGTGATCTTGATGAGTCCGACCGAGTCCCAGTAGTTGTGCCACCAGGTCAAATGGGCGGCGGCCAGGTCCGTCGAGCTCCGGGTGAGGTCGTTGCTGATCAGGTTGGTCGCGGTGGTGAGGGCGTTGCCGCCGGTCCAGCGGGGCGAGGCCACGATGACCCGGTACGAGCCGTCGGCCCGGGGCTGGAAGCTCACTTGGCCGGTGCGCGAGTCGGGGGTCGACGCGGTGACGTTGCGTCCGGCCGCGCTGACCGCGGCCAGCGAGCCGAAGGTCTGCCCGGAGGTGCCGCCGCCGCAGCAGTCGCTCCAGGTCTCCGACAGCGCGGCGACCGATCCGGACGCCTGCGCGGTCGGGTTGCGCGGGCTCCAGAGCTTCACCTGCGCGCTCTGGCTGCTGGCGGGGTCCGCCCCGGTGACGTCGACGACCAGCTGAGCGGCGTCGGCGCGCACGTACGCGGTCATGGTCATGCCGCCGCCGGAGGCCCGCAGCGTACCGTCGTAGAGATCCAGGGAGGCCCGGTAGTCGGCGGCGCCGGTCAGCCGACTGAGGCCGGGGATGACCACCCAGCCGGGTGACTTGCGGTCGGGCAGCGTGTCGTTGCGGTTGAGCTGGGCGGTGAACCCGTTCGCCGACCAGGCGGCGACCCCCAGCGACCCGTTGCCGAGCGGCACGAACTCGCTGGCGGTGGTGTTGGCCCGGTTGAGCACGATGTTGGACCGGCGTACCACGTTGGGAGTGTCGACGACGAAGCGGCCGCCCTGCCAGGCGGTGGTGGCGGCGGCGGGGGTGGGGGTGACGTCACCGACGCGGACGACTTGCCACTGCTGGTTGTTCGCGCCGGAGTCGCTGCGCTGGACCACCTTGCCGCCGTTGGCGGTGGAGCTGCCCTGCACCTCGACGGCCTTGCCGCTGTACCGGTTGACCAGCCGGACGTAGCCGCCGCTGGAGTCGGCCAGCCGGAACTGTTGGTTGGCGGCGTTCTTGTCGGTCCACTGCACGATGTTGGTGCCGTCGGTGGTCGACCAGCCGGCGTTGTCGAGGACCCGGCCGGAGTGGCGGTTGAGGAGCCGGTAGAAGCCGCCACCGGAGTCCAGGAACCGCCACTGCTGGTTGTCGCTGTCACCCCGGGTCCACTGCACCACGGCCGCACCGTCGGTGGTGGCGTAGTTGTAGTCGTCCATCGCCTTGCCGCTGGTGCGGTTCACCAGCACGTACCAGCCGTTCAGGTCGACGGACGCCGCGGTCGCCGCCGTCGGGCCCAGCCCGACCAGAAGACCGGCTGTCAGGATGCTCGCGACCGCGCCGGCCAGCACGCGTCGCAGTCGTTGCCGGGCTCGGCCCCGGCTGCCGCTACCTACCATGACGTTTCTCCTTGTCGGTACAGCGCGATCGGGCCGGCGCGAGCGCTGTCCTGTCGCGCCGGCGCCGAGCCGGAATGTCTGCGGGAACCGAGGCGGTGGCCGAAGCAGTCGCCTCCCGGGCCCGGTGTGGCCGCCGTGCGGGCGCGGGCGGCCACACCGGGTGGTGCGGGCCGGGGATCAGAAGAGCAGTTCCGGCCGTGGGCGGGCGTGCGTCACATGGGGTTCCAGCCGTCGGTGCCGGCCAGGTACTTCTGCGGGGTGTAGTTGGCGGCCTGCGAGTCGCTCAGCTGCGGGCGGTTGCTGTTGACGGTCGCGCCGGAGCCGGTGTTGCGGTATTCGAAGAAGCGGGCGTTCTGCCAGGTGGAGTCGCCCATGTTGGTCCACGGCTGGCTGTTCTTGATCGCGCCGCTGAGGCTCGACTCGCGGTAGAGCACCTGGGCGCCCTGCCGCCACGGGCGGCCGAGGGTGGTGTTGTTGCTCCCGGCGCCGGTGATCGTCGACTTGTAGAACAGGAAGCCGTAGGTCTTGGCGCTGTCGGTGCTGGCGGCGGTCATGGTGCCGCCGGAGGAGCGCTTCTCGTGGATGGTGGAGGCGTTGAAGACGATGGTGCCGCCGCCAAAGATGAAGTCGGTGGTGCCCTCGATGTAGGAGCTCACCACGTAGGCGCGGGTGCGGTCGTTGACCAGGAAGGTGTCCTGGTCGCCGAGGAGCCGGACGTTGCGCAGCACCGCCCGGTCGGCGTTGAGGTGCAGTGCCACGGCCTGGTCACCGGTCTCGTAGGTGTTCTCGTCGTAGTCGTTGGAGATGGTCAGGTTCTCCGCGACGAAGTTCGCGCCGTCGACGAACATGCTGGCGCTGCCGGAGGTGCCGCTGGTGTGGGCGGAGTTGTTGTAGACGATCGTCGTGTTGGACGGCGACGAGCCGAGCCCCTGGAAGGTGATGTTCGGCTTGTTCGACGGCACGCGTACCACCTGCCGGTACGTGCCGGGCTTGATGGTGATCACCCGTCGGGTGGTGTTGTTCGTCGGGACCGCGTCCACGGCCTCCTGCACGGTGCGGTAGGTGCCGCTGCCGTCCGCGGCCACCGTCGGCTTGCCGCTGCTCGGCGGGGTGGTGGGCGGGTTGGTGGGGGTGCTGCCGACGGGGTTGAATCGCCACTGCATGCGGGCGACGTCGGAGCAGGGTTCCTGGACGATGGGGTTGTTGCCGGCGGTGGAGCCGTCCTTGTTG
>NZ_PYPS01000124.1 GCF_003027925.1 Micromonospora sp. RP3T
GGTAGATAAGACCCTTCTTTCTCGACTGGGATCGTTTGAAGCCGCATTTAAACTGCATTTTGGAAGTTCAAAATCAGGGGACCATATCAGTCCATTATATGGAGAAAAATGCTGAAATTTTTTCCTCAAAAAACTATTTCTTTACGACTGAACAAAGAAAGACATGAACATCTTGGATGACAAGGGGGTGAGTACATTGAATCTCTGTTTTGGAAGTGGACTTCTTTAATGGTTTTAATAGTTAAAATTTGATGGCTTGTAATGTTTGTAATAGTTGGCGCTTTGGCTGGCGCTGAGCCAGATCGGACGCGCTGAGCGCTTGTCATATTATCGCAACTATTCCGTGTTTTCAACCATATAATGCTTATTTTAGGTTCCAGACATTTACATACACATAGGTCCTAGTAAAACGATGCCTTTATATTTAGCAAAATACACGCCGATGTCTATGGAAGCGGCAATAATGATCCTTACAAATGTTATCTGACGACATGTTTTATTGATATTATATACACATTGTGTAGGTAACTATAAAGTTTACTCTGCTCTTCTCCAAGCTCACCAGAGACTTACTTTAATGTTTTTCGGGAGGAGAGGATGAATTTGCGTTTTGTAAATCCCACA
>NZ_PYPS01000125.1 GCF_003027925.1 Micromonospora sp. RP3T
TATAAAAGTCAGAATTGTAAGATAAAAAGTCACAGTAACCATTTCTTATTGTTTTTTTGTTTGTTTGTTTTGTTTTTTTGTTTTTTTTAAGTCAAACAGTTTCAAAAGAGATGAGTTTTCAGCAGTCCCTTGAAAGTTGTTAGGGAGTTGGCATTTCGGATAGCGGTGGGAAGATCATTCCACCAGCCAGGAACGGTGTAAGAGAATGTTCTGGAAAGTGATTTTGTGCCACTTTGTGATGAAACAATGAGGCGTCGCTCACTGGCGGATCTTAGAGTTCTGGAGGGAGTGTAGATTGGTAGCAGTGCGTGGAGGTAGGCGGGCGCTGAGCCTGTGGCTGTTCTATAAGCAAGCATCAGTGACTTGAATTTGATGCGAGCCGCAACCGGGAGCCAGTGCAGGGTGATAAAGAGAGGTGTGACATGGGCCCTTTTGGGCTCGTTGAAGACCAGTCGTGCTGCTGCATTCCGAATCATTTGTAGAGCTTTGACTGTGCATGAAGGAAGACCGGCTAGAAGAGCATTGCAGTAGTCCAGCCTAGAGATGACCAGGGCCTGGACAAGAAGTTGTGTGGCCTGCTCTGTTAGAAAGGGCCTGATCTTTCTAATGTTGTGTAGGGCAAAC
>NZ_PYPS01000126.1 GCF_003027925.1 Micromonospora sp. RP3T
TCAGGGGATAAATATCACATTTTTGTGGTCACTTCAACCCGTGGACATGAAAAACAACCCACGGCAACCCGCCAAAATAAAAGATTGCTGATTTTAAGTTTGAAAATTATATACACTGCCCTCCAAAAGTTTGGAAACGCCCTAGAAAAGTGGGGTTTTGGACAATATTGGCATGAATCCTTTTTAATTTGTGATAATTTTGCACTGATAAGGGACAACACAAACTACGAAAACATATTTTATTACATAAACAGTTTATACATAGAAAAAACTTAAATTTTCGATTCATCAAAATATCCACCATTAGCAGCTATTACAGCTCTGCATAATCTGGGCCTAAATTCATTAATTGGCAATCAATTGTTGTAGCTATTAAGGTGTGCTGAGTCTGCTGACCTAAAAATCTTTTAAAAACCTGGGCCAAATTTAAACCAGTAACCAGGCATCACAGCTGGCAAAGGGGCATGTCTGACTTTGACATGTATATATTGCCATTATTATGTAATCAAAATGAAAATTATTATTGCTGGTCTTCAATGATAATGTCAAGTTACTTTAATGTATTTGCACCAAAAAATGATAAGGATTTATGCTGATATCGTCCAAAACCACACTTTGCCAGGGGTGTT
>NZ_PYPS01000127.1 GCF_003027925.1 Micromonospora sp. RP3T
GACTCTATAGGTCATAATAATTATCAAAAAATGTTAAAATATACCCTTTGGGAAGCTATAACAGGGTTAGGGTTAGAAAAGGGGCTTGTCCAAATTTACCTCAAATCCAATAAAGCTTAAAGGAAAAGTCAAAACTTCACAAAACCTGGTGAGCACGAGACATTTGATTATAAACAAGCATGCAAAGTTTTAAGGGGATCGGACCACAGCTGGTGCTATTACAGTCATATCCGTTTAAAAAAAAAAAACATAATATTTCTGTGGTAAATTACCTGGATTTGCCAAAAATGCTTTTTTAACCATTGATTTAGATGGGTGCAGCTTTGCTAAATAATATGTAATGTCTAAGCACTTGAACCCTGATAATTGCTGCTTGCAGCTATATTTAGGGGTTCGAGCGTGTAGCGCTGAAACCCTATTGTAATTAGAATGGTCACGGATCAGCGATTTCCACATAAAACTGATCATGCAGACCAAACTGTAAGTCATAGAGACTTGAAACTTGGAGGGATGGTAGTACTCACACCGCCTACAACGTGACCAAGGCCCCAATCGGCCTGACGGGGTGCTACAGTGATCGAAAGTATGAAATTGCTCAGAACTTCTAAACCGCAGACTCA
>NZ_PYPS01000128.1 GCF_003027925.1 Micromonospora sp. RP3T
ATTTCCCTCATCAAAACCTGTTTCTTTTCCTTTTCCAAAATTTTCAAAACCCTATTCCTTTTCAAAAAGTGTGTTTATGGATTGTGTCCTTCAAAATGTTAATAGCCACTCAATGTATGTTCTTAGATCTTTGTAGGATTTAGTCGCATATCTCGGATCTGAGTTCTGAGCAGCATTGGACACAGACTCTGCACCATTTTCTAGAAAAAAGGATTTTAAATTTCACATCAAGTTAATTAAAAGGTATTTCTTTATCATGTTGACTGTAGTTGTCATCTTTAAATCATGATTTGCTTATGATTGTTATCCTTAGCCTGTCTCTATTTTTTCATAGTCATCTGATGTTTCCACTGCAGTACTTCAGGGCCTTTCAGTCATCCTGGAGGATGACCCACAGGAATTTTACAGGATGTGTTTCGTAAGTATTACTGGATTTTCTGCTCTCATCATTTTGTTTTATTCAATATGAATATAGTTCAGGTTATGAAAAATTGCCAAAGGTTCTGTGTATTATTTTTTTTTTTTTTAGTTTTGCAGTAGATGCTATATTTGTCTTTTGTGAAACAGTTTATTACTGAAATTGGTGTAAATGCTTTAACTTCGCGAAATTA
>NZ_PYPS01000129.1 GCF_003027925.1 Micromonospora sp. RP3T
GCAGGAAGACACCATTTGGGATGTGTACAAAAGCAGAGTGTAAAACCTCAGGACACCATCAAATTTTAGCCATTATTCTTAACTAGCTTTTTGCCATCATTTTTGCCACTGCTTTTGCGTTCTCTGAGCGCTCCCTTGCATGCCAGCCGCTTCTCTAAAACTATAAGGAGATCCACAAACTATCTTGTCAGCTTATATCTTTCTTTCTTTTACTTTAGTTTCTCTTTTTGAGATTTTCGTGTTCCAAGTTAAAGCCTCTTTCTGTAACCTGTGTAAAGGTGTGAATGCATGTGTTTATGTGTTAGATTAGTTTATATGTCTTAGGTTTTTCCAATAAATTCCTATTCATATTGAAAAGAGAAGTATCTTGTGTTTTGTGCTTATAAATTAATGTCTTAAACTGCCGACCTTGTTACCGTGCTAATAAATAGTGTTTTCACTATATTTTGGATATTAGTATCCAGTAGAGTTGATGTTATACGGCTCGCTCAATGAATCACTGACCGATTCATTGATCCGCTGTAAAACGGAGATTCTGTTCAATCTTAAATGATTCCCTTTGAGCAAAATTGACTTCTGTAGATCCCCTACAACGTAAAACAAAATACTTA
>NZ_PYPS01000130.1 GCF_003027925.1 Micromonospora sp. RP3T
TTATTCAGACATAAACATAGCGCCACCTGTTGGCAACAGGATATGTCATGTCTTACACTAACTCAAGCATACCATGTTCAATCTGCACCAAACTTCATATGTTTGATAAAAGCGCTGACCTGAAGACGTCTACATGCCAATATTCAGTTATAGGCATAGCGCCACCAGCTGGCAGCAGGAAGTTTGGCACATCTAAATGACTTTGACATATTCCTCCTAAATTTACTATGTTAAAAGCATAGTGCCCACCGTTCGCTGTTTCCCTAAAGCCACCGGTCGGCGGTGAGCCCGGGTGCGAGGGCCCGTTCATCGCTGCTTGCAGCTTTAATTAGGGCCCGAGCACTGCAGTGCGAGGACCCTATTGGAATTGCTCTGTTTATTATTATTATTCTTCTTCTTCTTCTTCTTCTCCAAAGTAAAAAGTCTTTTTGAGGGCCTAAACATGCTCGAAAACTCATGAAACTTTGCACACGCATCAGTCCTGGCGAAAATTTACATCTGATATTGGTTTCAGAAGTGGGTGTGGCAAAATGGCTCGATAGCACCACCTATAAAATTTCAACGAAGTGCCACTCGAGCTATGTTACACATACATGTACGAGATTCGGTA
>NZ_PYPS01000131.1 GCF_003027925.1 Micromonospora sp. RP3T
TCAGTGATGAGATTTTAAATACAATTCATGTTTTGTTAGGGATGACTGCTTTTTTAAATTAAATTTTACAAACGTGTTTACATGATCATTGCATGTTAAATTAATTAGAAATCATGTTTAGTGATGTCCTTAACAGGGAACACCCGTGGGGCAGCCTAATGGTTAGCGAGTCGGGCTTGTAACCGAAAGGTTGCGGGTTCGAGTCCCAGGTCCGGCAGGGATTGAAGGTGGTGGGAGTGAATAACCAGTGCTCTCTCCACCCTCAATACCACGACTGAGGTGAGTCCCTTGAGCAAGGCCTCCAACTGCTCCCCGGGTGCGGCAGCAATAGCAATATGGCTGCCCACTGCTCCGGGTGTGTGTTCACGGTGTGTGTGTTTGTGTTTGTTCACTACTTACTAGTGTGTGTGTGTGTGTATATGTATGTGTGCGCACTTGGATGGGTTAGATGCAGAGCGCAAATTCCAAGTCACCATACTTGGCCACATGACACATCCTTTCCTTTCCTTATTTTGACAGGTTGCTGTGAAGTTTCTGTGTGTATACAATATGATATGATGCTAATTTTCTCAAATGAAACGGTAAAATTTACATGAAGTGACTCTCTC
>NZ_PYPS01000132.1 GCF_003027925.1 Micromonospora sp. RP3T
CCCTTCTGCTTTAGGTTTCTGCGCCGATAATTGCGGCTAATTCCGATAATCGCTCTCACTGTCGTGTTTGCTTGCGGCCTTCATCCCGTGGCAAATGAGCTTCTCATCAGCAACAACGATGAAACACACTACGGAGAGGAAGTGGCACAGCTGGCTGAATGGTGTGGTGCTAACAACCTGTCCCTCAATGTGGGTAAGACAAAGACTTCAGAAGAAACTCTGTTGACCACCCCCCACTGACCATCGACAGCTCGACTGTGGAGAGAGTCAGCAGCACTAAATTCCTGGGGGTGCACATTACAGAGGATCTCACCTGGACCACCAACGTCACGTCGATCAACAAGAAGAGCCAACAGCGCCTCCACTTTCTCCGCCGGCTGAAAAGGGCAAGTCTCCCTCCACCCATCCTCACCACCTTCTACAGGGGCACCATTGAGAGTGTGCTGACCAGCTGCATCACTGTCTGGTACGGGAACTGCAGTGCTGCTGACCGCAAGACCCTACAGCGGACAGTGAACACAGCTGCAAAGATCATCGGTGCCCCTCTCCCCTCCATCCTGGACATTTTCCTTGCACAATGCTCTAA
>NZ_PYPS01000013.1 GCF_003027925.1 Micromonospora sp. RP3T
CCGGCCGACGCCCTGCCGGCCCTGGCCGGCGCCGCGGTGGCCGCCGGCCTGCTGCGTCGGCTGCCCCTGCCCGGCCTGCCGGCCGCCCCGAACATTCCGGACGCCGCCCCCGACCCGGTGGGGGTGGGCCGGGCGGCGTCCGGAGGCGGCGCGGCCGGTTCCGCCGGAGCGGACGGTCCGGAGAGGTGCGCCCCAGGTGAGGGCGGCCATGGTGCGGGCGGCTCGGGATCGGCGGGCGGGCCCACCCGACGGACGGTGGTGCGGAACGCGACGCTGGTCGCCGTCGGCACCGTGTTCGCCGGGGCCGGCGCGACCGTGCTGCGCCGGCTGACCGTGGCCGACGCGGCCCGGTCCCGGGAGTCCGTGCGGCTGCCCGCGCCGGCCTCGCCGGCCCGGCCGGTGCCCGCGGGCGTGGCGCCCGGCTTCCGCACCCCGACCGGGGAGTTCTACCGGGTGGACACCGCGCTCACCGTGCCCCGGCTCGACGTGGACACCTGGCGGCTGCGGCTGCACGGGCTGGTGGCGCGACCGGTCGAGGTGAGCTTCGCCGACCTGCTCGACCGCGGCCTGATCGAGCGGGACGTCACGCTGAGCTGCGTGTCCAACGAGGTCGGCGGCCCGTACGTGGGGACCGCCCGGTGGCTCGGCGCGCCGCTGGCCCCGTTGCTGCGGGCGGCCGGCATCCGGGCCGGCGCCGACCAGCTCGTCGCCCGCTCCGACGAGGGAATGACAATCGGCACCCCGATCGAGACGCTCCTCGACGGCCGGGACGCCATGCTCGCGGTCGGCATGAACGGGGAGCCGCTGCCGTTCGCGCACGGCTTCCCGGTCCGGATGCTCACTCCCGGCCTGTACGGCTACGCGGGCGCGTGCAAATGGGTCACCGAGCTGGAGGTGACCACCTTCGACGCCTTCGACGCCTACTGGGTGCGGCGGGGCTGGGCGCGGGAGGCGCCGGTGAAGACCGCGTCCCGGATCGACCGGCCCGCGCCGTTCGCCCGGCTCCCCGCCGGGCCGGTGACCGTGGCCGGAGTGGCCTGGGCCCAGCACCGGGGCATCGCGGCGGTGGAGGTGTCGGTGGACGGTGGCCCGTGGCGGACGGCCGAACTGCTGCCCACCGCCTCCACCGACACCTGGGTGCAGTGGCGCTACCTCTGGTCCGCCCCGGCCGGCGCGCACACCCTGCGGGTACGCGCCACCGACGGCACCGGCGCGACACAGCCCGAGCGACGCCGCCCGCCGTTCCCCGACGGCGCCACCGGCCACCACACCATCACCCTCACGGTGCGGTGAAAGGAGGGGCCCCCGGTTAACGCCTCCGGTAGAGGAAGGGCCCCCGCTTAACACCAGGTGCTGAGCCAGGGACCGCCTAACCGGTGAAGGGGGCCAGCGCCTCGCCGAGCTCGGCCGGGGTGTCGAACTCCTCGGCCGGCAACGTCCGGAGCGTCTGGAGCGTCTCGGTGCTGGCGCCGTTCTCCTGAGCCCAGCGGACCAGGTCCGCCCGGGAGACCGGGTAGTCGAGTCCGGCGACGAACTCCTGCAACTGCGCGCCGCTGACGGTCATGTCGCGCGGCTACCCGCTCGGCGGCGCGGCATGCCGGTCCGGACGACGGTTTGCCCCGGCGGGGCCCGGGTAGCCGCGGACATGCTGGTTCAGCGGCTCGGCGCACCGAGCGACTTCGACCCGCTGCTGGAGCGCGTCCGCGACGCCCGCATCGTGATGATCGGCGAGGCGACGCACGGCAGCTACGACTACTACCGCCTGCGCGAGCAGCTGACCCGGCGGCTCATCGCCGAGCAGGGGTTCGACTTCGTCGCGGTGGAGGGGGACTGGCCGGACTGCGACCGGGTGCACCGCTCGGTGGTGGGCGCACCGGGCGGACTGGCCGATCCGATGGTCGCGTTGGAGCGGTTCGAGCGCTGGCCCACGTGGATGTGGGCGAACGCGGAGGTGGCCCGGTTCTGCCGGTGGCTGCGCGCCTGGAACCTGGAGCGGCCGGAGGGGGAGCGGGCCGGCTTCCACGGCCTCGACGTCTACTCGCTCTGGGAGTCGATGCAGGCCATCTTCGACTACCTGGGCGAGGAGGACCCGGCGTCGCTGGAGGCGGCCCAGGAGGCGTACCGCTGCTTCGAGCCGTACGGCAAACAGGCCGAGGAGTACGGCCTGGCCAGCCGGTTCGTCTCCGCCCGGTGCGAGGAGGAGGTGGTCCGGTTGTTGGCGCGTACCCGGGAACAGGCCGCCGCGGACGGCCCGGACCGCTTCTCGGCCTGGCAGAACGCGGAGGTGGTGGCCGGCGCGGAACGGTACTACCGGGCCATGATCGGCGGCGGTCCGGAGTCGTGGAACGTCCGCGACATCCACATGGCGGACACGCTGGACCGGCTGCTCGACCGCTACGGTCCGGACGCGCGCGGCGTCGTGTGGGCGCACAACACGCACGTCGGCGACGCGCGGGCCACCGAGATGGCGGCCGACGGCATGGTGAACATCGGTCAGCTCGGTCGGGAACGGCACGGCCGGGACGCGGTGGCGCTGATCGGCTTCGGCAGTTGGCGGGGCAGCGTGATCGCCGCGCCGCGCTGGGGCTCCCCGGCCGAGACGATGGTGGTGCCGCCGGCCCGGGAGGGGTCGGTGGAGCACCTGTTGCACGAGTTGATGCCGGACCGGGCGGTGCTGGTCTTCGGCGGCCCGGACGAGCCGGAGTGGGTTACCGGGGAGGCGGACCACCGGGCCGTCGGCGTGGTGTACGACCCGAGCTTCGAGTCGTGGGGCAACTACGTGCCGACCCGGCTGGGGGAGCGGTACGACGCGTTCGTCTGGTGCGACGAGACGACCGCGTTGCACCCGCTGCCGGCGTTGGTGACACCGGGCGAGATGGAGACGTATCCCGCTGGCGTGTGAGGTGGGGTGTTAGGAGGGGCCCCCTGTTATGCACGAGGCGTTAACAGGGGGCCCCTCCTTTCACTTCACCGGGGTGGGTTCGCGGTTGGCGAGGTGGGCGCGCAGGCCCTCGCCCTCGACGTCCACGTTGGGCAGCAGCTTGTTCAGCCAGCGCGGCAGCCACCAGGCGGCGTTGTTCAGCAGCGACATCACCGCCGGGACGATGGTCATCCGGACCACGAACGCGTCGATGGCGACACCGATCGCGAGCGCGAAGCCCATCGACTTGATGATCGGGTCGTCCAGGAAGACGAAGCCGCCGAACACCGACATCATGATGAGCGCCGCGGCGGTGACCACCCGGGCGCCGTGCCCCATGCCGTTGATGGTGGCCTGGCGGGCGGTGTCCCCGTGCACGAAGTCCTCGCGCATCCGGGAGACCAGGAAGACCTCGTAGTCCATGGCCAGGCCGAACAGGATGCCGATGAGCAGGATCGGCAGGAAGCTGACCAGCGGCGCCGGCGTGTCGACGCCGAGCAGCCCGGCCAGGTGGCCCTGCTGGAACACCGCGACCGTGATGCCGAACGTGGCCGCCACGGTGAGCAGGAACCCGAGCGCCGCCTTCACCGGCACCAGGATCGACCGGAACACCAGCATCAGCAGCAGCACGGACAGGCCCACCACCAGCAGCAGGTAGACCGGGAGCGCGTCGGAGAGCTTCTCCGACACGTCGATGCCGATCGCGGTGACGCCGGTGAGCAGCACCTCGGCGTTGCCGATGCCGCCGACCTGCCGGCGGATGTCGTGCACCAGCTCCTCGGTCTTCTCGTCGGTCGGCCCGGTCTTCGGGATCACGCCGAGCAGCGCGGTGCGGCCGGACGGGTCGAGCTGCGGCGGAGCCACCGCCAGCACCCCGTCGGTCTTCTGGATCAGCGACGCGACCTGCGGCACGGCGGCCTGGGTGGCCTGCGGCGAGTCGGCGGTGACGACGACCGCGAGCCGGCCGGTGAAACCGGGGCCGAAGCCCTCCCGGATCAGGTCGTTGCTGACCCGGGCCGGGGTGCCCTCGGCGGCGGTGGAGGCGTCCGGCAGCGCCAGGCGCATGTCCTGCGACGGGATCGCCAGCAGGCCGAGGCCGAGCAGGCCGACCAGGATCACCGGGATGCGGAACCGGGTCACCCAGTTCGCCCAGCGGAACCCGAAACCGGAGCGGTCCTCCGAGCCGGTGCCCGGGTCGGCGACCGCCTCGCGGTTGCGGAGCTTGCGCGGCAGCACCCGGCGGCCGGCGAAGCCGAGCAGCGCCGGGGCCAACGTGATCGCCACCAGCACGGCCACGGTGACGGTGCCGGCGGCGGCCAGACCCATCACGGTGAGGAACGGGATGCCCACCACGGCCAGGCCGGCCAGCGCCACCACCACCGTCGCGCCGGCGAACACCACGGCGGAGCCGGCGGTGCCGACCGCGCGGCCGACCGCCTCCTCGGGGGAGAGCCCGTCGAGCAGGTTCTGCCGGTGCCGGGAGGTGATGAACAGCGAGTAGTCGATGCCGACCGCGAGGCCGAGCATCAGCGCCAGGATCGGTGCGGTGCTGGTCAGCTCCACCGTGCCGCTGAGCGCGAACAGGCCGGCCATGCCGACGCCGACGCCGATCAGCGCGTTCAGCATGGTCATCCCGGCTGCCACCAGCGAGCCGAACGTGATGACCAGGACGATCGCCGCGACCAGCACACCGAGCGCCTCGGTCGAGCCGACCTCCGGCTCGCCGTTGAGCACCTCGCCGCCGGGGGCGATCTGCCAGCCCTGTGCCTCGGCCTGCTGGCCGACCTTCTCGTACGCGTCGCGCTGCTCGGTGGTCACGTCGTCCGCGCGACCGGCGAACTGCACCTGGATCAGCGCGTACCGGCCGTCCGGCGTGAGCGCCTGCGCCTGGTAGGGGTCGATCGCGCCGACCACGCCGGGCAGCGTGGCCGCCTCCTGGGTGACCTGCTTGACCACCGCCTGGCCGGCCGGCGAGGTGAGCGCGCCGTCCTGCGGCGCCTTGACGGCGATGGTGCCGGTGGCGCCGCTGGCCGCCGGGAACCGGTCGGCGAGCAGGTCGATGGCCTGCTGCGACTCGGTGCCGGGCATGGTGAAGTTGCTCGCCGTCGGGCCCCGCAGCGTGGCCGCGGCCAGGCCGAGGCCGACGAGTACGACGAGCCAGACGACAGCGACGAGTCGCCGCCGGCGTAGGGATGCCCGGCCGAGCCGGTACAGCAGGGTCGCCATGGACCTTCCTTCGTCCTCGGGTGCGAACTGGTGGGATCAGGTGGTGGGTTCGAGCGCGCGGTGCGCCACGGCGAGCAGCGCGGGTCGCAGCTCCTCGTCGGGGATGTCCAGGAACTCGCCGCAGGTCTCGGCGATGCCGGCCAGCACGACGAGCGCGGCGACGCGGGCCACCGGCCGGTCGGAGAACCCGGCGAACGCGGCGATCAGCCGTTCGGAGATCTGCTGGATGTGCGCGAACGCCGGCTGCTGGAGCAGGTCCGGGAACTCGCCCCGGAGCAGCGCGATCTCCCGGCGGAAGCGGACCGCCAGGTCGACGAAGCCCTCGGCGGCGGCCCGCTGGGCCGGCGCGCCGGTGAGGTCGGCGAGCCGGGCGTCGAGTGCCTCCAGCATCGCGATGGCCGGGGCCATCAGCTCGCAGAGCAGCGCGTCCTTGCTGGCGAAGTGGTAGAGCACGGTGGCCTTGGAGCAGCCGACCTCACGGGCGATGTCCTGGAGCGAGGTGCCCTTGTAGCCGGTGACGGCGAACCGACGGGCCGCGGCGGTGAGCAGCTCGTCGTGGGTGGCCGGGGTAGCGCGTGCCATGCCCTCCAGCATGCCTGACCGATCGGTCAGCACCTGACCGATCGGTCAGACGGATCGGGTGGGCTTCGCCACAGGATGCTCCCGGTCATACGAGGCCCGGGCCGCGCTGATCGACTCGCGGTGCCGCTCGGCCCAGCGGGTGAGCGTGACAAGTGACTCGTACAGCTCCCGGGCCATCGGGGTGGCGGTGTACTCCACCCTCGGCGGCACCGTCGGATGCACGTGCCGGACCAGCAGCCCGTCGCGCTCCAGGTTGCGCAACGTCAGCGTGAGCATCCGTCGGCTGATGCCCTCCACCCGCCGTTCCAGCTCGGTGAAGCGCACCGGGCCGGTCGAGGCGGCGATCAGGATGCCGATGCTCCACTTGCCGCCGACCCGGTCCAGCGCCTCCCGCACCGTGCAGGCCCGCGCCTGCGTCCCGTCCGGGGTCTGGCCGGCCGGGTCGGACACGCACCGGTCGTCCTGGCTTGTCACCACGGCTCCTTCCGCTCGGCCCCGACGGGAGCCTCGGTGACCATCATGCGTCACCGGTGGCAGCCGACCGCCGGAGTGCGTACGGCTGCCGCCTGCCTGGCCGGGGAAGGCCTGGGTTGTCTCCGCCTACGAACTTGATGGCGTGAATGCATCAGTCGCCGGAAGGGCAGCCCGGCGGCACGTTCCGGGCCGGGCCCGCGCCGTGCCGGGCGACCTCAGCGGCGCCGGGCCGAGCCGACCCGTACCGTGGCTCCGGACGTGCGTCGCGCACCCGTTGACCCGTTCACGCCATCAAGTTCGTAGCGTGGTGGTGCATCACCTCCAGGCGTTCGACGTTCCGCCCAGCGGGAGTTCGGACACCCGCCCCGAGCGGGACGACACGCCGGTGCCGTGTCGGGGTTGCCGAGCCGCCGTCGGGCCGGGAAGGTGGTCGGATGGGCGCCCCTGACGAGACCCGGGACGGGATCTCGCTGACCAACCTGGATCAGCCGCTGTTCGACTCCGCCGGCGCGACCAAGCGCGACCTGGTCGACTACCTGGACGCGCTGCACGGACGAATCCTGCCGGAGCTGCGCGACCGGCCGCTGTCGGTGCTGCGGGTGCGGCCCGGCCAGGAGCCGTTCATGCAGAAGAACCTGCCGAAGTACACGCCGGAGTGGGTGCGCCGCACCGAGGTCTGGGCGGAGGCGTCGCACCGGCGCATCTCGTACGCGCTCTGCGACGACCGGCGGACACTGCTCTGGTTCGCCAACCAGCGGGCGGTGGAGTACCACCCCACGCTGGCCCGCGCCGGGGCGCCCGAGCACCCGACCCACCTGGTGCTCGACCTGGACCCGCCGGCGGGGGAGACGTTCGACGCGGCGGTCCGCGTCGCGCTGCTGGTGCGGCAGGCGCTCGGCGACGCCGGGCTGGCCGGTGCGGTCAAGACCAGCGGCGCGAAGGGCCTGCACGTGATCGTGCCGGTGACACCGGAGACCACGGCCGAGGAGGCCGCCGCCGCGACCCGGGCGCTCGCGGCCCACACCGAACGGCTCGACCCGGCGCTGGCCACCACCGCGTTCATCGTGGCCGACCGCGGGGGCCGGGTCTTCGTGGACTCGACCCGCGCGCACGGGGCGACGGTGGTGGCCGCGTACAGCCCGCGGATCCGGCCCGGCACGCCGGTGTCGTACCCGATCGGCTGGGCCGACCTGGAGTCGGCGACGCCCGCCGACTTCACCGTGAGGACCGTGCCGGCGCTGCTCGGCGACCGCGACCCGTGGGTCGAGGCGCTGCCCGCGCCGCAGTCGCTGCCGGCGGAGCTGGTCGCCGAGGGGCGGAGCATCCCGGTGGCCCGGGTCCAGGCGATGCACGAGGGCAAGCGGCGGGCCCGGGCCCGCCGGGAGGCCGTCTGACCGGCAACGCGAAAGCCCGGGCACGACGGCCCGGGCTTCGAGATGTCTGGTGCCCCCGGCAGGATTCGAACCTGCGCCCCCGCCTCCGGAGGGCGGTGCTCTATCCCCTGAGCTACGGGGGCTCAGCGACCCGAGAAGAGTAGCAAACCCCTTCCCGGATCACCGAATCGGTATCGCCCGCGAGTCGATCTTCGTCGGTCAGGCGGCGGCGACGGTGCGACCGCAGCTCGGCAGCGGGTGCAGCGTGATGCGGCGGGGCAGTCGCCGGGGCCACTCGTTGCGCGGCCAGGAGCCGTCCACGATCAGGTGCACGGGGCGTTGGTCGGCGCCGCTGAGCCGCAGGACGAAGTCCCGGGGCAGCGGCGGGTCCACCGACGGCGTGGTGACCATGAACCGCACCCGCCCCCGGGAGGAGACCGCCGAGACCACGTCGGCGGCGGGCATGGTGCCGCGCAGCCGGACCCGGCCGAGCCAGTAGATCTCCGCAGCGTGCTCCTGGGCCGCCCGGGTGATCGCCGGGTACTCGCTGCGTACCCACCGCTCGACCGCGCCCACGCAGAGCCCGCAGGCCCGCTCGCGCGGCTCGCGGGGGCCCAGGCCCCAGGCCCGGAGGTACGCCCCGACGGTGCCGGCGTCCATCGCCAGCGCGAACCGGCGTTCGATGAGCGTGGTCAGGCTCTGCCGCGTCCACAGCTCCTCGTCGAGGCCGAACTCGTCCGGGTGGACGCCCCGCAGCACGTCGATGAGTTCGAGTTCCTGTTCGCGGCTGAGCGTTCCCGGCTCGCCCTGCCGCAGTCCGCGACGGACGGCTGCCACCGCTCCGTCACCGCCGATGGTGTGGCGTCGGCACCAGCTGGTCACCGACCGCCCTGCGTCTCTGAGTGCAACCCCCACGTCCTGCGCAACGACCCCGAATCACAACTGGTCACGATATGTGGGTAGAAAAAGTCTACGAGCGGCATAACGGACAAAGTTGTTGGGCCGGGACATGTCGGAGCCCGCGTCGCTGGCGCGCGACGCGGGCTCCGGTGAGCGGAGGGTGGGACCGTCAGGGCGTGCCACCCAGGCGCTTGAGCGCCGCGGTGAGGTTGGCCAGGTCGTTCTGCTGGGTGTTCTTCATGACCTGGGCGACTGCCAGCACGTCGTCGTCGTGCCCCTCGGCGAGGATGCCGTCGATCATGTGGACCCCGCCGATGTGGTGCTGGATCATCATCCTCAGGAACATCACGTCGAACTCGCGACCGCTCGCCGCCCGCAGCTTCGCCATCTCCTCGGGCGTGGCCATGCCCGGCATCAGGCCGTTCTTGACCAACCCGGCACCGTCCGGCATCCACGCCATCGGAGCCTGGTCGCCGGTCGGGTCCAGCTTCCAGGACCGCAGCCAGGTCTGCATGGTGCCGATCTCGCCCTGCTGCCCGGTGGCGATGTCCACCCCGACCTGGCGGACCTCGGCGTCCTGCCCCTGGCGGAACGCCAGCAGACCCATGGCCACCGCCTGGTTGTGGTGGGCGGTCATGTCCCGGGCGAAACCGGCCTCGGCCGAGTTCTGGCCCGGGCGGGTGAGCGTCGGGGTGAGCAGGCCGCCGGCGTACCCGAGGAGCAGCCCGACCGCGACGGCGGCGGCCACGGCCAGCAGGCCGTAACGGCGCGCCGCCGGCCGGCCGCCCTCGTCGGCGGCCGGGGCCTCGTCCAGCTCGCTGTCGGTGGTCACCGGAGCGGTCATCGCGGCGTCCTCACTGGGTGGGCTGCTCGGGCATGTTCTGCTGGAGGTTGTCACGCGGGGTGGTGCCGGTGGCCGTCACGCCCTGGTCGCAGAGCGCGTTCGGGCCCTCGATCGAGGCGTTCACCCGCAGCGTCTTGATGAACTCGTCGATCCGGCCGTCGTCGGCGTTGTCGACCTTGAGCTGGAAGCCCCAGGCCTGGAGCGAGATCGGCTTGTCCAGCCCCTCGTACGGGCTGAGCATCAGCTTCTCCTTGCCCTGCACCTTGCTCTTGAGCTTCGCCACCTGGTCGGCCGGCAGGTCCGGACGGTAGGTGACCCAGACCGTGCCGTGCTCCAGGCTGTGCACCGCGTGCTCGTTGGCGATCGGGGCGTCGTAGACGTCGCCCATGCAGTTCTGCCACGCCTGGTTGTGCGGGCCGGCGACCGGCGGGGAGACGTCGTACTTGATCGTGCCGGGCTGGTGGTTTCCGCCCTTGACCAGGTCCTTGTCCTTCTTGCGGAAGTCGACCACGCCGTCGATCGCGTCGGCCCGCTTCTGCCAGGGCTGAGCGCCCTGGTAGACCGCCCAGGCGCCGATGCCGATGATGCCGACGGCCAGCACGCCGACCGCGACGAAGAGGGCGATCGGGCCCCACGAGCGACCCTGGCTCACCTTGACCGGGGTGACCGGCTTGCGGCCCTTGCCCCCGGCGCCCGCACGTGGGCCCTTGCCGCCGCCGGGCTTGGTCGCGCCGGCCTTGGCGGCGGGCTTCTCGGCAGCCGCGGGCCGGCCGGCGGCCGGCTTCTTGCCGGTGCTGACCACGGTGGGACGGCGTTCCGGGCCGCCCGGGGTGCTGATGCTCATCGTGCCTCGTCAGGTCGGTCGGTCAGGGGAGCGCGGGGCCTGTTCACATGCTGGGTCGCCGCCGCGGTGCCCGAGTCTACCCCCGATAACATGGTTCGGTGACTCCCGCAGAACTCGCCGAGGTCGTCCTCGCCGCAGCCCACGCCGTCTTCGACGAGCGGGGCCTGGACCCTGCCGCGTTGCCCGCGCAGACCACCGTCGAGCGACCCCGTAACCCCGATCACGGTGACTACGCCTCGACGCTGGCGCTGCAGCTCAGCAAGAAGGTCGGTGTGCCGCCGCGGGAGCTGGCCGCCGCGCTGGCCGAGCAGCTCGGCAACGCGCCGGGGGTCAAGTCGGTGGAGATCGCCGGCCCCGGCTTCCTGAACATCCGGCTCGACGCGGCCGCCGCCGGCCAGCTCGCCAAGGTCATCGTCGAGGCCGGCCCGGCGTACGGGAGCAGCGACACCCTGGCCGGGCAGCGGATCAACCTGGAGTTCGTCTCGGCGAACCCGACCGGCCCGGTGCACATCGGCGGGGTCCGCTGGGCGGCGGTCGGCGACGCGCTCAGCCGCCTGCTGCGCGCCACCGGCGCGGACGTGGGCACGGAGTACTACTTCAACGACGCTGGCTCGCAGATCGACCGGTTCGCCCGGTCGCTGCTGGCCGCCGCGAAGGGCGAGCCGGCGCCGGAGGACGGCTACGGCGGGGCGTACATCGCCGAGATCGCGGCCGAGGTGATCCGGCGCCGGCCCGACGTGCTCGACCTCGACGACGCCGCCGCCCAGGAGGTGTTCCGGGTCGAGGGCGTCCAGCTCATGTTCGCCGAGATCAAGTCCTCGCTGCGCGACTTCGGGGTGGAGTTCGACACCTACTTCAACGAGAAGGACCTGCACGACCGGGGCGAGCTGGAGGCGGCGCTGACCCGGCTGCGCGAGCAGGGGCACGTCTTCGAGTCCGAGGGCGCGACCTGGCTGCGCACCACCGACTTCGGCGACGACAAGGACCGGGTGCTGCGCAAGTCCAACGGCGAGTGGACCTACTTCGCCGCCGACTGCGCCTACTACCTCGACAAGCGGGAGCGCGGCTTCGAGCGGGTCGTGATCATGCTGGGCGCCGACCACCACGGCTACATCGGCCGGATGAAGGCGATGGCCGCCTGCTTCGGCGACGACCCGGCGCGCAACCTGGAGATCCTCATCGGCCAGCTCGTCAACCTGGTCCGCGACGGCGCCCCGGTGCGGATGAGCAAGCGGGCCGGCACCGTGGTCACCCTGGAGGACCTGGTCGACGCGATCGGCGTGGACGCGTCCCGCTACGCGCTGGCCCGCTACTCGGCCGACTCACCGATCGACATCGACGTGGAGCTGTGGACCCGGGCCAAGAACGACAACCCGGTCTACTACGTGCAATATGTCGCCGCCCGCACGGCCGGGGTGGCCCGCAACGCCGCCGAGATCGGGCTGACCCGGGGCGACGCTGCCGCGTTCCGCCCCGAGCTGCTCGGCCACGAGAAGGAGAACGAGCTGCTCAAGGCGCTCGCCGAGTTCCCCGCCGTGGTGGCCACCGCCGCCGAGCTGCGCGAGCCGCACCGGATCGCCCGCTACCTGGAGGAGAGCGTCGCGCAGGCGTACCACCGGTTCTACGACAACTGCCGGATCGCGCCGCAGGGCGACGAGGAGATCACCGACACCCACCGGGCCCGGCTCTGGCTCAACGACGCCACCCGGGTGGTCATCGCCAACGGCCTGCGCCTGCTCGGCGTCTCCGCGCCGGAAAGGATGTGATCCCCGGTGCGCGCGCATGAGGCCGGCGCCCTGCACGGCGACATCGGCAACCGGGGGCCCGCCTGGCTGCGTACCCCGGTCGACGTCAACGCCCTGGTGCCGCAGCTCTGGCCGCGCCACGTGGCGCGCGGCCCGGCCGGCGCGCTGACCGTCGCCGGCCTGGACGTCCGCGACCTGGCCGCCGAGTTCGGCACCGCGGCGTACGTGCTGGACGAGGACGACCTGCGCGGACGCTGCCGCGAGTTCCGGGCCGCCTTTCCAGACGCGGACGTCTACTACGCCGGCAAGGCGTTCCTCTGCCGCGCGGTGGTCCGCATGATCGCCGAGGAGGGCCTGTTCCTCGACGTCTGCACCGGCGGTGAGCTGGCCACCGCGCTCTCGGCCGGGATGCCGCCGGAACGGATCGGCTTCCACGGCAACAACAAGTCGGTGGCCGAGCTGACCCGGGCGGTGGACACCGGCGTGGGTCGGATCATCGTCGACTCGTTCACCGAGATCGACCGGCTCACCGCACTGGCCCGCGAGCGCGGGGTCCGCCCCCGGGTGCTGCTGCGGGTCACCGTCGGCGTGGAGGCGCACACCCACGAGTTCATCGCCACCGCGCACGAGGACCAGAAGTTCGGCTTCTCCCTCGCCGGCGGCGCCGCCGCGACGGCCGCCTTCCGGATCCTCGACGAGGACGTGCTGGAGCTGCGTGGGCTGCACTCGCACATCGGCTCGCAGATCTTCGACGCCAGCGGCTTCGAGGTCTCCGCCCGCCGGGTGCTCGCCCTGCAGGCGCAGATCCGCGACGCCCGCGGCGTGGAGCTGCCCGAGCTGGACCTGGGCGGCGGCTTCGGCATCGCGTACACCACGCAGGACGACCCGGCGTCCCCGCACGAGCTGGCCAAGCGGCTCCGCAAGATCGTCGACGGCGAGTGCGCGGCGGAGAACCTCGCCGTGCCGCACCTCTCGGTCGAGCCGGGCCGGGCCATCGTCGGCCCGGCCGTGTTCACGCTCTACGAGGTGGGCACGGTGAAGGACGTGGACGGTCTGCGGACGTACGTCAGCGTGGACGGGGGGATGAGCGACAACATCCGCACCGCGCTCTACGACGCGTCGTACTCGGCGACGCTGGCGAACCGCGCGTCTTCCACGGTGCCGATGCTCGCCCGCGTGGTGGGAAAGCACTGTGAGTCCGGGGACATCGTGGTGAAGGATGAATTCCTGCCCGCCGACGTGCAGCCCGGAGATCTTGTCGCGGTGCCCGGCACGGGGGCCTACTGCCGGAGCATGGCCAGCAACTACAACCATGTGCCGAGGCCCCCGGTCGTCGCCGTGCGTGACGGTCACGCCCGGGTGATCGTTCGGCGGGAGACCGAAGACGACCTGCTCGCATTGGATGTGGGATGACCTCACCGGTTCGCTTGGCGTTGCTCGGCTGCGGCACGGTCGGCAGCGACGTGGTACGCCTGCTGCACGCGCAGTCGGCCGACCTCGCCGCCCGGATCGGCGCTCCGCTGGAGATCGCCGGCATCGCCGTCCGCCGGCTCGGCCGCGACCGCGGCGACCTGCCGGTCGACCCGGCGTTGTTCACCACCGACGCGCTCGGGTTGATCAAGCGCGACGACGTGGACGTGGTGATCGAGGTCGTCGGCGGCATCGAGCCGGCCCGGGGCTGGCTGGTCGAGGCGCTGCGTGCCGGCAAGAGCGTGGTCACCGCCAACAAGGCGCTGCTCGCCGAGGACGGCGCCACGCTGCACGACGCGGCGGCCGAGGGCGGCGCCGACCTCTACTACGAGGCCAGCGTCGCCGGGGCCATCCCGCTGCTGCGCCCGCTGCGCGAGTCGCTGCACGGCGACCGGATCACCCGGGTCACCGGCATCGTGAACGGCACCACCAACTTCATCCTCTCCGCCATGGACGCCACCGGCGCCGGGTTCGCCGAGGCGCTGGAGGAGGCCACCGAGCTGGGGTACGCGGAGGCCGACCCGACGGCCGACGTGGAGGGCTTCGACGCCGCCGCCAAGGCCGCCATCCTCGCCTCGCTGGCGTTCCACACCCGGGTCACCGCCGCCGACGTGCACCGCGAGGGCATCACCGAGGTGACCGCCGCGGACGTGGCCAGCGCCAAGGCCATGGGCTGCACCATCAAGCTGCTCTGCATCGCGGCCCGGGGCGCCGACCCGGCCGGCCACGAGACCGTCAACGTCCGGGTGCACCCGGCGATGATCCCGCTGAGCCATCCGCTCGCCGGCGTCGGCGACGCGTTCAACGCGGTCTTCGTCGAGGCGGACGCCGCCGGGCAGCTCATGTTCTACGGCCGGGGCGCGGGCGGGGCGCCGACCGCCAGCGCGGTGCTCGGCGACGTGGTGGCGGTGGCCCGCAACCGCCTCGCCGGCGTGCACGCGGCCAGCGAGTCGGCGTACGCGGACCTGCCGGTGCGGCCGATGGGTGAGGCGCTCACCCGCTACCACATCAGCCTCGACGTGGCCGACCGGCCGGGCGTGCTGGCGTCGGTGGCCGGGGTGTTCGCCCGGCACGAGGTCTCCATCGCCACCGTCCGGCAGGGCCCCGCCGGCGGGGACGCCGAGCTGGTCATCGTCACCCACGTCGCACCGGACGCCGCGCTCGCGGCCACCGTGCGCGAGCTGCGCGGGCTGGACACCGTCCGGTCGGTCACCAGCGTGCTGCGGGTCGAGGGCGGTGCGTGACCCCGGCGTCCCGCCTGATGGTTAGCTCGGAGTGTGCCGGTGACCGGTCGGGCAGGCTGGTCCACGCTTGAGACGGGCCCCGGACCGGGGCGCAAGAGGCGAGGAGCGCGACATGTGGCGAGGGCTGATCGAGGCGTACCGGAACCGGCTGCCGATCACCGACGCCACTCCGGTCGTCACGCTGCACGAGGGGAACACGCCGCTGCTGCCGGCCCCGGTGCTCTCCGCCCGGGTCGGCGCGGACGTGTGGCTCAAGGTCGAGGGCGCGAACCCGACCGGCTCGTTCAAGGACCGGGGGATGACGCTCGCGGTCTCCAAGGCGGTCGAGGACGGCGACAAGGCGATCATCTGCGCCTCCACCGGCAACACCAGCGCGTCGGCCGCCGCGTACGCGGCCCGCGCCGGGATCACCTGCGCCGTGCTGGTGCCGCAGGGCAAGATCGCGCTGGGCAAGCTGGCCCAGGCGCTGGTGCACGGCGCGAAGCTGCTCCAGGTGCAGGGCAACTTCGACGACTGCCTGGCGCTGGCCGGCAAGCTCGCCCAGGACTACCCGGTCGCGCTTGTCAACTCCGTGAACGTGTACCGGCTGCACGGCCAGAAGACGGCCGCCTTCGAGATCGTCGAGGCGCTCGGTGACGCGCCGGACATCCACTGCCTGCCGGTCGGCAACGCCGGCAACATCACCGCCTACTGGATGGGCTACTCCGAGGACCTGCACGACGGCAACGCCACGAAGGCCCCCCGGATGTTCGGCTTCCAGGCGGCCGGCGCGGCCCCGATCGTCACCGGCCAGGTGGTGCCCGAGCCGTCGACCATCGCCACCGCCATCCGGATCGGCAACCCGGCGAGCTGGACGAAGGCGGTCGACGCGCGGGACGCCTCCGGTGGGCTGATCTCCTCGGTCACCGACCGGGAGATCCTCTCGGCGTACCGCCTGCTGGCCCGCGAGGTGGGCGTCTTCGTCGAGCTGGGCAGCGCGGCCAGCGTGGCCGGCCTGCTCCAGCAGGCCGCCGCCGGCCAGGTGCCGGCCGGGTCGCGGGTGGTGTGCACGGTCACCGGCCACGGCCTGAAGGACCCGGAGTGGGCCATCTCGACCGCCCCGGCGCCGGTGACCATCGCCAACGACGCCCTCGCCGCCGCCCGCTCCCTCGACCTGGCCTGAACCCACCCGCCCCGCAGATGGGGAGCGGGACCGGGTGCGGCAGACTCAAGGCACCCCGCAGACCCCTTCCCAGGAGTGACCAACGCCCATGTCGTTGCTCGCCAGATTCAGTCTTGCCAACCGGGGCCTGATCGCCCTGATCGCGTTGGTGACCGCGGCGTTCGGCGCGTTCGCCGTGCCGTCGCTGAAGCAGCAGCTGTTGCCCTCGCTGGAATTCCCCGCGGCGTTCATCGTGGCGCCCTACCCGGGCGCCGCCCCCGAGATCGTCGAGTCCCAGGTCGCCGAGCCGATCGAGAACAGCCTCCAGGGCATCCCGGGGCTGGAGAAGGTCACCTCCACCTCGCGCGAGGGCGCGGCCACCGTCCAGGTGCAGTACGAGTTCGGCACCGACCTGGACGACGTGGTCAACAAGATGGAGACCGCGATCAACCGGGCGCGGCTCCCGGAGGGCGTCGACCCGCAGGTGATCGCCGGCAGCACCGACGACCTGCCCGCGGTGGTGGTCGCCGCGACCGGCGACGGCGACGAGCGGGCGCTGGCCGAGAAGCTGCGCGCCACCGTGGTGCCGGAGCTGGAAGGGCTGGACGGCGTCCGTTCGGTGGACGTCACCGGCGCCCGCGACCAGGTGGTGGCGATCACGCCCGACCCGGCGAAGCTGGCCGCGGCCCGGGTGGCCCCGACCGCCATCGCGTCGGCGCTGAAGTCGAACGGCGTGGCGGTGCCGGCCGGCGCGCTTGCCGACGGCGACCGGTCGCTGCCGGTGCAGGTCGGCACGCCGATCCGTACGGTGGACGACCTGCGGGGCATCGTGCTCACCACCGCACCGGCCGCGCCGGTGCGCCTCGGTGACGTGGCGAGGGTGGAGCAGCAGCTCGCCCCGGCGACGTCGTTCACCCGCACCAACGGCAAGCCGAGCCTGGGCATCGCGGTGACCGCCAGCCCGGACGGCAACGCGGTCGGCATCTCGCACGACATCCGCGACCGGCTGGCCGAGTTGCAGACCGCCTCCGGCGCGGAGCTGACAGTGGTCTTCGACCAGGCCCCGTTCGTCGAGCGGTCCATCGAGAGTCTCACCACCGAGGGCCTGCTCGGCCTGCTGATGGCCGTGGTGGTGATCCTGGTCTTCCTGCTCTCCGTCCGGTCCACCGTGGTCACCGCGGTCTCCATCCCGCTGTCGGTGCTGGTCGCGCTGCTCGTGCTCTGGGCCGGTGACTACTCGCTGAACCTGCTCACGCTGGGCGCGTTGACCATCGCGGTCGGCCGGGTGGTGGACGACTCCATCGTGGTGCTGGAGAACATCAAACGGCACCTGGAGTACGGCGAGGAGAAACGCGCCGCGATCCTGGCCGCGGTCCGCGAGGTGGCCGGCGCGGTCACCGCCTCCACGCTGACCACGGTCGCCGTCTTCGCGCCGATCGCCCTGGTCGGTGGCTTCGTCGGGCAGCTCTTCGCGCCGTTCGCGATCACCGTGACGGTGGCCCTGCTCGCCTCGCTGCTGGTGTCGCTGACCGTGATCCCGGTGCTGGCGTACTGGTTCCTCCGGCCGCGTCGCGGCGCGGACGACGAGGCCGCCCGTCGCGCCGCCGAGGAGAAGGAGCTGCGCAGCCCGCTCCAGCGGGCGTACCTGCCGGTGATCGGCTTCGCCACCCGGTCGAGGAAGAGCCGGTGGGCCACCGTGGCGCTCGGCCTGCTGGTGCTGCTGGGCACGTTCGGCCTGGCGCAGAAACTGGAGACCAACTTCCTGGACGACTCCGGCCAGGACACCCTGGCCATCCGGCAGGAGATGCCGGCCGGCACCGGGCTCACCGGCACCGACCGGGCCGCCGCCCGGGTCGAGGAGGTGCTGAAGCGTACGCCGGGCGTGGAGACCTACCAGGTCAGCGCCGGTGGCGGGGACAACCCGTGGGCCGGGGGCGGCGGCAGTGACAGCGCCTCCTGGTCGCTGGCGCTCTCCGGCGACACCGACGCCAAGGCGGTGCGGGAGACGCTGCGCAAGGAGTTCGACGCGCTCGGCCCGGAGGTCGGCGAGCTGACCTTCGGCGGCGGGCAGGACGCCTCGGCCAACCAGGTCGAGGTGGTGGTGCAGGCCGCCGACCAGGAGACGCTGACCCGGGCGGCGGAGGAGGTCCGGGCCGCGATGGCCCGCACCTCCGGCGTCGAGGACGTCACCAGCGGCCTGGCCACCCGGGTGCCCCGGGTCGAGGTGACGGTGGACCGGGTCGCCGCGGCCCGCGCGGGTCTCACCGAGGCGGCCGTCGGGCAGCTCGTCGCGCAGACGTACCGGGGGGCGCCGCTGGGCCAGGTCACGCTGGACGGCACGGCACAGGACGTGGTGCTGAGCAGCGGGGCGAAGCCGCCGCTGAGCGTGGCGGAGCTGCGGGCGCTGCGGGTGGGCCCGGTGCCGTTGGACGCGATCGCCGACGTCAACCAGGTCGACGGGCCGCAGCAGGTGACCCGGATCGACGGCGAGCGCAGCGTCTCGGTGACCGGCACGGCCACCGGCTCGAACCTCGGCGCCACCACGGCCGAGCTCCAGAAGAAGCTGGACGCGCTGGACGTACCGGGTGCCACGTACGTCATCGGCGGGGTGAGCGCCGACCAGGCGGACGCGTTCGCGGACCTCGGCCTGGCGGTGCTGGCCGCCATCGCGATCGTCTTCCTGATCATGGTGGCCACGTTCCGCAGCCTGACCCAGGCGCTGATCCTGCTGATCTCGGTGCCGTTCGCGGCGACCGGCGCGATCGCGCTGTTGCTGGCCACCGGGACGCCGCTGGGCGTGCCGGCGCTGATCGGCGTGCTCATGCTGGTCGGCATCGTGGTGACCAACGCGATCGTGCTGCTCGACCTGATCAACCAGTACCGGGCACAGGGCATGGGCGTCACCGAGGCGGTGGTCGAAGGCGGCCGGCGCCGACTGCGACCGATTCTGATGACCGCGGTCGCCACCGTGTTCGCGCTGCTGCCGATGGCGTTCGGGCTGACCGGTGAGGGCGGGTTCATCTCGAAGCCGCTGGCGATCGTGGTGATCGGCGGTCTGCTCAGCTCGACGCTGCTGACGCTGGTCCTGGTGCCGACGCTCTACACCATGGTCGAGCGCACCAAGGGCTCGGTCCGGGACCGCCGGGACCACCGCCGGGGCGTGCCGGAGCCGACCGTCCCGACCGAGCCGGCCGAGCGGGCCGAGGCCCCCGCGCCGGTGACCGTCGGCGGCGGGGAGGGTCCGACCGAGCCGCCGGCCCGCCCGTCCGGGGCGCTGGTCGACGGCACGGACCAGTTCGAGGTGCTCCGGCTGCCGAAGAGCCGCCGTTCCCCGCTTCCCCCCACCGAGTGAAAGGCGGGGGCCCCGCTTAACGCTTTCTGCATAAGCGGGGCCCCCGCCTAACACCTCCCCCCGGCAAAGCCTCGCTGAGCGGTACGCTCGGTGAGCTGGTGCCTACTTTGGGTGCGGGGGCGCGATGGCGGACGGCAGGGGTCGGTGGGGTCGCCGAGCGCTGCTGCGCCGGTCGGCGCTGCTGCTCGGCGGCGCCGCGCTGGGTTCCGCCGCGACACTGGAGAGCACGTGGGTGGCCGACCGCCGGCTGCCGCTGGCCGGCGGCCCGGCCAGCGCGACGCTCGGCAACCGCCGCCAGGACGTCGGCGGGGGCGGCGTGCAGGTGGTGTGGGGTGTCCGCACCGGTGAGCCGCTGGTGGCGCTGACGTTCGACGACGGGCCACGCCCACAGTGGACGCCGATGGTGCTGGACACGCTGGCCGAGCACCGGGTGCCGGCCACGTTCTTCCTGGTCGGTGAGCGGGCCCGCCGGCACGCCGCGCTGGTGCGCGGCCGGATGGGCGGCCACGAGGTGGGCAACCACAGTTGGGCGCACCACGACCTGGCCCGGATGGACGCCGCGACGGTCCACGACGACCTGCGCCGCAGCCACGACGCGATCACCGCGGCCACCGGCTCGGCGCCCCGGCTGCTCCGCCCGCCCTGGGGGCACCTGGGCGGGGCGGTGCTGTACGCGGCGGCCCAACTGGACTACCGGCTGGTGCTCTGGACACTCCAGATGGTGGAGAGCGAGTTCCCGCACGACCCGGCCGGACACGCCCGGCGCATCGTGGCCGACGTGCGACCCGGCACCATCCTGCTCGGTCACGACGTCGGCGATGAGCGGCGGCTGGTCGCGCTCCGCGGCCTGCCCGACATGATCGCCGGGCTGCGGGCCCGGGGCTACGCGTTCGTCACCGTTTCCGACCTGCTGCGTCGCACCACCGCCCCGGGAGCCGCCCGATAGGGTGCCGGCGTGTCACCCACCCTCTCGGTCCTCGTCCGCAACCGCGACTTCCGCCACCTGTTCCTCGCCGAGCTGGTGGTCTTCGGCGCCGACTGGTTCGTCATGGTGCCGCTGCTCGTGCTGCTGCCGGAGTTGACCGGCAGCGGGATCTGGGGCGCGCTGGTGCTGGCCGTGGACACCGGCACCACCGCCCTGCTGCTCCCGTACGCGGGCACCGTCGCCGACCGGTTCGACCGCCGCAAGGTGATGATGGCGGCCAACGTGGCCGCGTTCGCCGGCATTCTGCTGCTGCTCGGTGTGCGCGGCGCCGGGACCGCCTGGCTGGCGCTGCTGGCCATCGCGGTGGTGGCCGTGGCGAAGGCGTTCTACTCGCCGGCCGCCCAGGCCGCGCTGCCCAACGTGGTCGATCCGGTGGACCTGGCGGCGGCCAACGCGGTCGCCGGCTCGGCCTGGGGCACGATGGCGGTGGTCGGCGCCTCGCTCGGCGGCATCCTGAGCGCCGCCGCCGGCCCGTACGCCTGCTTCTGGGTGGCCGCGGCGGGCCTGGCCGGGGCGGCGGCGTTGGCCGCGCTGATCCGGCGGCCCCTCCAGGCGCCCCGGGACCCGGCGGCGGGCGTGCCGCGCCCCTCGGCGGCGATCCGCGAGGCGCTCGGCTACATCGCCCGCCGGCCGCGCGTGCTCGCCCTGGTGACGGTGAAGTCGGCGGTCGGCCTGGGCAACGGCGTGCTGACCGTCTTCCCGCTGCTGGCCGGCGTGTACGGGGTCGGGGCGGTCGGCGCCGGTCTGCTGTTCGCCGCCCGGGGCGCCGGCGCGCTGGTCGGCCCGATCCTGATGCGCCGGGTGCTCAGCAACCGGGCCTGGCTGCTCACCGGCCTGGCGCTCTCCATGTCCACGTACGGGCTGGCCTACCTGGGGGCCTCGGCGGTGTCCTGGTTCCCGCTGGTGCTGGTGCTGGTCTTCCTGGCCCACCTCGGGGGCGGCAGCAACTGGGTGCTGTCCAACTACGCGCTCCAGGGCGAGGTGCCGGACCGGCTGCGCGGCCGGGTCTTCGCCACCGACATGATGCTCGCCACGCTGGCCATCGCGCTCAGCCAACTGGTGGTGGCGCTGGTGGTGGACCGGGTGGACGAGCGCACCGTGCTGGCCGGCTGCGGCCTGGTCACCGTGGTCTACGCGATCGGCTGGCGGTTCGCCACCCGGCGCCTGTCGCTCACCGACCCGGCGCGGCCGCCGGCCGGTTGACCGGGGGTGCTGCCGGCCGGCGTGATGCTGGCGTTCCACGGCGGCGAACGGGTAGGGCGGGACGGGCGGCCCGTCCGGCGGTCCCACGCTGCGGGCGGTCCGCCGCGGTGTCGGTGCCAGGCCCTAGCATGAGCCGGTGCCGACGACTTTCGCCTCCGGTCCGGTCCGGGTCCGGGTGCCCGCGACCAGCGCCAATCTCGGCCCCGGTTTCGACGCGCTCGGGCTGGCCCTCGGCCGGCACGACGACGTGACGGCCGAGGTGACCGGCGGCGGCGTCCGGGTGGCGGTCACCGGCGAGGGCGCCGGTGAGCTGCCGGCGGACGACCGGCACCTGGTGGTGACCGCCATGCGGGCCGCGTTCGACGTGCTGGGCGCGCAGCCCGCCGGCCTGGCGCTGGAGTGCGTCAACCGGATCCCGCAGGCCCGCGGTCTCGGTTCGTCCTCGGCGGCCATCGTGGCCGGGGTGCTGGCGGCCCGCGCGCTGGTGGTCGACGGCGGGCAGCGGCTGGACGACGCGGCCGCGCTGCGCCTGGCGGCGGAGCTGGAGGGGCATCCGGACAACGTGGCCCCGTGCCTGCTCGGCGGCTTCACGATCGCCTGGACGGAGCCGTCCGGCGCCCGGGCGGTCTCGCTGCCGGTGGCGTCCGCCGTCCGGCCCACCGTCTTCGTGCCGGCCGAGCGGGGCCTGACCGCGGCGGCCCGGGCCGCCCTGCCGGCCTCCGTGCCGCACGCCGACGCCGCGGCCAACGCGGGTCGGGCCGCGCTGCTGGTGCACGCGCTGACCGTCGACCCGGCGCTGCTGCTGCCGGCCACCGTCGACCGCCTGCACCAGGAGCAGCGGGCCCCGGGGATGCCGGCCAGCGCGCGGCTGGTCGCCGCGCTGCGTGCGGCGGGTGTGGCTGCCGTGATCAGTGGGGCGGGCCCGACCGTGCTGGCGCTCTCCGACGTGCCGGCGGGCTTCGAGCTGGGAACAGAATGGCGCAGGTGGGAGTTGCCGACAGATGTCAGCGGAGCCCGGGTTTTCCGGGGTACACTTTGACACGCCGAGCGGGACCCTGTTGCCGCAGGTCGGAAGAGTTGATTACCCTCTAGACCGAGCACAGCCGCGAAGCATGCGATCTTCCTGCGGTTCGGCGCACCCCCGAAGCTCTCGGCGGTCAGCCCGCCACCCCTGCCCAAGGCCCACGCCGCACCGCAGTTTCCGCAGGTCGCCGCAGACGGCGAGACCTGCTCACCGAGGTTGGTGAGTCGGGAGACCGCCCTGCTGCTGTGTTACAGACTCCCGCGACGCGTCCATGCGAGGCGGGTGCACCGAGGCCGCCCGGCCACCTGGTTCCACGACCCCGGGCAGCCCCGGCCTATCGAGGGAAGGAATCCATTGAGCGACACCACCGACGTGACGTCGGATGTTTCCAACGTCGCTGGCGATGCCACCACCGCCGCCCCCACGCGCCGTCGGCGTAGCGGCACCGGCCTGTCGGCGATGCTGCTGCCGGAGCTCCAGAGCCTGGCCGCGTCGCTCGGCATCTCTGGTACGGCTCGCATGCGCAAGGGCGAGCTGATCAGTGCGATCACCGAGCGGCAGGGCGGCGCCGCCGCCGGTACCCCTCGACCGCGGGCCGAGGTAGCGGCCGCGGCGGCTCCCGCACGCGAGGAGGTGCACGCCGAGGTCCGTGAGGAGCGGGCCGAGACCGGGCGTCGTCCCGCCGAGCAGGCGCCGGCCGCCGAGGCGACCGAGGGCCGCACCCGTGGCCGCCGTACCCGGACCGCCACCGCGGCCACCGAGGCGCGTCCGGCCGAGGCACCCGCGGTGGAGGCGCCCGCCGAGACCGGCGAGCGTGCCGAGCGCGGTACCGAGCGTGCCGAGCGCGGCGGCGAGCGGACCGAGCGGGGTGCCGAGCGGACCGAGCGTGGCGGCGAGCGTGCCGATGGCGGCGGCGAGCGCGACGAGCGTGCCGAAGGCCGGGGCCGCGACCGGGGCGACCGCAACGACCGGGGCGAGCGCACCGACCGCAATGACCGGGGCGAGCGCACCGACCGCAACGACCGGGGCGAGCGTGCCGAGCGGGGCGACCGCAACGACCGGGGCGACCGCAACGAGCGTGCCGACCGGGGCGAGCGTGCCGAGCGGGGCGAGCGCAACGACCGGGGCGAGCGCAACGACCGGGGCGAGCGCAACGACCGGGGTGACCGGGGTGACCGCAACGACCGGGGCGAGCGTGCCGAGCGGGGCGACCGGAGCGACCGCAACGACCGGGGGCAGCGCGCCGAGCGGGACAACCGCGACAACCGCGACAACGACGACGACGACGAGGGCGGCGGCCGGCGGGGCCGGCGCAGCCGGTTCCGGGACCGTCGGCGTGGCCGCGGCGAGCGGGGCGAGAACGGCGACGGCGGTGCCGTCCGCGAGCCGCAGGTCGGCGAGGACGACGTGCTCGTCCCGGTGGCCGGCATCATCGACGTGCTCGACAACTACGCCTTCGTCCGGACCACCGGCTACCTGGCCGGCCCGAACGACGTGTACGTCTCGATGTCCCAGATCAAGAAGTACGGCCTGCGCCGCGGTGACGCCATCACCGGCGCGGTGCGGGCGGCCCGGGACGGCGAGCAGCGGCGCGACAAGTACAACCCGCTGGTCCGGCTGGACACCATCAACGGCATGGAGCCGGACGAGGCGAAGCGCCGGCCGGAGTTCTACAAGCTCACCCCGCTCTACCCGCAGGAGCGGCTGCGGCTGGAGACCGAGCCGCACATCCTGACCACCCGGGTCATCGACCTGGTCATGCCGATCGGCAAGGGTCAGCGGGCGCTCATCCAGTCGCCGCCCAAGGCGGGTAAGACGATGGTGTTGCAGGCGATCGCGAACGCGATCACTCGCAACAACCCGGAGTGCCACCTGATGGTGGTGCTGGTGGACGAGCGGCCCGAAGAGGTCACCGACATGCAGCGGTCGATCAAGGGCGAGGTCATCGCGGCCACGTTCGACCGTCCGCCGCAGGACCACACCACGGTGGCTGAGCTGGCGATCGAGCGGGCGAAGCGTCTGGTCGAGCTGGGGCACGACGTGGTCGTGCTGCTCGACTCGGTGACCCGGCTGGGTCGGTCGTACAACCTGGCGGCGCCGGCCAGCGGCCGGATCATGTCGGGTGGTATCGACTCCACCGCGCTCTACCCGCCGAAGCGCTTCCTCGGCGCGGCCCGCAACATCGAGAACGGCGGCTCGCTGACCATCATCGCCACGGCGCTGGTGGAGACCGGGTCCATGGCGGACACGGTCATCTTCGAGGAGTTCAAGGGCACCGGCAACGCCGAGCTGAAGCTGGACCGGAAGATCGCCGACAAGCGCGTCTTCCCGGCGATCGACATCAACCCCACCGGTACGCGCAAGGAAGAGGTCCTGCTCGCGCCGGAGGAGTTGGCGATCATCCACAAGCTCCGCAAGGTGCTGCACTCGCTGGACTCGCAGGCCGCGCTCGACCTGCTGCTGGACCGGCTCAAGCAGTCCCGTACCAACATCGAGTTCCTGATGCAGATCGCGAAGTCCACTCCGGGCGAGTGACCTGACGGACCGACGACGAGGGGCACGGCCACCGGCC
Organism: Micromonospora sp. RP3T; assembly: GCF_003027925.1. Lineage (GTDB taxonomy): Bacteria > Actinomycetota > Actinomycetes > Mycobacteriales > Micromonosporaceae > Micromonospora. The sequence continues at coordinate 24,900 of NZ_PYPS01000013.1, forward strand.
GTGCCCCTCGTTCGCGTACGTGACCCCCGGGCCTGCTGAAGTTTTTCTACGGTTCAGCCGCGAGGTATTGAAACTTCTGTTCAGGGTCGGGTTGACTGTCGTCCATGCGACTACGCAGTCGATCCATCCGTTCCGCCGGCGTCCTGCTGCTGACGCCGCTGCTCACCCTCACCGCGCCGATGCCGTCGGCGGCGGCGGCCACCCCGTCGACCCCGGCCGCGGCGACCCCCACTGGCACGGCGGCCGAGGACGCGCCGGCCGCCTCCTCCCGACCCGAGTCGGCGGTCACGCTGGCCGCGGTGGAACCCGCCGGTGGCCTGGAGACCGCGAAGACCACCCGGCCGGTCGCGCCCGGTCTCGACCTGACCTCCTTCGACAGGTACGACGCCGCCGGCTGGCTGCGGGCCGACGCGCTCACCGCCGACCTGTCCGGCGGGCTGACAGTGGACTACGTCAACTCCGGCGCGGTCACCCGGGACGAGCCGCTGCGGGCGGCGGTGGACCGGTCCCGCGCCGTGGCGGCCGTGAACGGCGACTTCTTCGACATCAACAACTCCGGTGCCGCCCAGGGCGTCGGCATCCGTTCCGGCGAGCTGGTGCAGTCGCCGGTCACCGGGCACCCCAACGCGGTCGGCATCAGCGCCGGCGGCATCGGCCGGGTGGTCGAGGTCGGCTTCGAGGGCACCGCCGCGCTGCCCGCCGGCCCGGTGCCGCTGACCCAGTTCAACAACATGGTGCAGCGCGACGGCGTGGGCGTGTTCACGCCGCTCTGGGGCGCGTACCCCCGGCAGCGCGCGGTGGACGGCGCGGCGCGGGTGGTCGAGGTGACGGTGACCGGCGGGCGGGTGGCCACGGTCGCCACCACGGCGGGGGAGGGGCCGATCCCGGCCGGCAGCACGGTGCTGCTCGGCCGGGAGGCCGGGGCGGACGCGCTCGCCGCGTTGCGTCCCGGCGACGCGGTGGACCTGTCCTGGCGTCCGCGCGCCTCCGACGGCGGCGACCTGCGCGCCGCGGTGGGCGGCGGGAACGTGCTGGTCCGGGACGGCGTGGTGCAGAGCATCGCCGACCAGTCGCTGGCCCCGCGTACGTCGGTCGGCTTCTCCGCCGACGGACGTCGGATGATCATGCTGACGGTGGACGGCCGGCAGGTGGACAGCCGTGGTGTCACCCAGACCGAGATGGGCCGGATGATGGTCGAGCTGGGTGCCGCGAACGCGCTCAACCTCGACGGCGGCGGCTCCTCCACGCTGCTGGCCCGGGAGCCCGGCGCGGCGGCCGTCCAGGTGGAGAACAGCCCCTCCGACGGCAGCGAGCGGCCGGTGCCGAACGGGCTGGCCGTCTACGCGCCGAAGGGCAGCGGCCGGCTCACCGGGTACTGGCTGGAGACCGCGAGCGACCCGACCGCCGCGCCGGGCGTCGCCCCGGTTCGCGGCGGCCGGCCGGACCGGGTCTTCCCGGGCCTCACCCGCCGGCTCACCGCCGCCGGTCACGACGAGACGTACGGGCCGGCGGCCGGCGAGCCGCGCTGGCGCGCCACCCACGGCCGGGTGGACGGCGACGGCATCTTCCGGGCCGGCAGCCCCGGCCGGAGCACCGTCACCGCCGCGCGCGGGCGGGCCCGGGGCACGCTCGACCTGACCGTGCTCGGCCCACTGGCGCGGATCGACGCCACCGTCGACCGGGTCGGCCTCGACGGGGCCGGCGACACCGGCCTGTTCGGCGTGGTCGGCTACGACGCCGAGGGCAACACCGCGCCGATCGAGCCGGCCGACCTGACGCTGGAGTACGACCACGACCTGCTCTCCGTCACCCCCACCGCCGACGGCAACCTGTCCGTGACGGCGCTCGGCGGGTCCGGCTCGGCGCTGGTCACCGCCCTAGTCGGCGGGCACCGCACGGTGCTGCCGGTGACGGTCGGGCTGACCGACGTGCCGGTGGCCGGCTTCGACGACGCCGCGTCCTGGCGGTTCAGTCAGGCCCGGGCCGCCGGCGCGGTCGCCCCGGCGGACGGGCACACCGGCACCGGCCTGAAGATGTCGTACGACTTCAGCCAGTCCACCGGCACCCGGGCCGCGTACGCCGACCCGCCGGCCTGGATCGACGTGCCCGGCCAGCCGCAGGCGTTCGGGATGTGGATCAGGGCGAACGGCACCGGCGAGTGGCCGAGCCTGCACCTGCACGACGCGCAGGACACCCAGTTCGTGCTGCGCGGCCCGTACCTGGACTGGACCGGCTGGAAGTACGTCGAGTTCGCGGTGCCGCCCGGCGTGCAGTACCCGGTGCGGGTGCGCCGGTTCTACGTGGCCGAGACCGACCCGGCGAAGCAGTACCGCAGCGAGGTGGTGATCGACGACCTGGTGGCCCGGGTGCCGCCGGACGTGCAGGCCCCGCCGGAGCCGAACCGCACCGACCGGGTGGTGCTGCGCGACGGCACCGTCGACGGCGCGCCCTGGCGCTTCGCGGTGCTCTCCGACGCCCAGTTCGTCGCCGCCGACCCGGACAGCGAGCTGGTCGCCCAGGCCCGCCGTACGCTGCGCGAGGTCCGCGCCGCCCGGCCGGACTTCCTGATCATCGACGGCGACTTCGTGGACACCGCGTACCCGGCGGACTTCGCGCTGGCCAAGCGGATCCTGGACGAGGAGCTGGGCGGCGAGGTGCCCTACCACTACGTGCCGGGCAACCACGAGATCATGGGCGCCCCGATCGACAACTTCCGCAGCGTGTTCGGGGACACCACGCGTGTCTTCGACCACCGGGGCACCCGGTTCCTCACCCTGAGCACGGCCAGCGGCTCGCTGCGCGGGGGCGGCTTCGACCAGGTGGAACTGCTGCGCCGGACGCTCGACGAGGCGGCTGCCGACCGAGCCGTCGGCTCGGTGGCGGTGCTGTTCCACCACCCGCCGCGCGACCCGGGCCCGGTCAAGGCCAGCCAACTGGGGGACCGGAAGGAGGCCGCGCTCGTCGAGCAGTGGCTGGCCGACTTCCAGCACCGCACCGGAAAGGGCGCGGTGATGGTCAACGGGCACGTCGGCACGTTCCACGCCGACCGGGTGGACGGCGTCCCGTACGTGATCAACGGGAACGCGGGCAAGGACCCGTCCACCCCGGCCGGGCAGGGCGGTTTCACCGGCTGGACCGAGTTCGGGGTGGACCCGGTCACCGCACGGGAGGCGGAGCGGGCCCGCCGTGACCCGCTCGCCGAGGGGCCGGAGTGGGTGGCCGCGGAGACGCACGCCCACGTCGACCGGCTCGCGCTGGACGCGCCGACCCAGGTGCGCCTCGGCGCCCCCGCGGCTGTCGTCGCCACGCTCACCCAGCCCGGCGGCCGGCAGGTGCCGGTGGGGCCGCCGGTGAGCGCCGACTGGGCGGGCTCGCCCAACCTGCACGTCGGCGGCGCGACCGGGGTACGCCCGTGGCACGTGGCCCGGTTCGACCCGTCGACCGGTCAGCTCACCGCGCTACGTGCCGGTGCACGGATCCTGCTCACGGTCACCGTCAACGGCGTCCGCGCCGAGGCCACGGTGACCACCACCGCGGCGGCGCAGGCGCGCCCCGCCGCGTAGGTCCCCCGGCCGGGCTCCTCGTCCTGGGGGAGGAGCCCGGCCGGCGGGGCGCGCATGCCCCGGGGGTGGGCGGGAATGCGGGGAGGTGGTCGGGCGTTGTGGCGGGCGGACCTGCTGTGCCGGCCGGCCGACGCCCATGGCACACTGGTCAATCGGCCACCGGTTCCGGTTCACGCCCGAGCCCGTCACCACGACGGGGCACACCGACGGCGACCCGGCGACCACCCACGAAAGGACCGAGGCGACATGAAGCCCAACATCCACCCGGAGTACGCGACCACCGAGGTCCGCTGCTCCTGCGGCAACACGTTCACGACCCGCAGCACCGCCAAGGGCGGCGCCATCAGCGTCGAGACCTGCAGCGCCTGCCACCCGTTCTACACCGGTAAGCAGCGCGTGCTGGACACCGCCGGTCGGGTCGCGAAGTTCCAGCAGAAGTACGCCAAGGTTCAGGCCAAGAAGGCCAAGTAGCTCCGTCGACGACGCCCGTGTCCGGCCCCGTGCCGGACACGGGCGTTCGTCCGTTTCCACCCGGCGTCTTCTGAAGGAGCATCCGCAGCATGAGCAGTGAGCGCCTGGCCGCCCTCCTCGACGAGTACGCCGACCTGGAGAAGCGGCTGGCCGACCCGGCCATCCACGCCGACCAGGGCACCGCCCGGCGGGTCGGCCGGCGGTACGCCGAGCTGGTGCCGCTGCACAAGGCGGCCGGCGAGCTGGAACAGGCCCGTGCCGACCTGGTCGCCGCCCGCGAGCTGGCCGCCGAGGACCCGGCGTTCGCCGCCGAGGCGGACACCATCGCGGCCACCCTGCCGGCGCTCGAGGAACGGCTCGCCGAACTGCTCATCCCGCGTGACCCGCACGACGCGAAGGACGTGATCGTCGAGATCAAGGCCGGCGAGGGCGGTGAGGAGTCGGCGTTGTTCGCCGGTGACCTGCTGCGGATGTACACCAGGTACGCCGAGCGTCGGGGCTGGACCACCGAGGTGATCGACGCCCAGGACTCCGACCTCGGCGGGGTGAAGGACGTCTCGCTGGCGATCAAGACCAAGGGCGTGCCCGAGGGCGGCAACGGCGTCTGGTCCCGGCTCAAGTGGGAGGGCGGCGTGCACCGGGTGCAGCGCGTCCCGGTGACCGAGTCGCAGGGCCGGATCCACACCAGCGCGGCCGGCGTGCTGGTGCTGCCCGAGGCGGAGGACGTGGACGTCACCATCGACGCGAACGAGCTGCGGATCGACGTGTTCCGCTCGTCCGGGCCCGGTGGCCAGTCGGTAAACACCACCGACTCGGCGGTCCGGATCACCCACGTGCCGACCGGCATCGTGGTGTCCTGCCAGAACGAGAAGTCGCAGCTCCAGAACCGCGAGCAGGCGATGCGGATCCTGCGCGCCCGGCTGCTCGCCGCGGCCCAGGAGCAGGCCGACGCCGCCGCCTCGGACGCCCGCAAGGCGCAGGTCCGCACCGTGGACCGGTCGGAGCGGATCCGCACCTACAACTTCCCGCAGAACCGGATCACCGACCACCGGATCGGCTACACCGCGTACAACCTCGACCTGGCGCTGGCCGGCGAGCTGGACGGGGTGCTCGACGCGCTGACCGAGGCGGACCGGGCGGCCCGGCTGGCCGGCGAGACCGAACTGTCCCGCCGCTGAGGGAGCGCTGTTAAAAGGGGGCCCTTCCTCTACCGAAGGCGTTAACAGGGGGCCCCGCCTTACCCCCTCAGCTGGCGCGGAGGCGGTCCTTCGCGCGCAGCATCTCCCGGTCGGCCAGCTCGAACGCGGCGCCCAGCGCCTCCCGGACGCTGATCGTGGTGCTGCCGTCGACCTCCGCGAACCCGATGGTCACCCCGACCGGGGTGCCCGGGACCAGGGTGTCCCAGTCCTCGGTGCGCACGGCCGCCTCGATCCGCCGGGCCACCTCGACCGCCTCCGGCATGACGGTGTCCGGCAGCACCACGACGAACTCGTCGCCGCCGTAGCGGGCCACGAAGTCGCCCCGCCGCATCACCCGGTTGATCACGCCGGCGACCCGTTGCAGCACCAGGTCGCCGGAGTGGTGCCCGTGCCGGGTGTTGACCGCCTTGAACCCGTCGAGGTCGCAGACGCCGATCACCACCCGCTCGCCCCGGGACACCACCGCGCCGAGGTAGCGCTCCAGCCGGCGGCGGTTGGGCAGGCCGGTGAGCGGGTCGGTGAGCGCCTCGCCCTCGTACCGGGCGGCCTCGCGGCGCATCTCCTCGTGGTCGATCCGGGCGGCGATGCCGTCGATGTAGACGTCCCGCAGGCGGTCGCTGCGCCGGGCGGCCAGCCGGAACGCGTGCCGGTCCGCGCGGTGCGCGCCGGCGTGGTCGCCGGCCCGGGCCAGCGCGATGCTGCGCAGCCGGGGCTGTTCGGCGGCGCCGAGCGTCTCGTCGGAGACCCGGATCGCGTCCAGCCGGGTGACCCCCTCGATCGGCCGGCCGGCGGCGACCGCCAGGCAGACCTGGCCGAGCTGGCGCAGGTCGCGGGCGCGGGCGCTGTCCCCGCCGTGGCCGAGCAGGCGGTTCGGGTCGGCGTCCCCGGCGGACTCCACCCGGTCGCCGAGCGCGGCCCGGCGGGCGGCGGCGTACCCGTACGCGGCGAGGCTGCTGGGGCGCAGGTTGGCGGCCCGCCCGCCGCGCAGGAACCGGGCCAGGTCGCCGGCCACGTCGCGCAGCACCCGCAGGCAGCCGTCGCTGTCGCCGTTGTGGTCCAGCGCCACCGCGTTGCGCAGCCGGATCCCCGGCGCGGCGAACGTCTCCTCCGGGATGCCCGCGCCCAGTCCGACCTCGCGCGCGCGTTCGATCGCGCCGAGCGCGTGGCCGTGGAAGCTGAGGTACGAGTACGCCATCGCCAGGTCGTGCCAGCCCCAGGCGGTGTCCCGGTCCGGTGTGTCGTCGGCGCCGAGCGCGCGGGCGGCCCGGACCAGGTGCATCACGCACCGGTCGAGCGCGCCCTGGTGGTGGGCGGCGAGCGCGGCCAGCGCGTTGAGGTGCCCGTGCAGGTAGGGCTCGGCCAGGTCGCGCACGGCGGCCGAGGCGTCCTCGACGGCCCTGGTGAACTCGGCGGTCCGACCGAGATTGATCAGCGCGGACAGGCGTTGCACCAGCGCGTCGGCGCGGGCGTACGGGTCGTCGGTGGTGCGGATCACGCGTTCGAGCAGCACGCACGCCTCGGCGGAGCGGCTCGCCTCCTGCAACGCCCGGGCACGTCGGAGGGCGTCAACCTGGTCCTCGACCTGGTCGAGCCAGCCCACTCGCGACCTCCCTGACGTGTGCGCCCGGACGCACCCGCTCGTGTGGCGACCCGCGACGCTTCATGATTATTGCGTGAGCACACTCCCGCAACACCCGTCCGAAGGGACAGAACGCGAACGCGTCTCGCCGATGATCGCCCGAGCGGCCCGGACGCTGGCCGCCGCCGGCGTGGCGGCACCGCGGGCGGAGGCCGAGCAGTTGGCCGCGTACGTGCTGGGGGTGCCGCGCGGCCGGCTGGCGCTGGCCGACGGGTTCACCGCGGTCCAACGTGACCGCCTGGCCGCGCTGCTCGACCGGCGGGTGGCCCGGGAGCCGTTGCAGCACCTCACCGGCGCGGCCGGTTTCCGGCACCTGGAGCTGGCGGTCGGGCCGGGGGTGTTCGTGCCCCGCCCGGAGACCGAACTGCTCGCCGGTTGGGGGGTCGAGGTGGCCCGGCGGCTCGCCGCGCCGCTCGTGGTGGACCTGTGCAGCGGCTCCGGCGCGATCGCGCTCGCGGTCGCCCAGGAGGTGCCGGCGGCCCGGGTGGTGGCGGTGGAACGCTCCCCGGCCGCGCTGGCCTGGCTGCGGCGCAACGCGGCCGGGCGGGCCGGCGCGGGGGACCGGCCGGTCGAGGTGGTGGTCGCCGACGTCACCGACCCGGAGCTGCTGGCGGACCTGGCCGGCCGCGTCGACGTGCTGCTCTGCAACCCGCCGTACGTGCCGCGCGCGGTGACCGTGCCGCCGGAGGTGGCCGGCCACGACCCGGACGAGGCGGTGTTCGGCGGCGCGGACGGGCTGGACGTGATCCGGCCGGTCGTGGCCCGCGCCGCGACGCTGCTGCGTCCGGGCGGGGTGATCGGTGTCGAGCACGACGACACGCACGCCACGGCGGTGCCGGCCCTGCTCGCCGCCGACGGCCGGTACGAGCACGTGGCGGAGCACCGGGACCTGGCCGGGCGGCCCCGCTGGGCGACCGCGTCCCGGCGGGCGGACGGCCGACACGCCGACCCCGGCGCGGCGTGGCAGACTGACTCCTCGTGATGCTCTACGACTGTCGGTCGCCCGCCGACCGGGACCGCGGCATCGCCGCTGCCATCGAGGCCGTCAAGAACGGTGAACTCGTCGTCCTGCCGACCGACACGGTCTACGGCATCGGGGCGGACGCGTTCACGCCGTACGCGGTGAAGGCCCTGGCGGACACCAAGGGCGGCACCCGGCAGGCGCCGCCGGTGCTGATCGGCTCCCGGCACACCCTCGACGGCCTGGTCTTCTCGCTGCCCCAGGTGGCCCGCGACCTGGTCGAGGCGTTCTGGCCGGGCGCGTTGACGATCGTGGTGGAGCACTCGCCGAGCCTGGCCTGGGACCTCGGCGACACCAGCGGCACGGTGGCGGTGCGGATGCCGCTGCACCCGGTCGCGTTGGAGGTGCTGCGGGAGACCGGTCCGATGGCGGTCGCCTCGGCCAACAAGGTCGGCCAGCCCGCCGCGCTGACCGCCGAGGAGGCCCGCGACCAGCTCGGTTACGGCGTCCGGGCGTACCTCGAGGCCGGGCCGGCGGTGGACCCGGTGCCGAGCACCATCGTCGACGTGACCGGCGAGGTGCCGCGGGTGCTGCGCCAGGGCGCGGTGTCGGTGGCGAAGCTGCGCGAGGTGGCGCCGGAGCTCCTCGACGAGCGGGGGGTCTGAGTGCCGCCCTTCACCGTCCTGCACGTCTGCATGGGCAACATCTGCCGGTCGCCGATGGCCGAGCGGCTGCTGCTGCTCGCCGTGCGGGAGCGGCTGGCCCGGCTCGACGTCGACCCGGCCGGCTCGGACGCGCTGGTGCACAGCCACAGCGCCGGCACCGGCGGCTGGCACGCCGACGAGGAGATGAACCCGCCGGCCGCGCGGCAGGTGACCGCGCGCGGTGGTGACGTGGCCGGGTTCACCGCGCGGCGGCTGCGCTCGGACCTGATCGACGCCGCCGACCTGGTGCTCACCGCCACCGCCGACCAGCAGGAGTACGTGGTGGCGCTGCGACCGGACGCCGCCGGGCGCACGTTCGTGCTGGGCGAGTTCGGCCGGCTGCTGGGTGGGCTGGACCGGTCCGCCCTGCCCCCCGCCGGGCCGACGCCGGAGGCGGTGCACGCCCGGGGGATGGCGCTGGTGGCCGCCGCCGACGCGGCCCGCCGGGGCGACCCGGCGTTGCCCACCGACGACCTGGACGACCCGTGGGGCCGGGGCGACCAGTGTTTCAGCCGGGTGGCCGACGAGATCGAGGAGACGGTCCAGCCGCTGGCTGCCGCGTTGCTGCCCTGAGGTTCATCCTTTCTCGCGAACTTCCTGCGCATTTCGTCGAAGGCGCCGGCAAAAACGGCAAATCCGGTCATTCTTGACGGGTCCGTACGGCCGGCTCCTGCGGGGAGAGCTGATGAACCGCGCCCATCTCGACAAGCTGTTCACCGTGCTGCTCGCCGGCGTGCTCGCCGGACTGGCCCTGGCCGCCGCCGCGCTGCCGGCCGCGCTGGTCCTCGGGCTGGGCGTGAAGAACCTGATGCCGTACACCGAACTGCCGGAGGCACTCCGGGCGCCGCAGCCGGCGCAACGCGCCAACCTGTACGCCAACGACGGCCGCACGCTGATCACCTCGTTCTACGTCGAGGACCGGGTGGACGTGCCGGTCGGCGAGGTGGCGCCGGTGATGCGGGACGCCATCGTGGCCGCCGAGGACGTGCGCTTCTACGAGCACCACGGCGTCGACGTGCGGGGCGTGCTGCGGGCGTTGACGGCCAACCGCACGGAGGGCACCCGGCAGGGCGCCTCCACGCTGACCATGCAGTACGTGCGCAACGCGCTGGCCGGTGATCCCCGGCTGACCGAGGCGCAGCGGACCGCCGCCACCGAGATCACCGCCGGCCGCAAGATCCGCGAGATGCGGTACGCGCTGACGCTGGAACGCCAGGTCGGCAAGGACGAGATCCTCGGGCGCTACCTGAACATCGCGTACTTCGGCGCCGGGGCGTACGGCATCGCCGCCGCCAGCAAGCGCTACTTCTCGACCACGCCGGACCGGCTCACGCTCGCCCAGGCCGCGCTGCTCGCCGGACTGGTGCGGGCACCGGACCACGACGACCCGATCAACGGCGACGCCGGGGCGGCGCTGGACCGCCGGGCGTACGTGCTGGACCGGATGGTGGAGACCGGTCGGGTGAACGCGGCGGAGGCGACCGCGGCCAAGGACACCGAACTGGCCCTCAAGCCCAGCGCCACCCCGAACGACTGCACCGCGGTGCCGGCCGGCCACAACGACTGGGGCTTCTTCTGCGACTGGTTCACCCAGTGGTGGAACGCCCAGCCGGCGTTCGGCAAGACCGTCGACGAACGGCAGCGCACGCTGCGCCGGGGCGGCTGGTCGATCGTCTCCTCGCTCGACCCGGACGTGCAGGCCAAGGCGAGCGAGCAGGTACGGACGATCTATCCGGAGACGATCGCGCGGGCCGCGCCGACCGCGGTCGTGCAGCCAGGCACCGGACGGGTGCTGGCCATGGCGGTCAACCGCGGCTACGGCGTGGGCGACAACCCGGCCGGGCAGCAGAACTACCCGAACACGGTCAACCAGCTCGTGGCCGGGGGCGGCGGCATCACCGGCTACCAGGCGGGCTCCACGTTCAAGCTGTTCGCGCTGCTGGCCGCGCTGGAGTCCGGGCTGCCGCTGGACACCGAGTTCGACGCCCCCCGGGTGTACGTCACGAAGTACCCGATCTCCGGCGGCCCGGCCAGTTGCGGCGGCCGGTGGTGTCCGGCGAACGCCAACACGTACTGGATGGACGGCGACCGCGACATGTGGGACGCGTTCGGCCGCTCGGTGAACACCTACTTCGCCTGGCTGACCGAGCGGGTCGGCGCGGACCGGGTGGTCGAGATGGCCCAGCGGCTGGGCATCGCGTTCCGCGCGCCGCAGGACGCGAAGATGGCCCGGGACGGGGCGGCGAACTGGGGGCCGTTCACCCTCGGCGTCTCCGCCACCACGCCGCTCGACCTGGCCAACGCGTACGCCACGGTGGCCGCCGAGGGGACCTGGTGCCGACCCACCCCGGTCGTCTCCATCACGGACGCGACCGGCCGGCGGGTGGCAGCCGGGGACGCCGACTGCCGGCAGGTGCTGGACACCGAGGTGGCCCGCGCGGCGGCCGACGCCAGCCGCTGCCCGGTGGGCGACCAGTCGATGTACCGCAGGTGTGCCGGCGGCACGGCCGAGGAACTGGCCCCGGGTCTGCGCCGTCCGTTGGCCGGCAAGACCGGCAGTTCGGAGCGGAACGCCACGGAGACCGTTGTCGCGTTCACCCCGCAGCTCGCGGTGGCCACCATCGCCGCGAACCCGGACGACCCGCGCGACGCGGTCGGCGGCGGCGTGCAGAAGCGGCAGATCGCCGCCGTCGGCCGCATCCTCGCCTGGGCCCTACGCGATCAGCCCGTCCGCGACTTCGTCCCCCCGGGCGAGGCGGTCGCCTTCCAGCACACCACCCCCCGCACCGGCAACTGACCCACCCCACCCCACCCCACCCTCTCGGGCGCTGTTTCACGGAAAGCGTGGCCAAACGGCCGGGAATAGCCACTCTTTCCGTGAAACAGGGCGCCGAGGGCGTGGGGGTGGGTGGGGTGGGTGGGGGAGGGGTGTCAGGGGGTGGGGTGGGCGGCGTTGCGGGCGATGTTGCGGGCCATGCCGCCGAAGACGACGGCGTGGAACGGGGCGACCGAGGCCCAGTAGAGGTGGCCGGGCAGGCCGTGCGGGAGGAAGACGGCACGCTGGACGTAGCGGCTGTGGCCGTCCTCGGCCGGCTCGGCGCGCATCTCCAGCCAGGCCCGACCGGGCAGCCGCATCTCGGCGCGCAGCCGCAGCAGCTCGCCCGGGACGATCTCCTCCACCCGCCAGAAGTCCAGCGCCTCGCCGACCTGGAGCCGGTGCGGGTCGCGCCGGCCGCGGCGCAGCCCCACGCCGCCGACCAGCCGGTCCAGCCAGCCGCGCACGGACCAGGCCAGCGGGAACGAGTACCAGCCGTGCTCGCCGCCGACGCCCTCGATGACCCGCCACAGCGCCGCCGGAGGGGCGTCCACCGCCTGTTCCCGCAGGTCCGTGTAGGCGGTGCCGCCGGACCAGTCCGGGTCCGAGGGCAGCGGCTCGGCCGGCGCGTCCGGCCCGCTCGCGGTCGACCAGCGCGTCTCCACCTCCGCGTCGCGCACCTTGGCCAGCGCCAGGTCGACCGCCTGGTCGAAGCCGGTCAGCCCGTCGGGCGGGTCGGGCACGTACCGGGCGATGTCGTGCTCGTGCGCCACCGCCTCGTGGATCAGGCTCTCCACCAGCGGCCGGGCGATCGCGTTCGGCACCGGGGTGATCAGACCGACCCAGTGCGAGGAGAGCCCGGGGGTGAGCGGGCGCACCGGCAGGATGATCCGGGGCCGCAGCCCGGCCACCCGGGCGTAGCGCTGCATCATCTGCGCGAACGTCAGCACGTCCGGCCCGGCGATGTCGAAGCCACGGTTCACCTCGGGCGGCAGGTGCACGCAGCCGGCCAGGTAGCGCAGCACGTCCCGGACCGCGATGGGCTGGATCCGGTTGCGTACCCAGCGGGGGGTGATCATCGCCGGCAGCCGCTCGGTGAGGTAGCGCAGCATCTCGAACGAGGCCGAACCGGAGCCGATGATCACCGCGGCCCGCAGCACCGCGGTCGGCACGCCGCTGTCGAGCAGGATGTGGGCCACCTCCGCCCGGGAGCGCAGGTGCGCCGAGGGCAGGCCGTCGCGTTCCGCCGGCTCCGGCCCGCCGAGGTAGACGATCCGGCGTACGCCCGCGGCGCGCGCCGCCGCCGCGAAGTTCGTCGCCGCCTCCCGGTCGGCCGCCTCGAAGCCACGCTGGCCGAGCGAGTGGACCAGGTAGTACGCGACGTCCACGCCCTCGAACGCGGCCGGCAGCGTCTCCGGCCGGCGCAGGTCGCCCTCGACGATCTCCGCGTCGGCGGCCCAGGGCACGTCGCGCAGCCGCCCGGCCTTACGGGCCAGGCAGCGCACGGTGTGCCCCTCGGTCAGGAGGCGGGGCGCGAGGCGCCCGCCGATGTAGCCGGTGGCACCGGTGACGAGGCATCTCACGGGCTCCAGTGTGCGGCTCCGTAGACTCCTTCGCTGTGGAGAACGCGAGGGAGCGGCAGATGACCACGGTGTTCCCGGCGTACCCCCGTGGCTGAGTCGGGGACGCGCGCGGCGGAGGCGGTCGCGGACCGTGGGTGGCGACTGCGCCACCTGCCCGTCCTGCTGGCCGCGGTGGCCGTGCTGGCCGCGGTGGCGGCGGTGGCCGGCGGGGTGTGGCGCGGCGCGGACGGTGCGCTCGGCGCGGCCGGCGGGGTGGCCGTCACGGCGGCCAGCTACACGCTCACCACCGTGGTGCTGGCCTGGGCCGACGCCCGCGATCCGCAGCTCGTGCTGCCGTTCGGGCTGGGCCTCTACGTGGCCAAGATGACCGCGCTCGGCGGCGTGCTGGTGCTGGTCGCCTCCACCGGCTGGCCGGGGCTGATCCCGTTCTGCCTGGGCCTCGCGGCGGGCGTGGTGATCTGGACCGGCGTGCACATCTGGTGGCTCGCCACCGTCCACGCGCGACGGGCCGCCCGCTGACGGCGTCCCATCCTTCGGGCGACGCGCCACAGCGTCCGCGATCGGTCATTCTCTCAGTGGCGCGGGAGGAGTACGGTGCCTCCAGACGACTTCGCCCGCCCGTGTCCCACACAACCAGGTTGTGCGGGGGGTGAGGCACAACCTCTTCTGCCTTGCTGATATCGTTCGCCCCGTCATGGCCGGTGACCAGAAACCCCCCAACGCTGGCGGCTCGGGCGACGTTCCGTCCGGTGCCGGTCAGGGTTGGACCGCGCTCTCATACCTCATCGGGGGCATGCTCGTCTGGGGTTTCGTCGGCTGGCTGGTCGACCGTTGGCTCGATACCGGCGGCGTCGCCACCGGCATCGGGGTCGTGCTCGGCATGGCCGGGGGCATCATCCTGGTCGTCCGCCGGCTGGGCACGCCTACTTAGGAAGGGACGCGGTGTTCGGACAGGCGAACGTCCTGGCTCAGGGCCAGGCGGAATTCCCACCGAGCGTGGGGGACTTCTACCTGCCCAGCATCCTGCCCTGGGGTGCGGAGAACTCGTACTGGTTCACCAAGATCACGGCGATGGTGTGGGTCGCCGTCGGCATCTTGATCATCTTCTTCCTGGTCAGCTACCGGAAGCCGCAGCTCGTCCCCACCAAGAAGCAGTGGTTCGCCGAGTCGATCTACGGCTTCGTCCGCAACAACATCGCGGTGGACATGATCGGGCACGCGGGGGTGCGGTTCGCGCCGTACTTCACCACGCTCTTCTGCTTCATCCTGCTGACGAACTTCTTCGCGATCGTGCCGTTCTTCCAGATCTCGCCGAACTCGCACATCGCGTTCCCGGCCATCCTCGCCGTGATCAGCTACCTGATGTTCAACTTCGTCGGCATCCGGCACCACGGCTTCGTGAAGTACTTCAAGAACTCTCTGGTCCCGCCGGCGCCGTGGTACATCCTGCCGCTGCTGATCCCGATCGAGTTCTTCTCGACGTTCCTCGTCCGGCCGTTCTCGCTCGCCGTCCGTCTCTTCGCGAACATGTTCGCCGGCCACATGCTCCTGCTGGTCTTCACGCTCGGCGGTTTCGCCATGCTCAGCGCCAACGTCTGGCTCGCGCCGGTCTCGGTGCTGTCCTGGGTGATGACGATCGCGCTGACCTTCCTCGAGTTCCTGGTGATCTGTCTGCAGGCGTACGTCTTCACGGTGCTGACCGCCAGCTACGTGCAGGGCGCGCTCGCCGACGAGCACTGATCCGATCTTTCGCACCAACCGTTGTCGTCCCGCGTGAGAGTCACGCGTGATAACCAGGAGGAACCAACCAATGGACATCTACGCCGCGGTAGAGGGCAGCACCGCCGCCATCGGCTACGGTCTCGCGGCCATCGGCCCGGGCATCGGCGTGGGCCTGGTCTTCTCGGCCTACATCCAGTCGACCGCCCGCCAGCCGGAGTCGTCCCGGATGACCCTTCCGTACGTCTGGATCGGCTTCGCCGTCATCGAGGCCCTGGCGCTGCTGGGCATCGCGTTCGGCTTCATCTGGGCCGGCTGACCCAACCCCGCTGACCGGGAGGTTTTCCATGTTCTTCCTCGCCGCTGAGGGTGGTGAGACGACCCACAACCCGATCATCCCTGTCTGGCAGGAGATCGTGGTCGGGCTGGTCGCCTTCGGTGTCCTCTGCTTCGTGCTGATGAAGTTCGTCTTCCCGCGCATGGAGCAGACGTTCCAGGCCCGGGTGGACGCGATCGAGGGCGGCATCAAGCGCGCCGAGGCCGCCCAGGCCGAGGCGAACCAGCTGCTCGAGCAGTACCGCGCCCAGCTCGCCGAGGCGCGTACCGACGCCGCCCGGATCCGGGACGACGCCCGGGCCGACGCCGAGGGCATCCGCCAGGACATCCTCGCCAAGGCGCGCGAGGAGTCCGACCGGGTCATCGCCGCCGGCAAGGAGCAGCTCCAGGCCGAGCGGGCCACCATCGTGCGCGAGCTGCGCACCGAGATGGGCACCATCGCGGTGGACCTGGCCAGCAAGATCGTCGGTGAGTCGCTGGCCGACGAGGCGCGTCGCAAGGGCACCGTCGACCGGTTCCTGAGCGGTCTCGAGAGCACGGGGGCCCGCTGATGCAGGCCGCCAGCCGGGAGTCGTACGCCGCCGGGGTCGAGCGCCTCGACGCGTACGTCCGCGGCGCGGAGCCGTCGGCGGTGGCCTCCACCGCCGACGACATCCTCTCCGTCGCCGCCCTGCTGCGGCGCGAGCCGCGGCTGCGCCGGGCGCTCTCCGACCCGGCCCGCTCCGGCGCGGACCGCACGGCCCTGCTGACCGGGATCCTCAGCGGCAAGGTCGGCGCGGAGGCGCTCGACCTGCTCACCGCGCTGGTCGCCGGTCGCTGGTCGACCCCGTCGGAACTGCTCGACGGCGTCGAGCGGCTGGGCGTGGAGGCGCTCCTGGCGAGCGCCGACTCGGCCGGCGAGCTGGGTGAGGTCGAGGACGAGCTGTTCCGCTTCGGGCAGGTCGTCTCCGGCTCCGCCGAGCTGTCCAACGCGCTCTCCGACCCGATGGCCCCGGCCGAGCGGCGGTCCGGCCTCGCCGGCCAACTGCTCGCCGGCAAGGCCCGGCCGGTCACCGTCCGCCTCGTCGAGGTCGCGCTCGCGGGCTTCGGGGGCCGCTCCTTCGGTGGCGCGCTCACCCGGCTGGTCGAGCTGGCCGCGGACCGGCGGGACCGTCAGGTCGCGTACGTGACCGTGGCGGCCCCGCTGACCGAGGAGGAGGAGCGACGCCTCGGTGCCCGCCTCTCCGGCATGTACGGTCGGGAGGTGTCCGTCAAGCAGACGGTCGACCCCGACGTGCTCGGCGGGGTGCGGGTACGGGTCGGGTCCGACCTGTACGACGGCACCGTCCTGCGCCGCCTCAACGAGACCCGCAACGCGCTCGCGAAGCGCTGACCAGCGTCTTGCAGCCCTGATTTCGACGCCATCGGACCGGTCGGTACCTGGTATCCCGGGCCCCTGAACTTTAAGGAAGCAGAGGATGGCCGAGCTGACCATCTCGACGGAGGAGATCCGCGGCGCCCTGGAGCGCTACGTCTCCTCCTACACGGCCGACGTCTCCCGTGAGGAGGTCGGCACCGTCGCCGACGCCGGCGACGGCATCGCCCACGTCGAGGGTCTGCCCTCGACCATGACCAACGAGCTCCTGGAGTTCGAGGACGGCACGCTCGGCGTGGCGCTGAACCTCGACGTGCGCGAGATCGGTGTCGTCGTCCTCGGCGACTTCGGCGGGATCGAAGAGGGTCAGCGCGTCAAGCGCACCGGCCGGGTGCTCTCCGTGCCGGTCGGCGACGCGTTCCTCGGCCGCGTGGTCAACGCGCTCGGCGAGCCGATCGACGGCATCGGCGACATCGCCAACGAGGGCTTCCGCGAGCTGGAGCTCCAGGCCCCGAACGTGATGGCCCGCCAGTCCGTCTTCGAGCCGCTGCAGACCGGCATCAAGGCCATCGACGCGATGACCCCGGTCGGCCGTGGCCAGCGTCAGCTGATCATCGGTGACCGGAAGACCGGCAAGACCACCGTCGCGCTGGACGCCATCCTGAACCAGCGGGAGAACTGGCGCTCCGGCGACCCGACGAAGCAGGTCCGCTGCATCTACGTCGCGATCGGCCAGAAGGCCTCCACCATCGCCTCCATCAAGGGGACGCTGGAGGACGCGGGCGCGATGGAGTACACCACCATCGTCGCCTCCCCGGCCTCCGACCCGGCCGGCTTCAAGTACCTCGCGCCCTACACCGGCTCGTCCATCGGACAGCATTGGATGTACGGCGGCAAGCACGTCCTGATCGTCTTCGACGACCTGAGCAAGCAGGCCGAGGCGTACCGGGCCGTGTCGCTGCTGCTGCGCCGCCCGCCGGGCCGTGAGGCGTACCCGGGTGACGTCTTCTACCTGCACTCCCGCCTGCTGGAGCGCTGCGCGAAGCTCTCCGACGAGCTGGGCGGCGGCTCGATGACCGGTCTGCCGATCATCGAGACCAAGGCGAACGACATCTCGGCGTTCATCCCGACCAACGTCATCTCGATCACCGACGGTCAGATCTTCCTCGAGACCGACCTGTTCAACCAGGGCGTCCGGCCGGCCATCAACGTCGGCACCTCGGTCTCCCGGGTCGGCGGCGCCGCGCAGGTGAAGCCGATGAAGAAGGTCGCCGGCTCGCTGCGGCTCAACCTGGCCCAGTTCCGTGAGCTGGAGGCGTTCGCCGCCTTCGCCTCCGACCTGGACCGCGCCTCGCAGAACCAGCTCGCCCGTGGTTCCCGCCTGGTCGAGCTGCTCAAGCAGCCGAACTACTCGCCGTACCCGGTCAACGAGCAGGTCGTCTCCGTCTGGGCCGGCACCGAGGGAAAGCTGGACGACGTCCCGGTCGGCGAGGTCCGCCGCTTCGAGTCGGAGTTCCTCCAGTACCTGCGCCACAAGCACGAGGGCGTGCTGGCCTCGATCGCGGACAACAAGTGGGGCGACGACATCATCGCCTCGCTGGACTCGGCCATCGCCGAGTTCAAGCAGGTCTTCCTGGGCAAGGAGGACGAGGTCCGCGTCAACGAGGCCCCGGCCGAGCCGCTGGAGGGTGAGCAGACCCGCGAGACGGTGACCCGCTTCCGCGACGGCACCACCGACCGCCCCGCCGAGAGCTGATCCGATGGCCGCCCAGGTACGCGTTCTCCGACAGCGGATCCGTTCCGCCAAGGGGATGAAGAAGATCACCAAGGCGATGGAGCTCGTCGCGACGAGCCGCATCGCCAAGGCCCAGGCCAAGGTGGCGGCCTCGCTGCCGTACGCCGAGGCGATCACCGGCGTGCTGACGGCGCTGGCCTCCAACGCGCGGATCGACCACCCGCTGCTCACCCCGCGTGAGCGGGTGCGGCGGGCGGGTGTCCTGCTGGTCACCGCCGACCGAGGTCTGGCCGGCGGGTACAGCTCGAACGCGATCCGGACCGCCGAGTCGCTGATCGCCCGGCTGCGCGCCGACGGCAAGGAGCCGGTGCTCTACGTCATCGGCCGCAAGGGCGTGGCGTTCTACCGGTTCCGCAACCGGGAGATCGCCGGCAGCTGGACGGGCTTCTCCGAGCAGCCGTCGTTCGACGACGCCCGCGAGGTCGGTGACACGCTGATCAAGGCGTTCACCGCCGGCGCGGACGACGCGGACGGGCACGCCGGGGCGGACGGGATCCTCGGCGTGGACGAGCTGCACATCGTCTACACCGAGTTCAAGTCCCTGATGACGCAGAACCCGGTGACCCGGATCGTCGGCCCGATGCAGGTCGAGGACCGCCCGCGGTCCGAGGGCCTGCTGCCGGCGTACGAGTTCGAGCCGGAGCCGGAGTCGCTGCTCGACGCGTTGCTGCCGAAGTACATCAACACGCGGATCTACGCGGCGTTGCTGGAGTCGGCGGCGAGCGAGTCGGCCGCCCGTCGGCGGGCGATGAAGAGCGCCACCGACAACGCCGAAGAGATGATCGAGAAGTACACGCGTGAGATGAACTCGGCCCGTCAGGCCGGGATCACCCAGGAGATCAGTGAGATCGTCGGCGGCGCGAACGCGCTGGCCGCGTCGGGAAGTGAAGTGTGATGACTGTATCCGCAGTGGAGACCAAGACGGCCACGGGTCGCGTGGTCCGGGTCATCGGCCCGGTCGTCGACGCCGAGTTCCCGCGCGACGCCATGCCGGGTCTGTTCAACGCCCTGCACGTCGACGTGACGCTCTCCGGCGGTGAGAAGACGCTGACCCTGGAGGTCGCCCAGCACCTGGGTGACAACTTGGTCCGCGCCATCTCCATGCAGCCGACCGACGGCCTGGTCCGTGGCGCCGACGTCCGGGACACCGGCGCGCCGATCAGCGTGCCGGTGGGCGACGCGGTCAAGGGCCACGTGTTCAACGCGATCGGCGAGTGCCTCAACCTCACCGAGGGCGAGACCATCCAGGCCGACGACCACTGGGGCATCCACCGCAAGGCTCCGGCCTTCGCGGACCTGGAGCCGAAGACCGAGATGCTGGAGACCGGCATCAAGGTCATCGACCTGCTCGCCCCGTACGTCAAGGGCGGCAAGATCGGCCTGTTCGGCGGCGCCGGCGTGGGCAAGACGGTGCTCATCCAGGAGATGATCACCCGGGTGGCCCGGAACTTCGGTGGTACCTCGGTCTTCGCCGGCGTGGGTGAGCGCACCCGCGAGGGCAACGACCTCATCGCCGAGATGACCGAGTCCGGCGTCATCGACAAGACCGCGCTGGTCTACGGCCAGATGGACGAGCCGCCGGGCACCCGGCTGCGGGTCGCGCTCTCCGCGCTCACCATGGCGGAGTACTTCCGCGACGTGAAGAAGCAGGAGGTGCTGCTCTTCATCGACAACATCTTCCGCTTCACCCAGGCCGGTTCCGAGGTCTCCACGTTGCTCGGCCGCATGCCGAGCGCCGTGGGTTACCAGCCGACCCTGGCCGACGAGATGGGCGAGCTCCAGGAGCGGATCACCTCCGTCCGGGGCCAGGCCATCACCTCGATGCAGGCGATCTACGTGCCCGCCGACGACTACACCGACCCGGCGCCGGCCACCACGTTCGCCCACCTCGACGCGACCACCAACCTGGAGCGGTCGATCTCCGACAAGGGCATCTACCCGGCCGTGGACCCGCTGGCGTCCTCGTCCCGGATCCTCGCCCCGGAGTTCGTCGGCGAGGACCACTTCGCCGTCGCCACCGAGGTGAAGCGGATCCTGCAGCGCTACAAGGACCTGCAGGACATCATCGCCATCCTGGGCATCGAGGAGCTCTCCGAGGAGGACAAGCTCACCGTCGGCCGCGCCCGCCGGATCGAGCGGTTCCTCTCGCAGAACACCTACGCCGCCGAGCAGTTCACCGGCGTGCCGGGCTCGACGGTCCCGATCGCGGAGACCATCGACGCCTTCCGCCGGATCAGCGAGGGGGAGTTCGACCACTTCCCGGAGCAGGCGTTCTTCATGTGCGGCGGCCTGGAGGACCTCAAGGCCAAGGCCGAGGAGCTGATGGGTGAGGAGGGCTGAGAGCCCGCTCACACCACGAAGGCCGTCCCGACACCTCGTCGGGGCGGCCTTCGCCTGTTCACGACCGGTCCGTACCAGAAGTCCGGTTGGCCGGCAGGCGGTTCGCCGAAGCGCGCGGTACCGTTCGTGACACGAATTCGCGTCACCGTCGTTGATCTCTGCAACGAAACGGACCCCTGCGCCCGTCTCCTCTTCGTGGGCGCGACGATAGGAGATGCTCGTGGGTAAGGGCGGCACGGACCGGGGCAAGCGGTCCATGTGGCGTGGCGTGCCGCGGTGGGCCCGGGTCAGCACCATCCTCGGCATCGTCATGATGGTGCTCAGCGGCTCGGTGCTGGTGGGCTACCACACACTCGTCGCGCGCTACGAGGGCGCGGTCGGCAAGGGCGACCTCTTCGGCGACCAGGCCGCCGGCGCCACCGAGAAGAAGAGCGACATCAAGGGCCCGCTCAACATCCTGCTCGTCGGCATCGACCCCCGCACCTCGACGGCCCGCCCGCTCTCCGACTCGATCATGATCCTGCACGTGCCGGCCGGCATGGACCGCGGCTACCTCTTCTCGCTCCCACGCGACCTGCGGGTGGACATCCCGGCCTTCCCGAAGGCCGACTACTCCGGCGGCACCGACCGGATCAACGCCGCCATGTCGCACGGCAGCAACGTGCCGGGCAAGAACCCGAGCGCCGCGCAGGGCTTCGAACTGCTCGCCAAGACCGTCCAGGGGGTCACCGGCATCAAGCGCTTCGACGCCGGCGCGATCATCAACTTCAGCGGGTTCAAGAAGATCGTGGACGCCATGGGCGGCGTCGACATGTACATCGAGCGCGACGTGAAGTCCGAGCACCTCCAGCCGGATGGCACGCCGCGTCAGCTCAAGCCGGGCGGGGGTGGCTACCTCGGCCCGCAGGCCCGGTACAAGAAGGGCGACGCCCACCTCTCGGGCTGGCAGGCGCTGGACTACGTCCGGCAGCGCTACCCCAAGAACGGCGTGCCGGACGCGGACTACGGTCGGCAGCGGCACCAGCAGCAGTTCGTCAAGGCGATGGTGAGCCAGGCGTTCAGCGCCGACGTGGTGGCCAACCCGGTCAAGCTGGACCGGGTGCTGCGGGCCGCCGGGCAGTCGCTGGTCTTCAACGGTCGGGGCAACAGCGTCGTCGACTTCGGCCTCGCGCTCAAGGACATCCGTCCCGACGCCATCGAGACGATCAAGCTGCCCGGCGGACCGATCGGGAGCGGCAGCGCCTACCGGGGCGAACAGCTCCTCGCGCCGGCCGACGACTTCTTCGCCGCGCTGCGTGCCGAGCAGTTGGACGCGTTCCTGCTGGAGCACCCCGACTTCAAGCAGAAGAGCCAGTAGCCTGAGCGGGTGCGGAGTGCCGTGGCCCGGCTCTCACCACCCGCGTTGGGTGGCGCCCGGGGGCGCGACTAGACTTTCGGCAATCCGCCGCCGCAGCAAGGAGACAGCGTGGCACAGCAGCTTCACGTCGAGCTCGTAGCCGTCGAGGAGAAGGTCTGGACCGGTGAGGCCGAGATGGTCGTCGCCCGGACGACCGAGGGTGAGCTCGGTGTGCTGCCCGGGCACGCGCCGCTGCTCGGCCAGCTCGCGGAGCCCAGCCAGGTGCGCATCAAGCAGGCCGGTGGCCAGCAGGTCGCGTACGACGTCGCCGGCGGCTTCCTGTCGGTCACCGGTGAGGGCGTGACCGTCCTCGCCGAGAGCGCCACCCCGGCCACTCCGGCCCGCTGAGCCGACCCGCCGATGGAGATCGTGGAAGGGATCGGAATCGGCGTCGCGGTCGTCGTCGTCGCGCTTCTCATCCTCTTCATCCGGCGGGCCCTGTTCACCCGTAGCGGGGGAATCATCCGGCTGAGCGTCCGGGTCACCACGGTGCTCGACGGCCGCGGTTGGTCGCCCGGCTTCGGGCGGTTCGCCGGCGATCAGCTCCGCTGGTACCGCATGTTCAGCTTCGCGCTCCGCCCGAAGCGGGTGCTCTCCCGTAAGGGGCTGGCGGTGGAGCGCCGCCGACTGCCCGAGGGGCAGGAGCGCCTCTCCATGCCGGCCGACTGGGTGATCCTGCGCTGTACCAGCGACCACGCTCCGGTCGAGATCGCCATGGCGCGATCCACGGTGACCGGCTTCCTCTCCTGGCTCGAGGCCGCCCCTCCGGGGGCGGCCTCGCCGCGTCTGGCCTCCCAGGACTGGCCCGCCGCCTGACGGCCCCCGGCCCCGGCCCTCAACCCCCGGCACTCCTCGCTGATCTTGCACTTGCCGCCCACCCAACGCCGGTTTTGTGCCGTATGGGCGGGCCACAACTGCAAGATCAGCGAGCAGGGGTCGAGGAGTCGCGCTCGGATGTGCCCGACTGGGGTGAGGTGGGGTGGGTGTCCGGTTTCGTGGTGGTGGGGGGCACGCTGGCGGTGGAATGGGTCCGGGGGTCGCGGCGTTGTATCCCGGTGCACGGCCGAGGAAGGCAAGCGGCCCCCGCCGCCGACCCCCGTCCGGGAATGACGGTGGGCCCCCGGTCGTTGCACACACTTCCGGCGCCGCGATTGAGGCCCCCGCCCCGCGAGCAGCCGGAACTCCCCCCGAGAACTTGTTGTGCGCCTGACGGTGCCCGCACCCCCCCCGGGTGTGTTGACCCCCGAATGGAGCCCCCCATGAACACGATGCTGCGTAAGAGTGTGCTGGGTATTGCTGGTCTGGCGTTCACCGGTGGTGTGTTCGCCGGTCCGATCGCCGGTCACGTCGAGTCCGCGCACGCCGCCACGGCGAAGCCGGTCGCGGTGGCGAGCGTGCAGGGTGAGCAGTCCACGATCAACCTGAACGACGAGCAGACGGCGAACGTGAAGGCGATCATCGCCGCGACGAAGAAGGCCGGCCTGCCGGAGCGGGCCGCGGTCATCTCGATCGCGACCGCGTTGCAGGAGTCGAAGCTGGAGAACCTGGGCCACCTCGGCGACCGCAACGACCACGACTCGCTGGGCCTGTTCCAGCAGCGCCCCTCCTCGGGTTGGGGCACGCCGGAGCAGATCACCGACCCGGAGTACTCGACGCTGGCGTTCCTGAAGGGTCTGAAGCAGGTCGACGGCTGGCAGGACATGCCGCTGACCAAGGCGGCGCAGACGGTGCAGGTCTCGGCCTACCCGGACGCGTACGCCCAGTGGGAGAAGCAGGCCACCGACCTCGTCGCCAAGCACTGGAACAGCTGAGACAACGCGAAGGCCGGCACCCGGACACGGGTGCCGGCCTTCAGCGGCTCACCGGCCGACGGCAGTGGTAGACCAGGGCCGGTGGCAGGTTCGCCCAGACCGTCCGCCCGATCGTCACCTCCTCGAACGCGCCGGCCAGCAGGTGCCGGAAGTGGCGGGCCGGCCGGGTCGCGAGCGCGTGCCGGTACGCGAACGTGGTGAACACGCCGCTCGGCCGCAGCGCCGCCCGCACCGCGTCGAGAACAGCCAGTTGCCGCCCGCGGCCGAAGGCCGCCCAGGGCAGCCCGCTCACCACCACGTCGGCGGCGGGCAGGTGCCGCTCGGTCAACACCCGGTCGAGGCCGGCGGCGTCGGCGCGTACCACCTCGACGGTGGCGTGGCGACGGGCCAGCGTGGCGGCGAAGCTCGGGTTCAGTTCGACCGCCAGGTGTTGGCCGCGCCCGGCCAACCGCTGCTGGATGGCCCGGGTGAAGGCACCGGTGCCGGGGCCCAGCTCCACCACCAGCGGATGCCCGTTGCGGGGCACGGCGGCGGTGATGTCCCGGGCGAGGACCGAACCGCTCGGCAACACCGCGCCGGTGGCGAACGGGTGCCGGGCGAACTGGCCGAGGAAGGTGGGGGCGTCGCTGATCACGCCGACCGACGGTAGGCGCGCGGACGCCGCCCGGGTCTCGTGCGGCGGGCCGGCACACCGGCCAGTCGGAGGAGGGGCGCCGGCCGGTGGTAGGGCTGGCCGCCGCGTCCGGCTCCGTATGGTGGCCGCATGGGGGGCAGGCGGTGGAGCTGGTGGCCCGAGCTGCTGCTCGGGCTCGGCACGGCCGCGCTGGGGTTGATCAGCACCCGGATCGTCGTCCCCGGCATTCCGCGCGAGGCGTGGGCGGGGGTCTTCGCGGTGCTCACCGGCCTGGTCCTGGTGGGCGTCCGGCGCTGGCCGTGGCCGGTGCTGCTCGCCACGTCGGCGCTGCTGGTGGTGGCCGACGCGGTGACGGTGACCGGCGCGGACACCGCCCAGTTCGCCGCCGCGGTCGCGTTGGGCTACGTCGCGTACCGGTCGAGCTGGCCGGCCACGGCCGCCGGGTACGCGCTGCTGCTGAACGTCACGCTGGTCAACGTGATCGATCCGGGCAACGCGGAGGTCCTCCGCGGCGGTGTCGGCGTGTTGCGGCTGGTGATGCTGGCCGGGATCGCCGCCGCGCCGGTGGCGTTCGGCCGCTACCTCAGCGGGGTGCGCCAGGCCGCCAGCGCGGCCGAGGAGCGGGCCCGGGAGGCGGAGGAGCGGCGGGCGACGGAGGCCCGGATGGTCCGGCTGACCGAGCGCACCGCGATCGCCCGGGACCTGCACGACATCGTCGCGCACCACGTCGCGGCAATCGCGCTGCGGGCCGGCGCCGCCCGGTACGCGGTGCAGCACACCGGCCGCCCCGACGAGGCGGTGTTGGCGCTCGACGAGCTGCGGGACACCGCCGGTCAGGTGCTGGACGAGCTGCGGGAACTGCTGGAGGTGCTCCGTGACCCGGAAGCGGTGGCGCCGGCCGAGACCTCGGTCGATCCGGCGCAGGTGATCCGGGACGCGGCCCGCCGGGTCCGGGAGGCCGGCCTGGCGGTGCAGGTGCGGATGCCCGAGGTGCTGCACATGCCGCTGGTGGGAGGCACGACCGCGGCCCGGGTGGTGCAGGAGGCGCTGACCAACAGCCTGAAGCACGCCGGGCCGGGGGCGGTCGTCTCGGTCGACGTCCAGGCGACCGCCGGCGCGTTGCTGATCGAGGTGTGGGACAGCGGCCCGGCGCGTCCGGGGCCCCGGCTGCCGGCCTCGGGGCACGGGCTGCGTGGCATGCGGGAGCGGGTGGGCCTGCTCGGTGGGACGCTCGTCGCGGGTGGCACCGAGGGCGGCGGCTGGCGGGTCCGGGTTCGGCTGCCGATCAGGGAGAACGAATGATCAGAGTGTTGGTGGTCGACGACCAGACGCTGGTCCGGGCCGGGGTGGGCCTGGTGCTGCGGACGGCCGGGGGCTTCGAGGTGGTGGGCGAGGCCGGCGACGGCCACGAGGCGGTCCGGCTCGCCGAGCGGCTACGGCCGGACGTCATCCTGATGGACCTGCGGATGCCCCGGCTGGACGGCATCGAGGCGACCCGGCGGATCCTGCGGCAGCAGCCGGCGGCCCGGGTGGTGGTGCTGACCACGTTCGCGGACGACGCGAACGTCTACGGGGCGCTCGGCGCGGGCGCGCAGGGCTACCTGGTGAAGGACGGCGCCCCCGAGGAACTGGTCGACGCGGTGCGGCGGGCCGCCCAGGGTGAGCCGCTGCTCGCCCCGCCGGTGCTGGCCCGGGTGCTGCGCCGCGCGCTCGCCGCGCACGACCGCGACCGTACCCCCGATCCGGCCGTCGCGGGGCTGGGCCTGCTCAGCCCGCGGGAGCGGGAGGTGCTGTCGCTGGTCGGGGCGGGACTGTCGAACGCGGAGATCGCTGCCCGGCTGCACCTCGGCGTGACCACTGTGAAGACGCATGTCTCGGCCGCGATGGAGAAGCTGGAGCTGCGGAACCGGGTGCAGGCCGCGGTGGTGGCGCACCGGCTGGGTCTGGTCGACGACGGGTTCAACCCGGTGCCGGATCCGGGTGGACCCTAGGGCCACGACCGGCCACCCGGAGGACCCGCCCCGGCCGCGGGCAGGACGTCACCGGCCGACGCCGCGGCGACGCTGGGAGGCATGACCTTCCTGGATCCCCTGGTGGACCGGCTCGACACCCTGCCGCCGGGCCTCCTGCTGCTGGTCGCGGCGGCGGTGCTCGCCGGCGAGGTGGGGCTGCTGGCCGGGCTGGTGCTGCCGGCCGCGACCACCATGCTGACGGTCGGCCTGCTGGCCCGTGCCGGCCGCGTCGACCTGGGCGCCGCGCTGGCGGTGACCACCACCGCCGCGTTCGTCGGGGACCAGCTCGGCTATCTGGAGGGGCGGCTGCTCGGCCCCCGCCTGCGTGGCGGGCCGGTCGGCCGGTGGGTGGGGGAACCTCGCTGGCGGCGGGCCGAGGCGCTGGTCGCCGCCCGGGGCGGGACCGCGGTGCTGCTGGGTCGCTGGACGGCGTTCGCCCGCACGCTGGTGCCCCGGGTGGCCGGGGCGGCCGGACTGCCGTACCGCCGGTTCGTGCTCTTCGACGGCCTCGCGGTCGTCGTCTGGGTGCCCGGCACGGTGCTGGTGGGCTGGGCGGCCGGCGGACTGCCGGCCGGTCTCCCGGCCGCCGCCGGGGTGGCGGTGGTGGTGGCGGTCGCGCTCGCGGTGGCGTTCCGGCGTCTGCGGGTACGCCGACGGCGCGCGGCCCGCCGCGCCTGCTCCGGGCCGGTGCCGGCGCGGGCGGGCGGCACCCGCCGCCGGCCGGGTTCCCGCCGTCCGGGGGCGGGCCGGACCGCGCCTGTCCGGCGGGGCGAGGTCGACCGCTGCTGACCCGGCGGCTCCGCCGGCAACCCGGTCAGTCCCGGGGACGACTGGCTGCCGTCAGGTCGGGTATGCGGGCCTGCGCGTGGTGCGGCCCGCTGACGTCAGCGCTTCCCGCCCGGCACCCATAGCACATCGCCGCCCGGATTGGCCGTTCTTGACAGGATAAAGAGCAGATCGGAGAGCCGGTTGAGATACTTTGCCGGGAGCGTGCTGGTCCGATCGGGGTCGTGCGCGACCAACGCCCATGCCGCACGCTCGGCGCGCCGGGCGGTCGTCCGTGCCACGTGCAGCAGCGCCGCGCCCGCGGTGCCGCCGGGGAGGATGAAGGAGTCGAGCTTGCCCAGGCGCGCGTTGAACTCGTCGCACCAGCCCTCGAGGCGCTCGACGTACTCCTCGGTGACCCGCAGCGGCGGGTACTCCGGGTCCGGCTCGACCGGTGTCGCCAGGTCCGCGCCGACGTCGAACATGTCGTTCTGCACGGACTCCAGCACCCCGCGCAGCTCGTCCGGGAGCTGCCCCAGGGCGAGCGCGACGCCGATCGAGGCGTTGCACTCGTCGACGTCCGCGTACGCGGCGA
This sequence comes from Micromonospora sp. RP3T, assembly GCF_003027925.1. Taxonomy (GTDB): domain Bacteria; phylum Actinomycetota; class Actinomycetes; order Mycobacteriales; family Micromonosporaceae; genus Micromonospora. Next base: position 52,592 of record NZ_PYPS01000013.1, read on the forward strand.
TCCGCGGATCGGTCTTCGGCACCTGCTCGTTGTTGCTCAGCCTGGTCATGCCGGCGTCGCCGGCCTTGGTGTAGATGCGCGTGAGGTGGACGGCCATGACGCACAGCCTACGGATACCGGACCTGACCATCCCGGTACGGCCCGACCGGCCGACCGCGGTGGGGCCGGGCGACGCCGGCGACCCGGCGGTCAGCGACGTCGACGTCATCCGGGTACGCGGGGACGCCCGGCTGGCCGGCACCGTGCACGTGGTGGGCGCGAAGAACTCGGCGTTGAAGCTGATGGCCGCCGCGCTGCTCGCGCCCGGCCGCAGCGTGATCACCAACGTGCCCCGGATCACCGACATCGCGATCATGGGTGAGGTGCTGCGCCGGCTCGGCTGCGGCGTACGCTTCGGCCCCGACGACCCGGTCGACCCGATGGTCGCCGGCGGCGGCAAGGAGCGGTCCCGCTCGGTCGTCATCGACGTGCCGGAACGGCCGGGCGCGGAGGCCGACTACGACCTGGTCCGCCGGCTGCGCGCGTCGATCTGCGTGCTCGGCCCGCTGCTGGCGCGGCGCGGGCACGTCCGGGTGGCCCACCCCGGCGGCGACGCGATCGGCTCGCGCGGCCTGGACATGCACATCGCCGGGCTGGCCCGGATGGGCGCGGACATCGCCGGTGAGCACGGCTTCGTCATCGCCGAGGCGCCCGACGGGCTGCACGGCGCGGACATCGTGCTGGACTTCCCGAGCGTGGGCGCCACCGAGAACCTGGTGATGGCGGCGGTGCTGGCCCGGGGCACCACGACGATCGACAACGCGGCCCGGGAGCCGGAGATCGTCGACATCTGCACCATGCTGAACCGGATGGGCGCCCGGATCTCCGGCGCCGGTTCCTCGACGGTGCAGATCGTCGGCGTGCCCGACCTGCGCCCGGTGCGGCACGCCACGGTGGGGGACCGGATCGTGGCCGGCACCTGGGCGTTCGCCGCCGCGATGACCCGCGGCGACGTCACCGTGACCGGCCTCGATCCGGCCTACCTGGAGGTCGCGCTGGACAAGCTGGTCTCGGCCGGCGGCCTGGTGGAGACGCGCGGCGACGCGTTCCGGGTCCGGATGGACGACCGGCCGGCGGCGGTGGACGTGGTCACGCTGCCCTACCCGGGCTTCGCCACCGACCTGCTGCCGATGGCGATCGGGCTGGCCGCGGTGAGCCACGGCGGCTCCCTGATCACGGAGAACATCTTCGACGGCCGGTTCATGTTCGCCAACGAGATGATGCGGCTCGGCGCGGAGATCCGCACCGACGGCCACCACGCCCTGGTCTGCGGCCGGGAGCGGCTCTCCGGCGCCCCGGTCCGGGCCACCGACATCCGGGCCGGCGCCGGCCTGATCATCGCCGGCCTGTGCGCGGACGGACGCACGGAGGTCTCGCACGTGCACCACGTCGACCGGGGCTACCCGGACTTCGTGGCGGACCTGCGGGCGCTCGGCGTCGAGGTGGAGCGGGGCACCGCGCCGGAGGAACCGGACCTGGCCATCTGACGGTCCTTATCCCTCGTTAAGTAGGGTTCTCCCAGACGTTGTCGGAAACGGGCGAGGGAGAAGTAGATGGCGGGTCGACTCGCGGTCGTCGGTGCCGGGCTGATGGGCTCGGGCATCGCCCAGGTGGCGGCACAGGCGGGCTGGCAGGTGACGCTGCGCGACGTCGACGACGCGGCCACGAAGCGGGGCGTCGACGGCATCCGGAAGTCGCTGGCGAAGTTCGCCGAGAAGGGCAAGATCGAGGCGTCCGACGTCGAGGCGACGCTGGCCCGGATCACCCCGACCACCGAGCTGGAGGCGGCGGCCGACGCGGACATCGTGGTCGAGGCGGTCTTCGAGAAGATCGAGATCAAGCACGAGGTGTTCCGCGCGCTGGACAAGATCTGCAAGGCGGACGCGGTGCTGGCCACCAACACCTCGGCCATCCCGGTCACCCAGATCGCCACCGCCACGCAGCGTCCGGAGTCGGTGGTCGGCACCCACTTCTTCTCGCCGGTGCCGATGATGAAGCTCTGCGAGCTGGTCCGGGGCTACAAGACCGCCGACGCGACAATGGACACCGCCCGGTCGTTCGCCGAGGAGATCGGCAAGACCGTGGTGGTGGTCAACCGGGACATCGCCGGCTTCGTCACCACCCGGCTGATCTGCGCGCTGGCGATGGAGGCGGTCAAGCTGGTGGAGTCCGGCGTGATCTCCGCCGAGGATCTGGACACCGCCTGCAAGCTGGGCTTCGGGCATGCCATGGGCCCGCTGGCCACCGTCGACCTGACCGGCGTGGACGTGCTGCTCAACGCCACCCGCAACATCTACACCGACACGGCGGACGAGAAGTTCTTCCCGCCGGAGCTGCTCCAGCGCATGGCCACCGCCGGTGACCTGGGCCGCAAGTCCGGCCAGGGCTTCTACCCGTACTGAGTCGTGCGCACCGCCCCCGGCCGTGCCGGCCGGGGGCGGCTCACGTCCGGGGCGGGGTGAGCGCGCCGCCGATCAGCGCGAACGCGTCCGGGATGACGGTGCCCCAGTAGCCGAAGTTGTGCCGCCCGTCGGCCCAGGACGCGCGTACCGGGCGTTCGGGCAGCACCCGGGCCAGCGCGCGGACGTCCTTCAGGAAGTTGTCCTGCCGGCCGCACCAGAGCCCGACCGGTGTGCCGCGCAGCCTGTCCACGCCGGTGAAGACCGCGTCGCCGCGGCTGACCGCCGGCGAGAAGGCCGCGACCATCCGCAGCCAGTCCGGGTACGTCTCGGCGAGCAGCAGCGCCCCGAAGCCTCCCATCGACCAGCCCCAGACGGCCGCCCGGCTGCTGTCGAAGCCGCGCCGGGCGCACCAGGTGGGCACCTCCTCGCGCACCATCCGCTGCGGGTCGTCGTCGCCCGACGGGCGCCAGGAGAGCCGGCCGCCGGTGGCGCCGGCGAGCGCGAACGGCGGGGCGCCACGGCGTACCGCGTCGGTGAGGAACCGGGCCAGCCCGAACCGGCCGTAGTCGCGCGGGGTGGCCGAGGCGCCGTGCAGGACCAGGCAGACGGGCAGGCCGCGACCGTCGCCGTACCCCTCGGGCACGGCGGTCCAGAAGTCCACCTCCCGGCCCCGCGCTCCGGAGGCGATCCGGATCAGCCGTTCGTCGCCGGCCGGCGCGTCCGGCAGGGTGGGCCCCGGCCCGGGACGGGGCTCGGCGAGCTGCCGGGCGGCCAGGCCGCCGACCAGACCGGCGCCGGCGATCCCGCCGGCGGCGGTCAGCACCGTCCGCCGGCTCAACGTGCGTCCCATGCCGGGCAGTGTGCCATCTCAGGTGTTAAGCGGGGCCCCTTCCTCTACGCCAGGCGTTAAGAGGGGGCCCCGCCTTACACCTCAGCCGTCGCGGCGGGTGGTCCAGCGGAAGGTGGTCAGGCAGAGGATCAGGCCGATCACGCACCACGCGCCGAGCACCAGCGCGACAGTGCCCAGCTCGAACGAGCCGCCCGGCTCCTGGGCGCCGAAGCTGTCCGGCAGGAAGACCGAGCGCAGGCCCTGGCACATCCACTTCAGCGGGAAGATCGCCGCGACCTGCTGCATCCAGGTGGGCAGGCTGGTGAAGACGAAGAACACGCCGGAGATGAACTGGAGGACCAGCGCGACCGGGGTGACCACGGCCGAGCCGCTGCGGGCGGTGCGGGCCAGCGACGAGATGGCGATGCCGCAGAGCGTGCAGGCGGTGACACCGAGCACGGCGACCCAGCCGAACGTGAGCCACTTGGCGGCGGTCTGCGGCAGGTCCAGGTCGAACAGCGCCACCGAGACGGCGAGCAGCAGCGCGGTCTCGGCGACGCCGATCACCACCACCATGATCACCTTGCCGGCGAACCAGACCCACTTCGGCATCGGCGTGCCCCGGTAGCGCTTGAGCACGCCCCGGTCCCGCTCGATCGGGATCCAGATGCCGAGGTTCTGGAAGCTCACGGTCATCAGGCCGGTCGCGATCATGCCGGTGATGAAGTACTGCGTGTAGCTGACGCCCGGGGCGATCTCGTCGCTGAAGATCGCCGCGAAGATCAGGATCATGATGATCGGGAAGCCCATCGTGAACACGACGGACTCCCGGCTGCGCAGGAACTGGGTGATCTCCAGCCGGCCCTGGCGCAGCGCCAGCGCGCCCGCGCCGGTCCGCCGGGCCGGTGCGGCGACGACCGGGGCCGTCGGCTTCGTCGTGGTGGTCATCAGTGTCCGATCATCCGCAGGTAGACGTCTTCCAGGGTCGGCCGGGTCACGGTGAGACCGGGCACCTCGCCGCCGAAGCGCGCGGCCAGGTCGTACACCAGCGCCGTCGGCGTCGCGGTCTGCGCCGACCCGGGCGTCCCGTCCGGGTTACGCCAGGAGACGGTCGCCAGCGCTTCCTGGCGGTTGCCCAGCATGTTCGGCGGCGCGACCTCCACCACCCGGCCGGCCGCGATCACGCCGACCCGGTCGGCGAGCGCCTCGGCCTCGTCCAGGTAGTGGGTGGTCAGCACGATGGTGGTGCCGGCGGCGGCCAGGTCCCGGATCAGTTCCCAGAACTCGCGCCGGGCCTCCGGGTCGAACCCGGTGGTCGGCTCGTCGAGGAAGAGCAGTTCGGGGCGGCCGATGATGCCCAGCGCCACGTCCAGGCGGCGCTTCTGGCCGCCGGAGAGCGTGTGCGTGCGGGCCTTCGCCTTGGCGCCCAGCCCGACGCGTTCGACCACCTTGGCCGGATCGTCGGCATCCGGGTAGAAGCCGGAGAAGTGCCGGACCACCTCACCCACGGTCAGCTCGTCGAACTCGCCGGTGCCCTGGAGCACGATCCCGACCTTCGATCGCCAGGCGGCATCGGGCCGGGCCGGGTCGACACCGAGCACCCGCACCTCACCGGCGTCGCGGTGCCGGTAGCCCTCCAGGATCTCGACCGTGGTGGTCTTGCCCGCGCCGTTCGGGCCGAGCAGGGCGAACACCTCGCCCCGGTGGACGTCCAGGTCCACCCCGGCCACCGCGACGTTGTCGCCGTACGTCTTGCGCAGTCCCCGTACGGAGATCGCGAGCTGCTGGTCCATGACTCAAGTGTGCGTCCTGCGGCCCTCGGCCCGGTTCCGGGGTTAGCTATATACGCGAGGTATACACTCGGTGTAGTGTAACCGCATGACCGTTCCCCTGACCCTGCTCGGCCTGCTCGAACGCGAGCCGAGCCATGGCTACGACCTGAAACGCGACTACGACACGTTCTTCGGGCGCGGCAAACCGCTGCCGTACGGGCAGGTCTACTCGACGCTCAGCCGGCTGGCCCGGGACGGCAAGGTGGTGGTCAGCGACGTCGAGCCCGGCGCCGGTCCGGACCGCAAGCGCTACGTCATCACCGACCGGGGCGCCACCGAGGTGGAGCACTGGCTCACCGAGCCGGTCGAGCCGGAACCCCACCTGCAGACCGTGCTGTTCGCCAAGGTCGTGCTCGCGCTGATGCTCGATCGTCCGGCCGAGGCGTACCTGGACACCCAGCGCGCCGCCCACCTGCACCGGATGCGCGAGCTGACCGAGATCAAGCGGAGCGGCGGGCTGGTCGACGTGATGCTCGCCGACCACGGCCTCTACCACCTGGAGGCGGACCTGCGCTGGATCGAGGCGACCGGCGCCCGACTCGACGCGCTGCGGAAGGAGGTCCGGCGATGACCGTGACGATCGAGGCCCGCGACGTCACGTTCGCGTTCGGCGAGACCCCCGCGCTGCGCGGCGCGAGCCTGGCCGTGGCGGCCGGCGAGATCATCGCCGTGATGGGGCCCAGCGGCTCCGGCAAGTCGACGTTGCTGCACTGCCTGGCCGGCATCCTGGTGCCCGACTCCGGCGAGGTCCGCTGCGGCGACGTGCGGATCGACACGCTCGGCGAGGCCGACCGGAGCGCGCTGCGCCGCGACCGCTTCGGGTTCGTCTTCCAGTTCGGCCAGCTCGTCCCGGAACTCACCGCGGCGGAGAACGTCGCGCTGCCACTGCTGCTCGGCGGCATCCGGCGTGGGCCGGCGCTGCGGGCCGCCCGCGCCTGGTTCGAGCGGCTCGGGCTGGCCGGCCTGGAGCACCGCCGCTCCGGTGAGCTGTCCGGCGGGCAGGCGCAGCGGGTCGCGCTGGCCCGGGGCCTGGTCGCCCGCCCACAGGTGCTCTTCGCCGACGAGCCCACCGGCGCGCTCGACTCGCTCACCGGCGAGGAGGTGATGGGCCTGCTCGTCGACACCGCCCGGGAGCAGGGCACCACAGTCGTCCTGGTCACCCACGAACCGCGCGTCGCCGCGTACGCCGACCGCGAGGTCGTGGTGCGGGACGGGCGGATCAACGCCCCGGCCCGGGTCGGCTCGTGATATCCCTCGCGCTCCGGCTCGCCGTCGCGGGTGGTCGGGAGGCGCTCGTCCGGCTGGCCGCCATCGCCGCCGCCGTCGCGATCGGCACCGGGCTGCTGCTCACCACCGTGGCCGGCGTGCACGCCACCAACGCCCAGCTCGGCCGGTACGCCGCGATGTATCCGCAGGAGACGGCGGGCGACGACGTCGACCCGCTGCTCTGGTCGACCCGGTTCGACTACTTCCACGGCACCCAGATCCAGCGCATCGACGTCGCCGCGACCGGGCCGGCCGCGCCCACCCCGGTCGGCGTGCCCCGAGCGCCCGGCCCCGGCGAGTACTACGCCTCCCCGGCGTTGCGGAAGCTGCTCGCCACCACCCCGGCCGACCAGCTCGGCGACCGCTATCCCGGCCGCGACCTCGGCCCCGTCGGCCCGGCGGGGCTGACCTCGCCGGACACCCTGCTGATCCTCGTCGGCGGGACGCCGGAGCAGGTCGGCGCGCTGGACCGGGTCCGGAAGGTCACCCGGGTGGACGGCAACGAGGCGCCGCTGCCGGAGACCGCGATCGACCTCATCCTGGGCGTGGTGGCGGGCGGGCTGCTCTTTCCCGTGCTCATCTTCATCGGCACCGCGACCCGGCTCGGCGCCGCTCGCCGGGAGCAACGCTTCGCCGCGATGCGCCTGGTCGGGGCCACCCCGCGACAGATCTCGGTGGTCGCGGCCGTGGAGGCCACGCTCGCGGCGGTGGCCGGCGCCGCGGTCGGCTTCGCGCTGTTCCTCGCGTTCCGCCGGCAACTCGCCGCGATCCCGTTCACCGGCGTGCCGTACTTCCCCGACGACCTCGCCCTCGGGTTGCCGGACGTCCTGCTGGTGGCGCTCGGGGTGCCGGCGGGCGCGGCGGTCGCCGCCTGGGTGGCGTTGCGCCGGGTGCGGATCTCCCCGCTCGGCGTCACCCGGCGGGTGACGCCGCGGCCGCCGCGGGCGTACCGGTTGATCCCGCTCCTGCTCGGTTTCGCCGGGCTGGGCCTCGGCCTGCTCTACCGGCCCGACACCGGCGACGGTCAGACCGCGCTCTTCCTTCCCTCCCTGCTGCTGGTGATGACCGGGCTGGTCACCGGCGGGCCCTGGCTGACCATGGTCGGCGCCCGGGTGATGGCCGCCCGCGCCGGCCGACCGGCGGCGCTGATCGCCGCCCGCCGGCTCGCCGACAACCCGGCCGCCGGCTTCCGAGCGGTCAGCGGCGTGATGCTCGCGTTGTTCGTGACCACAGTGGCGGTCGGCGTCATGGGGACGATCGCCGCCGAGCGCGGCCCGGCCCCCCGGGGTTCGCTGGAGGCCGGCCGGCTGTCCTTCTGGTTGGGGGAGGACGCGCAGGTGCCCGCCACGCTGCCGGCCGACCTGTCCGCGGTCCCCGGCGTGCGCGACCTGGTGGTCATCCGGGAGAACCCGGTGCGCGGCGCGGGCCACGACTACGGGGTGATCGCCTGCGCCGACATCCCGGCCGCCTACGGGCGGTGCGCCGACGGGGCGAGCGTCGCCGAGGTGGCGTCGGACCTGATCCCCTGGCGGGAGTCCGCCTCGGCGGACCGGGTCTGGCCCGCGTCCCCGGTCGAGCCGGCCGCACTCCCGCGGCTGCCGGTGGGTTCCGTGGCGGTCCACGCGGAGGGCACCGTCGCGATCGAGCGGGCCCGGACGGTCATCGAGGCCGCGTTCCCCGCCTACGTGGTGGCGCCGAACGTGCCCGGCGACTTCGAGTCCGACTTCGCCAACACGATGCGGGGCTGGCAGCGGCTGGCCGACGTGGTCGTGGTGGCCAGCCTCGTGCTCGCCGGATGCAGCCTGGCGGTCGGTGTGGCGGCCGGCCTCAGCGAGCGGAGGCGGCCGTTCAGCCTGCTGCGGCTCAGCGGCGCGCCGGTGCGACTGCTGCGCCGGGTGGTGGCGCTGGAGAGCGTGGTGCCGATGCTGACCGTCGCCGCGGTCGCGGTCGGGATGGGCCTGGTCGCCGCGCACCTGTTCCTGCGCGCGCAGATGCACTACGACCTGCGCCTGCCCGGGGTCGGGTTCGCCGCCGTGGTGGCCGTCGGGCTGCTCGGCTGCCTGGCCGTCATCGCCGCCACGCTGCCACTGCTGGAACGCGTCACCGGCCCGCAGACCGCCCGCAGCGAATGACCCGCCCGGTGGGCCGGCCACATGTGCGGGCCCGGCCGGCCCACCGGCGCGGACATCCAACTGTGTGGTTTTGCACAGCCCCTTTTACTGAACGGTAACTTAAACTCCGGCCATGGATGACGCGACGCCGGGACGCCTGCCGGAGCGGGACCGCCCGTGGGTGATGCGCACGTACGCCGGGCACTCCTCCGCCGCGGCCTCCAACGCGCTCTACCGCCGCAACCTGGCCAAGGGGCAGACCGGGCTGTCGGTCGCGTTCGACCTGCCCACCCAGACCGGCTACGACCCCGACCACGAGCTGGCCGCCGGCGAGGTGGGTCGGGTCGGCGTGCCGGTGGCCCACCTCGGCGACATGCGCACGCTCGTCGAGGGCATCCCGCTGGCCGAGATGAACACCTCGATGACCATCAACGCGCCGGCCATGTGGATGCTCGCGCTCTACGGCACGGCCGCCGTCGAGCAGGGCGCCGAGCTGCGCCGCTGCGCCGGCACCACGCAGAACGACATCATCAAGGAGTACCTCTCCCGGGGGACGTACATCTTCCCGCCGGCCGCATCGCTGCGGCTGACCGCCGACGTCATCGCGTACACGCTGCGGGAGATGCCGCGGTGGAACCCGGTCAACATCTGCTCGTACCACCTCCAGGAGGCCGGCGCGACGCCGGTGCAGGAGGTCGGCTTCGCGCTCGCCACCGCGGTCGCCGTGCTGGACACCGTGCGCGACTCCGGGCAGGTGCCGGCCGAGCGGATGGGCGACGTGGTGCAGCGGATCTCGTTCTTCGTCAACGCCGGGGTGCGCTTCGTCGAGGAGATCGCCAAGATGCGCGCGTTCGGCGCGCTCTGGGACGAGATCACCCGCGACCGCTACGGCGTGACCGAGGCGAAGCAGCGCCGGTTCCGCTACGGCGTGCAGGTCAACTCGTTGGGCCTGACCGAGGCGCAGCCGGAGAACAACATCCAGCGGATCGTGCTGGAGATGCTCGGCGTCACGCTGTCCCGGGACGCCCGGGCCCGTGCCGTGCAGCTCCCCGCCTGGAACGAGGCGCTCGGCCTGCCCCGCCCGTGGGACCAGCAGTGGTCACTGCGCATGCAGCAGGTGTTGGCGTACGAGTCGGACCTGCTCGAATATCCCGACCTGTTCGACGGCTCGCACGTGATGACCGCGCTCGTCGACGACATCGTCACCGGTGCCCGGGTCGAGCTGGACAAGGTGCTGGAGATGGGCGGCGTGGTGACCGCCGTGGAGTCCGGCTACCTCAAGAGCGCGCTGGTCGCCTCGCTGGCCGACCGGCGCCGGCGGATGGAGACCGGCACCGACGTGGTGATCGGCGTCAACCGGTTCACCGAGACCGAGCCGTCCCCGCTGACCGCGGCCGGCGCCGAGGCGATCGAGCAGGTGGACCCGGCGGTCGAGGCGGCTGCCGCGGCCGGCGTACGCGAATGGCGGGCCGGCCGGGACGCGACGGCGGTCGACGCCGCGCTGGCGCGCCTGCGCGCGGACGCCGCGACCACCGTGAACCTGATGCCGGCGACGCTGGCCTGCGTGGCCGCCGGGGTGACCACCGGGGAGTGGGCGGGCGCCTTGCGCCAGGTGTTCGGCGAGTACCGCGCGCCGACCGGGCTGACCGGCGCGGCCGGGGCCGGTGGCGACGCGAACCTGACGGCGGTCCGGGAGCGGGTCGCCGCGACCGCGCGGGAGCTGGGCACCGGTCGGCTGCGGCTGCTGGTCGGCAAGCCGGGGCTGGACGGGCACTCCAACGGCGCGGAGCAGATCGCGGTACGCGCCCGCGACGCCGGCTTCGAGGTGATCTACCAGGGCATCCGGTTGACCGCCGGGCAGATCGTGGCCGCCGCGGTGGAGGAGGACGTCGACCTGGTCGGGCTCTCCGTGCTCTCCGGCTCGCACCTGGCCGCCGTGCCGGCGGTGCTGGACGGTCTGCGCGCGGCCGGCCGGGGTGACCTGCCGGTGGTGGTGGGCGGCATCATCCCGCCGCGCGACGCCGAGGAGCTGCGGGCCGCCGGGGTGGCGCGGGTGTTCACGCCGAAGGACTTCGCGCTCACCGGCATCATCGACGAGTTGGTCACCGTCATCCGCGAGCGGATGTAAGGCGGGGCCCCTTCTTAACGCATTCGGTAGAGGCGGGGCCCCTTCTTAACACCTGTCGGCCGAGCGCGGAGGGTCAACGGCCCCGGTAGGTCATGCAGTCGGCCATGTCCATGTCCGGGCCGACCGTGATGGCCGGGGCGTGGCACTCCAGATCGGCATTGTGCTGGCAGTCGGATCGCGAGCAGGCGCCGACCTGGGCGATCGACTGTGCGATCCCGCCGCGCACCGGCATCTCCACGAAGGTGTGGCAGTGCGCGTGATCGCTGCTGCCGATCGTGATGGCGAAGGCATGGCAGTCGTTCGTGTGGTTGTAGGCGCAGGAGCGGACGGCGCACTCCTGGACCCGTGGCATTTCCATCGACGCGGTCATTCCCGTACCTCCATGGGCTCTTGCCCCGATTTTAGAGGTTTTGGGGGTTGTTGCGGGTCAGACGCGGAAGCCGGCGGCCCGCGCCGCCGCGCGTTCCCGGCGGCGGTCCTTCCGACGGCGGAACAGCCAGACCACGAACACCACCAGGCCGACCGCGAACACCAGCACCAGCACCGGCAGCAGGATCGCCACCACGGACATGACCACGCTCGTCGCGTCCTCGGCGGTGCTGGCCACCGGGGCGCCGAAACCGGCAGTGGTGGCGTTGACGACCGGCCGGGCGGCGGCCTTGAGCAGATGCACGCCGAGCGCGATCAGCACGCCCACCACCACCGGCACCCACTGGTGGGTGGAGAAGAACGTGTCCGGGTCGCTGACCGTGACCGTCTCCGAGCCGGACCCGGCGCCGAAGGCCAGACCGCCGGCGGTCGGCCGGACCACGGTCTGCACCATGTCGTTGACGTGGTCGACCACGGGCACCTTGTCGGCCACCATCTCGACCGCCAGCAGGACGGCGAGGATCGTCAGCACCCAGCCGTTGCCGAGCCACTGCCAGCCGCTCGGCAGCTCGATCAGGTCGGTGTAGCGGGCCAGCAGGCCCATCAGCATCAGCGGGATGTAGGCGTTCAGGCCCGCCGAGGCGGCCAGACCGGAACCGGTGAGGACTTCGAGCACGATTTCAGAATGGCACCGGTGCGCCAGTGGCGCTCGTCGGCGTCGGCGGAGGGCTCGGCTACCCTCGTCGGGTGCGGTTGGTCATTGCGAAGTGCTCGGTGGACTATGTCGGACGGCTCTCGGCGCACCTGCCGCCGGCCACCCGGCTGCTCATGGTCAAGGCGGACGGCTCGGTGTCGATCCACGCGGACGACCGGGCCTACAAGCCGTTGAACTGGATGAGCCCGCCGTGTCGGCTGGAGGAGGCGCCCGGCGTCTGGCGGGTGGTCAACAAGGCCGGCGAGGAGCTGCGCATCACCCTGGAGGAGATCTTCCAGGACACCTCGTACGAGCTGGGCATCGACCCCGGGTTGCGCAAGGACGGCGTGGAGGCGCACCTCCAGGAGCTGCTCGCCGCCAACCCGGGCACCCTGGGCGAGGGCTACACGCTGGTCCGGCGGGAGTACATGACCGCGATCGGCCCGGTCGACCTGCTCTGCCGGGACGCCGACGCCGGCGCGGTCGCGGTCGAGGTGAAGCGGCGCGGCGAGATCGACGGGGTGGAGCAGCTCACCCGCTACCTGGAGCTGATGAACCGGGACCCGCTGCTCGCGCCGGTCACCGGCGTGTTCGCCGCGCAGGAGATCAAGCCGCAGGCCCGGGTGCTCGCCGCCGACCGCGGCATCCGCTGCGTGGTGGTCGACTACGACAGGCTGCGCGGCATCGAGCGCGACGAGCTGACGCTGTTCTAGCGGCCAGCGGCCAGCGGCCAGCGGCCAGCGGCCAGCGGTTAGCTCCTAGCTCTTCCGGCCGTACATCAGCTTGGCGACCTTGACCAGGCGAGCGACGTCGGCCGGGGTGCGCTCGAACGTCATGGCCGGCAGCAGCGAGCGGGCCCGACGGCGGGTGACCGCCTTGGGGCGACCGAACTCGCGCAGCCCGTCCTCGCCGTGGATCCGGCCGAAGCCGGACTCGCCGGTGCCGCCGAACGGCAGCGTGGACATGCCGGCGAAGGTCAGCGCCGAGTTGACCGAGGCCATCCCGGAGCGCAGCCGCCGCGCCACGGCCACCGCCCGCGCCCGGCCGAAGACCGAACCTCCGAGCCCGTACGGCAGCGCGTTGGCGCGCTCGACGGCCTCGTCGACGTCGCGGACCCGGTTGACGGTCAGCGTCGGCCCGAACGTCTCCTCGCGGACGGCGGCGGAGTCCTCCGGCACGTCGACCAGCACGGTCGGGTGCACGTACGGCGGCTGGACCGCCTCCGGGCCGCCGAGCACCGCCCGGCCGCCCCGGGCGACCGCGTCGTCGATGTGCCGCCGGATCACGTCGATCTGGGACGGCATGGTGATCGGGCCGAGGTCGGTGCCGTCGGCGCCCACGGTCAGCCGGCCGGCCTTCGCCACCACCTTGTCGACGAACGCGTCGAAGACCTGGTCGACCGCGTAGACCCGCTCGATGCCGATGCAGGTCTGGCCGGCGTTGGTCAGCCCGCCCCAGACGGCCGCCTCGGCGGCGGCGTCCAGGTCGGCGTCCGAGTCGACGATCATGGCGTCCTTGCCGCCGGCCTCCAGCAGCACCGGGGTGAGCGTCTCGGCGCAGGCCGCCATGACCTTCTTGGCGGTGGCGGTCGAGCCGGTGAAGGCCACCTTGGCCACGCCGGACCGGCACAGCGCCGCGCCGACGTCGCCGAGCCCGTGCACCGCCTGGAACACCGGCTGCTCCGGCACCACCTCGGCGAACCGGTCGACCAGCCACTGGCCCACCGCCGGGGTGTACTCGCTCGGCTTGAACACCACCGCGTTGCCGGCGGCCAGCGCGTACGCCGCCGAGCCGATCGGGGTGAAGACCGGGTAGTTCCACGGACCGATCACGCCGACCACGCCGTACGGCTGGTATTCCAGGTGGCCGGTGAACTCGGCGAGGATCAACCGGGAGCGGACCCGGCGGGGCCCGAGCACGCGCGGGGCGTTACGGGCCGCCCAGTCGACGTGCTCCAGCGCGGTGAGGATCTCCACCACGGCGTCGCCGACCGGCTTGCCGCCCTCGGTGTGCATCAGGTCGGCCAGCTCCTCGATGCGCCGGGCGAGCACGCCGCGCCAGCGCTGGAGCCGGTTCCGCCGGCCGGTGAAGCCGAGCCCGGACCACCACTCGCCGGCCGGGCGGGCCCGGTCGACGGCGGCGCGTACGTCCGCCTCGGTGGCCACCGGGAGCCGTCCGGCCTCCGCGCCGGTCGCCGGGCTGGTCGACACCAGTCGACCGGCCTCGATGAGCGGGGTTCCGGGGAGATGCACTGCGGTCATGGCCGAAGTCTAGACCCGAATATTACTCATGGGTAGGTGGCGGAGGCCCGCTACGCTGCCCGGACCGATGCCCATCACATCGACACACGTGATGTCCGAACGCGCCCGGTGCGGCCACCCGAACGGCGAACGGGAGGTGACCGGCCGGGGTCGCGCGGGTGACCGCGCGGGGGTGGGAGCCACTACGGTGAGGTGGCAGGCTGACGCCGCGGGGCGATGTGGGGTGGAGGTCGACTGTCCATGGAGGAGCATCCGGAGTTGATGCCGTTGCTGACGGTGTCGGGCGGAGCGATGCGCGGGCTCAGTTTCCGGGTCGGCCGGGGCGTGCAGGTGATCGGCCGCGCGCCGACCGCCGACGTCGTGCTCGCCGACCCGCACCTGAGTCGACGGCACGCCACCATCCAGGCCACCGCGGAGGGGGTGCTGCTCACCGACCTCGGCTCGACCAACGGCACCTGGCTCAACGACACCCGGATCACCGGCAGTGTGCCGATCTCCGACGGCGACGTGGTCCGGCTCGGCCGCACCGACCTACGCCTCTACGATCCCGGCGTGGCCCGGACCGACCCGGTCGGGATGACCTTCGGCGCGCCCCGCCGCGACCAGCGGCCCACGCTGCCGCTGCCGGTCCCGGCGCCCCGACAGTCGATCGAGTCCCGCGAGGCGCAACCCGCCGACGCCCGCTGACCGCCGCACCCGCGCGCACCCCCACGATCACCGTTGGGCGCGAATTCACGGAAAGTGTGGCTGTCGCGGCCCGAATGGGCGCACTTTCCGGGAAACAGGGCGCGCGCGGGGTGGGGCGGCGGTGTGTGGGGCGGGCACATGGCTTCCGGGCGGGCGGTGTGCCAGCATGCGCTGATGCGGAGCGCGCGGCACACGGTCCAGGCCAACGGCATCACCCAGGCGGTCCGGGTGGCCGGGCCACTCGACGGCGTGCCGGTGCTGCTGGTGCACGGCAACGTCTCCTCGTCGGCGTTCTGGGAACCGCTGCTGCCGGAACTGCCGGCGACGCTCCGGGTGGTCGCCCCCGACCTGCGCGGCTACGGCGAGACCGACACCGCGCCGGTCGACGCCACCCGCGGCGTCGGTGACTTCGCCGACGACGTGGCCGCCCTGCTCGACACCCCCGGGCTGTTCGCCCCCGGCGCCCGGCCGGTGGTGGTCGGGCACTCGCTCGGCGGCGGCGTGGCGATGCGGCTGCTGGTCGACCGGCCGGAACGGGTGGCCGGGCTGCTGCTGGCGGCGCCGGTGTCGCCGTACGGCTTCGGGGGCACCCGGGACCTCGACGGCGCCCCCACCACGCCCGACTTCGCCGGCACCGGCGCGGGCGGCGCGAACCCGGACTTCGTGGCCCGGCTCGCCGCCGGTGACCGGGGCGCCGACGGCCCCACCAGCCCGCGCAACGTGCTGCGCGCCGCGTACGTGGCCGACCCGGCGTCGCTCGGCGACCACGAGGACCTGCTGCTGGAGAGCATGCTGACCACCGCCACCGGGGACGATAACTATCCCGGCACCGCAGCCGCCTCGGACCACTGGCCGGGGACCGCCGCCGGGCGGCGCGGCGTGCTCAACGCGTTGGCCCCGACCCACTTCCGGCTCGCCGACGAACTGGTCGCCGTGCCGGTCAAGCCGCCGGTGACCTGGGTACGCGGCGACGCCGACGTGATCGTCTCGGACACCTCACTGTTCGACCTGGCGTACCTCGGTCAGCTCGGGATCGTGCCCGGCTGGCCCGGCGCCGAGGGGTGCCCGCCACAGCCGATGGTCGGCCAGACCCGCGCGGTGCTGGACCGGTACGCGGCGGCCGGCGGGTCGTACCGGGAGGTGGCGCTGCCCGGCTGCGGGCACAGCCCGCACCTGGAACGACCGGCCGAGTTCGTCGCCGAGCTGCTGGCGCTCGCCGGGGTGACCGCGCCGGCGTGAGGCGCGGTGCGTGAAATATCCCACCGCGTCTCGACAACACAGCGTCACGTGGCAGACTCCGGCGCATAACCCTAGCGGCCGTTCATGTCGGCAACGGCGGAGGCAACCGAGGGAGGCCGGTCGTGGCGCGCGAGTTCACCCGGGTGGGCGTGGTGGGTCTGGGCACCATGGGTGCCGGCATCGTCGAGGTGTTCGCCCGCAACGGCGTCGACGTGACCGCGGTGGAGATCTCCGACGCCGCGCTGGAACGCGGCCGGGTCACGCTCACCGGTTCCACCGACCGCGCGGTGGCCAAGGGCAAGCTAGCCGAGGCCGACCGGGACGCGCTGCTGGCGCGGGTGGACTTCCAGGTCGGGCTGGGCGCGCTGCACGACGTGGACCTGGTGATCGAGGCGGTGCCCGAGCACCTGGACCTCAAGCAGCGGATCTTCGCCGAGCTGGACCGGGTCTGCAAGCCCGACGCCATCCTGGCCACCAACACCTCGTCGCTGAGCGTCACCGAGATCTCGGTCGCCACCACCCGTCCGAACCAGGTCATCGGCATCCACTTCTTCAACCCCGCCCCGGTGATGAAGCTGGTCGAGGTGGTCCGCACGGTGGTCACCTCCGCCGAGGTGGTGGCCGACGTGGAGGCGCTCTGCGCCCGCCTCGGCAAGGTCGACGTGACGATCAGCGACCGGGCCGGCTTCATCGCGAACGCGCTGCTCTTCGGCTACCTGAACCACGCGGTCGGCATGTTCGAGGCGCGCTACGCCACCCGCGAGGACATCGACGCGGCCATGAAGCTCGGCTGCGGCCTGCCCATGGGCCCGCTGGCGCTGATGGACCTGATCGGCCTGGACACCGCGTACGAGATCCTGGACACGATGTACCGGCGTGGCGGCCGGGACCGCCGGCACGCCCCGGCCCCGCTGCTCAAGCAGATGGTCACCGCCGGGCTGCTCGGCCGGAAGTCCGGCCGCGGCTTCTACACCTACGAGCGGCCGGGCTCGCCCAAGGTCGTACCCGACGAGCACACGCCGGTGGCCGCGGCGGCCGCGCACGCCGACGGCGCGCGCGTGGTCGCGAAGGTCGGTGTGGTCGGCTCCGGGACCATGGCCACCGGCATCATCGAGGTCTTCGCCAAGGCCGGCTACGAGGTCATCTCGGTGACCCGGGGCGCGGAGAAGTCCGCCAAGGTCTGCGAGGCGGTCAAGACCTCGCTCAACAAGGGTGTCGTCCGGGGCAAGCTCGCCGAGACCGACCGGGACGCCGCGCTGGGCCGGGTCACCTGGTCCGCCACGCTGGAGCACCTCGCCGACGTCGACCTGGTGGTCGAGGCCGTGGTCGAGGAGCTGAGCGTCAAGAAGGCGCTGTTCGCCAGCCTGGACGAGATCTGCAAGCCGGGCGTGGTGCTCGCCACCACCACCTCGTCGCTGCCGGTGATCGACGTGGCGATGGCCACCCAGCGCCCGGCCGACGTGATCGGCCTGCACTTCTTCAACCCGGCGCCGATCATGCCGCTGGTGGAGATCGTGCGGACCATCCGCACCTCCGCCGAGACGTCGGCCACCGCCCGCGCGGTCTGCGCCACGCTCGGCAAGACCGGCGTGGTCTGCGGCGACCGGTCCGGTTTCATCGTCAACGCGCTGCTCTTCCCGTACCTGAACGACGCGGTGAAGATGCTGGAGGCCAGCTACTCCACCGCCGACGACATCGACCACGCGATGAAGCTCGGCTGCGGGTACCCGATGGGCCCGTTCGAGCTGCTCGACGTGGTCGGCCTGGACGTCTCGCTGGCCATCCAGCGGGAGCTGTACCTCGAACTGCGCGAGCCCGGCTTCGCGCCGGCGCCGCTGCTGGAGCATCTGGTCACCGCCGGCTACCTGGGCCGCAAGAGCGGTCGCGGGTTCCGCGACCACACCAACCGCTGACCGGTCAACGGCCCGCGCCGGTGACGGCGTCATGAGGGTGTGACCTTCGAGGAGTACGTCGGCAGCCGGGGCCCGGCCCTGTTGCGCCTGGCCCGGCTGCTGACCGGCGACGCGCACCGCGCCGAGGACCTGACCCAGGACGTGCTGGCCCGCGCGTACGTGCACTGGCGGCGGATCGCCCGCGCCGACCGGCCCGACGTGTACGTGCGCCGGATGCTGGTCAACGCCAACCACTCCTGGTGGCGGCGGCGGTCCAACCGCGAGCTGGCGACGGACACGTTCGCCGAGCGGCCCGAGCGGGGCGACCTCGACGGCGAGGCGGCCGACCGGGACGAAATGTGGCGGCTGATCCGCGCCCTGCCCGACCGCCAGCGCGCCGTGCTCGTGCTGCGCTACTACGAGGACCTGGACGACGCGACGATCGCCCAGATCCTCGACTGCTCCCCGGTCACCGTCCGCACCCACGCGATGCGGGCGCTCGCCCACCTCCGGGAGCGCTGCGGCGTCCCGACGACCAAGGGGAGCCGGCCGTGACCGACCTCGACCAGCGGATCGCGTCGGCGCTGCGGGAGCGCGCCGACGGGGACGTCGACACCGACCGCCTGCTGCGCGGTTCCCGCACGCTCGGGCGGCGCCGGCAGGCCCGTCGCCGGCTCACCGCCGGCACCGCACTCACCCTGGTCGGCGTGCTCGGTCTCGTCGGTGGGGTGCGGGCGGACGTGGGCGGGCTGGCCGAGCGCCTGCCCTGGGCGACGGCACCGGCGACGGCCACGCCGCTCCCGCCGAGTGCCGACGGGGCACCCGGCGCCGCCCGGCGTCCCGAGTTGGTCGGCACCGACCCCCGGGTGCTGCACCTCGGGCTGGACACCGGCCGGGCCCGCTACCTGGCCTGGGCGGTCCTCACCACGGCCCGGACCGAGTCGATCCGGTTCCGCGTCGGTGACGGGCACCCGGTGCTGGTCGAGGTGAGCCCGGACGCCCGGGCGGTGGACGAACTCCTGCTCGACGGTCTTCCCGGCGCCGAGGGCGTGATTCCGGTGACCTTCGACGGCCGGGTGCGGGAGTTCGAGGTCGGGGGTGGCGGCGCGGTCCGGGCCTGGCAGCCGGCCCCCGGCCTGTACGCGCGGGCGAGCATGCTCGGCGGCGACCGGAACGCGTTGGCCGAGGCGGTGGGCGCCATCCGCTGGAACGAGGCGCGCCGGTGCGACTCGCCGCTGCGCTTGGGCGCGGTGCCGCAGGGCGCCCGGGTGGACTCCTGCGAGGTCGACGTCGGTGCCTTCCCGAGCGGGCTCACCGCCGACTTCACGCTGGTGCGCGCGCCGGCCGCGACGATGGAGGTGCGCTTGGTCCACGGGGCGCAGATCGCCGGGCAGGTCGCCCAGGGCAACCGGACGGTGGGAGGCCGTCCCGCCTATCTCTATCCCGACGGGCACCAGCTCGAACTGCTCGGCATCCCGAAGGCGCACCTGGCCGCCACGTTCGGCTGGCGCTGGTCGAACGACCCGCCCAAGGGGCAGCGCGACTTCACCGAGACCGAGGCGGCGAGCGTGCTGGCCGGGACACAGGTGGCGCGGGACCTGACCGACTCGCGGACCTGGGACTGACGCCGCGTCGGAACGGACCGCCCGGCCCGGTCCGGGTCGGGCGGCGGGCCGTACGCTTGGTGACCGTGAGCCCCCGTCGCAATCGGCCCCGCCGGGACGAGACCACCGGTCTGGACGCCGAACGAGCCCGCCACGGCGTGCCGACCGTGCAGCAGTGGCGCGACGGCGACTGGCAGGTGCGCGGGATCAGCGGCGGCGCGTCCGCCAAGACGTACCGTTGTCCCGGGTGTGACCAGGAGATCCGTCCGGGTGTGGCGCACCTGGTGGCCTGGCCGGCCGACGACCGGGGTGACCTGACCGACCGCCGGCACTGGCACAGCGGCTGCTGGCGGGCCCGGGACCGGCGTGCCCCCAACCTCCAGCGCGGCCGGGGCGCCCCCCGGCACGGCTGAGCGATCTGGATCACCCGGTTCCCGCCCCGGCGGGCGGCGGGGCCGGCGGCGCGGGACACTGGCACGGTGAGCACTCCGATTCGCGCGTCGTCGATCCTGCCCGGCCGCCGGGAGGACATCGAGCTGCACACCGCCGACGGGCTGACGCTGGTCGGCGAGCTGGCCCGGCCGGTGGAGCGCGAGCCGGTCGGCACGCTGGTGTGCCTGCACCCGCTGCCTACCCACGGCGGGATGATGGACAGCCACGTGCTCCGCAAGGCCGCCTGGCGGCTGCCCGCGCTGGCCGACCTGGCCGTGCTCCGGTTCAACACCCGGGGCACCAGCAGCGTCCGCGGCACCAGCGAAGGGGCGTTCGACAACGCCGTCAGCGAGCGGTTCGACGTGGCCGCCGCGATCGAGTACGCGGAGTTCCACGAGCTGCCGAACATCTGGCTGGTCGGCTGGTCGTTCGGCACCGACCTGGCGCTGAAGTACGGCTGCGACCCGGCCGTCGCCGGCGCGATCCTGCTCTCCCCGCCGCTGCGCTTCTCCGCCCCGGAGGATCTCGCGGTCTGGGCCGAGTCGGGCCGGCCGCTGACCGCCCTGGTGCCGGAGTTCGACGACTACCTGCGCCCGGACGAGGCCCGGCAGCGGTTCGCCGCCGTGCCGCAGGCCGAGGTGGTCGGCGTGGACGGCGCGAAGCACCTCTGGGTCGGCGACGCGGAGAAGGCGCTCGACGAGATCGTCCGGCGCGTCGCCCCGGGCGTGCCGGTGCCGCTGCCGACGAGCTGGGACGGCCCGATGGAGACCGGCGACGTCAGCGCGTACGCGGACCGGACGGTGGCCGCGTTCGCCGACACCCCGGTCCCCGGCCCGGCCCAGCGCAGCGCCGAGTAGCCGACCCTTCCCTGCACCCCCTCCGACCCCGTCGATCATGAAGTTGACGGCACAGGGAGCGCTCTCCAGGGCGGTCAACTTCATGATCACTCAACCGGTCGGCGCTGCCTGGGTGGAGGTGGGGGTCAGTCCTTGTCGACGGTGACGGCGCTGGGCTTGGCGCTGCGCTCGTCGGTGGTGGGCTTGGTCGGGCGCTTGCCGTTCTCGCCGGTGCTGGTGATCTTCGTGGGGGTGGCGCCCCGGCCACCCTCGCCCGGCACGGCGGCTACGGTGGGCTCCCCGTCGACACCCGCGCCGGCGGCCGAGTCCATCGTGGTCACCGGCTCGGCGATCGGCTTCGCCGGCCCGCCCTCCGCCGGCTCGCCGGCCGACCGGTTCCCGCCCTGCTCCGGCCCGGCGCCGTTGGCCGCCACCGCGGCGGTGCCCTTCGCCGGGCCACGACCCACCGGGGCGCCACCCCTTGGTACGCCGTCCCCCGCCGGCCGGCCGCCGGTGGCGGCGGTGGCCAGCTCCGCCGGGTCGACCGGGGTGGCCGAGATGCCGGCCGAGTCGGCGTCCCGACGCAGCTCGGTGAGCCGGCGCTCCAGGTCGTCGGACTCCTGCCGGGACTTCCACGTCTCGGTGCGCAGGTCGGCCAGCTCCTGCTGCGCGGTGGCGATCTCCAGCATCACGTGGGCGAGCTGCTGCCGGCCGGCGGCCACCTCCTGCTGGGTGGCGGCGAGGTGCTGCTGGGTGGTGGCCAGGTGCTGCTGGGTGGTGGCCGCGTACTCCTCGAACTGGCGACGCGAGGCCGCCACGTGCTCGTCGGCCCGGCGGCGCTGCTCGGTGGCGTCCGCCTCGGCCCGGCGCAGCAGCTCGGCGGCCTCCAGCTCGGCCTGCTGCCGCATGGTGAGCGCGTCTTCCTCGGCGGCCCGCCGGATGCTCGCGGCGTTGCGCTCGATCTCGTCGCGCCGGGCAGCGTACGTCTGCTCCAGCTCCTCGTGCCGGCTGGTGTGCTGCTTGTCGAGCTCGTCGCGGCGCTTGGCGAACTCCTGCTCGGCGGCGGCGCGGCGCTGGGCCAGCTCCTTCTCCGCCTTCTCCCGCTGGCCGGCGACCTCCTTCTCCACCCCGGCCCGCCACGCGCCCAGCTCCTGCTGGGTCTGCGCGCGGGACTGCTGCACGTACGCCTCGGTCTCGGTGCGCATCCGCTGCACGTACGCCTCGACCTCGGCGCGGTTGCGCTTACCGGCCTCGGTGGCCTCGGTGGTGAGCCGGCTGGCCTCGGTGCGGGCCCGGCCGCGGGTGGCCTTGGCGGCCTCCTCCGCGTCGTCGACGATCTTCTTGGCCTCGGCGAGCGCCTTGGCGTGGGTGGCCCGGCCCGCCTCGGCGGCGGCGTCGGTGAGCCGCTTGGCCTCCTGCTGGCCCTTGGCGTGCACCTCCTTGGCCGCCTCGCGGAGCTGGGTGGCCTCCTGCTGCGCCTTGGCCAGCACCTCCTTGGCCGCCTCGCGCAGCCGGGCCGCCTCCTGCTGGGCCCGGGCGTGGATCTCCTTGGCGGTGTCCCGTAGCTGGGTGGCCTCCTGCTGCGCCTTGGCCAGCGCGTCCTGGGCGGTCCGGCGCAGCTTCTCGGCCTCGTCCTGGGCGGCCGTACGCAACTTGGCGGACTCGTCCCGGGCGGCCTTCAGCGTCGCCTCCGCCTCGGCCTTGCGGGTCGCGGTGTGCCGCTCCTCCTCGGCGCGGCGGGCGGCGAGCGCGATCTCGAAGTCCTTGAGCGCCTGCGCGGCCTGCTCCCGGGCCTCCTCGACGATGTGCTCGGCGGCGGCCCGACGGGCCTCGATCTCCTCGTTCGCGGCGGCGAGGATGTCGTCGGCCTGCTCCTCGGCCATGGTGAGGATCTGCTCGACCCGGGGACCGAGGTGCCGGAACGAGGCGCGGTCCACCACACCGACCTGCTTGCGCACCTGGGCGAGATCGCGCTGGAGCACCTCGACCTGGCCGGCGAGCTTGTGGATCTGGGTGTACGCCTGTTCCCGCTCGGTGGTCAGCGCCGCGATCTCGTGTTCCGCGCGGGCGACGTAGCGGTCGACTTGTCGTTTCTCGTATCCCCGCAGCGCGGACTCGAAGCTGGGCTCCGTGGTCACGTCCCCGCCGAGCGCGAACAGTTCCTCGCCGTGCGACATGCCCCCATCCTCACACGCCTCCGCCTCCGCGGGGGCGATACGGACGCCCCTTCTGGGACCTACTTCACCCTCCTGGCGAAACGGGCCGGGGAAAGCATGACGGCGCGGGGCGGCACCGGTCACCCGGTGTCACCCCGCGCCGTGGCTCATGCCCCGTCAGCGGGTGGTGGCTCAGCCGGCCGACTCGGCCGTGACCTTCTGCCCGGAGGTGTCGGACTTCGGCGTCTCGGCCGCCTTGTTGCCGCCCGCCGGCACGCCCGGCACGATGCCGGCCAGGCCGGAGAGCATCTGCCCGAGCTGGGAGGTGACCGCGTCCTTCTGGCGGGTCAGGTCCTCGACCTCGCGGCGGGCCGCCTGCGTGGTCAGCTCCGCCTCGGTGCGGGCCTCGTTGAGCACCCGCTGCGCCTCGGCCCGTGCCTCGCTCAGCGTCTTGTCGGCCAGCGCCTTGGCCTTGTCGACGGTGTCGTTGGCGGTGCGCTCGGACTCGACCCGGCGCGCCTCGGCCCGCTGCTCGATCTCCTTCGCCCGCTCCTGGGCGGCCCGGGCCCGCTGCTCGGCCTCGTTGACCATCTTCTGGGTCTGCGTGACCTGGGCGGCGTGTCGCGCCGACTCCTCGCGCTCGGACTTCTCCCGCCGCTCGGCGAGCTGGAGCTCCAGGGCCTGGAGGTCCTTGTCGCGCTTGTCCCGCGCGTCGGTGAGCAGCTTGGTCGCCTCGGCCCGCTTCTCCTCGGCCTCCCGGGCGGCCTTCGCCCGCTGCTGGGTGATCTCCCGCTCGGCGGTGGCGCGCAGCGTGGCGACCTCCCGCTCGACCGTCGACTTGAGCTCGGCCACCTCGTGCGCGGTGACCGTACGCAGCTGCTTGGTCTCCCGGTCGGCGTCGGCGCGCAGCGTGTCCGCCTCCCGGCGGGCCTGCACGCGGACCTCGGCGGCCTCCCGCTCGGCGGCGGTGCGGACGGTGCCGGCCTCCCGCTCGGCGGTGGCCTTCATGGCAGCCGCCTCGGCGCGCGCCTTGTCGGTGATCTCCCGCGCCTCCAGCCGGGCGGCGGAGAGGATGCCCTCCGACTCGCGCTTGGCCTCGTTGCGGTGGTCGTTGGCCTGCTCCTCGGCCAGCCGCAGGATCTGCTCGACGCGGGTGCCCAGGCCGGAGAGGGTCGGCCGGCTGTTCTCCTCGAGCTGCTTGTTGGTCTCGGTGAGCTTCTGCTCGAGCGCACCCTGGCGCTGCTCGGCCTGCCGGAGCCGACGCTGGGCGTCGTTCATCCGCTGCTCGGCCTCGGCGCGGGCCTGCTCGGACTGGCTCAGTGCGGCGCTCAGCCGGCCGATGAAGTCGTCGACCTGGTTGGTGTTGTATCCGCGCAGGCCAACAGTGAAATCGGGCTGTGAGTTCGCGTTATCGAAGAACGCAAGAGGGGAGGACTGCTGCTGGGGCATTGGGACATACTCGCAGACGCCCCAGGGTGGTTCGCAAGAGTGGTCGGCAGCTTTCGCGTCCTCTTTACATGGTCAACTTCTGCCGGCCGGGGGGCCGGACCAATCGGCGATCTTGGCAGGTCCCGGGCCGGACGGCGCCGCCGGACGGTCGGCGGGAAAGGGCCGCGGACGGGTGCCCGCGGCCCTTTGTGTTCACGACTGTCTTCATGACTGTCCGGGCGACAGTCGAATGGCGTGCCGCTCCACCGGAAAGGCAATCCGGCGACGCCGTACGGTCAGTGTCCGCGGAACCGGTTGATCGCGCTTTCGTGCCGGGAGCGCAGCTCGGTGTCCCGGACGCCGAGCCCGTCGGTGGGCGCCAGGCAGCGCACGCCGACCTTGCCCTGGTGCGCGTTGCGGTGCACCTCGTACGCGGCCTGACCGGTCTGCTCCAACGGGTACGTCTTCGACACCGTCGGGTGCACCTTGCCGAGCGCGACGAGCCGGTTGGCCTGCCACGCCTCGTGGTAGTTGGCGAAGTGGCTGCCGACGATGCGCTTGAGGTGCATCCACAGGTAGCGGTTGTCGTACTGGTGCAGGAACCCGCTGGTGGAGGCGCAGGTGACGATCGTGCCGCCCTTCTTGGCGACGTAGACGCTGGCGCCGAACGTCTCCCGGCCGGGGTGCTCGAAGACGATGTCCGGGTCCTCGCCGCCGGTCAGCTCGCGGATCCGCTCGCCGAAGCGCCGCCACTC
This sequence comes from Micromonospora sp. RP3T, assembly GCF_003027925.1. GTDB lineage: Bacteria > Actinomycetota > Actinomycetes > Mycobacteriales > Micromonosporaceae > Micromonospora. Next base: position 77,552 of record NZ_PYPS01000013.1, read on the forward strand.
GTCCTGGTCCTGGGTCTCTTCATCCCTCCAGAACCGGAAGCCCTCGGCGGTGCGGTCGATGACCAGCTCGGCGCCCATCTTCCGGCACAGCTCGGCCTTCTCCGGCGAGGAGACCACGCAGACCGGGATGGCGCCGCCGCCCAGCGCCATCTGGGTCGCGTAGCCGCCCAGACCGCCGGACGCGCCCCAGATCAGCACCACGTCGCCCTGCTTCATGTTCGCGCCGTGGTGCGAGACGAGCTGCCGGTAGGCGGTGGAGTTGACCAGCCCGGGGCTGGCCGCCTCCTCCCAGCTCAGGTGGCGCGGCTTCGGCATGAGCTGGTTGGCCTTGACCACGCACAGCTCGGCCAGGCCGCCGAAGTTGGTCTCGAAGCCCCAGATCCGCTGCTGCGGGTCGAGCATGGTGTCGTCGTGGCCGGCGGCGTCCTCCAGCTCGACCGACAGGCAGTGCGCGACCACCTCGTCGCCGGTCTTCCACCGGGTCACGCCGGGGCCGGTCCGCAGCACCACGCCGGCCGCGTCCGAACCGACCACGTGGTACGGCAGGTCGTGGCGGCGGGTCAGCTCGGAGAGCCGGCCGTAACGCTGGAGGAACTTGAACGTGGGCAGCGGCTCGAAGATGCTGGTCCACACCGTGTTGTAGTTGATCGCGCTGGCCATGACCGCGACCAGCGCCTCGCCCGGCCCCAGTTCGGGGGTGGGCACCTCCTGGACGTGCAGCGCCTTGCGCGGGTCCTTGTCCCGGGTGGCCATGCCCTCGAACATCCGGGTGTCCTCGGCCCGCACCACCACGCCCCGGTAGCTCTCCGGCACCGGCAGGCCGGCCAGGCCGGCGAGGTCCCGTTCCGGCCGCGCCGAGCCCTCCGTCGCCATGATCGCTTCAAGGATGTCCTGCACGGTGACCTCCCGTTCGTCAGCACCCGCACCGGGGCAGGGGTGCTGCCATCGTCGGCGCCGGTGCGACGGGACCGCCATGTCGGCAATCGACACATCCGGCACCGGTCGCGCTCCTGTGGGCCGGGACGTTACTGAACGGTAGCTTGGGTCGGAAGGGCTGTGTGAAAAACTGCATCGGCCGATGCGTGGAGATGTCCGTGGGAACGCGCAAGCGCGCATGGCCGCGCGTCTTCCCACGTGTTAGGAAGGGGCCCCGCTTAACAGACGTCTGTTAAGCGGGGCCCCTTCCTTGCGCCTCAGGCGGGTTGGACCAGTTCGATCAGCACGCCGCCGGCGTCCTTCGGGTGCACGAAGTTCACCCGGGAGTCCGACGTGCCGCGCCGGGGCGCCTCGTACAGCAGCCGGACGCCGCGCTCGCGCAGCGCCGCGCAGGCCACGTCGATGTCCGCCACCGTGTACGCGACCTGCTGGATGCCCGGCCCGCGCTTGTCCAGGAACTTGCCGATGGTGGTGTCCGGGGAGAGCGGGGCGAGCAACTGCACCATGCCGCCGGAGGCGTCCGGCCCGACCGCCAGCATCGCCTCGCGTACGCCCTGCTCGTCGTTCGTCTCGGTGTGCACGCAGCGCATCCCGAAGGTGCGCTGGTAGAAGTCGATCGCGGCGTCCAGGTCCGCGACCGCGATCCCGACGTGGTCGATGCGGCGCAGGCCGATGTCTGTGACAAACTCGGCAGCGGGCTCGACGGGGGAGTTCTCAGCCATGGCGCTAGTCTGACCGAACAATCGTTAAGGCGTACAGGTCGGCACCCCCTCGGAGGCAGGCATGGCTTCGGTGATCGTCAGCGGCGCGCGAACCCCGATGGGGCGCCTGCTGGGCAACCTCAAGGACCTCCCCGCGACCAGGCTCGGTGGCATCGCGATCAAGGCCGCGCTGGAGCGCGCCGGCGTGGCCCCCGACCAGGTGCAATATGTGATCATGGGGCAGGTGCTCCAGGCCGGCGCCGGGCAGATCCCGGCCCGCCAGGCCGCCGTCGAGGCCGGCATCCCGATGTCCACCCCGGCGCTGACCATCAACAAGGTGTGCCTCTCCGGGCTGGACGCCATCGCGCTGGCCGACCAGCTCATCCGGGCCGGCGAGTTCGACATCGTGGTGGCCGGTGGCATGGAGTCGATGACCAACGCCCCGCACCTGCTGCTCGGGCAGCGCTCCGGCTACAAGTACGGCGACGTCACGGTCAAGGACCACATGGCGCTCGACGGTCTCACCGACGCCTGGGACTGCTGCTCGATGGGCGAGTCCACCGAGCGGCACGGTGCGAAGCACGGCATCACCCGCCAGGAGCAGGACGCCTTCGCCGCCGCCAGCCACCAGCGCGCCGCCGCCGCCCAGAAGAACGGCCACTTCGCCGAGGAGATCACCCCGGTGATCATTCCGCAGCGCAAGGGCGACCCGCTGGTGGTCAGCGAGGACGAGGGCATCCGGCCGGACACCACCGCCGAGTCGCTGGGCCGGCTGCGTCCCGCCTTCGCCTCCGACGGCACCATCACCGCCGGCAGCTCCTCGCCGATCTCCGACGGCGCCGCCGCGGTGGTCGTGATGAGCAAGGCCAAGGCCACCGAGCTGGGCCTCACCTGGCTGGCCGAGATCGGCGCGCACGGCAACGTGGCCGGGCCGGACAACTCCCTGCACTCGCAGCCGTCCAACGCCATCAACCACGCGCTGCGCAAGGGCGGCCTGAGCCTGGACGACCTCGACCTCATCGAGATCAACGAGGCGTTCGCCGCGGTCGGCATCCAGTCCAGCCGCGACCTCGGGATCAGCGCGGACAAGGTCAACGTCAACGGCGGCGCGATCGCGCTGGGCCACCCGATCGGCATGTCCGGCGCGCGGCTGGTGCTCACGCTGGCGCTGGAGCTGAAGCGACGAGGTGGCGGCACCGGGGCGGCGGCGCTCTGCGGCGGTGGCGGCCAGGGCGACGCGCTGATCATCCACGTGCCGACGGGCGGCGAGTCGCACACGTGAGTGACGTGACCAACCCGGCCACCCCTCCGGTGCGCCGCAGCCGCGACGTACCCCTGCTGGTCGAGCGGGCCCGCGCGGGCGACGCCCGCGCGGTGGCCCGGCTGATCACCCTGGTCGAGTCCGGCGACGAGGTGCTGCCGCAGGTCGCGGCCGCCCTCGCGCCGTACGCCGGGCACGCCCAGGTGGTCGGGCTGACCGGTTCGCCGGGCGTGGGCAAGTCGACCACCACCAACGAGCTGGTACGCGCGCTGCGGGCGCGCGGTCACCGGGTCGGCGTGCTGGCCATCGACCCGTCCAGCCCGTTCACCGGTGGGGCGATCCTCGGTGACCGGGTCCGGATGCAGGACCACGCCACCGATCCCGGCGTCTACATCCGGTCCATGTCCAGCCGGGGCCATCTCGGCGGGCTCTCCGCCGCGACACCCCAGGCGGTGCGCGTGCTGGAGGGCGCCGGCTGCGACGTGGTGCTGGTGGAGACCGTCGGGGTGGGGCAGGCCGAGGTGGAGGTGGCCTCGCTCGCCGACACCACGCTGGTGCTGCTCGCGCCGGGCATGGGTGACGCGATCCAGGCGGTCAAGGCCGGCATCCTGGAGATCGCCGACGTGTTCGTGGTGAACAAGGCCGACCGGGACGGCGCGGACGCCACGGTCCGCGACATCCAGGGCATGATCGCGCTGGGCGAGCGCGGGCCGGGGGAGTGGCGTCCGCAGGTGGTGCGCGCGATCGCGGCCCGCGCCGAGGGCATCGACGACATCGCCGCCGCGATCGACAAGCACCGCGACTGGCTGGAGCGCCACGACGAGCTGCGCCGCCGCCGGGAGGCGCGGGCCGCCGCCGAGATCGAGGCGATCGCGCTGGGCGCGCTCCGCGCCCGGATCGGCTCACTGCGCGACGGTACGCAGCTCCCGGCGCTGGCTGCGAAGGTGGCCCAGGGCGCTCTGGACCCCTACGCCGCCGCCGACGACCTCCTCACCCAACTCGCCACCTGACCCGCTCGTCGATCTTGCGGTTGCTGCCCCGGCAAAGGCGGCACAAGGGGCATTCGCCGGGCACCGAGTCCATGATCGATGGTGGTGTCGGGCGGGGGCGTGGCCGGGGCGGCGTGGCTTGTACGCTCCCGGGGTCGGTTGGAGCGAGGGTGGGGGAGAGCGTGGAGCACGAGGCTACGCAGGAGCTGTCGATCACGCCGGCGGCAACGGCGGGCGGGACGACGCACGTCGCCGACGAGGTGGTGGAGAAGATCGCGGTGGCCGCCGCGAAGTCCGTGCCCGGCGTGGCCGAACTGGGCGGCGATGTGGCCCGCTTCTTCAACGCCGTGCTGGACCGGGTCGGCCTGGACCAGGTCGGCGACGCCCGGCGCGGCTGCTCGGCGCACGTCACCAACGGCGCGGCCGTGGTCAACCTGGTCCTCGTGATCGACGGCGGTCACCCGGTGCCGCAGGTCACCGACGGCGTACGGGCCGCGGTCACCTCCGCGGTCGAGGCGTACGGGCTGCGCGTCGACGAGATCAACATCCGGGTGGACGACGTGGCGATCGGGGAGCCGGGCGTGCCCCTCGGCTGATCGTGCGCGACGGGCGACGCTCGCTCGCGTCGCCTACCAACTTGATGGCAGAAATGGATCGTCCGGCCCGACCCCGCGCCCGGCTGGACCCAGAGCTGACCGAGGCGGCGCAGGACCCGCCTCGGCGTGAATCTTGGTACGAAACGGCCCCCGGAGGGGCCGTTTCGTACCAAGATCTCTCAGCGGTGTGAGCGCGGGTCGCTCCCGGCTGCGGCTTTGCCGGGTCGGGTCAGGCGTCCGGCGGGCGGACCAGCTCGACCTCGTCGCCGGGCAGCAGCTCCACGTCGCCGCTCGGGCCGTGTACCTCCAGGATCGGTACACCCTCGTCGAGCTGCAGCGTCCGGCGCTCGTTGCCGGTCGGCATCCGGGCGACGACCGAACTGCCCGGATCGAGTTCGACCTGCCGCCGCCGGGGCGCTTCCCGAACCCGGGTGCCGAGGCCGCGCCTGGTGTCGACCAGGCCCTCCGATCGCAGCAGCGCGATCGCCATGCGGACGGCATCGCGACCGATGCCGTATTCCTGCGAAAGCCGTGCCTCGCTGGCCAGGGTCGATCCGGGTGCTAGTCCACCTGACTCGATTTGCTCGCGCAGCAGGTCGGCGAGCTGCACATAGACCGGCGTGTGCGAGCGCAGATCGATAGCCATGCCGTCAGCCTTGTGCCCCCGTGGGTATCTCAGGTTCTGGCCGTAGGGGGTTGTGGCCATATGTCAATCAGTGTAGTTTCCGTTTCAGGTGCGTGTCGGGTGATGGCGAGAGTCCCTCAGTCGAGGCGGCACCGACCGGGTTGCCCTGGTGCCGTACTGCGGAGTGACGCTGCGGTGGCGGGGCGGGCGGGTCCGCCCGGGCGGGGCGGACGGGTGGATCCGCCCTTCCAGTGCTCCGACGCGAGAGGCGAGCGCGATGCGGGAACGGTTCGTCATCCACCTGCCCGTGGTGGCCGGTGACCTGGCCGGCGCGGTGCGCCTGGCCCGGGTGGTCGCCCGCTGGTCGGGTGTGCTCACCTCGGCCGACCCCGGTGAGACCACCGTGTCGGCCGAGGACGAGCAGGGCGTACGCCATCGGGTCTTCTGCGACCTGCGGATGGTCGGCGGCCGACGCTGCCTGCTCCGCGCCGACCACGACGGACCCTGCTCCCGGGTTACCGGCCGGTACGCCGGTCCTTAGCGATCGTTCAGGCATTCGTTCTACACTCGGTCTTCACGAGGACCGAGGAGGAGCTCCGCGCATGGACGCTGACGAGATCGCCGCCGGCCGGGCCCGCTGGCAGGCCCGCTACGACGCCGCCCGCAAGCGCGACGCGGACTTCACCACGCTCTCCGGCCTGCCGGTCGACCCGGTGTACGGCCCGCCGGAGGGGACCGCCTACCCGGGCTTCGAGCGGATCGGCTGGCCGGGCGAGTTCCCGTACACCCGGGGGTTGCACCCGACCGGCTACCGCGGACGGGCCTGGACCATCCGGCAGTTCGCCGGCTTCGGCAACGCCCAGCAGACCAACGAGCGCTACAAGATGATCCTCGGCGCGGGCGGTGGCGGGCTCTCCGTCGCGTTCGACATGCCGACGCTGATGGGCCGCGACTCGGACGACCCGCAGTCGCTCGGCGAGGTCGGCCACTGCGGCGTGGCCATCGACTCGGCCGCCGACATGGAGGTGCTCTTCGACGGCATCGACCTGGCCGGCGTCACCACCTCGATGACCATCTCCGGGCCGGCCGTGCCGGTGTTCTGCATGTACCTGGTCGCCGCCGAGCGCCAGGGCGCCGACCTGTCCACGCTGGACGGCACGCTCCAGACGGACATCTTCAAGGAGTACATCGCGCAGAAGGAGTGGCTCTTCGACCCCGAGCCGCACCTGCGCCTGATCGGCGACCTGATGGAGTACTGCGCGGCGGAGATCCCCCGCTACAAGCCACTCTCGGTCTCCGGCTACCACATCCGCGAGGCCGGCTCGACCGCCGCGCAGGAGCTGGCGTACACGCTCGCCGACGGGTTCGGCTACGTCGAGCTGGGCCTGTCGCGCGGGCTTGACGTCAACGTGTTCGCCCCCGGGCTGAGCTTCTTCTTCGACTCCCACCTGGACTTCTTCGAGGAGATCGCCAAGTTCCGCGCCGCCCGCCGGATCTGGGCCCGCTGGCTGCGCGACGTGTACGGCGCCACCAGCGAGAAGGCGATGTGGCTGCGGTTCCACACGCAGACCGCCGGGGTGTCGCTGACCGCCCAGCAGCCGGTCAACAACGTGGTACGCACCGCGGTGGAGGCCCTCGCGGCGGTGCTCGGCGGCACCAACTCGCTGCACACCAACGCGCTGGACGAGACGCTGGCCCTGCCCACCGACGAGTCCGCCGAGATCGCCCTGCGTACCCAGCAGGTGCTGATGGAGGAGACCGGCGTGACCAACGTGGCCGACCCGCTCGGCGGCGCCTGGTACGTCGAGGCGCTCACCGACCGGATCGAGGCCGAGGCGGAGGAGATCTTCGCCCGGATCCGGCAGCTCGGCGGCGACGGGCCGCACCAGATCGGGCCGATGACCTCCGGCATCCTGCGCGGCATCGAGGACGGCTGGTTCACCGGGCACATCGCCGAGTCGGCGTTCGTCTACCAGCAGGCGCTGGAGAAGGGCGAGAAGAAGATCGTCGGCGTCAACTGCCACACCGGCACGGTCGCCAAGGAGTTGGAGATCCTCCGCATCTCGCACGAGGTGGAGCTGGAGCAGCGCCGGGTGCTGGCCGAGCGCAAGTCGGCCCGGGACGACGCCGCGGTCACCGCCGCCGTACGCCGGATGGTGGAGGTCAGTCGGACCGGCGGGAACATGATCCCGGCGATGCTGGACGCGGTCCGCGCCGAGGCCACCCTGGGCGAGATCTGCGACGCGTTGCGCGGCGAGTGGGGCGTCTACCGCGAGCCCGCCCGCTTCTGATGTAAGGCGGGGCCCCTTTTTAACAGACGTCTGTTAAAAAGGGGCCCCGCCTTACATCTCTGAGCAGGGGTGAGAGTCGCAACGTCGCCGTTGCGGGTGAGCGGAGTTCCGTGCGGTACGTGCGAGACTAGACAACCATGAGCGACCCACGGATCACCTCGTCGATCTTCACCCGCGGCGCGGTCGACCTCAGCGCGCTGCGCACCCCCGCACCGGCCGACACCTCTCCCGCCACACCGTCCCAGGGCGGCCCGCCCGCCGGGCTGCCGGGCAGCCCCGCCGGCTCGGTCGCCGTGATCGACGTGACCGAGGCGAACATCCAGTCCGAGGTGCTCGAACGCTCGCTCGCCACACCGGTCGTGGTCTTCTTCGGCGCCGCCGGGTACCCGGAGAGCGACCAGTTCGCACCGGTGCTGGAGCGGCTGGCCGCCGAGGGCGCCGGCGCGTGGCTCCTGGCCCGGGTCGACGTGCAGCAGCAGCCCCGGCTCGCGCAGATGTTCCAACTCCAGACGTTGCCGACCACCTACGCCATCGTCGGCGGGCGGCCGGTCGACGCCTTCCCGGGCGTGGTGCCCGAGGCGCAGCTGCGGCAGTGGATCCAGGCCGTGCTCAAGGCCGCCGGCGTCGAGGTGGCCGAGCCGGAGGACCCGCGGCTCGACGCCGCCGACGACGCGCTGATGAGCGGCGACCTGGACGCAGCCGAGGCGGCGTACCGGAAGATCCTGGCCGAGACCCCGGCGGACGCCGCGGCGGAGGCGGGCCTGGCCCAGGTCGGGCTGGCCCGCCGGGTGGGCGGCGCGGACCCGCAGGGGGCGCTCGACGCCGCCGCGGCGGCCCCCGACGACGTGGACGCCCAACTGCTGGCCGCCGACATCGAGGTGCTCAGCGGCCTGGCCGACCAGGCCTACCAGCGACTGGTCGGCCTGGTTCGCCGCACCGCCGGTGAGGAGCGGGACCGGGTCCGCCAGCACCTGATCGGCCTGTTCACCATCGCCGGCCCGGACGACCCCGCCGTGGCCTCCGCCCGACGCGCCCTGGCCAGCGCCTTGTTCTGAATTCGTCGTACGCCCGCGCGGGCCGGCGCGCCGCCGGCCCGCCCGACCATCGAGGACGGGAGCTCATGATGCGCCGGATCGCCGTCCTCGACGCGCCGACAAACCTCGGGCTGCGCCCGCCGACGGTCAGCTCCGTGCCCGGCTGCGGCAAGGCGCCCGGCGCGCTGCGCGACCACGGGCTGCTCGCCCGGCTGCGGGCCCGCGACGCCGGCTGTCTCACCCCGCCCCGGTACGACCCGGGCGACTGGCGGCCCGGCGACGGCGTCTGCCACGCGCCGGAGATCTCGACCTACTCGGTGGCGCTGGCCGACCGGATCGGCGCGATCATCGATCGAGGCGAGTTCCCGCTGGTGCTCGGCGGGGACTGCTCGGTGCTGCTCGGCTCGGCGCTGGCCATGCACCGGCTCGGCGAGGCGGTCGGCGGGCGGATCGGGCTGGTCTTCGTGGACGGCCACTCCGACTTCCGGCACCCCGGCAACGCCTCCTACGTCGGCGCGGCGGCGGGGGAGGACCTGGCCCTGGTCACCGGGCGGGGGCAGCCCGACCTGGCCGCCATCGAGGGGCGGCGCCCCTACTTCCGGGACATCGACGTGGTGGTGCTCGGCATCCGCTCGCAGGACGAGTACCGCCTCGACCTCCAGGCCGCCGGCATCACCACCCGGCCGGTGCCGGCGTTGCGCGCCGAGGGCGCGGCCCGCACCGCGCAGTGGGCGCACGAGCAGCTCGTCGACTGTGCCGGCTACTGGGTGCACATCGACGTGGACGTGCTCGACCCGGCCGTGATGCCCGCCGTCGACGCGCCCGACCCGGGCGGCATCGCCTTCGCCGAGCTGGAGATCCTGCTCGCCGGGTTGGTGGACACGCCACACTGCCTCGGCGTCGAGCTGACCGTCTTCGACCCCGACTACGACCCGGACGGGGCGTACGCGGCGGAGATCGTGAACACGGTGGTGGCCGGGCTCGCCCCGGTCGTCGCCCCGGACGCGGTGCCGCCCCGGCTGCTGCCGGCCGACCCGGCGACCCCGGCACCCCGGGCGGGTGACGGCCGGACGCCGCGCCCGGCGACGACGGTGCCCGTACCCGCCGTCGCGACGGACCCGATCGGCCCGCCGGCCGTCCTGAACGGGAACGGCGACGGTGTCGACGACACGGCGGCATGGCTGCCGGAGCCGGGTGAGGAGGACTCCGGGCCGGCCGTCGGACCCGGGCTGCTCCGCCGTGTCGCGGTGCCCGGGACGGACGGCGCACCGGTCGGGGAGGCACCGGCCACCGGGGAACCCGCCTGAGCGACGCCGGACCGCGCGAACCCGGTCAGCGGGCCAGGCCGCGCAGGAACCGGTCGGCGATCGGCACCGCGCTGGCCGTGCTGGAACCGCCCTGCTCGACGAAGACGGCGAAGGCCACGTCGCCCTGCCAGCCCACGAACCAGGCGTGCGTGTGCGCCGGGTTGTTGTCGTACTCCGCGGTGCCGGTCTTGCCGTGCACCGGCTCGCCGGGCACCTTGGCCAGGGCGGTGGCGGTGCCGGCGGTGACCACGCCGCGCATCAGGGTCTTCAGCGCGGCCACCGACTCCGGTTTGAGCGCCGGCCCGGCCGGGGCGGGCTTGCCCGGCGCCGGGTCGAGCAGCAGCTTGGGCTGCTCGAAGCGGCCCCGCGCCACGGCCGCGGTCGCGCCGGCCATCGCCAGCGGGCTGACCAGCGTGGTGCCCTGGCCGATCGCGGCGGCGGCCTGCTCGGTGGGCTCCCCGTTCGCGGAGATCTTGCCGGTGAACACGTCCGTGCCCAGGTCCCACCCGGCCTCCAGCCCGAGCGTGCGGCCGGCCTGGGCGAGCCCGTCCGGGCCGAGCTGCGGGGCCAGCGCGGTGAAGGCGGTGTTGCAGGACTTCGCGAAGTCGGTGGCGAACGGCACCGCCCCCAACTCGAAGTTGTCCGAGTTCTTGAAGGTGCGGCCATCGACGACGGCGGTCTTCGGGCAATTCACAGTGGTCTGCGGGGTCACCGCGCCGCGGTCGAGCAGGCCCAGCGCGCTGACCATCTTGAACGTGGAGCCGGGCGGCACCTGGGCGGTGAACGCGAGGTTCTCGCCGGCCGCGCCGGGGCCGTTCGCGGTGGCCAGCACCGCGCCGTCGCTGATCCGCACCGCGACCAGCGCGGAGCGGCGGGGCTGGCCCCGCAGCGCGGCGTCGGCGGCGTTCTGGGTGGCGACGTCCAGCGTGGTCCGCACCGGCTGGCCGGGCTTCGGGTCGCTGCGGAACACCTCGGTGCCGGTGGGCTCGGTGGCGCCCTCGGCGGCGGGTCGCTCGGTGATCACGGTCACGCCGGGCACGCCACGCAGCCGCTCGTCGTACCGGCCCTGGAGGCCGCCGTGGCCGACCAGGTCGCCGCGGGCGTACCGGTCGGGGTGGGCCTGGAGATCGTCGGCCTGGGCCTGGTCGACGGAGCCGAGCAGCGCCCGGGCGAACTCCCGGGTCGGGGCCAGCATGAGCTGGTCGGTGGGGAACCGGGTGCCGGGCAGGTCGTAGATGCGGGACTTGATCTGCCGGTACGCCTCGTCGCGCAGCGTCACCACCTCGACGAGCGCGTCCGGGTCGGCCTCCTTGAGCCGCTTCGGCAGGTCGCTGACGTCGACCGGCGGGCTGAGCGCGGGCCGGACCGCCTTGAACGCGGCGTCGAGCTTGCGCACCAGGCCGGGCACGTCCTTCACCTCGCCGGGCGCGACCTGGACCCGGACCACCGGGCGGGGCGCCACGACGGGCTTGCCGGCGGCGTCCAGCACCGCGGCCCGCTCCGCGGGCTCCCGGCGCAGGGCGAGGTGGTCGCCCTCGGTCAGCTTTTCGTGCACCACGGCCGGCTCCCAGATCACCTGCCACTGGTCGCCGCCGCCCTTGAGGCGCACCGGGTTCTCGTAGGCCCAGCGGGCGCCGCCCGGCAGCGCCCAGGTGAGCCGGATCCGGGCGGTGGCGATGTCGCCGGCGGTCGTGATCTCGCCGGTGCGTTCCAGCGTCGGCGGCGTCGCGGCCAGGTCACCGGAGAGCGCCTTCAACTGCTTGGTCACCTCGGCCGCCGGCACCCGCGCGCCGGTCGGCGCGAGGAAGCCGACCGGTTGCAGGTCACCCGAGCGCCAGCCGCTCAGGAAGGCGTCGACGGTGCTCCCCGGCCCGTCCTCGCCGGAGCACCCGGTCACCACGCCGGCGGCCAGCAGCGCGGCGACCAGCGCCGCGATCGGCCGGCGGCGGGATTGGCGACGGGGGTGGACGGGGTACGACAGGGGCATGAAGCGGTCCCTCCGGTGTGAAGCTGACCTGCACGCTAGTACGCCACGCGGCTCCCCACCGCCCCGCCACCGCCCGCGGCGGGTTCAGAAGTGACATGTGGCAGTGTGATGAACATCGCCAGCCGGGGTAATCCGCGACCGGCCGACCACGGACCCGCAACAGGTGAAAGGGCACAGTCCCGATCCGGACGTCCGGCCAGTGGTCCGCCGACGGAGGGGCACAACGGCAGGGCCTAGGCTGGGCGGCAGAGTGACCCACAACGCGGTGGGTCGAGGGGAGTGGCACCGATGGACCGGCGTCCGGCGATCAAACCGGGACCCGATCTCCAGGCTGACACCAGCCGGGACGATGACAGCTTCGATTCGGCGACCGACGGGGACGGTTTCGGCCGTCTCGACACAGGAGTGACCGGCCTGACCGGTTCGAGTATCGACACCCTCTACGACCTGGGCCTGCCCGCGCAGGCCCTGGCCGACGACGTGGAGGACGCCGAGCTGGACGAGCCGGTGCCCAACGCGGAGCGGCTGGTCGCCCAGGCGGTCGCGCTGGCCGGCGACGACCACGACGCGGCCACGCTGGTGGACCGTTTCTGGCGGTTCGCGCCGGACGAGGAGCTGATCGGCTTCACCGCCGAGGAGATGTTGGAGGCGGCCCGGGCCCACCGGGACCTGGCCCAGCAGCGGGTGCCGGGCGAGCTGAAACTGCGCATCCACGAACCGGACGCCGAGCAGCACCACACCGTGGTCGAGATCGTCACCGACGACATGCCGTTCCTGGTCGACTCGGTCACCGCGCTGCTGAACTCCCGCCACCTCGACGTGCACCTGCTGGTGCACCCGCTGGTGGTGGTCCGACGGGAGCCGCTGGGCCGGCTCACCGAGGTCTCCGCGGACGTGGAGCCGGACGACGCGATCGCCGGTGACCTGGTCGAGAGCTGGATGCGGATCGAGATCGACCCGGTCCGCGACCCGGCCGAGCGGGAAGCGGTGCGCCGCGAGCTGCAGCGGGTGCTCACCGACGTGCGGGAGGCCGTCGAGGACTGGCCCAAGATGCGGCAGCGGGCGTTGGCGCTCGCCGACGAACTGGCCGCCGCGCGGACGTCGGACAGCCGCCCGCCGGTGCCGGAGAAGGACATCACGGACTCGGTGGAGCTGCTGCGCTGGCTCGCGCACGACCACTTCACGTTCCTCGGCTACCGGGAGTACCGCCTGGTCGACGCGGACGGGGCGGCCGGCGGGCAGGCGTTGGAGGCGGTCCTCGGCACCGGGCTGGGCATCCTGCGGTCCGACTCGCCGGAGGCCCGGTCGCTGAACTCGATGACCCCGGAGGCGCACGAGCGGGTGCTGGAGAAGCGCCTGCTCATCATCACCAAGGCCAACTCGCGGGCCACCGTGCACCGCTCGGCCTACCTCGACTACATCGGCTTCAAGATCTTCAACGACGCCGGTGAGGTGGTCGGGGAGCGGCGCTTCCTGGGCCTGTTCTCCACCGCCGCGTACCGGACCAGCGTGCAGGAGCTGCCGGTGGTCCGCCGCAAGGTCGCCGAGGTGCTGGACCGCTCCGGCCTGAGCCTGCGCAGCCACTCCGGCAAGGACCTGCTCCAGATCCTGGAGACCTACCCGCGCGACGAGCTGTTCCAGATCAAGACCGACGACCTCTACCACGCGGTGATCGGCGTGCTGCGGATGGCCGGCCGCCGGCAGCTCCGGGTCTTCCTCCGCCGCGACGCGTACGGGCGGTTCATCTCCTGCCTGATCTACCTGCCCCGGGACCGGTTCACCACGCAGAACCGGCTGCGCATGCAGGACATCCTGCTGCGCGAGCTGAACGGCGTCGGCGTCGACTACACCACCCGGGTCACCGAGTCGATGCTGGCCCGGGTGCACTTCATCGTCCGCACCGACCCGAACAACCCGCCCGGCGAGATCGACGCCGACCTGCTCGCCGAGGAGCTGGCCGACGCCACCCGGCTCTGGGACGACGACTACCGGCTGGTGCTGGAGCGCAAGCTCGGCGACGAGCAGGCCAAGCACCTGTTCAGCCGGTACGCCGACGCGTTCCCGGAGGGCTACAAGGACGGCCACACGCCGTACGAGGCGATGAAGGACCTGGCCAAGCTGGAGCTGCTGGAGGAACCCGGTCAGCTCGAGATGCACCTGTTCCGCAAGCAGTTGGCGCCGCGGGCCTACTCGGGCCGGGCGAACGACGGCGACGAGTCGCTGGACGTGCGGTTCAAGGTCTACCGGTACGGCGAGCCGATGATGCTCTCCGCCGTGCTGCCGGTGCTGCACTCGCTCGGCGTGAAGGTGGTCGACGAGCACCCGTACGAGGTGGAGCGCGTCGACGGCCGGATCTGGCTCTACGACTTCGGGCTGGAACTGCCGGAACGGCACCAGGACCTGGCCGAGGTGCGCCCGCACGTGGAGAACGCGTTCGCCGCCGCCTGGCGGGGCGAGGCCGAGGTGGACGGCTTCAACGAGCTGGTGCTGCGCACCGGGCTCACCTGGCGGCAGGTGGTCGTGCTGCGCGCGTACGCGAAGTACCTGCGGCAGGCCGGCACCGTGTTCTCCCAGGAGTACATGGAACAGACGTTCATCGCGTACCCGAGCGTCGCCGGGCTGCTGGTGCAGCTCTTCGAGATCCGGTTCGCGCCCAGTCCCATCACCATGGACGAGCGGCGCCAGCGCGGCGCCGAGCTGGTCGACGCGATCGGCGAGGCGCTGGACGAGGTGGCCAGCCTCGACCAGGACCGCATCCTGCGGGCCTTCCTGACGTTGATCCAGGCCACGCTGCGTACCAGCTTCTACCAGAAGCCGGTGGGCGGGCGACCCAAGCCGTACGTGGCGTTCAAGCTGGACCCGCAGGCCATCCCGGACCTGCCGGCGCCGCGACCGAAGTTCGAGATCTTCGTCTATTCGCCCCGGTTCGAGGGCGTGCACCTGCGGTTCGGGCCGGTGGCCCGGGGCGGGCTGCGCTGGTCCGACCGGCGCGAGGACTTCCGTACCGAGGTGCTGGGCCTGGTCAAGGCGCAGATGGTGAAGAACGCGGTGATCGTGCCGGTGGGCGCCAAGGGCGGCTTCGTGCTCAAGCAGAAGCCGGGCGACCGGGACGAGGCGGTGGTCTGCTACAAGGAGTTCATCTCCGCGCTGCTCGACGTCACGGACAACATCGTCAGCGGCGAGATCGTGCCGCCCGAGGACGTGGTCCGGCACGACGCCGACGACCCCTACCTGGTGGTGGCGGCGGACAAGGGCACCGCGACGTTCTCCGACATCGCCAACGAGATCTCCACCGCGCACCGCTTCTGGCTCGGTGACGCGTTCGCCTCCGGCGGCTCGGCCGGCTACGACCACAAGAAGATGGGCATCACCGCCCGGGGCGCCTGGGAGTCGGTGAAGCGGCACTTCCGGGAGCTGGGGCACGACACCCAGACCCAGGACTTCACAGTGGTCGGCGTCGGCGACATGTCCGGCGACGTGTTCGGCAACGGGATGCTGCTCTCCGAGCACATCCGGCTGGTGGCCGCGTTCGACCACCGGCACATCTTCCTGGACCCGGACCCGGACGCGGCCACCTCGTTCGCGGAGCGCAAGCGGCTGTTCGACAGGCCCCGGTCGTCCTGGGAGGACTACGACCCGGAGCTGATCTCGGAAGGCGGCGGCATCTTCCCGCGTACCGCGAAGTCGGTGCCGCTCACGCCGCAGGTCCGCGCGGTGCTCGGCCTCGACGACGACGTCACGCAGCTCAGCCCGCAGGAGCTGATGAAGGCGATCGTCACCGCGCCGGTGGACCTGTTTTGGAACGGCGGCATCGGCACCTACGTGAAGGCGTCGACGCAGACCAACGCCGAGGTCGGGGACAAGTCCAACGACGCCATCCGGGTGGACGGCAAGAGCCTGCGCTGCCGGGTGGTCGGCGAGGGCGGCAACCTGGGCTTCACCCAGCAGGGCCGGATCGAGTACGCCGCCGGCGGTGGACGCATCTACACCGACTTCATCGACAACGCGGCCGGGGTGGACTGCTCCGACCACGAGGTGAACATCAAGATCCTGCTGAACACCGCGGTCGCCGACGGGGAACTGGACCGGCCGGAGCGGGACGAGCTGCTGGCCCGGATGACCGACGAGGTCGCCGAGCTGGTGCTGCGGGACAACTACGACCAGGCGCGGGCGCTCAACAACGCCCAGACCCAGGCCGCCTCGCTGCTCCCGGTGCACCGCCGGATGATCAACGAGCTGGAGCGGTCCGGCGCGCTGGACCGGGCGCTGGAGGCGCTGCCGTCGGACGAGGAGCTGGCGGTCCGCACCGAGACCGGGCTGACCCCGCCGGAGTTCGCGGTGCTGCTCGCGTACGTGAAGATCGTGCTGGAGCGGGAGATCGTCAGCGAGGGGCTGGCGGACGAGGAGTGGACGACCGACGTCCTGGTCAACTACTTCCCGACCCCGCTGCGGCAGCGCTTCGCCGACCGGATGGGCCGGCACCGGCTGCGCCGGGACATCGTCACCACGGTGCTGGTCAACGAGGCGATCAACCGGGGCGGCATCTCGTTCGTGTTCCGGGTGGTCGAGGAGACGGCCGCCTCGGCGGCGGACGTGCTGCGCGCGTACGTGGTGGTTCGCGAGGTGTTCGGGCTGGGCGAGCTGTGGAACGCGGTCGAGGCGCTTGACAACAAGGTCTCGCCCGAGTTGCAGACCGCCGTCTACCTGGACACCCGACGGCTGCTCGACCGCGCGGTGCGCTGGCTGGTCACCAACCGGCGCTCGCCGATCGACGTGCCGGCGGAGATCACCCGGCTGCGCGACGGCGTGGCCCAGCTCATGCCGGACCTGGAGCACCTGTTCTGGGGCACCGAGCGGGAGGCGATCGCGGCGCACATCGAGACGCTCGTCGGCAAGGGGCTGCCGCGTGAGCTGGCCGTGCAGGCGACCCGCCTGATGTACAGCTTCGGCCTGCTCGACATCGTCGAGACGGCGAAGACGACCGGGCGGGAGGTGAGCGAGGTGGCCTCGGTCTACTTCGTGCTCTCCGACCGGTTCCGGGTGGACGCGCTGCTGTCGAAGATCTCCCTGCTGCCGCGGGAGGACCGCTGGCAGACGCTGGCCCGGATGGCGCTGCGCTACGACCTGTACGCCGCGCTGGCCGCGCTCACCGCGGAGGTGCTCAGCTCCACCTCGGACAGCCAGCCGCCGGTGGAGCGGGTGCAGGAGTGGGAGCAGGCGAACGCGACCTCGATCCACCGGGCGCACCGGGCGATGGGGGAGTTCGACGAGTCCCGCGCCGACCTGTCCGCCCTGTCGGTGCTGCTGCGTCAGATCCGTACCCTGGTCCGCACCTCGGCGGCGGCCTGACGGTAAGGCGGGGCCCCCGCTTAACGCCTGCGGTATAGCAGGGGGCCCCGCTTAACACCCGACGGTCCGCGCGGTCACGCGGTCACGCGGTCACACGGTCACACGGGCGTAGACCACGATGTTGTTCAGGTAGCTGCCGGCGGTGCGGTCGAACACCCCGCCGCAGGTGACCACGCGCAGGCCGGGCACGGTGGACGGGCCGTAGACCTGTTCCGCCGGGAAGGCCGTCTTCGGGTACGACCGGACCTCTTCCACGGTGAACGTGACGGTCGAGCCGTCCTGCCGGGACACGGCGATGGTGTCGCCCGGCACCAGCGCGCCCAGGTTGAAGAAGACCGCCGGGCCGAGCTTGGCGGAGTCGACGTGCCCGACGATCACGGCGTTGCCGACCTCGCCGGGGCTGGCGCCGGGGGAGTACCAGCCCGCCTTCATCGCCTGGTCCAGCGGGGGGACCTGGACCGTTCCGTCCGGGTTGGTGCCGAGCGTCATGACCTCGGCGCGGACCCCGATCCGGGGGATCACGACGGTGGTGGGCGCGGAGCGGGGCAGTGCGGCCGGGACACCAGTGGGCCCGGTCGGCGCGGCGCCGGGGGCTACCGGCACGCCCCCCGGCGGTGTGCCCGGCGCGGTCCCGGTTCCCGGCGGTGTGCCTGGCGCGGTCCCGGGCGGAGTCGTCGGCGCGGCAGCGGAGGGCGTGCCGGGCGCGGCACCGGAGGGCGTGCCGGGCGGCGTGGCCGGATCGGCGTAGGCGGTCGACGGGCCGTCCCAGGGCGCGCCGCCGTCGGCGTCCGGATCGGTGTCGGAGGCGGTGGGCGGGTCGGTGGCCTCCGTCGTGCCGGCCGGTCCGGCCTGCGCGATCGGCTGCGGCGGGGTGGGCGGCGGCACGGTGCGGACGGACGCGCCGATCAGGCCGGAGCCCACCATGGCGAGCAGGACGACGACGGCCGCGCCGACGGCGCGCCACGGTTTCCCGTGACGGCCGTCGGCCCGGTTCGTCGTCCGGTCAGACCAGGCCACCGGCCCGCCGCCGACGCATCAGCACCAGTCCGCCGAGTGCGGCGGCGCCGATCATGCCGGCGCCCCCGGTGGCGAGACCACGGTCCAGGCCGGTGGTGGCCATGCCGCCGTCACCGCCGTCGACCCCGCCCCGGGGGAGGACCACCAGTTCGCCCTCGCCGCAGGAGCCGTTCAGCTCGTAGCGGCCCGGGTGGACGTCCTCGGAGACGCGGGCCTCGCCGTAGTAGACGAAGTCCTTCCCGTGCTCCCAGCCGGCCTCGTCCTCGCCGTGGCCGTATCCCTTGTCGTCCTGCCAGTCGCCGTGGTGCTCGTCCTTGGCGTCCCCGCCCTGCTCGTCCTTGCTGGCCTCCGGCGGGGCGCCGTGCTCGTCCTTGCCGTCCTTGCCGTGCTCGTCCTTGTTGGCCTCGGGCGGGGCACCGTGTCCGTCCTTGCCGTCGGCGCCGTGCTCGTCCCGGGTCCAGTCGGCAGCCGTCCAGCCCGGCTCGGCGTCCTGGCCGTACTCCTCGTGGCCCTGCGGTCCCAGATCCCCGGCGTCGGCGGCCATGCCGGCGCCCACACCGCCCGGCTTCGGCGCGTCGGCCGGCGGCTCCGGCATGCCCGCCTCGCCGGGACCGTGCCCGTCCGTGCCCTTCTCGTCCTTGCCCTCGGGACCCTTGCCCTGCTCTTCCTTGCCGTGCTCGTCCTTGCCGTCCTTGCCGTGCTCGTCCTTGCCGTCCTTGCCCTGTTCGTCCTTGCCGTGCTCGTCCTTGTTGGCCTCGGACGGGGCACCGTGCCCGTCCTTGCCGTCGGGACCCTGATCCGCGTCCTCGGCCCAGTCGCCGCCCTGGTCCGCCCAGTCGCCGTGCTCCCCGTCCCGGGCCGGGTGGAGGTCGACCTTGCCGGTCACCTTCGACCAGACGTAGGCGTGCTCCTGGGGCTCCGGGCAGATCTGGAGCAGTTCCACGGTGTCACCGGCCTTGACCACGTGCGGCTTGGCGATCACCTTGCCCTCGTCGTCGTGCCCGCCTGCGTAGGCCATTCCCGGGGTGAACACGAGAAGGCCCGCACCGCCGAGAGCGGCACCCGCGACGATCTTCCCGAGCATCTTGTCAGCCATACCAGCGTCACTCCATCCCTGTTCGTCCTGAGCCCGACGTCAGTCGAGCTACGGCCGACGTTAGACCTTTTCGCTACCTATCCGGGGAAAGTTTCGTTTTTCGGGCTTTGTCGATGATGTGGCGGTTCGCGTAGCGCCGACCACCCCGGAACCCCCTGCGCCCTCTGCGCCTACCGCCCGGTCCTCGGGCCCTCGCCCAGCCGGCCGGGCAACCGGTGATCATGGGTTGGCGGTCGGGGAGGCGCTTCCACCTGCCGTCAACCTCATGATCGACGCGGCCAGGTGGCTGGGGGTGGGGGTAGGGTCGGGGTGCGCCATCGAGGCATTGCCATGGAAGCGCTCCCATGCAAGAATCGCTGCACGCGGTTCGGGGAGCCACACCGCGAGCGCAGACGTCGAGGGCAACCGGTCTCACCGGACGACGTCCGGCTCCTTCGACCGGTCCTGCGGACCGGTCGGCACCACCACCACCCTCGCCCGTCCGGGTCGGGCGTCCCCCGAAACAACCCGTGGCGCGCACGGTCGTTCCCGCAGGGCGACCACCGCCGCCATTCCGCCGGGCCGTACGCGGATCCGGTCTCGCCCAAGGAGATCAGTGGTATGAATCTGTGGAGAAGGCTGTCCGGCCGGAGCCGGACGCTCGCGCTCACCGGCGCCGGCGTCCTCGTGGCCGGCGGGCTGGTGACCCTTCCGGTCACCGCGGCGCAGGCCGCGACGCAGTGCAGCGTGGACTACACCACCAGCGACTGGGCCGGTGGCTTCACCGCGAACGTGGTCATCAAGAACCTCGGTGACCCGGTCAGTTCGTGGAACCTCGGCTTCACGTTCGGCAACAGCAGCCAGCGCGTCCAGCAGGGCTGGTCGGCGAAGTGGACCCAGAGCGGCCAGAACGTCACCGCCCAGAACGAGTCCTACAACGGTTCGCTGGGCACCGGCGCCAGCACCAGCATCGGGTTCAACGGCGCCTGGAGCGGCAGCAACCCGAAGCCGACGCAGTTCACGCTCAACGGCACGGTCTGCAACGGCGGCACGCCGCCCACCAGTACCCCGCCCACGAGCACGCCGCCGACGAGCACGCCGCCCACCAGCACCCCGCCGACGAGCACGCCGCCCACCAGCACGCCCCCCACCAGCACCCCGCCCGGGCAGAAGGTGGACAACCCGTTCGTCGGGGTGAAGGGGTACGTGAACCCGGAGTGGAAGGCCAAGGCCGAGTCCGTGGCCGGCGGCAGCCGGGTGTCGAACAACCCGACCGCGGTCTGGATCGACCGGATCGCCGCCATCAACGGCACGCCGGACAGCAGCTCCAACGGCGCGATGGGCGTCCGCGCCCACCTGGACGCCGCGCTCGCCCAGGGCGCCGGCTACATCCAGTTCGTCGTCTACAACCTGCCCGGCCGCGACTGCTCGGCGCTCGCGTCGAACGGTGAGCTGGGCCCGGACGAGCTGCCCCGCTACAAGTCCGAGTACATCGACCCGATCGCCGCGATCCAGGGCGACGCGAAGTACAAGAACCTGCGCATCGTCAACATCATCGAGATCGACTCGCTGCCCAACCTGGTGACCAACACCTCGGGCAACCCGGGCGGCACCGCGATGTGCGACACGGTCAAGGCCAACGGCGCGTACGTCAACGGCGTGGGCTACGCCCTGGCGAAGCTCGGCGCGCTCGGCAACGTCTACAACTACATCGACGCCGGCCACCACGGCTGGCTCGGCTGGGACAGCAACTTCGGCCCGGTCGCCGACCAGCTCAAGGCCGCCGCCGTCGCGTCCGGCAGCACCGTGAAGAATGTGCACGGCTTCATCACCAACACGGCGAACTACTCCGCGCTGAAGGAGCCGTACGTCAAGGTCACCGACTCGGTGAACGGCCAGACCGTGCGGCAGTCCAAGTGGATCGACTGGAACCAGTACGTCGACGAGCTCTCGTTCGCCCAGGCGTTCCGGCAGAAGCTGGTCTCGATCGGCTTCGACAGCAACATCGGCATGCTGATCGACACCTCCCGCAACGGTTGGGGCGGCGCCGCCCGGCCCACCGGCCCGGGCCCGCTGACCAGCGTGGACGCCTACGTCAACGGTGGTCGGATCGACCGTCGCTTCCACGCCGGCAACTGGTGCAACCAGGCCGGTGCGGGCCTCGGCGAGCGGCCGAAGGCGGCGCCGGAGTCCGGCATCGACGCCTACGTCTGGGTGAAGCCCCCGGGCGAGTCGGACGGCTCCAGCAAGGAGATCCCGAACAACGAGGGCAAGGGCTTCGACCGGATGTGCGACCCGACGTACACCGGCAACGCCCGCAACGGGAACAGCATGTCCGGTGCCCTGCCGGACGCGCCGATCTCCGGCGCCTGGTTCCCGGCCCAGTTCGCGCAGCTCATGCAGAACGCCTACCCGGCGCTGTAGAGCCCCGCGGCCGGACCACCCGCCGCGGCGGGAGTGAGGCACCGCCGCGCGGGTTTCCCCGGGCCCCTGGTCGACGCCCACGTCGACCAGGGGCCCCCGGCCGTTTCCGGTCAGGGCACCGTCTTCTCGATCGCCGCGCGGCCCAGCTCGGCCAGGTCACGGCGGGCCCGCTCGACGTTCTCCGGGGTCACGTCCTGGCCACGGGCCCGGACCAGGTCCTCCGGTTCCCAGGGCTGCTCGGCGCCGGTACGGATGTTGTCCCCGCCCGCGCCGGTGCCGGTGCCGGTCGCGCCGGTGCCGGCCGCGTACGGGTCGCCGAGGAGGTCCGGCGAGCCGGTGTCCGGCACCGCGCCGTTCGGCTCGGCGAACGCGGGATTGTCCGGATCGGTGCCACCGCCGCGGAACTGCGGCACCGTGCTGTCGTCGTCCACCGCGGCGGCCACCTCGGGGGTCTCCTCCAGCGGTCGCTCGCCACCGGGGTCACGATCGGTCATGCTGCTGCCTCCTGTCCCCATCCGCGCCTGGCGTACCCGGTGCGACGCCGGGCATGCCGGCCGGTCGGAGTGGGGATCCGGCGCGACTCAGGAGTCGTCGGAGCGCGCCGGTGGGGCCTCGGTCGGGCGCAGCCGCTGCCAGAGCAGCATGAGCAGCCCGAAGACCAGCATCACCGCCCCGGCCCACAGGTTGATCCGCAGGCCCTGCGCCTTGTCGATCTCGGCCGACGAGTCGAAGAGTCCCATCAGACCGACGATCAGCCCGTACGCGACGAACAGCCCGCCGATGACCCGGCGGATGTCGAACAGCCGGGCCGCGGCGGAGCTCGCCTCCCGGGCGTCCTCGGTCTCGTCGACCAGCGGGTCGTGGGCCTCGCCGCCCTGGTAGCGGTCCGCGTTGTCTGCCATGACGTGGGTCCCTTCCTCAGAAGACCGGGATGTAGAAGAGCGCGGCGAGCACCACGGCGACGACGCCGAGCAGCACCGGGGAGCGGTACCAGGCCGCGTCGCCGGCCAGCGAGTCGTCGGCGAGAGTGGTGTCGCTGAGGCCGTACACCAGGCCGGTCAGCTCGTCGTTCGTCTTCGGCCGGGTCAGCGGCGTGATGATCGCGGCCACCACGGCGACGGTGACGAAGGCCAGGCCGGCGCCCCAGAAGCTCTCCTCCAGGTCCGAGTTGAAGCTGATCACGCCGGTCTTGTAGAGCAGGTAGGTGGCGATCGCCACCACGGTGCCGGACAGCAGCGACCAGAAGCCGGCCAGCGCGCTCATCCGCCGCCAGAACATGCCGATGATGAACGTCCCGAACAGCGGCGCGTTGAAGACCGAGAACAGCGCCTGGATGTAGTTCATGATGTTGCTGAAGCCGGCCGCGATGAACGCCGTGCCGATGCCCACCACCACCGCGATCACGGTGGCGATCCGGCCCACCTTCACGTAGTACTCGTCCGGGCGGTCCCGCCGGAAGTACGCCTGCCAGATGTCGTACGTGAAGACGGTGTTGAACCCGCTGACGTTGGCCGCCATGCCAGCCATGAACGACGCCACCAGGCCGGTGACCGCGATGCCGAGCACGCCGTTGGGGAGCAGGTCGCGCATGAGCAGCGGGATGGCGTTGTTGTAGACCAGGTCCCCCTGGTCGGCGCCCAGCCCCTTGACCGTGATCAGGGCGATCAGGCCGGGAATCACGGTGACCAGCGGGATGAGCAGCTTCGGGTACGCCCCGATGATCGGCGTACGCCGGGCGGCGCTCATGTTCCGCGCCGACAGGGCGCGCTGCACCTCGGCGAAGTTGGTGGTCCAGTAGCCGAAGGAGAGCACGAAGCCGAGACCGAAGACGATGCCCAGCCAGTGCGCGCCGAGCGGGTTGTCGGTGCTGCCGGTGCCCTGCCAGGCGTGCAGACCGGCCTCGCCGAGCTTGGACTCGCGTACCGCGTCCATCAGGCCGCTCACGCCGCCGACCTTGACCAGGCCGATCACCGTGATCGGCACCAGGCCGGCGATGATCACGAAGAACTGGAGCACCTCGTTGTAGATCGCGCCGGAGAGCCCGCCGACGGTGATGTACGCCAGCACGATCACCGCGCCGACCACGATCGCGATCCAGAGCGGCCAGCCGAGCAGCGCCTGCATGATCAGCGCCAGCGCGTAGAGGTTGACGCCGGCGATCAGCACCTGGGCGACCGCGAAGCTGATCGCGTTGAGCAGGTGGGTGGGGCGGTTGAAGCGCAGCCGCAGGTATTCCGGGACGCTGCGGACCTTCGAGCCGTAGTAGAACGGCATCATCACGATGCCGAGGAAGACCATCGCCGGCACCGCGCCGATCCAGTAGTAGTGCACCGTCATGATGCCGTACTGGGCGCCGTTGGCGGCCATGCCGATGATCTCCAGCGCGCCCAGGTTCGCCGAGACGAACGCCAGGCCGGTGACCCAGGCGGGCAACGACCGCCCGGACAGGAAGAAGTCGACGCTGGTCTTGATGGCGCGCCGGGCGGCGAAGCCGACCCCCAGCACCGTGACGAAGTAGAGCGCCAGGATCAGGTAGTCCAGGGCGTTCATGTTCAACCGTAGGCCGCTGCCCATGCCTGTTGCTCCCCTCGTGTGGGTGCGTGCTGCGGCGGCAGGTACCCCGATCGCGATGTTTCATGCCTACTGTTCGATCCACTTGAGGCGCAAGAAGGGGCCCCTTCTTAACGCCTGGCGTCGAGAAGGGGCCCCTTCTCACCTACCGGCTGGCCGGTGAGGTGCAGGTGGCGGTGCCTCAGCGGCCCAGCACGCGGTCCAGGAAGTCGCGGTAGCCGCGCACGGCCACCCGGAGCTGCTCGGTGTCGGACGAACCGGACTCCTGCCAGGTGCCCAGCTTGGTGCGCTGCTCCCGCAGCGCCGTGGACAGCGCCTCGATCGCCTCCTCGACCAGCGACTCCGCCTCGCCGACTGCGGCCTTCGGGTCGTCCACGAAGCGCAGTTGGACGTCGCGCCAGCGGTCCCGGAAGCCCTGCGCCGCGTCGGAGTCGAACAGCGTCGCCGCGTCGGCCGGCACCGCGCCGGACGTGCCCCGGCCCGCGCCGGCCAACGCCGCGCCGCCGGCTGCCGCGCCCGCCGCCGCGGTGGCGGTGGCCGGGTCGACGGTGTCGTGGTGCCGCCCGGACCCGTCGGCGTCGGCGCGAACCGGCACGGCGTCCGGGTCCACCAGACCCGGCTCGGGGCTGCCGTAGCCGACCGCGCCGGCGGCCACCGCGTCGTCCCGGTCGCGGTCGGCGACCACCGTGTCGTGCCGGTCGGCGCGCACCGCGTCGTCGTGGCGGTCGCTCACCGTGTCGTCGTCCCGGTCCGCGTCGTCGACGACGGTGTCCGGCCGGTCCGCGTCGGGGTGCTCGGCCGCCCAGCGGTCCCGGTCGTGCAGCCGGTCCCCGGCGGTCGGGTCGGCCCGCTCGTCGTCCAGCGGGTCGGTGCGCCCGGGTGCGCCGTCGCCCGGCGCGGCGGTGTCCTCACGACGCGCGTCCCGCTCGTCCTGCGGACGGCCGCCGGCCAGCGCCGAGGCGGCCACCGCGTCGCCCACCGTGGCCGCGCAGAACGCCGTCGGGAGCGGCGCCGGCTCGTGGAAGGCGGGCCGCTCGCCGTCCCGCGTCCCGTCGGCGTCGTCCGACCGGTTCGCCGCGTCGCGCAGCTCGTCGGCGTCGTACGCCCGGGTCTCGTCGGGCCGGGCGTCCGGCCCGTCGGTCACGGCCGGGTCGTCGAACGTGCCCCGGTCGTCGAGCGCGTCCTCCGGAAGCTCGGCCCGGCCGGCGCGGTCGGTCCCCGACCGGTCGGCGTGGGCGTGGTCGTCCGGCGGCGGGACCGGCACCGGCGCGGATCGTACGGTCTCCGGGTGCTCCGGCGTGACCTGCTGCTCTTCGTGGCGCATGGCGGCGGCTCCTCAGCGGCTCGTGGCGTCGTGCTCGGGGTCGGGGTCGGGGTGGCGCTGCTCCGGCGACCGCTGGCCGACGGGGTCCGCGCCGAGCAGGTCGGCGAAGAGGGCCCGGTAGTGCACCAGCGCCTGGCGGAGATCCTCGGTGCCGGCCTCGCCGCGTTCGTTGCGCTGCCGGATCTCGTGGGCGTCGCGGTAGTGGGTGAGCGTGCGGGCGTGCTCGACGGAGAGATGGGCGATCTGGTCGGAGAAGTCCCCGGTGGGGTATCCGCGCTCCGCGATCAGGTGACTGACCAGCTCGTCGGCGTCGCCGACGGTTTCGGCCGGCGAGTCCACGAAACGCACCTGGAGTTCCTCCCAGGCGGCGGCGTACCGGGCCCGGGACTCCGGGGTGAGCGGGGTCAGCTCCAGATCGGCGTGCCGACGCTCGCGCTCCCGCAGCTCCCGCTCGGCGGCGCCGCGGCTGTCCTGCTCGGCGACGACCCGGTCGTACTCCGGGCCGAAGCGCTGCCGCAGCGCCCGTCGGCGGTTCGCGACCACGGCGAACGCGACAAGCGCGGCGACCACGGCGACGACGATGACTATGACGACTACCTGCGTGGGCGACATGGCTCCTCCTTCGCCAGCTGGTATTCCCTCCTCCGGGTGATCGCCAATCCCGTTCCGGGGCACTTTCCCGGGTCGGGTGCCCGGCGCGCGGCCCGCGGCCGCCGGTCCGGCCATGCGACGGGGGTCCGACGGGGCCCGCCAGGACCATCTCGGACCGTAGTGAGCGGCGAGACGGCCGGTAGTGCATCCGTCGGGGATTACGTATCCTGCCCAAGGCGTCCGGGCCGGGTCCCGGCGTCGTGGCCGTCGACCTGACGGCCACTGCCGGCGCCACCCAGCGAACCTTCCCGGGCGAGGTCTGATTGAACACCCGCGACTGGCCGATCCGCGCCAAGCTGACCGCGCTGGTCATCGGCCCGGTGACCGGGCTGCTGGCACTGTGGATCTTCGCCACCACGCTCGCCTTCGGGCCCGCGCTCGACCTGCTCGCGACCCGCACCCTGCTGTACGACCTGGGCCGGCCGGGCGAGAACGTGGTGGCCGAGTTGCAGCGGGAACGGCGGCTCTCCGTGGTCCAGCTCGCCGGGAACGGCGTCCTGCCGGAGCTGGCCGCGCAACGCGACCGCACCGACCGGGCCGTCGACGAGCTGCGCCGCCGGATCGACGGCGAGGCGTTGCGCGACGCGGCCGACGACCAGCTCGACGCGCGCCTCGACCAACTGGGCTCGGCGCTGGAGGCGCTCCCCGCGGGGCGGGTCTTCATCGACGACCGGAAGGTCGACCGGGCCGGCGCGGTCGGGCTCTACAGCGGGATGATCGGTTCGGCGTTCCAGGCGTTCTCCGCCATGGCGATGCTGCCCGACGTGCGGCTCAACCGGGAGGCGTCGGCGCTCACCGCGCTGGGCCGCTCCCGTGAGCTGCTCGGCCAGGCCGACGCGCTGCTGGCCGGTGCCGTCACCGCCGGCCGGTACGCCGACGGCGAGCACGAGCAACTGGTGCGCACCGTGGAGAACCAGCGGTTCCTGGCCGAGAACGCGGTCGCCGACCTGCCGCCCGACGAGCGGGCCGGCTACCAACGACTCACCGAGGGCACCGCGTTTCTCCGGCTGCGCGCGCTCCAGGACACGCTGATCCGCGCCGACGACCTCCCCGCCGGCTTCGACGTCCGGGCCTGGGAGGCCGGCCACGCGGAGGTCTGGCAGGGCCTGCGGGACTTCGAGCTGCGCGGCGCGGACAGCCTCGCCGAACGGTCGGTGCCGATCGCGGTACGCATCCTGGTCCAGCTCGCCGCCGCCGGCGTGCTCGGCCTGGTCGCCATCGTGGTCTGCGTGCTGGTGGCGCTGCGGGTCGGCCGGTCGCTGGCGCACCGGCTGACCGGCGTCCGCACCGCCGCGACCGAGGTGGCCGAGCAGCGGCTGCCCGACGTGGTCGCCCGGCTGCGCCGGGGCGAGGAGGTCGACGTCGACCGCGAGGCCCCGGAGCTGGACCACGGCGGGGACGAGATCGGCCAGGTGGCGCGCGCCTTCAACGAGGTACGCCGGACCGCCGTCCGGGCCGCGGCCGACGAGGTCACCCTGCGCCGCGGCTTCAACGAGGTCATCCTCAACCTCGCCCGGCGCAGCCAGGGCCTGGTGCACCGGCAGTTGGCGCTGCTGGACCGGCTGGAGCGGCGCACCGAGGACCCGGACGAGCTGGCCGGGCTGTTCCAGGTCGACCACCTCGCCACCCGGCTCCGCCGGCACGCCGAGGACCTGGTCATCCTGGCCGGGGCCGCGCCCGGCCGGGGTTGGCGTCGGCCGGTCGCCGCGGTGGACGTGATGCGCGGGGCGATCTCCGAGGTCGAGGCGTACGACCGGGTCGACGTGGGCGAGGTGCAGCCGGCCGGGGTGCTCGGCCGGGCCGTCGGCGACGTGATCCACCTGCTCGCCGAGCTGATCGAGAACGCGACCGCGTTCTCCCCGCCGGGCACCCGGGTGGACGTCACCGGCCGGACCGTGCCGGGCGGCTACACCATCGAGATCACCGATCGAGGGCTCGGCATGTCACCGCCGGCCATGGCCACCGCCAACCGCAAGCTGGCCGCCCCGCCCGAGTTCGACCCGACCGACAGCGCCCGGCTGGGCCTGTTCGTGGTGGCCCGGTTGGCCGCGCGGCACGGCGTCCGGGTGGAGCTGCGGCGGGGCCGGCCGGCCGGGACGATCGCGGCGGTCCTCGTCCCGTCGGATCTGATCACCGACGAGCCGCCGGTCGGCCCGGACGCCACCACCGGCCCGGAGCGGCGCCGGATGGCGAAGGTGAGCCGGCTGACCACGGTGCCCCGCGGGCGGCCCACCCGACCGGGCCGGGAGCGTCCCGAGTCCACCGTCATCCCGTTGCCGGCCGCCCGGCCCTCGACCGTGGAACCGCCCGCCGACGGCGACGGCCTGCCCCGGCGGGTGCGCCGGCGCGGCCCGGCCCGACCCCGCGCGGTGGTCAACGACACCCCGGCCAGCCGCCCGCCGGAGGAGGCCCGCCGCACCATGTCCGCGTTGCAGGCCGGCACCGCGCGCGGACGCCGGGACGGCACGCGTGCCACCGGCAACCCGACGGTCGCGCGGATCCGGGGCACCGTTCCCGACCCGCCCACCGACGTGCCGGCGGACCCCGGTACGCCGGCCACCGCGCCGGAGCCGGCCCCGGAGCCCTCCCCGCCGGCGCCGGACCAACGAACCGCGACTGAGAGGGACGCCTAGTGGTGCACACGACGCGGCAGAACGCCGATCTCGACTGGCTGCTCGACGACCTGGTGGAGCGGGTGCCGGCCGCCAGCCGGGCGGTGGTGCTCTCGGCGGACGGGCTGCTGCTCGGCGCCTCCACCGACCAGGACCGCACCGACGCGGAGCACCTCTGCGCGCTGGCCTCCGGCTTCTCCGGGCTGGCCAAGGGGGCCACCCGGCACCTGGGCGGCGGCGCGGTCCGGCAGACGGTGGTGGAGATGGAGTCGGCGTACCTGTTCGTCACGGCCGCCGGGCAGGGCGCCTGCCTGGCCGTGGCAAGCGACGCGGACGCCGACATCGGCCTGGTGGCGTACGAGATGGCGATGCTGGTGATCCGCGTCGGGGAGAACCTGGCCGCGCCGGCCCGGATCCCGGGGGAGCCCACCGATGCGAGCTGAGTGGCCCGGGCCGCAGCACGAGTGGCTCGATGCCGACGCCGGCCCGGTGGTGCGTCCGTACACGCTCACCGGCGGCCGGGTGCGCCCGCCGGTCGACGGGTTCGACCTGCTGGCGTTCGTGCTGACCACGTCCGCGGCCGTGCCGGCCGGGGTGCCCGGTCTCCAGCCGGAGCACCGCCGCCTGGTCGAGCTGGCCCGGCGGCCGAAGGCCGTGGCCGACCTCGCTGCCGACCTGGACCTCGCCGTGGGCGTGGTCCGGGTGCTGCTCGGCGACCTCCTCGCCCATGGGTTCGTCGCGGTGCACCGGCCACCGGCCACCGCGTACCTGCCCGACGACAACATCCTCAAGGCGGTGGTCAATGGACTCCGTGCGCTTTGACCCGGAGCCGGCCGCGTCGCGGGTGCCGCTGGCCCTGAAGATCCTCATCGCGGGTGGCTTCGGCGCCGGCAAGACGACGCTGGTGAGCGCGTTGAGCGAGGTCCGCCCGTTGCAGACCGAGGAGGTGCTGACCGGGGCCGGTCTGGGCACCGACGACGTCTCCGGGGTGGAGCAGAAGTCGACCACCACGGTGGCGATGGACTTCGGCCGGATCACCATCAACGACGACCTTCAGGTCTACCTGTTCGGCACCCCGGGCCAGGACCGTTTCTGGTTCCTCTGGGACGAGCTGGCCTTCGGCGCGCTGGGCGCGGTGGTGCTGGCCGACACCCGCCGGCTGGCCGACTGCTTCCCCTCGATCGACTACTTCGAGCAGCGGGGCATCCCGTTCGTGGTGGGGGTCAACTGTTTCGACGGCTCCCGGCGGTTCGGCCTGGAGGCGGTCCGCGACGCGTTGGACCTCGACCCGGACGTCCCGCTGGTGCTCTGTGACGCCCGGGACCGGCAGTCCGGCAAGCTGGTGTTGATCACGCTGGTCGAGCACGTGGCCCGGCAGCGCGGCGAGCCGGTCCCGGTGGGCTGATCCCGCCCGCCCGCCCGCCCGCCGGTCGGGGCGGCGTTCGACGACTGACCGGGCGACCGCCCGGGAAGCCTGGTTGGATCGCAGCAGGACCGACGGAAGGTGGGAAGCGGTGGCGGGGCAGCACGAGGTCGTCCACATCGGGGGCTACACGGCGGAGTCGGACGGGCGGGCCGAGGGGATCGTCGCGGCCCGGCGCGACCCGGCGACCGGGGCGCTGACCCCGCTCGGCACCGTGGCGGTCACCCCGTCGCCGTCGTTCCTGGCCCGGCACCCCGGGCAGCCGGTGCTGTACGCCGTCAACGAGCTTCCCGAGGGCGGGCTGAGCGCCTTCCGGGTGGCCCCGGACGGCGGCCTCACCGCGCTGGGCGTACGCCCGACCGGCGGGGCCGAGCCGTGCCACCTCGCGATCGCGCCGGACGGGCGGCACGTGTTCGTGGCGAACTACGGCGGCGGCAGCCTGGCGGTGTTCCCGCTGGACGCCGACGGCGTGCCGGGGGAGCGCACCGATCTGGTGCGGCACGAGGGGCACGGCACCGATCCGGAGCGGCAGGAGGCGGCGCACTGCCACATGGTCTCGCCCGATCCGGCCGGCGGGCCGCTGCTCGCCGTCGACCTGGGCACCGACTCGGTCTACCGGTACGACCTCGACGCCGCCTCGGGGCGGCTGGTGCCCCGGGGCCCGCGGCTGCGGACGCCGGCCGGCACCGGGCCGCGGCATCTGGCCCGGCATCCGGACGGGCGGCGCTGCTGGCTGGTCGGTGAGCTGGACGCCACGGTCACCGGGTACGACCTGACGCCGGACGGGCTGCGCCAGCGGGTCCGGGTCGACGCCAGCGGCCGGACCGGGCACGTGCAGCCCGCCGGGGTGGCGGTCGGGCCGGACGGCCGCTTCCTCTACGTGAGTAACCGCGGCGTCGGCACGGTGGCCGTGTTCGCGCTGGCGGGGGAGACGCCGGAGCTGGTGGCCGAGGTGGACAGCGGCGGTGGCTGGCCCCGGCACTTCGCGCTGGCCGGATCGCACCTGTACGTCGCCGACGAGCGGGCCGACCTGGTGCGGGTCTTCCGGGTGGACCCGGGCAGCGGGGTGCCGGAGCCGGTCGGGGAGCCGGTGCCGATGGCGAGTCCGACCTGCGTGCTGGTGTGACGGAGTGGTCACGTAGCGCGCGATCCGCAGTGGACGGTGGCCGCCTCGGTCACTGATTCCTAACTCAGCGTGCCGATTAAGTGATCAACTGTTTCTCCTGCGTAACTTTCGTCCGAACGGTTGTGGCAGTAACCCCACGAGATACGCAAGATGGTCACCGTGTCTGGCCGCCATCGCATGCGTCACAACCTCCGAGGAGCAGGCGCCGCCGCAGCGGCGACCGCGCTCGTCGCTGTCGTAGCCGGTTCCTGGTTCGGTTACCAGCAGCTGGCCGGCCCGAACTGCTCGGGCCGGATCGAGCTGTCGGTGTCGGCGGCCCCGGAGATCGCGCCAGCGGTGCAGGGGGCTGCCGACGAGTGGGTGGCCAACGGCGCGGCGGTCGGCGGCACCTGCATCGCGGTGAACGTCGCCTCGGCCGAGCCGGTCGACGTGGCCGCCGCGGTGGCGGGCAAGCACGGTGCCACCCTGGCCGGCGTCGGGCAGGCCAGCGGCACCGCGGTCACCCCGGACGTCTGGGTGCCCGACTCCTCGACCTGGCTGGTCCGGCTGAAGGCCGGCGGCGCGAGCGCCTTCGCCCCGGCCAACGGCGCCTCGATCGCGCGTAGCCCGGTGGTGGTCGCGTTGCCCGAGCCGGTCGCCACCCGGATCGGCTGGCCGGACAAGGAGTTCCGCTGGTCCGACCTGCTCCAGCAGGTGACCGCCAGCAAGCCGTTGCGGGCCGGGATCGTCGAGCCGACCCAGGACGCGGCCGGCCTGTCCGGCCTGCTCTCGCTCACCGCGGCGGCCAGCTCCACCGGTGAGGCCGGCTCTCCGAAGGCGCAGGAGGCGATGGTCGGGGCGCTGCGCGCGCTGGCCACCAACCGCTCCTCGCTGCGGCAGGACCTGCTCGCGCGGTTCCCGCGTTCGTCCGACCCGACGGCCATCGCCAACGGGTTGGGCGCGGCGGCGCTGTCCGAGGAGGACGTGATCGCCTACAACAACACGAAGCCGCCGATCAAGCTCGCCGCGCTCTACCTCGACCCGCCGCCGATCCCGCTGGACTTCCCGTTCGCGGTGCTGCCCGGCATCGAGCCGAGCAAGGCGTCGGCCGCCCGGGTGCTCTTCGAGGCGCTGCGCTCCGCCGACTTCAAGGACCGGCTCGCCGCGCAGTCGCTGCGTGCGCCGGACGGCAACTGGGGTCGGGGCTTCCAGGCGCCGACGGGCGCGCCGAGCCCGTCCAACGGTGGGGAGAAGCAGGTCCCGCCGTCCGGTCAGGGCGGCGCGGCCGACCTGGATCCGGTCGCCATCTCGACGGCCACCACCACCTGGTCGGTGGCCACCCAGTCCGGTCGGATGCTCTGTGTCGTCGACGTCTCCGGTTCGATGAAGAAGCCGGTGGCCACCGCCAACGGCGCCAGCCGGGAGCAGGTCACGGTGGCCGCCGCCGGTCAGGGGCTGGGACTCTTCGACGACTCCTGGTCGATCGGCCTGTGGACCTTCTCCACCAACCTGAAGGGTTCGCAGGACTGGAACGAGCTGGTCGGCATCCGGCCGCTGTCCGGCAACCGGGGCGAGTTGCAGCGCGGCCTGGCCTCCATCCGGCCCTCCAGCGGCGACACCGGCCTGTACGACACCATGCTCGCGGCGTACAAGAAGGTCCAGCAGGACTGGGAGCCCGGCAAGGTCAACTCGATCGTGCTCTTCACCGACGGCAAGAACGAGGACGACAACGGCATCTCGCAGAAGGCGCTGCTGGACCAGCTCAAGAAGCTCCGGGACGACGAGCAGCCGGTCCAGGTGATCATCATCGGCATCGGCAACGAGGTGAACCGGGCCGAGCTGAAGTCCATCACGGACGTCACCGGCGGCGGCGCGTTCGTGACCACCGACCCGAGCAAGATCGGCGAGATCTTCCTCCAGGCGATCGCGTTGCGGCCACCCGCGCCGCGCTGATCCCGCACTCAGCGATAATCTTCCGCCGTGCCGGCGATCCGGTGCGGCGGAAGGCTTCCCGGGTCAAGACCTGGGAAGTGAACTGACGGTAATGTGTCCGAATCAATCGGTAACCATAATTGTCCTGGCATGATGTCCGCGTGCCTCGACCGCAGGCCCTCCAACCGGGGGACGGGCGGGGACGGGGCGGTCCTGAGTTAAGTGGGGAGGACCGGTGACCTCGGCGACGTTGTTGACCCCTGCCAGGACGTCGCGTCCCGGGGGTGATCGACCCGGTGCGACGACGCGAGCCGCGGAGCGGGCCTACATCCGGGTCCTGGTGGTGCTCGACACCGCCGTGCTGGCCGTGGCCATCCTGGCCGGGTACCTGGCCCGGTTCGGTGACGAACAACCCACCGGGTCCGAGATCCCGTACGTGGTGGTCGCCCCGGTGCTCCTGCTGGTCTGGTTGGTGTCGCTGAAGGCCATGCGCTGCTACGACGACCAGGTCCTCGGCTACGGCGCGGACGAGTACCGCCGGGTCAGCTCCGCGAGCCTGCGGCTGGCCGGCGGCATCGCCATCGCCGGCTACATCGCCGACGTCGGGGTCTCCCGGGGCTTCCTGGCCATCTCCTTCGCGGTCGGCACGATCGGTCTGGAGGTGGCCCGGTTCGCGGCGCGCAAGCGGCTGCACCGCGCCCGCGACCGGGGCGCCGGCTGGTCCCGCAAGGTGCTGGTGGTCGGCGACACCGCGCACGTGCTGGAGCTGGTGCACACGCTGCGCCGGGAACCGTACGCCGGCTACCAGGTGGTCGGCGCGTGCATCCCGGACGCGCTGCTCGCCCCGGTGCCGCAGCGGCTGGGTGACGTGCCGGTGGTCGGATCCTTCCGGGGCATCCCGGAGGCGGCCACCGCGATCGGCGCGGACACGGTCGCGGTCACCGCGTCCGGTGAGCTGACCGCCACCCGGCTGCGCCGCCTGGGCTGGCAGTTGGAGGGCACCGGTGTCGACCTGGTGGTGGCCCCGGCGCTGACCGACGTGGCCGGCCCGCGCATCCACACCCGCCCGGTGGCCGGCCTGCCGCTGATCCACGTCGAGGCGCCCGAGTTCCGCGGCGCCCGCAAGCTGGTCAAGGGATTCGTGGACCGGTCGCTCTCGCTGATCGCCCTGCTCCTGCTCTCGCCGCTGCTGGGGGTGCTCGCGCTCGCCATCAAGCTGGACAGCCGGGGCCCGGTGCTGTTCCGGCAGACCCGGGTCGGGCAGGGCGGGGAGGAGTTCGGCGTCTTCAAGTTCCGCACCATGGTGGTCAACGCGGACGCTCTGCTCGCCGAGCTGGCCGCGCGCAACGAGACCGACGGCCTGATGTTCAAGATGCGCGACGACCCCCGGGTGACCCGGACGGGCCGGCTGCTGCGCAGGTGGTCGCTGGACGAGCTGCCCCAGCTCGCCAACGTGCTGCTCGGCCACATGAGCCTGGTCGGCCCGCGCCCGCCGCTGCCCTCCGAGGTCGCCCGCTACGACGGCGACGTGGCACGCCGGCTGCTGGTCAAGCCCGGCATGACCGGCCTCTGGCAGGTCAGCGGCCGGTCCGACCTGAGCTGGGAGGACGGCATCCGGCTCGACCTCTACTACGTGGAGAACTGGTCGCTCGCGGCGGACCTGACCATCCTCTGGAAGACGTTCGGCGCGGTGCTGGGCAGCCGCGGCGCCTACTGATCCTGCGGGCCCAGCCAGTCCAGGCAGACGACCACCGCGTCGTCCACCAGGTCACCGGCGACGAAGGCCCGCAGGTCGCCGATGAGCGACCGGACCGCGTCCAGCGGCTCCATCGGGCCGGTGCGACGCAGGAACCGGTCCAGGGCCGACTCGCCGTAGCGGACCCGGTCCGCGGTGGCGTCGATCACGCCGTCGCTGACCACGAAGAGCCGGTCCCCGCGCTCCAGGTGGAACCGCTGCTCGCGGTAGTCGGTGCCCTCGAACATGCCGAGCGGGAACTGCTTCTCCAACGCCTGGGACGTCACCTCGCCGGCGCGCAGCCGGATCAGGTGCGGGGAGCCGGCGTCCACCGCGACCAGCGCCCCGGTGGCCAGGTCCAGCTCCATCAGCAGTACGGAGAGGTGCTGCTCGCCCCGGTGCTGCTCGTAGATTGCCTGGTCGGCCAGGGCGGCCTGGTCGGCCAGGGCCAGCCCGGCGCGGCGCGCGTTGCGTAGCGCGTAGGTGGCCAGCGAGGTGAGCAGCGCCGCGGCCACCCCCTCCCCGAAGCCGTTGAGCACCGCGAGCCAGAGCCGGTGGCCGTCGTCGGACCAGTCGAAGCTGTCGCCGCGCACCGCGTACGCCGGCTCCAACTGGCCGGCCAGGCTGAACGACGGGCGGATGCGGCTGCGGCCGGGCAGCAGCTCCCACTGCATCTCGGCGGCCAGCGTGAGCCGCCGGCTGCGCCGGGCGCTCAGGTAGATGTCGGTGGTCGACGTGACGGCGGCCACCTCGTGCCCGAGCACGGTGGCGACGGTGTCCAGCTCGCGGCGGGCGGCCGGGTCGGCGGGCACCGGCGAGACCCGGAGCACGCCGCGTCGTTCGCCCCGCATCCCCACCGGGAACCAGCCGGTCCCGTCGGCGAACACCGGCTCCTGGTGGTCGAACGCGTACCAGGCCGGGTGGCCGGGTCCGGTCAGCGCCTCGCCGCCGCCCAGCGGCAGCAACTCGGCGAGCCGGTAGTCGACCTGGTACAGCTCGGTGCGGGTGATCCCGTACGTCCGCCGTAGCTCGTCGGCGAGGCGCGCCACGATGAGATCGGTCGGCGCGTCCGTCACGTTTCGGCGGGCGCGCGCCTCCGCTTCGCTCATCTTTGCTCCTTTGCACAGGTCGCCGGGCTGGGCCGGGGAGTAGTCTCGGGCCCACCATGACCGAGGAGCCCGGTCCCGTGGGACCCGAAGCGAGTATGTCCGCCGCCCTGGACGAGGCGGCGGGCACCCTGCTCTCCGTCTGGGAGGCGGCCCGGGAGCGGACCACGAGCCGCCTCTCCAGCGCCCAGTTGCGCGCGGTGATGGTCGTCGAGCAGTACGACGGGATCAACCTCCGCCGGCTCGCCTCGCTGACCGACATGCTGCTCTCCTCCGCCAGCCGGCTCTGCGACCGGCTGGTGGCGGCCGGCATGCTGGAGCGGGAGCCGGGCCGCTACGACCGCCGGGAGATCTCGCTGCACCTCACCCCGGCGGCCAATCGGCTCCTGGCCGAGCTGCGCGCCGACCGGCGGCGCCGGCTGGCGCGGATCCTGGCCGGGATGAGCGCCGAGGGCCGGGTGGCGTTGCTGCGCGGGATGCGGGAGTTCGACGAGGTCGGTCGCCGCGACGAGGCGACAGCGGCCGAGGACTGGCCGGTGCTGCGTCCCTCCGGGGAGCGGATCGGCGACCCGCTGGTGGGTCTGGGCGCGTCGCCGGCGCCCGGTCGACCGGGCGCGCCCCGCGGGCCCGTCGAGCCGGTCCCGCCCGACGGCCCCTCGGCGGTCCGCACCGCCTGACACCGCGGCCCGCCGTCCGTCGACGCCGGCGCCGGGCCGCGCCGGCGGGGGCGCGCCACGCCGGTCAGCCGGCCGTGACCGCGGCCCGCGCCGTCCGCAGCCGCGCGGCCACCCGGGGATACTCGGTCAGCGCCGCTTCCAGCGTGGCGAGCACGTCGTCCAGCAGGCGGCGGCCACCGCGGGCGGTGAGCGCCTCCTCCTGCCACCTGACGAAATCCCGCAACAGCCGGTCGTCGTCCACCCGTACCGCCGCCACCAGCGCGTCGACCAGGTGCGCGATGCCGGAGGCGACGTCCTCGACGCTCTCCGGCGGCGGATCCACCGCGCCCAGCGCGAGCCGGACCAGCTCGCGCCGGCGGTGCAGCACCGCCACGTACGCGTCGTCCTCCGGTGGCGGCGGCGGGCCGGTGTGCGTGCCGGCGGGCAGCGGCCCGGCCAGCAACCGCACCGCGTCCCGCGCGCTGGCGCCCCACGCCGCCGCGCCGATCGCCGTCGCCCACCGGCCCTCGGGACCGAAACCGGGCCCGCCGGCCAGCACCGGCACCCCGGCGGCCCGACTGGCCTCCACCATCCGCGCCGCCCGCACCAGCCGGTTCGGCTGCACGCAACTGAGCAGCACCGCCTCCGGCCCGGTCTGGTGCAGGTAGGAGACCAGATGCCGGGCCGGCACGCTGGCCCCGAGGAACGTCACCCGCCAGCCGGCCGCCCGGACCACCTCGCTGACGATCCGGGCGGCCAGCGCGTGCCACTCGCCCTCCACGCAGGCCACCACCACGAGGCCGTGGCGCGGCGCGCCGACGCTCGCGCCGAGCGCGTCCACCACCAGCTCACTGACGTGGGTGGCGGCATGTTCCTGGGCGACGCTCCACGAGCCGGTGAGCCACCGCCGGCCGATCTCCCGCTGCGCCACCGCGACCAGGTCGACCAGGACGTCCGCCACCGAACAGCCGCCGGCCACCAGGTCGCGGGCGAGCGCCACGGCGCCGACCCGGTCGGCCCGGTCCAGGTGGTCGAGGTACGCGGCGAGCGTCTCGGGCCCGATCCGGCAGGACGGGCTCACGCGGCGGCCACGGCCAGCATGGCGATGTCGTCGTGCGGCTGCCCGTCGAGCCACTCGTCCACGAGTTGGAGCACCCGGTCGACGAGCGCGGCCGGTGGCAGCCCGGCCCCGGAGGCGAGCGCCTGCCGCAGCCGGTCGTCGCCGAACATGGCCGGCTCGGTGGGACCGCCCCGGGCCTCGGTGACCCCGTCGGTGTAGGCCAGCAGCAGGTCACCGGGGGCCAGCCGGACCTCGACCTCGGCGAACCGGGCCGCGGTCAGCGCGCCGACCGGCATGCCGCCCACCCGGACCGCGTCGATGCCACCGCCGGCGCGGATCACGAGCGGCGCCGGGTGCCCGCCGCCGGCCATCCGGACCAGCAGACCGCCGTCGGGTTGCCGGCTCAGCGTGCCGAGCAGGAGCGTGGTGAACTGGGCCCGCGCGGCCGCGCCCGGCGCGTCCAGCAGCGCGCGGTTGAGCAGCTCCATCAGCTCCCGGGGGCGCTGCTCGACCAGGCGCAGGGTCTGCAACGACTGGCGTACCCGCCCGGTCAGCACGGCCGCGCCGACGCCCTTGCCGCAGACGTCGCCGAGCGCGAACAGACCGCCGTCGCCGGTGGGGAACAGGTCGTAGAAGTCGCCGCCGATGCGCAGGCTGTCCCCGGCGGCGCGGTAGCCGCCGGCCAGCGTCATCCCGGGCAGGCGGGGCAGCTCCGGCGGGAGCAGGCTGTTCTGCAGCACCCGGGCCAGGTGGGTCTGCTCGCCGTACAGCTCGGCGGCGGCCAGCGCGGCGCCGGCCCGGCCGGCGAACTCCCGGGCCAGCGCGATCTCCCGCTGGTCGAAGCCGGCCCGGTCGGGGCGGCGGGCCAGGACCAGCGCCCCGGCCGGCCCGCCGGCGCTGGGCATCGGGCTGATCAGCACGGTGCCCGGCCGGCCGAAGTCGGCGGGGAGCACCTCGGCCAGGTCGGCCAGCTCTGCGTCGAGCCAGGGGCTGGGCGCGGTGAGGTCGCCGTCGAGCGCCTCGACCAGACCGGGGACGGACTCCACGGTCCGCCAGCCGGCCACGCCGGTGATCGGCCCGGCGTCGCCGGTGGCGTACCGGATCCAGTGCGGCTCGTCCTCGGCCGGCGGCGGCGGTCGGTGCACCACCACGGCGACGTCGGCCAGGTAGGGGACCGGCAGGGCGACGGCGGCGCGCAGCGTCTGGTCCCGGTGCAGGGAGAGCCCGAGCCGGCTGCCGGCCTGGGCCAGGAACGCGGTCCGGGAGCGTTCGGTGAGCAGCGCGTCGGTACGCGCGTGCTCCTCGGTGACGTCCCGCACATACCAGGCGCCGCGCTCCCCGGCCAACCCGCGCCGCAGGCCGCGCAGTCGCCGGCCGAGGTGCTCGGTCTCGAACGTGTCGGCGCCGTCGCGGGCCGCCTCGGCCAGCGCGGGCACCCGGCAGCCGGCCAGGACGACGCCCGGCGTCAGCTCGGGGAGAAGCTCCGCCGCCATGGCGTTCACCAGGGTCACCACGCCGGCCGGGTCGATCGTCACGACGGCCTCGGCCAGCCCGTCCAGCAGCTCTCGGGCGAGTCGGTCGTCGGCCGGCAGCGCGACCCCGGCCACCCGCCGGGGTCGTTTCCTCCAGCCGTGTCCACCGCCGCTGACCGGCCCGGCGACACCGCCCCGGCGTGCGGCGGTCACCGCCGCTGGCCGGGCGCTTCGGTCGGTCGACCCGTGTGCATGCTGTCGGTGCACTCCTCGCTCGTGAACAGGTTGCCTGACGGCAAGCGTACCGAGCGGGAGCGACGAATGCCCGTCGAGGAACGCAAGGCGGGGGCCCCGCTTAACGCATTCTGCATAAGCGGGGCCCCCGCCTAACCGGTGGCGGCGCGGGCGAGCCAGCCGACCGGGCGGTCGACGATGCGGCGTACCACCGAGGTGGCGCCGCCGACCGCGGCCGACTGGGCGCCGAGCGCGGCGGGCCGCACCGTGACCGGTGACCAGGCGGCGGTGAGCACCCGTCGGGAGATCTCCGCCACCACCGGCGGGCACAACCACGGCGCGAGCGGGGCGTATCCGCCGCCGAGCACCACGGTGTCCAGGTCCAGCAGGTTCACCACGCCCGCCACCGCCACCCCCAGCGCCACCCCGGCGTCGGCCAGCGCGGCCAGCGTGGCGCGGTCCCCGGCCCCGGCCAGGTCGGCGAGCCGGGTGGCGGCGGTGTCGGCGGGCAGCTCCGCGCCGGGCAGCCCGGCGGCGGCGAGAATGGCCTCCTGGCCGGCGTACCGCTCCAGGCAGCCCTGGCCGCCGCACCGGCAGGGCCGCCCCTGCGGCTGCACCGGGAAGTGACCGATCTCTCCGCTCCAGCCGCGTGCGCC
The DNA here is from genome assembly GCF_003027925.1 of Micromonospora sp. RP3T. Classification (GTDB taxonomy): domain Bacteria; phylum Actinomycetota; class Actinomycetes; order Mycobacteriales; family Micromonosporaceae; genus Micromonospora. The sequence goes on from NZ_PYPS01000013.1 coordinate 117,681, forward strand.
CCGGTAGAGCGCGCCGTCCAGCACGATCCCGGCGCCGATGCCGATCTCGCCGGTGACGTGCAGGAAGCTGCGCGGGCCGACCGGCCCGGCGTACAGCTCACCGAGCGCCGCCAGGTTGGCCTCGTTCTCCACCACCAGCGGCGGGACACCGTCGACCGGCTCGACGAGCGGACGCCCGGCGAGCAGCGCCGGCACGTCCACGTCCCGCCAGCCGAGGTTCGGGGCCAACCGGACCAGGCCGCCGTCGCCCACCAGGCCGGGCACGGCCAGCGTCGCGCCGGCCAGCGTCAACCCGTCGCGTACGGCGGCGGCGCGCGCCTCGGCGGCCAGCGCGGTGAGCCGGTCGAGCGCGTCGGCGGGGGAGACCGGCCGCAGGTCGGCGCGACGGACCAGGTGGTGCCGGACCGTGCCGCTCAGGTCGACCACGCAGGCCGCGAGGTAGTCGACGTTCACCTCCAGCCCCAACCCGGCCGGACCGTCCGCGGCGAGCACCAGGCCGCGCGCCGGCCGGCCCGCCCCGGTCCGCGGAGCCGGCTCCGCCTCGGCGACCAGCCGCCCCGCGATCAGGTCGTCGACGACGGCGGAGACGGTGGCCCGGGTCAGCCCGGTCCCGGCGGCGAGCCCGGCCCGCGATGGGGGACGGTCGGCGGCGGCGATCCGCCCGAGCACGACCGCGAGGTTCAACTCGCGCAGGCTGCCCTGCCGGACCGCTCCGGCGGTGCTGGCGCTGGTCACCTCTTGACACTGCCACATCCCCGCCATTTAATTCAACCGCTGAACAAATCGCGGACGACACCACCACCGGAGGTCCCCATGGCACCCCGTCCCACCCCCGCGGACAAGTTCTCCTTCGGCCTCTGGACCGTGGGCTGGACCGCCCGCGACCCGTTCGGCGAGGCCACCCGCCCCGAGCTCGACGCCGTCGAGGCGGTGCACCGCCTCGCCGAGCTGGGCGCGTACGGGATCACGTTCCACGACGACGACCTGGTCCCGTTCGGCGCGGACGCGGCCACCCGGGACGCCCGGCTGAGCCGGTTCCGCAAGGCGCTCGACGAGACCGGCCTGGTCGTGCCGATGGTCACCACCAACCTCTTCACCCACCCGGTGTTCAAGGACGGCGGCTTCACCAGCAACGACCGCGATGTGCGCCGGTACGCGCTGCGCAAGGTGCTGCGCAACGTCGACCTCGCCGCCGAGCTGGGCGCGAAGACGTTCGTCATGTGGGGCGGCCGGGAGGGCGCCGAGTACGACCTGTCCAAGAACGTCGGCGCCGCGCTGGAGCGCTACCGCGAGGCCGTCGACCTGCTCTGCCAGTACGTCGTCGACCAGGGCTACGACCTGCGCTTCGCCATCGAGCCCAAGCCGAACGAGCCGCGCGGCGACATCCTGCTGCCCACCGTCGGCCACGCGATCGCGTTCATCTCCACCCTGGCCCGCCCGGAGATGGTCGGGCTCAACCCGGAGGTCGGCCACGAGCAGATGGCCGGGCTCAACTTCGCCCACGGCATCGCCCAGGCGCTCTGGCAGGGCAAGCTGTTCCACATCGACCTCAACGGCCAGCGCGGCATCAAGTACGACCAGGACCTGGTCTTCGGCCACGGCGACCTGCTCAACGCGTTCGCCCTGGTCGACCTGCTGGAGCACGGCGGCCCGGACGGCGGCCCCGCGTACGACGGCCCGCGGCACTTCGACTACAAGCCCTCCCGGACCGAGGACATCGCCGGGGTGTGGGCGTCGGCCGCCGCGAACATGAGCACGTACCTGCTGCTCAAGGAGCGGGCCAAGGCGTTCCGCGCCGACCCCGAGGTGGCCGAGGCGCTCGCCGCCAGCCGGGTCGCCGAGCTGTCCACCCCGACGCTCAACCCGGGCGAGGGCTACGCCGAGCTGCTCGCCGACCGGACCGCGTTCGAGGAGTTCGACCCGGAGGCCGCCGGCGCGAAGGGCTTCGGCTTCGTCCGGCTCAACCAGCTCGCCGTCGAGCACCTGCTCGGCGCGCGCTGAGGCGGGCCGCCATGCCGCTCGTCGCCGGGGTCGACTCGTCGACCCAGTCCTGCAAGGTGGTGGTCCGGGACGCGGAGACCGGCGCGCTGGTCCGGCAGGGCCGCGCGCCGCACCCGGCCGGCACCGAGGTCGACCCGTACGCCTGGTGGGACGCGCTGCGCGCCGCGGTCGCGGACGCCGGCGGGCTGGCCGACGTGGCCGCCGTCTCGGTCGGCGGCCAGCAGCACGGCATGGTCTGCCTGGACGGGTCGGGCGAGGTGGTCCGGCCGGCGCTGCTGTGGAACGACACCCGGTCCGCCGACGCCGCCCGGGAACTGGTCGAGGAGGCCGGCGGCGGGGAGACCGGCCGCCGGTTCTGGGCCGACGCCACCGGCGCGGTGCCGGTGGCCAGCTTCACCGCCACCAAACTGCGCTGGCTGGCCCGGCACGAGCCGGCGAACGCCGACCGGGTGGCCGCGGTCTGCCTGCCCCACGACTGGCTGACCTGGAAACTGGCCGGTGCGCCCGGGCTGGACGCGCTGCGCACCGACCGGGGCGACGCCAGCGGCACCGGCTACTGGTCACCGCGCACCGGTGAATACCGGCTCGACCTGCTGCAGCGGGCGTTCGGGCGGCGGATCCGGGTGCCGGTGGTACTCGGCCCGGCCGAGGCGGCCGGACATCTCGACCCGACGGCGCTCGACGGCGGTACGGCCGCGGGCCCGTCCGGCGCCGCGCGCTCGTCCGGCGGCGGGGCAGCCGGCGCGGTCGGTCCGTCCGGCGGCGCCGGGCCGGTGCTGCTCGGCCCGGGCACCGGGGACAACGCCGCCGCGGCGCTCGGCGTCGGTGCCGGTCCGGGTGACGTGATCGTCTCGATCGGCACCTCCGGCACCGTCTTCGCGGTCGCCGACGCCCCGGCCGCCGACCCGAGCGGCGCGGTGGCCGGCTTCGCGGACGCCACCGGGCGGTTCCTGCCGCTGGTCGCCACGCTGAACGCGGCCCGGGTGCTGGACGCCGCCGCGACGCTGCTCGGCGTCGACCTGGACACGCTCGGCGAGCTGGCGCTGTCCGCCCCGGCCGGCGCGGACGGGCTGGTGCTGGTGCCGTACCTGGAGGGGGAGCGGACCCCGGACCGGCCGCACGCCACCGGCAGCCTGCACGGCCTCACGCTCGGCACCTCGACCCCGGCGCACCTGGCCCGGGCCGCCGTCGAGGGGCTGCTGTGCGGGCTGGCCGACGGCCTCGACGCGCTGCTCGCGCAGGGCGCCCGCGCGGACCGGATCATTCTGGTCGGCGGCGGCGCCCGTTCCGCCGCGGTCCGGCGGATCGCGCCGCAGGTCTTCGGCCGCCCGGTGGTGGTCCCGCCGCCGGGCGAGTACGTCGCGGACGGCGCGGCCCGACAGGCCGCCTGGGTGGCGCTGGGCGGTGACACGCCGCCCACCTGGTCCATCGGCACCCCCGAGGAGTACACCGCCGCCCCCGTCCCCACCATCCGCGAGCGCTACGCCCGCGCCCGGGGGTAAGGAGGGGCCCCTTCTTAACGCCTCGTGCATAAGAGGGGGCCCCGCTTAACACCGCGCGCACCGGGGGGTCGCGCTGCGCGAGGGGCGCGGGCCTGGTTGGCTGCCGGCATGAGCGGCACGAGGGTCTCCCGGCACGGGAACGCGGCGCACCGGTTCTACAGCGTCGTGGTCTTCGTCGTGCTCGCCTCGCTGGACAACGTGGCGATCGGCCTGGTGCCACCGCTGTACGGGCCGATCTCCGGCGCGCTCGGTGTGCCGCAGCGGCTGCTCGGCCTGGTCACCGCCGTCAGCTTCCTGGTCAGCGCCGTGGCGGCGGTGGGCTGGGCGTACGTCGGGGACCGCACCAACCGCAAGCCACTGCTCATGGTCGGCACGTTGATCTGGGCGGCCGGCACCGGCGGCAGCGCGCTGGCCGAGCACTACTCGACGTTCCTCGCCGCCCAACTCGTCGCCGCGGTCGGGCTGGGCGCGGTTGGCTCGGTGGGCTTCTCCGTGGTCACCGACCTGATCTCGCCGCGTCGCCGCGGGCTGGTGATGAGCTTCTGGGGCCTGTCCCAGGGCGTCGGCACGCTGGCCGGCACGCTGGTCGGCGGGCTGCTCGGCGCGACCGACTGGCGGCGACCGTTCCTGCTGCTGACCGGCGTCGGCCTGGCCGCCACCATGGCGTACCTGTTCACCTACGACATCCGGCGCGGGCAGAGCGAGCCGGAACTGGCCGAGGCGTTGGACGCCGGGGGCGAGTACGACTACCGGATCAGCCGCGCCGACCTGCCCCGGATCCTGGCCCGGCGGACCAACCGCTGGCTGATCCTCCAGGGGCTCACCGCGCAGGCCGCGTTCGGCTCGCTGGTCTGGCTGCCGGTGCTGTTCAGCCAACGGGCCGAGGCACAGGGCTACTCGGCGGCCACCGCGGTGGTGGTGGGCAGCGTCTTCGCCACCCTGTTCCAGCTCGGCGGCGTGCTCTCCATCGTGGGTGGGCTGGTCGGCGACGCGCTGCAACGGCGTACCCCGAGTGGTCGGGCCCGGGTCGCGGCCGTGGGCGTCCTCGCGGCCGTGCCGTTCTACCTGGTCCTGTTCTTCGTGCCGCTGCGCATCGACGTGCCGGACGGCGGCAGCTCCGGCGCGGTGGTGGCGGCGGTGCTGTCCAGCGTGCTGACCGAGCCGACGATCGGGCTGAGCCTGCTCACCGCCGTGGTGGCGCTGGCGCTCACCTCGGCCAACTCGCCCAACTGGTTCGCGCTGATCGCCGACGTCAACCCGCCCGAGCACCGGGGCACGGTCTACAGCCTCGGCAACCTGGTCAACGGCGTCGGCCGGGCGGCCGGCAACGGGCTGGTCGGGGTGGCGTTCGCCGCGCTGCGGGTGGCGTTCCCGCCGCCGTTGAACTATGCGGTCGGGCTGGCCGCGTTCCAGCTCTTCTTCGTCCCGACCGGGATCATGTACTGGCTGGCGGCCTGGACGTCCCCCCGCGACATCGCGCAGGTGCACGACCTGCTGCACGCCCGCGCCGACCGCCTCGACCGCCGCGACGGCCTCGAAGGAGGGGCCCCCTCTTGACAGGTGGGTGTCAAGAGGGGGCCCCATCTATACCGGAGGCGTTAACAGGGGGCCCCTCCTTACACCGCAAGCCAGACGGTGACGTCGGTGGGGACGGTGGCGTCGGTCAGGGGGGCGCTGGAGGCCAGCACCGTGGCGCCGTCGGGCAGGGGGGCCGGGGCCGGGCCGAAGTTGGTCAGCACGGTGAGGTCGCCGTTGGCGAACGTCAGCACCTCGTCGCCGGAGGAGAGGAAGCGCATCGGGCCCCGGGCCAGTCCGTGCTCCCGGCGCAGCCGCAGCGCCGTCCGGTACAGCTCGTACGTCGAGCCGGGCACCCCGCGCTGGCGGTCCAGCGCGTACTCGGCCCAGATCGGCGGCTGGGGCAGCCAGCTCGCGTCGGTCGGGCCGAAGCCGTACGACGGGGCGTCGGCCTCCCACGGGATCGGCACCCGGCAGCCGTCCCGGCCGCGCTGGGTGTGCCCGCTGCGCGCCCAGGTCGGGTCCTGCCGGGCCTCGTCGGGCAGCGTGGTGTGCTCCGGCAGCCCCAGCTCCTCGCCCTGGTAGAGGTAGGCCGAGCCGGGCAGCGCCAGCATCAGCAGGCTGGCCGCCCGGGCCCGGCGCAGGCCCAGCGCCACGTCCGGCTGCGGGTCGTCGACGCCGATGCCGTTCATCCGGCCGCCGCCGGTGGTCAGCCCGAGCCGGGAGGCGTGCCGGACCACGTCGTGGTTGGACAGGACCCAGGTGGTGGGCGCGCCGACCGCGTCGGTGGCCTCCAGCGAGCGGGTGATCACCGCGTACTGGGCGGGTGCGGTCCAGGCGGCCATCAGGTACTCGAAGTTGAACGCCTGGTGCATCTCGTCCGGCCGGACGTAGCGGGCCAGCCGCTCGGCCGGCTCCACCCACGCCTCGGCGACCAGGACCCGCTCCCCGGCATACGAGTCGAGCAGCCGCCGCCACTCCCGGTAGACCTCGTGCACGCCGTCCTGGTCCCACATCGGCGGCCGGGGCTTGTCCGCCTCGCTGCCGGAGAGGATCTCCTGCGGCTCCTGCCAGTCGGCCAGGTCGGCCTGCTTGATCAGCCCGTGCGCCACGTCCACCCGGAACCCGTCGACGCCGCGGTCCAGCCAGAAGCGCAGCACGCCGAGGAACTCCTCGCGGACCTCCGGGTTGTCCCAGTTGAGGTCCGGCTGGCCGCTGTCGAACAGGTGGAGGTACCACTGCCCGTCGGGCAGTCGGGTCCAGGCCGGCCCGCCGAACACGCTCTCCCAGTCGTTCGGCGGCTCGGCGCCGTCCGGCCCCTTGCCGTCCCGGATGACGTACCGCTGGCGTTCCGGGCTGCCCGGCGCGGCGGCCACCGCGGCGGTGAACCAGCGGTGCGCGGACGAGGTGTGGTTGGGCACCAGGTCGACGATCACCCGCAGGCCGCGGGCCTTCGCCTCGGCGATCATCTGGTCGGCGTCGGCGAGCGTGCCGAAGAGCGGGTCGACGTCCCGGTAGTCGGCCACGTCGTAGCCGGCGTCGGCCTGCGGGGACGGATAGAACGGGGACAGCCAGACCGCGTCGACCCCCAGTTCGGCGAGGTGGTCGAGGCGGGCGGTGATGCCCGGGAGGTCGCCGATGCCGTCACCGTCGGAGTCGGCGAACGAGCGCGGGTAGACCTGGTAGATGACGGCCTCGGTCCACCAGCCGGTGGCCGGGGCCTGCTGCGTCGCGTCGGTGTTCAGCGCCTTCTCCCTGTCGTGGATGCCTGACGAACGGGTCCGTTCAGTGTGCCCGGGGCGGCGCGGTCGAGTCCCGCACGACCAGCCGAGTGGGGAGGATCACCGAGGTCGGCGTCCGTCCGTCGCCGCCGGCTCCGCGCGGCGCCGGCACCGGTCCGGGGTACGGGTCGGCGGCGCCCGCCCCCAGCGGGTCGAGCAGGATGCGGGCGGCGAGGCGCCCCTGGTCGGCGGCGGGTTGGGCGATGGTGCTCAGCCCGAGCACGCCGGCCAGGTCGTGGTCGTCGATGCCGATCACGCTGACGTCCTGCGGCACCCGCAGCCCGGCGTCGCGCAGCGCGCTGACCGCGCCCATCGCCATCTCGTCGCAGGCGGCGAAGATGGCGGTCGGCGGTTCGCCGCGGGCCAGCAGCTCGGCGGTGGCGTGGGTGCCGCCGTCGATGGTGAACTGGGACTCGACGTCGAGGCTCGGGTCGGGCCGGAGGCCGGCGGCGCGCAGCGCCTCCTGGTAGCCGCGCCGCCGGTCCAGGTGGGTGGTGAACGCCAGCTCGTCGTCCGGGTCGCCGGAGATGTGCGCGATCCGGGTGTGCCCGAGGTCGAGCAGGTGGCGGGTGGCGGTGCGGGCGGCGGCCACGTCGTCGATCCGGACGCAGGGCCAGCCGGGCACCCCGCTGCCGGAGCTGATCGTCACGCCGGGCAGGTCGAGTTTGGTGAGCGCGTGCACGTCCGCCGCGCGCAGCGGCGTGGCGACCAGGATGATCGCGTCGACCCGCTTGTGCAGGCTGGCCGTCCGCAGCACCCGCTGGCGGGTCTGCTCCCGGCCGCCGAGGTTGTAGAGCAGCGTGTCGTAGCCGTGCTGCTGGAGGGAGTCCTCGACCGCCTCCACCACGGTGCCGAAGAACCACCTGGTGATCCGCGGGACCACCACGGCGACGGTGCCGGTCCGGCCGCCGGCGAGCCGGGAGGCGCTGGGCGAGACCGCGTACTGGAGTTGCTCGGCGGCGGCGAGGACCCGGCGGCGGGTGGCGGCCGAGACCGTCGGCAGGCCGCGCAACGCGCGGGAGACGGTGGCCGTGGAGACCCCGGCCAGGCGGGCGACGTCGTCAATCTTGGTCATCGTGGCTCCCCGCTGCGACCCGTGTCCCGCCGCCGCCGGCACACCGGCGGCGGCGGGACGGTGGATCAACCCTTGACGCTGCCGGCGAGCAGGCCCCGCACGAAGTAGCGCTGGAGGGACAGGAACACGATCAGCGGTACGACGATCGACACGAACGCGCCGGCCGTGAGCCGCTGCCACTCGTTGCCCCGGGTGCCGGCCAGCTCGGCGAGCCGGACGGTCAGCGGGGCGGTCTCGTCGCCGCCACCGGCGAAGATCAGCGCGACCAGCAGGTCGTTCCAGACCCAGAGGAACTGGAAGATGCCGATCGCCGCCAGCGCCGGGGTGATCAGCGGCAGCACGATGGTGCGGAAGATCTTCGGGTGGGTGGCGCCGTCGACCCGGGCCGCCTCCATCAGGTCGCCGGGGAGCTGCGAGATGAAGTTGTGCAGCAGGTAGACGGCGAACGGAAGCGCGAAGCAGGTGTGCGCGAACCACACCTGGGCGAACTTCTGCTCGTCGACCAGGTCCCACGCGGGGAGGACCTGGACCCCGGCGATGGTGACGCCGGTGGAGAAGAACCGCAGCAGCGGCACCAGGGCCATCTGGAGCGGCACGATCTGCAACGCGAAGATCCCGATGTAGAGCCAGTCCCGTCCCCTGAAGTTGATCCAGGCCAGCGCGTACGCGGCCAGCGACGCGAACGCGATCGGGAACAGCACCGACGGGATGGTGATCGCCAGCGAGTTGATGAAGTAGCTGGCGAGCTGCCCGGACGAGCCGCTGCTGAACAGCACGTCCTGGTAGTTCTGGAAGGTGAACTGGGGGTCGCGGAAGAACGTCCACCAGCCGGTGGTCTTGATCTGGTTCTCGGGCCGGAACGAGGAGACGAACAGGCCGAAGGTCGGGATCGTCCAGAGCAGCGCGAGCACGATCGAGACGATCGTGGCGGTGCGGCTGTTCAGCCGCTTGCGGACCCGGGCGGCCCGGGTGAGCGGGGCGGCGGGTTGGACGCCGGTTCCGACGGTGGGCGTGGCGGTGGTCATCTCAGCCCTCCCGCTGCTTGCGCAGGTTGCGGATCTGGTAGATCACGAGCGGGAGGACCAGCACGAACAGGAAGACCGCGAGCGCCGAGCCCTGCCCGTTCTCGCCGTACCGGAACGCCTGGTTGTACATCTCGTTCGCGATCACGCTGGTGTCGTAGTTGCCGTTGGTGGCGGTGCGGACGATGTCGAAGACCTTGAGCGTGGCGATGGAGATCGTCACCACCACCACGATCAGCGCCGGCCGGATGCTCGGCATGGTGATCCGCCAGAACATCTGCCACGCGGTGGTCCCGTCCAGCCGGGCCGCCTCGATGATGTCCGCCGGAATGGCCTTGATGGCCGCGGAGAGCACCACCATGGCGAAGCCGGCCTGGATCCAGATCATGATCACGATGAGCAGCAACGTGTTCAGCGGCGAGTCCAGCAGCCACTGCTTCGGCTCGCCGCCCAGACTGACCACGATCTGGTTGAGCAGGCCGATCTGCTCCTGCCCGTCGCCCCGGTAGGCGTAGACGAACTTCCAGATGATCGCCGCGCCGACGAACGAGATCGCCATCGGCAGGAAGATCAGCGACTTGGCCGCCGACTCGAACCGGGCCTTGTCCACCAGGACCGCGTAGATCAGCCCGAACGCGCTGGCCAGCAGCGGCACCAGGAGCACCCAGACCAGCGTGTTGAGCAGCACCCGGACGATCGAGTCCTCGGCGAACATCCAGGCGTAGTTGTCCAGCCCCACCCACTCGGTGCTGCCCGAGTCCATGAACGAGAGCAGCGTGGTGCGGACGGCCGGGATCACCAGCCCGACGGTCAGCAGCAGCAGCGTCGGCAGCAGGAAGAAGAACGCGAAGGCGCCCTCGCGCGGCTTGCGCCGCCGGGGTGCCGGTCCGCCGCCCGCCGCGACCGCTACCAGTTGCGCCTCCCGGCGCCGGGCGAACCACGTCGGCACCACGTCGAGGAGCAGGAGCAGCCCGCCCACCACCGCGACGAAAGCGATCAGCCCGTACATCAGCATGAGGAACTTCGGCTGTTCCGCCGCGAAGTCGAACTCCATCAACCCTCCCTCAAGGGTTCGGATGCGGGCGGGTGGCCCGGCCCGTGCACACGGACCGGGCCACCCACGCGGATCACTTCCAGCTGCCCTCGATGTCGTTCAGGACGGTGGTGGTGTCCTTGCCGTTGATCCAGGCCACCATGCCCTTCCAGAACGTGCCGGCGCCGACCGCGGCCGGCATCAGGTCCGAGCCGTCGAACCGGAAGACGGTCTTCTCGTCCTGGAGGATGCCCACGGAGAGCTTGTCCACCGGGTTCGGGACGTTGTTGATGTCCAGCTTCTTGTTCGCGGACACCCAGTCACCGATCTTGGCGCGGCTGTTGGCGTACTCGCCGGAGGCCAGGTAGGTCTGCACCGCCTGGATCTCGGGCCGGTCGGCGAAGGCCGCGACGAACTCGCCGCCGCCCAGCACCGGCTTGCCCTTGGCCGGGTCGATGGCCGGGAAGTAGAACGCGAAGACGTCGCCGTCCTCGGCCACCTTGGTGCCCTTCGCCCACTGGTTGGCGTAGAAGGACGCCTGGCGGTGCAGCGCGCACTTGCCGGTGAGGACCGGCGCGCCGGCCTCCTGGAACGAGGTGGTGGCGATGCTCTTCACGCCGCCGAAGCCGCCGTTGACGTACTTCTCGTTCTTCAGGATCGTGCCCGCCTGGTTGACGGCGGTGGCGACCTGCGGGTCGTTGAACGGGATGCCGTGGGTGGTCCACTTGTCGTAGACCTCGGGCCCGCCGGTACGCAGCAGGACGTCCTCGATCCAGTCGGTGGCCGGCCAGCCGGTGGCGTCACCGGACTCGATGCCGGCGCACCACGGCTTGGTGCCGCTCGCCGCGATCTTGTCGCTGAGGTCGATCAGCTCCTGCCAGGTGGTCGGGACCGACCAGCCCTTCTCCTTGAAGGTCTTCGGCGAGTACCACACGAAGGACTTCACGTTGGAGCCGAGCGGGGCGCCGTAGAACTGCCCGTTGACGGTGCTGTACTTCAGCCAGTCGGGGGAGTAGTTCTGCTCGGCCATGGCCTTGGTGTCGGCGCTGGCCGGCTTGAGCTTGCCGGAGTCGACGAACCGCTTGAGCAGGCCCGGCTGCGGGATGAAGGCGATGTCGGGGGCGTTGCCGCCGTCCACCCGGACGGGGAGCTGGGCCTCGAACTCGCCGGAGCCCTCGTGGTCGATCTCGATGCCGGTGCAGTCCTCGAACTCCTTCCAGGACTGCTGGAGGCGCTCGTCCTCGATGTCCCGGATCGACGAGTAGATCGAGACCTTCTTGCCGTCGTGGCCCTGGTACTTCTCGTATGCGGCGCACTCGGCCGAGCCCGCCTTGTCGCTCTTCTTGTCGTTGCCGGTCCCGCAGGCGGCGACGCCGAGCGCCAGCCCCAGCACGCCGGTGACCGCGAGAGCCTGGCGCGATCTGGCAAACGCCATGCCGATCTCCTTCCTTGCCGGCGCGTGGGGGAAATCGAATGCGCGCCGGTCCGATGGTCGTGCACACATGTAAGCGCTTGCATCCCGTCCGGTCCACCCCCGGTCGGACACGGCCCGGTAACAATCCCGAAATCCGGACACCGGCGCTGGGCGCGCTCCCACGAATCTTCCGTCGGACGGAACTTTCTGCCACGCTGTCCGTATCAGATTGAAGACTTTCAACATAGGAGGTAGTGGATGCGCAAGCGGTGGCTCAGTTTGGCGGCGGGTGTCGCGGTCCTGGCCGCGACAGTGGTCCCGGCGGCGCCGGCGATGGCCGCGCCGACGTTCAAGGTTCCGTTCCCGTGCAACCAGTCCTGGTCCGGCCAGACGCGGACCAACCACAGCCCGGCCAACGCGATCGACTTCAACCGCACCGACGACCTCGGCGACCCGGTGGTGGCCAGCGCGCCCGGCACCGTCGACGTGGTGACGAACCTCGGTGACACGAGCTACGGCAAGTACGTCCGGATCAACCACGGCGGCGGCTGGACGACCTACTACGCGCACCTCAACGCGTTCAACGTCTCGGTCGGGCAGACCGTCGGCTACGGCCGGGTGATCGGGTACGTCGGCACCACCGGTGGCTCCACCGGCCCGCACCTGCACTACGAGCAGCGCTCGAACGGCAGCGCCGTGAAGATCAATTTCAACGGCGCGCAGGCCCTCTACTGGGGCACGAAGACCTACACCAGCGACAACGGCTGCGCCGGCGCGGACACCGGGGCCGGCACGGTGAACACCTCCGGCACGGCCCTGACGGTCCGCTCCGGGCCGGGCACCGGCTACAGCGCGGTGGGCACGGTGGCCGACGGGGCCAAGGTGACGATCTACTGCCAGACCAGCGGCACCAGCGTCACCGGCACGTACGGCACCAGCTCCATCTGGGACCGGATCGGCTCCGGCCGGTTCATCTCCGACGCGTACGTCTACACCGGCTACGACGGGTACATCCCCGGCGTGCCCCGCTGCTGACCCCCGGTGGGCGCGGGGGCGTCGGCTCCCGCGCCCGCCCCGGTCAGGTGTTCAGCCGCCAGATGGCGAAGTTGAGCGCGGCGGCGAACGTGACCCACGCCCAGTACGGCAGCATCAGCAGCGTCGCCGGCCGGGACACCCGCCGGAACAATGCCACGGTCACGCCGATCGCCAGCCACATCAGCACGATCTCGGCGAACGCCAGCCCGTAGCGGCCGGCGCCGAAGAAGAGCGGCGTCCAGACGGCGTTGAGCACCAGCTGGACGCACCAGGCCCAGAGCGCGGGACCGAACCCGACCCGGCGCCAGACCAGCCAGCCGGCGATCGCGATCAGCGCGTACAGCACGGTCCACACCGGGCCGAACAGCCACGACGGCGGTGCCCAGGCGGGCTGTTCCAGGTTCTGGTACTCCGCGGAGGTGCCCCGGACGCCCAACCCGCCGATGGCGGCGGCGGCGAACGTGGCGGCGCCGAAGCCGAGCAGGGCCCACCACTTCCGGGCCCCGGCGGTACGCCGGTCGGCGCGTTGCGACATCTCCATGGTCGAGATATTGCCGCTGGCCGGGGGAGGCAAACCCCGCCGGATACGGAAAACGCCGGGATCGTCGGGTCCGGACGCTCCGGTCTGGGAGGACAGAGCGCCGGGCCCGACGACCCCGGCGGGTCTCGGGTGCTGCGGACGGGCGGTTACGTGTTGAAGATGCTGACACCACCCGGGCCGACCAACAGGCCCACCACGATGAGGACGATGCCCCAGAGGATCTGCCGACGGAAGAGGGCAAGAATTCCGGCGACCACGAGTACGACTGCGAGAATCCAGAGAATCAGCTCCATGGCGGCTGGATACCCGGCGGCCCGATCCCGGAAACCTCCCTCTCAGTCAACCTGATCCCCGAGGTGGAAGACGCTGTAGGCCTGCTTGATCACGGGGTGCGCGACGTTACGGACCCGCACCCCGCCCGGCGTGGTGCCGCGCTCGGTGCCGTGATGGGCGTGCCCGTGCAGGGCCAGCGCGGTGGGCGCCGAGTCGATCGCCTGCCCGAGCTGGTAACAGCCGAGGAACGGGTAGATCTCCAGCGGCTCGCCGGCGAGCGTGTCCGGCACGGGGGCGTAGTGGGTGAGCGCCACCAACGCGTCGCACTCCAGCGCGAGCAGCGCGGCCGCCAGCGCGTCGGCGCTCTCCCGGGTGGTCCGCACGAACGATTTCATCTCCGGCTCGCCGAAGTCGCTGGCGCAGCGCCCGGCGAACCCGCCGCCGAAGCCCTTCACACCGGCCACGCCGAGCCGCCCACCGGGGCACTCCAACACCGTGCCGGTGCCCTCCAGCACGGTGATCCCCGCGTCCTCGAGCACCTTGACCACCTGCGGCACCTGGTCGCACTGGTGGTCGTGGTTGCCGAGCACGGTGATCACCGGCACGCCGAGATCGCCGAACTCCCGCGCCACGCAGCGCGCCTCGGCCTCCGTGCCGTGCCGGGTCAGGTCGCCGGCGAGCAGCAGCACGTCGGCGCAGTCCGGCAGCTCCTCCAGCGCCGGACGGAACCGCCCCACCACGTCCTCGTCCACGTGCACGTCGCCGACGGCGGCGATCCGGATCACCATCGAACCTCCCTCACGGCAGTTCCTCCACCTGGGTGGGCGCCTGCGTACGGATCACACCGATGTCGCTGGTCACCGGCGTGTCCGGGAAGCGCTCGGCCACCCGCCGCAGGATCTCCTCGCGCCGGTGCGGGCTCTCGACCTCGCCGGAGAGCACCAGCCCGCGCTCGCGGCGCAGCACCGTGATGCCCTGCTCGGCCACGGACGGGTCCTCCGTCAGCATGTTCTGGATCTCCGCCTCGACGTACTCGTCGGGTGGCACGTCGCCGGGCTGTCCGGTCACTGGGTCTCCCTTCCGCCGGGCACGCCGCCGGGCAGCACGTCCAGCCGGTCGAGCAGCACCAGGAACGCCTCCGCGTACGGCGAGTGCTGCGTTTCCTTGCGTACCCGGTCCCAGTCGATCTGTTCCCGCAGCGAGCGGGCGAGCGGCAGGGCGCGGGCGAAGTCGCAGTAGTGCTGGGAGAAGCTGAGCAGCTTGTGCACCATGAGCTGGCTGGCCGAGAGCACCGGCATGTGGATCGCGTCGACCGGCCGCACGATGGTGTCGGCGAACGTCTCCTCGGTCACCGGGGTCTCGATCGGCCGGTGGATCAGGTCCACCATCCGGCCCTCGTCGTAGACCTTGACCAGCCAGTCCTCCGGTGGGCGCTCGGCCGTGAAGCCGGCCTCGACCAGCGCCTCCAGCGCCCGGTCGACGTCGGCCTCGCGGAGCAGGAAGTCGACGTCGTGGTCGCTGGAGTGGCCACCGTGGGCGTACACGGCGAAGCTGCCGCCCAGGGCGAACGGGATCTCGGACTGCTTGAGCACGGCGGCGACCTTCTTCAGCGTGTGCACCAGGGTCTCGTCCCCGCGCTCGGCCATCTGGGTCTCCCGTCGTCGTCGTGGGCGGTGAGATTGAGTTGCGTACCCGGCGGACGCTCCGGTCACACCTTCCGCGTCCACCTGGGGAGGAACGCGACAAAAAGTCGCTTGCGAGCACCCGTCGGATAACCTCGGGGAGGTGGCCAGCTCACTGCGGACGCGGCGCGGCGGAGCCCGACTGCGCACCGTCGCCCTGATCGGTATCGACGGCTCGGGCAAGACCACCCAGGCCCACCTGCTCGCCGAGGCGCTGACCGCGGCCGGCCACCGGGCCACCTACCACCGCAACGCCGGCGGTCGACGCTGGCTCGGCCGGCTCGCCCAGCGGGTCGGCCGCCCGGACGCGCAACGCCTCGTCGGGCGCGACGGCCTGCTCGCGGTCGAGTCCGTGCTGCGGTGGCTGGCCATCGCGCTCGCGCTGCTGAGCTGCCTGGTGACCGGCCGCACGGCGGTGATGGACCGGTGGTCCGTCTGCCAGTACGCCAGCATCCGGGCGCACGGTGGGCAGCGCTGGGAGCGGCTGGCCCGGGCCGGCTACCGGATCTTCCCGCCGCCCCGGGTCACCATCCTGCTGACCGTGGACCCGGCCGAGGCGTACCGGCGGATCGAGCGGCGCGGCACCGACCACGAGAGCATGCGGTGGCTCACCGCCGCCGACGCGGCCTACCGGGCGCTGCCGGAGTACGCGGGCTTCGTGGTGGTGGACGGCGGCGGCCCGCCGGAGGAGGTGTCCCGCCGGATCCGGGCGCACCTGAGCGAGTGGCTGCCGGACGATCCGTCCACGCTCGCCGGCCCGTCGCCGGACGGCACCCCGCGCCCGTCGGGCGGCGGCCGGGACGGCCCGGTGCCGGCTCAGGCCCGCCCGTAGACCGGGACGCTCGCGCCGCTCGTCGGGGCGGACTCCGGGCCGGCCAGGAAGCGGATCACCGCCGCGATCTCGGCCGGCGGCACCCACCGCCGGTGGTCCGCCTCGGGCTGGGCGGCCTGGTTGGCCGGGGTGTCGATGACGCTGGGCAGCACCGTGTTGCAGCGCACCCCACGCGGTCGGTACTCCACCGCGATCGCGTTCGCGAACGCCTGCACGGCGGCCTTGGCGGTGGCGTAGCCGGCCGCGCCGGGGAACGGGGCCACCGCCGCCCGCGCCGACACGCAGACCACCGCGCCGCCGCCGGCCGCGACCAGGTGCGGCAGCGCCGCCTGGGTGACCAGGTAGGTGGGGCGCAGGTTGATCCGCAGCATCCGCTCGAACTCCTCGACCGGTGTCTCGTGCACCAGCCCGCCGCTGGCGTACCCGCCGACGAGGTTGACCACGGCGCGCAGCGGCGCCGCCGGCTCGGCGGTGGCGGCCGTCACCGCCGACGCGGCCCCCTCGGGAGTGAGCAGGTCCGCCACCACCGGAATCGGACCGGACGGCTCGGGCGTCGTCGGGCCGCCCTCCCGACCGGGTACGACCACCCGCCAGCCGTCCCGTAGGAACGCGGCGGTGACCGCGCCGCCGAGCCCACCCGTGCCTCCGGTCACCAGCACCGTGCGATCCGCCATGGCCACACGTTAGCCGCCGGGGACGCCGAGACGCCGGGACGCCGGTCCGGCGGCGGGCCGTGCTGCCGGCCGTCCGCTGCCGGCCGCACCCGATGGTCACGGAGAGCGAGACGGAGGCGCGGCAGTCGGACGGGCCGCCGTCGCCTTTGCTCTGCAGCCATCCCCGCAGCAGAAACCGAGAGCAACCACCCGAACTGCCGGCCCGCGCCGATCCCGCTCGCCCCTGCCCAGGTAGAGGAGTTGCTGCGCATATGTGTGCAGAGCAAAGGCGGCGGAGGGATGTCTCGCCGCCCCTCCGCCGCAGTCACGCTGAGAGACCAACTCCATCGTCGCTGTCCGTGACGTCGCCGACGCAGGCGGGACGGTTCACCCGGCTGACCGGTGGTCCGGCGGCGGCCGTCCGGGCCGAAGGGTCGGCGTGCGGTCGATCGGACGATCCTCCGGCGGGCGCGAGACGACCGGACCGGAGGAGGCGGCCGGGCTGCGGTAATGGGACCCTGGGCACGGGGAACGGGCGCGGATGGCGGTAAATTTCCCGATACGCGGCGTCATGGTTGACGCTCACGCCCAGTGAAAGTAAGTTTCATCCGTGGCGAAGAGTCCGAAGATTTCTGCGAGTCACGAGCCCGGTGGACTGATCGTCCACATCAGCGGCCTCCTGCCCTCGCTGTCCCCGGCCGAGCAGCGGGTGGCCCGGCTGGTCGTCGCCGATCCGGCGGACGCGGCCCGGCGCACGATCACCGACCTCGCCACCGCCGCCGAGACATCCGAGGCGACCGTGATCCGGTTCTGTCGCTCGGTCGGCATGAACGGCTACCCCCAGCTGCGGATCCGGCTCGCCGCCGAGGCCGCCCGCCGGGTCGAGCCGCCGGACGCGCGGGTCGTCGGCGGCGACATCCCGCCCGGCGCCGACCTGGCCCAGATCATCGCCACCATCGCGTTCAACGACGCACGGGCCGTCGAGGAAACCGCCGAGCAGCTCGACCCGGCGGTCTGCGAGCGGGTGGTCGAGGCGATCGGCGCGGCCGGCCGGATCGACGTCTACGGCGCGGGCGCCAGCGGCTTCGTCGCCTCGGACTTCCAGCAGAAGCTGCACCGCATCGGCCGCATCGCGTTCTACTTCCCGGACGTGCACACCGCGCTCACCTCCGCCGCGCTGCTGGGCCGCGGCGACGTCGCGGTCGGCATCTCCCACACCGGCACCACGTCCGACGTGATCGAGGTCCTGGAGCAGGCCCGGGCGCGCGGCGCCACCACGGTGGCGCTCACCAACTTCCCCCGCTCACCGATCACCGAGGTCGCGGACCACGTGCTCACCACCGCCGCCCGGGAGACGACCTACCGGTCCGGCGCGACGGCCAGCCGGCTGGCCCAGCTCACCGTGGTCGACTGCCTCTTCGTCGGGGTGGCCGCCCGGAGTCGGGCCCGCACCAAGAAGGCCCTCGAGGCCACCGCCGAGGCGGTCCAGTCGCGTCGGGTGGGTCCCGGGCGGAGGCGGGCATGACGGCGGGTCGGGTGGAGCGGGACGAGGTGACCGCGGTGCGTCCGGTGGTGCGGGTCGGCGCGCCGACCGAACGGCGTAACCCGCACAGCGTCGACCTCGACCTGATGTCGACCCGGGACGTGCTCGCCGTGATCAACGAGGCGGACCGGCGGGTGCCGGCCGCGGTGGCCGCCGTGCTGGACGAGATCGCCGAGACCGTCGACCTGGCCGTGGCCGCGCTGCGCGGCGGACGCCGGGTGCACTACTTCGGCGCCGGCACCTCCGGCCGCCTGGGCGTGCTGGACGCGGCCGAGCTGGCGCCCACGTTCAACTCGCCGCGGCACTGGTTCTGCGCCCACCTGGCGGGCGGCCCGGAGGCCATGTGGCGGGCCGTCGAGGACGCCGAGGACGACGAGCGCGGCGGTGCCGCCGAGGCCGCCAAGTGTGTCCGCGCCGGGGACCTGGTGGTCGGCCTGGCGGCCAGCGGGCGCACCCCGTACGTCCTCGGGGCGCTCGCCGCGTCCCGGTCCCAGGGCGCCGGGACGGTGCTGCTCTGCGCGAATCCGGAGGCCGAGGCCGCCGCGTCGGTGGACGTGTTCATCGGGGTGGACACCGGACCCGAGGTGGTCACCGGGTCGACCCGGATGAAGGCAGGCACCGCGCAGAAGCTGGTGCTCAACACGTTCTCCACGGCCGTGATGGTGCGTCTCGGCCGGGTCTACTCGAACCTGATGATCGACATGGTGGCCACCAACGCCAAGCTGCGCGGCCGGATGATCTCGATCCTGATGGAGGCCACCGGCTGCGCCGAGGAGGTCTGCGCCGTCGCGTTGCGCGAGGCCGACGGCGATCTCAAGACCGCCCTCGTCTCGCTGGTCTCCGGCGCCGAGGTGCCCGCCGCCCGGGCCGCCCTGGCCCGCGCCGCCGACCAGGTCCGCGGCGCTCTGGCCCTGCTCGCCTCCTGATCCCACCGGATCCCACCCGCCGGGCGCATCCGCCCGGCGGGTGCGACGCGTATCACGGGGTGGGAGGGGACGGCTCTCCCGGTGCGGATTGTTCAACGAGGCGGAGGGTAATCCTTCCCCGTGGCTGAACCGACCGGTCCACGGGCGCGTATCAGGCAGTGACCAGGATCCCAATGTGGCGGTGACGCGGCTCGCTGTGTTCATGGAACGGGCAATGGTGCCATTCCATGGGCGGACGGCGATTTCGCTGTTCCGGACCCCGTTCACCAGGGGGTCCGCCGGCCGTCGAGCAAGGGGTCCTGACAGGAAACATGGACCGGGCTCTCAGGTAGCACTCAGGCATTCGTGACAGTTTCGACTCACGACATGGAATCCCCGACACGTCTCATCTGTTGTGTAGGTGTCAGCACCTACGGGCACAGCGGAGGTTACGGGGAGGGCTGATGAACGTGGGGATGGCAAGGAACCGGGCAACCGGCGCGAGCGAGGGGACCGTGGCAATCGTGGACAAGAACATCGGCATGCGTACCGACGAGGTCGCCGAGGAGCGGGACCTGGTCGGCGTCTACCTGCACGAGATCTCCCGGACGCCGCTGCTGGACGCCGCCCGGGAGGTCGACCTCTCCAAGTCGATCGAGGCCGGCCTCTACGCCGAGCACCTGCTCGACACCGACCGGATCCCCGACGGGGCCACCCGGGAGGAACTGGAGCGCGTGGTCGCCGACGGCGAGCGGGCGAAGGACCTGTTCATCCGCGCGAACCTGCGGCTGGTCGTCTCCATCGCCCGCCGCTACGTGCGCTCCGGCATGCCCATGCTGGACCTGATCCAGGAGGGCAACACCGGCCTGGTCCGGGCGGTCGAGAAGTTCGACTACGAGCGGGGCTTCAAGTTCTCCACCTACGCGACCTGGTGGATCCGGCAGGCCATCAGCCGGGCGATCGCCCAGCAGGAGCGGACCGTACGGCTGCCCGTGCACCTGGTGGAGGACGTCAACCGGATGCGCAACGTGGCCCGGCAGCTCACCCGCGAGCTGGGCGCCGACCCGGAGCCGGAGCAGATCGCGGCCTCGCTCGGCGTCACCGTCGAACGGGTCAACGAGCTGGTCCGCTGGTCGCAGGACACCGTCTCGCTGGACACCCCGGTGGGCGACGACGGTGACACCAACCTCGGTGACCTGGTCGCCGACAGCGACGCCCCGTCGCCGGAGGAGATCGTGCTCACCGGCCTGGAGCGGCAGCGGATCGAGGGGCTGCTCAACCACCTCGACGACCGGTCCGCCGGCATCATGCGGGCCCGCTACGGCCTGGAGGACGGGCGGGAACACTCGCTGACCGAGGTCGCCTCCCGGTTCTCGCTCTCCCGGGAGCGGATCCGCCAGCTCGAGATCCAGGCCCTCGGCCGGCTCCGCGAGCTGGCCCGCGCCGAGGGGTTGCAGGCGGCCTGAGCTGGTAGTAATGAACGACGAAACGGCCGGCGTCCGACAGGGGGACGCCGGCCGTTTCGCTGCCGTGGATCAGACCCGGCCGTAACCGGCGATCGACATGATGTTCATGCCGCGTTTGCTGACGTTGCGGCCCGCGCTGGGCGCGTCGATGATCTGACCGCCGCCGACGTAGAGGGCGACGTGCCCGAGCCCGGAGTAGAACACCAGGTCACCCGGTTGCAGCGCGCTACGGCTGATCCTGGTCGTGGCGCTCCACTGGGCCGCCGCGTTGTGCGGCAGCGACTTCCCGGCGGCCCGCCAGGCGGCCAGCGTCAGGCCCGAGCAGTCGTAGCTGCCGGGGCCCTCGGCACCCCACCCGTACGGCTTGCCGACCGCGCCGTAGGCGTACCGCACCGCCACCCCGGCCTTGCCGGAGACGGCCGGCGGCTTACCCGCCGAACTCGCCTTGGCCGGCGCCTCGGTGGATCGCCCGTACGCCTGGCGGCGCATCTCGTAGAGGCGGGACAGGTCCCCCTCGATCCGCTTCTTACCGGCGGCGAGCTGCTTGGCCTGCGCCGCCTCCCGGGCCAGCGTGACGTCCAGCTTGGTCTTCTGGTCGATCAGCCGGCGCTGGTCGGCGGTGAAGCCGGTGATGGTGCGCTGCCGCTGGCGGGTGAGCTGGTCGAGCGTGCCCAACCGTTCCGGCAGCGCGGCGGTGCCGCCCGGCTCCAGCAGCGCCGCCGCGGTGCGCATGCCACCGGTCTTGTACGCCGTGGCGGCCAGCACGCCCACGTCGGCGCGGCTCCGCTCGGCCTGTTCCTGCAACGGGCCGATCCTGGCCTCCAACGTGGCGGCCTCGGCCTTGTTGGCCTTGATGTCCTCGTTGAGCTTGTTGTAGGACTCGACGATTCGCTCCAGCTCAGTCGAGGACTTCTCGATCTGCTTCGTCAGCTCGGCGGGGGTGGGCTCGGCCCGAGCCACCGACGCCGGGGCGAGCAGCGCGGCCGACAGGCCGGCCACCGCCAGCGAGCGGAGCAGCATCCGTAAGGACGACAAGAGCGGAAAGCTCCTCTCCATGGTCGCCGGGCCGCGTCTGCACGACCCGTCGACGCCGGACCGGCGCCATCCGGGCGGATGGCGGTCGACCGGACCGACCTGGACAACCTAACCCGTGATCGGAGTGAACGGGAGTTCAAGCAGGGGCGAAAGTTGGCAAAGTGTCGGAAAGTGACAATGATGACGTTCACGATCGGTGACCGTTTCCGGCGTGGCGAATGCGCCACACAATGGGACCCGGATTCGGGATTCCCATCGCGGGATCCCTGCCCCGGGAGGCCACCGTGCAGACCGACCACTCCGCCACCCACCCGCCCCGCGCCACCGCGCCCGGCCTGCTCTACGCCCGGCCCGGCATCGTCGTGACCACCGAACGCTTCACCGTCGGCCGCACCAGCTGGCCGGTCGCCGAGATCACCCAGCTCCGGACCGCCCGCGGCCCGCACGACCGGCTCGCCGTCCGGGCGGTCGCCGGCACCGCCGCGCTCATCGCCTCGGCCGGGCTGCTGCTCGGCTTCACCGGCGGCCTGCAACGGCTCACCGCCGGGGCGTACCTCACGCTCGGCGCGGTCGGCCTGCTGCCGCTGCTGCTCGTGCTGGTCGGCGACCGCTGGCGGCCCCCCGCGTACGACCTGTGGGGCCGGATCCGGGGCGCCGAGGAACTGCTGTTCAGCAGCGACGACGAACGGCAGTTCGGGCAGGTCGCCGACGCGCTGCGCCAGGCCCGGGAGCGGGCCCGCCGCGACGGCCGGACCGACCCGCCGGGCACCGGCCCGTGGCGCCCGGCGCGCTGAACCCCGGTCAGCCGGCGACCGGCTCCGGGGTGCGGCGCCGACGCTCGGCGGCCACCCAGTGGCTCACCCGCCGCTCCGCGTAGAACGAGACGAACGGCACGGTGCCGGCCAGCATCACCAGCAGCATCCGCTTCAGCGGCCAGTCGGCCCGGCGGGACAGGTCGAACGTCAGCGCCAGATAGAGCATGTAGAGCCAGCCGTGCGCGACACCCACCACGGCCACCACGCTCGGGTTGTCGAAGCCGTACTTCAGCGGCATGCCGATCAGGACCAGCACCACCAGCGCCACGCCCACGATCCAGGCGATCACGCGGTACCGGGTAAGGGCTCCGCCCACCGTCGTCCGTCCTTCCGCACCGGCCTCAGCCGGGATAGTCGCCGGGCCGGGCGCCCGGATTGGCGTTCAACCAGGAAAGGTAGCGGTTGTACGCGGCCAGCTCGCCGTCGTCCGCGCCCTCGGCCGGCGTCGACGGCACCCGGGCGACGCGCACCGGCCGGCGTACCGCCGGGGTCGGCGCGACCGGCTCGTCGCCGGCGGTCGCCGGCGGCGCGTCCTCCGCCGACGGACCGGGCGCGGCCCGCAGCGCCTGCCGCACCTCGCGCCACCAGACGAAGACCACGAAGCCGGCGAAGACCGGCCACTCGATCGCGTACCCGAAGCTCAGCGCGTTGCCCCCGGCGGCGCGGGTGACCTGCCACCAGCCCAGCCCGAGGAAACCCACCACCAGCACGACCATGGCCACGTGGCGGGCGATCCACGCCGGTGTCCGGAGCCGCTGCATGCCATCGAGGGTACCGGGGCCGGCGGCCGTCTCCGACGCGGCGTCGTAGGTGGCGTGGGTTTGGTGGCACAGCGGTTGGGCATCCGTCTAGTCGCCAGCCCGAACGAGACGAGGGGGCGACGATGACCGAATCGGTACGCCGGGACACCAGCCCGGAGCAGCGCGTCACCGAGTGGGACGGGGACCACGCCCGCGCCGGGGCCACCGACGGCGACCTGCCCGGCGTGGACCCCGCCGAGCTGAGCGACGAGGACCTGATCCGGGAGGTGCGGAGCCTGCACCGGACCCGCCTGGACACGCTGCGGCACGCCACCGACTCCGCGCTCGCCAACCACCTGCGCCGCACCGCCGAGCTGGAGACCGAGTACCTGGCCCGGCACCCCGGCCGGGAGATCGACCCGCACCGGCTGCGGGAGGCCTGATGGCCAGCCACGCCGAGCGCGGCATGTCCGCGCCGCCCGAGGTGGTGTTCAGCACCGCCACCGACCCGGACCGGTCCGCCGCCTGGCTGCCCGAGGAGCTGCGCGGCTCCGGCGCCTGCCGGGTGGAGGTGCTCGACGCCGACGACATGCGGGCGCGGTGGAGCAGCGCCGACTGGTCCGCGGAGATCGACGTGGAACCGGCCGACGCCGGCGGCGCCCGCGTCCGGCTGAACCTGGCCGGCCCGGACCACGGCCTGGCCGACGAGATCCTGGCCAACCTCGACCGCGAGGTCGGCGACAATCTGACCGCCGGCTGAGCCCGGCCGGCATGACGACGAGGGAGACCGGGTTGACCGGGAGTGGCCTGAAGCAGAAGGTGGCGCGCCTGCGCCAGGCGTACGCGCCGCACGAGCACCGGCCGCTGGAGGGTTACCTGAAGGCGATGGGCACCTACGCCGGCGTGACCGGCGCGCTGGTCGGCCTGGTCCGGGCCACCGGCCGGCCGGTGCCGGAGCGGCCCTCACCCGGTGACGTGGTGCTGCTCTCGATCGCCACGCACAAGCTGAGCCGGCTGCTGTCCAAGGACGCCATCACCAGTCCGCTGCGGGCGCCGTTCACCCGCTACGACCACCCGATCGGCAGCGGCGAGGTGATGGAGCAGGTCCGGGACGAGGGCAGCCCCACCCGGCACGCGCTCGGCGAGCTGGTGAGCTGCCCGTTCTGCCTGGCGGTGTGGGTGGCCACCGGGCTCACCGGCGGCCTGGTGCTGGCCCCCCGGCTGACCCGGCTGGTGGCCACCGCGCTGACCGCTGTCGCCGCGTCCGACTTCCTCCAGATGGGGTACGCGGTGGCGCAGCGGGCCGCCGAGGGCGGACACCACGAGGAGTGACCACGACGACGAGGGGGCCGGCGCGTACGCGCCGGCCCCCTCGTCGTACCACTCGATCAGGTGGGGGTGGTGCCGTGGTCCTCGCCGGCCCAGCCGCGCGACGTCTCCGGCTCCCGCTCGTCCTCCCCGGTGACGATGTCCCGGTCCACCGCGGTGCGGTCGTGCTCGTTGGCGAAGTCCGGCTCCGGCAGCGTGTCCACGCCCTCCGGGGGCTGGCCGAGCGCCGCCAGGTGCTCGTGCTCGGGTTCGCGGTCGGTCATGTCGGGTCCTCTCGTCGGCGCGGGGGCTCAGGCGACCGTGCCACCCAGCAGGTCCGCCACCTCGTCCACCGCGTACTCGCCCTGGGGGAGCGCGGCGATCCGGGTGAGCAGCTCCGCCGGAAGCTCGGCGGCCACCGCGCGGCGGTAGATGTCGGTCTGACTGATCCGCTCCTGGCCGTGGTAGAGGTCGTCGAGCAGGTCGTCGAGCGGCCTGGTGTCCGGCTGCTCGGTCACTGGCGCGTCATCGGTCACGCCGACCACCTACCCGGCCCCGAACCGGTCAAACGCCGCCCAACGGAGCTCAGGCGGGGGTGGGCAGCGCGGCGCGGCGGGCGCGGACCGCCTGGGCCAGGTGGTCGAGCACCTCGTCGGTGGTGTCCCAGCCGATGCAGGCGTCGGTGACCGACTTGCCGTACTCCAGCTCCCGGGTCGGGTCCAGGTCCTGCCGGCCTTCGTGCAGGAAGCTCTCCAACATGATCCCCACGATGCCGCGCTGCCCGGCGGCGAGCTGCCCGGCCACGTCCGCGGCGACCAGCGGCTGGTTGCGGTGGTCCTTGCCGCTGTTCGCGTGACTGGCGTCGATCACCACGCGCTCGGGCAGTCCGGCGGCGCGCAGCAGGTCCAGCGCCCCGGCCACCGACTCCGCGTCGTAGTTGGGCCGGCCACCGCCGCCGCGCAGCACCAGGTGCCCGTCGGCGTTGCCCCGGGTGTGCATGATCGCCGGGATGCCGGAGACGTCGATGCCGGGGAAGACGTGCGGTACGCCGGCCGCCCGGATCGCGTCGACAGCCGTGCCGATGCTGCCGTCGGGGCGGTTCTTCATGCCGATCGGCATGGACAGGCCGGAGGCGAGCTGCCGGTGCACCTGGCTCTCCACGGTCCGGGCGCCGATCGCGCCCCAGGCCACCGTGTCGGCGATGTACTGCGGGGTGATCGGGTCGAGGAACTCGCAGCCCACCGGCAGGCCCAGCCGCAGCACGTCGAGCAGGAGCGCCCGCGCGGTCCGCAGACCGGTGTTCACGTCGCCCGAACCGTCCAGCGCCGGGTCGTTGATCAGGCCCTTCCAGCCCACCGTCGAGCGCGGCTTCTCGAAGTAGACCCGCATCACCACCAGCAGGTCGTCGGCGACCCGGTCGGCCGCCTCACGCAGCCGTCCGGCGTACTCCAGCGCGGCGGCCGGGTCGTGCACCGAGCACGGGCCGACCACCACCAGCAGTCGGTCGTCGGCGCGGTCCAGCACCCGGGCGACCGCGCGCCGGCCGGTTATGACGGCCTCGGCGAGCGGCGCGTCGAGCGGCAGGTGATGGTGGAGCAGGGCCGGGGTGGTCAACGGCACGACGCGGTCGATCCGCTGGTCGATGACCCGGCGGGCGTCCGGAGACGTGGTCACGGTGGGAATCCTTCCGCCGACCGCGCCCCGGGGCCGGCGCCCAGGGTGTCGAGCCGGCTGCTCGCATGCGAAAGGGCAGGGAATCATCCCTGCCCGGCCGGCTCGAAGAGGAGGTGACGTCAGCTCACGGTCGAGTCACCGGCTCCTCCAGCCGGCTGCCTAAACCATCGATACGACCGCGTCACGTCAGCCAGCGTACCCGACGCGCCCGGGAATGCCCGTGCCGTTCCGCCAAGCGGGACGCGGGGTATGGAGGAACCCATGAGCCACCATCAGAGCGACCAGGACCGGATCGAATCCCGCGCGCACCTGCTGCCCGAGGAGGTGGCGGCGGGCAGCGACGACGCGCAGGCCCAGGCCGACGCGATCCTCGCCGAGTCGGATCTCCGGGAGGAGGACCAGAACGCCGCCCCGGACACGGTGCTGGAGCACCGCACGTCCGCCGAGACCGTCACCCCCGTCGAGCCTCCCGACTGAGCGGCGCGCCCCGGCCGCGGCGGGACCCCCGGTAACTGGCGTCCCGCAACCGGGCCAGCGGGCCGGCCAGCCGCAGCCCGGGCGGCACGTTGCCGATCGGGTCGAAGGCCGGCACGGCGTCCTCCGGGTCGCCGTGCCGGCCACCCAGGCGCACCTCGCCGAACGGCCGCCACGGACCCGCCGCCGAGGCCACCGCGAGCACCAGCCGGGGCTCGTCGCCGGCCACCGCCGCGTCCGCCTCGGCGAGCGTGCGACCCAGGTCGGGTGAGTCCGGGTCGGCCAGCACGGCCAGGAACAGCCGCCGGGCCCCGGCCCGGAACGACATGATCGAGGTGTACGTCCCGGTGAAGCGCCGCCGGGGCAGCGGCAGGTTGCGTAGCACCGGCGCGGCGCCGCTGGAACTGACCAGCAGATCGATCGGTGGTTCCGGGGCCCGGTGCAGCCGGACCGCCACGCCCAGCACGTCCGGCCAGCCGGGCGGCGTCGGCGTGCCCTTGGAGAGCCGGACGGTGGCCGGCCACCGGCCGGGCAGGTCCAGCAGCGGTACCCCGGTCGGCGGTCCCGGCGTACCCCAGATCATCGCCTCGGCGGCGAACACACGACCGGCGGGATGCAGCAGCCGGGCGTGCCGGAGCCGGGCCAGCGCGGCGGCGGCCCGCTCGACGGCGGACGGTGCGGGGGTCATGCCGAGCTGATACCCAGTCCCGCCGCGACGACGCGGGCGCGGGCGCCCTTTCCGCCCACCGGATCGGATAGCGTCGTGCCATGCCCGACAGCGGTTTCCCCTGGCCGATCGAGACGACCCGACTGGACAACGGCCTGCGTGTGGTGGTGAGCGAGGACCGCACCGCCCCGGCCGTGGCGGTCAACCTCTGGTACGACGTGGGGTCCCGCCACGAACCGGCGGGCCAGACCGGCTTCGCCCACCTCTTCGAGCACCTGATGTTCGAGGGCTCGGTGAACGTGGCGAAGACCGAGCACATGAAGTTGATCCAGGGCGCCGGCGGCTCACTCAACGCGACCACCAACCCGGACCGGACCAACTACTTCGAGACCGTTCCGGCCGAGCACCTGGAGTTGGCGCTCTGGCTGGAGGCCGACCGGATGGGCGGTCTGGTGCCGGCGCTCACCCAGGAGACGCTCGACAACCAGCGCGACGTGGTGAAGAACGAACGGCGGCAGCGCTACGAGAACGTCCCCTACGGCGACGCCTGGCTGCGGCTGCTGCCGCTGCTCTACCCGCCCGGCCACCCCTACCACCACGCCACGATCGGGTCGATGGCCGACCTGAACGCCGCCGACCTGGCCACCTTCCAGGCGTTCCACACCACCTACTACGCGCCGAACAACGCGGTGCTCACCGTGGCCGGCGACGCCCCCGCCGCGGAGGTGTTCGCACTGGCCGACAAGTACTTCGGCGGCCTCGCGCCGCGCCCGGACATCCCGGCAGCCCCGGACGGCCGCACCGTGCCGGCCACCGGCCGGCCGGCGGTGGAGACGGTCACCGCCGACGTGCCCGCCCCCCGCGTCTACCTCGCGCACCGCACCCACCCGTTCGGCGCCACCGGGTACGACGTGACCACGGTCCTCGCCACCGTGCTGGGCAGCGGCCGGGGCAGTCGGCTCTACCAGCGGCTCGCCGACGGCGAACGGATCGCCCAGCCGGACCTGATCGGGGCGTACGGGGTCGACCTGGCGCACGCGCCGGCCCCGCTGATCGCCACCGCCACCGCCCGCCCCGGCGTGACCGCCGACCGGCTGCGCGACGGGCTGGCCGAGGTGGTCGACGAACTGGCCACCGTGCCGGTGACCGCCGCCGAGCTGGACCGGGCCAAGGCGCTGCTGAGCACCTCGTGGTGGCGGCAGATGTCCACCGTGGACGGCCGCGCCGACACGCTCGGCCGCTACGCCACCCAGTTCGGCGACCCGGCCCGCGCCGCCGACCGGCTGCCCGGCTGGCTCGCCGTCACCGCCGAGCAGATCGCCGAGCAGGCCGCCGAGCTGCTCGGCGCCGCCGACCGGGTGATCCTGACCTACCTGCCCGAGGAGACCTCATGACGCTGATCGCCACCCGTCCCGGCCCGGGCGCCGCCCGCGCCTACCGGTTCCCGCAGGTGGTCCGGCGGACGGTGGCCGGTGGTCGGGTGGTCGCCGCGCACCTGCCCGGGCAGAACCTCGCCGTCGCGTTGCTGCTGCTCGACGGTGGCGCCGGCCGGGAGCCGGTCGGCAAGGAGGGCCTCGGCGCGGTGCTGGCCAAGGCGCTGGAGGAGGGCACCGCGCACCGGGACGCCACCACGTACGCGTTGGCCATCGAGGCGCTCGGCACCGAGCTGGTGACCGGGCTCGACTGGGACTCGTTCCAGGTCAGCGTGCAGGTCCCGGTGGACCGGCTGAGCGCGGCGGTGGAGCTGATGGCCGAGGCGGTCCGCACGCCGCGGCTCGATCCGGCCGACGTGCTGCGGGTCCGCGACGACGAGGCGACCGCGCTGCGGATGGACTGGGCCAACCCGGGCCCCCGCGCCGACGCGGTGCTGCGCGCGGACCTGTTCGGCGTCGAACACCGGTGGGGCCGCCCGCTCTACGGCGACCCGGACAGCGTGGCCGCGCTGGAGGCGGACGACGTCACGGTCTTCCACTCGGAGTGGTTCATCCGCCCCGGCACGCTGATCGTCGCCGGCGACCTGGAACGGATCGACCTGGACGCGCTCGGCGCGGCGGCCTTCGTCGGCACCGGTGGCGGCCCGGTCGACCGGGGCGGCCCGATCGAGGTGCCGCTCGCCGACCGGCGGCGGATCATCCTGGTCGACCGGCCCGGCTCGGTGCAGTCGACGCTGCGGCTGGGCCACCCGTCCCCGCACCGCGGCCACCCCGACCACGTGCCGATGACGCTCGCCGGCACCGTGCTCGGCGGCGCGTTCACCTCCCGCCTCAACCACCTGATCCGCGAGGTGCGCGGCTACACGTACGGGATCCGGGGCGACTTCGCCTCGTCGCGCCGGTTCGGCCGGTTCGCGGTCAGCTCCGGCGTGCAGACCGCGGTGACCGCGCCGGCGCTCGTGGAGTCGGTGGGCGAGGTCTCGCGTACCCGGGAGACCGGGGTGACCGAGGAGGAGCTGGAGGTGGCCCGCTCCTGGCGGGCCGGGCAGCTCTCGGTCGAGTTGCAGAGCCCGCGGGCGATCGCGTCGGCACTCACCACGCTGGTGGTGCACGACCTGCCGGACGACTACCACGCCACGCTGCGCGAGGCGCTGCTCGCGGCCACCGCCGAGGAGGTCTCCGCGGCCGCCGCGACGCATCTGCACCCGGAGGCGCTGACGCTGGTGGTCGAGGGCGATGCGGCGGTGATCCGGGACGAACTGGTGGCCGCCGACCTCGGCGAGGTGGTCGACCACGCCTGACCGGTGGGGGCGGCGGGGTGTGTGATTCCCGTCGCCCCGGCCCGCGCGCTGGGAAACGTTTCCCACCCGGCCGGCCCGGCTGGGTAGCCTCGCGGGCATGAGGATCGGCATTGTGGGTGCCACCGGCCAGGTCGGTGGCGTGATGCGGCAGGTGCTGGCGGAACGCGAGTTCCCGGCGGAGCAGGTGCGGTTGTTCGCCTCGGCCCGGTCGGCCGGGCGCGCGCTGCCGTGGCGCGACGGCGAGGTCACGGTGGAGGACGCGGCCACCGCTGACTACCGTGGCCTGGACATCGTGCTCTTCTCGGCCGGCAAGAGCACCTCGAAGGAGCTGGCGCCCCGGGTCGTCGAGGCCGGCGCCGTGGTGATCGACAACTCGTCGGCGTACCGGATGGATCCGGCGGTGCCGCTGGTGGTCGCCGAGGTCAACCCGCACGCCCTCGCCGACCGGCCCAAGGGCATCGTGGCCAACCCGAACTGCACCACGATGGCCGCCATGCCGGTGCTGCGCCCGCTGCACGCCGAGGCCGGGCTGGTCAGCCTGGTCGTCGCCACCTACCAGGCGGTCTCCGGCGCAGGCCTGGCCGGGGTGGCCGAGCTGGACGACCAGGTCCGCAAGGTGGCCGAGGGCGCGAGCGCGCTCGCCTTCGACGGCGCCGCCGTCGAGTTCCCCGCGCCGCGCTCGTTCGCCGCCCCGATCGCGTTCAACGTGCTGCCGCTGGCCGGCTCGATCGTCGACGACGGCTCCGACGAGACCGACGAGGAGCAGAAGCTGCGCAACGAGAGCCGCAAGATCCTGGAGATCCCCGGGCTGAAGGTCTCCGGCACCTGTGTGCGGGTGCCCGTGTTCACCGGTCACTCGTTGCAGATCAACGCCCGGTTCGCCCGGCCGATCGACCCGGCCCGGGCCCGCGAGCTGCTCGACGGCGCGCCCGGGGTGACGCTGTGCGACGTGCCCACCCCGCTGACGGCGGCCGGCCAGGACCCGACGTTCGTCGGACGGATCCGGGCCGACGAGACGGTCGAGCACGGGTTGGCGCTGTTCTGCTCGAACGACAACCTGCGCAAGGGTGCGGCGCTCAACGCCGTACAGCTCGCCGAGCTGGTCGCCGCCGAGCGCTGACCCGCCCCGGGGCCGTCCGGCCCGCGTTACCCCGCCCGCGGCGGCGGGTAGACCGCGGTGCCGACACCGAGAGGGGAGCACCATGACAACGGTCGGAGAGTTCATGACGACCCGGTTGGTGACGATGGACGGCAACGACACGCTCACCGCGGCGGCGCAGGAGATGCGCGACAGCGCCATCGGCGACGTGGTGGTGACCGACGGCGACAACGTGGTCGGCATCGTCACGGACCGGGACATCACGGTCCGGGGCGTGGCCGAGGACCGTAACCCCGCCACCACCCGGCTCAACGAGATCACCAGCAAGGACGTGGTGACGGTGAGCCAGTACGACGACGCGGTGGCCGCCGCCGACCTGATGCGCACGTACGCGGTCCGCCGGCTCCCGGTCATCGAGGACGGGAAGCTGGTCGGCCTGGTGTCGATGGGTGACCTGGCGGTGGAGCGGGAACCCCAGTCGGTGCTCGCCGACATCAGCGCCGACGACCCCAACAACTGACCTGCAGACGCGGTGACGCCGCCCCCGGTTCGGGGGCGGCGTTCCGCGTGTCCGGTCCGGTTCGCCTCACCCGATCCGGGCGAGGTTGACCCGGGGGCGCGGCGGGGACCCGTGCGGTCGACGAGGAGGCCGCCGAGCGCGGGAGGAGTCACCTTCGATGGTGGACACGACCACGAGATTCTTCGAGGACCTGGACCGGCGCGGGTTCGAGCCGCTGCTGGTCAAGACGTCCGGGACGCTCCGGTTTGACCTTCATGAGGGCGCGCGGACCACGCACTGGCTGCTGGAGATCGACCGGGGCGACCTGCGGGTCCGGCAGGAGGACGGCGAGGCGGACACCGTGGTCGGCACCGAGCCCCGGCTGTTCGGGGCGCTCGTCGACGGCGAGGAGAACGCCATCGCCGCGTTGCTGCGCGGCGACATGACGGTCGTCGGCGACCTCCGGCTCGTGTTGCAGATCGAGCGCGTCTTTCCGGGCCCGCCGGACTCCCGCGGGCCGCGCCACGCATTCGCCAGGAGGGCCGCCTGATGGCCGGGAACAACACCGTCCGGATCCTGGACGGCAACACGTTCGTGGTCTCCGAGGACACCGGGGACATCGAGGCCACGCCGACGGAACCGACCGGGCTGTTCTCCCTCGACACGCGGTACCTGTCGAAGTGGGTGCTCACGGTCGACGGCGAGCGGCTCAACGCGCTCTCCTACGACGACCTCCAGTACTACGAGGCGCGGTTCTTCCTGGTGCCCGGCCAGGCCACGCACTACGTCGACGCGAAGCTGTCGGTCATCCGGGAGCGGGTGGTCGGCGGCAGCTTCCGGGAGACGGTGAGCGTGCTGAACCACGACGAGAACGCGGTCGACCTGGAGATCCGGATGGACGCCGGCGCCGACTTCGCCGACCTCTTCCAGGTCAAGGACGAGATCCTCAACAAGAAGGGCGAACTGTACGCCGAGGCGGAGCCGGACCGGCTGCGGCTGGGCTATCGGCGGGGGAACTTCAAACGGGAGACGATCGTCTCCGCGAACCAGCCGGCCCGGTACGACAACCGGGGCGTTTCCTGGAGCATCCACCTGGAACCCAACGAGCAGTGGGACGTCCTCATCGACGTGCAGACGTTCGCCATCGGCCCGGGTGGCCGGGACCTGCGGATCGGGCTGCGGGCACACGGCACCGAGCGGCTCGCGCTCCAGCACGACCTGGAGGAGTGGATCGACCGGGCCCCCAAGGTCAACAGCGAGCACGGCCGGGTCGCCGCGACCTACCAACGCAGCCTGGTCGACCTCGCCGCGCTGCGCTTCTCGCCGCTGTCGCTCGGCGGGCAGACGCTGCCTGCCGCCGGCCTGCCCTGGTTCATGACCATGTTCGGCCGGGACAGCATCCTCACCTGCCTCCAGGTGCTGCCGTTCGCGCCCGAGATGTCGAAGACCACGCTGCGCATTCTCGGCGCGCTCCAGGGCACCCGGTTCGACGACTTCCGGGACGAGGACCCGGGCCGGATCCTGCACGAGATGCGGTACGGCGAGACCGCCGCGTTCGAGGAGCAGCCGCACTCGCCCTACTACGGCTCGGTGGACGCGACCCCGCTGTTCGTGGTGCTGCTCGACGAGTACGAGCGGTGGAGCGGGGACGTGGCGCTGGTCAAGGAGCTGGAACGGGAGTGCCGCGCCGCGCTGAAGTGGATCGACGACTACGCCGACCTGGTCGGCAGCGGGTACATCTGGTACGAGCGGCGCAACACCGACACCGGCCTGGAGAACCAGTGCTGGAAGGACTCCTGGGACTCCATCTCGTACGCCGACGGCACGCTGCCGCCGTTCCCGCGGGCGAGCTGCGAGGTGCAGGGGTACGCGTACGACGCGAAGATGCGCGCCGCCCGCCTGGCCCGGGAGTTCTGGGGCGACCCCGCGTACGCCGATCAGTTGGAACGCGAGGCGGCGGAGCTGAAGGCGCGGTTCAACCGCGACTGGTGGGTCGCCGACGGCGGCTTCTACGCGCTCGCGCTGGACCCGGAGGGGCGGCAGTGCGACGTGCTCAGCTCCAACATCGGCCATCTGCTGTGGAGCGGCATCGTCGACGACGAGCGGGCGCCGCAGATCGCCGCGCACCTGGTCGGGCCGCGGCTCTGGTCCGGCTGGGGGGTGCGGACGCTGGCCGAGGGCGAGGTCCGCTACAACCCGATCGGCTACCACAACGGCACGATCTGGCCGTTCGACAACTCGTTCGTCGCCTGGGGTCTGCGTCGGTACGGTTTCGCCGAGGAGGCGGCCACGGTGGCCAACGGCATCCTGGACGCGGCCACCTACTTCGACGGCCGGCTGCCGGAGGCGTTCGGCGGCTACCAGCGGGAGCTGACCAAGTTCCCGGTGGAGTACCCGACCGCGTGCAGCCCGCAGGCCTGGTCGACCGGGGCGCCGCTGCTGCTGATCCGGACCATGCTGGGGCTGGAGCCGCACGAGGGACACCTGGCGGTGGACCCGCGGCTGCCGGTGGGCATGGGGCGGATCGAGGTGCTGGACATCCCGGGCCGCTGGGGTCGGGTGGACGCGTTCGCCCGCGGCCGGCTGGACCTGCACAACCTGGCCGGCTGACGCCGGGCCGGCTCAGTGGCCGGCGGGCGGCCCGTCGGCGTGCGCCTCGTTCGGCGGCAGCAGGCAGAACTCGTTGCCCTCCGGGTCGGCCAGCACGGTCCACCGGGGCAGCTCGCGGACCACCGTCGCGCCGGCCTCCAGCACGGCGGCGCGTTCCTCGGCGTCGCCGACCAGGTCCAGGTGGATCCGGCCGGGCGCGGGCAGCTCACCGGCCGGGCTGATCCACAGGTCCGGCCGCCGCCCGTGCGGGTCGCGCAGCAGCACCGCCTCGGCCGGCCCGAGCGTCCGGTCGGCGAGCTTCGCCCGGTCCGCCTCCGTCACCGGCAGCCCGCTGACCGCGCTCCAGAACGGGGCGAGCAGGTACGGATCACGGCAGTGGATGACGATCGCGGCGAGATCGGGCATACCACCGAACCTAGTCGGCCCGGGCCGCCGGCAGGACGGTGTCCAGGAACGCGGCGGTGACCGCGCGCAGGTCGGGGCGGGCCAGGTCGAGCGCGTGACCGCCGTGGGTGAGCCAGAGGTGCGTCGGGTGGCCGGCGGCGAGCAGCCGGCCGGCCAGCTCGACCGCCTGCGCGGCCGGCACCGGCACGTCGTCCCGGCCCTGCACCAGCAGCACCGGCACGCCGGCGCCGAGATGACTGGCGACGGTGGCGTCGGCGGTGGCCGGATCGCCGGCGGCCGGCGGATGCCCGAGCAGGTCGGCCCACGGGTCGTCACCCGGGGGCCGGCGGCGCCGCTGCTCGTCGTCGAGCGGGTCGACGGGCGCCCAGTACGCCAGCGCGGCCGTCACGTCTCCCGGCCGGTCCACCCCGCGCAGGGCCAGGTGCAGGGCGAGCGTCCCGCCGGCCGAGTCGCCGCCGACCAGCAGCGGCCGACCGCCCGCGGCGGCCCGGGCCGCCCGCGCGGCGGCGCGGACGTCGTCGAGCTGGGCCGGCCAGCGGGCCTCGTGCGAGAACCGGTAGTCGGCGGCGACCACCCGGAGGCCGAGTGACGCCAGCGCGGCGCCGTCCTCCGAGGAGCGGGCCCGCCAGCCGCCGCCGTGGATCCAGAGCAGCACGCCGCGTTCGGTCATCCTCCCATCGTGGTGGCGGCCGGACCGCTCCGCGACCCGGCTCTGCCCACGGCAGAGTGGCGCTACGGTCGGGTAACCTACGCGCGGTAAAGTTGCCGGATGCCGGAACTCGTGTACCCGCCCGTGATCACCGCCGCCAAGACGATGTTCCGCGCTCTCGACCTGCGCCTGGACGTGCGGGGCAGCCACCACGTGCCGCGCACCGGCGGGGCGGTGCTCGCGTCCAACCACGTGAGCTACCTCGACTTCATCTTCTGCGGCTACGGCGCGCACGAGTCCCGCCGGCTGGTCCGGTTCATGGCCAAGGAGAGCGTCTTCCGGCACCGGGTTTCCGGCCCGCTGATGCGCGGCATGAAGCACATCCCGGTCAACCGCGCCGCCGGCGCCGGGTCGTACGCCGCCGCGGTCGGCGCGCTGCGCCGGGGCGAGGTGGTCGGCGTCTTCCCGGAGGCGACGATCAGCCGGTCCTTCACCGTCAAGGACCTCAAGAACGGCGCGGCCCGGATGGCACAGGAGGCCGGCGTGCCGCTGCTGCCAGTGGCGCTCTGGGGCACCCAGCGGCTCTGGACCAAGGGGCGCCCGCGCACCCTGACCCGTCGGCACACCCCGATCACCATCCTGGTGGGGGAGCCGATGGACCCGGCCGCCTACCCGGACGCCACCGCCCTCACCGCCGACCTGCGCACCCGGCTGTCGGCGCTCGTCGACCGCGTCCAGCGGGACTACCCGGACCAGCCGGCCGGCCCGGACGACGCCTGGTGGCAGCCGGCCCACCTGGGCGGCGGCGCGCCCACCCCGGAGCGGGCCGTCGAGCTGGACCGCTCCGACCGCCGCTCCCGCAGCGCTTCCTGACCGTGTCGCCCGTGTCGCCCGTCTGGCGGGCAGATGGCCTGCCGGCCGTGCGGGAGGCGCCACGCCTCGCCGTGCGGGAGGCGCCGCGCCTTGCCGTGCGGGTCGCACCCCTTGCCGCGCGGGTCGGACCACTCCTTGCCACGCGGGCGGAAGAGAACAGTCCCGGCCGCCTACGAACTTGATGGCGAGAACGGGTCACGGTCCGCCGAGCTCGGTGGGGTGAACGCCCGGCTGACCGGACGGACGAGGCCGCGCCGAGCCTGGCTCGCTTCCGGCACGGGCTTACGCGCGTCGATTCCGGTCAGGGATGCGACACGGCCTGGAGATCTCCTGCGGCGGCGCCTCGGTGACGGTCGGCTTCGCGCGTGGGCCCGCCTCCCGGGCCCGGCCTCGCGGCGCGTGGCTCATGAGTCATCCATGCCATCAAGTTCGTAGGCCGCACGAACACGTGGACTGGGCCACGTCGGGTCTACCCGCGCGCCGATCGGCAGGACCAGGCGGACGACCCGCCGGTCGGACGGCCCTGCGCGGCCCCGGGCCGCATCGGGGGCACCACGACCGGCGAGGCGTCAGCAGGCGGAGCCGGGTCGGTCCCGGGCCAGGAAGTCGAACCGGGGCCCCAGCGCCTCCGCCGCCGGCTGACGGTAGTAGTCCTCGCGGGACAGGAACTCCACCGGCAGCGAACCGGGCAGCGTCACCACCCCCACCGTCGGGCCGGGGGAAGCGGCGACCCGGTTGGCGAGCGCGTCCCGCTCCGGCGGGGACAGGTCGACCAGATCGGCGTGGGCCAGCCGGAACCCGGCCACCGCGCGGCGTACCTGCCGGGCCAGCGCGGTGATCAGGGCGACCGGGCCGGTGAGCGCCAGCGCCGGCTGCCGGATGGTGCGCAGCGCGTCGCAGACCACCCGCAACTCAGCCGTGTCGTCGTCGATCTCGACCAGTTCCAGCCGGGACGGCCACTGCCAGCGGATCTGACCGCTGACCAGGCGGGACAGCCGGACCGGGCGCCGGTGCCGGGCGCCGGTCGGGCCGTCCCGCCCGGAGACCAGGGACAGCTCGGAGCCGGTGCAGAGGTACGCCAGCCGCCGGTCGGTCACGGTGACCGACGCCGCGTCGGGCAACGCCCAGCAGCGTTCGTCCTCGGTGGGGCCGAGCAGGTGACCGGTGACCGGCAGCCGGTGCTGGGCGAGCAGCCGCTCACCGGGGTCGAGCACCAGCGCGTAGCGCCGGTCGAGCAGGGGACGGCTGGGGTCGTCGTCGGCGTCGAAGCGGTGTGGCCCGATGAAGAAGGGTGCGGCGTCCTCCGGCACGGTACGACCTCCCGGGACGGTTGGCGGTACCGGTGAGCCTGACCGATCACCGGGGCCGCTGTCATGACACCCGTTAGGGGGTCGGCCGGTCGGCCGACGCCTGTGACCGGTAGATGCCGATCTCTTCCGGTCGGACGAGGCCGTCCTCGATCGCGCGGGCGAGCAGCGCCGCCTTGGTGGCCGCCGGACGCCCGGCCCGGGTGTACTTGATCCGGGCCCGGTCCACGTACTGCTTCACGGTGTGCTCGCTGATCTGCATCCGGCGCGCCACCGACGCCTTCGACATCGACTGGAACCACAGCAGCAGCGCCTCACGCTCCTTGTCCGACAGGGACGGCCGGTCCGGCCGGGCGTCGCCGACCATCGCGCCGGCCAGTGCCGGCGGCACGTACGGGCGGTCGCTCGCCGCCGCCAGCACGGTGGCCACGCAGTGTTCCCGCCCCTCGTGCTTGGCGAGGAACGCGACCGCGCCCGCGTCCAGCGCGGCCAGCATGGTCTGCGGGTCGGTGTGCTCGGAGTAGACCACCACCCGCCGCCCGGCGGCGCTCAGCTCGGCCAGCTTGTCGAGCACCATCCGCCCGTGCAGCCGCAGGTCGAGCAGCACCACCTCGGCCCCCGGCGCGGCCCGCAGCACCGTGTCGGGATCGTCGCCGGTCGCCAGCACCCGCAGCCGGGGCTCGGAGGAGAGCCAGGCGCGCACCCCGTCGATCACCACCGGGTGGTCGTCGACGATCGCCACCCCGACCGGTTGCCCGGCGTTCACGCCTGCCGCCAGCGGGTCTGCGTCCATCTGATCTCCCCGTCCCGCTCGTGCAGGTACGCCACCGGCCCGTCCCCGTCGGTCGGCGGCAGCGGATCGTCCGGGCCGTCGTGATCCGGTGTCACCAGGCTGACCACCACCTCGTCCGGGCCGGCGACCACCGTCAGCCGCGCCGCGCCGCGGGCGCCGGCGAGCGCCGCCGTGAGCGGGTCGGCCAGGGCCCGGCGCACGTCGACCGGCAGTTCCGGCGGCGTGCCGACCGCCACCAGCTCGATCGGCAGACCGTTCCGCTCGGCCAGGTCGGCGGCGGCCCGCAACTCGTGCAGCAGCGGGTCGGGCACGTCGTCGGACTCGGCGATCAGCCGGCGCAACCGGGCCGCGGCCAGCACCGCGCGGCGGCGTACCGCCGGGTCGGCCGGGTCGGCGTCGCCGGTCGCCAGCGCCGCCAGCACCTCCTCGGCGGTGCCACTGACCAGGGCGAGCCGGGCCTGCCGCTCGCTCCGGGCCCGCTCGGCGGCCTCCCGTTCGGCGGCCACGGCCAGCGTCGCCGCGGCGGTGCCGGCCCGGTCCCGGGCCAGCGCGGTGAGCGCCGCCGCGCCGGCGAAGACCGCCACCGGCAACGTGGAGGTGCCGTAGACGTACATCGCGTACCGGCTCAGGTCGGCCGGCGCGGTCGTGCCGTGCAGCACCACCGCCACCAGCGCGATCGTCGCGTGCGCGGCGAGCAGCGCCAGCAGCCAGCGCACCGGCCGCTGCCAGAGCACCAGCAGGAAGAACCAGGCCAGCCCGCCCCACACCCAGTTGGCGGTGGTGAACAGGAACCGCTCACCGGCCGCCGCGAAGACCGCCGCGTCGACCGCCAGCAGCACCGCGGCCAGCCGCCGGGCCGGGGGCAACCCACCACCCAGCAGGCGTACGCCGGTGGCGACGCCGACCAGCGCGGTCACCAGCCAGCCGGCCGCCACCACCGCCGGGGCGGCCATGCCGGGCCCCGCCGCCAGCACCGCCGGCAGGCTGACCGCCAGGTGCCAGGCCAACGCGATGCCGACCGCCACGAGCCGGGCGCCCCGGTCCGACGCGTCCGCCACGGCGTGCGCCTGGGGCACCGCCCCGGCCGTCCCGGCGCGTGCCACCGGCCGGAGCCGGGGCGCCGCGTCCACCGCCGGGCCGGTGTGCACCACGGTCCCGCCGGCCAGCGTCGTACCCGACTCAGTCGCCATCGGACCACTCCAGCCGGACCCGGGTGCCGGCGCCAGGGGCGGAAGTCACCACCGCCCGGCCGTCCACGGTGGCCATCCGCCCGTGGATCGACTCGCGCAGCCCGTACCGGTGGGCCGGAACCGTGGTCGGGTCGAAGCCGGGACCGTCGTCGGCCACCTCGACCACCACGGTGCCGTCGGCGCGGACCAGGCGCAGCGTGGTGGCCGCGCCCGGCGCGTGCCGGGCCACGTTGGCCAGCGCGGCGGCGGCGCTGTCGGCGAGCGCCGCGGCGACCTCCGCCGGCAGCCGGCACGGCGGCAGCGTCGCGGTCACCGTCAGCTCCGGCAGCCCGGCCAGCACCGTGCGCAGCCGCTCGTCGAGGTCCGCCTCGCCGGCCGCGGTCGCGGTCCGCGCCCCGGCCAGGGCGCTGAGCGTACGCAGATCCGCCGCGCACCGCTCGCGCAGCGCCACGGAACTGCCTCCGACCGCGCCCAGCCCGACCATGGTCAGCGTGCCGAGCACGGTGTCGTGCAGGTCCCGGTTGTGCCGTCGCTCCGCCTCGCGGGCGGCGCGCGCCACCACCGCCTCGCGGGACAGCCGCTGGTAGCCGGCGAACGCGGCGTCGGCCCGGCCGAGCCAGCCGCGCATCACCGCGGTCATCACCGCCGCGCAGCCGGTCTGCACCAGCAGCGTGCCGGTGTGCGCACGGGCCTCGACCGGGTTCCCGGCCAGCGTGGCGCCGGTCGCGTAGGCGGCGGTGACGAGCAGGCCGGCCGGCACCGACCAGCGGGCCGGCGCGGTGGCCTGCGCGTTGATCACGGTGGTGCTGGCCAGCACCGCCACCCAGCTCGCCTCACCGGGCAGCACCTCCGGCGCGACCAGCCACGGCACGGCCAGCGCGGTGGCGGTGGTCAACGCCACGTCGCCGGCCACCAACGCGCCGCCGACGCCGTGCCGGAACGCGCGGAACGCGTACCAGCCGGACCACGCGGTGAGCGCGACGACGGCCGGTACCAGCAGCGCCACCCGCACCGGTGCGGTCCGCACCGACAGGGCGACCACCGCGCCGACCAGCCCGCAGGTGAGCCGGAGCAGCGCCGGCAGCGTGGTGAAGATCAGCGTGAACGCGCCGCCGGCCGGACGGTCCAACGGGGACCGTGGCAGGGTCGTGGCGGCAGCCACCGGCATCGGGGAAGTGTCCTTCCGGCAGCGACCCGTCCGGGTCCGCACGGCATAGATTGACGCCGGAGAATAACACGCTTTGTCAGAACCCGTCACCCTCGGTACGCGATGCGTCGCTACCGGGACGGGAAAGCGGAGCCGAACCGTCCGGTTTTCGGGTCAGCCGTGCCGGCGCAGCCACTCCAGGGCCGACCCTCCGTGCCGGAGCACGGAGATGTGCCCGTCCTCGGGAAAACGGCGCAACTCGGCCGCCGGGCAACGGCCGGCCAGCCACTCGGAGTGCGCCACCGGCACGATGCCGTCGCGGTCGCCGTGCAGCAGCAGCACCGGCCGCGCCACGTCGGCCGGATCGAAACCCCACGGGCGCACGTACGCCAGATCGTCGTCGATCAGCCCGCCCGGGCCGGACACGAGCGCCGGGCCGACCACGCTGTTAAACCAGGACCACTCGGCCTGCAACGCGGCCAGGTCAGTGTCGGTGAACCCGAAATCGTACGACTCGTCGGCGGCCTCGTGCGCCTCCTTGGCCGCCCGCCCGGCGGCGGCGGCCCGCAGCGACGCCGCCCCGGACGGCGCCATGCCGGCGAACCAGTCCAGCCCGGCCGCGCCGTACGGCGCCAACCCGGCGCCGGCCGCCACCGCGACCACCCGCTCCGGCAGCAGCGCGCCGCAGGCCAGCGCGTGCGGACCACCGCCGGAGTGACCCATCACGGCGAACCGGTCGAGGCCCAACGCGTCGGCCACCGCGGCCACGTCGGACGCCACCGATGCGACGTCGCGATCCGGCAGCGGGGTGGAGCCGCCGTAGCCGGGCCGGTCGTGCGACACCCAGCGCAGCCCGAGACGGTCGGCGGCGGCGAACAGCGGGGCTGGTGGAGCGCCCACGTTCGGCGTGCCGTGGTGCCAGAACACGGGCAGCCGGCCCGCCCCGCCGGTGTCGTAGACGTGCAGGACGCGGCCGTCGGGCCGGCGGAGATCCGTCTCGGTCACCATGGACGGACCCTAGCGGTGACCGCCGACACTCCCACCCGCGCGGATGCGGACGTGGTGCACTCTCCGGATGACCCCACCCCCGGCACCTCTTCCACCCGGCGTCGACGCGCGACTCGCCGACGAGCGCAACGTCTGGCTGTGCACGCTGCGTCCGGACGGCTCCCCGCACCTGACGCCGGTCTGGTTCGTCCACGCCGACGGCGTCTGGTGGGTCGGCTGCGAGGCCGGCAGCGTCAAGGCCCGGAACGTGGCGGCGGACCCGCGCGTCTCCCTGGCGCTGGAGGGCGGCGACCACCCGGTCGTCGCGGAGGGCGCCGCCCGGCTGCACCGCGGCGACTTCCCACCCGCCGTCGTCGCCGCCTTCGCCGACAAGTACGCGGGCTGGGACATCCGGAAGCCCGTCACCCCGGACGGGACACGGGTCCTGCTGGAGATCCCGGTCCGGCGGTGGCTGCTCGCCGGCACGGCACGCTAGCGCCTCCGACCCGCCAGGGCGTCATGTCCAGGTGCGGATAACGCTGGGCCACACCGGCGACGGTCTCGGCGGTCCAGTAGGGGTGACCCGGTGGCGGGAAGCCGAACAACGCGAGCTGCGCCGGGGTCGCCCGGCTGACGAAGCCGTACCAGCCGGGCTCGTGACTCCGTCCGGCCCAGGCGTGCCGGTCGCCCCACCCGACGGCGGCCGGCCGGAAGCAGAGATGCATGGTGTAGCGCGCCCCGCGTGGCGTGGTCATGGCGGTGCCCCGATGGAACGTGCCGGGCCGGAACGCGACCACCGTGCCCGCCGGACCGGCGCCGGACACCTCCGCCTCGTAGAGATGCGGACTGCCGGTCGGCGCGACGAAGTCGCCGAACCTCTCGCCCACGTCCGTTCGGGGATACCAGTTCGGCTTGGCCGGCAGGTCCCGGGTGTGCCGCGTGGACAGCAGGTGCGGCGGGCCGAGGCCCTCGGGCACGTCGACGAGGTAGACGAACATCTCCACCTGCCGGAACCCGGAAGCGTCCGTCGGCACCAGCAGGGTGTGGTTCAGGTAGTCGCGGTGCAACTCCTGGTCGTAGTCGGCCGCTCCGGTGAACTTCGCCCACGCCTCGGCCGAGGAGACCCGGAGATCGTCGGTACGCAGCAACGTGCGTGCCAGGCGCACCAGGCGGTCACCGGTCGCCAGCAGGCTGAGCGCCACGCTGTCGAACGGGAACCCCTGGATGCCGGCGAACTCGTTGTCGAGGTAGCGGGCCCGACGCGGATCCGTCCCGTCGTGGAAGCCCGCCGGCGACGGGAACATGCTCTCCAGCTCGCCGAGCGCCGACGCCAGTTCGGCTGCCGGAAGGAAGCCGGGCAGGACGACGAAGCCGTCTGCCTCCCACGTGTCCCGGAGGGTGTCATCGTCCACCGGGGCAGTATTCCGACGGATCCACGGGTGTGCATCTGATTT
Organism: Micromonospora sp. RP3T; assembly: GCF_003027925.1. GTDB lineage: Bacteria > Actinomycetota > Actinomycetes > Mycobacteriales > Micromonosporaceae > Micromonospora. The sequence goes on from NZ_PYPS01000013.1 coordinate 160,414, forward strand.
GGCGCCGGTCGTGGTAGACCGGTACGAGAGTCCGGACGGGGGAGGACGACAGTGGAACAGCGTGCCTTCTGGCTCGACGAGAACGTCGACCGGGAGCGCGGCGCCGACGGGCGCGGTCGCTTCGAGAACGAGGTGCTCCGGCGTACCGACGAATTCGCCGCCACGTGGGGTGACATCGCGCCGGTCGCCTTCGCCGCGACGGCCTGGCGGCTTGCCACCGGGCTGACCCCCGGCTATGTCCGCTGGCACCGGCGGATCGTGTCGGCGACCTGCGCGCCGAGCCCGTGGGACGGCAGCCTGATCGGTGCCGTCTCGGTGGTGTCCCGATGGCCGGCTGAACTCACCTGGACCCGGCAGTGGCAACGCGACCGGGGATGGCGGGACTGGCCGCAAATGTTCGGCCAGTACACGACGCCGACCGACCAGGACCTGACCCGCAGCCCGCACCTGCGTGCCACGCTTCAGGTGGAGGCGCCGATCCCGCTCGGGGACCTGCCGCCCGCTCCCGACGGTCCGGAGGATTCCGTGGCGTTCGCGGCCCGGCGCGCGGTCGTGGTGCTGACGCGGGAACTCGACGAACTGCTCGGCCCGGTGATCGGTCAACTGGAGGCCGGCGTGCCGGCGAAGGGTGCCTGACCCGTCCCGAAACGAGGCCGACCGTGCCCGCCGACCCCGAGGATCCTGTATGTCGACCGAACCGGAGCCGGGCCTCGCGCCCGCGCACGTGGGACCCCGCCACACCGGGGACGAGCCGATCATGATGACGGTCGACGGGCAGGAGTTTCGGGTCAGCAGGCGGGTCGGGCGTCCCGTCACCTACGACTTCGACTGGTTGAGTGGGCCGCACGACTACGGCTTCACGAGCTCCGGACCGGCGATGACCCGGGCGGAGATGGCGGAGGCCATCCGCGCCTTCCTCCGGGACATCGACCCGGTCACCGGCTACCTGCGGGAGTAGCGGTCGTGCGTCCCGGCTGGGCGTGGACGAGCCAGGCGGTCTGCTCGATGTGTCGCGGGTCTACCGCAGGGCGGCTGCCGGCTGGACGCACCTTTAATCCGGCCGGGGACAACCCGGCCGGATGTCCGAAGGAATGGTCAGTCGCGCACCCGTACGACGCAGTACGTGGTGTCGGGAGTCGCGGGTACGGACAACCGCGCGTTGACCGCGTACAGGCTTGAGCCGAAGGAAACCACAGCCGACGGCTCGTCGAGGTCGCAGTCCCGGATCACGTCGACCGGCGTGGCCCGGGTGAGCTGCTCGTCGAGACGGAACTTGGCGATCACGTTGTTCCGGTTGCGCACCACGTACAGCGTGCGCCCCCGGAGCAGGAGACCGTCGCCGTTGGCCACCGACACACCGCCCGTGCTGATCCGGGCGGCCATGCCCGCGTGGGGATCGAAGCAGTAGAGCCGCCCGGTCCTGGCCTGCACCACGATGAGCTTGCCCGCCCACGCGGCGACGATGCCCGTGTTGCAGGCGTCGGGGTCACCGAGCCCGGCCGGCAACGGCAGCGCGCGTACGCCCGACTGCCCGGGCAACGACCCGTGGCGGCCGAACTCCACGCAGTAGACCTTGGCCTTCTCCGAGTCGGTGAAGAACACGGCCTTGTTCGTGGCGGCCACGCCGTCGATGAACCCGCCGTCGAAGTCGTACGTCGCCAGGCACTCACCTGTCGACTCGCCGTAGACGGCCGCGCCGCCCATGTTGCCGCAGGCCGCCCAGATCCGGCCCCGTTCGACGGCCAGCCCCGTCGCCTGGGTGCCGGCCACCGGCGGTACGAGTAGCATCCCGTGGCCGGTACGGAGGTCGGCGCACCAGACGCAACCGTCGGTCATCGAGCTGACGTAGATCTTCGTGCCGGTGCCGCGGGCGATGCCCTCCGGGCAGAACCCGTTCGGCAGGTTGATCACCGAGGGATATCGGCCGTTCCGATGGTGGGCCGAGGCCGGCGCCGCGCCGATGGCGACCCCGACGGGCGCGGCAACGGCCGCGGCCAAGAGCGTTCGTCTGTGCACTGTCGTGCTCCTTCGCTAGGCGAGCGAACACATATATGGGTATCTGTGGATCAAGTGCCCGAGCTACCTCACCGTTGCTCGACAGGTGGCCGCCCGGAGCCCACGAAGCGCCTTGTCGGGGTTAGTCCTTGTCGCCTCTGGCGAGGTGGCCCGTTCCGGGCTGAAAATCGTGTCGGTCGCTCGCTGACGTCGTCGCTCCTTGGTCCGTGTGAGGTCGTGGGTTAGTCGGACGCTGGTAGCCGCGT
>NZ_PYPS01000133.1 GCF_003027925.1 Micromonospora sp. RP3T
TATTGCCATGGCAACAGCATTTAACATATTAACGATCCCTTCACAGATTCTCATCAGCCATGTTTTGACATTATTCTGATAAAGACTGAAGCAAATCAAGTAAAATTAAGAGGCTGATTTAAAAGCATTTTGAAAACGACACACTTCCTGCTGCCAGTTGGTGGCGCTATAACTTTGACTCCTAATAGTCACATCTATGTGATCGGCATCATACAACGAACAAACTCCTGAAGTTTCATCAGAATCAGACAATGTGTGCAATAGTTATTAGCCATTTCCTGTTTCTCATTTCTCGCCATAAATTCGTCGCCTCGCCACGGCCAAACCGTTCGAGATATCAAAAAACACTCCGCAATTTAGCATCCCCAATGTCTTGAGGTCATGTTGACCGAGTTTGGTGTCTGTCGGAATAAAGGCCTCCGAGGAGTATTTCAAATTCCAGAGCATGCGCTTTTTAAACAGCCCTGAATAGCTCACTTCCTGTTGGGTGGAGCCTATTATATGAGTGCGAAAGTTGTTTGGCTCAATGAGATCTACATGTGTACCGAGTTTCATATGTATACATGCAAGTATGTGTGGGATATACATCAAGTTTTCTGAC
>NZ_PYPS01000135.1 GCF_003027925.1 Micromonospora sp. RP3T
ACCAAGAAAACTTTGTCTCTCCTTCGGTCAAGCGTGGTCTGGGGCTGCATGAGTGCTGCTGGTACTGGGGAGCTGCGGTTCATTGAGGGAAACATGAATTCCATTATGTACTGTACATTTCTGAAGCAGGACATGATGCCTTCCCTTCAGAAACTGGGCCGAACGGCAGTTTTCCAACATGATAATGACCCCAAACACACCACCAAGATGACAATTGCTTGCTGAGGAAGGTGCAGGTAAAGGTGATCTGACCTGAACTCTATTGAGCACCTATGGGGCATCCTCAAGCAGAAGGTGGAGAAGCACCACGTGTCTAACATCCAGCAGCTCCATGATGTCATTATAGAGGATTTTAAGAGGAACCAAGAAACAACCTGTGCAGCTCTGCTGAATTCCATGCACAGAATGATTGAGGCAGATAGATAACAATGGTGCTAACACAAAATATTGACACGTTGGACACAGTTTTGACAAGTTCACTTAGGGTGTACTCACTTTTGTTGCCAGCTGTTTTGACAATAATGGCTGTATGTCAAGTTATTTTTAGGGGACAATAAATATACACTACTATACAAGCTTAGAGTATTGACTACTA
>NZ_PYPS01000136.1 GCF_003027925.1 Micromonospora sp. RP3T
GCATGGATGTGTTAAGATTCATCCATTTTAGTAGCCCAGTGTCTGAGGGTGGATATTTGGTAATATTATGTCTAATTTTGTCTCGGTTATGGGCATAAATACCTGTTTATTCAGTAGTGGCATGTCTAAAAAAAAAACCCTGTACATTTCTTCCCCCTTTGAGATAGTCCTGCTATCATCCCTTCACTGAAATGGGAAGCTTCACTCAGCCATATTATCTGATATAGACACCACGCCGCTAATTCAAGTAAAGGCTAATTTGATAAAAATTCTTTTTATGTAAGGCAGAACCATCAGGTGTTTTAGAGCGCTCAGCGTTTAGCGGTCAGCGCTAAAACCCTTATTGTAATTATTAGAATGGTCATGGATCAGCGATCATGTGAAACTGATCGTGCAGACCAAACTGTAAGTTGTAGAGAGGTAGTACACACACTAATGACAGCGTGACCAAGGCTCATCCCAATCCGCCTGACAGGGACGTTAAAGCGATCGAAAGTACAAAATCACTCATAACTACTAAACCGTCACTCACAGAATCAAGTGTTTTATGTCGTCAGACAAAACTCAAGCCTCAGATTTGATCGCGAGCCTGCG
>NZ_PYPS01000137.1 GCF_003027925.1 Micromonospora sp. RP3T
TAAAATAAAATAAAATAATAAAATAAAATAAAATAAAAATGAATGTGTTCATCACTATTTAAAACAACGCTGATGCAGTGTTGAAATTTTGTAAATTCAGGTGCTGTGTAGCCACCTGACTGACTGAACTCTGTGTAAATATCTACAAAACTGGAAGACTTTCTGAGTATAAGCGGTAGGCTATTTTAGAAAGCAAAATTTTAAATATGAAAAAGTGGATTTAGGGAGAATTTATTGCTGTTTTGTAAATAATATGTAATGAAATCCATAAAAAAGTGACTGTAGTCTGATTACGAGTATTTTAAAATGTAATTTAATCTAATTGCAAGTACTTCATTTTTTGGAATCTGATTATGTAATCCGTTACTACCCAGCTCTGTAGATTTATTTAGACACTTGTTAGCAACTGCCTTCTTCAAGACTAGTAAAGGCTTTAAAAAATATATCAGTGGGGGCATACTGATGTGTTTTATGTCACAGAATAAAACATGAAAATATCCTGTTTTAGGCATTTAACCAAAAACCCACAACAATGAAACCAGAAGTGCTCAAATGCAAAACTGTTTCTGTACTTCGGTCTACAAAATTACGC
>NZ_PYPS01000138.1 GCF_003027925.1 Micromonospora sp. RP3T
GAGCCAAAGACATGGTCGTACAGGCTGGGTCGAGACGGGAGCAGACAGGAATATCAAAGGCAGTGGGAGAGAGTAATCCAATAAACGTGAGCAATAGTCCAAAAGGCAGGCGGCTAGACAGTCCAAACGAGAAAACCAGGCGGAAAAACAAAACACAGGGAACTAGGAACAAGAAACTAGGAAGCGATAACAAAGGGAATATAACAATCCGTGACTTGCACTGGGAAAGTCTGGGGCTTTATAGGAAGCCTGATTGGTCACGGGGGCTGACGCAATCAGTGCGGTGGAGGATGGGAGATGCAGTCCGGAGTGTGGTGCAACAGTCAGAGTGTGTAGGTGAGGTGAGAGTGACATCTGGTGGTGAGCGGACAACGGGACACCGACCAGATTCGTGACATAGCCCCCCCCCCAAGGAGCGGCTTCCAGACGCTCGACGGGAACAACAGTCCAGGGGAGCGGTGGGGTGGGAGCGAGACAGGGCGAGGGCTGGAGGGCCAGGTCCATGTGGGAAGCCCAGTGATTGAGGCAGGACCGACAGAGCAGGTACCCTCCAGGGTGGGGCCGGAGGCGGAGCAAGAGCCCTCCAGGGC
>NZ_PYPS01000139.1 GCF_003027925.1 Micromonospora sp. RP3T
AGTGGATGCACTGTGGAGTTCCCACATGAAAGGGAACAATATTGTGTGTTCATTTAAAGAATGAAAGAATAAAACACACAAACACTGTCCTCTGTTTTACTCTCTACGCAGTTTCTCATTGAGCAGAACAACAACATTATTTACAAAACTGCACTTTCACCTGCACAGACTGCATAAACTGCAGTTTTTTTTTTTTTTTTGTTTGTTTTTTTAATCAGAGTGTCTGAGTTACGAGCTGTAAAGGCACAGTCCTGTTCTGGAAAAGAGTGCGAGGAGCAGCAGCTCATTTGCATTTAAAGAGACGTACAAAAACAGTGCGTTTCTGCTTCCACTCAAAACAGGCATTTTCAAAACAATATAATAAATGACCTGTGGGGTATTTTGAGTAGAATCTTCACAGACACATTCTGAGGACACCTGAGACTTATATTACATCTTGTAAAAAGAGCATAATAGGTGCCCTTTAACAATTTCCTTACTACCTTTCTTGGCCTTGAACATAATAGTACCGTTTCTATCAGGGTCATCGTTTCTATCTTAATTCATATTCCAAAGATGAACGAAGGTCTTATGGGTTTGAAACAACAT
>NZ_PYPS01000140.1 GCF_003027925.1 Micromonospora sp. RP3T
ATTCAATTTCTTTATTCCACATGTGCTCTGCCCCCCCCAACCCATGCTTCAGTACATCTGGCACCCCTATGGGGCCCCTCTTTTGGTCCCTAGGGTGTTGGGAAGGTTACGTATTGACTCCACTTTCTGACACGTCCGCCTGTCAGCACGTGGGTCTTGCGTAACGCGGCGTCAGGGTCGTGGCCTGTTCCATGGGTCTGTTCCCATATGTAACGTCGTAGTGAAACGACTGAAGGGGAACGTCTAGGTTACGTACGTAACCCTCGTTCCCTGAAGGAGGGAACGGAGACGTTACATCCCCTGCCACGACCCTACGTCGCGCTGACGCCGGGTTGCGACTCGGCTCCTCAGCAAAAACCTGAATGAGTGGTTGCACGCCGCCATCTTATATACCCGTATGTACGGGGGAGTGGCTCGGCATGCAAATACCACTCGCCAATGTTCATGAATGTTCATTGGCCTTTTGAATAAGGCTCAGAGATGATTGGTCTCTCAGGCGAGTTCCCATATGTAACGTCTCCGTTCCCTCCTTCAGGGAACGAGGGTTACGTACATAACCTAGACGTTTCTAAGTAAGAGGTTAT
>NZ_PYPS01000141.1 GCF_003027925.1 Micromonospora sp. RP3T
AATCTGACCAATCATAACGCAGAATCTCCATTTTGTGCCACAAACAAATCATACAGGAGTGTAGACTAACTACAGTGAACTTAAACTTGACAAATTGTGTGTAATGGCGTCTTTCCGCAGTTGAAATAAAATATGTTCTGATGTCTAGTCATGTTTATTTTATGCTGTAAGTAAGTAAGAAAAGACGATCGGTTTAACTGTCGATTGATCTAATAAGGCAATACAGTGATCTGTCACGACACATTAAAGAGCCACAAAACTGTATTTAATGTTTGATTACAAAATTTTAAAGCTGAGACCTTGTTTCATACCAGAAGTAACCTGCTCTGTCTTGTCTGTCCATGTGTTGTCAGTTTCACAATGTATTTTTCACTGCATTGATTGTCAGACATGGCAGCAGTAACTAAGAAGGGTGGGTTTTTGCGAAGGGTCAATTCATTAACATAATATCAGAACTGAATAACTGAATAGTATTAGTGTTATTTCTGTTTTGGTTTAGTTTTCACTGTGTTCTGTTCCAGTTTGCCTGTGTTCCTGATTTTTTTGGTTTGTTTCCATAGTTACCCATAAGCTCCCACACCTTT
>NZ_PYPS01000142.1 GCF_003027925.1 Micromonospora sp. RP3T
GTCAGCTTTCACATTACCAGAGTTCCATGCAAATTGTGTTTGGTTTTAAATAGAGGTCAACCAATGTATCGGTTTTGCCGATTAATCGGCACCGATAGTTGATTGGCGGAACTATCGTTATCGGCAAAAATCCATGCTGATAGTTTTTTCTGGGTTGGGTCCATTGCTGGAGCGGCTGAGAAGGTCGTCATTATACAGCAAAGTCCCTATAGTCTTTATTATACAGCATGAGAGCGGCCTCTAGTGGCGGAAATCACTGACAGCACATGCCGTTTGTTTAGACACGTGACACTGCACGCTGCACAGAGCGGGACACTTCAAAGGCGGATTTAAAACAGACAACGAAACGGTGTGTACAGTATACTGTAGTGCATGTTTTCATGTCATTACTAAGTGATAAATTTGTTGACTAGATGTTGCATTAGTGGAGAAAGGACAGCAGTATACTTTTGCCGCTGCTTGAATTGAACGCGACCCAACCAGTGTGTGTGATACCGGACAGCTGCGAGTTCTTCTAGACACGGCGCTGCACTTTTGCCCATTGTGTGACTAACATATTTTTATATTTTGATTAGATAACCA
>NZ_PYPS01000014.1 GCF_003027925.1 Micromonospora sp. RP3T
CCGCGCCTCCCGGCCGGGGCCACGCGGCAGCCCGCCGCCCCGCCGCCCGCCCCGGCCACGCCGCCGGCGGCGACCGCGTCGGCCCCGGTCCGCCCCGCCGCCCCGATCCCGGCGGAGACCCGATGAGCGGCGTCCGGCCTCCCGGTGACAACCGAACCAGCAGCCCGGAGCGTCCACTCCCCGTGGGGGAGGCCGAGCTGGAACGGGCGCTGCGGGAGACGTTCTCCCGCCGGGTCGACACGCCCGCGCCGCGCCGCGTCGACCCGGCGGGCGAGGTGCTGCGCCGGGCCCGCCGCACCGGACGCCGCCGGACGCTCACCGGCCTGGCCCTGGCCGGCGTCGCGACGGTGCTGGTCACCACCGGCATGGTGCATCTCAGCGGGCCGGACGGGCGCGGCGGCACGCCGACCGTGGTGCTCGGCGACCCGCCCGGGCTCTCCCTCTCCCCGCTGCCCAGCGAGCCGACGCCGGTGTACCGGCCGGGCCCGGTCCGCGCCGAACTCGACCTGCTCCTCGGCGGCCAGCTCGACACCAGTGGCGGCCAGCGCCGGGAGCTGACCGGCGTGGACGGCGTCGAACGGGCGCAGCGGATCCACGACGGGGAGGGCTGGCTGCTCACCTCGGCGGCCACTGCCGCCGGTCGTACCCTCTGGTGGGTGTCGGCCGACGGGGGCACGCCGCAGGTGATGCTCGCCGCCGCGGACGCGGTCGCGGTCTCCGCGGACGGCCGGCAGGTGGCCTGGCGGGACGGCCCGGACGTGGTCGCCGCCAGCGTGGTCGCCGGCCAGCTCATCGCGCCCAGCCGGGTGAGCGCGCCGACCGGCGTCGTGCCGGTCGGCTTCACCGGCGACGACGTGCTGATCGCCCAACCCGGCCAGGGTGGCATGAGCGTCTGGCGGCGGGCGATGGGCGGCGTGCCGGGCACCGTGAACCCCGACGTCCGCGTCGTCTACGGCACCCGTCCGGACGGCCGGCTCGTCGCCCTGGTCACCACCGGGCCGGCGCGTCGGCAGTGCGTGGCACTGCTCGACCCGGCACGCGGTCTCACCCCGACCCGGACCGGCTGCGTCGCCGAGCTGGCCGCCGACGGGCTCGGCGCCGTCTCGCCGGACGGGCGGTGGCTGCTGGCGAACGGCACCGGGCGCACCGCCCTGCTGATCGACCTGGCCGACCCGGCCGCCGCGCCGGCGACCCACCCGGCCGGCCCGAAGCTGGTCGGCCCGGTGGCCTGGACCCGGGCCGGTGTCGCGTTGCACGTGGACGCCGCCGGCGGTCTGGTCCGGGTCCGGCCGGAGCGGGTGCTGGCCGGCGAACGCCCGACCCCGTCCACGATCGACGGCATGGCGCCGGGGCAACGACCGGTGGTGGTGGCCGACACCCCCGCACTGCCCGACGGGGCGTAGCGTCGGGCCGGTGAGCGTTCCCGCCCGCATCGACCTGCACACCCACTCCACCGCCAGCGACGGCACGCTCGGCCCGGCCGAACTGGTCCGGGCCGCCGCCGACGCCGGGCTCGACGTGGTGGCCCTGACCGACCACGACACCACGGCCGGCTGGGCGGCGGCCGTCGCCGCCCTGCCGCCCGGTCTCACCCTGGTCCGCGGCGCGGAACTCTCCTGCCGCTGGTCCGGCACCGAGCCGGCGCTCCCGCTGCACCTGCTCGCGTACCTCTTCGACCCGGCCGAGCCGGAGCTGGCCGCCGAACTGGCCCGGGTCCGGCGGGCCCGCGAGGAACGCGGCGAGCGGATCGTCCGGCTGCTCCAGGCCGACGGCATCCCGGTGAGCTGGTCGGAGATCCTGGCCGGGGCGGCCGGCGGAACGGTCGGTCGGCCGCACATCGCGCAGGCGCTGATCCGGGCCGGCCTGGTCGCCACCACCACCGAGGCGTTCGGCAGGGACTGGCTGGGGGAGCGGTACCGCTTGCCCAAGGACGACATCGACGTGTTCCGGGCGGTCGCGCTGGTCCGGGCCGCCGGCGGGGTGGCGGTCTTCGCCCACCCGAGGGCCAGCCGGCGCGGCCGGATCGTGCCCGACGAGCTGATCGCGGCGTTGGCGGCGGCCGGACTGGCCGGCCTGGAGGCCGACCACGAGGACCACAGCCCGGCCGAACGGGAGCACGTCCGCCGGCTCGCCGCCGAGCTGGGGCTGCTGGTCACCGGCGCGTCGGACTTCCACGGCACGCACAAGACGGTCCGGCTCGGCGCGTACACCACCGCCCCCGAGGCGTACGAGCGGATCGTCGCGCTGGCCCGGGGGGTGACCCCGGTCGCTTCAGGCTGAAGCGTTCCGGCGGCGCGGCTACCGTGTCCGCGTGGATCTCAAGCTCTTCGGCGAGGTCTTCGTGACCCTGCTGGTGATCGTCGACCCGCCCGGAATGATGCCCATCTTCCTCGCGCTCACCGGGCCGCTGCCCGCCCGCGACCGGAACCGGGCCGCCTGGCAGGCCGTGGCGCTGGCGCTCGGGGTCATCGTGATCTTCGCGGTGGCGGGGCAGACGATCCTGGCCTACCTGCACGTCGACCTGCCCGCGTTGCAGGCCGCCGGCGGGCTGCTGCTGATACTCGTCGCGTTGGAGCTGCTGACCGGCAAGGCGGACGACCCGAGCCAGCAGGTCACCTCCAACATCGCGTTGGTGCCGCTGGGCACCCCGCTGCTGGCCGGGCCGGGCGCGATCGTGGCCACCATGCTGTTCGTGCAGCAGGCCGGCGGCGTCACCGACTACGTCGCCATCGCGCTGGCCATCGTCGCGGTGATGATCGCGGTCTGGGTGGTGCTGCGTTTCTCCGGCGGGATCGTCAAGGTGCTCCGCCCGGGCGGCATCGAGGTGCTCACCCGGATCGCCGGCCTGCTGCTGGCTGCCATCGCGGTGCAGCTCATCGCGGATGCGATCGCCGCGTTCGTGACCGAATACGTCAACAACGCCTGAGCCTGTCGTCCGGTGTCGGACCGGGGTGGCAGGATCGCAGGCGTGCGACGACCTCCATCGACCGGCCGCCCCGCGTCGAGCAGCCGACCTGCCGGCGGCCGGGCGCCCCGGCCCCGCACCGAGCAGGCCGAGCAGCTCGGCTTCGAGGGCATGCCGGAACGGCTCTTCGTCTGCACCCCCAGCAAGCTCGGCGCCTACGCCGACTGCCCCCGGCGCTACCGCTACGCGTACGTGGACCGGCCCGCCCCGCCGAAGGGGCCGCCGTGGGCGCACAACTCACTCGGCGCCAGCGTCCACACCGCGCTCAAGAACTGGTATGCGTTGGCCCCCGACCGCCGCCGCCCCGAGGTGCTCGGCACGCTGCTCAAGGGCACCTGGGTGCGCGAGGGCTATCGCGACGACGAGCAGGAGCGCGACGCGTTCCGGCGGGCGCTGACCTGGCTGGAGTCCTACGTGGCGGGCCTCGACCCGGCCGACGAGCCGGTCGGGGTGGAGCGGGTGGTGGCGGTGAAGACCGCGGTGCTCGCCTTCAACGGCCGGACCGACCGGATCGACTCCCGCCCCGGCCCCGACGGGCGGCCCGAGCTGGTCATCGTCGACTACAAGACCGGCCGCACCGGGCTCGACGCCGACGACGCGCGCGGCTCGCAGGCGCTCGCGCTCTACGCGTACGCGGCCGAGCGGGTGTTCCGGCGGCCGTGCCGCCGGGTCGAGCTGCACCACCTGCCCACCGGCACGGTCGCCGGGCACGAGCACACCCCCGAGTCGCTGCACCGGCAGCTCACCCGCGCGGAGGACACCGCCCGCGACATCATGGCCGCCGAGCGGGCGGTCGCCGACGGGGCCGACCCCGACGAGGCGTTCCCCACCGAGGCGGGGCCGCGCTGCGGCTGGTGCGACTACCGGCGCACCTGTCCCACCGGCGCGCAGGTCCCCGGCAAGGAGCCGTGGTCCGCCGTCGACCGTCCCGCACAGCCCACCACCGACGCCGGCTGACCCCGGCACCCGCAGCCGCCGGCTCAGGCCGCCGCGAGGCGGGCGGCGCGTTCCTTGGCGGCCTGCTGCAACGGCCCCTCCCGGTAGCGCCGGGGCACCGCCGCCAGCGCGAGCCGCAACGCCCGCACGCCCACCTCCGCCGACAGCGCGGTGGTGGGCAGGCCCAGCCCGCCGTAGAGCCGCAGCGCCCAGGGCGGCAGCAGACCCAACGCGGTGCCGGCCACCCCGAGGTACGCCCAGCGCGGCGGGCCGAGATTCAGGCCGACCCGCGCCGGCAGGCTGAGCTTCCAGGGGATCGGCGGAGCGGTCAGGAACAGCGCGGTCTCGGCCGCCTCGCGGGTCATGCGCAGCTCCGGGCGTACGTCCCGGTAGTAGGCCTCGATCTCGGCGGCGGTGCCCGGCACCCCGGCCGGGTCCAGGCCGACCAGGGCCGCCGCCCGGCGCTGCTCGGTGTAGTAGCCGTCCACCTCGTCGTCGGTCAGCGCGAGCCCGGCCCGGCGGGCGGTGCTCACGAACGACTCGACCTCGGTGACGTGCACCCACCGCAGCAGGTCCGGCTCGTCGACGCGGAACTCCTCGCCGGTGACCGGGTCGGTGGCGCGCATCCGGGCGTGCAGTGTCCGCAGCCGCCGGCCGGCGGCCTCCGCCTCGGCGGTGGTGCCGTAGATCGTCGTCGCCACGTAGGTCGCGGTGCGGACCAGCCGGCCCCACGCGTCGGCGCGGTAGTTGCTGTTCTGCGCGACGCCCGCCATCGCGCGCGGGTGCAACGCCTGCAGGTAGAGCGAGCGCAGGCCGGCGACGATCAGGATCGGTTCCTCGTGCACCTTCCACGTGACCGATCCCGGACCGAACAGGCCGAGGTCCTCGGTGTCCACCGATCAAGAGTGCCACGCCGGACGGACCAGCCCGGCCGGGCTGAGACCGAGGGGGTGCTGCCCGGTCCCGGCAGTCGTGTGAACCGGCGCGGCGTCCCGTGCGTGTGAGCAGGTGTGCGGTGGCGCCGCGTCGTACGCTGGCCGCGCGAATCCGTCCACTCGCCGGAGGTGTCGGTGTTCAGGGAAATCAACGGCCTCCCAGGCCACGTTCTGGTCATCCACGCCGTGGTGGTGCTGGTGCCGCTGCTGGCCGTGCTCACCGTCGCGTACGGCGTCCTGCCCCGCTGGCGGCCCCGACTGGACTGGGCGGTGGCGGCGCTGGCCGTGGTCACCCCGATCGTGGCCTGGGTGGCGACCGAGTCGGGCGAGGAGTTGGAGGAGGCGCTGCGGTCGCGGGGCTACCCGGCCGAGGGCCTTCAGAAGATCCACGAACATGCCGAGTACGGCGAGACGCTGCTCTGGTTCACGCTCGGCCTGGCCGTGGCGGCGCTCCTGCTGCTGCTGTCCACCGCGGGCTTCGCCCGGACCCGGAACCTGCCCCGCTGGCTGCCGCTGGCGCTCACCGCGGTGGCCGCCGTGCTCGCCGTGTTCGCGCTTGTCTACGTCTACCTGACCGGTGACAGCGGCGCCAAGATGGTGTGGGACGGCATCGTCTGACGGCTACGGGCTGCATCTCGCCGCCAGTTACCGTGCGTGACTTCCGGCGAAGGGCCTATCACGTGTGAGCGGTATACCTCAGAGTCATATTTATGACTCTGAGGTATACCGCTCCACGCACTCCAGTGTCGCCGCCCCGACACGCCGGAACACGGCGGCCGGCGCGTCAGTGGTGCGCGACCTCGACCGCCGCCGCTAGAACAGCAGCCGTGAGCAGAGCAGGCACATCAGCAGCACCAGCACCACGCCGACGACCGCGCCGATGCCGTAGGTGAGCTGCTGGGCGCGCTGTTCCGATTGGTCCATGGCGGCCATGTCCTGCGGCGGGAGCTGCCGGGGCGGTGGTGTCCGCACGTGCACCGGCGGTCGCCAGCCGGGGGGCGGCGGCGTGCTCGGCGGCGGCCCGGCGTACCCGCCGGGTGCCGGCCTACCCGCATACCCACCGGTGGCCGGCCCACCCGCATACCCGCCGGTGGCCGGGCTGACGGCGGGCCCGGGCGTGCCGGGCCACTCGCCGCCGGTCGCGGTCCAGCCACCGGTCGGTGCGGCCGGGTCCGGCCTGGCCCAGGGACTCTCCGCCGCACCCGCGCGCGACCACGGGCTCGCGGCCCCCTCGACCACGCCGGCTCCACCGGCCGAGGGCTCGGTCCCGTGCGGCTCGGTCGCGTGCGGTTCGGCGGTGTGCGGTCCGGCCTCGTGCGGTTCGGCGGCGTGCGGTCCGCTTGTGCGTGGCCCGGTCGTGCCGGCCTCGGTGGTGGCGTGCTCGACCAGCTCCGTCCCGGTGGTGGCGTGCTCGACCGGGTCCGTCCCGGTGGTGGCGTGCTCGACCGGGTCCGCCCCGGTGGCGGACCACGTGGCCGTGCCGGCCGCGATCGTGGGCTGTCCCGTCGATCCGGTGTCCGGCCGGTCGGCGTCGACGGTGGGATCTGTCTCCGAGAGCGTTGCGGGGCTCACTCCGGCTGGCGGATGGTCAGCGGGCTGCTCCTCGGGCGGTGTCCCGTCCGGGGCGGCCGGCTGCTCGGGGCGCCGCCAGGTCTCGTCGTCGGTGCTGCCACCACTCGGCGTCGTCACGCCGACCGACGCTACCAACGCCACGGCCGACCGGCCGCCCGACGCGGCGAAGCCCGACCCACCCACGCCGTACCCCACATGCCCCGTCCAGCCCGCTGATTCACGGAAAGCGTGGCTGTCGGGCGCGTAATGACCCCTCTCTCCGGGAATCTGCAGGCGGGGTCACCGAGGGGCGTGACGGACCGCCGGGCGGCGGTATTGTTGCTGCTCGTGACCGAACCCGGCATCCGCGTCCCGCGCGGCGACGACGACCGCGTGGTCGACCTCAGCGACGATCTCGTGGTGCTGCCCGAGCAGACCACCGACGACACCGACCGCGGCTGGGGCGAGCGGCCCGGCGGCGACGACGACTGGCTGCTCGCCGAGCGTCCACCGCACTGGGGCTGACCACGCCAGGTCGGCACCGGCAGGATCCCCGCCGGGGCGGCGCAGGCCGGCTCCCCGCCGGGCGACACGGGCTGGTCCGGGCGGCGGTGGTCAGCCGCGGACGACCACGGCGAAGCGGCTGCCCTCGGGCAGCCCGACCGCGCGCCGGGCCTGCTCGGGCGGCAGAGCCAGGTAGAGCGCGGACGAGCCGTCGACCGCCCCGCCGGCCTCCACCACGTCGAGCACCAGCGCGCGCGGGGCGAGCAGCGTGGGGTCCGGTGAGCCGCCGGCGGGCACCACCAGCAGGTCGACCCGGGCGCCCGGACGCAGCACCGCGAGCGCGGCCGGTTCGGCCAGCCGGATCGGCACGCCCACCGACCCGTCGGGCAGCGGCTGAGGGCCGGCGGACGGTGCGTCGGCGGACGCCGTGACGCCGGTGCCCGCGGACGACCCGGACGGAGCCGACCCGGGCGGACAGCCGGCCGGCGTCCGGAGCACCGCCGCGGCCAACCCCAGCAGCACCGCCACCAGCGTCACCCGCACCAGCGTGCGACGTCGGGGCAGCCCGCGCCAACGCACCGGACGTAACGTCGCCTCCCGACCCGTCACCGTTGCCTCCCGCCGCCGGCCGACCGTTCCGCCAGCAGGCTAGGCGCGCCTGACACCGCCGCGTCGCCCCGTCGCCCACGCCTGTGGACAACCCGGCCGCCCTGTGGACAACCGGTGACGGCAGGCACGGAAGTGGCCGCCCCCGGGGCGGGGACGGCCACGTCGGGTCAGCGCGCGATCAGGAGGAGCTGGAGGCCGCCGGCGCCTTGCTGGCCGACGAGCCGGAGCCCGAGCCGGAGCCCGAGCCGGACGAGCCCGACCCGGACGAGCCGGAGCCCGACCCAGAGGACGAGCCCGAACCCGAGGACGAACCGGACGAGGAAGACTCGGACGAGGACGAGTCGGACTTCCCCGGCTTGCTGGCGGGGCTCGACGCGCTGTCGGAACCGGACGAACGGGAATCCGTCCGGTAGAAGCCGGAGCCCTTGAACACGATGCCGACCGAGTTGAAGAGCTTGCGCAGCCGCCCCTCACACGCCGGGCACTCGGTCAGCGGCTCGTCCGAGAAGGACTGCACCGCCTCGAGCTGGTGGCCGCACGCGGTGCAGGCGTACTGGTACGTGGGCACGTTCTCCTCCGGATCTCTGGCACGGCCGGTCTGGCACTCGTGGTCTTCGAGTGCCAATGGTGCGTCATCGCACCCGGATTCGTCCAGCGGAAGCGCCCGGTCCCACACCCGGCACCGCCACCAGCCCCTCCCCAGGCGTGATCACGCAGTGCACCGGCCGGTCGTGCGGATCGGCGGGCACCGCCGTGATCAGCTCTCCGTCGTGCAGCAGCGCCACCGTCGACACGGTGGCGGGCACCCGGGCCAGCGCGCGGTCGTAGGAGCCGCCGCCCCGGCCCAGCCGGACGCCCCGGCGGTCCACCGCCAACGCGGGCACCACCACCAGGTCCGCGCCGGCCACGGCGGTCCGCCCCCACGGTGGCCCGGTCGGCTCGCGCAGCCCCCGGCCGGCGGCGCGCAGCGACTCCCGCCCGGTGTAGGCGGCCCAGTCCAGGTCCAGGTCGTCCCGGAGCACCGGCAGCAACAGCTCCGCCCCGGGCGGCAGCGCGGCCCGCAGCACCTCCGGCAGATCGTCCCCGCCGGGCTCGGAGGCGACCGGCACGTACGCGGTCATCCGGGCCGGGCGCAGCCGGCGTACCAGGGCGGTCAGCTCGGTCTGGACGGACGCCGCCGCCTCGGCGCGGCGCGGCGCGGACAGCGACCGGCGGGCGGCGAGCAGCGCGACGCGCAGTTCCCGCTTCGCCTCGTGCACCTCATCCGAAAAATCCGGCACGCAACACTCCTGACGCAACGCTTGCCTACCGGTCGCTCTGTGTCAGCATCGCACCAAGGGGCGCGGAACTTCCGGGGGGAAGGCTTTTGACGCTACGCGGGCGGTTGACGGTGGCCTTCCTCGTGGTGGTCCTCGGCCCCGTCCTGCTCGGCGCGTTCTTCGTCGGCGCCACCCTCAGCGCGGTCGACCGCAGCCGCGCCACCGAGCGGCTGGGCCTGGCCGCGGCCGGCGTGCGTACCTCGGTCGACGCGCTCTGCCAGCAACTGCGCGCGGCGGCCGACGCGGTCGCGCTGGTGGCCGACCCGGTCGCCCGGCCGCGCGCCGCCGACCAGGTGGTCGGCCGAGGGCTGGCCACCGCCGTCGTGATCGCCGACGCCGCCGGCCGGACCACCTACGCCACCGCCGGTGGGCCGCCCGGCCCCTGGCAGGACTGCGCCGGCGTGCCCACCGGCCGGGTGGGGGCGCTCGCCGTGCAGGTCCGGCTCCGCGACCCGGCCGGCGCCGACCTGGGCGCGGTCGCCGCCGCGCAGCCCGTCGACCCGGCCTTCGTGGCGCGGCTCGCGGCCGTGACCGGCGTCGACGTCACCCTCCTCGACGGCCCCGGGCAGATCACCCACACGACCGAGGACCCGGGGGTACGCGCAGCGGTGCTGGCCGCCGCCGGCCAGGCGGTCGGGGACGGGGTGGCCGGGACCGGCGACGGGCGGTACGTGCGTCGGGTCGGGCCGTCCCCGGGGCAGCCGCTGCCGTTGGTGCTCTCGGTGCCGGCCCGGCGCCCACCCGTCCTGTTCGGCGCGCTGGCCGCGGCGGTGGCGCTGGCCGCGCTGCTGGCCGTGCTGGCCGCCTGGCGACTGGCCCGGGTGACGACCCGGCCCCTGGTCGAGCTGGCCGGCGCGGTGGACCGGGTGGCGCACGGCGACCTGACCGCGCGGGTGCCGGTCCGCAGCCGCGACGAGATCGGGCGGCTGGCCGCCGCGTTCAACCGGATGATGCGCGAGACCGGCAGTTACGTGGCGGCGCTGACCAGCAGCCGGGACCAGCTCCGCAACCACCTCGTCGTGCTCGGCGACACGCTGGCCAGCACGCACGACCTGCAACGCATCCTGCGGGTGATCCTGGACAGCGCGATCGCCGGGACCGGCGCGCGGGCCGGCGCGGTGCTGCTGCTCGACGGTCACGGCGTGCTGGTCGGCCAGTGCGTCGAAGGGCTGGCCGGGCGCTGGCCGACCGACGACCCGGCGGACCCGGCGACGCTGCGGGTGCCGGTCGGCACCGGCGTGGTGGGCGCGGTGGCCGCCACCGGCGAGCCGGTGCGGGGCCGCTGGACCGCGTCGGACCCGCCGACCGGGGAGCCGACCTGCGAGACGTACGTGGCGGTGCCGTTCGCCGCCCCCGACCCGCGCGGCCCGGAACGTCCCGGGCATCCGCCGGTGGACGGCGACCCGACCGCGCCGCCCAGCGCGGCGCTCGGCGTGCTGGCCCTCTACGACCGGCTCGGCGGGCACGAGTTCGACGACGACGACCTGGTCACGCTGCGCACCTTCGCCGGGCACGCGGCGGTGGCGGTGGAGAACGTCCGGGTGCACGAGGAGGCGCAGCGGCTCTCCCTCACCGATCCGCTGACCGGGCTGTGGAACTACCGCTACCTGCGCGAGTCGATCCGGCGGGAGGTGGAACGGGCGAACCGGTTCGGCCGCATGCTCAGCGTGCTCGCGCTCGACCTGGACCGCTTCAAGCACGTCAACGACACCTGGGGGCACGCCGCCGGGGACGCCGTGCTGGTCGAGTTCGCCCGCCGGGTACGCGGCGTGATCCGCGAGGTGGACCTGGCGTTCCGGCAGGGCGGCGAGGAGTTCGTGGTGCTGCTGCCGGAGACCGACGCCCGGGGCGCCACGATCGTCGCCGAGCGGCTCGGGGCGGTGGTACGGGACCAGCCGGTGCCGGTCGACGGTCACGGCGACGAGCCGCTGCGGGTGCCGGTGACCGTCTCCATCGGCATCGCCGTCTACCCGGACCACGCCGCCGGCGGCCAGCAGGTGCTCGATGCGGCCGACGACGCGCTGTACGCGGCCAAGGCGGCCGGGCGGGACGGCTACCGGATGGCCCCCACAGCCGTCGGAGATCCGGCTCGCACTCAGGAGATTCCGGTGGTGGCCGCCACCGTCAGCCCGCCCGACGGGCTGCCCCGGGCCGGCGCGGCGGACCCGACGGGCGCCGCGCAGGGCGGCGCGTCTTCCGGTCCTCACCCGCCGCGGCAGAGCCGTGGCCGATAGTCTCGCGGCATGTCGGAGCACTCAGCGAACCCCTCAGCGACCCCCGGTCGCTCCCGTGCGGTCAAGGCCGTCATCCCGGCCGCCGGCCTGGCCACCCGGTTCCTGCCGGCCACCAAGGCGGTCCCGAAGGAGCTGTTGCCGGTCGTCGACCGGCCGGTTCTGCAGTACATCGTCGAGGAGGCCACCCAGGCCGGCGTCACCGACGTGCTGCTGATCACCGGGCGGGGCAAGACCTCGATGGTCGACCACTTCGACCGGCGACCCGACCTGGAGGAACGGCTCGCCAAGAAGCCGGAGCTGCTGGCCGCCGTCAAGCGCACCGAGGAACTCGCCGCCGTCTACACCGTCCGCCAGCCGGAGCAGCTCGGCCTGGGCCACGCCGTCGGGTTCGCCGAGTCGCACGTCGGCGACGCCGCCTTCGCGGTGCTGCTCGGCGACGAGTTCGTCAAGCCCTCCGAGCCGCTGCTGCCGGCCATGCTGGAGCTCCAGGCCCGCACCGGCGGCGTGGTGCTCGCGTTCTTCGAGGTCGACCCGGCCGAGACCAGCCGCTACGGCATCGCCTCGGTCGAGCCGGCCGAATCGGAGTACGCCGACATCGCCGAGGTCGTCCGGGTCACCGGCATGGTGGAGAAGCCCAGCCCGGAGGACGCCCCCAGCAACCTGGCCGTCCTGGGCCGGTACGTGCTGCCGGGGCGGATCTTCGACGCGATCCGGCGGACGAAGCCGGGCAGCGGCGGGGAGATCCAACTGACCGACGCGATGGAGCTGCTGCGCACCGAGGGGGTGCCGGTGCACGCCATCGTCTACCGGGGCACCCGCTACGACACCGGCATGCCGCTCGGCTACCTCCAGACCGTGGTACAGATCGCCGCCGAGCGGGAGGACATCGGCACCGAGTTCCGCAAGTGGCTCGCGGAGTTCGTCAACAACGGCGACGAGACCGTCACCGACGCGGTCCTGGGCGGGCTGCGCAACGCGTCCGGCGGTGCCGATACATGACCGCGACGGCCGACGCCGAGGCGGCCGCGAACGAGTTGACGCCGCTCGCCGACTACCTGGGCAGCGTGCTGCGCAGGTTACGCGCGCTGCCTCCGCTCGACCTCGACCTGACCCAGGCGTACGGCAACGTGCTCGCCGAGGACGTGGTCGCCCCGCACTCGTTCCCCGCCTTCGACCAGGCGGCGGTGGACGGGTACGCCGCGCGCTGGGAGGACATCTCCGGAGGGAGCCGGGGGCCGGGCTACGTCCCGGCCCCCTCCGGTATCCGCGGCGGGCGCAGCATCCGGCTCAACGTGGTCGGTGACCTGGGCGCGGCGAGCTGGCGGCCGGTCCGGCTCACCCCCGGCGCCTGCTTCTCGGTGGCCGCCGGCGCGCCGCTGCCGGTGGGCGCCGACGTGGTGGTGCCGGTGGAGTGGACCGACCAGGGCATGGCCGCCGTGGAGATCTTCCGCGCGCCCAAGCGCGGGTACGGCCTGCGCCGCGCCGGTGAGGAACTCGTCGCCGGCACGCTGCTCGCCCGCGCCGGCGCGTACGTCTCACCGGCCCTGGTCGCGGTGTTCGCCGCCACCGGCATCGGGCACGTGGTGGTGCGACCCAGCCCCCGGGTGGTCATCGTGGCCACCGGCGACGAACTCGTCGACGTGGGGCGGGGCAGCCAGCCCGGCCAGGTGGTGGACACCAACTCGCACGCGTTGACCGCGGCGGCGGCCGAGGCGGGCGGGCTCGCGTACCGGGTCGGGATCTGCGACGACGACCCGGAGGCGCTGCGCGGCCTGCTGGAGGACCAGACGCTGCGGGCCGACCTGATCATCACCACCGGCGGCACCGGCACCGGGCCGGGCGACATGGTCCGCCGCATCCTGTCCCGCCGCGACGGCGGCCGGGCCGGGCCGGTGGCCTTCACAGAGGTGGCCCTCTATCCCGGCACGGCGCTCGGGTTCGGTACGGTCGGCGCCGAGGAGGTGCCGGTGGTGTGTCTTCCCGGTGAGCCCGGCGCGGCGCTGATCGGTTTCGAGGTGCTGGCCCGCCCGGCCATCCAACTGCTGGCCGGCGCTGAGCCGGTGTTCCGGCCCAGCGTGCGCGCGCACCTGCTGGAGACCGTCTCGTCGCCGGGCGGGCTGCGCGAGTTCCGCCCCGCGCACGTGGCCGAACGGCGCGGTGGCGGCTACACCGTGCAGCCGCTGGCCGGTGGGCCGTACACACTCTCCGGCCTGGCCGAGGCGAACGGCCTGCTGGTGCTCGGCGAGCGGGTCACCACCGCCGCCGCCGGCTCCACCGTGGACGTGCTGCTGCTGGACCGACGCCGGTGATGTTCCGGAGGGCGCCGGGGTGGCCGGCGGTGCTGGTGGACGGTCCGGTGGTGCTGCGGCCGTACCGGCGTTCCGACGCGGTGACCTGGTCGGCGATCCGGCGCGCCAACCGGGAGTGGCTGGCCCCGTGGGAGTCGCACGTGCCGGGCGGTTGGGACGCGACGAACTCGCCGGCCGCGTTCCGCCTGGTCCACGCCGACCAGCGGAGGTCGGCGCGGACCGGGGACGGCATGCCGTTCGCGGTCTGCCTGCGCGAGGACGGGCAGGAGCGACTAGTCGGCCACCTCAACGTGGGCAGCATCGTGCGGCGGGCGTTCTGCTCCGGGTACGTGGGCTACTGGGTGGACTCCCGGGTGGCCGGGCGGGGTGTGATCCCGACCGCTGTCGCGCTCGCCGTGGACCACGCGTTCGGCCCCGGTGGGCTGCACCGGATCGAGGTGAACATCCGGCCGGAGAACGTCCCGTCCCGGCGGGTGGTGGAGAAGCTCGGCTTCCGTGAGGAGGCCTACCACGTGCGGTACATGCACATCGACGGCGCCTGGCGGGACCACATCGGATACGCGATGACCGGCGAGGAAGTGGCCGCCGAGGGTGGTCTGTTGGCGCGGTGGCACCGCGTACGTGACAGCCGGCGCTGAGCCGTTCCGGCCGTGACGCCCGGCGCGGCGCACGGTGAAGCGGGTCGGCGGCCCGTAACCTCAAGTAACTGCAAGCTGTGGCAAGCGCTGCCGGCCCGCACGATGTGCGCCGTTAACGAGAGTCGACGGAAGAAGTTGCGGCCGTGTGGCGCTCGCCCCGAACTTGGTGACGGGAGGGGTGAGGGTGCCGACGTCGGTGCTCCTCGCCGTCCTCGCCGCCGCCGGTCTGCTCGCCCTCGCTCCGGCGCTGGTCCGCCGGTACGACGCCACCGAGCGGCTGGTGGCGGAGCGGGCGCAGTCGACGGCGCGGGTGCTTCAGCGCCAGCGTCGTCGCCGCACCGTGCCCGGACGCCAGCCTGTGCACCCGCCCCGCGCGCTCGTTGTCACCTTGAGTGAAGACTCCGACACGGGCGGTCTGGCCCGCCCGGTCTCCGCGCCTCCCGTCCGGCGGCGCTCCGGCCGGCTCCGACCCGTCTCGGCGGTCCCCGCGCAGTCCCGCCGACGGCACTCCCCCCGCCGACGGCACACCCCGGCCGTCTACCGCCGGCGCCGGGTGCTCGCCGCGCTGCTGCTGCTCAACCTGGTCGAACTGGTCGGCGTGATGCTGGTCGGGCCCGGGTTCTGGATCAGCGTCTCGGTCACCGGCGCGCTGCTCGTCGCGTACGTCGTACACCTGCGGCAGCGGGCCCTCGCCGAACGCCGGCGGCGGCGCGCGGACGCCCGGGAAGCGGCCTGGCTGGCCGCCCGCCAGGCCGAGGTGCGCCGCGAACAGGCCCGGCGCGCGGCGGCCCGGCGGGAGGCGCAGCGCCGGCTGGCCGCCCAGCGGGAGGCGGTCCGGCGCACCGCGATGGGCCTGGACCGGCCGGCGGACCTGCCGCCGGCCGCGAGCGGAGGTTCGGTGTCCTACCGGCGGGCGGGCGGCCTGCGCGGTCGCCCCTACCAGTCCGGCCGGGGCGCCTGACCGCTTGTTCCCCTGGTTTTGCGATCTTGGAGGATTTGGGCCCCTCCGGGGGCCGTTTCCTTCCAAGATCTCGGCGGCGGCGGGGTGGTTCGCGTGGTGGGGGCGTGACCTGTTAGCCTTGTGCCGGCCCGCCCGGTGCAAGCCGGGTGGGACCGACGCTGGTTCGCCAGCGGAGGGGCTGTGGCGCAGACTGGTAGCGCACCTCGTTCGCATCGAGGGGGTCAGGGGTTCAAATCCCCTCAGCTCCACCCATTTCAAAAGCCGTTCCCCCTGGTGGGAACGGCTTTTCTCGTGTACGGCAGCGGAGCCCAGGTCCGGGCGGTATGAAGCCGTACGAACATGTCGACATTGACCGCCGTCCCGGGGCGGGGTTCGATTCGTCGGCATCGCGGAGCCACGATTCGAGGTGGCCGCCGCGGCAGCGTTGGGTAGCGGGCTGGCATCATCGCGCTAGGTAGTGGCTACCGGAAGGAGACGGCGTGTCCTACTGGGAAGACCTGCTTGGTCACGCGTTCGGACTGATGCTCGGCCGACCGCTGGCGGAGTTCGACGCGGCGGGGACGTACGCGGTCTTCCACTACGACGACGAGACCGCTGGCGAGATACTCGAGGACCTTGATCCCGCAGAACTCGTCGCCGACGTCAACGGGAGGTCGGGCGACAACGGCGGTGAGTGGCTCTACCCGGGCCGCTGGGTGCCCGACCTGGCCAGGTCGGCGTTCATCGCCACACATGTGCGGCCCGCCGCGCTCCAGCCGCTGCTCACCGTCACGACGGATGACGGCCGGGCGATGGTGTGGGGCAGGAGCATCGGCAGGGCGCTACAGGCTGGCTCGCTGAGTCTCGACGAACTCAGCCCCGACGGCTACCGGCGGTATCCCCATCTGCTCCTGCGGCCGCGGACGGACGGCTCGCTGCTGGACGCGATGCGGACGGCGACGTGGACGATGAGCGCTCCAGCCGGTCTGTGCGACATCGGCGACAGCCTCGTACGACATGGGTACGTCGAGCCCGATGTCAGTGTGGTCGATCCTCGCTGGGAACCGGCCCTGGACCAGGTCGGCGACGATGCGCTGCGACGGCACCTTCGCGGACTGTGCCTCCAGGATCGCTGGGCACGTAGTACCGGCGCGTACTACCTCGGCCCCGGTGAATGCCCGGACGATTTTCGGCCGATCGCCGACTTGCCGGGCAGCAAGGTAATCGCTGGCTGGGAGTTCGGTGAGGGCCAAGGTGCCACGGTCGTCATGCTCCTGAGTGAGCCTTCTCCAGGCTGATCGTGCGGCTCAGGGGTGGACTGACGATGACCGCGCCGTTTCTGTCCCTGGCCCAGATCGGCAATCGGCTGATTGTCACCGCCCGGTGGATTCTCCGCGACCACCGGCCCGGCCCGACGGTCGCTGCCCGATCTGCCGGACGGCGGCGTGCGCGGTGGCCGCTGCCGCCCGCGACGTTCTCCGCGCGGCCGGAAAAGTGCAGTTCTGGAGTACGGGGCCACCCGATCGGGGCGATCCCCGGCGGGCCGATCGACCTCGGACGCCCCCATTCGACCCGTGCGCCGCCGGTTCGCGTCGAAAGGCCACGGTGCGCCTTTGCCATTGATGCCGATGGCAGGCAGTAAACCGAGGTGGGTGGCGAAGTCGCCGCAGACAGTCAGAGTGCTGATTTCGCGTCACCCCGCTGCCTGCGACAACCACACCACATCGTTCATCGGGTCGTCCGACTAGACGACGCGTGGGGGTGCCGTGGTGGCTTTCCGCGCGTCATCCGCCGGTTCGGATCAGGTCTTGTCCCGCTGCTCCCCACCGACAATCGCCGTGCAGCAGCCGGGGTTCGCCCAACCTTGCGCGGTGAGATTCCAGACGATCGTCGTGTTCTCCGGGAAGTCGTAGTTACAGGTCTTGGAGGTGCCGGCGCCGTTGCTGTTCACGCACTGGCCGCTGCGGCTGCCCACCTGCCAGAAGGCGATCGCGGCCCGCCCGTCGCTCTCGTCGTCCCACACCGTGAACTTGTCGCCGTAGCTGGTGAAGTTCGCGTGCGCGATCCGGTTCGGCCAGATTCCGTAGATGGTGTCGCCGGAGTCGGCGAGTGCGGGGGTCGCGGATGCGGCAACAAGTGCCACCACCGCAGTGGCGGTGAATCCGATCCTTCGGGCTAGCTTCATGACGAACTCCGTTCCCAGGCACCGCATTCGGTGCCGTCATGGTTCGTTGAACACGACATCCGGGGAATCGGCACACCCGCCGCCCCCCCAGCGATCTCCGATGAGCATAGTCCACTGTGTCTACCCCCCCCGTTCGGTGAACGTCGACGGGTGCTGGGAGGGCGACGCGTAAACCGCGTTAGGAGCGCTCCCAAATGCAGCTGTCGGTAAAACCGCGAGAGTGCATGACAATCGCCGCCGTGTTCCTATTCAGACTGACTTGTCGGATGACACCCGGCATGACGGGTGCAAATCCCCTGCGGTCTCGCGCAGTTCGAAGGCCGCCCGCTGTGGTCCTTTCCGGACTTCGGCGGGGCCCTGTCCTGCTGCCCTCCGCAACCGCTGCCACGTGCCGACCGGCGCCTGAGTCGGATAGCCGCTTGTCGGACCGCTTGAGGGCCGGCGTCCCCGGCACCAGACTTGAGCGGGTTTTCACGAATCGATGGGGGGCCGCTGATGCGGGAAGGCATGTCCGACTACGAGGCCCGGGCCTGGTCCAGCCTGCTGGAGAGCGAGCGGAAGCGCCGCGACGGCATGCGGGCGCGCATGGTCGGACAGGTCGCGTCGCTCACCAGGCGTGCCGGCGACCAGATCAAGAAGATCCCCGGCGGGAGCCGGACCATGCAGTTCGGCGACGAGACCATCATGAAGGCGCTGGAGGGCGGCTTCAAGGCGATCTTCCTGCCCGCCGTGCGTTCGGCGTCGCTGACCAGGCGGGCCGAGCGGTTGCGCCGTGACCACCCGGATCTGGCCGAGGGCTCGCCGTTCGGCGCGCTCGATCTCAAGGACCTCGACAAGGGGCGGCCCGCGATGACGATCCCGTTCGTCGGGGTGATCGAATCCGGCCTCGCCTCCGTCGCGGTCACCGGCGCGACGGTCAGCACCACCGTCAGCGGCGGTACGACGGCGGGTGTCGCGGTCGCCGCGGTGGCGTCGGACGTGGTGATCTCGCTGGCGCTGCTCGGCCGGGCGGTGGCGGAGGTGGCGGTCCACTACGGCTACGACCCCCGGGACCCCGAGGAGGAGTTGTTCCTGATGGGGGTCCTGAACTACAGCATGGCGTCGTCGTCCGCGAGCAAGACGGCAGCGCTCGCGAGCCTGTCGCGCCTCACCCAGCAGATGATGCGCCGTGCCACGTGGAGCCAGTTGGGCCGGGACCCGCTCGTCCGGGTCATCCAGCAGATCTTCAAGCTGCTCGGGCTGCGGCTGGTCCGGACGCGGCTGGCGAACGTCGTGCCGATCGCCGGCGCGCTCGTCGCCGCCGGGCTCAGCTTCGCGATGCTCCAGTCGGCAATCGAGGACGCGACCCGGCTATACCGCGCCCGTTACCTGGCGGAGAAGCACGGGCTGTCGTGGGAGGAGTGGATCACGAAGCCGGCGTCGGCGGCGGACGCGACGGAGCCCGCACAGCAGGCCGAGGCGACGGTGGTTGAGGTCGACGAACTGCTCGACGACGTCACGTCCGTCGAGGCGGGAGACTCGGCGGTCGAGGAGGAGGTCGACGACGTCCGGCCCGCCCCGGACGACCGGCTGAACGGCCCCCGCGCCTGACGGGTGGCGGCGTCGGCGGCGATCCGTGGCCGGCTCCAGGCATCGCACGCCCCGCCGGCCCGTTCCACCCACCGATACGCGGCCCCCGCCGGCGTCAGTCGAACAGCCGGTCGAGCGTTTCCTGTTCGAGGTCGCGCCAGCGCTGGCAGTCCTTCAGCGCCTTGGCGATCTCCTTCTCGTCGAGGTGGTGGGCACCCTCCTCGCGGATGCACGCCACGCTGAACGGCCCGCCGACCGACGGTGAGGTCCGCTCCAGCGCCTCCAGCACCCGTACCACGCCCACCACGCCGTACTCGACGGTGCGCGTGGTCATCCGGAAGTGGGACAGCAGTGCGCCGGCTTGCTGGGCCATGGGCGCGCCGGAGCCGATGGCGTGGAAGCCCACGTCCTCGTAGCGGCCGATGAGCCCGTTGGGATTGATCTCCACGACCCACGGCCCGCCCTGGCTGTAGCCGGCCGCGAGCAGATACGCCGACACCCCGCCGCCGCTGCCCTCGCCGGGCACGTCCGGGATGTAGTTCTCGTAGTGCTTCTTGAACACGGGCAGGACGCGCTCCTGCAACTCGTCGCCGATGTCGGGTGCTTCGAGGATGGCGGTGGCCGAGTCCTGGAGGAGAGGGCGCAGGTCGTTGAGCACTCCCCGCGCGCCGCTGCCGCCCCAGGCCGCGCACGATCCCAGCGGGTGCAGCTTCTGGGCGGGAAAGCTCAGACCGCGGTCGCTCTCGGTGATCTGGGAGTCCGCGCCGATCACCACCCCGTCGCTGCAGACAACGGCGAGCACGACGGTCATGGGGCCTCCTGAGCAGGGGTTACCGGGGTTGGGCGCGAGGTACCCGGCATCCCGCCCGCCTACACCCCCGACAGGTGACGGCAGCCGCATCGGCATGGGAATCCCGGCGGACCGATGACTTTCCGGGCCGACGACTGTCGACCGGAGCATGACCACGCACACGCTCCAGACACCCGACGTCGACCTCGTCTACGACGTGCACGCCCCGCATGCCACCACCGGCGGGCACCGGCCGCTGTTCATGATCGGCCAGCCGATGTGCGCCGACGGCTTCGCGGCGCTGGCCTCGTACTTCCCGGACCGGACCGTGATCACCTACGACCCGCGCGGGCTCGGCCGCAGCGTGCGCCGGGACGGCCGGACCGACTCCGTGCCCGAGACCCAGGCCGGCGACGTACGGGCCGTCGTCGACGCGCTCGGCACGGGCCCGGTCGACATGTTCGCCAGCAGCGGCGGCGCGGTGACCGCGCTCGCCCTCGTCGCGGCGTACCCGGACACGGTGGGCACGCTGGTGGCGCACGAGCCGCCGCTCGTCACGCTGCTGCCCGACGCGGACGCCGCCGCACGGGCCACCGCGGCGTGCCAGGAGGCGTACCGGAAGAACGGCTGGGGTGCCGGCATGGCCGCGTTCGTGGCCATGACGTCGTGGCGCGGCGAGTTCACCGACGACTACTTCGCCCGCCCCCTGCCCGACCCGGCGGCGTTCGGGATGCCGGTCGAGGACGACGGCTCCCGGGACGACCCGCTGCTCTCCGACCGGTCCGTGGCGGTCACCAGCTACCGGCCCGACGTCGACGCGCTCCGCGCGGCACCGACCCGGCTGGTCGTCGCGGTGGGCGAGGAGTCGGCGGACACGTTCACCGGCCGTACTTCGGTGGCGACGGCCGAACTGCTCGGTGGGCGGCCGGCGGTCTTCCCGAGCCACCACGGCGGCTTCGTCGGTGGGGAGGGCGGCTACGCCGGCCAGCCGGAGGCGTTCGCCCGCCGGCTGCGCGAGATCCTCGACGACCGGGGCTGACCGGCCGGCCCCGGCCTCCCCGCCCGGCAACCGCGTCGCGGGCGACCCGGGCTCCGCGGCCTCAGGCCCGGCGCAGCTCGGTGACCATGACCGGGTAGGGACCGGCCGGCGTGTCGGGGCCGGCCTGGTCCGCCGGGACCACGTTCTCCATCACCAGCCGCAGCGTCTCCGGGTCGGCGGCGTCCAGCGTGATCCGCCACCCCCACCCGCCGGCGTACTCCGCGGCCAGCTCGACCGCCGACGCCGCGCCCGTCGCGCCGGTGAGCGTCATCGCGGTGGGCTGCTGGTGCCACGAGTCGCCCCACCAGGCGGCCAGCGAACCCGGCTGCTCCCCGGCGGCGAGCACGAGCAGACCGTCCTGCGGGCCGTCGTCCGGATGCGCCCACCCGTACGCCACGGTGGTCAGGTGGCCGCCGGCAGCGGTCGTCACGGTCAGCGTGGCCGGCGACTCGGCGAACGGATCGGCCGGCAGCATCCGGAAACCGTTGGTGCCGGCCCAGGAGCCGGTGGCGTCAGCGAGGATCACCGGCCCAGCATAGGGGCGCGGAGGTCGTCCCCCGTGCCCCTGCGCCGGCAGCAGCCATCAGTCGTCGCAGCCCACCCCGTCGCCGTCCCGGTCCAGGTCGTAGATGTCGCTGCCGACGACCCGGACCGGGCCGTCGACGTACGCGGGGCCGTTGCCGCTGCCGCCGGAGCAGTCCACGTCGCTCGCGACCGGTACGCAGGCCCCGCTGTAGTTCGGGTCGCACCTGCGCGCCGGCTTGGTGCCGACGGCGACCACCTGCGTCACCGGCTGCTTGCTGACCACGGACCGGAGGAGCTTCCGGGCGGTCTGCACCCCGTCGGTGACCGTCACCTGGTAGGTCAGCGTGCGCACCCCGTTGACGCCGCGCGTGCGTACCTTCTTCGTGCCCTGCGGCAGGGTGGCGTCCTTGACGGTCCGGATGGGGTAGGCGATCTTCGCGGTCGCGGTGACGGTCGTGGTCCGGACCCGGGGCGAGGGCGGCGCGCTCGGACTCGGGCTCGGGCTCGCCTCGGTCGGCGACGGGGCCGGGGCCGGGACGGAGGTCGTCGGCGCGGCGACCGCCGCCGCCTCGACACCGGTCGTCGCGGTCGTGGCCGGCGCGACCTTCTTCCCGGCCGGAGCCGAGGGGGAGTCGGGGCCGGCGCCGATCGCCACGCCGCCGCAGCAGCAGAGCACCAGCACGCCCGAGGCCACGACCGCGACCTTCGCGCCGCTGGAGAGCCGGCGCCACCAGGACTGTCTCGGAGCGGGATACGCCGGGCGGGGACCCGGGACCTGCGGTGATGGGTTCGTCACGCACCACAGTCTGCTTGCGTACGCAACGATTGCCAGCGGTCAATCGGTGCGCTCCATCTCGACGCTGCGGCAGCGTCCGGCGACGACGAGTCGCGGGATTCGGACAACCGGCGGGCCCCGGGCGCACCCGTCGACCGGCCCCGGACCGGCGGACCGACGACGGCCAGCCGATCGGCCCGCCGCGACCCCGCCATGGATCTTGGTACGGGACCGCCCTCGCCGGGGCCGTTCCGTACCAAGATCTCGATGCGGCGGGAACGGCTACAACGGTGGCAGCAGGGCGGTCAGGTCGGCGGCGTGCCGCAGCGTGTCGGCCAGCCGGCCGCGCAGCGCCTCGTCCAGCGGCACCGCGTCGGCCCGCCGCAGCAGCCCACGCGCGGCCGACGGCTCTTCCAGCAGCAGCGCCAGCTCGGCGCGGTAGACGAGCGCCTCGACGTGGACGGCCGGATCGTCGGCGGCGTCGGGCCGGGCCAGCGCGCGGTCGAGGATCCGCGCGGCCTGCGCGGGCAGCCCGCGCGAGTCGGCCTGCACCACCGCGTTCCGCAGCGCCCGGGACAGCCCGGCCCGGTCGTCGTCCGCGTCCGGGGTGGCGGCCCGGGCCACGAACCGGATCCAGTTGCCGCCGGGGTCGACGACGCTGAACCCGGTGTGCCCGCCGGCGTTGCGCCGGAGCCGGGGGCGCGTCATCCGGGGCACGCCGGAGACGAGCACCTTGCCGTAGGCGGCCCGCAGGCCCGCCGCGAAGGCCCGGTGGATGCCGACCGGATCGTCCACCACGACCAGGCAGCTACCGTACGAGGTGGCCGGATCGAACTCCGGCATGCCGAAGAAGTGCAGGTTCAGATCCTCCCGGCGCAGTGCCAGGTACGGGTTGGGACGCGCCTGCCGGTGCGTCACCTCGAAGCCGAGGGCCCGGTAGAACGGCGCGACGTCGTCCAGGGAGCGGCACGGCAGCAGCGGGATGGTGGTCTCGTTCGCCATCCGTCGAGCCTGGCGGCCGGCGAGTGGCACACGCACATGAAAAGACCTGAACGGCCCGGCGGCACCGTCCGAACGGCCCCGGGGGCCGGCCCTCGACGGGACCGGCCCCCGGGCGGGGTCACGCGTCGGTCAGGGCTTCCAGGACCCGGCGGTACGCAGGTGGTGCTCGTACTCGACGACGCCGTTGCGGTCCTTAACGTCGAAGATGAGCTGACCGCTGCGCTTGGAACCGGCCGGCAGGTTGTTGCCGGAGGTCATCAGCTTGCCGCAGCCGGAGAACGCGCCGGCGATGCCGCTCTCCTCGGTGCCGTCCGCGCCCTTCCAGGTGAAGAAGAACGGGTTGATCGAGCCGGTGCCCTTGGTGACCTCGGCGGACACGTCGGCGATCAGGAACGTGCCGTTCTTCGGGGCGGACGCGAACTCCCGGCAGGCGGTGTCCTTGGTCCGGAAGTTGCCGACGGTGATCTCCACCGTGCCCTCGTCGTCGTTGACGATCAGCTTGTCGCCGGCGGGCATGTTGAACGTCTCGTCGTCCGTGGTGCCCGGCTGGGGCGTGGTGACGGATGGGTCACCGGTGGCCGGTGGGGGATCGATCGGGTTGCTGTAGCTGATGTCCGGGGTGGGCAGCGTGTCGATCGCTTCCTTGGTCTTCTTCGCGCCGCTGTAGAGCGCGAAGATGCCACCGCCGCAGCAGAGCAGCAGCAGGACCACCACCACGATGCCGACGGTGAGCCAGACGTTCCGGCTGGACTTCTTCGCCGGCGGCCCGAACGGCTGCCCCGGTGGCGGCGGGTACGGCCCGGTCGCCTTGTACGCCTCGCCGCCCGGCGGCGGGTACTGCCCACCCGGCGGCGGGTACGGTGCGCCCGACGCGGGCGGATACGACGGCTGCGCCCCGCCCGGCGGCGGATAGCCACCCGGCGGCGGGTAGCCACCTGCCTGCGGATAGCCCTCTCCCTGCGGGTAGCCGCCCGCCTGCGGGTGACCCTCCGCCTGCGGGTAGCCGCCCGCCTGCGGGTACGCCCCACCCGGCGGGTACGGCGCCCCCGACGTCGGTGGTGCCGGCGGGAACGCCTCGGTGGACGGTGGCGGCGGGAACGCCTGGGTCGACGGCGTCGGCGGATAGGCCTGGGTCGGCGGAGCCGGCGGGAACGCCTGAGTCGGCGGAGCCGGCGGGATCGCCTGAGTCGGCGGAGCCGGCGGGATCGCCTCGGTTGGCGGCTGGGGCGCGCCCGAGACGGGGGCCGTCGGCGCGTCCGGGGTCGGCGGCGGCGCCCAGGGGCTGCCGGACACCGGCGGCATCGGCGCGGTGGGGAACGCCTGCGTCGGCGATTCCTGCGGCTGCTGGTCCGGGTCCTGTGACCCGGACGGAGGCTGAGGGTGGCTCACCGTACTCCTTGGGCACCTTCGGGAGGAGATTTCAGTCGGGACGACGGTACAAGCCGCCTACAACGCCGCCGTCCGGCCCTCACCGACGCACCAGGACGGCGGCGGTACGGATCAGGTCGTCGTCCACCGTGAACCGTCCGGTGATCGACGACGGCGGATCGGGTACCGGGGCGGCGGCGAGCCGGGCCGGCGCGATCTCGGCGCGGAACGTGCCCGCGTCGGGGTCGAGCGTGAGCCGGGCGTCCGGGAAGCCCAACCAGGTGCCGACGAGCGGGTACCAGACCTTGTAGACGGTCTCCTTGGCGCTGAACAGCACGGTCGGCCAGGGCGGCCCGGACGGCAGCCGGGCCAGGTCCGCCTCCTCGTCGGGGCGGCACACCTTCCGGCGTACCCCGGGGGTGAGCGGGCGGTGCCGCTCGGCGTCGATGCCGACCGCGCGCACGTCGGTGGCGCGGGCGACGGCGGCGGCGCAGTAGCCCTGGGTGTGGGTGATCGCTCCGACGACGCCGGCCGGCCAGACCGGGGCGCGGTCCGCGCCGGTGGGCAGCGGCGTGACCGGCAGGCCGAGCGCGGCGAGCGCCCGGCGGGCGCACGTCCGGCCGGCGGTGAAGTCACGTCGCCGGCGGGGCACCGCGCGGTCGCCCAGGCCGGCCCGCTCGGCCGGCAGCAACGTGCCGGACCAGTCGTCCGGACCGGCCACCGCCACCGCCACGGTGGACGGCAACAGGTCACGCACGTGCGTCAGTGGGTGACGGGGACACGCGGTGACCGTACCGTAACGGCGGAGCGCAGTGTGGCGCTGAAGGAACGTTGCGGGGGGAGGCAGCGTCATCGACATCGATGGAAGGAGTGGCCGATGGCCCCCTGTGTGGAGGCGTCGGAACCACGGTCCGGCGAGCACGTCCCCGTGACGCCCGACTGGACCTGCGGCTCGTGCGGCGAAGACTGGCCCTGTGCCACCAAACGCCGGAACCTGCTGATCGAGTACCAGGTGGACCGGGCGTCGCTGAGCGTCTATCTCGGTTCCTGCCTGGCGGCCGCCACGCACGACCTGCGTGCCGCGCCGGTCACCGCGTTGCAGGACCGGTTCATCGGCTGGGTGCCGCGCGGTTCGCGTACGGTCTGAGTGTCGTGCTTCCGGTGGCCGCCGCGTCGGGTTCGCGGCGGCCACCGGAAGCGGTCTCAGCGGCGGCGGGGCCGCCGGGTGAGGGCGAAGCCGACCACGCCGGCCACGGCGGCGAGGACTCCGCCCACGCCGGTCCACACCCAGCGCGAGCCGGCCTCGGGGAGCCAGCCGGTCAGGTCGGTCTCCTCCTCGGCGGCCGGTTCCGGCGTCGGCTCGGCGGTCAGCACCGTCCCGGCCCGCGTGTTCGGCACCAGTGGCGCCGCCAGTTCACCGTCGTCACCGGACGCGCCGCCGGAGTCGGTCGCGCCGGCCAGCAGGTCCACCTCGATCGGCAGGCCCAGGTCGGGCTCGGGCAGTTCGGTGACGGAGAGCCGGACGTAGTAGGTGCCGGGCAGCGGGTCACCGGACCACGGCTCGGCCCACGGCC
Organism: Micromonospora sp. RP3T; assembly: GCF_003027925.1. Lineage (GTDB taxonomy): Bacteria > Actinomycetota > Actinomycetes > Mycobacteriales > Micromonosporaceae > Micromonospora. The sequence continues at coordinate 25,768 of NZ_PYPS01000014.1, forward strand.
GCACCCGGCGCAGCGTGCAGCCGAGCGTCACGCCGGTCGCCGCCGCGTCCACGGTGGGGGTCTGCGCGCCGGCCGTGCACGCCTGCCGGCGACGCAGCCCGTCGAACACGTCGACGGTCCAGGTGGACGGGCCGGTGCGCGGCTTTCCGAAGGCGACCGTGACGCCGACCTCGTGCACCTGCCCGGCCTCGGCCCGGAACGACCAGTACAGGTGGTCGCCGGTCGAGGCGCCGACCCGTACCGGCTGGCCGGCGGTGATGCTCGTGGCGGTGAGGAACGAGGTGCCGGCCTTGGTCACGGTGGTCGCGCCGGGGGACGGGCTCGGCGCGGCGAGGGCGACGCCGGGCGTGAGCGCGAGACCGGCGGCGGCGGTCGCCGCGGCGACGCGGATGAGGGTACGCATCCTCAGTTCTCCCTCCAGGTGGCGACCCACCAGCGGGTGAGCAGCCCGGCGACCAGGCCGGTGACGAGGCCGGCCAGGGTGAGCAGGAGCAGCAGGGCCCAGCCGCGGCCCAGGTCCGGCCCGTCCGGGGCGGGGGAGGCGGCGACCACGTCGACGGTCAGCTCCACCGGCATGCCCGGTTCGGCGCGGGTGCCGGCGCGGGCCGCGAACGAGTTGCTGACCACCAGGCAGACGGTCCGGGCCGCCGCCGTCGCGCTCGGGGTGGGCGTCGGGCCGGCCGCGTCCTCCTCCTCGGCGGCCGACCAGCGCAGGCCGGCCGAGACCACGTCGGTACGCCCGCTGCCGGCGTCGACGCCGCGCACCAGTTCCCGCCCGTCCGGCGCGGTGGCCCGCAGCAGCACGCCGTAGTCCGGGTTCACCGGCCGGTCCAGCCCGATGCTGACCGAGGCGCGCAGTTCCTGCCCGGCGCGCACCGGCACCCGGTACCAGCGGTGTTCGGAGAACGCCTCCCGGTCGGTGTAGACGCCGGGCGCGAGCAGCGGCGCGTCCGCGCAGGCCGCCGCGCCGCCGACCACCGCCGGGGTGACGGTGTACGTGTCGCGGGCCCGGTCGACGAGCTGCTTGATCCGGCCGGTCAACTCGTCGGCGCTCTGCGCCGCGGTGTAGGTGCCGCCGGTGGCGCCGGCGATGCAGAGCAACTGCCGGCGTACCTTCTCGTCGGGGGCGAGGCCGAGCGTGTCGACCACCAGCCGGGTGCCCTGCGCGGCCAGCTCGCGGGCCACCTCGCACGGGTCGGGCGGGGCGCAGGTGTCCTCGCCGTCGGTGATCAGCACGATCCGGCGGGCGGTGCTGCCGGTGCCCAGGTCCTGCGCGGCGGAGCGCAGCGCCAGCCCGACCGGGGTGAAACCGGTGGGGCGCAGCCCGGCGACGGCGGCCTTGGCCTGGGTCCGGTCCACCGGGCCGACCGGCACGATCTGCTGGGTGTCCCGGCAGCCCTGCTTCTTGTCCTTGCCCCGGTAGGTGGCGCCGAGCACCCGGATGCCGAGCTGCGTCTCGTCGGGCAGGCCGTCGACCACCTCGTTGAACGCCTGCTGGGCGACGCTGATCCGACTGCGCCCGTCGATGTCGCGGGCCCGCATCGAGCCGCTCACGTCGAGCACCAGCTCGACCTTGGGTGGTTCGGCGGCGGGTTCGGTGGTCTCGTCGTCGGCCCCGGCAGGGCTCGGACCGATCAGCGCGATCGCCGCCAGCAGTCCCCACAGGACGGCCGTCGATCGTCTCTTGTTGATCACCGGGCGAGTGTAGTGAGATCCACAATGGAAGATCATCCGGGTGGTGGGGTGCGACCCGGTCGGCGATGGTGTCGAACTCGTTATGTTCCCGGGGGATGACCCACCGTTAGCTGCCCGATGTAAACCTTTCGGGGGGTGGCGCGTTGGTCGGAAATCTGACTGAGCTGCACCCGTTGTGCGGTCGGCGCAGTGTGGTTAAGCTCTGTCTTGCGCGCCCCAATCGCCCGCTTCCCCCGTGGCAGGCGATCGGGGCGCGCTTTTTTCTGCCCCGGCCCGCCAAGCAGATCTGCGGCGCTGGCGCAAGCACATTTCGGCCCGGCGGAGAGGTCTCCACCGGGCCGTCGTGCGTTCAGCCGGGCTCAGATCCAGCGGCCGTCCAGCCACATCCGGGCGGACCAGTCCGCGTACGGCAGCAGCTTGCCCACGAAGATCGGATAGAAGTAGCCGAAACAGAGCGCCACCAGCAGCACGTAGGCGCCCGCGATGATGCCGCCGACCAGACGGCGGTCATTGGTCTGCTCCTCGCTCGGCGGCGCGGCCGTGCCGGTGACCGGCGCGGGGGTGACGATCGCGCCCAGCACGTAGACCACGGCGAGCACCAGGAACGGCACCGCCGGCGCGGCGTAGAACGAGAACATCGTCCGGCCGTCGAGCGCGAACCAGAACCAGGGCAGCAGCCCGGCCGCCGCGCTCAGCAGGATCGCCCCGGCCCGCCAGTCCCGCCGGGCCAGGCCCAGCCAGACGGTCGCGGCCAGCGCCGGCAGGAACGACCACCAGAGCAGCGGGGTGCCCAGCAGCAGCACCTCGGAGGCGCAGCTCGCCGCGCCGCAGTTGCCGTCACCGGACCAGGCGAACGCCACCGGCCGGCCCAGCAGCAGCCACTGCCACGGCCAGGACTGGTACTTGTGCGGGTCGTCGAGCTGGGTGTGGAAGCCGTACGCGGCCTTGTGGTATTCCCACAGGTTGATCAGCGCGCCGAACACGGGCGTGTCGCTCAGCCCTTCGACGTTCGGGTAGCGGCTGGCCAGGCGGTAGTAGCCCTCGTCGCTCAGCAGCCAACCCGACCAGGTGGCCACGTAGGTCACCAGCATCAGCACGCCGGCCGCGAGCAGCCAGGGCAGCTCGTCGAGGACGGCGTCCCGCCACGGGCGGCGGACCCCGGCCGACCGGCGGACCCCGACCTCCCAGAGCAGCACCAGCAGCGCGAACGCCGGCACGAAGTAGACCCCGCTCCACTTCACCGCGCAGGCGCAGCCGAGCAGCACGCCGGCGAGCAGCCGCCACCACGGCCAGTTCCGCCAGCCCGACGCCGGCCGGCCGGCGTGCCCCGGCACGGTCGGGTCGAGCCCCGCCGCCAGCGCCCGGGACCAGCGTCGCCGCCGGGCGTCCCGGTCGAGCACCAGCGCGCCGAACGCGGCCAGCACGAACAACAGCAGGAAGATGTCGAGGATCGCGGTGCGGGACAGCACCAGGTGGAAACCGTCGAGCGCGAGCAGCAGACCCGCCGCGCAGCCGAGCGTGGTGGAGCGGAACATCCGTCGGCCGATGCGCACCAGCAGCAGCACCGACAGCGTGCCGCAGACCGCCGCGCCGAACCGCCAGCCGAACTCCGGGGCGGTGGTCATCAGGTGCCCCGGCACCGAGATGTTGGTCTCGGCGTCCTGGTAGCCGAAGGCCCACTCGCCGAGCCCGATCAGCCACTTGCCCAGCGGCGGGTGGACCACGTACGACGGGCCGTTGTCCTTGTAGTTCCACTCGACGCCCCGGTCGATGAGCCCGTACGCGTCCTTGGCGTAGTAGGTCTCGTCGAAGATCTTGCCGGAGGGGTGGCTGAGCCCGACGAAGCGCAGGATCGCGGCGATCGCCACCACCACGGCGGTGGCCAGCCACGCCTGCCCCCGGCCCAGATGGTCGTCGACCGTGGCGAGCCGACGCCGGACCGCGGCCGGGATGCCACCCCCGTCGTCGCCCGGTGAGCCGGCGGCCCGGTCGGTGGTGGAGGGCTCCTGTGCTGTCGAGGCACTCGTCACCCGGCGATCGTAGGCTGCGAGGGTGCCCGGTGGCGTCCATCGTCCCCGAAATTGGTACGACCATCGATGAGGGAGCGCACGCCGTGGGGGAAATGTCCGAGGTAGGGCGGTTAGTGCTGCTCGGTGCTCCGCTGGGCAACCCGGCCGACGCGTCCACCCGGTTCCGCGAGGTGCTCGCCGCCGCCGACGTGGTCGCCGCCGAGGACACCCGGCGGCTCACCCGGCTGGCCCGCGACCTCGACATCACCGTGCCCGGCCGGATCGTCTCCTACTTCGAGGGCAACGAGGAACGGCGTACCCCGGAGTTGGCCGAGGTGCTCACCGCCGGCTACACCGTCGCGCTGGTCACCGACGGCGGCATGCCGAGCGTCTCCGACCCCGGCTACCGGCTGGTGCGGGCCGCGCTGGAGGCCGGCGTCCCGGTCACCGCCGCCCCCGGCCCGAGCGCGGTCACCACCGCGCTGGCGTTGTCCGGGCTGCCCTGCGACCGGTTCTGCTTCGAGGGCTTCCTGCCCCGCACCCCCGGCGCCCGCCGCTCCCGGCTGCGCGCGCTGGCCGGCGAGGAACGCACGCTGGTGCTCTTCGAGGCGACCCACCGGATCGCCGGGGCGCTCGCCGACCTGGCCGAGGCGTTCGGCCCGGACCGGCCCGCCGCGCTCTGCCGCGAGCTGACCAAGACCTACGAGGAAGTGGTCCGCCGGCCCCTGGGCGAGCTGGCCGAGTGGGCCGCCGCCGGGGACGTACGCGGCGAGATCACACTGGTGGTGGCCGGTGCGCCGGCGACCCCGGCGGTCCGCCCCGACGACGACGCGCTGCGTGCCGCGGTGGCCGAGCGCGAGGCGGCCGGGGCGTCCCGGCGGGACGCGATCACCGAGGTCGCGACCGCGTACGGGCTGCGCCGCCGCGACGTCTACGCGGTCGTGCACCGCTGAGCCTGGGCCTGGGCCTGGTCCTGGTCCTGGTTAGGCGGGGGCCCCTTTTAACACCTCGCTGTTAAGCGGGGCCCCCGCCTCTACCGGAAGCGTTAAGCGGGGCCCCCTCCTTACACCCCTCACCAGGCGGCGGCGAGGAAGCCGATCAGGATCAGCAGCGGGCCGGCCACGGCCAGGCCGACGGCCCAGCGCCGCTGTCGCGGGTCCGCCAGTCGGGTCGCGCCGGTCCACCGGGCGATCCCGGCGGCGCAGCCCGCCACCAGGGCCAGGCCGAGCAGCCAGCGCAGATGCCGCCCGACGCCGGAGTCCGCGTACGCGGTGGCGCCGCCCGGTCCGGTCATCCGGGCCGGCAACGTGCTGCCGGTGGCGGTGTGCCCGGCGGGTACGCCGCTGACCCGTACGCCCTGCGCCTGGAAGCGGTCGCCGTCGGCCTGGAAGATGCCCCGGCAGCGCTGGGTGAGTCCACCGCCCGCACACTCGGTGATCATCACGGTGCCGCCCGTCGAGTGCCCCACCGCCAGCCAGAACGGGTCGGCGCTCACCCAGGCGAAGAACGCGGCGAGCAGACTCAGCGTCACCAGCACGGCGAGCCCGGCGGGCGGGTTCGGCGGGTGGACCGGGCGGGCCGGCTCCCGCCGGGGGCGGATCCGGACGGTCCGGCGGCGCGGCTCGTCGCGCAGCGGCGTGCCGTCCCAGTGCACCTCCTCGATCGGCGCCCAGCCGGTCGTCTCGTCGCCGGCCGGGGCGGACCGCCGCTGCCAGCGTGGCTGCCGCACCGGCACCCGGCGCGGCACGGCGTCGACCGGCGCCCCGGTGGTCGGCTCCACCTCCACCGTCGGATCCACCGGGTCCACCCGGGGCTGCGGGGCGACCGGCGTGGCGCGCGGCGCGGCCCGGGCGGACGCGGACGGCTCGGGCGCCGCTGGTCTGCTGGTCACGCCGTCCATTCCACACCTGCGGCACGGGCTCGCCGGGCAGCTCAGACCGCGTGTCGGCGACAAATCGGGCGTACGCCGGGCCGGCCCGCCCTATTGGTTCGCGGGGCGCCCACGGCAATCACTAGTCTTGACGCTCATGAGTCACGTTCTCGCCGCGGTCGCCTGGCCCTACGCCAACGGCCCGCGCCACATCGGCCACGTATCCGGATTCGGCGTTCCCTCCGACGTCTTCGCCCGGTACATGCGGATGGCCGGTCACGACGTGCTCATGGTCTCCGGCACCGACGAGCACGGCACCCCGATCCAGGTGCAGGCCGACGCCGAGGGGGTCACCGCGCGTGAGCTGGCCGACCGCTACAACCGGGTGATCGCCGAGGACCTGCGGGCGCTCGGCCTGTCGTACGACCTGTTCACCCGCACCACCACCCGCAACCACTACGCGGTGGTGCAGGAGCTGTTCACCGGGCTGCACCGCAACGGCTACATCGTCCCGAAGGTCACCACCGGGGCGATCTCCCCGTCCACCGGCCGCACCCTGCCGGACCGCTACATCGAGGGCACCTGCCCGATCTGCGGCTACGACAGCGCCCGCGGCGACCAGTGCGACAACTGCGGCAACCAGCTCGACCCGATCGACCTGATCGACCCCAAGTCGAAGATCAACGGCGAGACGCCGGAGTTCGTGGAGACCGAGCACTTCTTCCTCGACCTGCCCGCCCTCGCCGACGCGCTGCGGCAGTGGCTGGACACCCGGGAGGGCTGGCGGCCCAACGTGCTGCGCTTCTCCCGGAACCTGCTCGACGACCTCCAGCCCCGGGCCATCACCCGCGACCTGGAATGGGGCGTGCCGATCCCGCTCGACGGCTGGCAGGACCGGAACGACAAGCGGATCTACGTCTGGTTCGACGCGGTGATCGGCTACCTGTCCGCGTCCATCGAGTGGGCCCGCCGCACCGGCGACCCGGAGGCGTGGCGGAAGTGGTGGTCGGCCGACGCCGAGGGGAAGGACGCGCTCGGCTACTACTTCATGGGCAAGGACAACATCGTCTTCCACTCGGTGATCTGGCCGGCGCTGCTCGGCGGCTACTCCGGCGAGGGCGCCCGCGACGGCGAGCCCGGCCGGCTGGGCCGGCTCAACCTGCCCACCGAGGTCGTCTCCAGCGAATACCTGACCATGGAGGGACGGAAGTTCTCCTCCTCCCGCAAGGTGGTCATCTACGTCCGGGACTTCCTGGAGCGCTACGACGCCGACGCGTTGCGCTACTTCATCGCGGTGGCCGGCCCGGAGAGCAACGACACGGACTTCACCTGGGCGGAGTTCCTCCGCCGCAACAACGACGAGCTGGTCGCCGGCTGGGGCAACCTGGTCAACCGGTCCGTGTCGATGGCGGCGAAGAACTTCGGCGCGATCCCGCCGGTCGACCCGGCCGGGCTCACCGACGCCGACCGGGCGCTGCTCGACGTCGCGACGGCCGGCTTCGCCACCGTCGGCGACCTGATCGCCCGGCACCGGCAGAAGCAGGCCATCGGCGAGGCCATGAAGGTGGTCGCCGAGGCCAACAAGTATCTGTCCGAGCAGGCGCCCTGGAAGCTCAAGGGCGACGACGACAAGCCGCGGATGGGCACCATCCTGCACGTCGCGCTCCAGGTGGTCAGCGACGCCAACACGCTGCTCACCCCGTTTCTGCCGCACTCCGCCCAGCAGATCCACGAGCTGCTCGGCGGCACCGGCACGCACGCGCCGATGCCGGTGATCGAGGAGGTCGACGACCTCGACGGCGGCCCGGCCTACCCGGTGCTGACCGGCGACTACACGGTCGGGGCGCGCTGGGAGTCCGTACCCCTGGAGGTGGGCCGGCCGCTCGCGGCGCCCAAGCCGGTGTTCCGCAAGCTCGACCCGTCCATCGTCGACGAGGAACTGGCCCGCCTCGCCGGCTGACCACCGACGCGACGACGGCCCCGGGGAGACCCCCGGGGCCGCCTGTCGTCCGGGGTCAGGCCCGGGCCATGCTCGGCTTGCCGATGAACTCCATCAGCGCCTTGTTGACCTCGGACGGATGGGTCCACGGGATGCCGTGCGGCGCGCCCTTGAGCGTGACCAGCTTGGCGTCGGACAGCATGTCCACCAGCCGCTGACCCGTCTTCGGGAACGGCAGCACCATGTCCTTGTCGCCCTGGATGATCAGCACCGGGATCGTGATGTTCGGCAGGTCGCCGCGGAAGTCGGTCTGCCAGGCGTCCACCGAGTCGTGGGTGCCCTTCGCGGACGCCTGCGCGCCGATCTGCCAGTGCGCGTGGTACGCCTCGTCGCTGACCAGCTTGCCCTTGTTCTCGCTGGCGTTGAAGAACGCGTCGCAGAACTGCGTCAGGTAGGCGAACCGGTCCTGGATGATCGCCTGCTGGAACCCGTCGAACAGGCTCTTCTCCACGCCTTCCGGATTGTCCGGCGTCTTCAGCAGGAACGGCGCCAACGGAGCCATCACCACTGCGCGAGACACCCGGTCCGACCCGTACGCGCCCAGGTAGCGGGTGACCTCGCCGGTGCCCATCGAGTGCCCGACCAGGATCGCGTCCCGCAGGTCCAGCTCGGTCATCAACACGTCCAGGTCGGCGGCGAACGTGTCGTAGTCGTAGCCGAACGCCGGCTGGGCGGAACTGCCGTACCCGCGCCGGTCGTACGTGATCACCCGGTACCCGGCGGCGAGCAGCGGACCGCTCATCTTCTCCCAGGTCGCCCCGTTGAACGGGAAACCGTGGATCAGCACGATCGGCTGACCGGAACCGTGATCCTCGTAGTACAGGTCGATGGGTGCGGAGTTCTCCGTACCGACGGTGACGAAAGGCATGTCGGAATTCCCCCTCGCGTGGGTCTCGGACGCCCACGCCTTCCCGACCCGCCGCCGGCTATGCGTCGCGGCGCGGGTACGGCAGGTCCACCACCCGGTCCTCGGTCAGCTCGCCGCTCGGCGCCCACACCTCGTAGACGCCCCGTTCGTGACACTGCGCCCCGGTCACCGCCACCGCGTCCGGATCCGGGCGACGCAGCCGCAACCGCAGCCAACCCGACTCCTCCCGCAGCACCAGACAGGGCACCCCACGCCACCCGGCCGTCCGCAGCCGCCGGGCCGCCGCGTCCACCGGATAGCGGGCCGCCCGGGTCATCGCCAGCACCCGGAACCCGCCGGGCTGGTCGGCCACCGCCTCGTACTCGGCCCCGGCGTACGCGCCGACCAGCCGGGTCGAGCGCGGCGCGTCGCCGGTCGGCACGTACTCCTGGTCGGCGGCGAGGCCGGGCACCGCGGCCAGCAGGTGCCGCCACTGCGGACCGGCCAACCGCAGCCAGCCGCGCTGCTCCGCCTGATAGGTGTAGAGCACCACCTCCACCCCCTCCGCCGGGTAGGCGAGCAGCGTGGCGTTCGCCGGCACCGGCAGGTCGGCGAAGTCCCGGGTGACGAACTCCGGGACGAGCTGCCCGTCGCTCGGCACGAACCCGGTGCCCAGCACCGGCGGCCCGATCCGGTCCCGGGGCGGCAGGGCGGTCAGCCCGCGGTGCGCCGGGCCGACCGGGACGTCGTAGTCGGCCGGGTCGGCGGCCCGCCACCGCAACGCGTACGCCACGTCGCCGCCCTCCGAGTCGCCGCGCAGCACCGCCAGCCCCGCCGGCGTCCGCAGGTGCGCCACGTCGTGCTCCCGGTAGCAGAAGCCGTGCGGCAACCAGCCCCGCACGTAACCGGCGAGCTGCCGGGCGGAGAGCACCTTCACCATCCGGGTGCCCGGCCGGATCACCGCCGACGCCCGCACCGCGGCCAGCGTCGGGTCGCCCGCCGCCGCCGGCCGCTGGCTGAGCTGGTGCACGTACGCCCAGCCCCGGTCCCGGTGCACCGGCATCAGCAGCGGCGAGTCGGGCTCCTCGGTCGGCTCGGCCGCCCCGTGCACCGCGTCCACCTCGGTCGCGTGCACGAACTTCCGCCAGGGCAGGCCGCCACCCGGCCGGGGACACCACTCGAAGCCGGGCACCTCGTCGGCACTGAACAGCTCGTACGCCGCGCCCCGGGCGAGCTCCTCGGCCGGGTGCACGCGCCCGTCGTACGCCACGCGCAGCCCGGTCCGCTCGGAGGCGGCGCCGCCGGTACGGTCCGTGACGGTCATTTCCGGGACGCTAGGCCGGCCAGATGTGGGGCGTGTGAACGGCCGGTGGCGGTCCGGGAACGCGGCCCGGCGCGGGTGTGTGATGCTGGCCGCGATGACCGAGCAGACCGAGACCCGCAAGCAGCGCGCCGCCCGCCGGGCCGGCGAGTTCCCACCCGCACCCGAGCCGCTGCCGGTGCCCGTGCCGGACAGCCACACCCACCTCGACATCACCGTCGGCGAGTACGGCGCACCCCCCGGCGTCGACGGTGGCTCCCCTCCCGGCGGCGACGGTGGCCCCTTCTCGGGCGGCGCGGGTGACGGCGACCCGGTCGCCGCCGCGCTCGCGGTCGCCGCCGACGCCGGCGTGGACCGGCTCGTCCAGGTCGGCGTGGACGTCGCGTCGTCCGAGTGGAGCGCCGACGTCGCCGACCGGTACGCCGCGGTGCTGGCCACCGTGGCGCTGCACCCCAACGAGGCGCCCCGCCTCGCCGACCTGGACGAGGCGCTGCGCCGGATCGAGGCGCTGGCCGGGCGGGACCGGGTCCGGGGGATCGGCGAGACCGGAATGGACTTCTTCCGCACCGGCGAGGCGGGCCGGGCCGCGCAGGAGGAGAGCTTCCGGGCGCACATCGCCATCGCCAAGCGCCACCGCAAGGCGCTCGTCATCCACGACCGCGACGCGCACGCCGACGTGCTGCGCATCCTCGACGACGAGGGCGCCCCGGACACCGTGGTGATGCACTGCTTCTCCGGTGACGCCGACTTCGCCCGCGCGTGCGTGCGCCGCGGCCACCTGCTCAGCTTCGCCGGCACTGTCACGTTCGGCAGCGCCGCCGCGCTGCGCGAGGCCGCCGCCGTCACCCCGCCGGAGCAGATGCTGGTGGAGACCGACGCGCCGTACCTGACCCCGATGCCGTACCGGGGGCGGCCGAACGCGTCGTACCTGATCCCGCTGACGGTCCGGTTCCTGGCCGACACCACCGGCACCGACCTGGAGTCCCTCTGCGCCGCGCTGTCAACCAACGGTGAGCGCGCCTTCGGCCCGTGGCGGTGAGAAGGGGCCCCTTCTTGACGCCAGGCGTTAAGAAGGGGCCCCTCCTTTCACGAATGGGCGGGCGCTTACGCTACGGGGCGTGACCGGACTCCTCGGCCCGGCGGAGATCCGGGAACTCGCCGCGCGGCTCGGCGTCACGCCGACCAAGAAGCTCGGCCAGAACTTCGTGCACGACCCGAACACGGTGCGCCGGATCGTCACCACCGCCGGGCTCGCCCCGGACGACGTAGCGCTGGAGGTCGGCCCCGGGCTCGGCTCGCTCACCCTGGCGCTGCTGCCGGTCGCCGCGCACGTGCACGCCGTGGAACTCGACCCGGCGCTCGCCGCCGCGCTGCCCGGCACCGCCGACCGGTTCGCCGGCCCGGACGCCGCCCGGCTCACCGTGCACCCCGCCGACGCGCTGCGGGTCACCGCCGCCGACCTGGGCGACCCGGCCCCCACCGCGCTGGTGGCGAACCTGCCCTACAACGTGGCCGTGCCGGTGGTGCTGCACCTGCTCGCCGAGCTGCCCACCCTGCGGCACGGCCTGGTGATGGTGCAGAAGGAGGTCGCCGACCGGCTCGTCGCCGGTCCCGGCTCCAAGGTGTACGGCATCCCCTCGGTCAAGCTCGCCTGGTACGCCCGCGCCCGCGCCGCCGGCAAGGTCCCGCCCAACGTGTTCTGGCCGGTGCCCAACGTCGACTCCGGCCTGGTCGCGTTCACCCGCCGCGAGCCGCCCCGGCCCGAGGTACCCCGCAGGGCGGTCTTCGCGGTGGTCGACGCCGCGTTCGCCCAGCGCCGCAAGACGCTGCGCGCCGCGCTGGCCGGCTGGGCCGGCGGCGCGGACCGGGCCGCCGCCGCGCTCACCGCCGCCGGCGTGGACCCGGGCGCCCGCGGCGAGTCGCTCACCGTCGAGCAGTTCGCCGCCATCGCCGCGTCGGCCCCGGACGGCTCCGCCGGGGCCCAGTAGGCTGGCGCCGTTGCCCGACCCCGCCGAGGAGCTGACCGTGCAGAAGCCGTTCGACACCCGCCTGCGCCCACGGGAGCTGTCCCGGTGACCGAGGCCTGGCGACCGGAGGACGAGGACGGGCAGCGGCGCGGCTCCAGCGGCCCGGTCAAGGTGCGGGTGCCCGCCAAGGTCAACCTGCACCTCGGGGTGGGACCGCTGCGGCGGGACGGCTACCACGAGCTGAACACCGTCTACCACGCGATCTCCATCTACGACGAGCTGACCGCCCGCGGCGGCGACACGCTCGCGCTCACCATGGAGGGCGAGGGCGCCGGCGAGCTGGCCCTGGACGACACCAACCTGGTGCTGCGCGCCGCGCACGCCCTCGCCGGCTACGCCGGGGTCGCCCCGCACGCCCGGCTGCACCTGCGCAAGCACATCCCGCTCGCCGGCGGGCTGGCCGGCGGCAGCGCCGACGCCGCCGCCGCGCTTGTCGCCTGCGACGCGCTCTGGGGCACCGGCCTGTCCCGCGACGAACTGGCCGGCATCGCCGCCGACCTCGGCTCCGACGTGCCGTTCCTGATCCACGGCGGCACCGCGCTCGGCACCGGCCGGGGCGAGGCGGTCAGCCCGGTGCTGGCACGCCCCACCTCCTGGCACTGGGTGGTGGCCATCGCCGACGGCGGCCTCTCCACCCCGGCCGCCTACCGCGAGCTGGACCGGCTCCGCGACACCGGGGCCGCCGGCGCGCCGCTGGGCAGCACCGACGCGCTGCTCGGCGCGCTGCGCCAGCGGGACCCGCGGGTGCTCGCCGCCACGCTCGGCAACGACCTCCAGGACGCCGCGCTGGCCATGCGCCCGGCGCTGGCCGGGACGCTCAAGGCCGGCGAGGCCGCCGGCGCGCTCGCCGGCATCGTCTCCGGCTCCGGGCCCACCTGCGTGTTCCTCGCCGCCGACGCCGCCGACGCGGAGCGGATCGCCGACGAGCTGACCGCCGCCGGAGTGTGCCGGGAGGCGCGGGTCGCGCACGGTCCCGTGCACGGCGCCCGCATCGTCTGACGCCCCGTACCCTTGACCCAGGCGTCCCGGACCCCGGGGCGCCTGAGTCGTGTGAAAGGTGAGCCAGTGGCCAACATCGTCAACCTGGACCGGGTGTCCAAGGGGTACGGCGCCGCCGGGCCACTGCTCACCGACGTCTCGCTCGGCCTCGACGACGCCGACCGGATCGGCGTGGTCGGTCTCAACGGCGCCGGCAAGTCGACGCTGCTGCGGATGCTCACCCGGAGCGAGGAGCCCGACGACGGCCGGGTCACCCACCGCCGCGACCTACGGGTCGCCTGGCTGCCGCAGCGCCTCGACCTGGCTCCCGACCTCACCGTACGGGACGTCGTGCTCGGCACCGCGTGGCTCGGCGAGAGCATGGGCGCCGAGCACGAGTGGGCCGGCGACGCGGGCGTCCGGGCCATCCTCGACGGCCTCGGCATGCCCCACCTCGGCCTCGACGCCGCGGTCGGCACCATGTCCGGCGGGGAACGCCGCCGGGTCGCGCTCGCCGCGCTGCTGGTCCGCGACGCCGACCTGCTCGTCCTCGACGAGCCCACCAACCACCTCGACGTCGGTGGCGTCGACTGGCTGGCCCGGCACCTGGTCACCCGCAAGGGCGCGCTGGTCGTGGTCACCCACGACCGCTGGTTCCTCGACGCCGTCTGCACCACCACCTGGGAGGTCGCCGACCGGACCGTCCGGGCGTACGAGGGCGGCTTCGCGGCGTGGACGCTGGCCCGCGTCGAGCGGCAGCGGGTCGCCGCCGCCACCGAGGCCCGCCGGCAGAACCTGCTCCGCAAGGAGATCGCCTGGCTGCGGCGGGGCCCGCCGGCGCGGACCTCCAAGCCCAAGTTCCGCATCGACGCCGCGAACGCGCTCATCGCCGACGTGCCGGAACCGCGCGACACCATGTCGCTGCAACGGCTCGCCACCGCCCGGCTCGGCAAGCAGGTGTACGACCTGGAGCACGTCACCCTGCACGCCGGCCCGAAGGAGATCCTGCGCGACACCACCTGGCAGGTCGGCCCCGGTGACCGGATCGCGATCCTCGGCCGCAACGGCGCCGGCAAGACCACGCTGCTGCGGCTGCTCGCCGGCGTGACGCGCGCCGACGGCGGGCGCTTCGCCGCCGGGCAGACCGTGCGGCCGGCGTTCCTCTCCCAGGAACTCGCCGAACTCCCCGGCCACCTGCGCGTGCTGGAAGCCGTCGAGGAGGTGGCCCGCCGGGTGCAGTTCGGCGACCGGGAGATCAGCGCGTCCCAGCTCGCCGAGATCTTCGGCTTTGACGACCGGCGGCTCTGGACACCGGTCAGCGACCTGTCCGGCGGCGAGCGCCGCCGCCTCCAGATGCTGCGGCTGCTGGCCGGCGAGCCCAACGTGCTGCTGTTCGACGAGCCCACCAACGACCTGGACACCGACACGCTCGCCGCGCTGGAGGACCTGCTCGACTCGTGGCCCGGCACCATCGTGGTGGCCAGCCACGACCGCTACCTGATCGAGCGGGTCACCGACGTCGCGTACGGCATGTTCGGTGACGGGCGGCTCGTGCACCTGCCCGGTGGCATCGACGAGTACCTGGCCCGGGCCGCCGCGGCCGGTGGCCCGGCGCCCGCCGACCTCACCCCGGGCACGGCCGCGCCGGCCCGCGACGGCATGTCCGCCGCCGAGGTACGCACCGCGAAGAAGGAGCTCAACCGGCTGGAACGGCAGATCGCCAAACTCGAACAGAAGGAGGCGGGCCTGCACGAGCAACTCGCCGCCAACGCCACCGACTACGCCCGCGTCGCCGAGCTGGACGCCCAGCTCAAGGAGGTCCGGGCCGAGCGGGACCACACCGAGGAGACCTGGTTGGCGCTGGCCGAGGAGCTGCCCGCCGGCTGAGGCGTGGGGGGTGTGCGGCGTCACTGACCGCCGTACGGGACAATCACCGAGGAACCCTCATCCGAACGGTCTTGGAGACGCTGAGATGGCCCACACCCCCGTCAACCACCCCGCGCGGCCGATCTACCGGGCGATCGGCGGGCTCGTTGGTCTGTACTTCGTCGTCTTCGGCGGCCTCGGCATCATCGCCAGCGCCGGCAACGACTTCTTCGCCCAGGACGACACCAGGGTGCTCGGCCAGGGCACCAACATGGGCTTGTCGCTGCTGTCGATCCTGATCGGCGTGGTGATCCTGGTCGGCACCGCGATCGGCCGCAACCTCGACGTGGCGGTCAACCAGTGGGTGGCGTACACGCTCATGGTCATCGGCCTGGCCGCGCTGGCGTTCCTCCAGACGGACGCCAACGTCCTCAACTTCTCGATCATGACCGTGATCGTGGTCCTGACGCTGTCGCTGGTCCTGCTGGTGGCCGGCATGTACGGCAAGGTCGGCACCGACGACGAGCACGAGGCCTGGCAGAAGGCCCGCCTGGTGCTCTGATCCCGATCCACCCCGAAGGCCCGGCGTCCGCGCCGGGCCTTCGGCGTTTCCCGGTACGGAACCGGACGCCCCGGGGGACAATTGTCCCGAATCAGTCTCCACGGCTGGAGGGCACCATGGCGCACTTCCCGGTGAACCACCCCGCGCGACCGCTCTACCGGGTGCTGTCCGGGCTGATCGGCCTCTACATCCTGGCCTTCGGCGTCTGGGGCGTGTTCGAGACCTGGGGCGACGGGTTGTTCAGCCGGCAGGACACCTACGCCCTCGGGCTGCGCACCAACCTGGCGTTCTCGCTGGTCTCGGTGGTGTTCGGCGCGGTCCTGATCATCGGCGCGTCCCGCCGGAACAACCTCGGGCACTACATGAACCTCACCGCCGGCGCGGTCTTCCTGGTCACCGGCATCCTGATGATGGCCGTGCTCCAGACCTCGGCGAACTTCCTGAACTTCTCGATGTCCACCGTCATCGTGTCGCTGATGTTCGGGCTGATCCTGCTCGCCACCGGGCTGTACGACAAGGTCGGGCCGCCCGAGCACGCCGAGGAGGAGCGCCGCCGTCGCTACCACCCGCTCGCCGAGGGCAACCGCTAACCCTGGATCGGCCCCGGCTTCGACTCCAGGTGCGACAGGCCGTTCCAGGCCAGGTTCACCAGGTGCGCCGCCACCGTCTCCTTGCGTGGCCGGCGCACCTCCAGCCACCAGCGCCCGGTCAACGCCACCATGCCCACCAGCGCCTGCGAGTAGAGCTCCGCCAGCTTCGGGTCGTACCCCCGGCTGGAGAACTCCGCGCCGAGAATGTGCTCCACCTGGTGCGCGACGTCGTTCATCACGCTGCTGAAGTTGCCCGTCGCCGACATCAGCGGCGACTCCCGGACCAGCACCCGGAAGCCGCTGGTCTCCTCCTCGATGTAGGTCAGCAGCGTCAACGCGGCCTGCTCCAGCAGCTCGCGCGGATGGCCCGCGGTCAGCGCCGTGGTGATCCGGTCCAGCAGCGAGCGGACCTCCCGGTCCACCACCACCGCGTAGAGCCCCTCCTTGCCGCCGAAGTGCTCGTAGACCACCGGCTTGGAGACCTTGGCCCGCGACGCCACCTCCTCGATCGAGGTGGCGTCGAACCCGCGCTCGGCGAAGATCTGCCGGGCGATCGAGATCAACTGCTCGCGCCGCTGCGCCGCGGACATCCGCACCCGGGGCTTGGCCGCCGGGACGGCCCGTCGGCGAGCACTGTCGCTGCCGGGAACGTCGGTCACCCGCCCCATCCTGCCAGGCCCGGCCCGGGCCGGCCGGCTGGCGGCGGATTTGTCGTACACCTGTTCTATTGTGGCCTGGTGACTGACCCACTCGCTGCCGAGGCGCGCCGGCTGCGCGTCGAGGAACACCTCTCCGTCGTGGAGATTCGGGCCCGGCTCGGCATCGGCCGCAACCGGGCGTACGCGTTGCTGCGCGGCGTGCCGCCGCCGAAGTGGACCCGCCACCCCCGGGCCCGGGACGACGTCCGCGCCGAGGCGCTCAGGCTGCGCGCGATCGGGTGTTCGGTCAACCAGATCGCGGGGCGGCTCGGCGTGGCGAAGTCCACCGTCTACCAGTGGGTGCGGCACCTGCCGCTGAACCCGGACGCCGCGACGGCCGAGCGGCGGCGGGCGCACGCGAAGGCGATGACGGACGCGCGTTGGGGCGCCTACCGGGAGGCGCGGGACGCGGAGCAGGCTGCCGCGCAGGCTCGGTCTGCGGCTGTGGTGGGCGGTCTCAGCGAGCGGGATCTGCTGGTGCTGGGCGCGGCGATCTACTGGTGCGAGGGAAGCAAGTCGAAGCCGTGGCGACCGCAGGATCGACTGGAGTTCGTCAACAGCGACCCCCTCTTGCTCGCGCTGTTCCTGGCGTTCCTCGCTGCCTGTGGGGTCAACCGCGAGACGGCGAGCTACCGCCTGCTCATCCACGAGTCCGGCGAGGTCGAGGCGACCGAGCGCTGGTGGGCGGAGCGGCTGCGGCTTCCGCTGGAGCGGTTCACCCGAGCGACGCTCAAACGGCACAGCCCGACAACCGTGCGGCGGAACAGCGGCGAGAGCTACCGGGGTTGCCTGGTGATCACCGTTCCGCGCAGCCGGCAGCTCTACTGGCGTGTCGAGGGCCTGATCGCCGGGATCGGGGAGGCGGTGGCGGGAATGCGCGACGAATGAACAGCCGGCACCGCCACCGGGAGGCGGCGACTGCGCGGCCCGGCGCCCGATCCGAGGCATCCGAGGGCTAGCGAGACCCGGTAAGCTGTCGAGGTTCCCTTCGGCCGTGGTGTAACTGGCAACACCCAAGATTTTGGTTCTTGTGTTTCAGGTTCGAATCCTGGCGGCCGAGCAGTTTCAGGTATAGGTGCCCTTCGTGGGGTACGCGGCAAGCTGCCCGCTGCTCTGGTTAGCATGACCGCGAGACTGTCGCCGTCCCGACGGGAGCACGTCGTGTCCCAGCCCCACCTCCGCACCGTTGTCGTGCTCGCCGCCGGTGAGGGCAAGCGGATGAAGTCGTCCCTGCCCAAGGTGCTGCACCCACTGCTCGGCCGTACCCTGCTCGGTCACGTCCTGGCCGCGGCCGGGCCGCTCAGCGCGGACCGCACCGTGGTGGTGGTCGGCCACGGCGCCGACCAGGTACGGGCGCACCTGACCGAGGTGGCCCCGGCCGCCACGCCGGTGCTCCAGGAGCGCCAGCTCGGCACCGGGCACGCGGTCCGCATCGCGCTGGACGCGGTGCCGGACGCGGCCGGCACCGTCGTGGTGATCAACGGCGATGTGCCGCTGCTGCGGCCGGAGACCGTCGCGGCCCTGGTCGAGGCGCACGAGGGCGCCGCCGCCGCGGCGACCGTGCTGGCCGCCGAGGTGCCGGACCCGACCGGCCTGGGGCGGATCGTGCGGGACACGGACGGGCGGTTGGCGCAGATCGTCGAGGAGCGCGACGCCACGCCGCAGCAGCGTGCGCTGCGGGAGATCAACGCGGGCATCTACGCGTTCGACGCGGTCCGGCTCCGGGAGGCGCTGGGCAAGCTCTCCACCGACAACGACCAGGGCGAGGAGTACCTCACCGACGTCTTCGCGCTGCTCCGGGACGCGGGCGAGCCGGTGGCGGTGCACCGGGCGGCCGACCACGTGGAGACGCTGGGCTGCAACGACCGGGTGGAGCTGGCCGGGCTGCGTCGGCTGCTGCGCGACCGGGTCAACGAGGGCTGGATGCGCACCGGCGTGAGCCTTCTCGACCCGCACACCACCTGGATCGACGTGACGGTGACGCTGGAACGGGACGCGGTGGTCGACCAGAACACCCAGTTGCGGGGTGCCACCACGGTCGGCGCGGGCGCGTCGGTCGGCCCGGACACCACGCTCGTCGACACCACGGTGGGCGAGGGCGCGAGCGTGGTGCGCAGCCACGCGGTGGGCGCCGAGGTGGGTCCGCAGGCCAGCGTCGGCCCGTACGCGTACCTGCGGCCGGAGTCGCGGCTGGCCCGCAAGGCGAAGGTCGGCACGTTCGTGGAGACCAAGAAGGCGACGATCGGTGAGGGCTCGAAGGTGCCCCACCTGTCGTACGTGGGGGACGCGACGATCGGCGACCACAGCAACATCGGCGCCGCCACGGTGTTCGTCAACTACGACGGGGTGCACAAGCACCACACCACGATCGGCAGTCACGCGCGTACCGGGGCCGACAACATGTTCGTGGCCCCGGTGCGGGTGGGCGACGGCGCGTACACCGCGGCCGGTTCGGTGATCACCGGTGACGTGCCGGCGGGCGCGATGGCGGTGGCGCGTGGTCAGCAGCGCAACGTGGAGGGCTGGGTGCTGCGCAAGCGGGCCGGCACGGCGGCGGCGGACGCGGCCCGGCAGGCCCGCGACGGCGAGGCGGGGCCGGGCGGGGCCGCAAGCGAAGGTGACTGAATCCACGGGGACCGCCGGGCGGTGGGTGGACCGGTGAACCCGGGGGATACTGCAACCGAACAGTCCCCGGCCGCGCCGGGCACCACCGACATACGGGAGCAGACGGGCCCATGGGCAGCATCGTCGCCGAGAACCGCAAGAGCCTGATGCTCTTCTCCGGGAGGGGTTTTCCGGAGCTGGCCAAGGAGATCGGTGAGGTGCTCGGCGTCGCGCCGACGCCGGCCGACGCCTACGAGTTCGCCAACGGTGAGATCTTCGTACGGTTCAAGGACTCGGTCCGTGGTTCGGACGCCTTCGTGGTGCAGTCCGTGACGCACGGGGTGAACACGTGGGTCATGGAGACCCTGATCATGGTGGACGCGCTGAAGCGTGGTTCGGCCAAGCGGATCACCGTGGTGTTGCCGTTCTACCCCTACTCACGGCAGGACAAGAAGCACCGGGGTCGGGAGCCGATCTCGGCGCGGCTGGTGGCCGACCTGCTGAAGACCGCGGGCGCGAACCGGATCCTGACCGTGGATCTGCACACCGCGCAGATCCAGGGCTTCTTCGACGGCCCGGTGGACCACCTGTTCGCGATGGACGTGCTCGCCGAGTACGTGGAGCACAAGTACGCGGGCCGGCCGATGACGGTGGTGGCGCCGGATTCGGGCCGGGTGCGGGTGGCGGAGCGCTGGACGGACCGGCTGGGTGGTTGCCCGCTGGCGTTCATCCACAAGACCCGGGACCCGTTGAAGCCGAACCAGGTGGTGGCGAACCGTGTGGTGGGTGAGGTCGAGGGCCGGGTGTGCCTGATCGTGGACGACATGATCGACACCGGTGGCACGATCTCCAAGGCGGCGGACATCCTCAAGGAGTCCGGGGCGGCGGAGATCGTGGTCGCGTCGACGCACGCGCTGCTGTCGGACCCGGCGACGGAGCGGCTGAAGAACAGCCCGATCAGCGAGGTCGTGGTGACGAACACGCTGCCGTTGCCGCCGGAGAAGCAGCTCGACAAGCTGACCGTGCTGTCGATCGCCCCGCTGCTGGCGCGGGCGATCCGGGAGGTCTTCGACGACGGTTCGGTGACCACCCTGTTCGGTGGCCTGAGCTGACCGTGGGGGTCCGGTCGTCGGCGTGGTCCGGCGGCCGGGCCGTTGCGCTGCGGACCGGCCGGCGCGGTGATAGTGGGGGACTGCCGGCGGGCGCGGAATTCGCTCGGGTAGACTGGTCCGGTTGCCACGGCGAGGGTGCCCGGCGGGCTGTTGACCAGCACCGCACGGAGGCGCCGTCATCGACGCGGTGCTCCGGGCGGTCGTTCATGACCTTGAGCCCCAGCGAGCCCCTCGCCCAGCACCGCCAGACGACAAGCCGCCGCAGCGAAGTATCAGGAGTTTCCCCGTGTCCGAGGTAAAGATCAGCGCCGAGCCCCGTACCGAGTTCGGCAAGGGTGGTGCCCGTCGTACCCGCCGGGCCGGCAAGGTGCCCGCCGTGCTGTACGGCCACGGCGAGAAGCCCAAGCACATCGCGCTCCCGGCGCGGGAGTTCGCCGCCGCGATCCGTAAGGGCGGCGCGAACCAGCTCTTCGCGATCGAGGTCAGTGACGGCACCCAGGTGCTGGCGCTGCCGAAGGCGATCCAGCGCGACCCGATCAAGGACTCCTTCGAGCACGTGGACCTGCTGCTGGTCCGCCGGGGCGAGAAGGTCACCGTCGAGGTCCCGGTCCAGCTGACCGGTGAGGCCGCGAAGGACACCCTGATCGTGCACGACCACGACACGCTCTCGGTGACCGCCGACGCCACCAAGGTGCCGGACCACCTGGAGGCGTCGATCGAGGGCGCCGAGCCGGGCACCACGATCACCGCCGCCGACGTCGAGCTGCCGTCCGGCGTCGAGCTGGCCACCGACGAGGAGACCGCTGTCGCCTCGGTGACCGCCGCCCCGACCGCCGAGCAGCTCGAGGCCACCCTCCCCGAGGTCGAGGAGGCCACCGAGGAGGCCGAGGCCGGGACCGGCGAGGAGACCGCCGAGTCGCCGGAGGGCGCTCCGGCCGCCGAGGGCGAGGAGACCCCGGCCGAGGCGAAGACCGAGGCCTGACCGGTCCGCAGGCTGTGCGACAGGCGTCCCCGGGTTCCGGGGGCGCCTGTCGGCGTATGGGGACGGCTGGTCGGGGAAGCGAGCGGGAAGGGGCGTCGGGGTGACGGACGAGGCGGGGCCGTGGCTGGTGGTCGGCCTGGGCAACCCCGGTCGGGAGTACGCGGCCAACCGGCACAACGTCGGGTTCATGGTGGCCGACCTGCTGGCGGCGCGGGTGGGCGCGAAGTTCGGGCGGCACAAGCGGGCGATGGCCGAGGCCGCCGAGGGGCGGTTGGGGTTCGGCGGCCCGAAGCTGGTGCTGTTGAAGCCGCTGACCTACATGAACCTTTCCGGTGGGCCGGTGGCCGGGCTGGCGCAGTTCCACAAGATCCCCCCGGCACGGGTGATCGCGGTGCACGACGAGCTGGACATCGGCTACGGGCAGGTGCGGGTGAAGTGCGGCGGCGGCGAGGGCGGCCACAACGGGCTGCGGTCGATGTCGAAGTCGCTGGGCACGAAGGACTACGTCCGGGTGCGGTTCGGCATCGGGCGGCCACCGGGCCGGCAGGACCCGGCGGACTACGTACTCTCGGATTTTTCCGGCGCGGAGCGCAAGGAGTTGGAGTTCCTGGTCGACCGCGCGGCGGACGTGGTGGAGTCGGTGGTCACCAAGGGTGTGGAGCCGACGCAGAACCTGTACCACGGGGCTTGACCGGCTCCCGGTGTGCCGGCCGGTAGTCTGCGCCTCGCGACGTGAGCGGGGCCGGCGACGGGAGCGGTGACCATGGGCAGTCCTCCGATGATCGACGGCGCGTTCGCCCGCTGGTTGGCGTCGCGGGCGGGGCAGGCGTTGACGGACCTGCGCGCGGAGCTGGGTTTCGCCGACGCCGGGGCGCTGACGTCGGCCGGGGACAAGGTCGCGCACGACCTGATCCGGACCGAGCTGGCGCGGTGGCGCCCGGCGGACGCGGTGTTGTCGGAGGAGGACGAGGGCTCGCGGCTGGCCTGGACGGCCGAGGTGAGCCGGGAGGCGATGTCCCGGCTGACCGCCGACCGGGTGTGGATCATCGATCCGTTGGACGGCACCCGGGAGTACGCGGAGGAGGGGCGCGCCGACTGGGCGGTGCACGTGGCGCTCTGGTCGCGGCACGCGCCCACTCCGCACGGTCTGGTGGCGGGCGCGGTGGGCCTGCCGGCGCAGCACCGGGTGCTGGGCACGGACCACCCGCCGGCGTACCCGCCGATGACGTTGGCGGCGGCCACGGCCGGCGACGCGCGGGCCGTCCGATTGGCGGTCAGTCGTAGCCGTCCGCCGGTTTTCCTGACCGATCTGGCAGCGGACGTCGGCGCTCATCTGGTTCCGATGGGCTCGGCGGGTGCGAAGATCGCCGCGGTGGTGACCGGCGAGGTCGACGCGTACATCCATGCCGGCGGCCAGTACGAGTGGGACTCGGCCGCTCCGGTCGCTGTGGCGACGGCCACCGGACTGCACGCTTCCCGGATCGACGGTTCTGCGCTGAAATACAACGAGGCCGACCCGCGCCTACCCGATCTGCTGGTCTGCCGCAAGGATCTCGCGAGTCGGTTGCTTGCGGCGTTGCAGCGTCATTCCGGGTAACCTGAGCGTTCTTCTTCACGACTCCGACCGGAAAGGTCTGGAATCCGATGTACGGATCCGAGCGAATCGAGTTCGTGTCATGACGTCCCCCGCCGCGTACCAGGTGTCGCACCTCGACGCGCTCGAGGCGGAGAGCATCTTCGTGATGCGCGAGGTCGTCGCCGAGATGGAGCGGCCGGTCCTGCTCTTCTCCGGTGGCAAGGACTCGATCGTGATGCTCCGGTTGGCGCAGAAGGCGTTCGCGCCGGCCAACATCCCGTTCCCGGTGATGCACGTGGACACCGGGCACAACTTCCCCGAGGTGCTCGACTACCGCGACCAGCGGGTCGCCGAACTGGGCCTGCACCTCATCGTGGCCAGCGTGCCGGAGGCGCTGACCAAGGGCATGGTCCGCGAGTCGGCGGACGGCATGCGCAACCGCATCCAGACCCCGGTGCTGCTCGACGCGGTGGAGAAGCACCGCTTCGACGCGCTGTTCGGCGGCGCCCGGCGGGACGAGGAGAAGGCCCGGGCCAAGGAGCGGGTGTTCAGCTTCCGCGACGAGTTCGGCCAGTGGGACCCGAAGAACCAGCGTCCGGAGCTGTGGTCGCTGTACAACGGCCGGCACCACCCCGGCGAGTCGATCCGGGTGTTCCCGCTCTCCAACTGGACCGAGCTGGACGTCTGGCACTACATCGCCCGGGAGCGGATCCCGCTGCCGGCGATCTACTTCGCGCACGAGCGCGAGGTGATCGAGCGCGACGGCATGTTCTACGCGGTCAACGAGTTCTTCCGGGCCCGCGCCGGTGAGCAGCCGTTCAAAGCCCAGGTGCGGTACCGGACCGTGGGTGACGCCTCCTGCACCGCGGCGGTCCGCTCGGACGCCGACACGGTGGAGAAGGTGATCGAGGAAGTGGCCGCCACCCGGATCACCGAGCGCGGCGCGACCCGCGGCGACGACCGGGTCAGCGAGGCCGCCATGGAGGACCGCAAGCGAGAGGGCTACTTCTGATGAGTGTCGACACCTGGGCGCCGGCCGACGGTGAGACCGCCGCACGGCCGATGGACCTGCTGCGGTTCGCCACCGCCGGCAGCGTCGACGACGGCAAGTCGACCCTGATCGGCCGGCTGCTGTACGACACCAAGTCGCTCTTCAGCGACCAGCTCGCCGCGGTCGAGGCGGTCAGCGCGGCGCGGGGCGACGAATACACCAACCTGGCGCTGCTCACCGACGGCCTGCGCGCCGAGCGGGAGCAGGGCATCACGATCGACGTGGCGTACCGCTACTTCGCCACGCCGCGGCGGAAGTTCATCATCGCCGACACGCCGGGGCACACCCAGTACACCCGGAACATGGTCACCGGCGCGTCCACTGCCGACCTGGCGCTGATCCTGGTGGACGCGCGCAAGGGCCTGGTGGAGCAGTCCCGCCGGCACGCGTTCCTCTGCTCGCTGCTGCGGGTGCCGCACCTGGTCCTGTGCGTCAACAAGATGGACCTGGTCGACTGGTCGCAGGAGGTCTTCGAGCGGATCGCCGACGAGTTCACCGCGTTCGCGGCGAAGCTCGACGCGCCGGACCTGACCGTGGTGCCGATCTCCGCGCTGCGCGGCGACAACATCGTCACCCGCTCGGAGAACATGCAGTGGTACGAAGGCCCGTCGCTGCTGCACCACCTGGAGCGGGTGCACATCGCGTCGGACCGCAACCTGGTCGACGTCCGGTTCCCGGTGCAGTACGTGATCCGGCCGCAGTCCACCACCGTCACCGACTACCGGGGTTACGCCGGTCAGGTGGCCTCCGGCGTGCTCAAGCCGGGCGACGAGGTGATGGTGCTGCCGTCCGGCTTCACCAGCCGGATCGCCGCGGTGGAGACGGCCGACGGCCCGGTCGAGGAGGCGTTCCCGCCTATGTCGGTGACGGTCCGGTTGACCGACGAGATCGACATCTCCCGGGGTGACCTGATCTGCCGGCCGAACAACGCCCCGATGGTCGCGCAGGACATCGAGGCGATGGTCTGCTGGATGGACGAGAGCCGGCCGTTGCAGGTCGGCGGCCGGTACGCGATCAAGCACACCACCCGTTCGGCGCGGACGATCGTGCGGGAGCTGCACTACCGGCTGGACGTCAACTCGTTGCACCGGGACGAGACGGCGGCCGAGCTGAAGCTGAACGAGATCGGCCGGGTCCGGCTGCGCACCACGGTGCCGCTGCTCGCGGACGAGTACCGCCGCAACCGCACCACCGGCGGCTTCGTCATCATCGACGAGGCCACCAACCGCACGGTAGGCGCCGGCATGATCGTCGAAGCCGCCTGAGCCTGGGTGTGAGGAAGGGGCCCTTGTTAACAGCTCAGTGTTAACAAGGGCCCCTTCCTCTACCGCAGGCGTTAAGAAGGGGCCCCTCCTTACATCCGGGTGACGCCGGAGGCGGGGCGGACGGTCAGGGTGCGGGGGGCGGCGAAGCCGCGCTCGGCGTACGCGGTGGTGACGGCGGCGGCCACCTCCTCGGCGGCGTCCGCGTCGACCAGGGCGAGCACGCAGCCGCCGAACCCGCCGCCGGTCATCCGCGCGCCGTGCGCGCCGGCCGCGAGCGCCGCCTCGACCGCGGTGTCGGTCTCCGGAACGGTGATCTCGAAGTCGTCGCGCATCGAGGCGTGCGAGGCGGTCAGCAGCGGACCGGTCTCCCGGACCCGGCCGGCGCGCAGCAACGCGACGGTGTCGAGCACCCGCTGGTTCTCGGTGACCACGTGCCGGACCCGGCGCTGCGTCTCGTCGTCGTCGAGGCGGGCCAGCGCCGCGTCGAGACCGTCGGTGGGCACGTCGCGCAGCGCGGTCACGCCGAGCGTCGCGGCGGCCCGTTCGCAGCTCCTGCGCCGGGCCGCGTACTCGCCGTCGGCGTGCCGGTGCGGCGCGCGGGAGTCGACCACCAGCACGGCCAGCCCGGCGGCGTCCAGGTCGAACGGGATCTGCTCGACCACCTCGGTACGGCAGTCGAGGAAGAGCGCATGACCGGCCCGGCCCCGGACGACCACGGACTGGTCCATGATCCCGGTGGGCGCGCCGACGTACTCGTTCTCGGCGCGCTGGGCGAGCCGGGGCCAGCGGTCGGTGGGCAGGTCGAGCCCACCGAGGTCGACCAGCGCGGCCAGCACCGCCGCCTCGATGGCGGCGGACGAGGAGAGGCCGGAGCCGACCGGCACGTCGGAGGCGATGGCGAGCCGCGCGCCGGGGACGTCGAGGCCGGCGGCCCGCAGCGCCCACACCACGCCGGCCACGTAGGCGGCCCAGCCGTCGACCCGGCCGGGTTCGTCGGCCTCCGCGGCGCCGAACTCGACCGGCTGCTCGTCCAGCTCCGACCAGACCGTCCAGCGCGCGTCCGGGCCGGGCGCCGCGGCGACCACGGTACGCAGCGGCAGCGCGAAGGGCAGCACGAAGCCGTCGTTGTAGTCGGTGTGCTCGCCGATCAGGTTGACCCGTCCGGGAGCCGCCCAGCGGCCGGCCGGCTCGGCGGCGTACCGCTGCCGGAAGCCTTCGGTGGCGCGGTCCGCGACGTCGCCGCTCACGAGGCAGGTCCGGTGCGGTGGTCGCGGTAGAACGCCCAGGCGTCGCCGACCATGTCGTGCAGGGTCGGCTTGGCCGGCACCCAGCCCAGCTCGTCGCGGGCCAGCGCGGACGACGCGACCAGCTCGGCGGGGTCTCCCTCGCGGCGTGGCGCCACCTCGACCGGCACCGGGTGGCCGGTGACCTCGCGGACCACGTCGACGACCTGGCGGTTGGTGAAGCCGTTGCCGTTGCCCAGGTTATAGATCCGGTGCCGGCCCGGCGTGGCGGCGTCCAGCGCGAGCAGGTGGGCGCGGGCGAGGTCCTCGACGTGGATGTAGTCGCGGACGCAGGTGCCGTCGACGGTGGGGTAGTCGTCGCCGAAGAGTTGGAGCTTCTCGCGCCGGCCGGCGGCCACGTCGAGCGCGATCGGGATGAGGTGCGTCTCCGGGTCGTGCCGTTCGCCGATCGCCGTCCCGTCGCGCAGGTACGCACCGGCGACGTTGAAGTAGCGCAGCGAGACGGCGCCCAGCTCGTGCGCGACCGCCTCGGAGGTGAGCACCATGTCGACGGCCAGCTTGGTCGCCCCGTACGTGTTGGTGGGCGCCTTGACGGCGGTCTCCGGGATGGGCAGCTCGGTGGGGTTGCCGTAGACGGCGGCGGTCGAGGAGAAGACCATCCGGGGCACCCGGGCGGCGCGGACGGCGTCGATCAGGGCGATCGAGCCGACGGTGTTGGTGTCCCAGTAGAGCTCGGGGCGGATCATCGACTCGCCGGCGGCGATCAGGGCGGCGAAGTGCAGCACGCCCTCGAACCCGGCGTCGGGGGTGAGCACCCGGGCGGCCTCGTGCACCGACAGGTCGACGTGGGTGGCGTCGGGGGCGAGCGCCTCGCGGTGGCCGGTGCGCAGGTCGTCCAGCACGGTCACCTGGTGGCCGTGGTCGAGCAGCATCCGGGTCACCACGCTGCCGATGTAGCCGGCGCCGCCGGTGACGAGCAGTTTCACGTCGATCCTCCTGCCTGGCCGCGTCCGTGTCGGCCGTCCGTGATCACCCTACGGCCGGCGGCCATGGTGCAGCGGCCGAGTGAGCGTCGCTCCATTCCACCACGATCCATCAGGATTGAACAGATACGCACATCGGGCCGGGCTGGCGCCGGTCGCTGTCTACCATGCTTGTCATGCGGGAAGCGGGTGGTCCCGGGCCCCGGCGGCGACCGTCGGGGCGGCCCCGACGCGAATCCGGTCCGCTGGCCCGGGCCGTGGCCCGGCTCGTGGTACGGGCCGCCGACGGCGCCACCCGGGTGGTGACCGGCCTGCTCGGGGCGAGCCCCACCGCCGGGCGGGAACGGATCAGCGAGGCCGACCTGCGCGACCTCGTCGCCGCAAACACGCTGCTCGACCCGGACGAACGCCGGATCATCGACGAGGTGCTGGTGGCCGGTGCGCGGCTGGTCCGCGAGGTGATGGTGCCCCGCACCGAGGTGGTCTTCCTCGCCGCCGGCCTGCCGGTGGCCGAGGCGCAGCGGCTGGTCCGGACCGACCCGCACACCCGCTATCCGGTGGTGGACGGCACGCACGACGACGTCGTCGGCCTGGTGCACCTGCGGGACGTGCTGCTGCGCCCGGAGCCGGCCGGCCGGGTCGCGGTCGGCGCGCTGACCCGCGAGGTGAAGCGGCTGCCGGGCAGCAAGCGGGTGCTCGCGGCGCTCACCGAGATGCGTCGGGAAGGGCACCACCTGGCCGTGGTGGTCGACGAGTACGGCGGCACCGCCGGCATCGTCACCTGCGAGGACCTGGTGGAGGAGTTGGTCGGGGAGATCCACGACGGGCGCCACGGGCCGCCCGATCCGGGACCCGCCGGCCTGCCCGCCGTGGTCGACGGCCGGCTCAACCTGGCCGACTTCGCCGAACGCACCGGGGTGCCGCTGCCCGCCGGCCCGTACGAGACGGTCGGCGGGTACGTGATGGCCGCGCTGGGCCGCCTGCCGGTGGTCGGCGACGAGGTGCCGGTGCGGGACGACCCGGCCGACGGACCGGATGCCGCCGATCCGGAGGGCTGGCTGCTGCGGGTGCTGTCGCTCGACGGTCGGCGGGTGTCCCGCCTGGCGGTCTCCGTGCGCCGGCTGCCCGAGCCCCGGCGCGAGGTCAGCGGCCCGCGCCCGTCCGTACCCGCCCGACCCGCCGGCCCGTCATGACGGACCCGGGGGCTTGCTGACAGAATTGCCGCCATGTCCGACGTACCCGCCCGCCCGCGCGTCTTCTCCGGCATCCAGCCGACGGCCGACTCGTTCCATCTCGGGAACTACCTGGGCGCGCTGCGGCACTGGGTGGCGCTCCAGGACAGCCACGACGCGTTCTACTGCGTCGTCGACCTGCACGCGATCACCGCGGGGCACGACCCCAAGGTGCTCCGGCAACGCACCCGGGTGGCCGCCGCGCAGCTCCTCGCGCTCGGCATCGACCCGGAACGCAGCACCCTGTTCGTCCAGTCGCAGCTGCCCGAGCACCCGCAGCTGGCCTGGGTGCTCGGCTGCATCACCGGGTTCGGCGAGGCCGGCCGGATGACCCAGTTCAAGGACAAGGCGCAGAAGCAGGGCAGCGACCGGGCCAGCGTCGGCCTGTTCACCTACCCGATCCTCCAGGCCGCCGACATCCTGCTCTACCAGGCGCACGCGGTGCCGGTCGGCGAGGACCAGCGGCAGCACCTGGAGCTCTCCCGTGACCTGGCGCAGCGGTTCAACTCGCTGTTCGGCCCCACCTTCCGGGTGCCGGTGCCGCACATCGTGAAGGACACCGCCAAGATCGTCGATCTCCAGGATCCCACCGCCAAGATGTCGAAGTCGTTCTCCGCCCCGGCCGGCATCATCGACCTGCTGGAGGACCCGGCCCGCTCGGCCAAGAAGATCCGCTCGGCGGTCACCGACACCGGCCGCGAGATCGTCTTCGACGCGGAGGGGAAGCCGGGCATCTCCAACCTGCTCACCATCTACTCCGCGCTCTCCGGCCGCGGCATCGACGACCTGGTCGCCGCGTACGACGGCCGGGGTTACGGCGACCTCAAGAAGGACCTCGCCGAGGTGGTGCGGGAGTTCGTCACCCCGATCCAGGAGCGCACCAACGGCTACCTGGACGACCCGGCCCAGCTCGACAAGCTGCTCGCGCGGGGCGCGGAGAAGGCCCGGGCGGTGGCGGTCGACACGCTGCGCACCGCGTACGAACGGGTCGGGTTCCTCCCCCCGGCGCGGTCCGCGTAGCGGCGCGGGCGGGGAAACGGTGACGGTGACCGGAGGGATGGCACGCGACGTGGCGGGCAGTGACGCAGCGCCGGGCGGCGGGGACACGATCCAGATCGGGATCGCTGTCGACGTGCCCGAGCCGTGGGGCGGGCTGCTCACCCGCCGCCGGGTCTCCGCCGGCGACCCGCAGGCCGTCCCGGCGCACGTCACCCTGCTTGGGCCCACCGAGATCCCGGTACGCGCGCTGCCCGCGGTCGAGGCGCACCTGAGCCGGGTGGCCGCCACCCACCTGCCGTTCACGCTGCACCTGCGCGGCACCGGCACGTTCCGCCCGGTCACCCAGGTGGTCTTCGTGACGGTGGCGGCCGGGATCAGCGAGTGCGAGCTGCTCGCCGCCGCCATCAACTCGGCCCCGGAGCTGCGCCGCGAGGCCCGCTTCCCGTACCACCCGCACGTCACAGTGGCCCAGGACGTGCCGCCCGAGGTGCTCGACAAGGCGTACGAGGACCTGGCCGACTTCTCCGCGCTGTTCGAGGTGGAGGCGTTCACGCTCTTCTCGCACAGCGGGGCGACCCGGTGGCAGCCCCGTCGCGACTTCCGGCTCGGCGGCCCGCGCTGAACACCCGGCCGGCCGGGCCGCCTCCACCGGGAGCGCCGATCGGCGAGGATGGCGGGGTGAACGTCTTCGGCCGGATCGAGGTGGCGGTCGGGCGTCGGATCGACGCGGCCCGCTGTCGCTCGTCCGCCTTCGACCACGTCTGGCTGGCCGGGACGCTCTACGCCGACCTGCTCGCCGGGCGGCTCGCCGCCGCCATCGCCTACTACGGCTTCTTCGCCGTGTTCGCGCTCGCCCTGGTCGCGTACTGGGTCTTCGGCGCGGTGCTGCGCGACAACGAGGACGTCAGCCGCGCGGCGGCCGAGTTCCTCCGGGAGAACCTGCCGTTCCTCGACCCGGCGCAGATCGCCGAGAGCAGCAACACCGTCGGCGTGGTCGGCCTGGTCATCCTGGTCTTCACCGGGATCGGCTGGGTGGAGGCGATCCGCTCGTCGCAGCGCCTGATGTACGGCTTGAACCAGCAGCCCGGCAACCTCGTGGTGCGCCGCCTGGTCGACCTGGGCGTGCTGGTCGCGGTCTTCGTGCTGCTCTTCGTCTCGGTCGCCGCCGTCGACGCGCTGGAGTCGTTGCTGCGCTTCCTGCTGCGCAGTACCGGCTCGGTCGGCCTGACCACGGTCAGCGCGGTGCTGAGCGTGCTGGTCAACGCCGTGCTCGCCGCAGCCCTCCTGCTGGCCGTGCCTCGGCTGCGGATGAGCCGCCGCCGGTTGCGCCCGGCGGTGTTGACCGTCGCGATCGGGATCACGCTGCTCAACACCGTGGGGCGCTACTACGTGGTGCGCACCGAGCGGAATCCGGCGTACACGGTGGTGGCGACCGCCGTGGGTCTGCTGCTCTACCTCTACCTGCTCAACCAGATGGTGCTCTTCGGCGCCGCGCTCGCCGCCACCAGCCGGTACGGCCGGGTGGTCGACCTGGCCGAGGGCGGTGCGCGGGAGGTGGACGTGGAGGCCGACGTGCTGGACGAGGAGACCGACCCGGGCACCCCGGGTGGCGGGGGATGAACCCGCGGGTCCGGGTGGACGCGGAGTCGGCGACACCCCCGTACGAGCAGGTGCGCGCCCAGCTCGCGAGCGCCGTCGGCGACGGTCGGCTGCCGGTGGGCACCCGGCTCCCCGCGGTCCGGCAGCTCGCCGCCGACCTGGGGCTGGCGGTGAACACGGTGGCACGGGCGTACCGCGAGCTGGAGGCCGCCGGGTTGGTGCAGACCCGGGGCCGGCACGGCACGGTGGTGGCGCCCGGGCGCGACGACGCCACCGACCGGCTGCACCGGGCCGCCGCCGACTAC
Organism: Micromonospora sp. RP3T; assembly: GCF_003027925.1. GTDB lineage: Bacteria > Actinomycetota > Actinomycetes > Mycobacteriales > Micromonosporaceae > Micromonospora. Next base: position 57,182 of record NZ_PYPS01000014.1, read on the forward strand.
GCCGCCCAGGCGCGTCGCCTGGGTGTGTCGCCGGAGCGGGCGGTCGCCCTGGTCCGGGCGGCGCTGGACGCCGGCACGCGTGGCTGAGCGCGGTCGCCTGAGCGGGGAGACTCGTCGGATTGCGGTCCCCGGGCGGGCGCGGAACGACAATGATGGGCCGGTGGGCGCACTCGTGACACTGGACCTGCCGGACGACTCGCCGATGCTCGGCCTGCCCTGGATCATCACGTTCGGTCCGCTGGCCGCCGACGACGAGTGGGAGCCTGTGGTCTGCGGCCCGTACGAGCGACCGCACGCGCTGGCGCTGGCCGAGGCGGTGGTGGCCGAGGAGCAGTTGATGGCGGTCGTGGAGCCGTTGCTGCCGGCGCTAACGCCGGAGGAGATCCGCGGTGAGATCGCCGCCGCGCAGATCGCCGCCGAGGACGAGGCGGCCGAGGCCGACCAGGCGGATCTCTACGGCGACTTCGAGGACGTCATCGACGACGAGCTGGAGTTGGCCGCCGAACGCCAGCCGGAGCCGCAACCGGCGGAGCCGCCGGACGCCGACGAGGTCCGCGCCGGCTTCGCCCGGATCGCCGCGCTGCTCACCGCCAAGGGCGGCTGACCACCGGCGCGGCGCCCCGAACGGACGCCGGCCCCCGGGAGCGGACTCCCGGGGGCCGATGTCACCTCACCCCCCACCACAAGGGGTCGGCAGCCCAGCCGCCCGTCGGCGCGGAGCACAACGGACGACCAGGTCGTTGGCGGGTTACCCGGCTCAGCGCCGTTCGAACCACGCAGCCGCGTCCACCGGCAGGACGTGGCCGTCGCCCCGCTCGGTGAGATCGGCGCTGGCGACGAGCGGCCGGCCGAAGCCGGCGACCGTCACGTCCGCGCCGCTGAGGTTGACCACGCAGGTCAGCTCCGTGTCCCCGGCGGCCCGACGGAACGCCAGCACGCCGGGTTCGGTCTCCAGCCAGGTGATGCCGCCGAGGCCGGCAAGCGCCGGGTGCGTGCCCCGGACCCGCAGCGCCGCCCGGTACAGCTCCAGCGTCGAGCCGGGTACCCCGGTCTGGGCGGCCACCGAGAGGGCCCGCCAGGTCGCCGGCGCCGGCAGCCAGCTCAGTTCGCTGCCGTCCGACCCGAAGCCGTACGGGGCCAGCTCGCCGCTCCACGGGATCGGCACCCGGCAGCCGTCCCGGCTCTCGCCGGTGCGCAGGAACGACGGGTCCTGGCGCAGCTCGTCGGGGAGGTCCAGCACCTCCGGCAGGCCCAGTTCCTCGCCCTGGTAGACGTAGGCGCAGCCGGGCAGCGCGAACATCAGCAGCGCGGCGGCCCGGGCGCGGCGCAGGCCGACCTCGCCGTCGCCGTACCGGGTGACGTGGCGCTGCTTGTCGTGGTTGGAGAGCACCCAGGTGGTGGGCGCGCCGACGATCGTCGACTCGGCCAGCGCGGTGTCGATCACCTTGCGGAACGAGTCGGCCGACCAGGTGGCTTCCAGGAAGTCGAAGCTGAACGCCTGGTGCAGCTCGTCCGGCCCGATGTAGCGGGCCAGCCGCTGCGGCGTCTCGGCCCACGCCTCGGCGACCGCCATCCGGCCGCCCGGGTAGCTGTCCAGGATCGGCCGCCAGGCGCGGTAGATGTCGTGCACCTCGTCCTGGTCGAAGTAGGGCAGCCGGCCCTTGCCGAGCAGATCCGACTGGCGCTGCCCGGTGGTCATCGTGCTGAAGCCGACGTCCGGCAGGCCTTCGGCCTTGATCATGCCGTGCGCCACGTCGATCCGGAAGCCGTCGACGCCGCGGTCCAGCCAGAAGCGCAGGACGTCCTCGAACTCGGCGCGCACCTCGGGGTGGCGCCAGTTCAGGTCGGGCTGGGCCGGGTCGAACAGGTGCAGGTACCACTGGCCGTCGACCACCCGGGTCCAGGCCGGGCCGCCGAAGATGCTCTCCCAGTCGTTCGGGGGCAGCTCGCCCTGCTCGCCCTTGCCGTCGGCGAACAGGTAGCGCTCGCGCTCCGGGGAACCCGGGCCGGCGGCGAGCGCCGCGGCGAACCAGGGGTGCGCGCTGGAGGTGTGGTTCGGCACCAGGTCGACGATGATCCGCAGGCCCAGCGCGTGCGCGTCGGTGATCATCTCGTCGAAGTCGGTGAGGTTGCCGAAGAGCGGGTCGACGTCGCGGTAGTCGGCCACGTCGTAGCCGGCGTCGACCTGCGGGGAGGTGTAGAACGGCGTCAGCCAGAGCGCGTCCACGCCCAGCTCGCGCAGGTAGGGCAGGCGCCCCCGGATGCCCTGGAGGTCGCCGACGCCGTCGGAGTTCGCGTCCGCGAAGCTGCGGACGTAGACCTGGTAGACGACCGCGGACCGCCACCAGTCGTCGTCGGTGGCCGGTGGCGTGGGGGTGGGGGCGGAGGTCATCGGCGGCGATCCCGTTCTGTGGCGGCGCAGGGGTGTCTGAGCAGGATGCCGCGTCGGCGCTGCAAGAGTCAAGCATTCCTTGCGCAAGAAATGACGCCGATCACCCGCCCGACCAGGCCGGTCACCGTCCGCACTTCTCCCAGATCCCGAGACGCCCGCCCCGGCGTCGGGCGGGACGGGGTCAGGCGGGGACGGGAAGGGTGGGGGCGGGGCGTTGGCGCTTGGGGGTGGGGGCGGGCCGGGCGACCGCGGTGGAGCCGCGTACCACCAACTCCGGGCGGAACAGATACTCGGAGTTCGGGGACGGGTGCCCGTTGATCTCGTCGACCAGGGCGCGGACGGCGGCCACCGCCATGGCCGCGACCGGCTGGCGCACCGTGGTCAGCGGCGGATCGGTGAAGGCCATCAGCGGTGAGTCGTCGTAGCCGACCACCGAGACGTCCTCGGGGACGGAGCGACCGCGTTGGCGGGCCGCCCGGATCGCGCCGAGCGCCATCAGGTCCGAGCCGCAGACCAGGCCGGTCACCCCGCGCCCGATGAGCCGGCCGGCGGCGGCCTCGCCGCCCTCCACGCCGAACAGGGACAGCTCGGTCAGCTCGGTCAGGTCGTCGTCGGAGATGTCGGTGAGGCGCCGCATCGCGGCCTTGTAGCCGGCGACCTTGCGCTGCACCGGGACGAACCGGTCCGGACCGGTGATCAGGCCGATCCGCCGGTGCCCGAGCGCGACCAGGTGGGCGACCGCGAGTTCGGCGGACTCCCGGTCGTCGCAGGAGACGAACGGCGCGGGGATGCCCGGCGCGTACCCGTTGATCATGACGATCGGCAGTGGCCGGGCGAGCAGCGTGCGGTACCGGTCGTGGTCGGCGGCGGTGTCGGCGTGCAGGCCGGAGACGAAGACGATGCCGGAGACCTGCCGGTCCAGCAGCATCTCGACGTACTCGTCCTCGCGGACGCCGCCGGGGGTCTGGGTGCACAGCACCGGCGTGTAGCCGGTGGGCGCCAGCGCGGACTCGATGATCTGGGCGAACGCCGGGAAGATCGGGTTGTCCAGCTCGGGCACGACCAGGCCGACCAGCCCGGCGCTGCGCTTGCGAAGGCGGGCCGGGCGTTCGTAGCCGAGCACGTCGAGGGCGGTGAGGACGGCCTGCCGGGTCTCCGGGGCCACTCCGGGGCGGTCGTTGAGCACCCGCGACACCGTGGCCTCGCTGACTTCGGCCTGTTGGGCGATGTCGGACAGTCGAGCGCGCATGGCGGCACTTTAGCTCAACGGCAAAGTCTTGCGTACACTTCTGCAAGCCCTTCCATTCTCTGCAACCTCTTGCTAACGTCCCCGCAACATGCGAGAGCAGCGGCGCAGCACCCCCGCGCCGGTCAGCAAGAATTTTCAGAGGTTCCCACTGGCGGTCGCCCTTCCCCCGGCGTGCCGCCATGACGACAGGAGTACCGATGCGCATCCGTACCGCGGGTGTGGTCGCCGTCCTCGGCCTGGCGCTCGCCGCGTCCGGCTGTGGTGACAGCGGCAGCGACAAGCCGGCCGCCGAGCAGTCCGCCAGCAAGGCGACCGGCGGCAAGCTGGTCATCTGGGCCGACGACAAGCGCACCGCCGCCCTCAAGCCGTTCGCCGAGGAGTTCGGCAAGGAGAACGGCGTGACCGTCGAGGTGCAGGCCGTCTCCAAGGACCTGCAGACCAACTTCGTCACCGCCTCCCAGCAGGGCAGCGGCCCGGACGCCGTGGTCGGCGCGCACGACTGGATCGGCAACCTGGTCCAGAACGGCGCCATCGACCCGGTCCAGCTCACGGCCGAGCAGAAGGCCGGCTTCAACGAGACCGCGATCAAGGCGGTCACCTTCAACGGCCAGCTCTACGGCGTGCCCTACGCCACCGAGAACCTGGCGCTGCTCCGCAACACCGAGCTGGCCCCCGAGGCGCCGAAGACGATCGAGGACCTGGTCACCGCCGGCAAGAAGCTCAAGGCGGAGAAGAAGGCCAGCGAGATCCTCTGCCTCCAGTCCGGCCAGAACGGCGACGCGTACCACATCTACCCGCTGTACTCCTCGGCCGGCGGCTACCTGTTCGGCACCGCCGCCAACGGCGACTACGACCCGAAGGACCTGGGCGTGGGCAAGCCGGAGTCGATCGCCGCGTTCCAGAAGATCGCGAAGCTCGGTGAGAAGGGCGAGGGCGCGCTGAAGCGGTCCATCACCCCGGAGAACTCGATCTCCACCTTCACCGGCAAGAAGTGCGCCTTCCTGGTCTCCGGTCCGTGGGCCGTGGCCGACGCCAAGAAGGCCGGCATCAAGTACGACATCTCCCCGGTCCCCGGCTTCGCCGGTGGCAAGGAGGCCCAGCCGTTCGTGGGCGTCCAGGCGTTCTACGTCGCCGCCAAGGGCAAGAACAAGGCCCTGGCCCAGGAGTTCGTCACCAACTACGTGACCAAGCCCGAGCTGGCCGTCGCGCTGTACAAGGCCGAGCCGCGCCCGCCGGCGTTGACCGCCGCCTTCGACCAGGTCAAGGGCGAGGACCCGGACCTGGCGAAGTTCTCCGAGGCCGGCAAGAACGGCCAGGTTCTCCCGGCGATCCCGGCCATGGCCGCGATCTGGGACCCGTTCGGCAAGGCCGAGGCCGCCGTCATCGGTGGCGCCGACCCGGCCAAGACGATCACGGCCGCTGGCAAGACCATCCAGGGTCAGATCAAGTAATGAGCGCGCCGCTGTCCGGCCCGGGGTCCGCCACGCGGACCCCGGGCCGGGAGCCCGCTCGCCCCGGGCTCCCGCGTACCGCGCGGCACCACGCGCCGATCACCGCGACCGGCCTCGTCGTCAAGGTGGTCCTGCTCGGCCTGGTGGCCGGGATCGCGCTCTGGGCGGCGTTCCCGCTCATCGAGGCCGGGCACTGGATCGGGCTCGGCGTCCTGGTGGCCACCACCGCCGCCCTGTTCTACCTCTACCTGGGTCGCCGGCACATCCCGGCCAAGTACCTGGTCCCCGGCACGCTCTTCCTGATCGCGTTCCAGGTGCTGCCGGTGCTCCTCACCGCGAGTACCGCGTTCTCGAACTTCGGCGACGGCCACCGCGGCAGCAAGGACGACGCGGTCGTCGCCATCCAGACCTCCTCGGTGAAGCAGGTGCCCGGCTCGACCGAGTACGCGCTCACCATCGCCACCAAGGGCGACCCGGCGACCGGCCCGCTGACCTTCCTGCTCAGCGACCCGAAGACCAAGGAGGTCTTCGCGGGCGACGCGGGCGGGCTGCGCCAGCTCGACGCCGGCGCCGTCACCGTCAGCAGCCTCAGCGGCAAGATCACCGCCGCGGACGGCTACACCGTGCTGAACATCGGGCAGGCCAGCAGCCGCAGCGACGCGGTCACCGCGCTGATCGTGCCGACCGACGACGGCGCCATCCGCTCCAACGGCCTCACCCGGGCCTACGAGGGCAAGGCAGCCCGGGCGTACGACGCCGGCTGCGACTGCATCAGAGACAGCGAGAGCGGCAAGACCTGGACCGCCGACGAGAAGGTCGGCTCCTTCGTCGCCGCCGACGGCGAGCGGCTCAGCCAGGGCTGGAAGGTGAACGTCGGGCTGAAGAACGTCGGCGCGGTGCTCACCGACCCGAACATCTCCGGCCCGTTCTTCGGCACGCTGGCCTGGAACTTCGCGTTCGCGATCGGCTCCACCGGGTTCACCTTCCTGCTCGGCATGGCCATCGCGCTCGCGCTGCACTCGCCCCGGATGCGCGGCACCAACCTCTACCGGATGCTGCTGATCCTCCCGTACGCCATGCCGTCGTTCGCGATGCTGCTGGTCTGGCGGGACATGTTCAACACCGACTTCGGCCTGCTCAACAACCTGTTCGGGCTGGACGTCGACTGGTTCGGCGGCGCCTGGTCGGCCCGGGTCGCGGTGCTGCTGGTGCAGCTCTGGCTCGGCTACCCGTACATGTTCCTGGTGGCCACCGGCGCGCTCCAGGCCATCCCGCGGGAGCTGACGGAGGCCACCTCGGTCGACGGGGCCAGCCCGTGGCAGTCGTTCCGGGCGGTCACCCTGCCGCTGCTGCTGGTGGCGCTCTCGCCGCTGCTGATCGCGTCGTTCGCGTACAACTTCAACAACGTCAACGCGATCCTGTTCACCACCGAGGGCGGGCCGTTCGCGCCGGACAACCCGCGCAACGGCGCCACCGACCTGCTGATCACCTACACGTACCGGCTGGCGTTCGGCGCCCAGGGCGCCGAGTACGGCCTGGCCGCCACCGTCTCGATCTTCATCTTCGCGATCGTGGCGACCGTCTCGGCGATCAGCTTCCGGCGCACCCGCAAGCAGGAGGAGGTGTACTCGTGACCAGCATCGCGCAAACACCGGCCGCCCGTCGGTCGCGCGGCCGGTGGTTCGCCCAGGTGGGCTGGCGGCATCTGGTCGGGGTGCTGGCGGTGCTGTTCAGCCTCTTCCCGATCATGTTCGTGATCTCCGCGGCGCTCAACCCGCTCGGCACGCTCTCCTCGACCGAGCTGCTGCCGACCGGGGCGTCGCTGGAGAACTTCACCAACCTGTTCGACCGGACCGCGTTCGGCCACTGGTTCCTCAACTCGCTGCTGCTGGCGGGCGTGGCCAGCTTCGCGTCGATCTTCCTGTCGGCGCTGGCCGCGTACGCGTTCTCCCGGATGCGGTTCGCCGGGCGGCGGATCGGTCTGCTCACGCTGCTGCTGATCCAGATGTTCCCGCAGTTCCTGGCGATCGTGGCGATCTTCCTGATCTTCACCACGATCACCGACCTGTACCCGTCGATCGGCTTCAACACCCCGTGGGGCCTGTTCCTGCTCTACATGGGTGGCGCGCTGGGCGCGAACACCTGGCTGATGAAGGGCTTCTTCGACACGCTGCCGAAGGAGTTGGACGAGTCGGCGACCATGGACGGCGCGTCGCACGTGCAGGTCTTCTTCCGGATCATGCTGCCGCTGGTGGCGCCGATCCTGGCGGTGACCGGCCTGCTCGCGTTCATCGGGTCGATCAACGAGTTCATCATCGCCAACGTGTTCCTCACCAACACCGAGTCGAAGACGCTCGCGGTCGGCATGTTCGGCCTGGTCGCGGGCGAACGCAACAACAACTTCGGGATGTTCGCGGCGGGCACGCTGCTCACCGCGATCCCCACCGTGCTGGTGTTCCAACTCCTCCAGCGCTACATCGTCTCCGGCCTCACCTCCGGAGCGGTCAAAGGCTGAGCCTCCTCGGCTCACGCTGCGGCAAGGGCGTCGTGTCGGCGTACACCGGAGCGGTTTGGCGGGCGGACCGTCGCGGTCGGGTGACCGACCGCGGCGGGTGCCCGCCCACTCCCTGTCGGTACGACGCGAAAGGCCGCGGCATGTCCCTTCCACCGCACCACGACGGCTCCGCCACCTACGTCCCGGAGCAGGAGCCCGCGCTCGGGCAGACCGTCCCCGTCTTCGTCCGGGTGCCGGCCGGCGCCGGCGTCGACCAGGTGCACGTGCGCACCACCGGCGACGGCGAGCCGCACTTCGCCGAGGCGGTGGTCGACCGCGCCACGGACGGTGACGTGTGGTGGCGGGCCGACGTCGAGGTCCGCAACCCGGTCAGCAACTACCGTTTCCTGCTCGACGGCACGGCCGGCGCCCGCTGGCTCAACGCGGCCGGCACCGCCGACCACGACGTGCCGGACCACGGCGACTTCAAGCTGGTCAGCTACGCGCCGCCGCCGGCGTGGGCCCGGGACGCGGTGATCTACCAGATCTTCCCGGACCGGTTCGCCCGCTCGGCCGCGGCGGACGGGCGCACCGCGCCCGACTGGGCCGTCCCGTGCGACTGGGACACGCCGGTCATCGGGCGCGGTCCGGAGACGCCCCGCCAGTTCTACGGCGGCGACCTGGACGGCATCACCGAGCGCCTCGACCACCTGGACCGGCTCGGCGTCAACACGGTCTACCTCACCCCGATCTTCCCGGCCCGCTCCAACCACCGGTACGACGCGTCCAGCTTCGACACCGTCGACCCGCTGCTCGGCGGCGACGCGGCGCTGGTCCGGCTCGCCGACGCGGTACGCGCCCGGGGCTGGCGACTGCTCGGCGACATCACCAGCAACCACACCGGTGACGCGCACCGCTGGTTCACCGCCGCGGTCTCGGACGTCAACGCGTTGGAGCGGGACCTGTACTACTTCGACCTCCCGGGACAGGACTACGAGTCGTGGAACGGGGTGAAGTCGCTGCCGAAGCTCAACTGGGGCAGCGCCGAACTGCGCCGCCGGTTCGCCACCGCCGAGGACTCGCTGCTGCGCCGCTGGCTGCGTCCGCCGTACGGGCTGGACGGCTGGCGGGTGGACGTGGCGAACATGACCGGCCGGCGCGGCGCCGACGCGTACACCCACGAGGTGGCGCGACTGCTGCGCGAGGTGGTCGCCGAGACCCGCCCGGACGCGTTGCTGCTCGCCGAGCACGGCCACGACCACACCGGCGACCTGGACCGCGACGGCTGGCACGGCACGATGAACTACGTCGGGTTCACCGACCCGGTGTGGTCCTGGTTGCGCGCGGGGGACGGCCCGGTGCCGAACTTCCTCGGCACGCCAGGCGGGGTCCGGCGGCGGGACGCGGACGCGGTGCTGGCCACCATGAACGCCTACCGGTCGTTGGTCTCGTGGCGGTCGTACACGCACTCGTGGCAGCTCCTCGGCTCGCACGACTCGGCCCGGATCCGCACCGTGGTGGGCGACGCGGCCCGGCAGGAGGTCGCGGCCGGGCTGCTCGCCACCATGCCGGGGACCCCTGTCGTCTTCGCCGGTGACGAGCTGGGCCTGACCGGCACGAACGGGGAGGGCTCGCGTACCCCGATGCCGTGGCACCGGCCGGAGAGCTGGGACCGGCGCACGTTCGACGCGTACCGGTCGCTGCTGGCGCTGCGCCGCGCCGAGCCGGCGCTGCGGCACGGCGGCCTGCGGTGGGTGCACGCCGACGCGGACACGCTGGTCTTCCTGCGCGAGGCCCCGACCGGAGGCGTGCTGGCCCTGGCCCGCCGGGCCCCCGGCACCCCGCTGCGCCTGACCGGCCTGCCGGCCGCCGAGAACATCTACGGCGGCGCCCCGGCGCTGCCCCCCGGCACCGCCACCCTCCCCGCGGACGGCCCCACCTTCCAGCTCTGGAGGTGGTGAAAGGAGGGGCCCCCGGTTAACGCTTTCTGCATAACCGGGGGCCCCTCCTAACACCTCAGCGGAGCAGGGACCGGGCGCCGGTCAGGTAGGTGGCGCGGTCGGGGGAGCCGGTGAGGATGCGCTGGGTGAAGTACCCCGGCACCAGGCCGAACAGGGCCGCGCCGACCGCGTCGGGGTCGGCCTCGGGGGGCAGCTCGCCGGCGTCGCGCGCCCGCCGGGCGGCGGTCACGAAGTGGCCGCGCAACCGGGTGTACGTGGCGGCGACGAACTCGGCCAGCACCGGATCCCGTTGTGCCTCGCTCCACACCTGCAACGCCAGGGGCAGCACCCCGTCCGGGCCGAGCTGGCCGTCGACGAAGGCCAGGGCACGCTCCAGCACCCCGGTCAGCGGCAGCGGCGGGTCGGCGGTGGACAGGTCGGCGAAGTTCTCGTCGGCGGTGCCGACGACCGCCTGGGCGATGGCCGTGATCAGGTCGTTCTTGCTGGGGAAGTAGCGGTAGACGGCGCCGACCGAGAGCCCGGCCTCCCGGATCACGTCCTGCATCGAGGTCTGGTGGAAGCCGTCGCGCAGGAAGCAGCGCCGGGCCGCGTCGAGGATCTGCTGGCGGCGGGCGGCGAGGTGCTGTTCGGAGACGCGTGGCACGACACACATTCTAAAGCGAACGTTCGTTCTTGACGAACGCGTCGATGGCGGCGCACGCTCAGGTTCAAGAGAACGAACATTCGTTTTAAGGAGGCGACGATGCTCCGCTCCCGCTCGCCCTGGGCCCTCACCGCGCTGCTGGTCGGCGTGGCGGTGGTGGTGCAGGTGCTGCTCGTACCGCTGTTCGCGGCCCCTGCCGCGCACCTCGCGCCGCGCGACCTGCCGGTGGCCGTGGCCGGGCCGCCGCCGGCCGTCGCCGAGCTGACCGCCCGGCTGACCGCCGCCCGCCCCGGCGGCTTCACGGTGACCGCGCTGCCGGACGCGGCGGCGGCCGACCGGGCGCTACGCGACCGGGAGGTCTACGCCGCGTTCGTGGCCGGCCCGGACGGCGTCGCCCTGCACACCGCGCCGGCCGCCGGCCCGACCGTGGCGGCCCTGCTCACCGAGGCCGCCGGCCAGCTCTCCGCCGGCCGCCCGGTGCCGGTGACGACGGTCGTGCCGACCGACCCGGACGACCCGCGCGGGGCCGGGTTCGCCGCCGGGTTCCTGCCGTTGGCGCTCACCGGCATGCTGGTCGGCGCGCTGCTCACGCTGCTGGTGGTCGGCCGGCGCGCGCGGCTGGCCGGCCTGCTCGGGTACGCGGCGCTCGCCGGCGCGGCCGGTGTCACGGTGCTGCACGGCTGGCTCGGTCTGCTCGACGGCGACCCGTGGCGGGAGGCGGCCGCGATCGGTCTCTTCTCGCTCGCCGCCGCCGCCACGGTGGCGGGTCTCGGCGCGCTGCTCGGCCGCGCCGGCCTCGGCCTCGGGGCGCTGCTCGTCTTCCTGGTCGGCAACCCGCTCTCCGCGGTCGCCGCCGCGCCCGAGCTGCTGCCGCAACCGTGGGGGACGGTCGGGCAGTTCCTGCCGGTCGGCGCGGGCGGCACGCTGCTGCGCTCGGCGGCGTTCTTCGACGGCGCGGGCGCCGGCCGGCCGCTGGCGGTGCTGATCGGGTACGCGCTGGTGGGGCTGGTGCTGGTGCTGGCCGGTCGGCGGGCCGAGGTCGCCGGGGAGGTGCCGGCGGCACCCGAGCCGGCCCAGGTCACGGTATGACGGCAGCTCGGCGGGGTGACTACTACGCAGTGTCGTTGATGGGGGAGGATGGCCGGCGTGGAAGCTCTTCGACTGATCCTTCTCTACGTCCATCTGATCGGCTTCGCGCTGCTGCTCGGCGGCGGGATCGCCCAGTACGTCAGCGGCCGGCTGCGGATCAACGCGGCAATGCTGTGGGGGGCGGTGATCCAGATCCTGACCGGTCTCGGGCTCTCCGCGCCGCTGCGCGACGGCGACGAGCCGGCCCCGGCGAAGCTTGTTACCAAGTTGGTGCTCGCGCTGCTCATCTTCGTCATGGTCTTCTTCTCCCGTAAGCGGGAGTCCGTGAACCGGGGGCACTTCCTCGCGATCATCGGGTTGACGCTGCTCAACGCGGCGGTCGCGGTGTTCTGGCGGTAGTCCACCAGGACCGGGAGCGGCCCCGGAAACGGACGTTCGGGACACGCCCGTGCACCCCTACCGGCCCCAGAAGTGATCTGCCCCACCCAAGGGTTACACCGGGGTAACGGACGCTCAACAGTCGTGCACGATTGTCGGCCGGTGGGTGGGCGCGGGCGTACGCTCCCGTCCGTAACGTGGGACGCCGGCGGCATACCGCAGGCCGGCGCAAGGGCATGCGTACCGCGCACGACGCGGGCGCAATGGGAAGGAGACGTCTTGCGCTCTGTGCGTGGGATGCGGATCGCCTCCGCCTTCGTGGCGGGTGGCCTCGTGCTGGGCGCCGCCGCGTGTGGTGAGGCTCCGGACGACAGCAACGACAACGCCGGCGGCAACGGCGGCAAGAAGTACAGCGCCTGCATGGTGACCGACGTCGGCGGCATCGATGACAAGTCCTTCAACACCTCCGCCTGGAAGGGCCTTCAGGAGGCGCAGAAGGAGAACGACAACATCGAGATCAAGAACGTCCAGTCGAAGGCCGAGGCGGACTACGAGGTCAACCTCACCGGGTTCGTCAACCAGAAGTGCGACTTCATCCTGGCCGTCGGTGGCCTGATGTCGGACGCCACCAAGAAGGCCGCCGCCGCGAACCCGAACCAGCAGTTCGCGATCGTGGACGCCAACCCGGGCGTGGCCAACGTCTACCCGATGCAGTTCGACACCGCCCAGGCCGCCTTCCAGGCCGGCTACCTGGCCGCCGGGATGAGCAAGAGCGGCAAGGTGGGCACCTACGGCGGCCTGCCGATCCCGCCGGTCACCATCTTCATGGACGGCTTCGCCGACGGCGTGGCGTACTACAACAAGGCCAAGAGCAAGAACGTCCAGGTGCTGGGCTGGGACAAGGCCACCCAGAAGGGTTCCTTCACCAACGACTTCGTCAAGCAGGACGAGGGCAAGAAGGTCTCCGACGCGCTGGTCGCCCAGGGCGCCGACATCATCATGCCGGTCGCCGGCGGCGCCGGCCTCGGCACCACCGCCGCGGCCAAGGCCTCGGGCGGCAAGTACTCGGTCGTCTGGGTGGACGTCGACGGCTGCGAGAGCACCCCGGACTGCTCGGCGATCGTGACCACGGTCGTCAAGAACATCCCGGGGGCCGTCAAGGAGGCCGTGGTGAAGGCCGCCGGTGGCGAGAAGCTCCAGGCGCAGCCCGGCTTCGTCGGCACGCTGGCCAACTCCGGCGTCTCGATCGCGCCGTACCACGACTTCGACAGCAAGGTCCCGGCGGACCTCAAGGCCGAGGTCGACAAGATCAAGGCGGACATCGCCGCCGGCACCGTCACTGTCACCTCGAAGGCCCAGCCGACCAAGTGACCGCTCCGCCGGCCGCCGCGGTGAGATCATCGGCAGCGGGGCCGGCGGGCACCAGGTAGCACGATCCGGCCGTCCCGGGCGTACGGGGTCCGAACCCCGCGCCCCCGGGGCGGCCGGTCACCTTCATCCCCCATTCCCCCACCCGGCGCGGTGGCGGCGCGGCAAGTCGCTACGCTGCACCATCGCTCGCACTCCAGGAGGTTGCGCTGAGACTCGAACTGCGCGGCATCACCAAGCGGTTCGGTGATCTGGTCGCCAACGACCACATCGACCTCACGGTGGAGCCTGGAGAGATCCACGCCCTGCTCGGCGAGAACGGCGCCGGCAAGTCGACCCTGATGAACGTGCTCTACGGGCTGTACCAGCCGGACGAGGGCGAGATCCTGGTCGACGGCCGCCCGCTGAGGCTGAAGGGCCCGTCGGACGCGATCGCCGCCGGGATCGGCATGGTGCACCAGCACTTCATGCTGGTGCCGGTCTTCACCGTGGCCGAGAACGTGATGCTCGGCGCCGAGCAGGTCAAGGTGCCCTTCGCCGGGTTCCTCGACCGTCGGCGGGCCCGCCGCGAGGTGGCCGAGGTCTCCGAGCGGTACAACCTCCGGGTCGACCCGGACGCGGTGGTCGAGGACCTGCCGGTCGGCATCCAGCAGCGGGTGGAGATCGTCAAGGCCCTCACCCGCGACGTCGACCTGCTGATCCTGGACGAGCCGACGGCCGTGCTCACCCCGCAGGAGACCGACGAGCTGCTGACCGTCATGCGGTCGCTCAAGGCCGCCGGCAAGTCGATCGTGTTCATCACCCACAAGCTGGGCGAGGTGAAGGCGATCGCGGATCGGATCACCGTCATCCGGCGCGGCCGGACGGTCGGCACCGCCGAGCCGACCGCCAGCCGGGACGAGCTGGCCGCGTTGATGGTCGGGCGCAACGTCCGGCTGACCGTGGACAAGGAGCCGGCCCGGCCGGGCAAGCCGGTCCTGGAGGTCGCCGGCCTGGTCGTCGACGACGACCGGCAGGTACGCGCCGTCGACGGCGTCGATCTGACCGTGCACGCCGGTGAGGTGCTCGGCGTCGCGGGTGTGCAGGGCAACGGCCAGACCGAGCTGATCGAGGCGATCATGGGCCTGCGCCCGACGCTCGCCGGCACGATCAGCCTGGACGGCGAGTCGACCCACGGCTGGTCGACGAAGAAGGTGCTCCGCGCCGGCGTCGGCTACGTGCCCGAGGACCGCAGCGTCGACGGCCTGGTCAAGGAGTTCTCCGTGGCGGAGAACCTGGTGCTGGACATCTACGACCGGCCGCCGTTCGGCAAGGGCCTGTCGCTGAAGCCGGACGCGATCGCGAAGTCGGCGAAGGAGCGGATCGCGCAGTTCGACGTCCGCACCTCGTCGGCCGACGCGGCGGTCGGCACGCTCTCCGGCGGCAACCAGCAGAAGGTGATCGTGGCCCGGGAGCTGTCCCGGCCGCTGAAGCTCCTCATCGCCGCCCAGCCCACCCGCGGCGTGGACGTCGGTTCGATCGAGTTCATCCACAGCCAGGTCATCCACGAGCGCGACATCGGCACCGCGGTCATGGTGGTCTCCAGCGAGCTGGACGAGGTGATCGGCCTCGCCGACCGGATCGCGGTGATGTACCGCGGCCGGGTCATCGGCATCGTCGGCCCGGACACGCCCCGCGAGGAGATCGGCCTGCTGATGGCCGGCATCACCCCGGACACCGCGGCCCGGACCGCGAACGAGGGCGGCGCCGCCGCGACCGCGGACGAGGACGCCGCCGCCCCGGCCCCCGAGGGCCCTGGCAACGAGGACGAGGCATGACGAACCCGAACCCGGCGTCGGGCTCCCCGGACAAGGAGCCGGCGACCGAGGCGCAGGAGGCACGCAGCGAGGCCCGCGCGACGCCGACCGCGCCGGCCGGCGACACCGAGCGTGCGGTCACCACCACCGCGCCGAAGCAGCCTCCGGCCGAGGGGCCCCGGCCCAGCCTGGGCCGGCTGTTCCTGGAGAACCTCTGGGCGGCCAACACGGTCACCGTGACCGTGCTCGCGGTGGTGCTGGCCATGCTGGTCGGCGCCGTGCTGATCATCGTCTCCGACCCGGAGGTGCTGGCCACCTACGGCTACATCACCGCCCGCCCGGCCGACGCGCTGAACGCGAGCTGGACCGTGGTCAGCGAGGCGTACGCGAACCTGTTCAAGGGCGCGGTCTTCGACCCGGACGCGGTCGGCTTCACCGCCGCCATGGGCCCGATCTCGGAGACGCTCACCTACACCGCGCCGCTGGTCTTCACCGGCCTGTCGGTCGCGCTGGCCTTCCGGGGCGGCCTGTTCAACATCGGCGCCCAGGGCCAGGCGACCATCGGCGTCATCCTGGCCGCCGTGGCCGGCTTCGCGCTGCCGCTGCCGCCCGGCGTGCACCTGCTGGTGGCGTTGATCGCCGGTGCGCTCGGCGGTGCGCTCTGGGGCTTCATCCCGGGCATCCTCAAGGCGCGTACCGGCGCACACGAGGTGATCAACACGATCATGCTCAACTACGTGGCGGTCTACTTCCTGTCCTGGATCATCGTCCAGAGCGGGGTGCAGAACCCGACCCGGTCGGACGCGATCAGCAAGCCGGTCGAGTCCTCCGCACAACTGCCCCGGCTGCTCGGCGACGACCTGCGGGTGCACGCCGGCATCCTGCTCGCGGTGCTGGCCACCTGGTTCATCGCCTGGCTGCTCAACCGCTCCACGCTCGGCTTCGAGCTGCGCGCGGTGGGCGCGAACCCGGACGCCGCCCGGACCGCCGGCATCAGCGTCACCAAGACGTACGTGCTGGTGATGGTGATCGCGGGTCTGCTGGCCGGCCTCGGCGGCTCGAACATGGTGCTCGGCTCCACCGCCAACGCGCTGACCCCGCTGGTGATCGCCCAGATCGGCTTCGACGGCATCCTGGTCGCGCTGCTGGGCCGGGTCAAGCCGTGGGGCGTGCTGCTGGCCGCGCTGCTGTTCGGCGCGCTCCAGGCCGGCGGCAACCGGATGCAGTCGTACTCCGGGATCTCGCTGGAGTTGGTCACCGTGCTCCAGGCGCTCATCGTCATCTTCATCGCCGCGCCCGCCCTGGTGAAGGCGATCTTCCAGCTCCGGGCGGCCCGTGCCGCCCGGCTGCAGACGAGCCTCGCGAAGGGCTGGTGAGCATGTCCACCACCGCTGTCCCCGACGTCGCGGTCACCGCGGTCGACGAGGGTTTCTGGACGCGGGCCCGCAAGGCCGGCGCCGTCCTGCTGGGGCTGGGCGTGCTCGCGGCGGTGCTGTTCGGGGCGCTCGCCACCGACCAGCAGGCCCGCTTCACGCTCAGCGAGACCGAGGGCGGCGCCGCCCTGGAGATCAACGGGACGGTCGGCGCGATCCTGTTCGGCGTCATCGCCGCCGCGGCCGGCGCCGCGCTGCTGGCCGGTGTGCCGAAGCGCTGGTTCACGCTGCTGCTCGGCGCCGGGCTGGTCGCCTTCGTGCTGAGTTTCCTGTGCTGGCAGGTCTCCGCCGCCCCCGAGGGGCGCAACTTCATGCCGCTTGTCAACGTGCTGCGGGGCACGTTCGTCCTGGCGCTGCCGCTGATCTTCGGCGCGTTGGCCGGTGTGCTCTGCGAGCGCTCCGGCGTGGTCAACGTGGCGATCGAGGGACAGTTGCTGATGGGCGCGTTCTCCGGCGCGCTGTTCGGCAGCATCTCCGGCAGCGTCTGGGTGGGCCTGGTGGCCGCCGCGATCGGCGGCGCGTTCATCTCGCTGCTGCTGGCCGTGTTCGCCATCCGCTACCTGGTCGACCAGGTGGTCATGGGCATCGTGCTCAACCTGCTCGCGGTCGGCATCACCGGCTTCCTCTACGAGCGGTTGATGGCGACCGACGCGGCGAAGTACAACAGTGCGCCGCGCTTCAGCAACTGGGAGATCCCGCTGCTGAAGGACATCCCGCTGATCGGTCCGGCGCTGTTCCGCGGCAACATCTTCCTCTACCTGGGCCTGCTGTTGGTGCTGGTCATCCATCTGGCGCTGTTCCGGACCCGGTGGGGCCTGCGGACCCGGTCGGTGGGTGAGCACCCGACCGCCGCCGACACGCTCGGCGTGAAGGTGCTGCGGCTGCGCTACCGCAACGTGATCATGGCTGGTCTGGTGGCCGGCGTGGGCGGGGCGTCGTACACGCTGGCGCTCTACTCGTTCACCAAGAACATGATCGGCGGTAAGGGCTTCATCGCCCTGGCCGCGCTGATCTTCGGCCGGTGGAGCCCGACCGGGGCGCTGCTCGCGGCGCTCTTCTTCGGCTTCGCTGACCAGCTCGCCACCTACCTGGGCGCGATCGGCAGCAGCATTCCGAGCCAGTTCCTGGCGATGCTGCCGTACCTGGCGACGATCCTGGCGGTGGCCGGCCTGGTCGGCAGGGTGCGGGCGCCGGCCGCCGACGGCAAGCCGTACATCAAGGGCTGACCTCGGTCCTTCGGTCCGCCCGCTCGACGCGGGCGGACCGAAGCCGGGCCCTGGACGCCGCGTTGAGAAGCCTGGAACGAGTCGCTGCCCTCCTGCCCCTCGTGCCCGTTCTGGCCATTCCGGGCTGGAGCGTGTGGCGCCTGGTGCGTGGCCTGCGTGCCGGTGACTGGCGCCGGCCCGGCTGGTTCGCCCACGCCGCGTGGGCGTCCTTCGTCCTCTTGGCGCTGACCTGGTGGTGGGGTGCCTCCTCGGGTGGGCTCGACATCGAGGAGGCGTGCCGGTTCCCGCATCATCAGCCGTTCGACGATGCGTATTACGAGGCGCACCGGCGCGACTACTTCCGGCTGTTCCCGTTGAGTCAGCGGTGCAACGCCGACTACGACCTGGTCGCCGGCTGGGTGAACCCGACAGTGGCGGTGCTGGCAGTGCTCCTCGTGGCCAGCCTGGGCGGCCTCGCACGGGCGGTGACCCGCCGACGTCGGTCGTCGGGCCGCCCGACGGAGGAAGCCCAGGTGGGTGGGGCAGAATCGGTGAAATGAACGTTGACTGGGAGCGGCTGCGGGCCGCCGCCACCGAGGTGATGCGGCACGCCTACGTGCCGTACTCGAAGTTCCCGGTCGGGGCCGCGGCCCTGGTCGACGACGGCCGGGTGGTGGTTGGCTGCAACGTGGAGAACGCCGCGTACGGCGTGGTGCTCTGCGCCGAGTGCGGCGTGGTCTCCTCGCTGCACGCCACCGGTGGCGGCCGGATCGTGGCGCTGTCCTGCGTCGACGCGACAGGCGAGCCGCTCATGCCGTGCGGCCGGTGTCGGCAGCTGCTCTGGGAGCAGGGCGGGCCGGAGTGCCTGATCGAGGCGAAGGGCGGCCCGTTACGGATGGCCGAGCTGCTGCCGCACGCGTTCGACGTGGCGGACATCGAGGCGGTGACCGGCGAGCACCCGGTGCCGGTGGTGCCGGACCGGCTGGCCGCCTGGCGGGGGCGCGGCACGGTGTTCGTGCACCCGGACCTCTCGGCCGGGCAGCAGGTCTGGACGGCGTACTGGGAGCGGTCGGCCGGGGACACCGAGGACGCCGAGACCGGTGTCCTGGAGGAGGGTCCGGCCTGGGACGATCCGGCCGGGGCGATCGAGTGGGGGGCGGCGCGGACGCCGCGCGTGGTCGTGGTGGACGCGTCCGGTGCGATCTTCTGGGCCGGTGAGGGTGAGCCGCCGTTGGAGATCCCCGTTCGGTGGGGTTGAGCTGGAGGGCCTGGGCCGACCGTGCCCGGCTCCGGGCGGTCAGGCTTGATCCCTGCGCCGGTCACGGTCGGCCCAGGCCCGACGTGGTCGCCGTCCGTACGTGCGTGGGGCGCGACATCGCAAATTACTGATGGGAACTCAAAGGTGAGTGCTTTTACGGCGGTTGACGTCATCCGGGCGAAGCGGGACGGGGGCGTGCTCAGCGACGGGCAGATCGACTGGGTGGTGGACGCGTACACCGAGGG
The DNA here is from genome assembly GCF_003027925.1 of Micromonospora sp. RP3T. Lineage (GTDB taxonomy): Bacteria > Actinomycetota > Actinomycetes > Mycobacteriales > Micromonosporaceae > Micromonospora. Next base: position 76,144 of record NZ_PYPS01000014.1, read on the forward strand.
GTTGGTGGCCGACGAGCAGATGTCGGCGCTGGCGATGGCGATCCTGCTGCGCGGCATGACCGGCCCGGAGATCGCCCGGTGGACCGCCGCCATGATCGCCAGCGGCGAGCGGCTGGACCTGTCGCCGGTGGCCCGGCCCACCGTGGACAAGCACTCCACCGGCGGCGTGGGTGACAAGATCACCCTGCCGTTGACCCCGCTGGTCGCGGCGTGCGGCGCGGCGGTGCCGCAGCTCTCCGGCCGGGGCCTCGGCCACACCGGCGGCACGCTCGACAAGCTGGAGTCGATCCCGGGCTGGCGGGCGGCGCTGAGCAACGACGAGTTCATCGCCCAGCTCCGGGACGTCGGCGCGGTCATCTGCGCGGCCGGGGACGGGCTCGCCCCGGCCGACCGCAAGCTGTACGCGCTGCGCGACGTCACCGGCACGGTCGAGGCGATCCCGCTGATCGCCAGCTCGATCATGAGCAAGAAGATCGCCGAGGGCACCGGCGCGCTGGTGCTCGACGTCAAGGTCGGTTCCGGCGCCTTCATGAAGAACGCCGACGACGCCCGCGAGCTGGCCCGCACCATGGTCGAGCTGGGCGGCGCGCACGGGGTGCGTACGGTCGCCCTGCTCACCGACATGTCCACCCCGCTCGGCCTGGCCGTCGGCAACGCGGTCGAGGTGACCGAGTCGGTGGAGGTGCTGGCCGGCGGTGGCCCGGCCGACGTGGTGGAGCTGACGCTGGCGCTGGCCCGGGAGATGCTCGACGCGGCCGGCCTGCCGGACGCCGACCCGGCCGCCGCGCTGCGCGACGGGCGGGCCATGGACGCGTGGCGCGCCATGATCCGGGCGCAGGGCGGCGACCCGGACGCCCCGATGCCGACCGCCAACGAGGTCGAGCTGGTCACCGCGGACGAGGACGGCTGGGTGGCGGAGGTGGACGCGTACGCGATCGGGGTGGCCGCCTGGCGGCTCGGCGCCGGCCGGGCCCGCAAGGAGGACCCGGTCAGCGTCCCGGCCGGTGTGGTGCTGCACAAGCGTCCCGGTGATCCGGTACGCGCCGGTGACCCGCTGTTCGAGCTGCGCGCCGAGCACGCCGAGCGGATCCCGGCCGCGCTGGCACAGGCGCGCGGGGCGTTCCGGGTGGCGCCGGCGGCCCCGACCACGACGCCGCTGGTCATCGAGCGCATCGGGTGACCGGCCGCCATGGTGCCGGCCCGGTCGGAGCCGCTATCCTCCCAGGCCAGGGGGACCGACCGGCGACGAGCCGGGGCGAGCAGACAGGGACTGAGGCGTTGCGCGTATCCGCTCCCGACCCCCGGGCCGTCCGTGAGGCGAGCCTCGACGAGCTGTCCCGGCTGGGTCTTCCGCTGCCCCCACCGCAGTTCCCGCTGGTCTGGGAGCCGGGCGACGAGATCGAGTTGCGGCCCACGCCGGAGATCGAGGCGCGCATCGCGGTGCTGCACCTGATCCTGGCCCGCTGCTTCGGGATGCCCCCGCAGGCCGCGATGAGCTGGCTGCTGGAGTCGCACCTGGTGGAGATGCTGACGCCACCGGAGTGGCAGTTCGTGATGGGCGGGCGGGGCGACCACCGGTCGTTCGTGCTGCACCACGACGCGCTCTTCTCGCTGGCCTGGGTGCTCGGCCTGAGCAAGCAGCTCGACCCGACCGTGCCGGTGGACGAGCGGCTGGTCGAGCGGATGCCGAACCTGGTCACCGGCGAGACGTTCGCGCAGTGGCGGGCCCGGATCCTGGCCGCCCCGCAGCACCCCGCCGACGCCGCCGCCCTGCTCGATCTGCACTACTGCCTGGACTGGGCGTACCTGGAGACCGAGCAGGCCGGCGGCGCGTTGCCGGGGCTGGTGGACGCGAACGCGATCGGCCAGCGCCGGTGGGCGCTGGAGTGGGCGGTGGTGCTGCGCGGGCCGTACCACGACGAGCCCCCCGGTTGGGAAGAGGTCGACCTCTCCACCTGAGCCGGCTCAGCGGGGGCGGTGCGTGCCGAGCCGGACGGCGAGCGTGACCGGCGCCGGCTCGGGCAGCGCGGCGATCCGCGCGGCGAGCCGTTCCGGGTCGGCGTGCCAGGCGCTGGGACCCATCCCGACGAGCGTGGTGACCTCGGCGCGGGTCAGCGCCAGCCGGGCCCGGTGCTCGCCGGCGGACTCCTCGACGAAGTGCGCGCCCAGGCTGCCGGCGACCCGGTCGGCCTTGGCCGGGTCCACCCGCAGCAGGTCGAGCGCGTCGACCAGCTCGGCGAGGTGGTCGGCGGCCGGGGTGACCACCAGCAGCGCGCCGGCCGGGTCGAGCACCCGGTGGAACTCCGGGCCGTTGCGCGGCGCGAACACGTTCAGCAGCACGGCCACGGACCGGTCGGCCAGCGGCAGCCGCTGCCAGGTGTCGGCCAGCGCGGCGGCGGCGCGCGGATGCGCCCGGGCGGCGCGGCGCAGCGCCGGCTTGGAGACGTCCAGGGCCAGGCCGGCGGCGTCCGGCAGCGCCGCCAGCACCGCCGCGAGGTAGTGGCCGGTCCCCGCGCCGGGCTCCACCACCAGGGGGTACGGGTCGTCGGGCGCGACCCGCGTCGCGGCGGCGGCCAGCGCGGCGGCGACGGTGTCGTAGTGGCCGGCGGCGAGGAAGTCGGCCCGGTCGGCGACCATCCCGGCGCTGTCCCCGCTGTGCGGGGCGCGGCCGGCGAGCAGGTTGACGTACCCCTGGCGGGCGGTGTCGAAGCTGTGCCCGCGTGGGCAGCGCAGCGCGCGGGTGGTGCCGGCGGTGGCGTCGGCCAGCGGCTCGCCGCAGACCGGGCAGCGCAGCCGGGTCAGCACCGACGGGAGCAGAGCGGGACCGGCCACGCCGAAGATCCTATTCCGGCGGCCGGACCGCGGCTCTAGATTGGGTGCCATGTCGACGAGCGCGCGGTTGTGGGAGCTGTTCGGTGGGCACGGGCGCGGCGTGCTGGTCACGCTGCGCCGGGACGGCCGCCCGCAGCTGTCCAACCTCGACTACCTGGCCGAGCCGGGGCTCCTCCGCTGCTCCACCACGGGCGACCGGGCCAAGGTGCGCAACCTGCGCCGGGACCCGCGGGCCAGCTTCCACGTGACCACCGCCGACGGCGGGGCGTACGCGGTGGCCGAGGGCACGGTGACGCTCACCCCGCCGGCCGCCGCGGCCGACGACGCGACGGTCGAGGAACTGGTCGAGGTCTACCGGGGCATCCGTGGCGAGCACCCGGACTGGGCCGACTACCGGGCCGCGATGGTGGCCGACGGCCGGCTGGTCCTGCGCCTGGCGGTGGAGCGGGTGTACGGCTGGCGTCCCTGAGCCGGTCCGGTGCCGGGCCGGCACGGTCGGTGACTAGGGTCTGAGCATGGTCGCAATCTCGTACGAGGACATCATCAAGGCCCCGAAGGCGCTGCTGCACGATCACCTCGACGGCGGCCTGCGGCCCGCGACGATCGTGGAGCTGGCCGCCGAGGCCGACCACGAACTGCCCACCACCGACCCGGACGCGCTGGGCCGCTGGTTCGCCGAGTCGGCGAACTCCGGCTCGCTGGAGCGCTACCTGGAGACGTTCGCGCACACCGTGGCCGTGATGCAGACCGCGTCCGCGTTGCGTCGGGTCGCCCGGGAGTGCGCGCTCGACCTGGCGGCCGACGGCGTGGTCTACGCCGAGGTCCGGTTCGCGCCCGAGCAGCACCTGGAGCGGAACCTCACGCTGGACGAGGTGGTCGAGGCGGTGGTCACCGGCTTCCGGGAGGGCAGCACGCTGGCCGGTGAGGCGGGCACCCCGATCCGGGTCGGCACGCTGCTCACCGCGATGCGGCACGCCGCCCGCTCGCAGGAGATCGCCGAGCTGGCGGTGCGGCACCGGGACACCGGCGTGGTCGGTTTCGACATCGCCGGTGCGGAGGCCGGGTTCCCGCCCACCCGGCACCTGGACGCGTTCGAGTACCTCCAGCGGGAGAACTTCCACTTCACCATCCACGCCGGCGAGGCGTTCGGGCTGCCGTCGATCTGGCAGGCGATCCAGTGGTGTGGTGCGGACCGGCTCGGCCACGGCGTCCGCATCGTCGACGACATCACCCCGGGCAACCCGCCGGTGCTGGGCCGGCTGGCCGCGTACGTGCGGGACAAGCGCATCCCGCTGGAGCTGTGCCCGTCGTCGAACGTGCAGACCGGGGCGGCGGCGTCGATCGCCGACCACCCGATCGGGCTGCTGCGTGACCTGCGGTTCCGGGTGACGGTGAACACCGACAACCGGCTGATGAGCGGCACCTCGATGTCCCGCGAGATGGCGCTGCTGGTGGAGGCCTTCGGCTACGGCTGGAAGGAACTCCAGTGGTTCACCATCAACGCGATGAAGAGCGCCTTCATCCCGTTCGACGAACGACTGCGGATCATCGACGAGGTGATCAAGCCGGCGTACGCCGAGCTGATCGACTGATCACGGCTGGCGCGGGTGGCCGGCGAGCAGGGCGGCCACCCCGCGCAGCACCTCCCGGGCCCGGGCGGCCTCGGCGCCCAGACCGGTCTGCCGGCGCAGCACGGCCGGTTCGGCGCGCAGCAGCGCGATCCCGCGCCGGACCAGCACCCGCGGTGCCTTGCGCTGTTCGGCCAGGTCACGGGCGAGCCGGCGGAGGAAGGTCGCGCCCCGCGGGCGGCGCAGCGCGTACGCCCCGGCGAGCAGCCCTCGGCGTCGGCACTCGGCGACGATCTCGGCGGCGAAGATCCCTTCGGCGACGAAGAATGGCGATCCGTCGACGTGGAATGGCCGGGTGGCCACCCGCTGGTCCGCGCCGATCGCATAAACCGGCACTTCGGCCTTGCCCTCGCGGGCCAACCGGGCAATTGTTTCCACCGCCGCGTCCGCATCCCACGACAGGGGTGACTCCCAGTCGACCTGACCGTTTCGGCGTGGACACGTAGGGTCATCGCCGTCCTTGTAGAAGTCGTCCAGACAGAGCACGGGAAGTCCGGTTCGATGCGCTATGTACGACTTTCCGGAGCCCGATGGTCCGGCGAGGAGAATGACGCGGTGCGGGTGATCCATTACCTTCAGTAACTCCGGCCAGACGGATTGCTATCAAATTGCCTCAACATCTCATCACACCTCCGGTGAGGGACAACCTGGGCTTTCTCTTTGCGGGGCGGCGTGATGGAATCTCGGAGGTCCGACCCGCCGGGTCGGACGCTCGGCGTTGCCCGCAGGTGACGCCGGACGCGGTTTTGCGAGGGCGGTGACGTGAGCAAACGGCCAACGACGGCGGGCTCCTTCCTGTCGCGCCTGCGCCGGCCGGCGAGCCGGCTGCGCGACATGCCGATCTGGTCCAAGCTCGGTCTGATCATGATCGTGCCGACCATCGCCACGGTCGTGGTGGGCACCAGCGGTCTGGTCGACCACCTGGAGACGCTCAACAGCGCCAACCGGGCCGGCGACCTGGCCAGCCTGATCGGCTACTCGGGTGAACTGGCCGACACCATGCAGGACGAGCGGGTCGGCTCGGTGCTCTTCCTCGGTGCGAAGGAAGTCCAGACCCGGGCGCAGTACCAGGAGGCCTACAACCGGGCCAACCAGCGGGTGGACCAGGCCAAGGGCCCCTACCTGCGGCAGCGCGGCGAGATCGACGACCTGCCCCGCAACTTCGAGGTCCGGCTGAACGAGATCGACGACCAGCTCAAGGACCTGCCCGCGACCCGCAGCCAGGTGTTGAACGGCAAGCTCAAGATCGACGAGGCGGAGAAGGCGTACGAGCGCCTGATCAACGACCTGCTGTCGATCCGCGACTCGGGCACCCAGCTCGCCGGTGACAACGACCTCAGCGACCGGATGCGCGCCGCGGGCGCGGTGGCCCGGCAGAAGGAATACCTGGCCCAGCGCCGGGTGGTCGTGCATCAGGCGCTCACCCAGGGGCAGTACAGTCCCGCGCTGCGCGAGCAGTTCATCGCCAGCGGCACCGCCCAGGCCCAGGCGCTCGCCACCTTCCGCTCCGTCGCCACCCCGGCCGACTCCGAGTTCTTCGACCAGACCGTCGAGGGTCCCGACCTGCGCAAGGCGGACAACCTCACCGGCTTCATGTCGGCGAACAACAGCGGCTCGATGAAGAACGCGCCGTTCGGCCCGGACCAGTGGGACCAGGCCATGGTCGGCAACGCCAAGCTGCTCCGGACCGTCGAGTCCCGGCTCGACAGCAACGTGGTCGAGCAGGCCGACGAGCTGCGCTCGGACACCCAGCGTCAGGTGTTCCTGGAGACCGGCCTGCTGCTCACCATGCTGCTGCTGGCCATCCTCTTCGCCTACCTGGTCGCCCGCTCGATGGCCCGCTCGCTGCGCGACCTGCGCCAGGGCGCCCTCTCGGTGGCCCAGTACGGCCTGCCGCAGGCGGTGGCCCGGCTGCGCGACCCGCAGGTGACCGGCCAGCTCTCCCCGGTGCAGCTGGCCAACCAGATCGCCGAGCCGCTGCCGGTCCGCAGCAAGGACGAGTTCGGCCAGGTGACCGAGGCGTTCAACGCGGTCCACCTGGAGGCGGTCCGGACCGCGGCCGAGCAGGCCGCCCTGCGCGCGTCCGTCGCGACCATGTTCGTCAACCTGGCCCGCCGCTCGCAGATCCTGGTCGACCGGCTGATCGGCCATCTCGACCGGCTGGAGCGCGGCGAGGAGGACCCGGACCGGCTGGCCGAGCTGTTCCAGCTCGACCACCTGGCCACCCGGATGCGCCGCAACGACGAGAACCTGCTGGTGCTCGCCGGCGCGGACTCCACCCGTGTGCAGCGCGAGCCGGCTGCCCTGATCGACGTGCTCCGCGCCGCCCAGTCCGAGGTCGAGCACTACACCCGCATCGAGTTCGGCGTGATCGACCGGGACATCGAGGTCGCCGCGCACGCGGTCAACGACCTGGTGCACCTGGTCGCCGAGCTGTTCGACAACGCCACCGCGTTCTCGCCGCCGGACTCGCACGTGATGGTGGAGGCCCGCCGGGTCGGCGACCGCGCCTCCCTCTACGTCGAGGACCGGGGCATCGGCATCAGTGCCGAGCAGCTCCACGACCTGAACGAGCGGCTGGCCACGCCCCCACAGGTGGACGTGGCCGTCTCCCGGATGATGGGCCTGGTCGTGGTGGCCCGGCTGGCCGCCCGGCACGCCGTCAAGGTCGAGCTGCGGCCCGCCAGCGACCGGGGCACCGTCGCCGACGTCACGCTGCCCACCACCGTCCTGGTGCCGCGCGCCCTCGCCGGTCGGAGCGGGCCGGCAGCCGCCCTTCCCGCCGCCGGTCCGCAGCAGCCCGGCCCGGCGCCCACCTTCGCCCAGTTCGGTCAGCCGAGCGGTCCGACGCCGGCCTTCGGACAGTCGGGCGGGCCGGCGCCGGCCTTCGGCGCGCTGGCCGCGCTCGGCAACGGCCCGCACACCCCGCCGCCCGCGCCGCACCCCGGCACCTCCGGTAACCAGGTCACGCTCGGTGGGCGGTCCTTCGACCCGGCGCACCGCAACGGCGCCGGCACGCCGGCCAACGGCGGCCGTGCCATGCCGGCCTGGTCCGACCTGACCGGGGCCAACGCGAACGCCGGCGACGGTTACCCGCCCCGGTCGTCCAACGGCCAGCCGATCGACCCGCTGCCCCAGCGCCGCACCCCGGGCGAGGGCGACCCGGCCACCAGCGGCCAGCAGCCGGTGATCCCACGGCAGCTGCCCAGCAGCCCCGAGGCGCGGCCGTACTCGCCGCCGCCGGTGTCCGCGCCGCCGGTCCCGCCGGTGTCCGCCCCGCCGCTGCCGCCGGTCTCCGGCGCCCCGGTCTCGGGCCACCCCTTCCCGGGCCGTCCGGTCTCGGCCGCACCGGTCTCCGGCCACCCGGTTTCCGGTGACCCGTACTCGGGCCGTCCGGTGTCGGGTGACCCGTACTTCGGGCGTCCGGTGTCGGGTGACCCGTACTCGGGCCGCCCGGTCCCCGGTGACTCGTACTCCGGGCGGCCGGTGTCGGCGACGCCGGTCTCCGGCCACCCGCTCCCGACCCGGCCGGTGTCGGCCGTGCCGGTCTCCGGCCAGCCGGTCGGCGGAAACCCGGTCCCCGCGTCGCCGCCCGACCAGTTGCCGGCGCGTCCGGCGCCCGCGCCGCACGTGGGCGCGCCGCCGGTCTGGCCGCCGGTCGCCCCGGCCACGCCCGCGCCGGCCCCCGCGGTGCCGGAACGGCTTTCCGCCGGGCTCGACATGACCACCGAGCTGCCGCGGGTGCCACGCTCGGAGACACCGTCGGCCGCCGCGCAGCAGCCGGTCGCCCAGCAGCCGGTCGCCCAGCCGTCGGCGCCCGCGCCGCGGCCGGCCACGCCGCAGCCGCAGCAGGCCGGCAACCGTCAGCGGTACGCGGACGAGACGATGGAGCTGCCGATCTTCCGGGAGCTGGAGTCCGCGTGGTTCCGCACCCGCCGGCCGGGGTCGAGCGACGAGGCGCCGGCCCAGGCCGCGCCGGCGAACGGCGCCACGACCCAGCAGTTCGCCAAGGTGGACACCGCCGGGCGGCCGGTGCCGCAGCCGACATCCGCAACGACAGGTAACACACCGATGGCACCGACCCCGACAGTCGGCGGAGCGCCCCGTGACGAACGGCCGGCGAACGGCAACGGCCGTCCCGGGTACGCCGGTGGGTTGCCCAGCCGGCAGCCGGCGGCGGCGCCGCAGCCGTCGTCGCCCTGGCAGACCGCGGCCGACGACGGCTGGCGTGCCGCCTCGGCCGCCACCGAGGTGCCGGTGGCGGAGACCACCCGGAAGGGCCTGCCCAAGCGGACGCCGATGGCGCAGCTCGTGCCGGGCAGCATCGACAAGCCGGCGCCGGCGGCCCAGCGGCGGACGCCGGAGGCGGTCCGGGGTCTCCTCTCGGCCTACCATCGGGGCGTGCAGCGGGGGCGTAACAACCCGACCGACAGCAACACGACCGGCCCGGAGGGCACTCCGGGACGGCAGCAGTCCTCGCAGTCTGGCTCAGGCCCGGTGGCCGGGAGCGGGCAGAAGGAGCAACAAGGATGACTAGTACGCAGGATCTCGGATGGCTGCTCGCCAACTTCGCCGACCGGGTGCCCGGCGTGGCGCACGCGGTCGCGGTCTCGGCCGACGGCCTGCTTCTCGCCTCGTCCCGTGACCTCCCGCGGGACCGCGCCGACCAGCTCGCGGCGATCGCCTCCGGCCTGGTCAGCCTGACCCAGGGCGCGGCGCGATGCTTCGAGGGCGGGGCGGTGCTGCAGACAGTGGTCGAGATGGACAACGGCTTCCTGTTCCTGATGTCCATCTCCGACGGCTCGTCGTTCGCGGTGCTCGCCGCGCGCAGCTGTGACGTGGGCCAGGTCGGGTACGAGATGGCCCTGCTCGTCGATCGGGTGGGCGACGCCCTGACGCCACAGCCGCGTACGGCTGTGGGGATGATGGGCTGAATGACGCGCTGGCCGGTGGGTCAGGAGCGGAAAGAACAAGGAAAGCGACGGATGCCACCGGGGCGAGCCGGTGCCGGGTGCGAGGGAGGTGAGCGGCGACATGGCGGATCGTGACGAGCCGACCGGAGCGTTGGTCCGGCCGTACGCCGTAACCCGTGGTCGTACCCGTCCCCGGCTCGACATCGCCCTGGAGGCACTCGTCGAGACGACGGTGCGCGGCCGAGCGATGGCCACCGGCAACGGGGGCCAAGGCCGTGAACACCAGTACATAGCCGCGTTGTGTGACGGACGCGTGCAGTCGCTTGCCGAGATCGCGGCGCGGATGCAGCTTCCGCTCGGCGTGGCCCGGGTGCTCATCGCCGACATGGCGACGGATGGCCTGGTCGCAGTCCACGAGCCGACCATTCTGGACGACTCCGACGACGCGGTGGGCACTGAATTGCTGGAGAGGGTGCTGAGTGGACTTCGCAGGCTCTGACATGTCGCACCGGCCGCCGGCCCCGAGCGGGCGCGTGACGTCGGCGAAGATCGTTATCGCCGGTGGTTTCGGCGTCGGCAAGACGACGCTGGTCGGCTCGGTCTCGGAGATCACGCCGCTGACCACCGAGGCGATCATGACCTCCGCCGGCGTGGGCGTCGACGACACCCGGCAGGTGCCGGGCAAGACGACGACCACGGTGGCGATGGACTTCGGTCGTATCTCGATCGACCGTGACCTGATCCTGTACCTTTTCGGTACGCCGGGTCAGACGCGGTTCTGGTTCATGTGGGACGAGTTGGTCCGGGGAGCGATCGGCGCGGTGGTGATGGTCGACACCCGTCGGCTCGCCGACTGCTTCGCCGCCATCGACTTCTTCGAGCACCGGCGGCTGCCGTACCTGGTGGCCATCAACTGCTTCGACGGCATGCAGTACCACGACCCGCAGGACGTCCGGGACGCGCTGGCGATCTCCCGGGACGTGCCGGTGGTGCCCTGCGACGCCCGTAACCGGGAGTCGACGAAGCACGTGCTGATCTCGCTTGTCGAGTACGTGCTCACCATGCGGCGCTCCCGGGCGGTCGCGCCCGCCTGAGGCGATACGCGGAAGCGCCCGATGGCCCTGAGCCACCGGGCGCTTCCTGCCGTCCGGGGTCGAACGCGGTACGTCGTCGTCCGGTGACCGTCCCGTTGGGACGGCCACCGGACGACGACGGTCAGGCGTACCGGGTCCAGCTGCCCTGGGACACCCGGTAGACGCCGAGCGAGTCGACCTCCATGCCGCCGTGCCGGTCCGCGCTGAACGCGTACCCGCCGGCGATGCCCTCGGTCATCTGGGTCTGGAGGAACGCCCGCAGCCGGCCCCGGTCGAGGCTGGTCGCCTTCCGGGCCGCCGCCGCGAGGAGCTGGAGCGCGTCCGCGGCGTACGGGGCGAAGCCGACCGAGGTGCCGTGCCGCTGGGTGTAGCGGTAGTCGAAGTCGCGCCGGGCCACCTGGGCGCCGCTGGTGGCGGTCAACGCGGAACCGCCCAGGCAGGCCGGGTGCACGGCGTACGCGCCCTCGACCGCCTTCGCGTTGGCCCCGCGCAGCGTGTCGTCCACCACCGCGCCGGCGTCGAAGAAGATCGCCCCGCGGTGGCCGGCCCGACGTAGCTCCCGAGCCGCGTCACCGGAGTCGGGCGCGGTGCCCCAGACGATGACGGCGTCCGGGTCGCCGGCGGTGGCGCGTTCGGCGATGGCCCGGAAGCTCCGCCCGGTCTCCGGCAGCCGCAGCGTGCGCGCCAGTGCCACGCCGCTGTTGCCGAGCGCCTCCCGCACCGCCCGTACGCCCGAGTCGCCGTGCGACCCGTCCGCGGCCAGCAGGGCCACCCGCCGGACCCGCTGGGATTCGAACAGGTCCACCATCCGCCGGGCCACGTCGATGGCGTCCGGGGTGAGCTTGAAGCTGAACGTGCGCTCGGCGAGCGGCAGCACGATGCGGTCCCCCTGGCCGAGCGCCAGGAACGGCGTCTTGAGCTGCTGGGCGGCCGTCGCGAGTGCCGTCGCGGTTTCGCCGAGGACGCCACCGATCAGCGCGTGCGCCCCGGCACGGGTCAGGTCGGCGGCGTGCCGCGCGGCGCTCTGCGGGTCGCTGCCGTTGTCCCGGATCTCCAACCGGACCGACCGGAGCAGGTTGCCGACCGGGAGCCCGGACCGGTTCAGCGACTCCGCGGTGATCTCCAGTGCCCGACGCTGCACCACGCCGAGCGCCGCGCCGCGACCGCTCAGCTCCAGGCTGACGCCGACGACCAGGTTCTGGTCACCGGGCGCGCTGCTGCTCCCGCCCTCGTCCGGCCGTTGCCCCTGCGGCCCGCAACCGGCGAGCAGCAGGCTGCCGGCCGCGACCGCGAGGACGCCCCGACGGGTGAGCACGGTGGAGTCGAATGCCGGTGTCGCCAATGGAGTAGCCTTCCCACCCCGGCGAACAGGCGCCGCCGCTGGTCCGCCGGGTATGTTCCCGGCCGGCCGGACCCGACGTCAAATCATCCGGGTGTGGGTAGGAACACGCCGTCGGCGGCCCGGCTCAGGACCGGTAGCCCGCGGACCGGAACTCGTACTCCCGCTCGTCGTCGCGGTCGCCGGTGTCCCGGCTGAAGTCCCAGCCACCGGCCGCCTCCCGGCCGGGGCGACCGCCGACGGCGAAGCCGCCGATCTCCTGGCCGCGCCGCCACCCCCGGAAGTAGCCGGTGGTGTTCTCGGCGAGGCTGGCCGCGTTGCGGACGATCCGCAGTGGACGCTCCTCGCGCAGCGGGGAGCCCGGCACCAGGTTGGCCTGCGGGACCCGCTTGGGCAGGCCGGCCTTGGTCTCCGCGCCGATCGACGGGCGGGCCGCCTGCTCGGCGGCCTGCCAGCCGGTGTCGGCGGTGGACGCCCACTCCAGGTCGGCCTCGTCGCCGTGCCCGACGAACCAGGCGGACTTGGCCTGCGCGAAGATCAGCAGGTCGCCGTCACCCTCGTCGGAGACCGGCGGCGGCCGGTGCTCCTTCGGCGCGGGACGCCGCTCCAGCGGGGCGGGCAGCTCGGCGCGGGGCGCCGGCCGGCCGGCGTTGCCCCGGTCGACCAGCCGCAGCGGCGGAGTGTCCAACCCCGGGTCGGCCGGCCGCTCCGACTCGCCGCGCAGCGCCCGGTCGGCCAGCGGCGGGGGCTCCACCAGCCGCAGCATCGGCGGCTCCGGTGGCAGGTCGTCGGCGAGCCACGGCGGGGTGACGCGTCCCGGGTCGCTCGGCGCGTCCACGCTCCGCCCGTACGGGTAGGCGGGGGCCTCCCGCTCCCGGTCGGCCTGGTCGTCGCTGTTGTTGACGAGCGGCCAGTTGGCGCGGGAACCCGGCGGGGCGGGCGCCGGCGCCGGCGGACGCGGAGGCGGCACCGGAATGCTCAGGTCGGTGGCGCTGAACCCGCCGGTCGGCGGCTCGGGGGCGGTGGTCTTGGGACGCGGCGGGATGACGGTGCGCTGCCGCTCGGCCCGGGCCTTGTTGATCGCGGCGGTGGTCAGCGTCGGCCGGAACGGCTCGCCGGCCTCGGCCGGGGGCACCGACCCTCGCGAGGACGGGGGGATCGGCGTGATCCCGGGCGGCGGCGGGGGCGGCGCGGAGACCGGCCGGTTGGTCGGCCCGTCCACCCGCGACGGCAGGGGCGCGCCGGTGGGCTCGGGACGGCTCGGCGGCGCAGACGTCGGGCGGCCCAGCGACGCGGCAGGGGCGACGGGAGTGACCGGGGCGGGGGCGACCGGCGGCGGGGTGACCGGCGCGGGCGCCACCGGCGGCGGGCCGAGCGGGCGGGGCACGGTCGGGCCGGTCGGCCCGGAGACCGGTTCCGGGCGGCTGCGCCGGCCACCGGGGACCGGCTCGGGGCGGCTGCGGCGACCCGCCGGCTCGGTGGCGTCGAGGTCCGGCTCGGGGCGGCTGCGCCGGCCGGCCTGCTCGGCGAGCGGCTCGGGTTGTGCCGGGCGGACCGGGCGCAGCCCCGCGGGCTGCGTCACGGCGAGTTCGTCGACCTGTTCGCCCCGGCGGGCGGCGGCCCGACGACCGGTGGCCGGGGTCGGCGTGGTGCGCTCGGCCAGCGCGCCGACCAGCGCGTCACAGCCGGCGTCGCAGGCACGGACGGAGGCGACGGCCTGCCGCACCGTCTCGGCGACGGCGGCGGTGAGCGCCCGGTTGACGGTGGCCCGGCGGGGCGTCTCGGAGATGGCGACCCGGAGCGCGGTCACCGCCTCGGTGACGGTGTCGGCGTCGGCCAGGCCGTCGGCGGCCAGTTGCGCGGCGACCGCGTCGGCGGCGGCGCCGAGGTCACGGCCCCGGGCCGAGGTGCCCGTCAGCATGCTCGGCTCGGGCAGCGCGTCGAGGACCGCCAGCGCGACCGGCTCGGCGGGATCCGGGTACGCGCGCAGCGCGGCCGGGTAGAGCTCGCGGAGCACCTCGCGCAGCGTCACCGCGGCCGAGTGCCGCCCGCTGGCCAGTGCCGCGTGGGCGGAGAGGACCTGCTTGTAGCCGGCCAGGTCACGGGGCGCCGGGAGCGTCACCGCGGAGAGCGCGCCGGCCTGGAGCGCCCGGGCCAGCCCGACCGCCCGGCGCTCGGCCGGCGGGGACTGCATCTCCTCCAGCGAGTCGTCGTCGGCGAACCGTTCGGCGAAGTCGTCGACCGAGTCGTCGTCGGCGATCGCCAACGGCCGGCCGGCGGCGCTGAGCAGCGAGGTGACGGTGTGGTCGTCGCTGTCCGCGGCGATGGCCACGCCGCTGGGCCCACCGGACCGCTCCACCAGCAGCGTGACCAGCCGGGCGTAGCCGGCGGGCTCGTCACCGATCTCACAGACGTGCAGCAGACGGCCTGCGTCGTCGACCACAGCGGACGTCAGCGTCGTTCCGGCCGAAGCCGTTCGGTCGGCCGGATCTGCCGAGGCCAGACCGCAGTACACGCGCACGAGCGCCACAGCGTCGTCCTCCTCCCGGGACACAGGTCTTGCTCTGCCAGAGACTGATGCTCCCCGCTCCGGGTCAGTCGCGCCAGTCCACGACGGCAGAGATCTTGCCGACAATGGTGCGCCAACCCAAACTTGCGGTTTGTGCCCCGATTTTCTTCAGCCGGCGACGACCCAGGAAACCACCGATCCCGCCGTTGACGGAAGCGCGCAGCGCCTCGTCCAGATCGTCCAGGCTGGAGCCGGCGGAGAGCATGTCCAGAACGGCCGGTAGTCGCAGGGCGTACGCCAGGTCACGGGCGACCTCGCCAGCCTCGATCAGCAGCGCCGGATCCCACGCGTCGTGCCCGCCGCGCAGGTTCTCCACGACCAGGTCGAGTTCGTAGGTGTCCTCGTCCAGCGGGGCCACGTCGGCCGGTTCGAGCCGTTCGGACAGTTCATTCCAGCTGTCCAGTTGAGAGAGGTCGTTGGGCGCACCGGAACGGATGAAAGTGACAAGCGACTCCGGCGTCTTGAAGAGCAGCAGCCGCCCCTTGTGGGTGAGGAAGACCGGCACCTCCTCGTCGCCCGCGGCGTCGTCGTCCTCGTCCGCCTCGTCGTCGTCGCCCGCCTCGTCGTCGCCGGCCTTGTCGTCGGCCTCGTCGTCGGCGGCGTCGGCGTCCGCGTCGGCCTTGCCGCGGCGGCGCTTCCCGTCGGACTTCTCGTCCTCGTCGTCCTCCTCGGCGGAGAGGGCGGCGAACTCCTCGTCGAGGATCACCACCTCCTCGTCCTCCTCCTCGGCCTCGACGATCTGGCGGCGGGCCAGGAAGGGGTCGTCCTGGTCGCGCTCGGCGACGTCGGTCGGGGTCAGCTCGCGCGCCGGCCGGTAGGCCCGCAGCGTGAAGCCGGTGCCGGCGGGCAGGGCGATCTCCACCGGGTCGATCCGCACCTCGTCCCAGAGTGCGCGGTCCGCCGCCGGGCGGTCGACCTCGACCTCGTCTGCTGCGGCCGAGGTGTCGGTGTCGTCGAGCTCGGGCTCGTCGGCGTCGGGCCGTTGGGGCGACTGGCGGGCCACGCTGACCTCCGTGTGCGTTCGGGTGCCCACCCGGCGGCGTCGCGCCGCCGAGTGACTCTGCGCACATACCCTAGTGGGCAACCCGTTCCGACCGGGAGCCGCACCCCGGTGGCGTCCCGAACGCCCGACAAGTAGGCTTTCTACGCATGAGGGCGCAGGCGCTGCACGGACACCTGGACGCACTGCTGCTGGCCGTGCTGGAACAGGGCGCGCAGCACGGCTACGCGATCATCGAGGCGTTGCGGGCCCGCAGTGGCGGCACGCTGGACCTGCCCACCGGCACCATCTATCCGGCGTTGCGCCGGCTGGAACGGGCCGGCCTGGTGGCCGGCACCTGGAGCACCGTCAACGGCCGGGAACGGCGCACCTACCAGCTCACCGACGCCGGCAGCCGGGCACTGGCCGGGGAACGGGCCGGCTGGCGCGAGTTCAGCGCCACCGTGGGCCGCTTCCTCGGCCCGGCCGAGCCGCCCGCGACGCCCGCCTGAGCCGCCCGCGACGCACCGCCCGCCCGCGGTGCCGGCCTGGGGCGCCTCACCGACGGGCGAACCGTGGGCCGCGCGCGCTGAGCAGCCACCAGCGGGCCGACCGGGCCAGTGAGAACCAGGCCGCCGACGCCACCACCGCCCCGATGATCATCGGCGGCCAGGTCAGCGCCGCGTCCCACAGCCGCACCGACCAGCCGAACAGCGCACCGCCGGCGAGCGCGCCGACCAGCAGCCCACCGGTCAGCCCGAAGCCGACCGCGCGGGCCGACCGGACGAGCCCCGGCGAGTCCCGTCGGGCGGCGAACGCGCCGAGCGCCAGCCCGGCCAGCGCCAGCCCGGCGATCGTCCCCCAGATGCCGTGTATCGACGAGGCGAGCAGCAGGTAGCCCGCCGGCGGTCGCGGGCCGGCGCTCCAGCTCGACCCGTGCCAGGTGAGGTCCCCGGCGGCGATCAGCACCGCGGCGACCGCGAGCGTACGCAGCGCCAGCCCGCGCAGCGCGCCGGCGGCCAGCTCGGCCTGGAAGCCCGGCGCGAGCTGGCCGACGGTGCCGAACTCGGCCACCGCACGCCGCTCCGCCTCCGCCCGCGACAGGCCGCCCTCCCGGTACGCCTCGACGGCGTCCTCCAGCGCGTGCCGCGCCTCGGTCAGCAGGTCGGCCTTGAGTCGGGTCGGCCCGTGCAGCCGCCCGGACAGCTCACGCAGCCGGTCCTCGACCGGTAGCTCCCACATGGTCACCAGCCTGCCACCCGGGGAACGTCGGCGCGTCCGGGAATTCCCCCATTGCGGGCTCAGGGGGCGAGCGCCAGATAGCCGCGCTCGGCCGCCGCCTGGCGCAGCCACTGGTCGCGGTACCAGCCGGGGCGCGCCACCAGCTCCTCGTGCCGGCCGCGCTGCACCACGCCGCCGTCCTCCAGCACCACGATCTCGTCCAGCCCGGCCAGGCCGCTGAGCCGGTGGCTGATCAGCAGCACCGAGTGCCCGGCCGGAGTGGCGGCCAGGGTGGCGGCGAGCACCGCGTCCGCCGCCGCCGGGTCGAGGCCCTCGGTCGGTTCGTCCAGCACCAGCACCGGCGGGGCGGCCAGCAACGCCCGGGCCAGCGCCAACCGTTGCCGCTGCCCGCCGGAGAGCTGCCCGCCCTGCTCACCGACCACGGTGTCCCAGCCCTCGGGTTGGTCGCGTACCCAGTCCAGCAGCCCGGCCGCCCGGGTGGCCCCGGCCAGGTCCGCGTCGCCGGCGTCCGGGCGGCCCAGCAGCAGGTTCTCCCGCACCGTGGCGTGGAAGACGTACGCCTCAGCGAGCAGGCCGCCGACCAGCCGGGGGAGCTGACCGGCCGGGTGCTCCGCCACCGGTACGCCGCCGACGGTGACCCGACCGGCGTCGGGGTGGACCGCGCCGGTGAGCACCGCGGCCAGCGTGCTCTTGCCGGCCCCGCTCGGACCGACCACGGCCACCCGACGGCCGGCCGGCAGATCGAGGTCGAACCCGGCCAGCGCGGGCGCGGCACCGGCCCGGTAGCGGACCGTCACCCCTTCGAAACGCACGTCGTGGCCGCTCGGCGCCGGCCCCGGGAGGCCGGACGGGGCCGGTGTCGCGGGCTCGGTGAGCAGGTCGGCGACCCGGGCCAGGCCGGCCCGGAGCTGGGTCCGTTGCCGGGCGGCGGCGACCAGGGCGAGCGCCACCTCGACAGCGGCCAGCGTGCCCACCGCGAGCACGCCGACCAGCACCCCGCGCACGTCGGCGCGCAACGCCACGAGCACCACGGCGGCGGCGGTGAGGCCACCCACCAGCACGCCCGTCGCGTCCACCGCGAAGCCGACCGCGGCGAGCCGGCGTTCCAGCCGGGCCAGCCGGTCGGCCCGCCCGTTCGCGGCGGTCAGCGCGGCGCCGGTCGCCCCGAACGCGGCCAGGTCGGCGGCGCCGTGGGTGAGGTCGACCGCGTCCACCGCGAGCGCGCCTCGCAACGGGGCCACCTCGTCGGCGGCCCGACGGGTGAGCCGGGTGGCCAGCGCGGGCAGCGCCACCCCGGCCACCAGCAGGCCGACCGCGAGCACGCCGGCGGCCGGCGGTGAGATCAGCGCGGCGCCACCGACGGCGAGCACGCTGACCAGCGCCGCCGCCGCACCCGGCACCAGCACCCGCAGGAGCAGGTCCTGGGCCGCTTCGACGTCGGAGACCAGCCGGCTGAGCGCGTCCCCGGTACGCCGGTCGGCGGCGTCCCGCCGGGCCGCGAGCGTGGCGAAGACCCGGGCCCGGAGGTCGGTGATCATGCGGAGCACGGCGTCGTGCCCGGCGAGCCGTTCGGTGTAGCGGAACACGCCCCGGCCGACCGCGAGCGCCCGGACCGCGACGATGGCCACGGTGAGCCGGTCCAGCGGCGGCCGGCCGGCGGCGCTCATCAGCAGCCAGGTGGCGGTGGCCATCAACGCCAACCCGGCGAACTCGGTGGCCGCGGCGAGCAGCCCGGCGCCCAGCAGCCGGCCCAGGTACGGCCGGGCCAGGCGCAGCACCGCCCGCTCGGCGCCCGGACGGGCGCGCGCCGGCGGCTCCGGCGCGCCGGACGGCTCCACCGGGACCCCGGTCGGCCCGGCGGGCACCCGGCCCACCGGCGTGACGCCGTCGCCCGCGGTCATCGGGCCACCGCCGGGCGGGCGTCACGGCCGGTCACCGTCGTGCGGGCGCGCGGGGTCACCGGGGCACCGCCGGGCCGGTGGCGGTCGAGCGCAGTTCGGTGACCCGGCCGTCCTCGACGCGCAGGATCCGGTCGGCGTCGGCCAGCAGCGCGGGCCGGTGCGCGACGAGCAACGCGGTCCGGCCGGCGACCAGCCGGCGGGTGGCGTCCAGCACCACCGCCTCGCTGGCGCTGTCCAGCCGGGCGGTCGGCTCGTCGAGCAGCACGAGCGGGGCGTCCCGCAGGAACGCGCGGGCCAGCGCGACGCGCTGCCGCTGCCCGCTGGACAGGCCGTGGCCGCGCTCGCCGAGCCGGGTGCCGAGCCCGTCGGGCAGCGCGCTGACCACCTCGTCCAGCGCGGCGTCGGCGACGGCGACGGCCAGCGCGTCGTCCGGGGTGTCCGGCGCCCCGAGGCGGATGTTGTCGGCCAGGGAACCGGCGAACAGGTGCGCCCGCTGCGGCACCCAGGCCACCTCGCGGCGCCAGGCGTCCGGGTCGGCCCCGGCCAGGTCCGTCCCGTCGACGGTGACCCGGCCGGCGGTCGGCGCGACGAAGCCGAGCAGCAGGTTGAGCAGCGTGCTCTTGCCCGCGCCGCTGGGCCCGATGATCGCCACCCGGTCACCGGGCCTGATGGTCAGCGTGACGTCGCGCAGCGCGGTCGTCCGGTCGTACGCGACGGTCACGCCCTCGAAGCGGATCTCGCCGCGGCCGTCCGGCGCCGTGCGCCCGGCGGTGGCCGGGGCGGTCGGCGCGTCGGTCGCGGACAGCGTGAACGCCTCGTCCAGCGCGGCGAGCCCCTCCATGCTGGCGTGGAACCGGCTGCCGGCGACCCGCAGCGGAAGGTAAGCCTCCGGGGTGAGCAGCAGCACCAGCAGCGCGGTGGAGAGCGTGATCCCGCCGCCGAGCAGCCGGATGCCGACCGGCACCGCGACCAGCGCGACGGAGAGCGTGGCGACCAGCTCCAGCACCAGCGCGGAGAGGAACGCGATCCGCAGCGTCCGCATGGTGGCCTCGCGGTGGCCGTCGGCCATCCGGCGCACCACGTCGACCTGGGCCCGGGCCCGGCCGAACGCGCGCAGGGTGGGCAGCCCGGCGACCATGTCGAGGAAGTGCCCGCCGAGCAGCGACAGGCGCCGCCACTGCCGTTCGGTGGCGGCCTGCGCCTGCCAGCCGAGCAGCGCGCCGAAGATCGGGATGAGCGGGATGGTGAGGGCGATGATCAGCGCCGAACTCCAGTCGGCGAACACGATCCGGGCCAGCACCGCTGCCGGCACGGTCACGCTGAGCACGAGCTGGGGGAGGTAGCCGGTGAAGTAGGGGTCGAGCGCGTCCAGGCCGCGCCCGGCCAGCGTGGCGAGCTGCCCGGCCCGCCGGCCGGCGACCCAGGTGGGACCGTGCCGGCCGACCGCGCGGAGCAGGTCGGCCCGGAGCGCCGCCTTGACCGTCGCGGCGGCCCGCGCCGCCACCGTGCCCTGTGCCCAGCTCACCAGCGCCCGGGCCGCTACCGCGGCCAGGAAACCGGTGAGCGCCGGCCGGTGCAGCCGCCCGTCGATCGCGGTGGCCAGCAGCGTGGCCAGCGCGGTGGCCTGGGCGACCACCAGCAGCGCGGTCAGGCCGCCCAGCGCCGCGAGCACGGCGAGGTCGCGCCGGGCCGCGGGGACCCGGCGCAGCAGACGCGGATCGAACGGGCGGCGGTTCACCAGTACACCGGTGCCCGGCCGTCGATCCGTCCTCGGAACACCCACCAGCACATCGCCTGAAAGCCTAGTAGGGCCGGCAGGAGCGGCAGCACGAGCCAGCCCAGCAGCGCCAGCGTCGGGCGGCTGGCGGCGGCCCCGGCGACCGTCAGCGAGGCCGCCGGGTCACCGGTGGCCACCAGGATCCGGGGCCAGAGCGCGGCCCCGACCAGCGGCGCCGGCAGCGCCAGCGCCGTCGCGGTCGCCGCGAACGCCACCCCGGCCCGGCCCCGGCGCAGCGCCGCGCGGGCCACCAGCAGCGCCGCCACCACCACCAACGGCAGGAGTACGGCGAGCGCCGGTCGCGCCACGGCGGCGCGTACCCGGTCGGAGAGCAGGCCCAGGACGGTGGTCGCGGCGACCGCGGTGAGCGCGGCGGGCACCAGGCCGCGGGCCAGCCGGGCGAGGGCCGGGGCGTCGGCGGGTGGCAGCCGGAGCGTGAGGAACGTCGCACCGTGCACCGCGACCAGCGCGAGCAGCGTCAGCCCGGTGGCGGCCACGAACGGGGTCACCACGTGGCCGACGCCGGCCACGTGCCCGTCGGCGGTCAGCGGCACGCCCTGGAGCAGCCCGCCGAGCAGCGCGCCCCAGCCCAGCGCGGCCAACACGCCGCCGACCACCACGATCCGGTCCCAGCCGGCCCGGGTCGCCTCGCCGCCGGCCCGGCCACGCAACTGCACGCCGGCGGTGACCAGCACCACCCCGGCCAGCGCGCCCAGCACCACCGGGTAGAAGCCGGCGAGCAGCTCACCCTCCAGCGTGGGGAACGCGCCGAACAGGATGCCGACGGTGGCCACCAGCCAGACCTCGTTGCCGAGGAAGAACGGCCCGACCGCGGTGAGCGCGGCCCGACCGGTGCCCGCTCCGGCGCGCCGGGCCAGCAGCAGGCCGACGCCGTAGTCGTAGCCGCCGAGCACCAGGTAGGCGGCGAAGAAGAGGCCGAGCAGGGCGTACCAGGCGAGTTCCACGGCGGGCTCCCTCAGGCGAACACGGGCTGGTGGTGGGCGTCGGTGTCGGGCGCGGGCGGGCGGCCCAGCGCCGGGTCGAGCGCGCCCCGGGCGGCGTGCCGGGCCAGCAGCGTCCCGTTGGTGACCGCGAGCGCGCCGAGCAGCAGGCCGAAGCCGATCAGCGAGGCGAGCATCAGCGCGGGCGACACCGGCGAGACGGCCTGCGCGGTGGGCAGCAGCCCGTACGCCACCCAGGGCTGGCGGCCCACCTCGCGGGCGATCCAGCCGAGCAGCACGGCCACGAACGGCAGCGGCAGGCCGAGCAGGAGCAGCCAGAGCGGGAACCGCAGCCGGATGATCCAGTCGCGCCAGAGCAGCGGCAGCAGCAGCCAGACACAGCCCAGCGCGAAGCCGATCAGGATCATGAAGCCGAGCCCGACGCTTGACAGCACCGGCGGCGCCCAGTCGCCCGGGCCGAACCGGGCGGTCCAGTCGGCGACCATCGCCTCCCGGCCCGGCCCGCCGCCGAACTTGGTGGGCTGGAGCTGACCGACCGGGCCGAACTGGGCGAAGCCGAAGCCCTGCAACGCGCTCACCGCGAGCGCCGCGGTGACCAGGCCGAGCCGCAGCGAGGTGCGGAACAGCAGAAAGTCCGGGGTACGCCGGAGCAGGTGCCACGCGCTGACCGCGGCCATCAGCAGCCCGCCGGTGACCAGGCTCGCGGAGACCACGTGGCCGAACGCGAAGCCGAACGTGGGGTTGGTGACCAGCGCGCCGAAGTCGGTGAGGTGGGCCACGCCGTCGCGTACCTCGTAGCCGACCGGGTGCTGGAGCCAGGCGTTCGCCACCATGATCCAGAACGCCGAGGCGTACGCGGTCAGCGCGACGCCCCACAGCAGCGCCAGGTGCACGCCGCGCCGCAGCCGGTGCCACCCGAAGATCCACATCCCGAGGAACGTGGACTCCAGGAAGAACGCGACCAGCGTCTCGATGGCCAGCGGCGCGCCGAACACGTTGCCCACGTAACGCGACAGGCCGCTCCAGTTCAGCCCGAACTGGAACTCCATCACGATCCCGGTCGCGATGCCGAGCACGTAGTTGATCACGTAGAGCTGGCCCCAGAACCGGGTCAGCCGCTCGTAGACCGGCTTGCCGGTGAGGTAGCCGGCGGTCTGGAGGCCGACCAGCAGCGTGACCAGGCCGAGCGTGACCACCACGAACAGGAAGTGGATCGAGGTGGTGGTGGCGAACTGGAGGCGGGCGAGGAGCAGGGGGTCCATGGCGCGTTCTCCCACGGGTTGGCTCGCTTGTCATAGGCACCCTACACGTAGACTTTCTACCTATCCGGACCCGGGAACCCGGAGCAACCCCGTAGGGGGCGGCTCAGGTCAGCTCAGGAACAGGGAGACCGGCAACGCGACGAGCGTGCCGGCGACGGCCAGCGCGGTGGCGCCGAGCACCCGGGGCGGGCCGTCCGCGACCAGCAGGCGCTGCACCCGTACGTCGAGGTCCCGGTCGCCGATGCCGAGCGTGCCGGCCGGCGTCACCCGGTGCCCGGCGGCGGCGAACCGACGCAGCGCGCCGGCCAGCGGCTCGTTCGCGTGCAGCTCCCGGGCCTTGTCGTCGGCGCGCATCTCGACCAGCAACGCCACCCGGGCGTGCGCGTCGCGCACCCAGCGGAACCAGGGCAGCGCCCGGCACAACGCGGTGAACGGCAGCAGCACCAGGTCGTGCCGCTCCTGCGCGTGCGCCCGCTCGTGGGTGAGCACCGCCGCCAGCTCGGCCGGGTCCAGCAGGTCGACGGTGCCGGCGCTCACCACCACCCGGGGACGCACCCCCGGCAGGCAGTACGCCGCCGCGCTCGGATGGTCGAGCACCAGCGCGCCGGGCACGGTCGGGTCGCGCCGCGCCACCAGGCTCAGCAGCTCCCGGTGCCGGCGCTGGGCGCGGACCGCACCGTGCACGGCGCGCGCGGTGGTGGTGACCAGCACCGCGCCGATGCCGAAACCGACCCCGACCAAGCTGAGGTGCACCGCGCCCACGCCGGCTGGCAGGGTGCCGTGGGCCAGGTCGTCACCGAGCGCCAGCAGCGCGCCCCCGGTCGGCCGGTCGTAGGCGGCCAGCCCGACCGCCATCGGCAGCCCCATGGCGGACAGCCCCAGCGCCAGCCCGACCGCCTGCCAGCAGACGATCGCCACCCGCGGCGCGTGCCACGTCCACCGCGCGGCGGCGAGGACCTGCGCGGTCAGCCAGCAGGCCAGAATGGTCGCGGCGAAGTGCACGGCGTACGCCACGGCAGCCGCCTACCGGTCCGTCGCCTCGTCGAGCGCCGGCCCGCCCGGTCGCGGGTCGGCCAGCCCGGCCTCGGCGCCGAGCGCGGCGCGGAGCACGTCCGCCTCCGTGCCGGTGACCGAGCGGGCGAAGCGCACCAGCGCGGCGTCCCGGCTGCCGCCGAGATCGAGCGCGTCGAGCATGAGCTGGGCGATGTGTGCCTCGCGGGTGGCCGCCGGCCGGTACCGCCAGGCCCGCCCCTCCCGTTCGCGCTGGACCATGCCCTTGCCGGCGAGCCGGTCCAGCACCGTCATCACGGTGGTGTAGGCCAGCTCACGCCCGTCGAGGGCGTCGGCGACCTCGCGCACGGTCACCCCGTCCGACGTGGCGGGCACCGAGTCCCACAGCACGTCCATCACCGCACGCTCAAGGTCCCCCAGCCGAGTCACCCGCCAATCCTACCCCCCGTAGTAGACCCGTCCCCGCCCCCCGTGCCCGCCTCCTTGCGCTGATGCACGGATCTTGAGGGGTGAGGCGGGTCAGACGCCCTTGGGGTGCCAGACGGTCTTGGTCTCCAGGAGCGTGGTCATCCGGGTCAGGCCCGGGTCGGTGTGCCAGTCGTGGTCGGCCGGGGCCGGCCGGAGCACCCGCTTGAGGTTCTCCGCGGCCTTGACCTCCAGCTCCACCGCCAGCTCGGCGTCCGCCACACCGGTCAGGTCGATCGCGTTGACGTCCATGTGCGCGGCGAGCGTCGGCGCCGTCTCGGTGATCCGGCCGGTGAGGATGTTCACCACGCCACCGGGCAGGTCGGAGGTCGCCAGCACCTCGGCCAGCGTCACCGCCGCCAGCGGCGCGGCCGGGGAGGCGGCCACCACCACCGTGTTGCCGGTGACGATCGCCGGGGCGATCACGCTCACCAGGCCGAGCAGCGCCGGGGACTCCGGGGCCACCACGGCGACCACGCCGGTCGGCTCCGGCGCGGACAGGTTGAAGTACGGGCCGGCCACCGGGTTCGCCCCGCCGTAGACCTGGGGGAGCTTGTCGGACCAGCCGGCGTACCAGACCCAGCGGTCGATCGCGGCGTCCACCTCGTCGGCCGGGACGCCGAGCGCCACGAACTGCTCGCGCCGGCCCTCCAGCATCTCGGCGACCCGGTAGAGGATCTGACCCCTGTTGTACGCGGTCGCCCCGGCCCAGCCCTTCACCGCGGCCCGGGCGGCGACCACCGCGTCCCGCGCGTCCTTGCGGGAGGCCAGCGACACGTTGGAGTCCTGCACGAGATACGACCGTCCCGACTCGCTGCGCGGGAACTTCCCGCCGATGAAGAGCTTGTACGTCTTGCGTACCGCGACCCGCTCAGACATTGAGGTACGCCTCCAGCCCCTGCCGGCCGCCCTCGCGACCGTAGCCCGACTCCTTGTAGCCGCCGAACGGTGAGGTCGGGTCGAACTTGTTGAACGTGTTGGCCCACACCACGCCGGCGCGCAGCCGGTCGGCCACCCACAGGATCCGGGAACCCTTGTCGGTCCAGATCCCGGCCGACAGCCCGTACGGCGTGTTGTTGGCCTTCTCCACCGCCTCCGCCGGGGTGCGGAACGTCAGCACGGACAGCACCGGGCCGAAGATCTCCTCGCGGGCGATCCGGTGCGCCTGGGTGACGCCGGTGAAGATGGTCGGCGCGAACCAGAACCCGCGGTCCGGCAGCTCGCACGGCGGCGACCAGCGCTCGGCCCCCTCGGCGGCGCCGACGTCGGACAGCTCGCGGATGCGCGCCAGCTGCTCGGCCGAGTTGATCGCGCCGACGTCGGTGTTCTTGTCCAGCGGGTCACCGACCCGCAGCCGGGCCATCCGGCGCTTGAGCGACTCCAGCACCTGCTCGGCGACCGACTCCTGGACCAGCAGCCGGGACCCGGCGCAGCAGACGTGCCCCTGGTTGAAGAAGATGCCGTTGACGATCCCCTCGACCGCCTGGTCGACCGGGGCGTCGTCGAAGACGATGTTGGCGGCCTTGCCGCCCAGCTCCAGGGTGAGCTTCTTACGGGTGCCGGCGACCGCGCGGGCGATGGCCTTGCCGACCTCGGTGGAGCCGGTGAACGCGACCTTGTCCACGCCCGGGTGCTCGACCAGCGCGCGGCCGGTGTCGCCGGCCCCGGTGACGATGTTGACCACGCCGGCCGGCAGGTCGGCCTGCTGGCAGATCTCGGCGAACAGCAGCGCGGTCAGCGGCGTGGTCTCGGCCGGCTTCAGCACCACCGTGTTGCCGGCGGCGAGCGCCGGGGCGATCTTCCAGGCCAGCATGAGCAGCGGGAAGTTCCACGGGATGACCTGCGCGGCCACCCCGAGCGGCTTCGGGTCCGAGCCGAAGCCGGCGTGCCCGAGCTTGTCGGCCCAGCCGGCGTAGTAGAAGAAGTGCGCGGCGACAAGCGGCAGGTCGACGTCGCGCGACTCCTTGATCGGCTTGCCGTTGTCAAGCGACTCCAGCACGGCCAGCTCGCGCGAGCGCTCCTGGATGATCCGGGCGATCCGGAACAGGTACTTCGCCCGGTCCCGGCCCGGCATCGGACCCCAGACCTGCTCGTACGCCGTCCGGGCGGCCCGGACCGCGCGGTCCACGTCCGCGCTGCCGGCCTCGGCGATCTCGGCCAGGACCTCCTCGGAGGCCGGGTTGATCGACTTGAAGCTGCCACCGTCGGCCGGGTCGACGAACGTTCCGTCGACGAAGAGCCCGTACGAGGGCCTGAGGTCGACCACCGAGCGCGACTCGGGGGCGGGTGCGTATTCGAACATCGCGGTCAGTCCAGGGTGAAGTAGTCGGGGCCGGCGTAGACGCCGGTCGTCAGCTTGGTGCGCTGCATCAACAGGTCGTTGAGCAGGCTGGACGCGCCGAACCGGAACCAGTCCGGGTCGAGCCAGTCGGCGCCGACCGTCTCGTTGACCATGACCAGGTACTTGATCGCGTCCTTGGTGTTCTTGATGCCGCCGGCCGGCTTCACGCCGACCTGCCGCCCGGTGGCGGCGCGGAAGTCGCGGACCGCCTCCAGCATCACCAACGTCACCGGCAGCGTGGCCGCGACCGGGACCTTGCCGGTGGAGGTCTTGATGAAGTCGCCGCCGGCCAGCATGGCGAGCCATGACGCGCGCCGCACGTTGTCGTAGGTGGCCAGCTCGCCGGTCTCCAGGATCACCTTGAGGTGGGCGTCCCCGCAGGCGGACTTGGTGGCGACGATCTCGTCGTAGACCTCGGCGTAGCGGCCGGCCAGGAACGCGCCCCGGTTTATCACCATGTCGATCTCGTCCGCGCCGGCCTCGACGGCCGCCCGGACGTCGGCGAGCTTGATCTCCAGCGGGGCCTGCCCGGACGGGAACGAGGTCGCCACGCTGGCCAGGTGCACAGTGCTGCCGCGCAGCACCTCGGCCACGTACGGGACCATCGCCGGGTAGACGCAGACCGCGCCGACGTGCGGGCAGCTCGGGTCGGCGGGGTCGGGGCGCAGCGCCTTGGCCGCCAGCGCCCGCACCTTGCCCGGGGTGTCGGCCCCTTCGAGGGTGGTCAGGTCGACCATCCGGATGGCCAGGTCGATCGCCTCGGCCTTGGCCGTGGTCTTGATGGAGCGGGTGCCGAGCTGGGCCGCCCGCTGCTCCGCGCCGACCTGGTCCACGCCCGGCAGGCCGTGCAGGAAGGTCCGCAGAGCGGTCTCGGATCGTCCCAGCTCGGAGAGGTCCGACCGGGCCGACGTCGCTGTCGCCGTCATGCCCCGAATAGTACGCACCCGCGAGTCGAGTGATCTTGGTCACGCCCAACTGGTCGCGGGCGTCACGTGAGCGGCGTCGCTGGTCCGCCCGCACCCGCCGTACGCCGGGCCGGGGACCGGTAGGTTGAGCGATCGTGGACGTACACGTCATTGACCATCCGCTCGCCCAGACGCGGCTGACCGCCATGCGGGACGCCCGGACCGACTCCTCGTCGTTCCGGGCGGCGCTGCGCGAACTCACCACCATGCTGGTGTACGAGGCCGCACGCTCCTTCCCCGTCGAGAACTACTCGATCCAGACCCCGGTCACCGCCACCGAGGGCACCCGGCTGGCCAACCCGCCGCTGCTCGTGCCGGTGCTGCGGGCCGGGCTCGGCATGGCCGACGCCGCGCTCGCCCTGGTGCCCGAGTCGTCGATGGGCTTCGTGGGCCTGGCCCGCGACGAGGAGACGTACGAGCCGCG
The DNA here is from genome assembly GCF_003027925.1 of Micromonospora sp. RP3T. GTDB lineage: Bacteria > Actinomycetota > Actinomycetes > Mycobacteriales > Micromonosporaceae > Micromonospora. The sequence goes on from NZ_PYPS01000014.1 coordinate 103,848, forward strand.
CGCCTACATGGAGTCGCTGCCCCGGGACCTCAGCGGCCGGCCGGTGCTGGTGCTCGACCCGATGCTGGCCACCGGCGGCTCGCTGGAGCACTGCTGCCGGCTGCTCGCCGACCGGGGCTGCACCGACATCACCGTGCTCTGCGTGCTGGCCGCCCCGGTCGGCATCGAGCGGCTGAAGCGCAGCGGCCTGCCGCTGCGCCTGGTGACGGCGAGCATCGACGAGGGCCTGAACGACAAGATGTTCATCGTCCCCGGCCTGGGCGACGCCGGCGACCGCCAGTTCGGCGGCATGCCCCGCTTCTGACCCCCGTTGCCGCGGATTCACGGAAAGAGGGCGCATTTCCCCTCGGAAAGGCCCGCTTTCCGTGAATCAGGCGACCCGGGGGACGCGACCCCGGCGAGTTGGTGCGCGGGGTGCGGGGAGGCGCTAGCGTTCCGGGCCATGACTGGTGTTGCGCTCGCCGAGGAGTTGCTCCTCCTCGCGTATGACGACGAATCCGGCAAGGCCGCCATGCCCCGGATCAGCCTGGACCTGGGCATGGCCGCGGCGGTGCTGGTCGAGCTGGCCCTGGCCGGCCGGATCGCGTACGCGGAGGGGAACCTCGCGGTGGTCGACCCGGCGCCGACCGGCGAGCCGATCGCGGACGCGGTGCTCGCCAAGATCGCCGCGGACACGCCGCACACGCCGTCGTCGTGGGTCCAGCGGCTGCGGCACGGGCTGCGCGACCGGATCCTCGGCGACCTCTGCGAGCGGGGCGTGGTCCGCGACGTCGACGAGACCGAGCTGGGCTTCATCCACGTGCACCGCTACCCGGTGGCGGACGCCTCCGTCGAGGCCGACATCCGACGTCGGCTGGCCGACGCGCTGACCAGCGGGCAGCTCCCGGACGAGCGGACCGCCGCGCTCGCCACGCTGGTCGCGGTGCTGCGGATGGAGCCGGCGCTCGGGCTCACCGGCGCCGCCGCGGACGACGCCGGCAAGCGGCTGGAGGAGATCGCGGCCGGCGCCGGCTTCTCCGGCACCGTCAGCATCGACGACTCGGTGGTCCGGCCCTCGGTGGCCCTGGTCGTCGCCGCGCTCGCCCAGGCCGTCGACGCCGCCCTCGGCAAGCGTCAAGGAGGGGCCCCCTCTTAACGCCTCCGGTATAGCAGGGGCCCCCTCTCACCCTCAGGTGTTAAGAAGGGGCCCCTCCTTGCGTCGTGGTCAGAGGCCCAACGCGGCGGCGATCTCGGTGCGCAGCTCGGTGCCGGCCGCCCGGGCGCGGCTGCGGGCCGCCGGCACGTCGCCGTCGGTCACCGGCGCCACCACCTCCAGGTACGCCTTCAGTTTCGGCTCGGTGCCGGAGGGCCGGATGACCACCCGGGCGGCGTCGGTGCGCAGGATCACCACGTCCGCGTCGGGGAGCAGGTCGGACGCCTGGGCGACCGGCTGCCCGAGCAGCGACGTCGGGGTGACCGCCCGGATCCGCGCCATCGCGTCCGCGATCACCCGGAGGTCCTCCACCCGCACCGAGAGCTGGTCGGTGTGGTGCACGCCGAACTCGGCGGCCAGCTCGTCCAGCCGGTCGGTGAGCGTCCGGCCCTGGGCCTTGAGGCCGGCGGCCAGCTCGGCGACGGTCAGCGCGGCGGTGATGCCGTCCTTGTCCCGCACGTGCCCCGGCGCGACGCAGTAGCCCAGCGCCTCCTCGTAGCCGTACACCAGCGGCTCCCGGCCGCCGCCGGCCCGGACGATCCACTTGAACCCGGTCAGCGTCTCGTCGTAGGGCAGCCCGCGCGCCTCGGCCATCGCCCGCAGCAGCGTCGACGAGACGACGGTGGTGGCGTACAGGCCGGTCACGCCGCGTCGCATCAGGTGGTCGGCGAGCAGCGCGCCCACCTCGTCGCCGCGCAGCATCCGCCAGGACCCGGCGTCGCGTACCGCCACCGCGCACCGGTCCGCGTCCGGGTCGTTGGCGATCGCCAGGTCGGCGCCGGTGCGGTCGGCGAGCGCGACCAGCAGATCCACCGCGCCCGGCTCCTCCGGGTTGGGGAAGTTGACGGTCGGGAACGCCGGATCCGGCTCGGCCTGCTCGGGTACCACCCCGGGCACGCCGAAGCCGGCCCGCGCGAACGCGGCGGTCAGCACCGCCGCGCCGACCCCGTGCAGCGGCGTGTACGCCACCCTCAGGTCGCGTGGGCCGGCCGGGTCCACCACCGCGGCGGCCCGGTCCACGTACGCGGCGACCAGGTCGTCACCGAGGACCTGGCCGGCCGGGCCGAGCGGCACCCGGGCGAGCGGGCCGACCGCCCGGATGGCAGCCTCGATGCCGGCGTCGGCCGGCGGCACGATCTGCGCCCCCGCGCCCAGCTCGCCGCCGAGCTGCGCGCCCAGGTACACCTTGTAGCCGTTGTCCTGTGGCGGGTTGTGGCTGGCGGTGACCATCACGCCGGCGACGGCGCCGAGCTGCCGGACCGCGAACGCCAGCACCGGCGTGGGCAGCGGGCGGGGCAGCAGCAGCGCCGGCCGGCCCGCGCCGGTGGCCACCTGCGCGGTGCGCTCGGCGAACGCGCGGGAGCCGCGCCGGGCGTCGTACCCGATCACCAGCGGGCCCTCGCCGCCCTGGGCGGCGAGCCAGCCGACCAGCCCGGCGGCGGCCTGGGTGACCACGGCCAGGTTCATCCCGTTGGGCCCGGCGCGCAGCGGGCCGCGCAGGCCGGCGGTGCCGAACGTCAGCGGGCCGGCGAACCGGTCGGCCAGCTCGGCGGCCGTGCCGGGCAGCCCGTCGAGGACGGCGCGCAGCTCGTCCCGGTCGGCCGGGTCGGGGTCGTCGGCGAGCCAGCGCTCGGCTCGGCCGCGAAGGTCGTCAAGGTCAGTGGTGTCCGCCGCCATGGCCTCTTGATAGCACGGCGGCCGATCACCACCGGTCGTCGGCCTCGACTCAGTTGTCGGCCGTGAGCTGGAACGAACCGGCCATCGCGTCGAAGATCGGCTTGCTCTCGGCGAACCGTGCGTCGGTGGAGGAGAGGTAGAACGAGTAGACCTTGCCGTCGGAGACCAGGCCCCGCCAGATGCCGTGCCGCATGGCGTCGCCCTCGCCGCAGGTGTATTCGAGCTGGCCCGCGGTCTGGCCGGCGAGCGGCTGCTCGCTGACCGACAACTCGGTGTAGGGGGCCGGGCAGGTCTTGCTGTTCGCGGTCTTGCTCTTCAGGTTCCGCGAGGCGAACTCGGCCCAGCTGATCGAGGTGCCGCCCCACTTCTCGGCGATGACCCGCACCTTGCGGCCCTCGTCGTTCGGGTCGACGTAGTCGACGTAGAGGCCGCCGGTCTGCCGCTGCCAGCCCTTCGGCACCTGGATGGTGATGCCCTTGACGGTCTGCTCCTGCATCTCCGGCGCGGCGGCGGCCGAATTCGACGGCAACGTGCCCACGATCGGCGGCGGCGCGTCGTCACCGCCGCCGCTGGTCAGCGCGATCACGCTCACCAGCAGCACCACGGCCAGGCCGCCGGCGGCGGCGAGCTGGACCTTGCGGGGCCACGCCTTGACCCTGCCGAGCAGCCCCGGGGACGTGCCACCGCTCGCGGCCGGCGCGGTGGCCGGCGTGGTCCACGGCTGGCCGGTGCCCGGCACCGACCACTGCGCGCCGCCGCCGTACACCTGCTGGGTGGCGTCGGCGTTGCCGCCGTAGGTGGCCGGCGGGCCGGTGGGGACACGCTGGGTGGCGTCCGTGCCCGCGCCCTGGCCGAAGCGGACCGTGGTGTCCGACGACGAGATGGGCTGGGTGGCCTCGGGGGCGTCCGGCCCGGACATCGCGCCGGTCGGCGTGTGCAGCGGGCCGGCGAGCGCGTCGGCGCTGGTCTCGTCGAGCGCCGCGGCGCCGGTCGCCGGCTTCGCGGCGGGGCGCTCCCCGCGCCGCAGCGCGGCGAGGCGGTCGGTGAGCGACTCGCTCGGGCCGATCATCGCCCGGCCGCCGATCTGCCCGCTGGGCTTCGGCTCCGGCGCGGCCGGCGGCGGCGTGGTCGGGCGCGGCACCGGCACCACCGCGTACGGGTCGGTGACCGAGTTGACCGCGGTGGCGGTGCTGGTCAGCGGGCCGGCGAGCAGCTCGCGCAGCATGGCCCGGGCGCGGTGCACGTCGAGGCGGCGGGCCGGGTCCTTCTCCAGCAGGCCCATCAGCACGCCGGTGAGCGGGCCGCTGCGCTGCGGCGTGGCGGGCGGGTCCTCGACCACGGCGTGCATGGTCTCGATCGGGTCGCCCTTGTCGAACGGGGGCCGGCCCTCGACCGCGGTGTAGAGCGTCACGCCGAGCGAGAACAGGTCGCTGGGCGGGCCGAACTCCTGGCCCATGGCCCGCTCGGGGGAGATGAAGTGCGGCGAGCCGAGCACCATGCCGGGCGTGGTGAGCTGCACGTCGGTGGGCATCCGGGCGACGCCGAAGTCGGTCAGCACGCAGCGCCCGTCGGAGCAGATCAGCACGTTCGCCGGCTTGACGTCGCGGTGCAGCACGCTGAGCGCGTGCGCCACCTCCAGCGCGCCGAGCAGCGCGATGCCGATCTTGGCGACCGCGCGCGGCGCGACCGGCCCGTCCTCGATCACCATGTCGGCCAGGCTGCGGGCGTCCAGCAGTTCCATCACGATCCACGGCCGGCCACCCTCGGTGACCACGTCGTAGACCTGCACCACGGCCGGATGCTGGATCGCGGCGGCGGCGCGGGCCTCGCGCAGCGTCCGCTCGTAGAGCGCGTCGCGGTCGCTGGGGGCGAGCCCCGGCGGGAGGACGACCTCCTTGACCGCCACGTCGCGGCGCAGCAGTGTATCTGTGGCCCGCCAGACCGTGCCCATGCCGCCGTTGCCCACCGGGGATCGCAGCGAGTAGCGACCACCGATGGTGGTGCCGGGCGCCGCGCGTCCAGTGGGGGGACTGGCCGGTCCGCCGCTCCACGTCGGAATCTGAGTCACAGAAAAGCCACCGGGGGATATCGAGGGGGCTGGGACACAACCCCTCTATCTTGCTGGTTCCGACGCCCGATGCGAAACCCGACGCGGCGGGCGTTTACCTACTCGACGGTATGTGGCCAGCTACTCACCTCCGGTGGGCCGCCGGTTCCCGGTGTGCGGTATCCCTCACCCATCGAGCGGCCACCGCGTCCTACCATCCGGTAATGAGTGATGCGCGGTCAAGCGAGTCGGGTTTCCCGATCAAGGGCGTCTACACGGCGGCCGACCTTCCGGCGGACCTGGACGCCCGACTCGGTGAGCCGGGCGAGTACCCGTACACCCGCGGGGTCTACCCGACGATGTACACGTCCCGGCCGTGGACCATGCGGCAGTACGCCGGCTTCGGCACCGCCACCGAGAGCAACGCGCGTTACCACCAGCTCCTGCGGGCCGGCACCATGGGCCTGTCGGTCGCGTTCGACCTGCCCACCCAGATGGGGTACGACTCGGACGACCCGATCGCGAGCGGCGAGGTCGGCAAGGTCGGTGTGGCGATCGACTCCATCGAGGACATGCGCACGCTCTTCGGCGGGATCCCGCTGGACAAGGTCTCCACCTCGATGACCATCAACGCGCCCGGCTCGGTGCTGCTGCTGCTCTACCAGCTCGTGGCGGAGGAGACCGGGGTGCCCGGCGGGGCGCTCAACGGCACCATCCAGAACGACATCCTCAAGGAGTACATCGCGCGGGGGACGTACATCTTCCCGCCGAAGCCCTCGCTGCGGCTGGTCGCCGACACCTTCGCCTACTGCCGGGCCGAGGTGCCGAAGTGGAACACCATCTCCATCTCCGGCTACCACATGGCCGAGGCCGGTGCGTCGCCCGCGCAGGAGATCGCGTTCACGCTGGCCAACGGCGTGGAGTACGTCCGGGCGGCGCTGGCGGCCGGGCTGGCCGTGGACGACTTCGCGCCCCGGCTGTCGTTCTTCTTCGTGGCCCGCACCACGCTGCTGGAGGAGGTCGCCAAGTTCCGCGCGGCCCGTCGCATCTGGGCCCGCCTGATGCGCGACGACTTCGGCGCGAAGAATCCGAAGTCGATGATGCTGCGGTTCCACACCCAGACCGCCGGCGTGCAGCTCACCGCGCAGCAGCCGGAGGTCAACCTGGTCCGGGTGGCGGTGCAGGGCCTGGGCGCGGTGCTCGGCGGCACCCAGTCGCTGCACACGAACAGCTTCGACGAGGCGATCGCGCTGCCCACCGAGAAGGCGGCCCGGCTGGCGCTGCGGACCCAGCAGGTGCTGGCGTACGAGACGGATCTCACCGCCACCGTCGACCCGTTCGCCGGGTCGTACGTGGTCGAGGCGATGACCGACGAGCTGGAGGCGGCGGCGGTCGAGTTGATGGACCGGGTGTTCGACCACGGCTCGGCGGTGGACGCCATCGAGGCCGGCTTCCAGAAGCGGGAGATCGAGCAGTCCGCGTACCGGATCGCCCAGGAGATCGACGCGGGCGAGCGGGTGGTGGTCGGGCTGAACCGGTTCCGGGTCGACGAGGAGGAGCCGTACGAGCCGCTGCGGGTGGACCCGTCGATCGAGGCGGCCCAGGCGGACCGGCTGGCCAGGCTGCGCGCCGAGCGGGACTCGGAAGCGGTCGAGCGGGCGCTGGGCGAGCTGCGCGCCGCGGCCGAGGGTGACGCCAACGTGCTCTATCCGATGAAGGAGGCGCTGCGGGCCCGGGCCACGGTGGGCGAGGTCTGCGGGACGCTGCGCGGCGTGTGGGGGGTCCACCGGCCGAGTGACCGGTTCTGAGACGTCGGTGACGGCGGCCCCGTCGGCATCCCCCGGGTGCCCGGCGCGGGCCGCCTTTCGCATTCTGGCGGGTGTGCGATTTTGTCAGGCGGGTAACTCGTTCGGGTGAACGGGACGGACAGCATGTGCGGTCGGTGAGCGGGCGGCCATGTCACCGTCGGGAGTCGCCCGGCAGCCGACGGTTGTCGGGCAATTGTCGGAGTGGCAGTTAATTGCCGCGACTAATGCGACAATTCGGAACGACGACTCGGCTTTTGGTAATCGATGAATCGGTTACGCGTTGTAGGAGGTGGGGGGCAGATGACCGCGTCCGACCACGATCTACCTGCTGTCCCGCAGATATTCGAGCGCTCCCACCAGGGCATTCGTGACGCTGCGCGGTCCGATCGCTACGCGAAAGATGTTGCGCAGCGTCACCGTCGGGGGTCTAGGCTGTCTGCTGTTCTGCCCGATGACCCATCCCTCTCAAGTGATCGAGAATTCGACGTGACGAGTGCGTTGACGCTGCCCTCGGGCGGCCTGCTGGCGTCGTCCCGGCCCGAGGCGCCGACCGGTTCCCAGCCCCTGCCCTTCGAGCTCGACCATCTGCTCGCGCTGCGGGTACCCGGCCTCATCGCGACCCGCCGTCACATCCACTCCCACCCGGAACTGTCCGGCGAGGAGTTCGAGACGGCCGCCCTGGTGCACCGGGAACTCTCCCTCGCCGGGCTGAGCCCGCGACTGCTGCCGAAGGGCAACGGCGTCATCTGCGACATCGACGGCCGCCCCGACGGGCCGGTGGTCGCGCTCCGCGCCGACATCGACGCGCTGCCGCTGAGCGACCCGAAGGACGTGCCGTACCGCTCGACGGTGGACGGCGTCTGCCACGCCTGCGGCCACGACGTGCACACCGCCGTGCTGCTCGGCGTCGGCATGCTGCTCGCCCAGCTCGCCGACCTCGGCGAGCTGGACGGCCGGGTACGGCTCATCTTCCAGCCGGCCGAGGAGATCCTGCCCTGCGGCTCGCTGGAGGTGATCGAGGCCGGCGGCCTCGACGACGTGGTGCAGATCTTCGCGCTGCACTGCGACCCGAACCTGCCGGTCGGCAAGGTCGGCCTGCGGGTCGGCCCGATCACCGCCGCCGCCGACAACGTCACCGTCCGGCTCACCGGGCCGGGCGGGCACACCGCCCGGCCGCACCTGACCGTCGACCTGGTCGACGCGCTCGGCCGGCTGGTCACCGAGGTGCCGACGCTGATCAGTCGCCGGGTGCCGGCCAACAGCGGGCTGCTGCTGGTGTTCGGCCACGCCTCGGCCGGCACCCGCTACAACGTCATCCCCTCCGAGGCGTCCGCCGCCGGCACGCTGCGGGTGATGGACCGGGAGACCTGGGAGCAGGCCCCCAAGATCGTGGCCCAGGTGGTGCGGGACGTGCTCGCCCCCACCGGCGCCACCGTCGACCTGGAATACCTGCGCGGTCGCCCGCCGGTCACAAACGACGCCGGGGCCATCGGCGTGCTCACCGCCGCCACCGCGTCGGCGCTCGGGCCGGAGGGCATCGCCGAGACGCCGCAGAGCATGGGCGGCGAGGACTTCTCCTGGTACCTGGAGCACGTGCCCGGCGCGCTCGCCCGCCTCGGCGTCGGCCGGAACGGTCCCAACATGGACCTGCACCGGGCCTCCTTCGACGTGGACGAGCGCGCCATCGAGGCGGGCGTACGCCTCATGGTCCAGACCGCGCTGCGGGCACTGGCGGCGGCGCGCTGACCGGACCGCCGCCCGGCCCGACCGGCGGCGGTCCCATCGGGTACCGGCCGGGCGGCGGCGTCCGCCGGGCCCGCGCCCGCCGCCGCCAGCGCAGCAGGAACCACAGCGGTACGCCGATCACCACCGCGAACGGCAGCACGGCGCCGAGCACGGTGAGCAGCACGCGTACCGAGGTGAGGAACACCGCCCAGCCGCCGCCCAGCCCGGAGAGGAAGCCGAGGTCGGCACCATCCTCGGCGGTGCTGGCGTCGCGACCCAGGAACGTCACGGTGATGGTGGAGAGCGCGGTCAGGTCGGCCAGCCGGCGCTTGCGTGCCTCCAACGCGGCCAGGTCGGCCTGCCGGGTGCCCACCTCGTTCTCCAGCGTGACGAGCTGATCCACGGAACTCGCCTGGGCGAGCAGCTTGCGGGCGCTCTCCACCCGGGCCCGCTGGGTGGCGATCCGGGCGTCCAGGTCCACCACCTGCTCGGTGACGTCCTCGGTGCGGATCTCCCGGCGCTCCTGCCGGCCGTAGCCGGCGAGCTGGTCGATCACGCCGGCGAACTTGTCGGCCGGCACCCGCAGGGTCAGCACCGCCCGGGCGTCCGCCGACGAACTGGACCGCCGGTCCCCGCCGACGAAACCCCCGGCCGCGGTGACCGCGGTGGTCGCCTCCCGCGCCGCGGCGTCCACGTCGTCCACCCGCACCTGCATCGTGCCGGTGTAGATGATGGACCGTTGGTCCACCCGCAGGTCGGCGCCGCCGGTCCCGCCCGGCGCCGCCTGGTCCCGGTCCCGCGCGGCGCCACCCTCGGCAGCCGGGGCCGCCGCGTCGCGGCCACCGCTGTTCCCGTCGCTGTCCCCGCCGGCGCTGCACGCGCCCACCGCCAGCATCGCGACCAGGCCCACCGCCACCAGGGACCCGCCCCGGAGTCGTCGTCCGCCCATTCCCCGCTCCGATCGTCGTCTCGGCCCCGCCAGCCGGGACCGATACCTCGGACGCGACGCGTGGTCGCGCCGGTTCCGGCAGACTGCGCTGAGGACGTCACGATTCGATATTGGAGGAGTCACGATGCGGCTCACCAAGTACGCCCACTCTTGCCTCCGGCTGGAGCACGACGGGGGAGTGCTGGTCGTCGACCCCGGTGTCTTCAGCGACGCGGCCGGGGCGCTGGACGGGACGGACGCGGTGCTTGTCACCCACGAGCACCCGGACCATGTGGACGTCGCCGCGCTGACCCGGGCGCTGGAGCGGCGGGCGGTGCCGGTGCACGGCCCCGCCTCGCTCGCCGGTGTGCTCGGCGACGCCGCCGAGGCGCTCGTCGTGGTCACGCCCGGTGAGTCGTTCACCGCCGCCGGTGTGCCGGTGCGGGCGTACGGGGGTCAGCACGCGGTCATCCACCCGGACATCCCGGTGATCCCGAACCTGGGCTACCTGTTCGCCGACACGGTCTACCACCCGGGCGACGCGCTGGTCGCCCCCGACGACGTCCGGGTGGACACGCTGTTCGCCCCGATCCACGCGCCCTGGTCGAAGTTCTCCGAGGTGCTCGACTTCATCCGCGCGGTCGCCCCACGCCGCGCGTACGCGCTGCACGACGGGATGCTCAACGCCAACGGCCTCGGGGTGCTGGACCGGCAGTACACCGCGATGTCCGGCACCGACTACCGCCGTCTGGAGCCGGGCACCCGGATCGATGCCTGACGTCCCCGCCGACCTGATCCGGCGGCTCTACGCCACGCCGCCGGAGAAGTTCGTCGCGGCCCGGGACGCCGCCGTCGCGCAGGCGCGGGAGGCCGGCGATCCGCGTACCGCGCGGGAGATCGGCCGGCTGCGACGCCCCACGGTCGCGGCCTGGCTGGTCAACCTGCTCGCGATCCGGCGGCCCGAGTTGGTCGCCGACCTCGCCCAGCTCGCCGACTCGCTCCGCGCCGCCCAACGCGACCTGCGCGGCGGCAAGCTGCGGGAACTCTCCGCCCAGCGGCGTGCCGTGGTGGGCGCGCTGGTCGCCGAGGTACGCAAGCTGGCCGCCGCCGAACCCGCCGCGCCGCCGGCCGGGAAGCTGCCGCTGGGCGAGGTGGAGGCGACGCTCAACGCCGCGCTCTCCGACACCGAGGTGGCCGAGCAGGTGCGCGCCGGCCGGCTGCTGCGGGCCAGCCACTACGCCGGGTTCGGCGAGGTGCCCCGCCCTCAGCTGCGGCTGGTGACCGGCGGCGAGGACACGGCCGGCGTACCGGAGCGGGCGGGTGAGTCCGGTGTGCCGGACCGGGCGGGTAAGGCCGGCGGGCCGGACGGTGCGGGTAGGTCCGGCGGGCCGGACGGGGCGAGCGCGCGGGCCGAGGCGCGGCGGGCCCGCGACCAGCGGGCGGCGCGGGCCGAACGGGCCGCCCGGCGGCGGGCGGCGACCCGCGAGCTGGCGAAGGCCCACACGGACCTGGAGCGGGCCGAACAGGAGCTGGCCGGGGCGGGCGCGGCCGAACGGGACGGCGTGGCGGCGCTGGACCGGATCGAGACCGAGCTGGCCGAGCTGGAACGTCGCCGGGCGGTTGCCGAACAGGAGCTGAGCCGGGCCCGGCTGGCCCGTCGGGGCGCGGAACGGACGGTCACCGCCGCCCGTCGGCGGGCCGGCGAGGTGGAGGCCGTGTTGGAGGCGCTCGACGCCGAAGAGGGGGATGCCGAAGACGGTGACGACCGGGCAGACTGAGCGTGATGAACGACCACGGTGGACGGACGGCGGGCCGGCCATGACTCCCGAGCAGGTCGTCGCCGCCAGCAAGCCACTGGTGCTGGAACTCGGGGAGGCGTTCTCCCGCTGCCCGTCCACGCTGCGCCGGGCCCGGCTGCTCGGCATCTCCGGGTGGGCCTTCTACATCACCGGGCGGGCCGGCGCGCTCGGCGACGTCCGGGCCGAGACGGTGGCCGCGACACTCGGGTTCATCGCCCCGGAAGCGGTCGCGGACGGGTGGGACGCCTCGGCGCGGACGGTGCCACCGCTGGAGGTGGCCGCCGCCAACCTGGCCGAGTGCTGCCGGTGGGGCGCGGCCCGGCTGGGCGACGCACCCGGGGTGTCCCGGCTCGCCGGGCTGCTCGGTCGGGCCGTCGACGCGGCGGACGGCAGCGCCATGCCGCTCTTCGCCGCCTGGCGGGCCATGCCGATGCCGGTGTCCGACCCGTCCGCCGGGGCCCGCGCGGCCGTCGGCCTGCTGCTGCTGCGCGAGCACTTCGCCGGGGCGTACCTGCTGGCGGTGCGAGCCGCCGGGCTGACCCCGCTGGAGGCGGTGCTGGCCGGTCCGGAGGGGGAGGCGGGCGCCGCCGCGTGCGGCTGGGCGCCGCCGTACCCGCCGATCGGGCCGCTGGTCCGCCGCCGGATCTGGGCCGAGGCGGTGACCGACCGACTGGTGTCCCCGGCGTTCCACGTCCTCGGTCCGGCCGCCGGCACGGAGCTGGTCGAGCTGCTCACCGCCGCGCGGCGGCACGCCCGGCGCGGATAATTGGGAGGCGGAACGGTCGGGCCGGCTGCCAGGATCGGCCGCGTGACGCTCCCCGCCGGCTGGACGGCCCGCCGCCCCACCCTCGACGACGTCCCCGCGATCCTGGCAGTGGTGCACGCCGCCGACACGTTCGCGGTGGGTTACCCGGACTTCGACGCCGACGACGTGCGGGACGCGCTGACCGCGCCCTTCGTCGACCCGGCCCGGGACTCCTGGCTGGTCACCGACCCCGACGGGACGGCGGTGGCCTGGTCGATCCTGAGCAACCCGACCGGCGTGGGCCGGGAGTGGGTGGACGTGCTCGTCGATCCGGCCCGGGGCGTCGAGCTACGTGCCCCGCTGCTGGCCCGGTTGCTCGACCGGGTCGCCGAACGGGCCGCCGAGCGCGGCCTGCCCGCGCTGACCGCGCGCACCGGCGCGTGCGCGCCGGAGACCCGCTGGGCGGGCGAGCTGGTCGAGGCCGGGTTCCAACGGATCAAGCGGTACGTCCGGATGAGCCGCCCGCTGACCGACCTGCCGGCCGAGCCGGCCCCGCCGACCGGGGTGACGGTCCGGTCGCTGCGCCCCGACGACGAGGCCGACCTGCGGCTGTTCCACCGCATCCACGACACCGCGTTCCGCGACACGCTCGACTACGAGCCGCTCGACTTCGCGCGTTGGCGGGAGCTTATCCCGGCGTACGGCAGGGTCTGGGACGAGTGGTTCCTGGCCGAGGTCGACGGCGAGCCGGCCGGTGCGTTGCAGTCCTCCGACCAGGCGGTGGAGCACGGCTCGGGCTGGGTCCGGACGCTGTCCGTGCTGCCCACCCACCGGCGGCGTGGGGTGGGCGCGGCGCTGCTGCGCCGGGCGTTCGCGGTCTACGCCGCCAAGGGGCGCGTCCGGGCCGGGCTGGGCGTGGACCTGACCAACCCGACCGCCCCGGTCACGCTCTACCGCTCGGTCGGGCTGGTCGAGGAGCGCTGGACCGACATGTACGAGCGGACCGTGGCCGCCCCGGAGGTGTGACCCGGAACCCCCGGGCCGGGGTCGGCGAGCGGGCGGCCGGTCGTCCGGCGCACACTGTCGGAGTGGGAGACGCGCTACGCGGACGCCGTGCCGGTGGGGCGGGACCGCAGCTCGGTGACGTAGTCGTCCGGCGCGCCCGCCTTCTCCGCCGCGTTCGCGATCTCCGACAGGTACCACGACGTCGGCAGGCCGCCCTCGTAGCCGTCGAAGACGTAGACCCACGCGGTCACGTCCCCGTCCAGCGTCGAGATGCGGACGGTCAGCTTGCGGTAGGTGCCGGCGGTCACGCCCTCGATCTCGTCGAGCTGGGCGGCGTCGTACGGGTGGATGTCGTAGAGCGCCACGAAGACCCGGTCACCCGGGGACTCGACCACGGTGCTGACCGAGCCCTCCCAGCCGATGACGTCCTCGCCGGCGAAGGTGAGCCGCCAACCCTCCAGCCAGCCGGTGCCCACCATCGGCGAACGCGGACAGTAGGCGCGCATGCGAGCGGGGTCCAGGTTTGAGCCGTAAGCGGCGTAGAGACGCACGGCGACGACGATAGCCCGGTCGGCGGGTGGGGGAGAATACGACGGTGCGTGTCGGGCACGACGGGGGAAAGAAAGTCACTGTGAGCACGGACGAGAGGATGGCTCAGTGAGCCAGATCGTGATCATCGGCGGTGGACCGGCCGGATACGAGGCGGCGCTGGTCGCCGCCCAGCTGGACGCCGATGTCGCCGTGATCGAGGCGGAGGGCGCCGGCGGCGCCTGCGTGCTCTCCGACTGCGTGCCCTCCAAGACCTTCATCGCCAGCTCGGAAGTGGTCACCGGCTACCGGGACACCGAGGAGTTCGGGGTGCACTCCGACGGCCTGGAGGCGGTCACGGTCGACGCGCCGGCGGTGCACGAACGGGTCAAGCGGCTCGCCCTGGCCCAGTCCGCCGACATCCACGCCAAGCTGGTCAAGGCCGGGGTGGAGTTCGTCGCCGGGACCGCACGGCTCGGCGAGGACAAGCTCGGCCACACCCACCAGGTGGTCGTCACCCCCGCCGACGGCGCGGCCCCGTACCCGATCGACGCCGCCACCGTGCTGGTCGCCACCGGCGCGACCCCGCGCCAGCTCCCCACCGCGCTCCCCGACGGGGAGCGCATCCTGACCTGGCGTCAGGTGTACGACCTGCCCGAGCTGCCCGAGCACCTGATCGTGGTGGGCTCCGGTGTCACCGGCGCCGAGTTCGCCAGCGCCTACCTGGCGATGGGCGTCCGGGTCACGCTGGTCTCGAGCCGGGACCGGGTGATGCCGCACGAGGACGCCGACGCCGCGATGGCGATCGAGCGGGTGTTCCGCAACCGGGGCATGAGCATCCTCAACAACTCCCGGGCCGAGGCGGTCCGCCGGGTCGGCGACGGCGTGGAGGTGGTGCTCTCCGACGGCCGGCAGGTCACCGGCTCGCACGCGCTGATCGCGGTCGGCTCGATCCCGAACACCGCCGACCTGGGCCTGGCCGAGTACGGCGTCGAGCTGGCCCGGGGCGGCTACGTCACGGTCGACCGGGTCTCCCGTACCAACGTGCCGGGCGTCTACGCGGCCGGCGACTGCACCGGCGTGCTGCCGCTGGCGAGCGTCGCGGCCATGCAGGGCCGGATCGCGATGTGGCACGCGCTGGGCGAGGCGGTGCGACCGCTGCGCCTGCGTACCGTCGCGGCGAACGTCTTCACCGATCCGGAACTGGCCACCGTCGGTGTGTCGCAGGACGAGGTGGACGCCGGCCGGACCCCGGCCCGCCAGGTGATGCTGCCGCTGTCCGGCAACGCCCGGGCGAAGATGGACGATCTGGCCGACGGCTTCGTGAAGCTGTTCTGCCGGCCGGCCAGCGGTCAGGTGATCGGCGGCGTGGTGGTGGCGCCGAAGGCCAGCGAGCTGATCCTGCCGATCACCATGGCGGTGGAGAACAACCTCACCGTCAACGAGCTGGCCCAGACCATCACGATCTATCCGAGCCTGTCCGGCTCGATCACCGAGGCCGCCCGCCAGCTCATGCTGCACGAGCTGGAGTGACGCCTGAGACAGTGGCCGTCGTTGTCGCTACGTCCACCACCACTGCGCAATCGAAGGAATCGGCGATCTTGTCATCTCTATCCGAGCGGTGTGAAAGCCCCTCTTCGGGCCGGACTGGCCGACGCACCGCTCTCCAACAGGCGCGGCGCACGTCGGGCAGGGCTTGCTGACCCTCTTCGCGATCACGTTGGGGTGCGGGAAAGCCTCCGACAGGACTATCGCCGTCACCCACAGGATGCACACTCCGACGAGTAGCACCGCAAGCAGGACGACGAGCGGTTGGGCTGTCAGGTACCCGAATGCCGTGGCGATCAGGTAGATGACGGCGGCGGCCACGAGATTGGCAAGCACGTTGACACCGACATCACGCATGAAGCCCTTGAACCGGCCACCAGAGGGCCCTGCCGCGGCGCTCATGTCTTCACCATAGAGCGGTTTCGCTATCCGGCCGGCTCGGTACCGCCGGCATGACGCTGCGAAACAGCCACACTCACAGGTGAAGTTCGCCGGTCGCGGCCAGGGCGCAGCGGCCGGTGAGCCTGGTTCCCTCGGGTGCGACGTCGATGGTCAGGACCGACGGGCGGCCCATCGCGCTGCCCTGAAGGAACCGCACCCGGTCGCCGACGAGCCCACGGCGGTGCAGGTGGGCGGCGAGCGGACCGGCCGCGGTGCCGGTGGCCGGGTCCTCGTCGATCCCGACCGTCGGGTTGAAGAACCGGCAGTACGCGTCGTGCCCGGTGCCGACGTCGCCGGACCGGCTGTAGACGTAGCAGCCCTCGGCCCCGAGGTCCGCCAGGACCCGCGCCAGGGCCGGCCCGTGGGGGTCGACGGCGTCGACGTCCCGGGGGGAGGCCAGGGCGACGAGCAGATGGGTGCTGCCGACGGACCCGGTGACCGGGGGAAGCGCCGGGTCCAGCCGTACCGGCTCGCTTCCGGTGAGTGCCTCGCCCAGCGCCTGCGCCGTCACCGGGGCCTCGGCCAGCTCGACCGGCCCCTGGTCGAGACCGATGGTGAGCACCCCGTCGTCGGCGTCGATGTGCACCGGCAGCGCCCGGCCGCCGAGCTGCTGGACGGCTCCCGGTGCCCGCGCGGCGCCGATCGTGACGAGCCACCACCAGGCGCCGAGCGCGTTGTGGCCGGCCCCGCCCACCTCGTCGCCGCCGGGCGTGAAGGACCGCAGCGAGTGGTCGGCCCCCGGCAGGGTGGGGCGGGAGACGAACGTGGTCTCGGAGAGGTTGAACTCGACGGCGATGGCGGCCATCTGCGCGTCGGTGAGATCGTCGGCGTCGGTGATGACCGCGAGCGGGTTGCCGGTGAGCGGACGGTCGGCGAAGACGTCGACCACGGCGTACGGGTGGGTGTCCCGGTTCCGGCTCGCGTCCGGCGTCATCGATCGAGGAGTGTCCACGCGGTCACGCTAACCATTCGCGTCAGGCCACGTCGAGCCGGAAAAGCCCGCCGCTTCCGCCAACTGGGCCTGTGTCATGCCCGACTGCTTACGGATCTCCGCCAACTGTGCGCCGCTGACCGAGGCCAGCATCTGCTCCCTGAGCCGGCTGCGGCGGGCCACCCGCTCGGCGTCGTCCCAGGAGGGGGCGACCTCCCGAGCCTTCGCCTTGACGTCGCGCCAGTTCGCCCAATCGGTCATGTCCGGTCTTTCTTCGAGCTGATCAAGTGTTCCCGGACCGTTCCCTAGTCGACCGAAGCCTCGGTCCGGGACGGCGGCGGGTCCGGCTCCTCGCCGGCCCGGTCGGGCCGTGGCCCGTCGACCGCGGCCAGCATCTGCTTCCTGAGCTGCCGGCGTCGGGCCACCCGCTCGGGGTCGTTCCAGGTGGGGTCGAGTCGCCGGGCCTGCGCCCCGACGTCGCGCCAGTTCGTTCCGTCATTCATGATCGGTTCTCCTCCGCTGTGGTCACGTGCTCGTGGTGTCGCTCCGGCCGGCTGGGGCTGCCGGGTGCTGAACCAGGTCATCACCCAGCCGGCCGCCGCGAACCCGAGCGCGGCCAGGCCGCCGATCAGCAGCAGCCGCCACCCCGACTGGGTGAGCGCCCGGCCGCCCAGGTGACCGACGAGCGTGCCGTAGCCGGCCCAGCCGACGGCCGCCACCGCCTCGTAGCCCAGGAAGAGGCGGTACGGGTAGCGGCTGCGGCCGGCCGAGAAACAGGCCGCCATCCGGCCGCCGGGCACGAACCGGCAGAGCAGGATCACCAGCGGTCCGGGCTCGCGCAGCCGGCGGGTGGCCCGGGTGACGGCCCGCCGGGCCCGCCCCGGTGTCGCGTCCCGGGTCGCCCGTCGGGCCGGCGTGGTGCGGCCGAGCAGGTAGCAGGCCAGGTCACCGACGAAGACGCCGGCCGCGCCGACCGCGATGGTGAGCGGCAGGCTGAGTCCGCCGTACACGGTCAGCGCGCCGGTGGTGATCATGACGATCTGGGTCGGCACCACCGGGACGAAGGCGTCGGCGACCAGCAGCGTCAACAGCAGCGCGTACGCCCACATGGGCGACGTGACGCCGGCGATGAGGTCAGCCATGACCGCCGCCGGGGATCGGGCGGGGCGGCGGATCCGAGCGCACCGGCGTACCGTTGACGGGACGCGGCACCGGTGCCGTCGGGTCCCCCGTTCCCGATGCCCGAGCCGCCGCGGGTCGCCGGCAGGTCCCGTGCCGGCGACCCGCACCCGGCCTCCGCTGTCGGGCCTGCGACAGCACGCCTCCCTGAGCGCCCGTCCTCGATACGATCTTGGGCCTCAGCAGCACTCGCGCACAGGAGGCTCCATGGTTTCCACCCTGCTCCGGGGTGTGTTCGCTCTGACCCTGGCGATCGGCGGCGGCACGGCCGTCGCGGTCGCCCCGGCGGAGGCGGCGGCCAAGACATACAAGAACTGCACCGAGCTGAACAAGACCTACAAGCACGGCGTCGGCAAGAAGGGCGCGAAGGACAAGGTGCGCGGCACCACCAAGCCGGTCACCAACTTCACGGTGTCCACCACCGTCTACAACAAGAACACGAAGCTCGACCGGGACAAGGACGGCGTGGCCTGCGAGAAGCGCTGACCCGCCACCGGCGGCGCGGCCTGGAAAAGCGGTCGCGCCGTCCGGTAGGCCGGCCGTACGGTCATCGCATGCGCAGCGCGGTGAGGACCACGACGCCGGGAGTTCCCGGCGCGCCGCACTGACGTTTCCGTCGACGAGGCCCCGGGGCGATCCGCTCCGGGGCCTCGCGGCGTTCCGGGCCAGCTCGCCTCCGGGTCGTACCCGATCAAGGAGAGCGACATGATCGACCACCGTAGGCTCGGCCGGGACCTGGAACTGTTCGTCACCGACCCGCTCGCGGGCGCCGGACTGCCGATCTGGCTGCCGGCCGGCGCCGCCGCCCGGCACGCCGTCGAGGAGTACGTGCGGGAGCTGGAACGCCGGGCCGGCTACCGGCACGTCTACTCGCCGCCGCTGGGCCGGCGGGAGCTGTTCGAACGGTCCGGGCACCTGGGCTGGTTCGCCGACGACATGTTCCCGCCGATGCGGCTGAGCGCCGATGACGAGTTCGTGCTGCGCCCGGCGCTCTGCCCGCACCACGCGCTGGTGTTCCGCGCCCGCGGCCGGTCCTACCGGGAGCTGCCGCTGCGCGTCGCCGAGCTGGGCGGAATGTACCGCGCGGAGCGCTCCGGCGTGCTCGGCGGGCTGTCCCGGGTGCGCGCCATCTCGCTCAACGACGCGCACAACTTCTGCGCGCTGGAGCAGGTCGGCGACGAGATCCGGGAGATCCTGCGGCTGATCGGCGAGGCGCACGCCGCGCTCGGCGTCCGGCCGGCCGGGTTCCGCCTGTCGCTGCGCGGGCCGGGGCAACGGTACGTCGGTGACGACGCCGGTTGGGCGCGGGCCGAGGAGCTGCTCCGCGCCGCGCTCGACGGGGTGGACGCCGTCGAGGCCCCCGGCGAGGCCGCGTTCTACGGTCCGAAGATCGACATCCAGATCGTGGACGCGGCCGGCCGGGAGTCGACCATCTCCACCGTGCAGCTCGACTTCGACAAGCCGGAGCGGTTCGACCTGTCGTACACCGACTCGGACGGGCGGCGGAAGCGGCCGGTGATGGTGCACCGGAGCCTCGTCGGCAGCATGGAGCGGCTGTTCGCGTACCTGATCGAGGTGCACCAGGGCGCGTTCCCGGCCTGGTACGCCCCGGTGCAGTTGCTCCTGCTCCCGGTCGACGACGCGCAGGCCGACGCGGCCGGTCGGCTGGCCCGGGAGGCGGAGGCGGCCGGCCTGCGGGTCGAGGTCGACGCCGGCGGCTCGCTCGGCGCGCGCATCCGGGACGCGTCCCGCCGGCGCGTCCCGTACGTCGGGGTGGTCGGCGCCCGGGAGGCGGCCGACGGTGCGGTGTCGCTGCGCCTGCGCGACGGGCGCGGGTTGGCCCCGATGCCCGCCGCGGACGCGTTGGCCCTCATCGGCGCCGTGGTCGCGAGCCGATCGGCCGGCCTGCTCCCGCCGGCCTGACCCGGCCGCGCCGCCCGGGTGACGGGCCGTCACCCGGGCGGCGCGCGGTGTCCGGGCTGTCGCCGGGTCCACTGTCAGTTCCCGGCCGGCGCGCCGGCCGGACGCATCCCGGCCGCCGGGCCGGCGGGCGCCGGCGCGGGCACCTCGTCGGAGATGACCGCGCCGGTGAACTGCGCCCGGTAGAGCCGGGCGTACGCGCCGTCGGCGGCCACGAGCTGGTCGTGGGTGCCCTGCTCGACGATCCGGCCCTGCTCCATCATCAGGATCAGGTCGGCGTCGCGGATGGTGGACAGCCGGTGCGCGATGACGAAGCTGGTCCGGTCGGAACGCAGCGCCGCCATGGCGCGTTGGAGCAGCACCTCGGTACGGGTGTCCACCGAGCTGGTGGCCTCGTCCAGGATCAGCAGCGACGGCTCGGCCAGGAACGCCCGCGCGATGGTGACGAGCTGCTTCTCGCCCGCGCTGACGTTGCTGCCCTCCTCGTCGATCACGGTGTCGTAGCCGTCCGGCAGGCTGCGCACGAACCGGTCCACGAACGTGGCCCGGGCCGCGGCCAGGATCTCCTCCTCGGTGGCGTCCGGCCGCCCGTAGGCGATGTTGTCCCGGATGGTGCCGCCGAAGAGCCAGGTGTCCTGGAGCACCATGCCGATCCGGCCACGCAGGTCGTCCCGGCGCATGGTGCTGATGTCCACGCCGTCCAGCGTGATCCGCCCGGCGTCCAGCTCGTAGAAGCGCATCACCAGGTTGACCAGGGTGGTCTTGCCGGCACCGGTGGGACCGACGATGGCGACCGTGTGCCCCGGCTCGGCGACCAGGGAGAGGTCGTCGATCAGCGGCTTCTCCGGGTCGTACCGGAACGAGACGTGCTCGAACTCGACCCGGCCGTGCGGGTCGGCGACCCGGGCCGGCTCGCCCGGGTCGCGGGTCTGCTCGTCGGCGTCCAGCACCGCGAAGACCCGCTCGGCCGAGGCCACCCCGGACTGGAGCAGGTTGGCCATCGACGCGACCTGGGTGAGTGGCTGGGTGAACTGCCGCGAGTACTGGATGAACGCCTGCACGTCGCCGAGGCTCATCGCGCCGGAGGCCACCCGCAGGCCGCCGACCACCGCGATCGCGACGTAGCTGAGGTTCCCGATGAAGAACATCGCCGGCATGATGATCCCGGAAACGAACTGCGCGCCGAAGCTGGCGGCGAACAGCTCGTCGTTCTTGGTCCGGAAGGCGGCCTCGACCTCCTTCTGCCGACCGAACACCTTGACCAGCTCGTGCCCGGTGTACGCCTCCTCGATCTGCGCGTTCAGCTCACCGGTGTGGGTCCACTGGGCGATGAACTTGCGCTGCGACCGCTTGGCGATCTGGCCGGTGACGATCACCGACAGCGGGATCGCGACCAGGGCCACCGACGCCAGCAGCGGCGAGATCCAGAACATCATCCCGAGTACGCCGACGACGGTGAGCAGCGAGGTGAGCAACTGGCTCAGCGTCTGCTGGAGCGTCTGCGAGATGTTGTCGATGTCGTTGGTGACCCGGCTGAGCAACTCGCCACGCGGCTGCTTGTCGAAGTAGGGCAGCGGCAGCCGGTTGAGCTTGTCCTCCACATCGGCGCGCAGGCGCAGCACGGTGCGTTGCACCACCCCGTTGAGCACCCAGCCTTGCGCCCACATCAGGATGCTGGCGACCACGTAGAGCGCGACCGCGAACGCCAGCACCCGGCCCAGTCGGGGAAAGTCGATGCCGGCGCCGGGCACCACGTCCATCCGGGCCAGCATGTCGGCGAAGTTCCCGTTGCCCGAGGCCCGGGCCGCGGCCACCGCCGCCTCGGTGCTGGTGCCGGGCGGCAGTTGCCGACCGATCACCCCGTTGAAGATGATGTCGGTGGCGTGGCCGAGCACCTTCGGCCCGACCACGCTGAGCCCGACGCTGGCCAGCGCCAGGGCCAGCACCCCGGCGAGCGGGAGCCGGTGCGGCCGGAGCCGCCTCAGCAGCCGGCGCGCGGACGGGCCGAACCGCATCGCCTTCTCGGCCGGCATGCCCATGCTCATGTGCGGCGGGCCGCCTGGCCGTCGCCCAGCCGCCGGCAGCCGCTTCGGCTCGCCCCCCTGCTGCTGGGGTAGGGCGGTCGTGCTCTTCTTCCCGCTCATGCTGTGCCGGTTGGGCATGCCCTCACGGCCCTCGCTGCGCTCGGTGCGTTCGCTCATGCCGGCACCCCCGCGGTCTGCTGGGACGCCACGATCTCGGCGTACGTCGGGCAGTTCTCCAGCAGTTCCTCGTGTCGTCCCATGCCGACGACACCCCCGTCCTCGAGCACGATGATCTGGTCGGCGTCGACGATCGTGGAGACCCGCTGGGCCACGATCACCACCGCCGCGTCCGCGGTGACCGGCTTGAGGGCGGCCCGCAGCCGGGCGTCCGTGCCGAGGTCGAGCGCGGAGAAGGAGTCGTCGAAGAGGTAGATCTCCGGTTTGCGGACCAGCGCGCGGGCGATCGCCAGGCGTTGCCGCTGGCCGCCGGAGACGTTCGTGCCACCCTGCGCGATCGGCGCGTCCAGCCCGCCCGGCATGTCTTCGACGAAGTCGCGCGCCTGGGCGATCTCCAGCGCTGTCCACAGGTCGGCGTCGGTGGCCGCCGGGTTGCCGTAGCGCAGGTTGCTCGCCACCGTGCCGGTGAACAGGTACGGCCGTTGCGGCACCAGCCCGATCCGGCGCCACAGCTCGTCCGGGGCCAGCTCGCGGACGTCCACGCCGTCGACGAGTACCGCGCCGGCGGTGGGGTCGACCAGCCGGGGGATCAGCGTCAGCAGCGTGGTCTTGCCGGCGCCGGTGGACCCGATGATCGCCGTGGTCCGGCCCGGCCGGGCCCGGAACGAGATGTCGTGCAGCACCGGCGCGGTGGCGCCCGGGTACTGGAAGCCGGCACCGCGCAGTTCCAGCTCACCGCGGCTGGAGACCTCAGTCACCGGGTCCGGCGACGGTACCACCGACGAGTCGGTGTCCAGCACCTCCTGGATGCGTTCGGCGCAGACCGCGGCGCGGGGCACCATCATCAGCATGAAGGTGGCCATCATGACCGCCATCAAGATCTGCATCAGGTAGGCCAGGAACGCGGTGAGCGCGCCGATCTGGATCTCACCGGAGTCGACCCGGGCCGCGCCGAACCAGAGCACCGCGACGCTGGAGACATTGAGCACCAGCATCACGATCGGGAAGATCAGCGCCTGGAGTCGGCCGATGCGCAGCGCGGTCGCGGTCAGTTCGGTGTTTGCCACCGCGAAGCGGTCGGTCTCGTACGGCTCGCGGACGAAGGCCCGGACCACCCGGATGCCGGTGATCTGCTCGCGCAGCACCCGGTTGACGGTGTCGATCCGGGTCTGCATGAGCCGGAAGCCGGGCACCATCCGGCGGATGATCAGGCCCAGCGCGACGGCCAGCACCGGCACGCAGACCAGCATCAGCCAGGAGAGCCCGACGTCCTCGCGCAGCGCCATCACCACGCCGCCGATGCTCATGATGGGTGCGGCCACCAGCATGGTGCAGCTCAGCAGCACCAGCATCTGCACCTGCTGGACGTCGTTGGTGTTGCGGGTGATCAGCGACGGCGCGCCGAACCGGGCGACCTCGCGGGCGGAGAAGCGGTTGACGTGGCCGAAGATGGCGCCGCGGACGTCCCGCCCGAAGCCCATCGCGGTGCGGGCGCCGAGGTAGACGGCGGCGATCGAGCAGGCGATCTGGAGCAGGCTGACCACCAGCATCCACCCGCCGGTACGCAGGATCTGGTCGGTGTCGCCGCGCGCGACGCCCCGGTCGATGATGTCGGCGTTCAGGCTGGGCAGGTAGAGCGAGGCCATGGTGCCGACGAACTGGAGCGCCACCACGGCGGCCAGTGGTCGTCGGTACGGGCGTAGGTGCGTCTGGAGCAGGCGGATCAGCACGGATGTCTCCCCGTTGGCGACTCGGTGTCGGACTCGCTGTCCCGGTTCAACCGACGGAGGTCCCCGTCGGACATGCCGGTGATGATTTCGGTCAGGAATTCGCGGATGATCGCGCGCTTGGCCGGGTCCGCGTCGACCGACGTCAGTGGGCGGTCGCTGTGGATCATGTCGATGATGGCGCGGGCGTGCTCGTGCCCCTTGTCGGTGAGCGTGAGCCGGACGGTCCGTCGGTCCTCGGGGCCGCGTTGCCGGCTGACGAAGCCGTCCCGCTCCAGCGTGTCGACGATGCCGGTGAGCGTCGCCGGTCGGACGAAGCACAGCTCGGCCATCTCCCGGTGGGTGGCCTCGCCGGAGCGCAGCAGGATCATCAGCACGCGCATGCCGGCGGAGGTGAGGCCGTGGTGTTCGGCCAGGTAGCGCCCCCAGTGCTGCTCGACGACGTGGCCGGCGATGGAGATGAGCCGGCCGAGCGGCGCGTGCTGCAACGCGTCGGGGAAGCGGACGAGCGGTCCCATGTTCACGGCCGTCAGATTAGCGCCCGAATCATCAGGCCCCAAACTAATTACTGAGAATCGCCTCAGTCGCGTACGTCACGGGGTGGCCGGGGCGGGCCCGGCTCGTCCGGTGCGGTGGCGACGTAGTCGCGCATCACGTCCGCGACCTCGCGCAGGAACGCCGCGGTGGCCTCGGCCTGCTCCGGGGTGAGCCGGGCGACCGCCCGGTCCACGCCGACCAGCATCGGGCGCAGCGCCTCCAGCACCTCGCCGACCGCGTGTTCGGTCACCTGGAGGCTCAGCCGCCGGCGGTCGTACGGGTGCGGGGCGCGGGCGACGTGCCCGGCCCGGACCAGTCGGTCGACCAGCGTGGTGGCGGACGCGGACCGGATGCCGAGCCGGTTGCCCAATTCGACCGGGCCCAGCGGCTCGGGGCTGGAGATCAGGTGGTCGATGGCCGCGGCGTCGGTCGCGCCGATGCCGAGGCGGCGGGCCAGCGCGGCCCGGGTGTCCCCGGCGACCCGCAGCATCTCGCGCAGGGCGCGGGCCGCTTCACTGCTCGGCGGCGGCCCGGTGGGCCCGGCCGGTCCGGTCTCCCCGGTTGACGGCACCCCCTCCATGGGTTAAAGCTAGCATCTCGGGTAGCTAGAAAATCTAGCTAAAGGGGGAGGGGCGCCATGCGGACCGAGGGGCGCGGACGCTGGTTCGGACTGCTCGCCATCAGCCTCGGCGTGGCGATGATCATCGTCGACGCCACCATCGTGAACGTCGCGGTGCCGCAGATCATCCGGGACCTGGACATCACCTCCACCGACGCGCAGTGGGTTCAGGAGGCGTACACCCTGGTCTTCGCGTCGTTGCTGCTGGTCGCCGGCCGTTTCGCCGACCGGTCCGGACGGCGGCGGATGTTCGTCGTCGGGGTCGGCGTCTTCGTGGTGGCAAGCGTGCTGGCCGCGTTCGCCGACTCCGGCGAGACGCTGATCGCCGCCCGGGTGCTCCAGGGCATCGGCGGCGCGATGATGCTGCCCACCTCGCTATCCCTGCTCAACGCCAACTTCACCGGCCGGGAACGAGGCATCGCGTTCGCGGTCTGGGGCTCCACCATCGGCGGCGCGGCGGCGCTCGGGCCGCTGCTCGGTGGTTGGCTCACCACCACGTACTCCTGGCGATGGGCGTTCGGCATCAACGTCCCGGTCAGCCTCGCCGTGATCGCGGGCACCCTGCTGCTGGTCGCGGAGTCCCGCGACGACCGCGCCGAACGCGGCGTCGACCTGCTCGGCGCGCTGCTCTCCGTGGTCGGCATGACCGGTGTGGTGTTCGCGCTCATCGAGGGTCGCACCTACGGCTGGTGGGAGCGGGAGCGCCCGTTCAGCCTGTTCGGGCTGGACTGGACCGCCTCGATCTCGCCGGTGCCGGTGGCCGCGCTCGCCGGGCTGGCCGCGCTCGGCGTCTTCCTGGCCCAGCAGGTCCGCCGCAACCGGGCCGGCCGGCCCGCGCTGCTCGACCTGTCGCTGTTCGGCATCGGGTCCTTCCGCAACGGCATCCTGGCCGCCGCGATCGTGAGCCTGGGGGAGTTCGGCCTGCTCTTCGCGCTGCCGCTGTGGTTCCAGAACGTGCTCGGCTACAGCGCCTTCCGTACCGGCCTGGCGCTGCTGCCGCTCGCCGTCGGCAGCTTCCTGGCCAGCGGCATCGGCGCGCCCCTGACCCAGCGCTGGGGCGCGGCCCGGGTGGTCCAGCTCGGCGTCGGCGCCGAGCTGGTCGGCGTCGCCGGGCTCGGCCTGGTGGTCGCGCCGGACACCCGCTGGTGGGCCCCGGTGGCGTTCCTCTTCGTCTACGGCGTCGGCGTCGGCCTGGCCACCGCGCAGCTCACCGGCGTCTCGCTGGCCGAGGTGCCGGTCCGGCGCAGCGGGCAGGGCTCCGGATTGCAGAGCACCGCCCGGCAGGTCGGGTCGGCGCTCGGCATCGCGGTGCTCGGCACCGTGCTCTTCGCCGGCCTGGGCGGGCTGCTCGGCGACCGGCTGGCCGACCAGCCCGGCCTCGACCCGGCCGGCCGGGACCAGGTGGTGACCGCGGTGAAGGAGAGCGCCGGCGCGGCGATCAGCGGCCTGGCGGCGGATCCGCGTACCGCGCCGGTGGCCGAGGAGGCGAAGGCGGCCTTCTCCGACGCCACCCGGTACGCGGCCTTCACGGCGGCCGGGTTCCTGCTGGTCGGCCTGCTCGCCTGCCTGCGCCTGCCGAGCGTTCGCGCCGACGCCACCGGGGACGCCCCGTCGACCGGGGTGGAACCGGCCCGGGTCTGAGCCCGGAACCGGCCCCCGGTCCGGAGGCCGGGCGCGGGCCGGTTCCGATCCGGGCGCCGGCCCTCGCCGGCGGGGCGCGTCAGCCGCCCAGCGCGATCGCCAGCGCGGCGGCCACGAACCCGACCTGGAGCGCCGTGCGGGCGGCGAGCGGGGTGACCGGCCGTCCGCCGAGCGTCAGCCGGCGGCGGGCGGCCGAGACGTTGGCCGGGAACAGGGCCAGCATCAGCAGCGCCAGGCCGGCCGCCGCCGCGCGCGCGGTGGCCGGCACGAGCAGGGCGAGCGCGCCGGCGATCTCCAGTACGCCGGTGAGCGTGACCAGCAGGCCGGGCCGGGGCAGCGTCGGCGGCACCATCGCGACCAGGTCCGCCCGCCGGGACGTGAAGTGGGCCGCGCCGGTGAGCAGGAACATCAGCGCCAGCCCGACCCGCAGCGCGGGATGCCAGCCGTCGAGCGCGTGCACGCCGAGCAGGCCGGCGATCCGGGCCGTGGCGGTGCCGGCGAGAAGTGCGATCAGGGGTGCCACTGGTGATCCCTCCGACGAGCCATCTTGTCAGCGACAAGATTGCCGCCGACGCCGGCATCTTGTCAATGACAAGTTATGGTGGGGGCATGACGTCCTCCCGCGCCTACCACCACGGGGACCTGCGCCGCGCGCTGCTCGCCGCCGCGGTCGAGGCGATCACCGAGTCCGGCCCGGCCGCGTTGAGCCTGCGCGACCTCGCCCGCCGGGCCGGCGTCTCGCACGCGGCGCCCACGCACCACTTCGGTGACAAGGCGGGGCTGCTCACCGCGCTCGCCACGCAGGGCTT
The DNA here is from genome assembly GCF_003027925.1 of Micromonospora sp. RP3T. Classification (GTDB taxonomy): domain Bacteria; phylum Actinomycetota; class Actinomycetes; order Mycobacteriales; family Micromonosporaceae; genus Micromonospora. The sequence goes on from NZ_PYPS01000014.1 coordinate 130,855, forward strand.
CGACCTGCTCGGCGATGCGCTGCGGGCGGCCGGCGACGACTTCCGGGAGAGCGGCGTCGCGTACGTCGTCTTCGCGGTCCGACACCGCGCGCACTTCGAGGTGATGTTCCGTCCGGACCTCTACCGGGCCGACGACCCGGACCTGTTGGCGGCCCGGCAGCGGACCGGGGAGCTGCTGCGCGGCGGGGTGTCCCGGCACACCGGCCGGGAGCCGGACGTGGACGCGTTGGCCGCCTGGTCGATCGCGCACGGTTTCGCCGAGCTGTGGCTGGCCGGCGCCCTGCCCGACCGGGTCGGCGCCGACCCCGAGCCGGCCGCCCGTGCGGTGGTCGGCCGGCTGTTCCGCTGAGCCGTCACCAACTCGTCGGCAGCGGCATGCCCTCGGTGTAGCCGGCGGTGCTCTGCACCCCTACCAGCGCCCGCTCGTGGAACTCGTCAAGCGTGCGCGCGCCGGCGTAGGTGAACGCGCTGCGCACCCCGGAGACGATCTCGTCGATCAGGTCCTCGACACCGGGCCGGGTCGGGTCGAGGTACATCCGGGCCGAGGAGATGCCCTCCTCGAAGATCGCCTTCCGGGCCCTGTCGAACATGCTGTCCTCGGCGGTCCGCGCGCTCACCGCCCGGGACGAGGCCATGCCGAAGCTCTCCTTGTAACGCCGGCCGTCCGCGTCGGTGTAGAGGTCGCCGGGGGACTCGTAGGTGCCGGCGAACCAGGAACCGACCATCACGTTCGAGGCGCCGGCGGCCAGCGCCAGCGCCACGTCGCGCGGGTGACGGACGCCGCCGTCGGCCCAGACGTGCCGGCCCAGCGAACGGGCCGCCGCCGCGCAGTCGAGCACCGCGGAGAACTGCGGTCGGCCCACGCCGGTCATCATCCGGGTGGTGCACATCGCGCCCGGCCCGACGCCCACCTTCACGATGTCGGCGCCGGCCTCGACCAGGTCGCGTACCCCGTCGGCGGTGACCACGTTGCCGGCCGCCACCGGGACGGCCGGGTCGAGCTTGCGGACCGCCCGCAGCGCCTGCATCATCCGCTCCTGGTGGCCGTGCGCGGTGTCCACGACCAGCGTGTCCACCCCGGCCTCCAGCAGCGCGGCGGCCTTGCCGGTGACGTCGCCGTTGATGCCCACCGCCGCCGCGACGCGCAGCCGGCCCCGGTCGTCGACCGCCGGCCGGTACAGCGTCGCCCGCAGTGCGCCCGCCCGGGTCAGCACGCCGACCAGGCGGCCCTCGGCGTCCACCACCGGCGCGAGCCGCCGCCGGCCCGCCGAGAGCCGGTCGAATCCGGTACGCGGGTCGGCGTCCGCCGGCACGGTGTGCAGCTCGGTGGACATCACGTGCCGGAGCTGGGCGAAGCGGTCCACCCCCACGGTGTCCGCCTCGGTCACCACGCCCACCGGTCGGCCGTCGGTGTCGACCACGACCACCGCGCCGTGCGCGCGCTTGGGCAGCAGGTGGATGGCGTCGCCCACGGTGTCGGTCGGGCCGAGCGTGATCGCCGTGTCGTGCACCAGGTGCCGCTGCTTGACCCAGCCGACCACGTTGGCGACGACCTCGATCGGGATGTCCTGCGGGATCACCGCGACCGCGCCCCGCCGGGCGACGGTCTCGGCCATCCGCCGGCCGGCCACCGCGGTCATGTTCGACACCACGAGCGGAACGGTGGTGCCGGTGCCGTCGCCGGAGGACAGGTCGACGTCGAGCCGGGAGCCCACCTCCGAACGGTTGGGCGCCATGAAGACGTCGTTGTAGGTCAGATCGTGCGCGGGAACCGCGCCATGGAGGAACCTCACCCGAACATCATTCCCGCTTCCGGCGCGTCCCGCCGCCGCTGGTGGCCCAGACCACCCGCCGTGCGGAGTGTTAAGAAGGGGCCCCGCCTCTACCGGAGGCGTTAAGCGGGGGCCCCTCCTTAACCCTCGATGGTGCAGATGGGGGCGCCGGCGGTGATCACGGCGCCCACCTCGGCCGCGAGGCCGCTCACCGTGCCGGCCTTGTGCGCGTGCAGCGGCTGCTCCATCTTCATCGCCTCCAGCACCACGACGAGGTCACCCTCGGCGACCGTGTCGCCGTCCGCGACGGCGATCTTGACGATGGTGCCCTGCATCGGGGAGGCGAGCGTGTCCCCGCCGACCGCGGCGCCCGCCGTGCCGCCGCCACCTCGGCGGGCCGGCTTGCGGGCGGCGGGCGCGGCGGTCGCCGTACCCGCGCCGAGACCGGCGGGGAGGACGACCTCCAGCCGCTTGCCGCCCACCTCGACCACGACGGTCTCGCGCTCGGCCGGAGCCTCGACGGCGCCGGCGACGGCGGTGAAGGCCGGCACGGTGTTGTCGAACTCGGTCTCGATCCACCGGGTGTGCACGGTGAACGGCTCGGCGGTGAACGCCTCGTCCCGGACCACCAGGCGGTGGAACGGCAGCGCGGTGGCCATGCCGTCGACGACCATCTCGTCGAGCGCCCGGCGGGCCCGCTCCAGCGCCTCGGTACGCGTCTCGCCGACGATGATCACCTTGGCCAGCAGCGAGTCGAAGTTGCCGCCGATCACGTCGCCGGCCGAGATGCCGGTGTCCACCCGCACGCCGGGACCGCTGGGCAGCCGCAGCGCGGTGACGGTGCCCGGCGCGGGCAGGAAGTTGCGGCCCGGGTCCTCGCCGTTGATGCGGAACTCGATGGCGTGCCCGCGCGGCGTCGGGTCCTCGGTGAGGCGCAGCTTCTCGCCGTCGGCGATGCGGAACTGCTCACGCACCAGATCGATGCCGGCGGTCTCCTCGGTCACCGGGTGCTCGACCTGGAGCCGGGTGTTGACCTCCAGGAAGGAGATGGTGCCGTCGCCGCCGACCAGGTATTCCACCGTGCCGGCGCCGTGGTAGCCGGCTTCCCGGCAGATCGCCTTGGCGCTGTCGTGGATCTGGGCCCGCTGCGCGTCGGTGAGGAACGGCGCGGGCGCCTCCTCGACCAGCTTCTGGTGCCGGCGCTGGAGGGAGCAGTCCCGGGTGCCGACGACGATCACGTTGCCGTGCTGGTCGGCGAGCACCTGCGCCTCGACGTGGCGGGGCCGGTCCAGGTAGCGCTCGACGAAGCACTCGCCCCGGCCGAACGCGGCGACCGCCTCGCGGGTGGCCGACTCGAACAGGTGCGGGATCTCCTCCAGCGTGCGGGCCACCTTGAGGCCCCGGCCGCCGCCGCCGAACGCGGCCTTGATCGCGACCGGCAGGCCGTGCTCGGTGGCGAACGCGGTCACCTCGTCGGCGCCGGCCACCGGGTCGGGCGTGCCGGGCACCAGCGGCGCGCCGGCGCGCTGCGCGATGTGCCGGGCGGTCACCTTGTCGCCCAGGTCGCGGATCGCCTGCGGGGTGGGGCCGATCCAGGTCAGCCCGGCGTCGAGGACGGCCTGGGCGAAGTCGGCGTTCTCGGAGAGGAAGCCGTAGCCGGGGTGCACGGCGTCCGCGCCGGCCCGGGCGGCCACGTCGATCAGCTTGTCGATGCGCAGGTAGCTGTCCGCGGCGGTGTCGCCGCCGAGGGCGTACGCCTCGTCGGCGAGCGTGGCGTGCAGGGCGTCCCGGTCGGAGTCCGCGTAGACGGCGACGCTGGCCAGACCGGCGTCACGGCAGGCGCGGATGACGCGGACGGCGATCTCGCCGCGGTTGGCGATGAGAACCTTGCGCACCTTGGGGGCTCCTCCCGGGAGGTCGATGCCGGGAGTGTATCGGCCGAGGTGCCGGCCCTAACGATCGCTCAGTGTGGGATGCCGCACTGTAGTCAAACTTGGTTATTACGCTTGTCCGGTGTCGGCGACGCGGATGATGATTCTGGGCCTGGTCAGGTGGATGCAGCCGGTGCACGGCTACGACGTGCGCCGTGAACTGCTCAGTTGGAGTGCGGACAAATGGGCCAACGTGCAGCCCGGGTCGATCTACCACGCGTTGCGCAAGCTCACCGACGAGGGGCTGCTGCGGACCGTCTCGGTCGAGCAGGTGGGTGCGCGTCCGGCCCGCACCACGTACGAGGTGACGGCGAAGGGCGAGGACGAGTTCGAGACGCTGTTGCGGGCACAGTGGTGGCAGCTCCACGAGTCGCCGGACCCGTTCGCGGTGGCGTTCTCGTTCCTGCCGGCGATGCCACGTGAGGAGGCGGCGGCGGCGCTGCGCAACCGGGCCAACCTGCTGCGCGCCGGGGTGGAGTCGACGCGGGCATCGTTGGACTCGGACTGGGTACGGGCCCGCAAGCCGGTGCACGTGGGCTGGATGTTCGAGCTGTGGCTGGCCCGGGCAGAGGCGGAGATGGCCTGGTGCGAGCGGATCGCGGAGCGGATCGAGTCCGGGGTGTCGTACCTGCCGGAGGGGATGGAACGGGCCGAGGGCTGGTCCGGCTGGACGGACGGTGACACGAAATAATCAACGTTGACCACAAGAGCTATATCGCGTTAGCCTCGACGCGAACCGCTGACCGGTGGCCGGGTGCCCCCGGCCCGGACGACCAGGAGCAGAAATGATCGAGACCAGGGGGCTGCGGAAGTCGTTCCGCTCCCGCGCGGGTCGCGAGACGAAAACCGTGGACGCGGTCCGCGGCGTCAACCTCGACGTCGCCGAGGGGGAGATCTTCGGCTTCCTCGGGCCCAACGGCGCCGGCAAGACCACCACGCTGCGGATGCTCGCCACCCTCATCGAGCCGGACGGCGGCCAGGCCACCATCGCCGGCGCTGACCTGCGCAAGGACCCGTCCGGGGTGCGCCGCCGGATCGGCTACGTGCCCCAGGGCGGCAGCACCTGGGACGAGTCAAGCGCCCGCGAGGAGCTGGTGCTCCAGGCCCGCCTCTACGGCATCACCAAGGCCGACGCGCTTCGACGCGCCGCCCGCGCGCTCGACGCGTTCCAACTCAGCGAGTACGCCGACCGCAAGTGCAAGACCTACTCCGGCGGTCAGCGCCGGCGCGTCGAGATCGCGCTCGGCATCATCCATGAACCGAAGATCGTCTTCCTGGACGAGCCGACCACCGGCCTCGACCCGCAGAGCCGCGCCCACATGTGGGACGAGATCCGCCGGCTGCGTACCGAGGGGATGACCGTCTTCATCACCACGCACTACCTGGACGAGGCCGACGCGCTCTGCGACCGGATCGCGATCATGGATCACGGCGAGATCGTCGCGGAGGGCACCCCGGCCGAGCTGAAGCGGGAGATCTCCGGCGAGGTGGTGATCGTCGGTCTGGACGCCGCCACCACCCCGCAAGCCGCCGAGCTGCTCGACACCGAGGCGTACGTGACCAAGCTGGAGACCGTCGACGAGGGTGGCCTGCGCCTCTACGTCGACGAGGGCGCCGTCGCCATCCCGCAGGTGCTGCGCCGCCTCGACCACGCCGGGCTGGAGCTGCGCTCGATCGAGCTGCACCGACCCAGCCTCGACGACGTCTTCCTCACCAAGACCGGCCGCTCGCTGCGCGAGTCCTGACCCCCGGAGAAGCCCGTCATGAAACTCGCCCGCGACACCTGGTTGATCTTCCAACGCCAGGCCCAACTGCTGCTCCGCAACCCGGTCTGGGTCTTCGTCGGCGTCTTCCAGCCGGTCATGTACCTACTGCTCTTCGCCCCGCTGCTCAAGCCGGCCCTGAACGCGCCCACCCAGGCCGCCGCGTACAAGATCTTCGTGCCCGGCCTGCTGGTCCTGCTAGCCATCTTCGGCGGCCTGTTCCAGGGCTTCGGCCTGATCGCCGAACTGCGCGCCGGCGTCATCGAACGCTCCCGGGTCACCCCGGTCAGCCGGCTCGCCCTGCTGCTCGGCCGCGCCCTGCGCGACGTGGTCTCGCTGATCGCGCAGGCCGTCATCATCACGCTGCTGGCGGTCCTGTTCGACCTGCGCGTCTTCATCGGCTACCTGCTGCTGGCGTACCTGATGCTCGCCCTCATCGCGTTGATGACCTCGGCCGTCTCCTACGGCGTCGCGCTCAAGGTCAAGAGCGAGGACGCGCTCGCCCCGCTGATGAACACCGTCGCACAGCCGGTGCTGCTGCTCTCCGGCATTCTGCTGCCGCTCACCTTCGCCCCCGGCTGGTTGCAGGGCGTCGCCAAGTGGAACCCGTTCTCCTGGGCGGTCGACGGCACCCGCGCCCTGTTCGCCGGCGACCTCGGCAACGACAAGGTCTGGCAGGGGCTCAGCATCATCGCCGTGCTCGCGGTAGCCGGCGTCGTCTGGGCGGCCCGCCAGTTCGCCCGCAGCGTCCGGTGAAAGGCGGGGCCCCCTTTTAACGCATTCGGTAGAGGCGGGGCCCCTTCTTAACACCCCAGCGAGAGCTGCCTCTCACTGCTGGCGGGGTGCCGGTCACGCGCGCGTAGCGTCGGGCCGGTGCCCCGCCTCACCCGTGACCGCACCACCTGGCTGGCCTACGCCCAGCTCGGCCTCTGGGGCTTCTTCCTCTACGGGTTCGGCCCCGTCGTACCGCTGCTCCGCGACGAGCAGAACACCAGCGCCGCGGTGGCCGGCCTGCACAGCACCGGCATCGCGGTCGGCGCGTTGGCCGGCGGCGCGCTCTTCGCCCCGGTCGCCCGCCGTTACGGCCGCGGCCCGGCCGTCTGGCTCGGCCTCGCCGGCGTGGCCGCCGGCGTCGCCGCGCTCGGCGTGCTCCGCCCGCCGCCCGCCACCATCGCCGCCGTCGCGGTCGTCGCCACCTTCGGCATGATGGTGATCAGCGGCGTCAACGTGGTGCTCACCGACCGGCACGGCCCGGCCGCCCCCGCCGCGCTCACCGAGGCCAACGCCGTCTGCGCCGGCATGGGCATCCTGGCCCCGCTGACCATCGGCGCCACCGTCGACGCCGGCCTCGGCTGGCGACCCGTGACCGCCGTCGAGGTCGGGCTGATCACGCTGGTCGCGCTCACCGCCCTGACCTTCCGGGTACGCCTGCCGAAGCGCGCCCCCGCTACCGCGGCTGCCGCCGTCCCCGTCGGGGCGCCGACCGTCGTCGCCGCAGAGCCGGCCGTCGTTCCTGCCACGGGGCCGGCCGTCGTTCCCGCTGGAGGGCCGGCCGAGCTCGGATCGGGTGGCCGTCCCGCTCGACCAGCCTCCCCTCGGGCTACCGCCGCCGACGGGCCGGCGACGTCGGGGCGGTTGCCGCGCGCGTACTGGATCGCCTGGGTGTTGATGGCGGTCACCGGCTCGATCGAGGTCTGCCTGTCGCTCTGGACCGCCGACGTGCTGCGTACCCACGCCGGGCTGAGCGCCGGCGGCGCGTCGGCGGCCGTCGCGGCGATCGTCTGCGGCATGTTCGGCGGGCGGGCCGCCGGGGGACGGGCGGCGCTGCGCTGGCCACCGGTGCCGCTGCTGCTCGGCGCGTTCACCGTGTCGCTCGCCGGGTTCGCGCTGTTCTGGGCCAGCCCGATCGGCTGGCTGGCGGTCACCGGCCTGGTCGTGCTCGGTCTGGGCAACGCCCTGCACTATCCGCTGGCGATCTCCATCGCGCTGGCGGTGGCCGGCCCGGCCGCCGACCGGGCGGCGGGCTGGTCGTCGTACTCGATGGCGGTGGGTTTCGGGATCGCGCCGGTCGCGCTCGGCTGGGTGGCCGACGGCGTCGGACCGCACCCGGCCTTCCTGATGCTGCCGTGCTTCATCGCGGCAGCCGTGCTGCTGACCGTCCGTCTGGGCCGCGCCCTGCCCCCGCTCAGCGCACCCGGGCGAGGGTGACGCCGTCCGCGATCGGCAGCATGACCACCTCGACGCGGGTGTCCGCGAGGACCTCGTCGTTGAAGGCGGCGATCGCCCGATCATCCGCGTTGCGCGGGGCGAGCACCCGGCCGGCGCGGAGCGTGTTGTCGACCGCGATCACCGCGCCCGGACGCATCCGGGGCACCAGCTCGTCCCAGTAGACCGGATAACCAACCTTGTCCGCGTCGATGAACGCGAAGTCGAGGTACCGCTCCCGGGGCAACTCACGCAGGGTGTCCGCAGCCGGCCCGATGCGCAGGTCGATCCGGTCCTCGACGCCGGCCCGGGCCCAGTAACGGCGGGCCACCCCGGTGTACTCCTCCGAGATGTCGAAGCAGGTCAACCGGCCACCGTCGGCCAACCCGCGGGCGATCGCCAGCGAGGACAACCCGGTGAAGGTGCCCACCTCCACAGCCTGCCGCACGCCGAGCAGCCGGGTCAGGAACGTCAGGAACGCCGCCTGCTCCGGCGCGACCTGCATGTCCGCCTCGGCCGGCAGGGCCGCCCGGGTCTCCTCGGCCAACTCCCGGACGATGTCGTCGGGGGCGGACCCGTGGGCCACCAGGTACGCGTGCAGTTCCGGGGTCAGCGGCAACGGCTTCGTGGTCATGCCCGGACGTTAGCCGAGATGCTCGATCTCCTGGCCCCCCGGCGCGACCTTCGTCCACAAGTCGACGACGCTCAGCCCCAGCTCGCCGAGGAGCCGGCGCAGCAGCGGCAGGGACAACCCCACCACCGTGCCCGGGTCGCCCTCGATGCCGGTCAAGAACGCGCCGCCCAACCCGTCGATGGTGAACGCCCCGGCCACCGCCAACGGCTCACCCGTCGCCACGTACGCCACGATCTCCTCGTCGCTGATGTCGGCGAAGTGCACCGTCGTCGAGGCGACCTCCTCCGCGCGCGCCCCGGGCACCACGTCGATCAGACAGTGCCCGGTGTGCAGCACGCCGCTGCGCCCGCGCATCCGCCGCCACCGCCGGGTGGCGTCGGCCGCGTCCGCCGGCTTGCCGAGGATCTCGCCGTCGAACGCGAGCACCGAGTCACAGCCGAGCACCAGCGTGCGCTCGTCCGGGACGGAACGCAGCCGGCCGAGCACGGCCTGCGCCTTCAGCCGGGCCAGTTCGAGGCACAACTCCTCGGCCCGGTCACTGACCACCTGCGACTCGTCGACGCCGCTGACCAGCACGTCGGGCTCGATCCCGGCGGCTTGGAGCAGCTTGCGGCGGGCAGGACTCTGCGAGGCGAGTACGAGGCGCAGCGGCGCGGAGGTCGACACCCCGCCGACGCTACCGGCTCTCCCTCGGCGGTGGGTCGTCGGCACGTCGACGACGCCGCCAGACCAGATAGCCGCCGCCGGCAGCCAGGAGCACCCCGAGGGTCGCGAGGCCCCGGACCGTACCGTCGTCACCGCCAGCCCTGGGCGCGGCTGCCGTCGGTGCCGGGGCGGTCACCCCGGTCGATTCGAAACCGAGCGGGGGTACGTCGGCGGTGAGTGCCGCGACCAGGTCGATCACCCCGTACCCGTACTGGTCGTCGCGGCCGGGCGGCCCTTTGTCGACAGCGGTCGCGGTAAGGCGGTGCGCGACCTCCTCGGCGGGGAGGTGGGGATATTTGGAGCGGATCAGAGCAGCAGCGCCGGCAACAATCGCGGCGGCATCCGAGGTGCCGCTGCTCCTGCGGTAGCGGTTAGCGATCCCAGTAGTGTAAATATCGACGGCCGGCGCGACGACGGCAACCCCGTTGCCCGGGACCGAAAAAGCGGCATGGTTGCCTTCTCTGTCTATTCCTCCTACAGCCACAACGCCTAGCTCGGCTGCGGGGTAGCTGACTACGTTTTCGCGTGGTGCGTTACCGACTGCGGCTACCACGACAATGTTCGCCTTGATTGCAGCGGTTACTGCCGCCTGAAGTCGGGCAGTAGGGGTGCTTGCTGCCGAAATGCTTATCACGTCGGCATGACGAGTTATCGCGTACTCGATGCTTGCTGCGAGGTTGTCGGGTTGCCCAAGTCCGTCACTGGGCGTATCGAATATCGGGAGTATCTTTGCCTTGGGTGCAATCCCGAGCGCGCCTTGGCCGTTTCGTTGACCGTGAGCTGCGATGAGTCCGGCCATCCCGGTCCCATGGCCATTTTTGTCGCCTTTTCCGTCTCCGGTTCCGCCGGGGACGACATCGATTCCTTGCAGCAGATTCTGCTGCAGGTCCGGATGTGCTTCCACTCCGGTGTCTGGAACTGCAACGACCACACCTTCGCCCTGACTAATTCGATGGGCGACAGGGAGTTTCAGGTAAGCCACGTGCCACTGGTCATTTCGGATGCGGTCGACCCCGGTATCGGTGTTGGTCATCTCCGGGGCCGCTGGGTAGGAGATCCCGGCTGTTACGGCTACAGCGAGCAACAACTCCAGTAGGCGCAACCTGGGCCAGCTCAACGATCGAAACCGATTGCCGGTCCCGGGTCGATCGGTCCCTCCTCGGGAGGGCCCAGGACGGGATCCACCCCACGTTCTACTTCCCATGGGTTGTCTGGATCCCAGAAGCTTCGTGGCTGCTCTTCGAATTGTTTGCCGGAGTGTTTGACTTGTCCGGCAGAAAAACCGGGCGCCCCGCCGAGGGGGGCAAGGCCCTGTGTGCCTGCGTATGGTCCTCTTCCAGGGTTGGGTCGAGAGCCCGCGGCTCCCGAAGGTGAAGTTCCGGCCCCACCGCCGCCAATTACCGCTCCCAGGGGATTTGTGCGGCGGGGATAGGCGTTTCCCATCTGACTGGATGCAGATGGGTTACCGATCAAGCCATTGGTGGGTGCCGGGCGAGCGGGCGGCTGCTGGGTGCTCCGCCTACCGGAAATCGGATCAATTTCGGGTGGGTTGATGCGGAATGCCTGCGCTCCTATTGGTGGGAGTTGGGGGATATTTGCGCCGTTTGTTTGGGGAGGTGGCGGGGTGGAGGGCGCAGCTCCTAGAGGGGGTGCCTGAGAAACAATTCCCGGACCGGCATTCCCTAAGATTGGGCCCCCGATTATGGATCCTGGGCCGCTCGCAGTTAAAGATGCCGGTCCGCGTAATGGGCTGTGGCGCTGAGGGCTGCTTTGTATAGACGGTGGTGCCGGCACCGGCACGATGGGGGGAATTATAGGGGCTGGAACGGAGCCGGAATACGGGTCAGATGATTGCTGGTCAACCCGGGGACCCGGTCGGGCTGGTGCCGGCAGACGCTGGAGCATGACCTGGGCCAGTTGGAGTTCTCCGCTCAGCCCCGTCATCAACCCGCGTGCCCGTACGTTCAACTGCTCCAGGTCGTCGTCGGTCACCGGGGGCCGCTCCGGCAGTCGGCTTCCGGCAACCGCCTTCGGGTCGGCGATCGTCGCCTCGTACGCCCGCTTCTGCCGCAGTTTGGCGGCGAACTCGTCGTACAGCGGTTGCAGTTCGCTGCGGGCGCTGCCGATGGCGCGCGCGGCGGCGGCGAGCGCGTCGTAGTTCGCGGCGGCGGCGTCGTGGGTGCGCTGCACCCGGTCGATGAGCTGGTCGAGTTCGCCGACGTACGCCTGGGCGGCGGCGTTGGTCTCGGGGGGCCATGCCTCGGCGAGGCCGCGCCGGTATTCCCGGAGCCGGCCGAGGTGGGCCAGCGCCAGGTCGCACACCTTGCGCCAGCCGGCGACCTGTTTCCACTGACCGGCGGTGTCCTGGTCGTGGAGGCACGCCCACATGCTGAGCACGTCCATCAGGCGCCAGTCGGTGAGGCCGGAGGTCCGGCCGCCGCCCCGTTCGATCACGGCAGGACCACCCGCCCCTGATCGGGGCCGGTGGGGTCGGCGAGTGGCGGGGTGGGGCGCGCCACGGCGGTGGTGGTGGGGCCGGCGAGTGCCCGTTCGACGTCGGCGACCCGGGCGGAGGAGAACGCGTCCGAGTCGTCGTAGCGGGCGGCGATCCGGCCGGCGGCCTCGGCGAGCCGGCCGGTGGCGGGTGCCAGGTCCCACACGGCGCTGACCGCGGCCTTCTGCGTCTCGTGGTGGGCCTGGAGGAACTGCACCAGCTCGATGAAGGCGTCAGCCGGGTTGGGCACGGGGGCCTTCATGTCGTCGGCGATGTAGGACAGATGGGGCGAGTAGTTGCGCGTGACCTCGTCCTGTAGCCGGTCGGCGAACTCGCGCATCTGTCGGATATCGGCCTCGATGCCGCCGTAGCCGCGCAGCCAGCCGGCTGGCTGGTTGTCCTCCGGGATCATCGGACCTCCCTGCCCGTCACCGAACGGTCTCCCAGAGTGAGGTTAGTAGCTCCGTGCTGATCCCGGCAGCCCCGGCACCGCTCGCGTACGCGGGGAAGGTTTCAGCGGGGAAGGCCGGAGCTGCGCCACGCGCCGGGGCCGGCGACCGGCCTGGCGCCGACCGGGCGGGCGCTGCGCGTCCAGTGCGAGACGGCGGCCGGCGCGGCGGCCGTGACCGGGCGGGTGCGCACCATGACCGCGCCGACCAGGGCGGCCAGTTCCTCGGCGGTGGGCACGCCGCGGACGACCCGGAACATCGGCTCTTCGGCAGACATGACCCAAGGGTACGCGTCGCGAACTCGACCTTCGTCGTAGAGTGGCGTGCCGGCGGTGTACGCGTCGGACCGGCCGGGTACCGTTTCTGCGATGTCGAACGCGCTTCCCCAACTCGTCGCTGACCGGTACCGGCTCATCACGCCGCTCGGTCAGGGCGGCATGGGCCGCGTCTGGAAGGCGCGGGACGAGGTGCTGCACCGCGACGTCGCCATCAAGGAGCTGGTCCCGCCGCCCGGGCTCACCCCGGACGAGCGCCGTGAGATGCGGGAACGCTCGCTGCGTGAGGCGCGCGCGATCGCCCGGCTCAACAACGTCAACGTGGTCCGCATCTTCGACGTGCTGCGCACCGACGGCGACCCGTGGATCGTCATGGAGTACGTCGCCTCGAAGTCGTTGCAGGACACGATCGCCGAGGACGGCCCGGTCTCGGTGGCCAAGGCGGTCGAGATCGGTCTCGGCGTGCTGGGGGCGTTGAAGGCCGCGCACAAGGCCGGCATCATGCACCGCGACGTGAAGCCGGGCAACGTGCTGCTCGGCGAGGACGGTCGGGTGGTGCTCACCGACTTCGGCCTGGCCACCATTCCGGGCGACCCGAACGTGACCCGCACCGGCATGGTGCTGGGCTCCCCGGCGTACATCTCCCCGGAGCGGGCACGGGACGGCACCGCCGGTCCGGAGGCCGACCTGTGGTCGCTGGGCGCGACGCTCTACGCCGCCGTCGAGGGCAAGTCGCCGTACGCTCGCCCGTCGGCGATCGCCACGCTGGCCGCGCTCGCCACCGAGGCGATGCCGCCGCCGCGCAACGCCGGGCCGCTCAAGCCGGTGCTCCAGGGCCTGCTGCGCAAGGATCCGGACGAGCGGATCACCGCCGAGGTGGCGGAGCGCATGCTGCGCAAGGTCGGCGGCCGGCGGGTCAAGGGCATCTCGCTGCTGGACGGCGTACGCCGGCCGGGGCCGAACGGTCCGCGCGTGCCGCGACCGCCGCTGGTGCCCGCGCCGCGCCCCGCCGACGACCAGGTCGAACGCGCTTCCACCTCGGCGTCCGGGGTGGCCGCCGCCGCGAGTGGGGCGGTCGCCGAGCCGACCGCGATGGTGCCGGCGTCCACCTCGGACGCCGGACCGACCGCGAAGGTGACGCCGCCGGTCGCCGATCCGACGACGAAGCTCGACGCCGATCCGCCGGCCGACGAGACCCGGGTGGACGGCGCCGACCCGGCGCTCGACGAGACCCGGCTCGACGGTGAGCCGGTCGCCGCCGCGCCCGCGCAAGATCCGGCCCCGGCGCCGGTCAGCCCGGCTCCGGCCGGCTCCGCGCCGGTCAGCCCGGCGACGGGTGGCCCGGTGTCGTCGACCGGTCGGGCGACCGTGCTGCCGGGCGTCAAGGCCGCGCCGAACCGGCGCAACCTGCTGCTCGGCGCGCTGGTTCTGGTGCTGCTGGTCGGCCTGGCGGTGGCCGTGCCGCTGCTGAACAACGGCGACGACGACGGGGGTGACGGCGGCCGGCCGACCACCGGTTCCTCGGTGGCGTCGGCGGTCCCGCCCGCGCCGAGCGCCAGCGCCTCACCGAGTGCGAGCGCGCCGTCGGCCAGCCCGTCGACCAGCCCGAGCCCGTCGGCCAGCCCGTCACCGACCGGGTTCGTGCTGCCGACCGGCTGGAAGTACTACACCGGCTCGAACGGCTTCAAGGTGCCGATCCCGAACGGCTGGCAGGCCCGGCCCGGCAACAACCAGGTCGTGCTCTACGAGAACGGTGGCGCCCGCCGGGTGCTGTTCATGCAGTGGACGGACCGACCCGAGAAGGACGCGCTCGCCGACTGGCGGGAGCAGGAGCCGTACCGCCGCTCGCGCGTCAAGAACTACCAGCTGGTCGACATCGTGCCGTGCAAGGGCTACTACCGCACCTGCGCCGACTGGGACTGGCTGGAGACGCGCGACAACGGCACCCGTTTCCACGTGCGTAACCGGGGCGTGGCCACGGCCAGCAACCGGGGCTACGCGCTGCGCTGGGAGGTGCCGGCGAAGGACTGGCAGGCCAACCTGGCCGCCTTCGACGTGATCACCAAGGGTTTCGTGCCGGATCGGAAGAACTGACCCGGCGAATCCCGCGCCCGCGAAACTTGTTCGCATGACTTTCCGTAGTCGGGGGTATGAATACCCCGACGACGAAGGAGGTGCGACATGGGTTACCGACGCAGGGACACCGGCCCCCGGCTGGCACTGTGGATGCTGGTCGCGCTCGGCGACGCCGTCCTGCTCCTGATCACCGCCGGCCTGTCCGCGCCGGTCGCGGTGCTCGGGGTGCTCACCCTGACCGTCGCCGGGGTCGCGGCGTGGCGCTGGACCCGTCGGCCTGCCGCGGTGCCCGTGCCGGTCGCCTCGCGCCGCCGGGCCTGAGCTTCGATCAGACGGTACGACGACAGAACTTCGATCAGACGGTACGACGACAGAACTCCGATCAGACGGTACGACGCAAGCGGGACCGCCCCGGTTCGGGGCGGTCCCGCTTGCGTGCGCGTCCGTCAGGTGTTGTTGGCCAGCGCGATCAGCCGGGTGCGGTCGCCGTTCCAGTAGTTGCGGTCGACGTTGCCGCTGATGCCGGAGACGCTGCCGGAGGCGGTGTACTGCCAGAAGCTCCAGACCGGGGCACCGGCCGGCAGCGAGCCGGGCGTGCTCGACCAGCGGGCAAGCCACAGCGGGTGGTTGGCCCACGGCCCGGTCCAGCTACCGGTGCACTGGTTCCACCAGCTGGTGGTGGTGTAGATGACCGCGTACCGGCCGGTGCGGGAGCGGTAGGTGTTGAGGAAGTCCTGGATCCAGTTGCGCATGCCGGTGGTGCTCAGGCCGTAGCAGTAGCCGCCGCTGTACGGGTTGGCCTCGATGTCCAGCGCGGCGGGCAGCGTCCGGCTGTCAGCGGACCAGGCGCCACCGTTGCTGGCCAGGTAGCCGGCCTGGGTGGAGCCGGCGGAGATGTTCGGCCGGGCGAAGTGGTACGCCCCACGGATCACGCCGGCGTTGTAGGCGTTCACGTAGTTCGTGTTGAAGTTCGGGTCCTTGTAGCTGGTGCCCTCGGTGGCCTTGATGAAGGCGAACTGGATGCCCGAGTTCCGCACGCTGGTCCAGTTGATGGTGCCCTGGTAGCGGGAGACGTCGATGCCGGGCGTGGTCGCGGCGGCGGCCGGTCCGGCGGTCGCCACGAGGGCCGCGGCCGCGGTGGCGGCGACGGCCAGGCCGGCGGCGAGGAGCCGGCGTACGGAGAGTCTGGTACGGGCCATGGTTTGCCTCCAGAGGACGTCAACTGATTGACGCCCATCTTTGGAGATAACTGCCCTACATCGCAATAGCAAGCAAGGAAATTTTCATCGACGAATGTCGTCGTTCCTGGTGGCGCGCGATTTCGGAGTCAGCGGAGCGTGGCTGGGTCCATCGCCCAGCGGAACGGCTCGGTCACCGTCAGTGTCTCGCCGGCCTTGGCGACTGCGTCCTCGACGTAGTGCTCACCGTCGAGCCGGTGCAGCCGCAGCGAGTGGCTGTCGCCGTCCTGCTCGACCAGCAGGTACCACGGAATGCGGGCGATCGCGTAGAGCTGCATCTTCAGGACCCGGTCGGCGGCGGCGTTGCCCGGCGAGACGACTTCACACACCAGCCTGACCTCGCCGGCCTCGACCACGGTGCCTTCGTCGTCCGTGTCAGCGACCACCACATCCGGGATGACCATGCGATTGACGCCGAGCCGTACGTTCACCGCCTCGAACACCAACAATCCGAGCGGGCGGGCAGCCCGGCGCAGGCTGTCCACCAGGTTCCAAGACACCAACTGGTGCCTCTTGCTCGGGGCAGGGGTCACGATCAGGCTGCCGTCGAGCAGCTCGATGCGGTCGAGGCCGCGGTTCAACGCGAGGTAGTCGGTCTCGGTCCACAGACCCACGTGCGAGCTGTGGGGCTCCAAGAGGGCTGCGCTCACCGACCTCACCTCCGTTCCGGTGCCTCGCCCGATCAGTCTCACACTCTACGAGGCCGGGCCGGTCGATCGACACGACTCCGGCCGGTAGGCTCCCCGCCCATGCCCCTGATCGACGGTCTCACCACGCTCTGGGACACGCTGCTGAGCGCCCAGCCGGACCCGCCTCCGCTGCTGGTGGTGCTCACCGCCGTGGTCGCGCTCGCGGTGGTCGTCACCCGGTTGCCGTGGCGGATCGCCCGCAACGCGGTGACCATCGCCCATGAGGGCGGCCACGCGCTGGTGGCACTGCTCACCGGCCGGCGGCTGCACGGCATCCGGCTGCACTCGGACACGTCCGGGCTGACGCTCTCCGCCGGCCGGCCCTCCGGACCGGGCATGATCCTCACACTGCTCGCCGGCTACGTCGCCCCCTCGCTGCTCGGCCTGGCCGGCGCGTGGCTGCTGGCCGGAAACCGGATCACGCTGCTGCTCTGGGTAGCGGTGGCGCTGCTGCTGGGCATGCTGGTGCTGATCCGCAACCTGTTCGGCGCGCTGTCGCTGCTGGTCACCGGCGGTCTGGTGCTCGCCGTCTCCTGGTACACCCCACCCCAGGTCCAGGCCGCGTTCGCCTGGACCTCGATCTGGTTCCTGCTGTTCGGCGGCGTACGCCCGGTGTTCGAGCTCCGACGCCAACGCAGCCGCGGCCGGATGCCGGAGTCGGACGCCGACCAGCTCGCCCGGCTCACGCCGTTCCCGCCGCTGTTCTGGGTGGCCGTGTTCCTGCTGGTCAGCGTCGGCGCGCTGGTCGCCGGCGCGCTGCTGCTGGCCGGCCCGATCCTCGCCGACACCGGCCTCACCGGCTGACCCCGTCCCACGCTTGCGCACCCGCCGCGCCGCGCCGCGGCACGCCTCGTCGCGCCGGGACACGCCACCGTTCCGGGCGGTACCCGGCCCGGCGAGGCAGAATCGGAGCGGTGCGATACGTGATCATCGGAGCGGGCGCGGTCGGCGGCACCATCGGCGTACTGCTGGCCGACGCCGGCCGCGACGTGACGCTGGTGGCCCGCGGTGCCCACCTGGACGCGCTGCGCGAGCGGGGGTTGACGCTGCGGACGCCGCGCGGCACGGTGTCGGCCCGGCTGCCGGCGGCGGCCGGGCCGGGCGGCCCACCGTTGCCGGCCGACACCGTGCTGGTCCTCACCGTGAAGTCGCAGGACACCGTCGCCGCGCTGACCATCTGGGCCGACGCGCCGGTGGCGGGCGGCGGCACGGCGGGCGAGCGGCTCCCGGTCGTGCTGGCCCAGAACGGGGTGGCGAACGAGCCCGCCGCGCTGCGGCTCTTCGCCCGGGTGCACCCGGTCTGCGTGTGGCTGCCCGCCACCCACCTGGAACCGGGCGTCGTGGTCGCCAACGGGCACCCGCATCCGGGGATGCTGCACCTCGGGCGCTACCCGACCGGCACCGACGACACCGGCCGGGCGGTCGCTGCCGACCTGACCGCCGCCGGGTTCGTCGCCCCGGTCCGCGACGACGTGATGCGCTGGAAGTACGGCAAGCTCCTGGCCAACCTCGGCAACGGCCTCCAGGCGCTGCTCGGCCGCGACGTGCCCGAGCCGCTGTCGACCCTGGTCCGTGCCGAGGGCGAGGCGGCGCTGGCCGCCGCCGGCATCCCGCACACGACCCGCGAGGAGGAGGCCGCCGCGCGCGGTGACCTGGTGTCGCACCGACCGGTCGACGGCGAGACGCGGTCCGGCGGCTCCACCTGGCAGAGCCTCGCCCGGGGCGCCGGCTCCGCCGAGGCCGACCACCTCAACGGCGAGATCGTGCTGCTCGGCCGTCTGCACGGGGTGCCCACCCCGGTCAACGCCGCGGTCCAGACCGCCGTCCGGCAGGCGGTCCGCGAACGGATCCCGGCCGGCGGCTACCCCCGCGGGGAACTGGAGAAATTGGTCGGCTGAGCGGGCAACCCGAGCCGCGCCGCCAGGCGTGTCCCTGGCGAACACGGGGAGGTGGCAGTGCCCGACAGCGACAGCGACGGCTTCGACGAGTTCTACCGGGGCAGCCGGCAACGGCTGCTCGGCTTCGTGTACGTGCTCACCGGTGACCTGGCCGAGGCGCAGGACGCGGTGCAGGAGGCGTACATCCGGGCCTGGCAGCGGTGGTCGACCGTGCGCGGGTACGACGAACCGGAGTCCTGGGTGCGGGTGGTGGCCAGCCGGATCGCGGTGAGCCGGTGGCGCAGCCTGCGCAGTCGGGCCCGGGCCTACCTGCGGCACGGGGCACAGGAGAGCACTCCCGCCCCCAGCACGGACACCGTGGAGGTGGTGGCGGCATTGCGTCGGCTGCCCGAGGAGCAACGCACCGCCATCGCGCTCTACTACCTGCTTGGCATGCCGGTCGCCGAAGTGGCCCGGCAGACCGAGTCGCCGGTCGGCACCGTCAAGGCGCGGCTGTCCCGGGGCCGCGCCGCGCTGGCCGAACTGCTCGTGGTCGTAGATCTGGAGGAGCCCGCCGATGCGTGACGACGACCCGACGTTCATCTCCCTGATGCAGCGTGAACTGCACGCCGTCCGGTGGGCGGAGCCGGCCGAGCTGCGGGCCCGGGCACGCCGACGCAGCCGGCGTGCGGCGGTCGCGGTGGCCGTGGCGGTGCTGACACTCACCTCCGGTGCCGCGCTCGTGACGAGCCGAGGCACCGACGCGCCGATGCCGGCCGCGGCCAGTCCGTCGGCGACTGTCTGGACCGCCACCGAGGTGCCCGCCGGGGCGCTGTTGCAACCGGCGGACCTGCGGCCGGCCATCGTGGAGCCCTGGACCGAGTCCGGCCTCGGCGAGGAGATCCGGCTGGACCGGATGCTGGAGTACTGCCGGCAGAACCAGGGACAGCCGACGACGTGGGAGCAGTCCCGTTATTCGCGTTCGGTGACCATGGTCCGGGAACGTACCGGGGGCCGCGATCAGCGAGAGGGCCAGGTGCTGGCCATGCAGGACCTCTACCGGATCGCGCCGGACGGGGCCGACCGGCTCTTCGACGGGCTGCCCGCGCTGCTCGCGCCCTGCCGGATGTGGCGCTCCAGTGGCCCTACGGCGTGGCGCGGAAAGACGATCGACGCGGAGGTCGACCACTCCTGGCAGGAGGTCGACCGCGACTTCGCCGGGGACGAGTCGGTGCTGGTGCGCCACACGGTCGGCCAGGCCCGCAACCTGGACACCGGCGCGTCACTCGGTGACACCACGTCTGTCACCGCGCAGGCGGTGGTGCGCGTCGGTGATCTGGTCAGCGTGCTCCAGAACGGTTCGGACGGCACCGAGTCGCAGTTGCGGGACCTGGCCCGGCTCGCGGCCGAGCGGATGTGCGTGGCCGCCAACCCCGGCTGCTGAGCCAGGCCGCGTGTGAGAAGGGGCCCCCGCTCTACGCGAGGCGTTAACAGGGGGCCCCTCCTTACACCTACAGCGGGATGTTGCCGTGCTTCTTCGGCGGCAGCGTCTCGCGCTTGGTGCGCAGCACCCGCAGCGCCCGGACGATCTGGGTCCGTGTCTCGTGCGGCGGGATCACCCCGTCGACGTAGCCGCGCTCGGCGGCGATGTACGGGTTGGCGAGCGTGTCCTCGTACTCGGCGATCTTCTCGGCGCGGACGGCGGCCGGGTCCTCGGCGTTCGCCAGCTCGGCGCGGTAGAGGATGTTCACCGCGCCCTGGGCGCCCATCACCGCGATCTGCGCGGTCGGCCAGGCGAAGTTGAGGTCCGCGCCGAGGTGCTTGGAGCCCATCACGTCGTACGCGCCGCCGTACGCCTTACGGGTGATCACGGTGACCTTCGGGACGGTGGCCTCGGCGTACGCGTAGATGAGCTTCGCGCCGCGCCGGATGATGCCGTCCCACTCCTGCCCGGTGCCGGGCAGGAAGCCGGGCACGTCCACGAACGTCAGCACCGGCACGTTGAACGCGTCGCAGGTGCGCACGAACCGGGCCGCCTTCTCCGAGGCGGCGATGTCCAGCGTGCCGGCGAACTGCATCGGCTGGTTCGCCACCACGCCCACCGGGCGACCCTCGACGCGGCCGAAGCCGACCACCATGTTCTGCGCGTACAGCGGCTGCACCTCGAGGAACTCGCCGTCGTCGAGCACGTGCTCGATGACCCGGTGCATGTCGTACGGCTGGTTGGCCGAGTCCGGGATCAGCGTGTCCAGCTCCCGGTCCTCATCGGTGATCGCCAGCTCGGCCGGGGCGTCGAACACCACCGGCTCGTCCAGGTTGTTGGACGGCAGGTACGACAGCAGCGCCTTCACGTAGTCGATCGCGTCCTCCTCGTCGGTGCCGAGGTAGTGCGCGTTGCCGCTGCGGGCGTTGTGGGTGCGGGCGCCGCCCAGCTCCTCCATGCCGACGTCCTCGCCGGTGACCGTCTTGATCACGTCGGGGCCGGTGATGAACATGTGCGAGGTCTGGTCGACCATCACGGTGAAGTCGGTGACCGCCGGGGAGTAGACCGCGCCGCCCGCGCACGGGCCCATGATCAGGGAGATCTGCGGGATGACACCGCTGGCGCGCACGTTGCGGAAGAAGATCTCGCCGTAGAGACCGAGCGAGGCGACGCCCTCCTGGATCCGCGCGCCACCGGAGTCGTTGATGCCGACGACCGGGCAGCCGATCTTCATGGCCAGGTCCATCAGCTTGACGATCTTCTCCCCGAAGACCTCGCCGAGGGAGCCGCCGAAGACGGTGAAGTCCTGCGCGAACACGCAGACCTGCCGGCCGTCCACAGTGCCGTAGCCGGTCACCACGCCGTCGCCGTACGGGCGGGTGCGCTCCAGCCCGAAGTTCGTCGAGCGGTGCCGGGCGAACTCGTCCAGCTCGACGAACGAGCCCTCGTCGAGGAGCAGCCCGATCCGCTCCCGGGCGGTCTTCTTGCCCCGCGCGTGCTGCTTCTCGACCGCGCGCGCCGAACCGGCGTGCACCGCCTCGTCGAGCCGTCGCTCCAGGTCCGCCAGCTTGCCGGCGGTCGTGTGGATGGTGGTCCCGGTCTCGGTAGTCACCCGTGGAATATAACGATGGTTCAGGTGGGTGAGGTTGTGCAGTGCGCCTCACCGCTTACCGGCGACCGGCGAACCCTCAGGGCCGTAGGCTGGCGGGATGCCCGGCTCGCCGTACACCGATCTGGATCGCCCGCCGCTGTCGGCGGCCCGGCTGCGGCGCGCGCTGGTCGCCCCGCACGGGCCCTGGCGCCGGTTGGAGCTGCTGGTGGAGACCGGCTCGACAAACGCCGACGTGGTGGCCGCCGCACGGGCCGGCGAACCGGAGGGCCTGGTGGTGGTCGCCGAGCGGCAGACCGCCGGCCGGGGCCGGCGGGGCCGGGTCTGGCAGTCGCCGCCGCGCGCCGGCATCGCGACCAGCGTCCTGCTCCGGCCCGGGGAGGCGGTCGCCGAACGTGGCTGGTCGCCGGTGCCGGCCACCGGGTACGGCTGGCTGCCGCTGCTGGCCGGCGTCGCGCTGGCCGAGGCGGTTCGCCTGCTGGCCGAGCTGGACGCCCGGCTGAAGTGGCCCAACGACCTGCTGGTGGACGGCGCGAAGTGCGCCGGGGTGCTGGCCGAGGCGGTGCCCGGCGACGGGGCCGCGCCGCCCGCGATCGTGGTCGGCGTCGGCCTCAACGTGACGCTGCGCGCCGCCGAACTGCCGGAGAACCCGACCGGGCTGCCGGCCACCTCGCTCCAGCTCGCCGGCGCCACCGCCACCGACCGCGATCCGCTGCTGCGGGCGGTGCTGCGTTCGCTCGCCGACTGGTACGCGCGCTGGCGCGAGGCCGGGGGCGACGCGGAGGCCAGCGGGCTGCGCGACGCGTACCTGGCCGGGTGCGCCACGATCGGCCGCCGGGTGCGGGTGCTGCTGCCGGACGGGCGCGAGGTGCACGGCACCGCGACCGGCGTCGACCCCGACGGCCAGCTCGTGGTTGACGCCGCCGACGCCACCGCCCCCCTCCGCCTGGCCGCCGGCGACGTGCTCCACCTGCGGTGAAAGGAGGGGCCCCTGCTTAACGCCTCCGGTATAGGTGGGGCCCCGTCTCACACCACCCGGCCTCCGGCCCGCGCGGCCGATGCCGCCGGTGTGCCCCGACCGGTTACGGTCAGCGCGTCCGGTTCCGCGAGGAGGTTCGAAGTGGCGTTCCCCGAAGACGTGCTCACCGAGGACGAGCACGTCGTGCTGCACCTGCACCCGCACTGGAAGGCCCTGATCCGGCCGATCCTGGTGCTGGCGCTCACCGTCGCGGCGGTGGTCGCCGGCTGGCTCCTGCTGCCCGACGGCGACGGCGGCGCCATCGCGCTGTACGTCCTCGCCGGGCTCGGCCTGGTACTGGTGCTCTGGCTGGGCCTGTGGCCGTTCCTGGTCTGGCGCACCACGCACTACCTGTTCACCAACGAGCGGGTGCTGCTCCAGGAGGGCGTGCTCTCCCGCAACCGGCGGGACCTGCCGCTGACCCGGATCAACGACCACGCCATGCACCAGCGTTTCGTGGAGCGGATGCTCGGCTGCGGCACGTTGACCATCGAGTCGGCCGGTGAGCGGGGCCAGTCGGTGCTGCACGACGTGCCGCACGTGGATCGGGTGCAGACGAAGCTCTACGAGCTGGTCGAGGCCCACCACGACAAGCACAGCCTGGGCGACGGCGAGATGCGGGAGATGCTTGCCGACATGGCCGAGGGGAAGCCGCTCCGCGACCCCTCGTGAGCCGCGTCGGGGCGGGTGCCCAGGTTCAGCGGCGGGCGCGGCGGGACGGGAACTCGGCGGCCAGTTCGGCGTCCAGGTCGGCGCGGAGCGCCCCGCCCAGCGCGGCGTCGACCGGAGCCGTCCGCCCCTGGGGCGGCGTGTAGTCGCTCCTCGGGCGGCTCGCGCCCGGGGGCGGCTCCTCCTCCTCCAGCTCGCTCACCGATTCGGCCAGCTCGGCGACCGGGTCCATCTCCGCGACGTTGTCCCACTCGTCGCGGGGCACGGCGTGCCAGGTCTCCTCGGCGTGCTTCGGCACCGGCTGGAACACGAACGTGCGGTAGGACCAGAAGCGGAACAGGGTGGCCAGCAGGACGCCGACCGTCTTCGCCAGGTTCAACGCCAGCAGACCGTGTACGCCGAGGCCGTACTTCGCCAATGCCAGGACGCCGAGTTCGATGACCAGGCCGGCACCGTTGAACAGGAAAAACAGGACGTATTCCCGCCGTAGGGCGGATTTCGGTCGATCCCGGTACGTCCAGTGCCGATTCATCAGATACGACGTGATCGTGGCGACGATGGTCGCGATCACGGTCGCCTTGAGTTGGCCGTCCCGGAAAACGGTGAGTGCCAGCGCATTGAACACCGCGTAATTGATGACGGTGTTGATGCCGCCGACGATGCCGAACTTGGCCGCCTCACGGATGAACTTCTGCCAGCGCTCGGGCAGCAGACGGACTCCAGGCATGCGGAACACCTTAGGGCAGTGGGCAGGGCCGGCTGGGCCCGGCGGGTCGGGTTGGGCGGTGCGTCACGCCCCGGACTCTCGATCTCGGCTCGGTGCCGGAACGGGGGGAGTTCCCGCCTCGACGAAGACGAATCGTCGGTACGACCAGAAGCGGAACAGCGTCCCCAGGCCGGTGCCGACGATGAAGCTGGCGATGTTGTCGGCCAGGGGCGTCTGGAACACCGCCGGCCAGATCGCACCCAGGCCGTAGCGGCTGATCGCCAGGCAGGCCACCGCGATGCCGAGGCCCACCCCGTTGAAGAAGAAGAACAGCGCGTACTCGCGGGCGGGGTTGGAGCGTTGGCGGTGCCGCCAGGTCCAGAACCGGTTGCCGAGGAAGGCGACCGTCGCGGCGACCACGGTGGAGATGGTCTTCGCCGCCAGCGGCGGCATGCCGCGCCCGCTCGACAGGTAGTTGAAGAGCGCGAAGTCGACGAGGAAGGCGAAGCCGCCGACGGTGGCGAACTTGCTCAGCTCGTGGATGAGGTGACCGAAGCGGTGGAGCAGCGCTCCGATCGGACCCCGACGGGTCGGCGGAGCCCCCGGTTGGTCCCCGGTCATCGTCGCGGCCACTCGCCGAGAGTACCGGTTGAGGGGAAGGGGGACCGACCGCAACGGCGAGTCGGCCGCGACAACTTCCACGCCGTCCGCCGCGACCGGGTCGCCGGGAGGCGGTCCGGTGGTCCGTTCCGAATGTCCGTGAGCAGAGCGTAACCGACCGTGCGAATGCATGTGGCGCGTCACCTAATCCCGCTTCCGCGGGTCGGGCGGTCGAAGGTTCACCGAAGGATTTGCGTGAAACTGCGCGCGAAAGCGGGTATCAGATCGCGTAGCCGCAGCGTGGGCGTACCTTGTGCAGTTCTTCACAACCAGTCCCACTGACTGGGGAGGCAGCCCGGTTTACGCTGAGCCCAATCCCAGGTTTCCACGACGGCGGCGCCTCACCCGCCAGAACTCGTGCATCCCATAGATCGGTCAGCGTCGACCACAAGGAGATGTGACATGGTTGCTCCGGCTGTTGTGCGGGGTATCGATCAGGCCCCGACGTCCCACCCCAAACTGCTCGCCTGGGTCCGAGAGGTCGCGGAACTGACCACCCCGGAGCGGGTGGTGTGGGTGGACGGGTCCGACGAGGAGTGGCGTCGCCTCACCGACGAACTCGTCTCCAACGGCACCCTGATCCGGCTGAACCCCGAGAAGAAGCCCAACTCGTTCTACGCGCGGACGGACCCGACGGACGTCGCCCGGGTGGAGGAGCGCACCTTCATCTGCTCCGTCGACGAGGCGGACGCCGGCCCCACCAACAACTGGATGGCGCCGGCCGAGATGAAGCGGACGATGACGGAGCTGTACCGCGGCAGCATGCGCGGTCGCACCATGTACGTCATCCCGTTCTGCATGGGCCCGGTCGAGGCCGAGAACCCCATGTTCGGCGTCGAGATCACGGACAGCCCGTACGTGGTCGCCTCGATGCGGATCATGACCCGGATGGGATCCTCGATCCTGGCGGCGATGGGCGACGACGCCGACTTCGTGCACGCGCTGCACTCGATCGGCGCGCCGCTGGCGCCCGGCCAGCAGGACGTGGCCTGGCCGTGCAACGAGACGAAGTACATCTCGCACTTCCCGGAGACCCGGGAGATCTGGTCCTTCGGTTCCGGTTACGGCGGCAACTCGCTGCTCGGCAAGAAGTGCTACTCGCTGCGGATCGCCAGCGTGATGGGGCGCGACGAGGGCTGGCTCGCCGAGCACATGCTGATCCTCAAGATCACCTCGCCGGAGGGCAAGGTCTACCACATCGCCGGCGCCTTCCCGTCGGCCTGCGGCAAGACCAACCTCGCCATGCTGGAGCCGACCATTCCGGGCTGGAAGGTCGAGACCATCGGTGACGACATCGCCTGGATGCGTTTCGGCCCGGACGGCCGCCTCTACGCGATCAACCCGGAGTACGGCCTGTTCGGCGTCGCGCCCGGCACCGACTGGAAGACCAACGCCAACGCCATGCGGACGCTGGACCGCGGCAACTCGGTCTTCACCAACGTGGCGCTCACCGACGACGGCGACATCTGGTGGGAGGGCATGGGTGAGCCGCCGGCGCACCTGATCGACTGGAAGGGCAACGACTGGACGCCGGAGAGCGACCACCTCTCCTCGCACGCGAACAGCCGGTTCTGCACCCCGATCACGCAGTGCCCGATCCTGGCCGACGACTACTACGACCCGAACGGCGTGCCGATCGACGCGATCCTGTTCGGCGGCCGGCGGCGGGACACCGTCCCGCTGGTCACCGAGGCGCGGGACTGGGTGCACGGCGTCTACATGGGTGCCACGCTCTCCTCGGAGACCACCGCCGCCGCGTCCGGCGCGGTCGGCGTGGTGCGCCGCGACCCGATGGCCATGCTGCCGTTCATCGGCTACCACGCCGGTGACTACTTCCGGCACTGGATCGAGATGGGCAAGGGCACGGACGGCGACGAGGCCAAGCTGCCCAAGATCTACTACGTCAACTGGTTCCGCAAGGACGCCGAGGGCAGCTTCCTCTGGCCGGGCTTCGGTGAGAACTCCCGCGTCCTCAAGTGGGTCATCGAGCGCCTGGAGGGCACCGCCGACGCGGTGGAGACCCCGATCGGCATGGTCCCGGCGCAGGACGCGCTGGACGTCGAGGGCCTCGACATGACCCCGGAGGACGTCCGGATCGCCCTGAAGGTCGACCCGGAGGAGTGGCGCAAGGAGCTGCCGCTGGTCACCGAGTGGTTCGAGAAGTTCGGTGACAAGCTCCCCGGCGTGCTCTGGGCCGAGCTGGACGCGTTGCGCGCCCGGCTGGACGTGGAGCCGCAGAAGTAACAGGTGTGCCGGTTGCCCGCGCCGGGCAACAACGGATGCCATGAGGACGGCCGCCGAACCTGTCGAGGTCCGGCGGCCGTCCGCCGTCCGGGCGCTGACCACGCTGCTCGCCGTGACCGCGGGGGCCACCGTCGTGGTCGAGCTGCTCAATTACTGGTACGCCCCGGAGCAGGAGTTCGGCCTCGCGGTACGCACCGGTTGGGCGATGCTCCGCTCGCTGGGTTTCCTGATCCTGATCGGGCACGTCAACCGGGGACGGGTGGCGGCCCGCCCGTTCGGGTTGATCCTGGCCGTGACCACCGTCTTCGCGGTGGGCCGCCTGATCGTGCCCCGGCAGGGGGTGCCGGCGCTGCCCGGCCTGCTCGGGTTCGCGGCGCTCACCGCGCTCTGCGTCGCCGTGGTGGTGCTGCTCTACCGCTCCGACGCGGTCCGGGCGCACCTGGTCCGGCACCGCAAGGGCCTGGTCGTCGAGGGCGGGACGATCGCCTGGCGCGAGGTGACGCCGAAGCGCCCGCAGGCGAACGGGTGGCTGCTGACCGCCCGGGTCGCCGCGTTCACCTACAGCCCGTTGATGCTGGTGCCGGCGCTGGTGGCGACCGGGTCACTGCTGGACGGCGGGGTCGCCGCCGTGCCCGCGGTGCTGTTCTGGATCGGCGCCGGCATCGCGGCCAGCTACGCGGTGCTGTTCTGCACCGCGTTCCTGCTGCGCGGCAAGGGCTGGGCGCGGCGGGCGCTGGTGGTGGTGACGTTCGGCGTGCTCGCGCTCGACCTCCCGCTCTGCTGGTGGCTGCTCGGCTCCGACGGCCTGATCCGCGACGGCGCCCCCCTCCTCACGGCCGCCGCCCTCACCCTCTACTCCCTCCACCGAGCCACCCCCTGACCCACCCCCCACCCCACCC
>NZ_PYPS01000143.1 GCF_003027925.1 Micromonospora sp. RP3T
ACTTGATCGATCCCAGGTAGAGCGGCTGGTCGGTCGGGCGGTCCCGGCCGTAGGTGGCCAGCAACGCCTGCGCCTCGATCGGGTCACCCAGGGAGGTGCCGGTGCCGTGCGCCTCGACCACGTCGATTTCGGCGGCGGACAACCGTGCGTTCGCCAGCGCCTGACGGATGACGCGTTCCTGCGACGGCCCGTTCGGTGCTGTCAGTCCGTTGCTGGCTCCGTCCTGGTTCACCGCCGACCCGCGGATCACCGCGAGCACCGGGTGTCCGTTGCGCTGGGCGTCGGAGAGCCGCTCCAGGACCAGGACGCCCACCCCCTCGGCCCAGCCGGTGCCGTCGGCCCCGGCGCCGAAGGACTTGCACCGCCCGTCCGGCGCCAACCCCCGCTGCCGGGAGAACTCGATGAAGGGGCTCGGTGTGGCGATCACCGTGGCGCCGCCGGCAAGCGCGAGGGAGCACTCGCCGGATCGCAGTGCCTGACCGGCCATGTGTACCGCGACCAGCGACGACGAGCAGGCCGTGTCGACGGTGACGGCGGGGCCTTGCAGGCCGAGGGTGTAGGCGATGCGGC
>NZ_PYPS01000144.1 GCF_003027925.1 Micromonospora sp. RP3T
GACTAGAAAATGATCAGAGATATCATTACTTTGCTGCAGAATCTCAGCGGCATTGACATCAATTCCATGCGACAGTATTAAGTCTAGAGTATGATTTCGACAATGAGTGGGACCTGACACGTGTTGGCTAACTCCAATATAGTTCAGAATGTCTATAAATGCTGCTCTCAGTGCATCGATTTCATTATCGACATGGATGTTAAAGTCACCTACTATTAAGACCTTATCTGTAGCCAACACCAGCCCGGTTTTAAATCAGCAAATTCTTTAAGAAAATCTGTATGGTGCCCTGGTGGCCTGTATACAGTAGCAAGTACAAACGTCATAGGGGATTTATCATTAACACTTGTTTCTCTGGATAATGTTATATGAAGCACCATTACTTCAAACGAGTTATACTTGAAATCCGTTCTCTGAGAAACACTAAAAATATTGCTATAAATTGTAGAAACACCTCCCTCTTTACCTTTTACACAGTTTATAACAGTAATCTTGGTTGCTGATAACAGTAATCAACAACACTGGATTCAACAACATGATAGCTTTTCTAGCAGAAGTTTTTGCCTTTA
>NZ_PYPS01000145.1 GCF_003027925.1 Micromonospora sp. RP3T
AGAGGCCTGTACTGCTGTCCGCTTATTCTCATGTTATGAACAGGCCAACAGGTGGCCAGCCCTTCCCTGGTGGTCAGCCCTTCCCTGGTGGTCTAGTGGTTAGGATTCGGCGCTCTCACCGCCGCGGCCCGGGTTCGATTCCCGGTCAGGGAACGCTCTTTTGCCAGCGGCGGACTGTGAAGTCAAGCTCTGCTTGCTGCGTTGAGAATGTCGGCCCAACAAAAATGGTGGGCGGGTGAAAAAGGACCTCCTTCGAGCCGGAGTCGAACCAGCGACCTAAGGATTGCCAACGCTCCTCCTACAGTCCTCCGCTCTACCAGCTGAGCTATCGAAGGCACGGGGGCATGGGGACACAACCTCGGCCTGTCCGGATTCTGTAGCTAGACTGCTGACCAAAAAAGGCTTCTGACGCAGGAAGACGTGCGGGCTGTTTGAAGAGGGCAGCAAAGAGTAGCTCGCCTTCCCATACCGGGAGTCGAACCCGGGCCACCTGGGTGAAAACCAGGAATCCTGACCGCTAGACCATAGGGGAACTGGAGTCTTCCCCAGCTAAAACTGTAAATAAATA
>NZ_PYPS01000146.1 GCF_003027925.1 Micromonospora sp. RP3T
AGGAGACACTAACAGATCAACTCCTTCTTTCGTCCAGAGAGACTAACAGATACCCGTACTGGACCTGAGTCCCGTAAGGAAGAAACAATAACAGCTACACCGTTCTGAGCCTGCAACCTGCAAGGGTGAGACAACAACAGATACCAAGTCCAAGTCTCCAGCTTTTGAGGCAGCAACAGATACAACCACGCTCTGAGCCTCTAGCCTGCGAGGAAAGAGATAGTCTACGTTCAGAGTGTTCATCTAGTGAGACAACAACAGATGCAGCACGTCCTGAATTCCCATCCTATAGAGACAAAGCGGACTGACCAAGTTCTGAGTCTCTAGCCCAGAGAGGCAGAAGACACACAGACATTTGCAACAAGGTTAAGCTCCGGCGAGCAAACCTTCACTTCAGGTACTTTTGCTTGCGTGTTCCAAGCTAAGGACCTTCAGCACCTACTCCAGGGCCACATCTGCATGTTCCAGATCTTAGGACCCTTGGTGCTCCAGGAGATCAGCATCCTACAGCGCTTCACCTTCAAGGCTGTCAAACGGATTCCTGCTCCTTTCCCCACTGTACTGCCAC
>NZ_PYPS01000147.1 GCF_003027925.1 Micromonospora sp. RP3T
GCAGAAACACACTGTTTTTGTGCATGTTTCTTTAAGTGCAAATAAGCAAATAAGCAAAAGCTTCCCGCCCCCTTTTCCAGAACAGGGCTGTGCAGCCAAAAAACAGCCAAAAAAACATCTGTTTGGTTTTGATTATCATGTCTGTCACATTGATATCATGCTTTTTAAACCATATTTTCGTTTAAACTTCTGATATACGTTTTTTTGAGCGAAGCACTTGCGTATAAAGCAGCTGTCACATGGTGTGTGAGTGCTAAACTAGTTCTCTTTCATCTCCTATTGCGCTTAAACAGTCAAATACACACAAGTTTATGTTAAAAACACACAAGAGACTTCTTGCAAAAACATTAACTCTGAACGTTTGAGTAACAGTGTATCACTTACATTATTAGAGTTGGTAAAGTGCCTGAGCACTTCAGCAGTCTCACAATGATGTCCATTTATGGACTTAGAGCAATTTGTCAAACAAAAGTACTGTGGAGCATTGCTATTGACAAAGACAAGTGCAGTCTCACAGTGGATATTATGTTGCTGTGGATTCCATTATTTTGTGTTGTACTGTGTTA
>NZ_PYPS01000148.1 GCF_003027925.1 Micromonospora sp. RP3T
AATGCTGCGGGATGGTCCACGCCCCTCACCTTTGTCAGGTTTTACAACCTTGATGTCCAAGCCACTCCCGGCTCTTCTGTTCTCCTGCCCTAGCTCTTCCACTAGGCAGGGATTTGGAAGTCTGGTGGCATGGGCATCTCATCCCATAGCGTCTCCGGACGCAGCTTGAGTTCCTGAAGGGGAACGTCCCGGTTACGTATGTAACCTTGGTTCCCCGAGGGAACGAGACGCTGCGTCTCGGTCCATCCTTCCGGCATCCCTGCCGAGCACTTGCTTCATCCTCGAAGCTGACGCCGGCCGGCTTCGCACGTGCTTTTATGCTTCCTGGTCGATGACGTCACCCGCCCGTGACGTCCCGCTTTCTCATTGGTCAGATTACACATGTGTTCAGAGCGTGGTTCCGCCAAGGGCGTTCCCCTAGCGTTTCCGGACACAGCTCGAGTTCCCGAAGGGGAATGTCCCAGGTTACGTGCAGGTTTTCCCAGCTAAATAGAATAGGGTTGCCAAATTGTGTTTTTGATGTCATGCATCCGTTAACATCTTCCGCATGTTTCCTAACAATCCC
>NZ_PYPS01000149.1 GCF_003027925.1 Micromonospora sp. RP3T
AATCCGGGTCAATATAGTTAGGCTATGTTAAAAAACTCCCGTCTCATTTTCTTCTAAAGGGTGTTTGATCTTCTTTGCATGTTCACTTTGTAAACACTGGGTCGGTACTTCTGCAGCAATGTAGGACGATTTTGAAGTTGGAGGAGAAAATGAGATGGGAGTTTTTCGACATACCCTAACTATCTTGAACCAGAATACAGAGTTGTCGGCACCAGTAGTCTCATGGTTAGTGCGTCGACATATAGCGCAACTGCGCTCACGGCGACCCAAGTTCCATTCCCGTCTCAAGGTCCTTTGCCGATCCCGCTCCCCTCTCTCCTCCCAGCTCTTTCCTGTCATCTCTCTACTGTCCTATCACAATAAAAGGCATAAAAAGCCCAAAAATATAAGTAAAAAGAAATCTGAATTTGCGGTGTGCTTTAAATTAAATTATTACACAGCTCTGTGGAATGCTTGATTCTGATTAGTCAGTCATGACATTCCAATGTATGTTATTCCCCGATAACAACTGGTAAAAGCTAATAACACAGACTGATCCGGGCAACTTAAGTTGGCGCTATACA
>NZ_PYPS01000150.1 GCF_003027925.1 Micromonospora sp. RP3T
GCTATCCCACAAATCTTTCAGATAAATCACATGACCAGTTCCATCCAGTTTGCATTAATTATTAGTGATTGAACTATTGAACCACTGAACCAAACATAAGAGAGGTCAGAGGTGGTCATCTGATGTACTCACAACCGCACTTAAAGTGACACGTGATCCGCAAGTTACAACATTATCGGTGACGTGACTACCCGTCACTACATTATTTCACCTTCCTGATTGGGTGAAAGTAAAATCACTACACAACTGTGTATAAATGTATTAGAAATAAAAAAAACTGAAATAAGTACATTGCATAAGTATTCATACCCTTAACATGGTACTTTGTTGAAGCACCATTAGAGCCTCAAGTCTTGTTGGTATGATGCGACAAGCTTTACATATCAGCATTTGGCAATTATCTGCCATTCTTCTCCTCACCTCTTCACCTCTCAAGCTCTGTCAGCTTGGATGGGGGCTGGCAGACATTTTCAGGTTTCTCTAGAAATATATTACTGCGTTGAAGCTAAGGCTGTGGCTGGACGACTCAAGAACATTCACAGAGTCGTCTATAAGCCACTCT
>NZ_PYPS01000151.1 GCF_003027925.1 Micromonospora sp. RP3T
TATATTAGGGCTGTCAGTTTAATGCGTTAATTAATTAGTTATGAAAAATTACGTGATTAAAATATTTTAACTCACTGGCTCTGCCCCCAGACCTGTATTTTACCTTATACTTCATATAGTTGACTGTTGACAAATATGATGCAGGGCAACAACATAAATGTAGTAATGCCCTAAAATTCAAGATATTGGTGCAAAAAAAATGACCCTGTATATGTTTTGTCTCGTATTTATACATATCACATATCAAACGATATCACATGCTGATTTTGTCCCAATCTATCATGAGCTTAAATACGATTATATACAAAAGTTCAGTAATAAGAAGTTGATATTATGTTAAACACTGTTATGTTTTTTTTTACCTTTGAAGCCATAGCAGAATTGTTGCGCGTCTCCGAGCAACACAGCGGTGTTTAATTTCTGAATGAATCCACGTTTTGAACGAATCGTGTGAACCAATGATTCAAAGGCCCATTCATAAACAGAACCATTTACTTCATTCCTAAATGAATCAGGAGTTTGAACGAATCAGCCATTTGAACGAATCAAAAGATTAAATG
>NZ_PYPS01000152.1 GCF_003027925.1 Micromonospora sp. RP3T
ATCACCCTGTCGCCGGTTCACCACCTTTCTTCCCTTGGACCACTTTTGATAAATACTGACCACTGCACATGGGAACACCCCACAAGAGCTGCAGTTTTGGAGATGCTCTGACCCAGTCATCTAGCCATCACAATCTGGCACTTGTCAAACTCGCTCAAATCCTTACGCTTGCCCATTTTTCCTTCTTTCAACACATCAACATGATCAAGAGATAAATAGTGTTATTCACTTCACCTGTCAGTGGTCATAATGTTATGCCTGATATCATGCAGCTCAAAGCATCCTCAAAGCACAATCTCTCGTCAGTGTATTCTGATTCATCAACACAGTTTTACTGATGATCCACCATTAACCAGAATCCCATGATAGAGCGGCTGAGTGAATGTGGTCTGGACTGTGTGGATGAGAGTCATTGTGTCAGAGACGCTGTAGAAGGACAGAGTTCCTGCACTGTGATCCACAAACACTCCTATTCTACTGCTGATGGGCTCTACAGGGAGAACAGTCTTTATGTTATTGTGTGTGAATGAGCAACTGTCAGGAGAGCAGATCAAACTCC
>NZ_PYPS01000015.1 GCF_003027925.1 Micromonospora sp. RP3T
ACGCCGCCGCCGAGTCCGACGACGCCGGCGCCGCCGGTGCCGGGTGCGTGTTCGGCGTCGGTGTCGCTGAACTCGTGGACCGGTGGGTTCGTGGCGACGGTGAAGGTGACGGCGGGTTCGGCTGGTACGCGCAGTTGGACGGTGAGTCTGACGTTGCCGGGTGGGGCGAGTGTGACGAACACGTGGAGTGCGACCGCCAGTGGTGGCACCGGCACGGTGCGGTTCGCGAATGTGGACTACAACGGCCAGCTCGGGGCCGGACAGAGCACCGAGTTCGGGTTCCAGGGCACCGGCAGCGCGTCGGGGCTGACCCCGACCTGCGCCGCCCTCTGAGCCCGTCGTCGGCCCGGCCCGCGCGCGTCGCGGGTCGGGCCGACGGCCTCCCTCCCGTCCCCCCGCCTTGGAGGAACCGTCGATGAGAGCGAAGATCGCGCTGTTCGCGGCCGTGCTGGCGACCGCGCTGACGACGGCGGTCGCCGTCGTCAGCGCCGCCGGCCCGGCGTCCGCCGCCGCGCTCACCCAGGTGACGAACTTCGGCACCAACCCGACAAACCTGCAAATGCACCTGTACGTGCCGGACCGGCTCCCGGCCCGGCCGGCCCTGCTGCTGGTCCTGCACTACTGCACCGGCAGCGGTCCGGCCATGCACACCGGCTCCGGCTACAGCCCGCTGGCCGACCGCTACGGGTTCATCGTGATCTACCCGTCGGTGACCCGCAGCAGCAAGTGCTGGGACGTGTCGTCGCCGCAGGCGCTGCGGCGCGGTGGCGGCAGCGACCCGGTCGGTCTCAAGTCGATGATCGACTACGTGATGGGCCGCTACCCGGTCGATCCGGCCCGCATCGGCGTCGCCGGCGCGTCGTCCGGCGCCATGATGACCAACGTGATGGCCGGCGTGTACCCGGACGTCTTCCACGCCGGGGTCAGCTCGTCGGGCGTGCCGTTCGGCTGCTTCGCCACCACCAACGGCTCGGAGTGGAACAGCGAGTGCTCCGGCGGGCGGATCACCAAGACCCCGCAGCAGTGGGGTGACCTGGTCCGCAACGCGTACCCCGGCTACACCGGCCGGCGTCCCCGCATGCAGATCTGGCACGGCACCACGGACACCACGCTGAGCTACGTCAACTTCGGCGAGCAGATCAAGCAGTGGACGAACGTGCTGGGCGTCTCGCAGACCCCGAGCATGACGGACTACCCGCAGGCCAGCGCCACCCGGACCCGCTACGGCGGCACCGGTGGGACGCCGCCGGTCGAGGCGGTCAGCTTCCAGGGCTACGGCCACTCGATTCCGTTCGACGCCGCCCAGGCGGTGCGGTTCCTCGGCTTCGACGGCACCGGGGCGACCACCCCGCCGCCGAGCCCGACCACGCCGCCGCCGAGCCCGACCACCCCGCCGCCGAGCCCGACGACGCCGCCGCCGAGTCCGACGACGCCGGCGCCGCCGGTGCCGGGTGCGTGTTCGGCGTCGGTGTCGCTGAACTCGTGGACCGGTGGGTTCGTGGCGACGGTGAAGGTGACGGCGGGTTCGGCTGGTACGCGCAGTTGGACGGTGAGTCTGACGTTGCCGGGTGGGGCGAGTGTGACGAACACGTGGAGTGCGACCGCCAGTGGTAGCACCGGCACGGTGCGGTTCGCGAATGTGGACTACAACGGCCAGCTCGGGGCCGGACAGAGCACCGAGTTCGGGTTCCAGGGCACCGGCAGCGCGTCGGGGCTGACCCCGACCTGCGCCGCCCTCTGAGCCCGTCGTCGGCGGCGCGACGATCCGTCGTCGCGCCGCCGGCCACCCGCCGGCCTTAGCCGAGCCTTGTTACGAGACCGAGACATGCGCATTTCCCGTCATCGGTTGACGGTGAATCTTGTGAGCGTTAACACTCCGGGGAGGGTTATCCGTGGGTCCGTGAGTACGCAGGGGAGAGGAAGCTCGTGCGCAGACGATTTCTGGCCGCGCTCGGTGGCGTCGCGATCGCCGTCAGCCTGGCCGCATGCAGTGGTGAGGGCGCGGGTGGCGGCGGGGACACCAGCTCGGCCAAGCCCGGCGACCTGACCATCGGCGTCTCGATGCCGACCCAGACCTCGGAGCGGTGGATCGCCGACGGCAACTCGGTGAAGGAGAAGCTCCAGGCCAAGGGCTACAAGGTCGACCTGCAGTACGCCGGCGACGAGATCCCCACCCAGTCGCAGCAGATCGACCAGATGATCACGCAGGGCGCGGACGTGCTGGTGATCGCGCCGATCGACGGCACGGCGCTCAGCGGGCAGCTCCAGGCCGCCGCGGCGGCGAAGATCCCGGTCATCTCCTACGACCGGCTCATCCGCAACAGCCCGAACGTCGACTTCTACGTCAGCTTCGACAACTACAAGGTCGGCGTGGCGCAGGCCAACGCGCTGCTGGTCGGGCTCGGGCTGCAGAACAAGGACGGCTCGAAGGGCACCGCGACCGGCCCGTTCAACGTGGAGCTGTTCGCCGGCTCGCTCGACGACAACAACGCGCACTTCTTCTTCAGCGGCGCGATGGACACGCTCAAGCCGTACTTCGACGCCGGCACGCTGAAGGTGAAGTCCGGCCAGACGAAGATCGAGCAGGTGGCCATCCTGCGCTGGCAGCAGGAGACCGCGCAGAAGCGCATGGAGGACCTGCTCACCTCCAGCTACAACGACGGCAGCAAGGTCGACGGCGTGCTGTCGCCGTTCGACGGCCTGTCCCGGGGCATCATCACCGCCCTGCAGAACGCCGGCTACCGCGGCGGGGCCAAGAAGATGCCGGTGGTCACCGGCCAGGACGCCGAGGTCGCCTCCGTCAAGCTCATCAACGACGGCGTGCAGAGCTCGACCGTCTTCAAGGACACCCGCCTGCTCGCCGACCAGGCCGTGGTCGCCGCCGAGGCGTTCCTGAAGAAGCAGGAGCCCAAGGCGAACGACACCAAGGCGTACGACAACGGCGTCAAGGTCGTGCCCGCGTTCCTGCTGCCGGTGCAGACCGTCTACAAGGACGACATCAAGTCGGCGCTGATCGACTCCGGCTACCTGACCGCCCAGGAGGTCGCCGCCGGCCGGGCCGGCTGAGCCGCTCTCCGGCGGGCCCGGTGACGCACCGCGTCGCCGGGCCCGCCGGCGCACCGACGCGACGGCCACGAGCAGGACGGTTTCCATGAGCGATCACATCCTCGAAATGCGGAACATCACGAAGACCTTTCCCGGAGTGGCCGCGCTCCAGGACGTCTCGCTCGCCGTCCGGCGTGGCGAGATCCACGCGATCTGCGGCGAGAACGGCGCCGGCAAGTCCACCCTGATGAAGGTGCTGTCCGGGGTGTACCCGACCGGCAGCTACGACGGGCAGATCGTCCTCGACGGCGAGCCGGTCGGGTTCCGGGGCATCCGGGACAGCGAGTCCCACGGCATCGTCATCATCCACCAGGAGCTGGCGCTGGTGCCGTACCTGTCGATCGCCGAGAACATCTTCCTCGGCAACGAGCGCCGTGGCCGCGCCGGGCTGATCGACTGGCACCGGACGAACGCGGAGGCCGCGGCGCTGCTGCGCTCGGTCGGGCTGCACGAGAACCCGGTGACCCCGGTGATCCAGCTCGGGGTGGGCAAGCAACAGTTGGTGGAGATCGCCAAGGCGCTGTCCAAGAAGGTGCGGCTGCTCATCCTGGACGAGCCGACCGCGGCGCTCAACGACGTCGACTCGGCGCACCTGCTGGACCTGCTGCGGCGGCTCCGCGACCAGGGCATCACCTGCATCATGATCTCGCACAAGCTGGGCGAGATCACCGCGGTCGCGGACTCGACGACCGTGATCCGGGACGGCCGCACGGTCGAGACGCTGGACATGAGCGACGGCACGGCGACCCAGGACCGGATCATCCGCGGCATGGTCGGTCGCGACCTCGCGGCGTTCTATCCGACCCGGACGTCGACGCCCGGCGCGGAGGTGCTGCGGATCGAGGACTGGACCGTGCGCCACCCGACCCAGGACCGGCTGGTGGTGGACCACGCCTCACTCACGGTCCGCGCGGGCGAGGTGGTCGGCATCGCCGGCCTGATGGGCGCCGGCCGCACCGAGCTGGCGATGAGCGTGTTCGGCCACGCCTACGGCCGGGACATCACCGGCCGGGTCTTCGTCAACGGCCGCCAGGTGCGGGCCCGCACGGTGGCCGAGGCGATCGCCGCCGGCATCGCGTACGCGACCGAGGACCGCAAGCACTACGGCCTCAACCTGATCGACGACGTGCGGGGCAACATCTCGGCCGCCGCGCTCGGCAAGCTCGCGCGCAACGGCTGGATCGACGGCAACGAGGAGATCACGATCGCCGAGCGGGGCCGGCGCGACATGAACATCAAGGCGCCGAGCGTCATGTCGGTGGTGGGCAAGCTCTCCGGCGGCAACCAGCAGAAGGTCGTGCTGGCGAAGTGGCTGTTCACCGACCCGGACGTGCTGATCCTCGACGAGCCGACCCGGGGCATCGACGTCGGGGCGAAATTCGAGATCTACACGATCGTCAACCGCCTGGTGGCGGACGGCAAGGCCGTCGTCATCATCTCCTCCGAGCTGCCCGAGCTGCTCGGCATGTGCGACCGCATCTACACCCTGGCGGCCGGCCGGATCACCGGCGAGGTGCCGGTGGGCGACGCCACCCAGGAGAACCTGATGGAACTCATGACCAAGGACAGGGATCTCGTCGGATGACCAGCACGAAGCCCGCCACCTCCCCGAAGGTCGACGCGCCCGACACCGGTGCGGCCGCCACCCTGAAGACCGGGACCAGTGACCCGCGGACGCTGATCCTCGGCAACCTGCGGCAGAGCGGCATCTACATCGCCCTGGTGGTGATCGTCGCGCTGTTCGCGATCCTCACCGACGGCGTCTCGCTGAGCCCCGGCAACCTCACCAACATCGTTCTTCAGTACTCCTACATCCTGGTGCTCGCGATCGGCATGGTCATCGTGATCATCGGTGGGCACATCGACCTGTCCGTCGGGTCGGTGGTGGCGCTGACCGGCGCGGTCTCGGCCGTGCTGGTGATCCGGGAGGGCATGCCGTGGTGGGTCGGCATCCTCGCCGCGCTCGCCGTGGGTGTCGCGGTGGGCGCCTGGCACGGTCTCTGGGTCGCGTACGCCGGCATTCCGGCGTTCATCGTCACGCTGGCCGGCATGCTGTTGTTCCGTGGCCTGACGCTGCGGGTGCTTGACAACATCTCGCTGTCGCCGTTCCCGGCCGAGTACCAGCGGGTCGCTGCGGGCTTCCTCAACGGCCTGCTCGGCGGGCAGGGCTTCGACGCGTTCACGCTGTTCATCGGCGTCTTCGCGGTCGTGGGGTACGCGGCGAGCGTGTTCCGGACCCGGCTGGCCCGGGTCCGCCACGAGCAGCCGGTGGAGTCGTTCCCGCTCTTCGTGCTGCGGGTGGCGGTGGTCGGCGCCGTCGTCATGTGGTTCGCCTGGCAGCTCGCGCACGCCCGGGGCCTGCCGATCGTGCTGATCGTCCTGGCCGTGCTGGTGCTCGTCTACGGCCTGCTCACCCGCCGTACCGTCTTCGGTCGCCAGGTCTACGCGATCGGCGGCAACCTGCCGGCGGCGACGCTGTCCGGCGTGCGGGTGAAGACGGTCAACTTCTGGGTCTTCGTGAACATGGGCTTCCTCTCCGCGGTGGCCGGCGTGATCTACTCGTCGCGCTCCAACGGGGCCCAGCCGGCGGCGGGCAACATGTTCGAGCTGGACGCGATCGCGGCGGCCTTCATCGGCGGCGCGGCGGTCACCGGCGGGGTGGGCACCGTGGTCGGCGCGATGGTGGGTGGCCTGATCATGGCGGTGATGAGCAACGGTATGCAGCTCATGGGCATCGACCAGTCGATCCAGTCGGTGGTGAAGGGGCTGGTGCTGCTCGCCGCGGTGGCGTTCGACATCTGGAACAAGCGCCGGGCCGCGGGCAGCCGGTGAGCGGCCGGCCGGACGGGGGTGCGCCGTCCGGCCGGCCATCCGGTCGCCGTCGTGCACGCCCGCGGCGGCCGGCCGGCATCCGTCGTGTCGTTCCGCGTCCGATGTCAACGGTCCACGGCCGCGCCGGCGCCCGACCGGATCGACCACTCGTCGCGGCCCGGCCGTCCCTCGCGGGGCGCTGCCGGGTCGTCCCGTCCGGGGTGTGCGCCGTGGCACGGCGAGGGCAGAAATGTTATCGCTGACATCAAACTGTGTAAATCATGGTGCCTGTCGCGGCATGGTCGCCCGGGCGGCCCCCAGGTCGCCGGTCGGGCCGGAAACGAGCCGTTGAGAGCCCCTCTACGGGGCGTCGCGCCGCGTCTCCGGACATCCCTGCGGGTCGCTGCCCGCTCTGCTCGTTCATCGACTTTTGAACATTGATTGTTGTCGCTAACAATGCGCTCCGTCCGGGTGTCGGCCGCCGCTCGCCGGCGTCCGTGGTGGATCTCCGGTCGGCCTGGGCGGGCCGGTCCCCGCGCCGACGGCGGAGGGCGGGGCGTCGCTGTCGGCTCCGTTACGCAGCCGTTGCGCGGAGGTGTCTTGACGGATGTATATGTGAGCGCTAACACTAACTCCGTGACGCGGTGGAGGTGTAGATGAGCGACGTGGAGGCGACCGACCGGTACGTGGTCGGGGTCGATTTCGGCACGCTGTCCGGGCGGGCGCTCGTGGTGCGGGTCCGGGACGGTGCCGAGCTCGGCACCGCGGTGCACGAGTACCGGCACGGGGTGATCGAGACGGCCCTGCCCGACGGCGGCCCGGCGCTGCCCCCGGACTGGGCCCTGCAGGACCCGGACAACTACCGCGACGTGCTGCGCGAGGCGGTGCCGGCCGCGCTGGCCGCCGCCGGGGTGGACCCGGCCCGGGTGGTCGGCATCGGCACCGACTTCACCGCCTGCACCGTGCTGCCGACGCTCGCCGACGGCACGCCGCTGTGCGAGGTCCCGGAACTGCGCCACCGGCCGCACGCCTGGGTCAAGCTGTGGAAGCACCACGCCGCGCAGCCGCAGGCCGACCGGATCAACGCCCTCGCGCACGAGCGCGGCGAGCCGTGGATCGGCCGCTACGGCGGCAAGATCTCCGCCGAGTGGCAGTTCGCCAAGGGGTTGCAGATCCTGGCCGAGGACCCCGAGGTCTACCGGCGGGCCGAGTGCTTCATCGAGGCGGCCGACTGGATCGTCTGGGAGCTGTGCGGCGTCCAGACGCGTAACGTCTGCACCGCCGGCTACAAGGGAATCCGGCAGGACGGCCGCTACCCGTCGCCGGAGTACCTCGCCGCGCTCGACCCGGGCTTCCCCGACTTCGTGGCCAAGCTGGACGGCCCACTGCTGCCGCTGGGCGACCGGGCCGGCGTGCTGAGCGCCCGCGCCGCCGCCTGGACCGGGCTGCCCGAGGGCATCGCGGTCGCGGTCGGCAACGTCGACGCGCACGTCACCGCCGCGTCCGCGCAGGCGCTGCGCCCGGGCCGGCTGGTGGCGATCATGGGCACCTCCACCTGCCACGTGCTCAACGGCACCCACCCCGCCGAGGTCCCCGGCATGTGCGGCGTGGTCGACGGCGGCATCAGCCCGGGCGCCTGGGGCTTCGAGGCCGGGCAGAGCGGCGTGGGGGACATCTTCGGCTGGTTCGTGCGGCACGCCGCCCCGGCCGGCCTCGACTCGCACGAGCGGCTCACCGAGCTGGCCGCCGCCCAGCCGGTCGGCGCGCACGGGCTGGTGGCGCTGGACTGGTGGAACGGCAACCGCTCGCTGCTGGTCAACCACGACCTCAGCG
This sequence comes from Micromonospora sp. RP3T, assembly GCF_003027925.1. Classification (GTDB taxonomy): domain Bacteria; phylum Actinomycetota; class Actinomycetes; order Mycobacteriales; family Micromonosporaceae; genus Micromonospora. The sequence continues at coordinate 7,750 of NZ_PYPS01000015.1, forward strand.
GGCTGGTCGTCGGGCTGACGCTGGCCACCCGGCCGCCGGACGTCTACCGCGCGCTGCTGGAGGCCACCGCGTACGGCACCCGGATGATCGTGGAGGCGTTCGCCGAGGCGGGCGTGCCGGTCGACGACCTGGTGGTGGCCGGCGGGCTCACCTCGAACCGCCTGCTGATGCAGATCTACGCCGACGTCACCAACCGGCCGCTGGGCATCATCGGCTCCGCACAGGGGCCGGCGCTCGGGTCGGCCATCCACGCGGCGGTCGCCGCCGGGGCGTACCCGTCGATCCACGAGGCGTCAGCGGCCATGGGGCGGGTGGACGAGGCCGTCTACCGGCCGATCCCGGAGAACGTGCGGGCGTACGACGCGCTCTACGCCGAGTACCGGGCGCTGCACGACCACTTCGGTCGCGGCGCGAACGACGTCATGCTCCGCCTGCGGGCGATCCGGAACGCGGCGGTGGACGCCGCCGGGACGCCCGCCGACCCCGCCCTGGAGGTGGTCGGATGAACCCCGACATCGCCCGGCAGGTGACCGCGCTCCGCGAGACGGTGGCCCGCCTGCACGGCGAGTTGACCCGCTACCGGCTGGTGGCCTGGACGGCCGGCAACGTCTCCGCGCGCGTCCCCGGCCAGGACCTGATGGTGATCAAGCCGAGCGGCGTGGACTACGACGACCTGACCGCCGACACCATGGTGGTCTGCGACCTCAACGGGGTCGTGGTCGACGGCGCCGGCTCGCCGTCCAGCGACACCGCCGCGCACGCCTACGTCTACCGCGCGATGCCCGAGGTCGGCGGCGTCGTGCACACGCACAGCGGCTACGCCACCGCGTGGGCGGCCCGGGGCGAGGCGATCCCGTGCTGGTTGACCGCGCAGGCCGACGAGTTCGGCGGCGAGATCCCGGTCGGTCCGTTCGCGCTGATCGGCGGCGACGACATCGGCAAGGGCATCGTCAGCACGCTGTCCGGGCACCGCTCGCCCGCGGTGCTCATGCGCAACCACGGCGTGTTCAGCATCGGCCGGGACGCCCGCGCGGCGGTCAAGGCGGCGGTGATGTGCGAGGACGTCGCCCGCACCGCGCACCTGGCCCGCGCGCTCGGGCCGCCGCTGCCGATCGCGTCGGCCGACGTCGACTCGCTCCACGACCGCTACCAGAACGTGTACGGCCAGCGCCCGCCCGCCGGGTGACCCGGACCAGCACCACCTCATCCCACCACCACAACCGGTCGCCCCGGCCCCGCCGGTCGCGCGCCCGGATCCCCCCACCCCGAGGAGAACGATGCGAACCAGGAGTACGGCCCGTACGGTGATCGCGGTCCTGACCGGCGTGCTGCTCGCCGGCGGCATGGTCGCCTGCGGCAACAGCGACACCGGCGGCGATTCCGGCAGCGGCGGCAGTGACAAGCTCGTCCTGGGCTTCTCCCAGGTCGGCGCGGAGAGCGGCTGGCGGACCGCCAACACCACCTCGATCAAGGAGGCGGCGGGTCAGGCCGGCATCGAGCTGAAGTTCGATGACGCGCAGCAGAAGCAGGAGAACCAGATCAAGGCGATCCGGAACTTCATCCAGCAGAAGGTCGACGTCATCGCCTTCTCGCCGGTGGTGGAGTCCGGCTGGGACACCGTGCTCAAGGAGGCCAAGGACGCCAAGATCCCGGTGATCCTGACCGACCGCGCGGTCGACTCGGCCGACAAGTCGCTCTACAAGACGTTCCTCGGCTCGGACTTCGTCAAGGAGGGCCGACTCGCCGGTGAGTGGCTGGTGGAGCAGAAGAAGGCGGCCACCGGTCCGGTCAACATCGTCGAGCTTCAGGGCACGACCGGCTCGGCGCCGGCGAACGACCGGAAGAAGGGCTTCGGCGAGGCCATCGCGGCCAACCCCAACCTGAAGATCGTCGCGTCGCAGTCCGGCGACTTCACCCGCGCCGGCGGCAAGCAGGTCATGGAGCAGTTCCTGAAGGCCAACCCGAAGATCGACGTGCTCTTCGCGCACAACGACGACATGGGCCTGGGCGCGCTCGAGGCGATCACCGCGGCCGGCAAGGTGCCCGGCAAGGACATCACCATCATCACCGTGGACGCGGTGAAGGACGGCATGCAGGCGCTCGCGGACGGCAAGTTCAACTTCATCGCCGAGTGCAGCCCGCTGCTCGGCCCGCAGCTGATGGACCTGGCCAAGAAGGTCAAGGCCGGCGAGGAGGTGCCGCCCCGGATCGAGACCGAGGAGACCACCTTCACGCAGGAGACGGCGAAGGAAGCGCTGCCCAACCGCAAGTACTGAGCCCCACACCGGGGGCCGCCGTCGCACCGACGGCGGCCCCCGTGCCACCACCGTTTCAGAAGAGGTCCGATGGCATGACGGGTGACCGTCCGGTCCTGACCATGACCGGAATCAGCAAGACCTTCCCCGGGGTGCGCGCGCTCCACGACGTCGACTTCCGGCTGTTCCCGGGCGAGGTCCACGCCCTCATGGGCGAGAACGGCGCCGGCAAGTCGACCCTGATCAAGGTGTTGACCGGCGTCTACGGCACCGACGCCGGCACCGTCACGCTCGCCGGTGAGCAGGTGTCCTTCTCCGGTCCGATGCAGGCCGCCGCGGCCGGTGTCAGCACCGTCTACCAGGAGGTCAACCTCTGCACGAACCTGTCGGTGGCGGAGAACATCTCCATCGGCCGAGAGCCCCGCCGGCTGGGCGCCGTGCGCTGGGGCGAGATGCGTCGCCGGGCCCGGGCGCTCCTGGCCCGGCTCGACCTCGACCTGGACGTCGCCGCGCCGCTCGGCACGTACTCGCTCGCCGTGCAGCAGATGGTCGCCATCGCCCGGGCCATCGACGTGCGGGCCCGGGTGCTCATCCTCGACGAACCAACCTCCAGCCTGGACGCCGGCGAGGTCGCCCAGCTCTTCCGGATCATGCGCCAGCTCCGGGACGAGGGGATCGCGATCCTGTTCGTCACGCACTTCCTCGACCAGGTCTACGGCATCGCCGACCGCATCACGGTGCTGCGCAACGGCACCCTGGTGGGGGAGTACCGCACCGAGGAGCTGCCCCAGTTCAGCCTGGTGGAGAAGATGATCGGCCAGGAGCTGGACGTGCTGGAGCGCCTCGACGAGCAGCAGAAACGCGCCACCGTCGCGCCGGACGGGCGAGCTCCGCTGGTGGACGCCACGGAGCTGGGCCGCCGCGGGGCGGTCGCCCCGTTCAGCCTGCGCATCCACGCCGGTGAGGTGGTCGGCCTGGCCGGCCTGCTCGGCTCCGGCCGCACCGAGGTGGCCCGGCTGCTCTTCGGCGCCGACCGCGCCGACCACGGTCAGGTCCTCGTCGACGGCGGCCGGGCGCCGCTGCGTACCCCGATCCAGGCCATCGACCGGGGCATCGGCTTCTGCTCGGAGAACCGCCGCGCGGAGGGCATCGTTCCGGAGCTGTCGGTCCGGGAGAACATGATCCTGGCGATGCAGGCCGCCCGCGGCTGGCTGCGGCCGATCCCGCGTCGCCGGCAGGACGAGCTGGTCCAGAAGTACGTCCAGGCGCTCAGCATCCGGCCGGCGAACCCGGAGCTGCCGGTGCGCAACCTCTCCGGCGGCAACCAGCAGAAGGTGCTGCTGGCGCGTTGGCTCATCACCGAGCCGCGCCTGCTCATCCTCGATGAGCCCACCCGCGGCATCGACATCGGCGCCAAGGCCGAGATCCAGAAACTGGTGGTGCAGCTCTCCGACGGCGGCATGGCGGTGCTGTTCATCTCCGCCGAACTGGAGGAGGTGCTGCGCCTGAGCCACCGGGTCGCCGTCATGCGGGACCGTGAGATGGTCGCCCAGCTCACCAACGACGACACGCTCGACGCGGACCGCGTCATGCGCACCATCGCCAGCGGAACCCCCCGGGAGGAGGTGAACCGATGAACACCCTCACCGACCGCCTCCGCCCGCTGACCGGGCACCGCCTGTTCTGGCCGGCCCTGGTGCTCGTGGTCATGATCCTCGCGAACACGGTCTACCGGCCCGGCTTTCTCGCCGTGGAGGTCAAGAGCGGCCACCTGTACGGCACCCCGATCGACATCCTCCGGTTGAGCGCGCCGCTGATCCTCGTCGCGCTCGGGATGACCCTGGTCATCGCCACCGGTGGCATCGACCTGTCCGTCGGCTCGCTCTGCGCCATCAGCGGCGCGATCGCCTGCCTGCACATCAGTGAGGCGGCCGACCCGAACAGCCCGTCCACGGTGCTCACCGCGCTGGCGCTGGCGTTCGGCGTCGCGCTGGTGCTCGGCGCGTGGAACGGGGTGCTGGTCGCGGTGATCGGCATCCAGCCCATCATCGCCACGCTGATCCTCATGGTGGCCGGCCGGGGAATCGCCCAGCTCGTCACCGAGGGCCAGATCATCACGATCAACTCCGAGCCCTACCGGGCCATCGGGCTCGGGCACTTCCTGACGCTGCCGCTGGCCATCCTGATCGCGCTCGCCGCGGCGTTGCTGGTGGCCGCGTTCACCCGGCGTACCGCGCTCGGGCTGATCGTCGAGTCGGTCGGCGGCAACGCCGAGGCCAGCCGGCTGGCCGGCATCCGGTCCCGGCGGATCGTCTTCCTCGTCTACGTGGTCAGCGCCGCGTGCGCCGCGATCGCCGGCTTCATGGTCACCGCTAACGTGTCCAGCGCGGACGGCAACGCCGCCGGGCTCTGGATCGAACTCGACGCGATCCTCGCGGTGGTCATCGGCGGCACCTCACTGGCCGGTGGCCGGTTCTCGCTCAGCGGCACCGTCCTCGGCGCGCTGATCATCCAGACGCTGACCACCACGGTGTACGCCATGAACATTTCGCCGCAGACGTCGCTGCTGTTCAAGGCCGTCGTCGTCATCGCCGTCTGCCTCGTGCAGGCCCCGGCGTTCCGGGCCCGGTTCCGTCGCCGCCGGCGCGGCGTCGAGCCCGGCCCGGCGACCCCGCAGCGGGAGAAGGAGCAGGTGCCGGCATGACCAGCACGTCGTTGACCACCGGCCGGTCCTGGCGGCCCAGCCTGTCCCGGCGGCACGTCCCCGTCCTGGCCACCCTCACGCTGTTGCTGGTCATGTACGGCATCGGGGTGTCCCAGTACCGCGCCTTCTCCAATGTCCAGGTCATCTTCAACGTCTTCATCGATAACGGTTTCGTGCTCGTGGTCGCGGTCGGCATGACGTTCGTCATCCTCACCGGCGGCATCGACCTGTCCGTGGGCGCGGTGGTCGCGATGACCGCGATGGTGTCGGCCGCGCTGCTGCGCGACGGCATGCCGGCGGCCCTGGTGCTCGTGATCGCGTTGCTCATCGGCCCGATCCTGGGGTTCCTGATGGGCTGCGCGATCCACTTCTTCGACATCCAACCGTTCATCGTCACGCTCGCCGGGATGTTCTTCGCCCGGGGCATGTGCACGTTCATCAGCGGCGCCTCGATCTCCATCACCGACGGCTTCTGGACCGGCATGTCCCAGGAGCGCATCGGCAATCCGGCCGGGAACTTCGTGTCGATAAGTGTGCTGATCGCGTTCGCGGTGGTCCTGGTGGCCGCGTACGTGCTGGCGTACACCCGGTTCGGCCGCAACGTGTACGCGGTCGGCGGCAACGCGCAGTCGGCGCTGCTGATGGGCCTGCCGGTCGGACGCACCCGGATCGCCGTCTACACCATCAGCGGGCTGTGCTCGGCGATCGGCGGCATCCTGCTGTCGTTCTACACGCTCTCCGGCGCGCCGTTGATCGCCGTCGGCATGGAGCTGGACGTGATCGCCGCGGTCGTGATCGGCGGGACCGTCCTCACCGGCGGGTCCGGCTACGTCTTCGGCACCGTTCTCGGCGTGCTGGTGCTCGGCGTCATCCAGACGCTGATCACGTTCGACGGCAGCCTCAACTCCTGGTGGACGAAGATCGTGATCGGCGGGCTGCTCTTCGCGTTCATCCTCCTCCAGCGCCTCATCGGCATCCGGTTCAAGTGACGGCTCCTAGCGCGGAAGGCAACAACATGGCAACTCACCCCCAGCCCGAGGTCTGGTTCCTCACCGGCAGCCAGGGCCTCTACGGCGAGGACACGCTCCGGCAGGTCGCCGACCAGTCCCGGGAGATCGCCGCCCGGTTGGACGCCTCGCCGGACATCCCGGTCCGGGTGTGCTGGAAGCCGGTCCTGACCTCCAGCGCGGACATCCTGGCCGTGTGCCGGGACGCGGCCGTGCAGGGCGCGGTCGGGGTGATCGCCTGGATGCACACGTTCTCGCCGGCGAAGATGTGGATCGCCGGGCTGGACGCGCTGCAGACGCCGCTGCTGCACCTGCACACGCAGGCCAACGTGGCGCTGCCGTGGGACACCATCGACATGGACTTCATGAACCTGAACCAGGCCGCGCACGGCGACCGCGAGTTCGGGTACATCCAGACCCGGCTCGGGGTGGCCCGCAAGACGATCGCCGGCCACGTCACCGACCCGCGGGTGGTCGGCCGGGTGGGGGCCTGGGCCCGCGCGGCGGTCGGCTGGTCGTCGATGCGGACGCTGCGGCTGGCCCGGTTCGGCGACAACATGCGCGACGTCGCGGTGACCGAGGGGGACAAGGTCGAGGCGGAGCTGCGGTTCGGCGTCTCGGTCAACACCTACGGCGTGAACGATCTGGTCGACGCGGTCGACGCGGTCGCCGACGCGCAGGTGGACGACCTGGTCAAGGAGTACGACGACACCTACCGGGTGGACGCCGCGCTGCGTCCCGGCGGTGACCGGCACGACTCGCTGCGCTACGCCGCCCGCCAGGAGTTGGGTCTGCGCGCGTTCCTGGACACCGGCGGCTTCCGCGCGTTCACCACGAACTTCGAGGACCTGGGCGGCCTGCGCCAGCTTCCCGGCATCGCGGTGCAGCGGCTGATGGCCGAGGGGTACGGCTTCGGCGGGGAAGGGGACTGGAAGACCTCCGTGCTGGTCCGGACGCTGAAGGCGATGGCCGTCGGCGTCGAGGGCGGCACGTCCTTCATGGAGGACTACACCTACGACCTGACGTTCGGGCACGAGCTGGTGCTCGGCGCGCACATGCTGGAGGTGTGCCCGAGCATCGCCGCGGACGTGCCGACGGCGGAGGTGCACCCGCTGGGCATCGGTGGGCGGGAGGACCCGGTCCGGCTGGTCTTCAACGCAGCGTCCGGCCCGGCGGTGGTGCTCGGCATGGCCGACATGGGGGAGCGGTTCCGGCTGGTGGCCAACGTGGTCGACGTGGTGCCGCCGCCGCAGCCGTTGCGCCGGCTGCCGGTGGCCCGCGCGGTCTGGCGGCCCCGGCCGGACCTGTCCGGTTCGGCGGAGGCGTGGATCACGGCGGGCGCGCCGCACCACACCGTGCTCTCCCAGGCGGTGGGTGTGGAGGAGCTGCGCGATCTGGCCGCGATGACGCGTACCGAGCTGGTGGTCATCGACGGCGACACCGAGGCGCACCGCTTCGCCGACGAGCTGCGCTGGAACCAGGCGTACTACCGGCTCGCCCGCGGATTCTGACCGGGCCGGCAGTTCTGCACCGGAAACCGGTTCGGTCGCCGTGACGCGGGTCACCATTTTCCGCGCCCGACGCGTCGGAGAATTGCCCGGGGTGGGGTGCCGGCACTCGCCGGAAATGCCCCACCCCGGTCCTCCGACCGGTCCGGAGCTGCGGCTTCCCCGTGGTCGCCAGGAATGGAGAATGGGCTCGTCGTCAATTCTCCGATAATCCGACAGGATGACGCGAACGGTGGATCGACCGTACCGTGACCGGTGGGACAACTGGCGTAGACTGTCGCCACCCGGGCCGGCCGGTCGACGTCGACCCGGTTCGGCCACGTGGGCAGTGGCGAAAGTGAGGTGGCCGTGCGCGGTCCTGCGATGACGGACGTGGCACGCCTCGCCGGCGTCTCGCACCAGACGGTCTCCCGGGTGTTGAACGGGCATCCCAACGTGCGGGAGCAGACCCGACTGCGGGTCCAGGCGGCGATCACCGAACTCGGCTACCGACCCAACCGCGCGGCCCGCGCGCTGGTCACCGGCCGATCCCAGGTGATCGGCGTGGTAGCGCAGAACACCACGCTCTACGGTCCGGCCTCGCTGCTGGCCGCGCTGGAGCAGACCGCCGCCGAGGCCGGCTTCGCGGTCAGCGTCGGCAGCGTCAGCGACCTCGACCACCGGTCCATCTCGGCCGCGGTGGAGCGTCACCTCGCGCACCGGGTGGCCGGCATCGTGGTGATCGCGCCGGTCGAGTCGGCCGGCGAGGCACTGGAACGGCTGCCCCACGACGTGCCGCTGGTGACCGTCGACGGCGATCCGCGCCGGCCGATCCCGCTGGTGACGGTGGACCAGGTGGCCGGTGCCCGGGCCGCCACCCAGCACCTGCTCGACGCCGGGCACCGCACGGTCTGGCACGTGTCCGGCCCGTCGGACTGGTTCGACAGCGCCGGCCGGATCGAGGGCTGGCGCGAGGCACTGCGGCTCGCCGGCGCCGAGGTGCCGCCGCTGGTCCCGGCGGACTGGTCGGCTGCGGCGGGCTACCGGTGCGGTCAGATGCTGGCCCGGATGCCGGAGGTCACCGCCGTCTTCACCGCCAACGACCACCTGGCGCTCGGTGTGCTGCGGGCGTTGCACGAGCACGGCCGGCGGGTGCCGGACGACATCAGCGTGGTCGGTTTCGACGACGTGCCCGAGGCGGCCTACTTCATCCCGCCGCTGACCACCGTGCGGCCCGACTTCGGGGCGGTGGCCCGGGCGAGCCTCGATCTGCTGCTGACCCAGATCGAGTCCGCCAGTGTCGGGCCGCTGCGGCAGACCATCGCGCCGGCGCTGGTCCCGCGCCGCAGCGTCGGCCCACCCCCGGTGCGCTGAGCCTCGCCCCCGCTGCGCTGAGCGGTTCTCGGCCCACCCCGGCCCCGCGTCGCGCCGGGGCGTCCGCCGGGCGCGTCCGATCAGCCGGCCCGCGCGGCGGGGCGGAGCCGTCGCCGCCGGGTCGCCCGGCCCGGCGGCGACGGCGTCACCACGGAGGTACGCGGGGCGGGGCGCCGCGTACCCCGAGTCTCAGACGAAGCGCCAGCGCTGGTGCGCGGCGCCGGAGTCGTCGCCGAGCACGGCCTGTGCCCCCTGGCTGCCGGAGCCGCCGCTCAGGCCGAGCACCCGACCGCCGTTCGCGCACTGGATCCGGAAGTAGCCGTTCCCGCCGTGGCGCAGCCGCCAGCGGTGGTCGGCGGCGCCGTTGTCGGCCCACTGGACGATCCGCGCGCCGGCGGCGGAGGAGCCGCCCTCGACGCCGAGCACCCGGCCGCTGTTCGAGTTGCGCAGCCGCAGGTAGCCGCCGGTGTCCACGAGCGCGGTCCAGAGGTGGTCGGCGGTGCCGGAGTCGCCCCACTGGATGACCAGTCCGCCGTCGGCGGTGGACATGTCCTGCACGCCGAGCACGAGCCCGCTGCCGAGGTTCTGGAGCCGCCGGGCGCCGTTGGGCAGGAAACGCCACTGGTTGTCCGCGCCGCCGTTGTCCGGATCCTGCACCGCCGTCGCGCCCTGCGCGGTCGAGCCGCCGGAGATGCCGAGCAGCTTGCCGCTGTTGACGTTGCGCAGCTTGTGGGTGCCGTCGCCGACGTCGACCACGGTCCAGAGGTGGTCGGCGGTGCCGTTGTCGGCCCACTGGAGGATCCGCGCGTTGTCGGTGGTGGACATGTTCTCCACACCGAGCACCTTGCCGCTGTTGACGTTGCGGAGTTTCAGCGCCGACCCGTCGACCAGGAGCTGCCAGTCGTGGTCGGCGGTGCCGGTGTCGCCCCACTGGAGGGCCAGCCCGCCGTCGGCGGTGGACATGTTCTGGATGCCCAGCACGAGCCCGCTGGCGACGTTGGCCAGCCGGAAGCTCGCCTCGCCGCCACCGCCGCCGCCCGTGCCGGCCCGCCAGTAGACCGTGTAGTTGAACCCGTGCGCGTCGTAGAACGGTCCGAGGTTGACGGCGGCGCCGTTCGCGGTGGCGGTGAACGCCAGCGAGCCGCCCCCGGTCCGGGTGACCGAGGCGACGTCCAGCGTCGGCAGCGCGCTCAGCGTGGCGTTGCCGTAGTTGCCGGAGAGCACCACCGGCCCGTACATGACCGCCTGGACCGCCGCGTCGTCGTTGGCGGCCATCGTGGTCACGCGCATCGGCAGGCGGACCGTGACCACGTCCCCGGCGGCCCAGTCGCGGGTCAGCACGGCGTAGCTGCCGGGCGTGGTGGCGATGCCCTGCGCCGTGCCGTTGACGCTGACGGTCGCTCCGGTGGTCCACGACGGGATCCGGATCCGCATCGTCCACGACCCGGCCACCGAGCCGGTGACGGTGAGCGTCGTGGTGTCCGAGACCGGGTACGAGGTGCTCTGGGTGACCGTGATGCCGCGCTGGCTCCAGGTGAGCACCGAGGGCAGGAACAGGTTGACGGTCAGCGTGGTGCCGTTGTGGTAGTAGATGCCGTCGGCCAGGTTGGTGTTGGTCTCCAGCCCGGTGCCCTGGCAGCACCAGAAGGAGTTGTAGTCGGTGCTCCAGGTGCCGCCGCCCCAGGCCGGGCCGACCCCGCGTCGACCGCCCGGGTTCAGCGGGGTGAAGTACGTGACGTGGCCGTGGCTGTCGGCCGGGTTCTGCTGGCCGATCATGTGGTTGAGCAGCGCCCGCTCGTAGAAGTCGACGTATCCGACCCGGTCGGGGTCGAGCTGCCACAGCTCCCGGGTCAGCTTGAGCATGTTGTAGGTGTTGCACGCCTCGCAGGTGTCGTTGCGCAGGTAGCCGGCGATGGCGTTGGGCGCGCGGAAGTGCTCGGCCTGGCTGTTGCCGCCGATGGCGTACGTGTGCGCGCCGACGGTGATGGTCCAGGCGTTGGTCGCGATGTCGCGGTAGCGGGTGGTGCCGGTGGCCTTGTACTCCCGGGCCGCGCCGATCCACTTCGGCACCTGGGTGTTCGCGTGCAGTCCGTTGAGCTGGTCGGAGTTCGACGCGAGCGGGTTGAACACCGCGGCGTGGTCGAAGCGCTGCGCCGTGGTCAGCCATCGGGCGTCGCCGGTCTGCTGGTAGAGGTCGGTGAGCACCGCGTTCATGCCGCCGAACTCGGTGCCGAGCATGGCCTGCATCTGGGCCGAGGTGAGCCGGCCGGTGCGCTGGTCGACCCAGCCGGCGAGCGCCAGCAGCACGTCGCGGGCCTGGGTGCTGCCGATCAGGCGCCACACGTCGAGCAGGCCGGCCAGCGTCTTGTGGACGCAGTAGTACGGCACGTTGCCGTTGCTCAGCGTCCGGGCCTCCAGCGCGGCGAAGTCGGACTCTCCGAAGCCGGACAGGTAGCCGGCGCTGAAGCCGGCCGCGCCGTTGTTGGCCTGGCACTTCGCCAGCTCGGCGACCATGGTGACCGCCTTGTCCCGGCAGGTGGTGTCGCCGGTCACCGCCCAGGCCTGCGCCCAGGCGGTCAGGAAGTGGCCCTGCATGTGGGTGCGGAACGGGAAGTTCGGCGCGTCCCAGCCACCGTTGGCGGCGGCCCCGGCGGTGGAGAGCCGGTGGTTGGCGCGGAAGTTGTAGAGCAGCCGGTTGACGTCGACGAAACGCAGGTAGGCCAGCGTGCGGTTCTGGTTGTCCAGCCAGCGGCTCGCGGTCAGCCGTACCTGGCCGGGGTCGAACGCGTACGCGGAGACGCCGATGTCCGGGCGGGCCGGGGCCAGCGCCGCGCCGGCCGCGCCACCGCCGGTGAGGGAACCGACGGCGGCGCCGGCGGTGGCCGCGACGGCGGTCGCGCCGGTCGCCTGCAGGAGCAGCCGGCGGTTCATGAGGGGAGCGGGCATGCGAAGCCTCCGGGACGGGAGTACGGGGTCGGCCGGGCGGGCCGTCGCCCGCCCGGCCGCCGGATCAGTTGCGCAGGTTCCACTGCTGGTTGGCGCCGCCGTTGCAGGTCCAGAGCGCGACCTTGGTGCCGTTCGCGGTGCCCTGGCTGGTGGCGTCGAGGCAGAGCCCGGACTGGGCGCTGCTGATGGTGCCGTTGCCGTTGAGGTTCCACTGCTGGTTGGCCTGGCCGTTGCAGTCCCAGATGATGGCCCGGGTGCCGGCGGTGGTCCCGGACGCCTCGGCGTCGAGGCACTTGTTGCCGTACACCTGGAGTTGCCGGGCGGCGGTGTAGGTCCAGCGCTGCATGGTGCCGCCCCAGCAGTCCCAGAGCTGCACCTGGGTGCCGTTGGCGGTGCTGCCGTTCGGCACGTCGACGCAGCGGCCCGACTGGCCGCCGACGATCTCCACGTTCTGCCGGCTGCCGCCGGTGGCCGCCGCGTAGCCGGCGGCGGTGATGTTGGCCTGGACCGCGTTCTCGGTGGCGTCGGTCGGGTAGCCGGAGGTCATCACGCCCTCGTAGAACGTGCCGGCGGAGCCGTGGCTGTTGTCGCCGCCGATGCCGAGGATGATCGCGCCCTCCTTCTTCATCGGGTTGTAGCCGGGCGCGTTGGGGCGGGGCCCGTTGTAGTACGTGGACAGCCCGCCGGACTGCGCGTTGCCGCCCCGGATGGCCCAGTGGTTCGGCTCGCCCTTGACGATCGCGGTCAGGAACCGGTGGCTCACCGACGGGTCGTTGGCGTTGTAGCCGGGATTGACGCCGGAGAAGAGGCCGTTCTCCAGGTCCGCCATGATCCAGGGGCCGTTGCCGGTGCCGTAGCCCCAGACCTTGATGTTGCCGAAGTAGATGGCTTCCATGGTGCCGTTGCCGTTGTCGCGGCTGTTGGTTTCGGCGTTGCCGTAGTCGAAGCAGCAGCCGCCGTTGTAGTGGGTGCCGTCGAAGATGGCGTACATGCCCTCGGGTTGGTCGCCCTTGGCGATGCCGTTCGTGGTGTTGTCGCGGTAGCCGGTGCCGGGCGCCACGAACACCCCGTACGCCTTGCGGCCGTTCAGCGTGACCGGGGCGAGGGTGGCGTCGGCGAGGTTGTCGTAGCCGCCGGCCGCCGGGCCGGAGAACCCGCCGGGCGGGGCCTGGGTCAGGTGGTTGCCGCGGCCGGACTGGTCGTAGATGACGCTGATCAGGCAGCTCGTGTTGGCGCAGAACGCATCCTGGGTGGCGGCGTTCGCCACGTCGCCGGCGGCGAGCGGGGCGACGTCGCGGGTGGTGTTGTCGGACGCCCGGCGCAGCTGGTAGAGCGGCCCGGCGTAGGCGCCGTACAGCGCGCGGGTGGTGCTGTGCGCGGCCACGCAGGGCGTGCCGCCGGCGGCGTAGATGTCGCAGGGGCCGGTGCCGGCGGCGCGCGCCGGGGACGCGTCCGGGGCGAGCACGGACGCGGTCACGGCGACCAGCAGGGCCAGGGGGGCGAGTGCGACCGTCAGGCGACGACGGGTGGTGGTGGGGTCCATCGATCCTCCTCCGACGGAGATGACGACCAAGTTAACGCTAACAATCGCCCTTAGCGTGGCGTTTACATAGTCGGCTGTCAACGCTTCGTTGGCGGGTGAGATCAACGAGCAACGATGTTAGCGCTCTCAACATTGTCGCTGCGGCATGGATGCCGTACGCTCTGCTCGCGGCCCGCCCTCACGGTTCTGTGAGGAGCAACCATGCCCTTGAACCGCCTGCTGACCCTGGGGGTCGGCGCCTGCGCGGCGGTCGCGCTCAGTGTGCCGGTCGCCGCGGTCCCGGCCTCGGCCACCGCGTCCCACCCGCACCGCCATGGCGGCAGTCTGGTGCTGGTCGGTGGCGCGCTCGCCGACGACAACCGGGAGATCTACGACGACATCGTCCGGCTGGCCGGCGGCCCCGGAAAGGCCCGGATCGGCATCCTCACCGCGGGCGCTCCGGTGCCCGCCGAGGATCCCGACGCCGGCACGCCGGACTGCAACAACAGCGTCTGCAACGGCGAGTACTACGCGGACCTGTTCCGCTCCTACGGGGTGGCCGACGCCCGGTGGATCCCGATCGACCTGGACCACCCGGGCGCCGCCGACGATCCGGCGGTGGTCCGGCGGATCGAGTCGATGACCGGGTTCTTCCTCGGCGGCGGCGACCAGTACCGCTACGTCACCACGATGACCCGGGGTGCGGCGCAGCGGGACAGCGCGGCGCTGGCCGCGATCCGGCGCAAGCTGCGCGGCGGCGCGGTGGTCGCCGGCACCAGCGCGGGCGCGCAGATCATGGCGGGCCGGGACATGATCACCGGCGGTGCGACCGAGCCGGGGCTGCGTGACGGCGCGAAGCCGGGCTACTTCGACGACCCGGACGTGCTCGGCTACCTGCCGCGCGGCGGGTTCGGGTTCTTCACCGCCGGGCTTGTCGACACGCACTTCTCCCGCCGGGGGCGGGAGGCGCGGTCGATCCGCCTCGCCTCGGACACCGGGCACCAGCGGGTGTTCGGCCTGGACGAGAACACCGCGCTGGAGGTGACCGGCGTCGGCGGCCGGCGGCAGTCGCTGCGGGTGCTCGGGCAGCGCGGGGTCGGCGTGCTGGACCTGCGCCGGGCCCGGGTCACCGACCACGGCGGGGTGTGGGGGATCGAGGGCGTGCGGTGGAGCCGGCTCACCGCCGGGGACGCGTACGACGCGCCGCGGTGGCGGCTGGTGCCGGCCGCCGGCAAGCCGCGCGTCCGGCCGGCCGCCGGTGCGTGCACCGCGACGCCGTCCGAGGACGTCTTCTACGACTACGCCATGGTCGGGCTGGTGGAGGACGGGCTGGCCGCTCGTGCCGGGTGCGTGACGGTCGGCGGCACGTCGTACGAGAAGGACCCGACGTGGGTGGCGCGGCTGACCCGGGGCGCCGGCTTCGCGGCCTGGCGGGGCGCGACGGCCACCACGTTCACCGACGTGGTGGTCGGCATCCGACCGGCCTGACGCGGGCGCGGCGGCGTCGGACCGTGGGTCCGGCGCCGCCGTCACATCGATGTAACAGAAGTTACGTATTGAGCAGTGAACTTAATGGATGTAACTTCTGTTTCATCGCTTCGTGGCCCCTCGGAGGTGCCCATGTCCCCTTCCCGCAACTCTCGCCGACTCACCGTGACGGCGGCCGTCGCCGCGCTGCTCACCGTCGCCCCGCTCGGCGTCACCGCCGCGCACGCCCAGGTCACCCGGGTACGCCAGGGCAGCGCCACGGACGCCAGCCGGGCGAGCTGGTCCGGCCCGGCGTACACCATGAACGGCTCCGGCGGCATCGTCACCGCCACCATGACCAGGGCGATCGACGCGATCCGCGGCGGCACCGGCGCGATCGACGTGGTGGTCATCGCCGGCTCCGGCTCCGGCACCCCCGAGTGCGACGTGATCACGCCGCTGGCCGGCGTCAACTCCTGCACCACGCTCACCCTGACCGCCACCGCGGACGGCAACAACAGCCAGGTCAACACGGACATCCGCAACGCCGAGTTCGTCTACTTCGCCGGTGGTGACCAGTGCCGTTACGTGGCCTGGAAGGGCACCGCGCTGGAGGCGTCGGTGGAGTCGGTGGTGGCCAAGGGCGGCGGCGTCGGCGGTGGCAGCGCCGGGCACCACGTCAACAGCGACGTGGTCTACGACGCCTGCGCCGCGAGCGCCACCTCGGCGACCGCGCTGGCCAACCCGTACGACAGGTCGTTGACGTTCACCACCGGCATGTTCCGCTGGCCGAACTACGCCGGCACGATCAACGACTCGCACTTCGTCACCCGGGACCGGATGGGCCGGACCATCGCGTTCGTGGCCCGGGCGGTCAAGGACGGGCTGGTCACCGGCGGCAAGGCGTGGGGCGTCGGGGTCGAGGAGGGCGCGTCGCTCTACGTGGACCGGGCCGGCCGGGCCACGCTCAGTGGCCCGAGCGCGTACGTGGTGCTCGGCGACCACCAGCCCGAGGTGGCGGTGTCCGGGCAGCCGCTGACGTACACCGGCGTCAAGATCTGGAAGCTGACCAACGGGCAGAGCTACGACTTCGCCAACCGGCCCACCTGCGGCTACTACCTGCGCAGCGTGCGCGCCGGCGTACCGGACAGCAGCCTCTACAGCGGCACGCCGGTGACCGACTGCTCGTCCACCCCGCCGCCGTCGGGCGGGTCGTCCTACGCCGAGGTGGAGCCGAACGACTCCCGGACCGCCGCGAACGACATCTCCGGACTGACCTACCCGGCCACCGTCACCGGGGACATGGAGAGCACCGCCGACCGGGACTACTTCTCGCTCACGCTCGGCAGTGGACAGACGCTGACCGTGAACTGCGCGGTGCCGTCCGCCTACGACGCGGACCTGTACCTGCTCAGCGCCACCGGCAGCACGCTGACCCGGTCGGTGAACGACGGCGCCGGGGCGGACGAGTCGGTCACGCTGACCCGGACCGCCGCCGGCTCGGCCACCTACCACCTCGACCTGGAGGCGTACGCCGGCTCCGGCGCCGCCGACTACGCCTGCGCGATCACGAAGTCCTGACCGGAACGGGTTCGTGGGCGGGCGGGCGACGCCCGCCCACCGATCGGTGGGCCGTTACGCTCTGCTCGTGCCGAACTCCGAAACTGTCGACGATCCGCACGTGGTGGGCGTCGCGGCGCTGATCCGTGGGCGACTCGGCGAGTGCAGCCCGGCCGAGCGCCGGGTCGCCCGCACGCTGCTCGCCGCCTACCCGTCCGCCGGCCTGGGCACGGTGGCCGCGCTCGCCGAACGCGCCGAGGTGAGCGCGCCGACCGTGCTGCGGCTGCTGTCCCGGCTCGGGTTCGGCGGGTACCCGGAGTTCCAGCGGGCGCTGCGCGACGAGTTGGCGGAGCGGGAGACCTCGCCGCTGACCGCCTACCGGGCCGCCGAGCACGGCGGGGCGCCCCCGGAGGGCGCGTTGCCCCGGGCCGCGGCGACGCTGCCGGCGGCGGTGGCCGGCACGCTCGCCGACCTGCCCCGGGGGGAGTTGGACGCGGCCGTGCGGCTCCTCGCCGACCAGCAGTTCCGGGTCACCGCGGCCGGTGGTCGGTTCTCCGCACTGGTGGCCAGCTACCTGGTGCTGCACCTGATGCAGGTGCGCGGCAACAGCCGGCTGCTGCCGCCCGGCCCGGTGGCCCGCGCCGACCTGCTCGTCGACGTCGGCAAGCGGGATCTCGTCGTGCTCTTCGACTTCCGTCGGTACGAGGAGCCGACGCTGGCGCTGGCCCGGGAGGTGACCGCGCGGGGCGCCCGGGTGGTGCTGTTCACCGACCGGTGGCTGTCGCCGGTGGCCGGGCTGGCCGAGGTGGTGCTGCCCGCCCGGGTCGACTCGCCGTCGCCGTACGACAGCTTCGTGCCCACGCTGGCGTTGGTGGAGACGCTGGTCGCGGCGCTGATCGACAGGCTCGGCCCGGCGGCCGGCGCGCGGCTGAAGGCGATGGAGGGGGCGCAGCAGGCGTTCGGTGACCACTGAAACGTCCGTTACAAAAAACTGTAACCCCACCGAGATCGTAACGTGAGTTACAGTCCGGGGGCTGGCTGATCCGGCCCCCGGAAGGACTCCCCATGCGCATCCGTTCCCTCGCCCTGCTCGGCGTGACCACGGCCTTGCTCGCCGCCACCGCCGCCTGCGGTGGCACCGCCACCGGCGGCGCCACCGACGAGATCACGCCCGTCTCGGTCACCATCGACGGTGTCGGACCGATCGAGACCGACAAGGCCGTCGCGGCCAAGGTCCCGTCCGACGTCCGCGGTCGCGGCACCGTCACGGTCGCCACCAACGCCCCCTACCAGCCGTTCGTCGACTTCAAGGTGGAGGGCCGCACCGACCAGTTCGTCGGCCTCGACCCCGACCTGTTCCAGGCCGCCTCGGCCCGGCTCGGCCTCAAGGCCACCTTCACCCAGCAGCCGTTCGACGGCCTGGTGCCCGGCCTCCAGGCCGCCAAGTACGACGCCATCGCCGGTGGCATCACCGACAAGAAGGAACGCCAGCAGGTCGCCACGTTCGTCGACTACTCCGCCTCCGGCACCGGGTTCCTGGTCGCCGCCGGCAACCCGCTCGGCGTGAAGACGGTGGCCGACCTCTGCGGCCGGACGGTCGCCGTGCAGAAGGCCAGCAACCAGGCGAAGAACCTGGCGGCCTACGCCAAGGAGAGCTGCGCCGGCCGGCCGCTGGCGATCAAGGAGTACCCGGAGAACCCGCAGGCGGTGCAGGCGCTGATCGCCGGCAACGTGCAGGTGGTCGCCGCCACCCGGGTCAACCTGGTGGAGACCGCCGGCTCGCTCGCCGGCAAGGCCGAGCTGGTCGACGACCCGTCCTCGCCCAACGGCTGGCTGGCCAGCCCGAACGGCTTCGGATTCCTCAAGGCGAACAAGGAGCTGGCCGAGGCGTACCGGGCCGCTGTGCAGTCCCTGATCGACGACGGCACCTACGGCAAGATCCTGGCCCGCTGGAAGCAGACCCCGATCGCGATCGACAAGGCCACCGTCGACCAGGCCATCGACTGACCCCCGGCGGACCGCCGCCCCCCGAACCGCGGTCGCCGGGCGCCCTTTCGACTCCGTGAGGGCGGGCCCGAAGGCGCCCGGCGACCGCCGCACCCCCTGCCGGAGGCACTCCCACGATGACCACCACCGAACCCCCGACGGTACGGGTCGTCCCCGTCCGCCACTACGGCCGCTGGCTCACCGCGCTGGTCGTGGCCGGGCTGGCCGCGATGTTCCTGCGGGCGCTGCTGACCAGCCCCAACCTCGAACCCCGCACCGTGGCCCACTACCTGTTCCAGGACTACGTGCTCGACGGCGTGGTCACCACGCTCTGGCTCACGCTGCTCGCCATGCTGCTCGGTACCGCCGGCGGCGGCCTGCTCGCCGTGCTGCGGCTCTCCGACAACCCGGTGCTGCGCGGCGTCTCGTGGACGTTCATCTGGGTCTTCCGCGGCACCCCGCTGCTGGTGCAGATCATCTTCTTCGGGTTCCTCGGCGCGCTGTTCCCCCGGATCACGCTCACCGTGCCGTTCACCGGCACCGTGCTGTTCGACCGCCCCACCAGCGTGGTGATCACCGGCACCGTCGCCGCCGTGCTCGCGCTGTCGCTCAACGAGATGGCGTACGCGGCCGAGGTGATCCGCGGCGGCATCCTGGCCGTCGACGACGGGCAGACCGAGGCCGCCGCCGCGCTCGGCATGGGCCCCACGCTCACCCTGCGCCGGGTGGTGCTGCCCCAGGCCATGCGCGTGATCATCCCGCCGATGGGCAACGAGACCATCACCATGCTCAAGTCGACGGCGCTCGTGTCGATCATCGCCGGACGGGACCTGATGACCGCCGTGCAGAGCGTCTACCAGAACAACTACAAGGTGATCCCGCTGCTCCTGGTGGCGGCGATCTGGTACCTCGCCCTGGTCAGCCTCCTCTCCGTCGGCCAGTGGCTGATCGAGCGCCGGTTCGGCCGCGGCTTCGCCCGGGGAGGCGTGCGATGACGGCGATGGTCCGTGCCGAGGGCGTGACCAAACGGTTCGGCCCGGTCGAGGTGCTCAAGGGCATCGACCTGACCGTGGCCGCCGGCGAGGTGGCCTGCCTGCTCGGCCCCTCCGGCTCCGGCAAGTCGACGTTCCTGCGCTGCGTCAACCACCTGGAACGCATCGACGGCGGGCAGCTCTCGGTCGACGGCGAGCTGGTCGGCTACCGCCGCCAGGGCGACAAGCTGCACGAGTTGAAGGCGCGCGAGGTGGCCGTGCGCCGCCGGGACATCGGCATGGTGTTCCAGCGGTTCAACCTGTTCCCGCACCTCACCGCGCTCGGCAACGTCACCGAGGCGCCGGTGCGGGTGCTGCGTACGCCGCGCGAGCGCGCCCGCGCCGAGGCGATGCGCCTGCTCGACCGCGTCGGGCTGGCCGAGCGCGCGGACCACTACCCGAGCCAGCTCTCCGGCGGCCAGCAGCAGCGGGTGGCGATCGCCCGGGCGCTGGCCATGCGCCCGAAACTGATGCTCTTCGACGAGCCCACCTCCGCGCTCGACCCGGAACTCGTCGGCGAGGTGCTGGACGTGATGAAGGGGCTCGCCGCCGATGGCATGACCATGGTGGTGGTGACGCACGAGATGGGCTTCGCCCGTGAGGTCGCCGACCAGGTCGCGTTCCTCGACGACGGCGTGGTGGTCGAGGCCGGCCCGCCGGACGAGGTGCTCGGCCGACCCCGCCACGAGCGCACCCGCGCCTTCCTCGACAAGGTGCTCTGACGTGGACCCGCTGCTGCGCGCCGCCGGTGACCGGCTCACCGCGTACCACGACCGGCTCGCCCGACTGGTCGCTGTCGACTCCGGCTCCGGCCAGGTCGACGGGCTGCGGGAGGTCGCCGATCTGGTGCAGGGCTGGTGCCTCGGCGCCGGGCTGTCCGTCGAGCGGGCACCGGTCGCCGACCCGGCCGGCCGGCCACTCGGCGACGTGCTGGTCGCCCGCCGCCGGGGTACCGGCACCCGCCGGATCCTGCTCGCCGGCCACCTGGACACCGTGTTCCCGCCGGGCACCGCCGCCGCCCGCCCGTTCCGGGTGCAGGACGGCCGGGCGTACGGGCCGGGGGTCAGCGACGACAAGGGCGGCGTGCTCGCCGGACTCGCCGCCGTCGAGGTGCTCGCCACGCTGGACCGGCACCGCTACGGCGAACTGGTGCTGGTCTGCACGCCGGACGAGGAGATCGGGTCGGTGGGCAGCCGGCCGCTGCTGCGTACCCTCGGGGCCGAGGCCGACGTGGCGCTCTGCCTGGAGTGCGCCCGTGACAACGGCGACCTGGTCTCCGCCCGCAAGGGCGTCGCCGACCTGGCGGTGACGCTGCGCGGGCGGGCCGCGCACGCCGGCATCGAACCGGAGCGCGGCGCCAACGCGCTGCTCGCCGCCGCCCGGCTGACCGTGGCGCTGGACCAGCTCAACGGCCGCTGGCCCGGGGTGACGGTGAACGTCGGCGCGTTGGAGGCCGGCGGCCGGCCCAACGTGGTCGCCGACCGGGCCCGGATGCTCGTCGACCTGCGCGCCTGGCGCACCGGCGAGTACGAGGCCGCGCTGGCCGAGATCCGCCGGCTGGTCGCCGCGCCGCTCGTCTCCGGCGTGCACGCCGAGCTGGCCGTGCAGGCGCCGACCCCGCCGTGGGAGCCGGACCCGGCCGGGCGTCGGCTGGCCGAGCTGGCCGCGAAGGTGGGCGCCGGGCTCGGCGTACCGGTGTCGCACACCGCGACCGGTGGCTGCGCCGACGCGAACCTGCTGGCGGAGGCCGGCGCGACGGTGCTGGACGGGCTCGGCCCGGTCGGCGGCGCCGACCACAGCCCGGGGGAGTGGCTCGATCTCGACTCGGTGGTGCCGCGGGTGGCGCTGCTGGCCGGCCTGATCGACGCGCTCGGCCGAGCCGGCACGTAGCGAGAATCAGGAATTTCATTTCCGCTGCCGAGTAGGGTCCGGGGAGTGGAGGGCTCCCCGTTCCGTGGTGTGACGGCGGCGCTGGCGACCCTGCACGGCAAGCAGTGGGCGCTGCGCCCGCCGCTGCGCCGCCGGCTGGGCCTGGGCCTGCGGGTGGCGGCGGTGGACACCGACGCGCTCGGCACGTTCACCGGTGAGGTGCCCCGACCCGGCACCGCGCGGGAGACCGTGCTGCGCAAGGCGCGGCTCGGGATGTCCGCCACCGGGTGCCCGGTCGGCCTGGCCAGCGAGGGGGCGTTCGGTCCGCACCCGACGCTGCCCGGCGTGCCGGCCGACGTGGAGTACGTCGCCCTGGTCGACGACCGCTCCGGCCTGACCGTGGTGGAGTCCGTGGTCAGCCTGGAGACCAACCACGCGCAGCTCACCACCGACGGTCGGGACCGGGCCGTGGTGGTGGCCTTCCTGCGCCGGGTCGGCTTCCCGCACCACGCCGTCGTCGTCCGGCCGGCGCGGGGCGCGGGCCGGCCGGAGAAGGGTCTGCGCCGGCACGGCGACGTGTTCGCCGCGCTGCGTCGGGCAGCCGCCGACAGCGTGGACGGCGACGCCGTGCTCGCGGCGGACCTGCGGGCCCACGTCAACCCGACCCGGATGCGGGTGATCGCCGCCGCCGGGCTGGGCCTGGCCCGTCGGCTCGCCACCGCCTGCCCGGCGTGCGCCGCGCCCGGGTTCGGCCCGCTCGGCACGGAGGGCGGCCTGCCCTGCCGGGCCTGCCGCACGCCCACCCCGCACGTGGCGGTGCGGATCTCCGGATGTGCCCGGTGCCCGTACCGCGAGCGTCGTCCGGTGGCCGGCGCGGCCGACCCCGGGTCCTGCCCGCGCTGCAACCCCTGAGCGCCGTCCCCGGTTCAGGCCAGCCGGGCCCCGGCCCGATTCGGCGGCCGTAGGCGCCCGACGCGCCGGACCGGTGGCGGGGCGCTGGGACGCACCTCGACGAGGGTCAGCTCCGCGTCGTGCCAGACCATGCCGTGCAGGCCGCAACGGCCGGCGCGGACCGCCTGGTCGAGCAGGGGGGAGTGCCGGCGCAGCGCGGCGAGCGTGGCGCGCACCCGTTCGGGTCCGCTGCCGTGCGGCAGTGAACAGGCGGCGTGGCCGAGCACCACCACCAGCGGTGTGCCGAGGTGACCGACCGCGTACTCCAGGCTGCCCCGCACCGAGGGTCCGGTACTCAGGCCGGCGGCGCGGACCGCGAACACGTCGGCGCCGCCGAACACCGTCACCGCTTCCGGCTGCGGATCGGCGCAGGAGAGGACCGCCGCCACCGGGGCGCCGGCCGGAGCGAACGGCCTGGGCGCCGCACCCACCCGGAACCGGTGGTGTCCCGCCCGCAGCCGGGCGAGGGCGAAGCTCGGGCTGACGGGCCATCCCTGCGGCGGCGATCCGGTCATGTCCATCACTGCTCCTCGTGACGAGCCACTGTCGTGCGTCTCACGATACACGAATTAGAAATCGTGTAATAGAGTGCGCTTGTCTGAAGGAGGTGGCGATGGACGTCGCTCTGGTCCTGGGAGTCCTGATCGGGCCCGCGTCGGCGGTGCTCGGCGCGTTGGTGGTGCCCGACCCGCGCCGGGCCGCCCGGGTGGTGGGCGCGTTGCTCGGTCTCAGCGCGGTGGCGGCCACCGCGCTGCTGGTCCGGGTGGCGGCCGACCCGGCCGTACCGGGCGTGCTCGTCCGCGTCGACGCGCTCGGGCCGGCGTTCTCCGTCGGCGTCCGCGTCGACCGGTTCACCGCGCTGTTCGTGCTGCTCGTCTGCGGGCTGGCCGCCGTCGTCGCCGGCTACGCGCGCCGCTACCTCGACGGCGAGCCGGGCGCCCGCGCGCTCCAGGCCCGGGTGGCGGCGGCCACCACCGCGACGCTGGTGATGGCCACCGCGCCCAGCCTGGTGCAGTTGGCCGTCGGCTGGATCGCGGCCGGGCACCTGCTGGTCGGCCTCATCGGCCACTACCGGGACCAGCCCAGGGTGCGGGCCGCCGCCCGCCGGACCCGGCGACTGTTCCTCGTCGGCGACGCCGCCCTGGTCGCCGGCCTCGCGCTGCTGGTCACGCCCGCCGGTGACGCCGACCTGGACGCGGTGCGCGCCACCGCCGGCGCGCGGCCCGGGTGGCTGCTCGCCACCGCCGGCGTGCTGCTGCTGGTGGCCGCCATGGTCCGGTCCGCGCAGGTGCCGGCGCACCGCTGGCTGCCGTCCACCCTGGACGCGCCGACCCCGGTCTCGGCGTTCCTGCACGCCGGAATGGTCAACGTGGCCGGGTTCCTCATGATCACACTGGCATCGGTGGTCACCGCCGCGCCCGGGATGATGCCGGCGATGGTGCTCGTCGGCCTCGCCACCGCCGTCTCCGGGCTGCTGTTCGCCGCGGTGCGCACCGACGTCAAGGGCACCCTCGCCCGGTCCACCGTCGCGCAGATGGGGTTCATGCTCGCCCAGTGCGGGCTCGGCGCGTTCGGGCTGGCCGCCGTGCACCTGGTCGGGCACGCCGTCTACAAGGCGTACGCGTTCCTCTCCGCCGGCGGCACACTCCAGGCGCAGGCCCGAGCCGCCGGCACGCCCCGGCCGGAAGGCCCGCCGCCCACCCGGCCCCGCGTCCTCGCCGCCGCGACGGTGATCGTCACCGTGCTCGCCACCGAGCTGCTGCTCGGCACCACCGCGACCGGTGCGCTCAGCGCCGCGCTGGTCGCCGCCGCCGCGCTGGCCGCCGTGTGGTCCGCCCTCGCCGACCGCGCGCTGCCGGCCCGTACCGCCGCTGCCCTCACCGTCACCGTGGCGGCGCTGGCCGGCGGGCATCTCGTCGCCGGGCGGGCGGTCGAGGGCTGGCTGGCGCTGCCGACCGGGACGAGCCTGCTCGGCGTCGGCGCCGTGGCGTGCGTGCTCGCCGTGGTGGCCGTCGCCGGGACCGTGCTGCGCCGCCGGCCGAGCGCCACGCTCTGGTGGTGGGCCTGGCACGACGGCGCCGCCATCCCGCGGGCCCGCCGGACGGCCCCGCCCGACGGGCCGACCCCCGCGGCGCTCACCGTGCCGCGCCCCGGCCTGCTCGACCGCTCGGACGGCGCGCGGGTCGTCGCCGCGGCGACCGCCGCCGCCGACCACGTCGGCGCCGTCGGACCATTGGACGCCTTCGTCGCGGTGAACCCGCTCGCCGGCCGGGAACGTGTGCCGTTCGCCCGGGCCACCGCCGAGCTGCGGGACCTCGCCGGCACGCGGACCCACCTGCCGGCCGCCGAGTACCGGCAGCGGCTGCGCGACGGCCGGATCACCCCGGCCGACCTCGCCGCCGTGCTCCCGCCACCACCGCGCGTCGCCGGTGCGGTCCTGCTCGGCCACCGGCGGATCGACGTCACCGACCTCCAGGTGGCCGTACTGAGCCAGCCGGTGCACGACGGGCCGCCCCCACCGGCCGACCTGCTCGCGGTCGCGCGGCGCCGGCTCGCCGAGCTGCCCGCGCGGCCCCGCCCCCGCACCCCGGGCGAGGCCGGACCGCACACCCTCGCCGAGACGGTCGACCGGGCGCTGGGCACCCGGACCACCGTGGACGTCGACGACCTGGTGGCCGCCTGGTGCGCGGCACACAGCGGACGCCCGGCGGCGCTCTGGCCGGTCCCCGGCCCGACGGACGCGGGCTGCTGGGCGCGCTGGCGGCGGATGGCCGGCGCCGACCCGGCACTGGCCCGGTGGGGTGTCACCGGCCTCGCGACGCTCGTCGACGCCCTGCCCGAGGCGCCCGAGCAGGCCGTCGCGGTGCTCCTGCGCGCGATGGGGGTGCCGCCGGCGGCCTGGTCCACCTACCTGTCCCGGTCCCTGCTCCGGCTGCCCGGCTGGGCCGGGCACGCCCGCTGGGCCCAGGCCAACCCCGGGCAGGGGCCGGCGCTGAGCCCGCTGGACCTGCTCGCCGTGCGCCTCACCTACGAGTACGCGCTCGCCGGCGCCGCCGCCCAGCGCCACCTCGAGCTGCCCCCGGTGCTGGACTCGATCGCCGCCGCGACACCCGCCACGCTCCCCAGGTCCGCCGGGATCACCCCGGAGGCGCTCGCCCGACTCGCCGGCGCGCTCGACGTCGACGTCGCCATGCTTGCCTGCCTGCCCGGGGAGACCGTGGCCACGCTGCGGGACGTGGCCTGCCAGTTGACCCCGTCCCGGCAGTCCGAGGTGTGGCTCGCCGCCGCCGAGCACGCGTACCGGCGTCGGCTGCGGTACCGGCTGGACCGGGGCGCGGACCGGCCGGCCGTCGACGCCCCGACGCTCACCCAGGCGGTGTTCTGCATCGACGTGCGCAGCGAGGGCCTGCGCCGCCACCTGGAGGCGACCGGGCCGGTCGACACGTACGGCTTCGCCGGCTTCTTCGGCCTGCCCGTGCGTACCGTGACCGCCGGCGCCCGGCGCGGGCGGGACCGCTGCCCGGTCCTGATGCGACCGGTGGCCACCGTCGAGGCGGCGCGGGCCGGCCGCGCGGCCCGCTCGCGGCAGGCCTGGCGACGCGCCTACGCCGCCGCCAAGGCGAACCCGGTCGGCGCGTTCGCCTTCGTCGAGGTCGCCGGCGTGCTCGCCACCGCCGCCCTGCTCCTGCGGGCCGCCGCGCCGGGCCGGTTCGTGCCGCCCGCCGACCACACCGCACCGACCGTCGCCGACCTGACCACCGCCATGAGCCTCGACGAACAGGTCTACTACGCCGAGGCGACGCTACGCACCATCGGGCTCACCGCCGGCTTCGCGCCGCTGGTGCTGCTCTGCGGGCACGGCGCCACCAGCGCCAACAACCCGTACGCCGCCGCGCTGGACTGCGGCGCCTGCGGCGGCAACCGGGGCGGGGTGAGCGCCCGTCTCGTCGCCGGGATGCTCAACCGGCCCGAGGTGCGCGCGGCCCTCACCGACCGGGGCATCCATCTGCCCGACGGCACGCACGTGCTGGCCGGCGAGCACGACACCGTCACCGACGAGGTGCGGCTGTTCGACATGGACGCCGTGCCCGCCGGGCTGCGACCGGCGGTCGAGGAACTCACCGGCCGGCTGGCCGGGGCGGGCGCGCGGCTGCGCGCGGAACGGGCCGCGCGACTGCCCGGCCGGCCGCGTCCGCGCCGCCTGCCCCGGCGGGCCGGGGACTGGGCGCAGGTCCGCCCGGAGTGGGCGCTGGCCGGCAACGCCGCGTTCATCGCCGCGCCCCGCGAGCTGACCGCCGGCGTCGATCTCGGCTGCCGGACGTTCCTGCACTCCTACGACTGGACCGGCGACCGGGACGCGGCTGCGCTGGAGGCGATCATGACCGGTCCGCTCGTGGTGGCCGCCTGGATCAACCTCCAGTACTACTTCTCCACCGTCGACCCGCAGCGGCTCGGCGCGGGCACCAAGACCGTGCACACCGTGCTCGGCGACGCGCTCGGCGTCCTCTCCGGATCCGGCGGCGACCTGCGCCTCGGCCTGCCGCTCCAGTCGGTCGCCGACGGCACGCGGCCGGCCCACGAGCCGCTGCGGCTGCTCGCGGTGATCCGCGCCCCGCACCACCTGGTCGACGCGGTGCTGGGCCGCAACCCCGGGCTGCGCCACCTGGTCGACGGCGGGTGGCTGTCGCTGACCGTCGTCGATCCCGGCACCGGCGCGTGGTCCGAGCCCGCGCCGGGTGGATCGTGGCGGGCGCTGCCCGCCCCGCGCCACGTCACCGCACCCACCACCGAGCCGCCCGCGCGCCACCCGGCGCCCGCGACGGAGAAGGAGTACACGGCATGAACGAACTGGGACTGACCCGCATGGTCAAGGTGGAGGTCGTCACGCGCGCCGACGACGCCGACGCGGTCCGCACCCTGCTGCACGCCTCCGGGGTGAGCGGCTGGACCAGCCTGAGCGGCGTCTCCGGCTTCGGCCACCACGGCACCCACGAGGGGCGGCTGCTCTTCAACGACCGGGCCGGACTCGTCATGGTCATCGCCGTGCTCCCGCCGGGCCGCGCCGAGCCGGTGGTCACCGGGCTGCGCGACATCCTGGCCCAGCGGCCCGGCGTGATGTTCGTCAGCGACGCCTGGGTCAGCCGACCCGAGTACTTCGGCGCCGACCGGGCGGCGGAGTGACCGCCGGGCGGGCGCCCCGGCGGGATCCGTCCCGTCGGGGCGTCCGCCCGAGCGGTGTCGTACGGTGACCGCATGGGACGCGTCGCGCGGTGGCGTCGGGTGGCCCGGGCCCACCCGACCGTGACCGATGCGCTGCTGGCCGCGCTGCTGTTCGTGGTCAGCCTGCTCCCGGTGAACCCGCCCGGCGGGCCCCCGCGCGACCCGCTGACCGTCGGCGCGGTGCTGCTCGCGCTGGCCGGCTGCGGTGCGCTGGTGCTGCGCCGCCGCCACCCGTTGCCGGTGCTCGCGCTGGTCACCGCCACGGCGGCCACCGCGCTGCTGGTGCAACAGGCGCGGGGGCCGTTCGTGCTGACCGTGGCGCTGGCCGCGTACACGGTGGCGACCCGGACCGACCGGCGGACCGCGGTGGCGGCCGGCGCGGCGAGCGGCCTGGTGCTCGGCGGCGGCGCGGTCGTCGCGCTCGGGGTCGGCTGGCTGGACCCGGCGGTCGTGGTGCTGCTGCTCTGGTTCGGCGTCGCGGTGGCGGCCGGCGACGCGGTCCGCAGCCGGCGGGCCTACGTGGCGGTGCTGGAGGAGCGGGCGCGGCGGGCCGAGCGGACCCGCGAGGAGGAGGCCCGCCGCCGGGTGGTGGAGGAACGGCTCCGGATCGCCCGGGAGCTGCACGACGTGGTGGCCCACCAGATCGCGCTGATCAACGTGCAGGCCGGGGTGGCCGGGCACCTGCTGCGGGAGCGGCCGGACGCGGCCGAGGAGGCGCTCGGGCACGTCCGGTCCGCGACCCGCACCGTGCTGGACGAGCTGGCCACCCTGCTCGGCCTGCTCCGGCGCGGCGAGCCGGACGCGCCGACCGAGCCGACGCCCGGCCTGGGCCGCCTCGACGCCCTCGTCGACGGCTTCGCCGCCGTCCAGCCGGTGCGCTGGACCCTGACCGGCCGGCCCCGGCCGCTGCCCAGCACGGTCGACGTGGCGGCCTACCGGATCGTCCAGGAGTCGCTGACCAACGCCCACCGGCACGCGCCCGGCGCGGCCGTCACGGTCGGTGTCACGTACACCGGCGCCGGCGTGGTGGTGGAGATCCGCGACGACGGGCCCGGCCCGAGCGGAACCGGCGACCAGGGAACCGGTCTCGGCCTGCTCGGGATGCGGGAGCGGGCCGAGGCGGTGGGCGGCGCGTTCCACGCCGGCGCCGGGCCCGGCGGCGGCTTCCGGGTCCGCGCCGAACTGCCCGCCCCGATGCCGCAGGAGGTGGCATGACCGTCCGGGTGCTGCTCGCCGACGACCAGACCCTCATCCGCGCCGGCTTCCGCGCGCTCGTCGACTCCGCGCCGGACCTGTGCGTGGTGGGGGAGGCCGCCACCGGGCGCGAGGCGGTCGAACGGGCCCGCGCCACCCGCGCCGACGTGGTGCTGATGGACGTCCGGATGCCCGACCTCGACGGCCTGGCCGCCACCCGGGAGATCACCGCCGACGAGGACCTGGCCGGCGTACGGGTGCTGATCCTGACCACGTTCGAGGTCGACGAGTACGTCTTCGAGGCGCTGCGCGCCGGCGCCAGCGGCTTCCTGGGCAAGGGCGTGGAACCGGCCGAGCTGCTCGACGCGATCCGTACCGTCGCGGCCGGGGAGGCGCTGCTGTCCCCGAAGGCGACCCGTGGGCTGATCGCCCGGTTCCTGGCCCAGCCCGACCCGCGGCCCGGGGCCACGCCGGAGCGGCTGCGGGTGCTCACCGAACGGGAACGCGAGGTGGTCACGCTGGTCGCCGCCGGGCTGAGCAACGAGCAGATCGCCCAGCGGCTGGTGGTCTCCCCGCTGACCGCCAAGACCCACGTCAACCGCGCGATGGCCAAGCTCGATGCCCGGGACCGGGCCCAGCTGGTGGTGATCGCCTACCAGAGCGGCCTGGTCCGGGCCGACCCACCGGCGCGGTAGCCGGACCGCTGACGTACCGCGTTCGCGGTACGCGCAGGTGTCCGCGTCCGGCCGACGCGCCGGCCGGGGTGCGCGGGCCAGGGTTGAGCACATGATCGAAGCCCACGACCTGAGCAAACGGTACGGCGACAAGCTCGCCGTCGACGCCCTGACCTTCACCGTCCGGCCCGGCGTGGTGACCGGTTTCCTCGGTCCCAACGGCGCCGGCAAGTCCACCACCATGCGGATGATCCTCGGCCTGGACGCGCCGACCGCCGGGACCGTACGGGTCAACGGCCGCCGCTACGTCGAGCACCGGGACCCGCTGCGCCAGGTCGGCGCGCTGCTGGAGGCCAAGGCGGTGCACACCGGCCGGTCCGCCCGCAACCATCTGCTCGCCGTGGCCGCCACGCACGGCCTCGGCCGCCGCCGCGTCGACGAGGTGATCGACCTGGTCGGGCTGCGTGAGGTGGCCGGCCGGCGGGCCGGCGGGTTCTCACTCGGCATGGGTCAGCGGCTGGGCATCGCCGGCGCGCTGCTCGGCGACCCGGCGGTGGTGATGCTCGACGAGCCGGTCAACGGCCTCGACCCGGACGGCATCCGGTGGATCCGCGGCCTGCTCAGGGGCCTCGCCGCCGAGGGCCGGACGGTCTTCGTCTCCTCGCACCTGATGAGCGAGATGGCCCAGACCGCCGAGCATCTGATCGTGGTCGGCCGGGGCCGGCTGATCGCCGACGTGTCGCTCGCCGAGTTCACCCGCCGGGCCTCCCGCGGCACCGTACGGGTGCGCTCACCCCAGGCCACGGCGCTGCGCGACCTGCTGGCCGGCCCGGACGTCACCATCACCGGCGGCGAGCCCGGCGTGCTGGACGTCAGCGGACTGCGCCCCGAGGCGATCGGCGACCGGGCCGCCGCCGCCGGGCTCACCCTGCACGAGCTGACCCCCACCGAGGCGTCGCTCGAAGAGGCGTTCATGACCATGACCCGCGACGCCGTCGAGTACGTCGGCGCCACCGAAGGAGCTGACCGATGACCACCGCGGCCCCACCCACCACCACCGTGCCGACCGACGCCCGGATCACCGTCCCCCGGGTGGTCCGCAGCGAATGGATCAAGTTCCGGTCCCTGCGCTCGTCGCTGATCATGCTGGCCGCGACCGTGGTGGTGTTCGCCGCGCTGGGGCTCGGCTTCTCGACGTTCCTGGCCGACGCCACGATCGAGCCGGGCACGCCGGCGCCGCCCGGCGGGCCGTCGTCGCTCGACCCGCTCGGCGCCAGCCTCGGCGGCGTCAACCTCGCCCAACTGCTCGTCGGCACGCTCGGCGTGCTGCTGGCCGCCGGCGAGTACGGCACCGGAATGATCCGCTCGTCTCTCGCCGCGGTGCCGACCCGCTGGCCCGTGCTCGCCGGCAAGGTCGTCGTGCTGGCCGGCGTCGTGCTGGCCGTGCTGGTGCCCACCACGCTGCTCACCTTCCTCGGCGGACAGGCGATCCTCGGCGACCAGGGCATCTCCCTCTCCGACGACGGCGTGCTGCGCGCGGTGCTCGGCACGGCCGGCTACCTCGCCGCCGTCGGTGTGCTCGGCGCGGCGCTCGGCTCGCTGCTGCGCACCACCGCTGGCGCCCTGACCAGCGTGGTCGCGCTGCTGCTGGTCGTGCCGGGAGTGGTGTCGCTGCTGCCGGAGAGCTGGTCGGAGCGGATCTCGCCGTACCTGCCGTCGAACGCCGGGCAGGCGTTCATGAGCGTGGGCGGGAGCGGTGACCTGCTCTCCCCGGGCGCCGGGGCGGCCGTCCTCGCGGCCTGGCTGGTCGTCCTGTTCGGCGCCGCCCTGGTCCTGCTGCGCCGCCGGGACGCCTGACCGGCGCCGCCGGCCGGTCGCGGCACCGCGCGGCCGGTCAGCGGCGGAGGATGCCGAGGTCGACGGCGGCGGCGACCGCCGCGGTGCGGGAGTCGACGCGCAGCTTGGTGTAGATGCGCGACAGGTGCGACTTGACCGTGCCCTCGGTCAGGTGCAGGCGACGGCCGACGGCCTGGTTGGACAGCCCATCCGCGACCAGGCCGAGCACCTCCGTCTCCCGCCGGGTCAGCGCCGTGTCCGGCGTCCGCAGCCGGTTCACCAGCCGGTCCGCGACGGCCGGAGCCAGCGCGGTACGGCCGGCGGCGGCGGCCCGCACGGCGGCGGCCAGTTCGTCCGGTGAGGCGTCCTTGAGCAGGTAGCCGGTCGCGCCGGCCTCGATCGCGGGCAGCGTGTCCGCGTCGCTGTCGTAGGTCGTGACGATCAGCACCCGCGGCGCGTGCGGTCGGGCGGTGATGGCGGCGGTCGCCTCGACCCCGCTCGGGCCGACGCCGAAGCGCAGGTCCATCAGCACCACGTCGACGTCGCCGCCGGCGGCGCGGGCCACCGCCTCCTCGGCGGTGGCCGCCTCGGCCACCACGACCAGGCCCGGCTCGGTCTCCAGCACGGCGCGCAGGCCGGCCCGGACGACCGGGTGGTCGTCGGCGATCAGCAGCCGGACCGGCGCGCCGGTCACGGCCGCCCGCCGGACGGGATGCGGGGGAGCCGGGCCGACACGGTGGCGCCGCGGCCGGGCGCGGCGGCCACGGTCAGCGCGCCGCCGAGCGCGCGGGTCCGCGCCCGCATCGCGGCGAGGCCGAACCCACCGCCGTCGGGCCCCGGACCGGGCAGCCGCTCAGGGTCGAAACCGCCGCCGTCGTCGGTCACGTCCAGGATCACCCGGTCGGCGCGGTAGCCGAGCGTCACCTCGACGGTGGTGGCCCGGGCGTGACGCACGGTGTTGGCCAGCGCCGCCTGGGCGACGCGCAGCAGCGCGACCTCGTACGCGGTCGGCAGCGGGACCGGGGCCCCGGTGACCGCGAACCGGGCGGCGAGCCGGTGCCGGGCGCCGGTGGTGGCGCAGAGGCGTCGCAGCGCGTCGGCCAGCGTGGTGTCGTCCAACGCCGGTGGGGTGAGCGCGGCGACGAAGCGCCGGGCCTCGGCGAGATTGTCCGCCGCCGCCTGCCGGGCCTGCTCGACGTGGCGGGCGGCGGTGTCCGGCCGGTCCGGCAGCACCCGGCCGGCGGCGCGCAGCAGCAACTGGATGCTGGTCAGGCCCTGCGCCAGCGTGTCGTGGATCTCGGCGGCCAGCCGCTCGCGTTCCGCCGCCACCCCGGCCTCGTGCTGCGCCCGGGCCAGGTCGGCGCGGGTGGCGGTCAGCTCCTCGATCAGCCGCCGGCGGCGCTCGCTCTCCCGGTAGAGCGCCTGGTAGCCCCGGACCACCGCCACCGCGACCGCGGCGCCGAGCACCGGCCCGACCGTGCCGGCCACGCTGACCGCGCCGCGATGGGCGGCGAAGGCGACGACGGCCACCACGGCGGTCACCGCGACGGCGACCGGTCCGGCGCGCCGGGACAGCAGGTGCAGTTGCAGCAGGTAGAGCGGGAACGCGAGCCACAGCCCGTCCACGGTCAGCACGGTCAGCGCCAGCCACCCGACGCCGACCGCCGCCAGCCACCAGCCGGCGGCCCGTCGGGAGCGGTGGACGCCGGGCCGCAGCGCCCCCGCCGCGTACGTCAGCAGGCCCGCCGCCGCGACCGCGGCGATCACCGGCGCGTGCGGCTGCCCGGTGACGACGGCCCGGAGGCCGGCGAGCGCGAAGAGGAGACCCACCAGCAGGTGCAGGCACCAGGCCAGCACGCGGGCGGTGGAGGTGAGGGCGGGAACGGTGGTCACGGCCCTTCCAGCCTAGAGGAGGCGCAGGTCGGCGGGGATCTGTCGAAAGGGGTAACCGGCCCACCGCCGTTCCGCCCGGGAAGTGCCGTCCACCGTCGGATGCCCGGGCCGGCCTCCGACGACGACCGTGGGAGCGACCACCCCGTCCGTCGAAAGGACCGCGTAGCCCGTGTTCGTCGCCTGGAGAGACCTCAGGTTCGCCAAGGGGCGCTTCGCCCTGATGGGAACCGTCATCGTGCTGATCACCCTGCTGGTCGGCCTGCTGTCCGGCCTGACCGCCGGGCTGGGCCGGCAGAACACCTCCGCGATCACCGGCCTGCCCGCCGACCGGATCGCCTTCGGCGGCCCGCAGCCGTCGTACGCCGACTCGACGGTCACGCGACGGCAGTGGCAGCGCTGGGCCGACACGCCCGGCGTCACCGCCGCCGAGCCGCTGGGCATCGGCACCACCCGGGTCACCGCCGGTGGCCGCAGCGCCGCCGTCTCCGTGTTCGGCGTCCGGGCCGGCTCCCGCCTCGCCCCCGGCGACCTCGACGACCACACCGCGGTGCTGTCCACCCCGGCCGCCACCGGCCTGGGCCTGCGCGTCGGCGACCGCCTCACCGTGGCCGGCCGGGAGCTGACCGTGGCGGCGGTCCGCGGGGACGCCTCCTTCAGCCACACCCCGGTGGTGTGGACCAGCCTCGACTCGTGGCGGCGGACCGGCGACGCCGACGCGGACACCGCCACCGTGATCGCGCTGCGCACCGCCGCCGGCGTGGACGTGGCCACCACCGACCGGGCCGCCGGCACCCGGACCGTCCGCACCGGCGACTCGCTGACCGCGATCGGCTCCTACCGCTCGGAGAACGGTTCGCTCCAACTCATGCGCGGCTTCCTGTTCGCCATCTCCGCGCTGGTCATCGGCGCCTTCTTCACGGTGTGGACGATCCAGCGCAGCGGCGACGTCGCGGTCCTGAAGGCCCTCGGCGCCTCCACCGCCGCGCTGCTCGTCGACGCGCTCGGGCAGGCCGGCGTCCTGCTGGTCGGCGGCACCGCGCTCGGCACCGGCCTGGCCGCCGGGCTCGGCGTGCTGCTCTCCGGCTCGGAGGTGCCGTTCGTGCTGACGCCCGCCACCGTCGCCGTCCCGGCCACCGTGATGATCGTGCTCGGCATGCTCGGCGCCGCCCTGTCCGTGCGCCGCATCACCGCCGTCGACCCGCTCACCGCACTGGGGAGCGCCCGATGAGCCTCGACCTGACCGACGTCACGCTCACCTACCCGGACGGGGAGAACCGGCTCACCGCGCTCGACCACGTGACGCTCTCGGTCGCGAAGGGCGACCTGACCGCCGTGGTCGGCCCGTCCGGGTCGGGCAAGTCCAGCCTGCTCGCGGTCGCCGCCACGCTCGTTACCCCGGACGCCGGCGCCGTCCACGTCGACGGCGTCGCCACCACCGGGATGGGCCGCGGCGCGCTCGCCGCGCTGCGCCGGCGCGCGATCGGCATCGTCTTCCAGCAGCCCAACCTGCTGCCGTCGCTGACCGCCGCCGAGCAGCTCCAGGTGATGGCCACCCTCGCCGGCCGGTCGCCGGCCGGGGCCCGGGACCGGGCGCGGGAGCTGCTCGACGCGGTCGGGCTCGCCGCCCAGGCCGGCCGGCGCCCGCACCAGCTCTCCGGCGGCCAGCGCCAGCGGGTCAACATCGCCCGCGCCCTGATGAACGATCCGGTCGTCCTGCTCGTCGACGAGCCGACGAGCGCGCTCGACCACGAGCGGGGCGCCGCCGTCATCGACCTGATCGGTCGGCTCACCCGCGAGCGGGGCACCGCCACGGTGCTGGTCACCCACGACCGCGACCATCTCGCCGCCGCCGACCGGATCGTGGCGATGCGCGACGGTCGCCTGCACGACGCGACCTGAGCGGTACCGCAGGCGCCACGTTCCGCCGCCGGCGCTGCCGGCCGCTCCCGCCGTGACCTATCGTGGCGCGCGGGGGTGGGACCGATGGGGTACGTGCGCAGGCGGGTCCGCGCCTCGGCGGACGCGTGGGCGCACCTCGCCGGCGGGTCCGGCACCGCGTTGCTGGCCTGGGGCGCGCTGCTCCGGGTGCTCGTCGTCGCGGTCGCCGGCCTGGTCGGCCTCGGGCCGCGGGCGGTCCCCGGCGCGGTGCGGGCGGCGCGCGCGGTGGCCGACCGGGAACGCGCGCGGTTGTCCCGCCTGGGCGCTCCGCTCCCGGAGGTCGGGCCGTCCCCGGCCGACCCGCGTACGGCGCTGCGTGACCCGGTGGTCCGCCGGGAGTTCGGCTGGGTGGCGCTGCACGCCGTGTTCGGCCTCGGCACCGGGCTGCTGGGTCTCGCGCTGCCGCTGCACGCCGTGCAGGACCTGACGTTTCCGCTCTGGTTCCGGCTGCTGCGCCCCGAGGACGGCGCGCCGGGGATCGTCTGGTGGCGGATCGACGGGCTGCCCGACGCGCTCCTGGTCGGGCTGGCCGGGGTGGCGTGGCTGGTCGCCGCCGTCGCGTTCGGCCCGGCGCTGGCGCGCGCCCAGGCCCGGCCGGGCCGTCGGCTGCTCGCCCCGCCGCCCGGGGTCGACCTGTCGCTGCGGGTCGCCGAACTCACCGCCACCCGGGCCGCCGCACTGGACGCGCACGCGGTGGAGCTGCGCCGCATCGAACGGTCGCTGCACGACGGCACGCAGAACCGGCTGGTGGCGGTGAACGTGTTGCTGGGCGCCGCGCGGCGGGCCGTCCGACGGGACCCGGCCCGCGCCGACGAGATCCTCGAACGGGCCCAGCAGGCGGCGGAGCAGGCGCTCGGCGAGCTGCGGACGGTCGTGCGGGGCATCCTGCCGCCGGTGCTGGACGACCGGGGGCTCGCCGGCGCGCTGGCCGGCCTGGCCGGCGGGTGCGCGGTGCCGTGCCGGCTCACCGTCGACGTCCCGGTGCGGTGCGCGGTCGCGGTCGAGGCCACCGCCTACTTCGTGGTGGCCGAGGCGCTGACCAACGTGGTCCGGCACAGCAGCGCGGGCGCGGTGGACGTCACGGTGCGCCGCGAGCGGGACCGCCTGCTGGTGACCGTCTCCGACGACGGCCACGGCGACGCGGACGAGGCGCGGGGCTCCGGCCTGACCGGCGTCCGGCGGCGGGTCGAGGCGTACGACGGCCGGATGACGCTGACCAGCCCGCCCGGAGGACCGACGAGAATGCACGTGGAGCTGCCATGCGGATCGTGATCGCCGAGGACGACGCGCTGCTGCGCGAGGGGTTGGCGCTGCTGCTGCGGGCCGAGGAGCTGGACGTGGTGGCCACCGCCGGCGACCCGGACGGGTTCCTGACCGCGGTGGACGCCCACGCGCCGGACGTGGCGATCGTCGACGTGCGGATGCCGCCGACCCACACCGACGAGGGCATCGTCGCCGCGGTCGAGGCGCGTCGCCGCCGGCCCGGCCTCGCGGTGCTGGTGCTGTCCGCGTACGTCGAGCAGGCGTTCGCCACCGAGCTGTTCTCGGTCGGCGCCACCGGCCTCGGGTACCTGCTCAAGGAACGCGTCGGGCGGGTCGAGGAGTTCCTCGGCGCGCTGCACCGGGTCGCGGCCGGCGGCAGCGTCATCGACCCGGAGGTGGTCGGGCAGTTGCTTGCCCGCAACCGCCGCGCCGACGACGGGCTGGCCCGGTTGTCGCCGCGCGAGCAGGAGGTGCTGGCGCTGATGGCGGAGGGGCTCGGCAACACCGCGATCGCCGAGCGGCTGTTCGTCACCGAGGGCGCGGTGCACAAGCACATCCGCAGCATCTTCGCGAAGCTTGAGCTTCCGCCGGACGACCGGGCCGACCGTCGGGTCACCGCCGTGCTGCGCTACCTGAACGACGGCCGGCACGCCGCCTGAGCGACGCGCCGGCCGGGACGCGGTACGAGGTCAGCGGGCGCAGAGCGCCGCGTCGACGCTGTCGGAGACCGCCTCGACCATCTCCAGCGACGTCGGCAGCCCGGTCACCGCGACCACCGCGCCGCGGCCGTCCGTGGTGGCCAGGTTGCGCGTCTCGAAGCCCTGGATGTCGCCGCCGTGTCCCCAGGCGTGGCCGCCGCACGGCAGGTCGTGCCGGGCGATGCCCAGGCCGTACGCCCAGACCCCGGTGGGCTCGAACCCGGGCGCGTCGACCGTGCGCATCATGGCCGCCTGCTGCGCCGGTCGCAGCAGCCGGCCGGCCAGCAGCGCCTCGAAGAACGTGCGCAGGTCGCCCGGTGTCGAGACGAGCTGCCCGGCGGCCCAGCCGAAGGACGGGTCCATCTCGGTCACGTCGATCCACGGCGCGCCCGGCGCGACCGCCACGTAGCCCTGCGGGTGCCGGCCGGTGAGGCGCTGGTCGCCGACCCCCGGCCAGGAGGTGTTCCGCAGTCGCAGCGGCTCGATGATCCGCCGGGTGATCTCCTCACCGATCGGGCGTTCGGTGACCCGCTCGACGATCAGACCGGCCAGGACGTAGTTGGTGTTGCTGTACTCCCAGCTCGTGCCCGGGGCGAAGCGGCGCGGCCGGGTGAGCGCCGCGTCCACCAGCCGCCGCGGTTCGAGGTACGCGTGGGCCCGGTCGACCAGGTCCTGCTCCTCGGTGAACAGCACGTCGTCGTAGTCGGGCAGGCCGCTGGTCTGCTGGAGCAGTTGGCGTACCGTGATCCGCCGCCCGTCGTTGCCGTGGCCCCGCACCAGGCCGGGCAGGTAACGCTCGACGGTGGCGTCCAGGTCGATCCGGCCCTCGCCGACGAGCTGCAGGACGACCACCGCGGTGAAGGTCTTGGTGTTGCTGCCGATGCGCACCCGGCCGTCGGTGGGCACCTCGCGGCCGGTCCGCAGGTCGCCGACCCCGGCGGTGCGGTCGCGCACCCGGCCGTCGGCGCCGCGCACCGAGGCCAGCGCGCCGGGGAAGCGGTGTTCCGCGACCAGCCGGTCGAGGTGCTGCTGGAGGACGTCGGGTCGCTCGGCCCGGGTGGGCGCGGCGGACGCGGCGGGCACGCCCAGGGCGGTGGCGGTCAGCACGGCCAGCGCGCCGGCGGCGAGCGGAACGGTTCGGCGGGTCATGGGAACTCCTCGTCACGGCTTCGGTTACGGCTTCCAGCCTCGACCGGTCGCGGCCGGTCCGGAATCCCGCCTGCTGCCCGGTCCGGGTACCGCAGGCACCACCCCGGGCCGTCACCGGTGGTGGCCGGCGTCGGCTACCGTGGCCGGCGTGACGACGCAGGACACCAGGCCATCGTTCGCGCCGGACGCCGTGGTCGTGCTCGGCGCGCTGGTGGCCACCGTGGGCTATCTGTCGCCGTGGTTCCGCGTCTCGGCCGGCTACTCCTGGTCCTTCTCCGGCTGGGCGTACGCGTCGTTGAGCACCGGCGGCGGCTGGACCCTGTTGACGCTGGCCTGGCTGCTGGTGGCGCTGGTGGCCGGCGGTTGGGCGCGGGCGTACCCGGGCGCCGCGCTGACCGCGTTGACGGCGGCCGTCGGCGCGCTGACGTTCGCGCTGGCCGTGGTCGCGGCGAGCTTCGCCGAGTTTCGGGAGCGCGGCAGCATCAACTGGATCGCGGACCTGCCGTTCGGGGTCGGGCTGCCGTTGATGGCCACCGGCTTCGGCCTGTTGGTCGCCGGCGGGGTCCGTGCCGTGGTGCGCGCGACGCTCCGGGCGCACGACGCCCCCGCCGAGGGCTAGCCGCGCGGGTTTGCCGGGGCCCCTTCCTATCGCCCAGGCGATAGGAAGGGGCCCCGGCAATCACCTCAGTTCAGTCCGCAGGCGGCCAGCGCGTCCAGGTTCGGGCGTGGCGCGCCGACCCGGTTGAAGGCGATCTCGATGCGGTCGAGCGCGGCGCCACGCTTGCTCTTCAGCGGGCCGAGGATGGCGTTGTCGATGAACGCCGGCCCGCCCTCGGGCCGGACCGCGAGCCGGGCCAGACGGGCGTTCGCCTCGGCGATCTGGTTGTCCAGTGTGGCCAGTTCGGCCCGCACCTGCGCCGCCGCCGCCGCGGGGACGGCGGGGAGCCGCACCCCGGGGCAGTTCACGGTCCGGGCCACCCCGGCCGCCGCCCCACCGTTCTGTCCGCCCCCACCGTTCTGTCCGCCGGCCCCGTTCTGTCCGCCGGCCCCGTTCTGTCCGCCGGTCGCGCCGCCCTGACCGGCACCGCCGTTGACGGCGCTCGGCACGCCGGCGGCGTTGAGTCCGCAGCCGGCCAGCGCGTCCAGGTTCGGGCGCTGCGCGCCGATCCGGTTGAAGGCGATCTCGATCCGGTCGAGCGCGGCGGTGCGCTTGTTCTTCAGCGGGCCGAGGATGGCGTTGTTGACGAAGTTCGGGCCGCCCTCGGGCTTGACCGCGAGCCGGGCCAGCCGCTCGTTCTGCCGGGCGATCTCCTGGTCCAGGTTGGCCAGTTCCCGTTCCACCTCGGCGTTCGCCGCCGCCGGCACCGCGGGCAGCTTGTCGCGAACCGTCGGGCAGTTCACGGTCTGTGCCGCGGCGGCCGGTGCGGCCGAGCCGCCGTTCTCGTCGGCGGACGCCAGTTGCAGTCCGCCGGCGAGCAGGAGCGCCGCGAGGACGCCCACCCCACCGAGTTTCAGGACCGCGTTGTTGCGCGTACCCCTGGCCATGCACCTCTCCTTTGGTTGACCTGGAGGGCCGGCGCGGCGTGTGCCGTGCCGCCGCTCCGCGGTGCGAAGTGAGACGCAGGAATCGCCTCTCGTGCCCGCTCCGGCATCGCGGTTCCGGACGATGTCCCTGTCGGGGATGGGTACGGCCGGCGCGGCCGGATCGTTCAGTGTCGGGGCGGAGATTGACCACATCGACATGCGTCAGTAGGATGCGCTGAAAGCGCTTTCACAGCGGGAGGCGTGACGGGCCCGTCGAGCACACGGGCGTCCGGGCAGCAGGAAGCCCCGCCGACGGCACCGACCGGGCATCGGTGTCGACGCCGGCGCGGCACCGAACCACCACCCGCAGGAGAATCCCATGATCAACCGACAGCGCCGTGCGGCGTTGTGGACGTCCACGATCGCGGCGGCCGCGCTCGCCACCGGCGGCCTGGCGATGGGCGCGAACCCCGCCCAGGCCGCCGCCGGCTGCCGGGTCGACTACGCGGTGACCGCGCAGTGGTCCGGCGGCTTCACCGCGAACGTCAACCTCACCAACCTCGGCGACCCGCTGAACGGCTGGACCGTCACCTGGAACTTCAGTGGCGGCCAGACCGTCAGCCAGGCCTGGGGCGCCGACATCACCCAGACCGGCGCGTCGGTCCGGGCCGCCAACGTCAGCTACAACGGCAGCCTCGGCACGAACGCGACCACGTCGTTCGGCTTCAACGGCGGCTGGAACAACACCAGCAACCCGGTCCCCGCCTCGTTCGCGGTCAACGGCGTCCTCTGCGGCGGGGCGATCCCCACCGACCCCGGGGGGACGCTCACCCCGCCGCCCGGGCCGACGACCCCGCCGCCCTCGCCCACCACCCCGCCGCCCTCGCCCACCACCCCGCCACCGTCGCCCACCACGCCACCGCCGACCAGCGGCGCGGTGTACGCCGCGCCGAACGGCACCGCCGGCGCGGCCGGCACCCAGGCCAACCCCACCACGATCGCCGCCGCGATCACCCGGGTCGGCGCGGGCGGCACGATCTATCTGCGGGGCGGCACCTACAACCTGGCCCAGACCGTCACCATCGCCGCCGGCAACAACGGCACCGCGAGCGCCCGCAAGAACCTGTACGCGTACCCGGGCGAGACGCCGATCCTCAACTTCTCCGCGATGACCGAGGACCCCGCCAACCGGGGTCTCGCGCTGAACGCGTCCTGGTGGCACGTGCGGGGGATCGTGGTGGAACGCGCCGGTGACAACGGCATCTTCGTCGGCGGCAGCAACAACGTCATCGAGCGCACGGTGACCCGGTTCAACCGCGACAGCGGCCTGCAACTGTCCCGGATCGCCTCCAGCACCCCGCGTGACCAGTGGCCGGCCAACAACCTCATGGTCAGCGTCGAGTCGCACGACAACGCCGACTCCGACGGCGAGGACGCCGACGGGTTCGCCGCCAAGCTCACCGTCGGCACCGGCAACGTCTTCCGGTACGCGGTGTCCCATAACAACATCGACGACGGCTGGGACCTGTACACCAAGACCGACACCGGCGCGATCGGCCCGGTGACCATCGAGGACTCCCTCTCCTACAACAACGGCACGCTGAGCAACGGCACGCAGAACGGCAACGGTGACCGCAATGGCTTCAAGCTCGGCGGCGAGGACATCGCGGTCAACCACACCGTCCGGCGCACCATCGCGTACCGCAACGGCAAGCACGGGTTCACCTACAACCGGAACCCGGGCTCGATGACGATCTCCAACAACCTGAGCATCGACAACACCGAGCGCAACTTCTCGTTCGACGCGGGCACCTCGGTCTTCCGCACCAACACGTCCTGCCGCAGCGGCAGCGGGTCGACCGACAAGACGATCGGCAACGTGGACGGCTCGAACCAGTTCTGGTCCGGCGCCAACGGCTCCCGCTGCGCCACCTACGCCGGCGCCCTGGGCTGGTCCTTCGCCGCCGACGGCCGCCTGGTCGTCACGCTCGGCGGCCGCACCGTCTCCCTGTAGGTCCGCTCCGGCCACCCGCGTCGTCGATCTTGCGGTTGCCGCCCCGACAATCCCGGCAAGAGGTACGGGTCTCGGGCCGCAACCGCAAGATCGACGCTGGCTGCCGAGGTGCGTCGACGTGAAATCCGAGGGCGGCTTGACAGGGTGATCAGTGGTTAGGTTAGCCTAACCTTTGTGACGAGCGGAACGGTGCGGGCCGACGGCCTGCGGGGCAGTGCGCTGCACCTGGGCTACCACGGCACCACCGTGGTGCACGACGCGGCCATCACGCTGCGACCGGCGGCGGTGACCGCGTTGGTCGGGCCGAACGGCAGCGGCAAGTCCACGCTGCTGCGCGGGCTGGCCCGGCTGCACCCGCTCCAGCACGGCGAGATCGTGCTCGCCGACGGCACCCCGGCCCGCGCGCTGTCGGCGCGCGACTTCGCCCGCCGGGTCACGCTGCTGGCGCAGAGCCGCCCCACCCCGAGCGGCGTCACCGTCCGGGACGTGGTCGGCTACGGCCGGCACCCGTACCGGCAGCGGTGGCGGGCCGGCGACCCGGACGGCCCGGCCGCGATCGACCGGGCCATGACGGTGACCGGCGTGGCCGCCATGGCCGACCGACCCGTCGACGCGTTGTCCGGCGGTGAACTCCAGCGGGTCTGGCTGGCCACCTGCCTGGCCCAGGACACCGCCGTGCTGCTGCTGGACGAGCCGACCACGTTCCTCGACCTGCGCTACCAGGTGGAGATCCTCGACCTGGTGCGCGACCTCGCCGACACCGCCGGCGTGGCCGTCGGCGTGGTGCTGCACGACCTCAACCAGGCCGCCGCCGTCGCCGACCACGTCGTGCTGCTGCACTCCGGTCGAGTACGTGGCGCCGGGACCCCGCGCGAGGTGTTCACCGAGGCGGCGCTCACCGAGGCGTACGGCATCCGCGTCGAGGTGACCGCCGACCCGGTCACCGGCCTGCTCTCCACCCGCCCAGTGGGCAAACACCACAAGTCCTGACGACAGAAGAGAAACCCATGTTGCGTACCCGTCTGACCCTGCTGGCCGCCGCCGCGACCGCGCTGCTGATCGCCGGCTGCGGCACCACCGAGACGCCCGCCGCCGCACCGTCCCCCTCCGACGCCACCGCCACCGGCCCGGTCACCGTCACCGACAGCCGCGGCAAGGCGATCACGCTGAAGAACCCGGCCGCCAAGGTGGTCGGCCTGGAGTGGGGCGAGGTGGAGATGCTCGTCGGCCTCGGCGTGATGCCGGTCGGCGTGGCCGACCCCAAGGGGTACGCCACCTGGGTCACCGCCGCCCCGCTCGACCCGGGCGTCAAGGACGTCGGCACCCGGGGCGAGCCGAGCGTCGACGCCATCGTGGCGCTCCAGCCGGACCTGGTGGTGATGGAGGCCGAGCGCGGCGCCGCGATCGTCACCCAACTGGAGAAATACGTTCCGGTGCTGGTCACCAAGGGCAGCGACGCCGCCGACAACCTCGCCCGGATGCGGTCCGACCTCACCATGATCGCCACCGCCACCGGACGCACCGCGCAGGCCGAGAAGCTGCTCGCCGACTTCGACGCCACGCTCGCCGACGGGCGGAAGAAGATCGCCGACGCCGGCGCGGCCGGCCGACAGTTCGCCTTCGCCGACGGCTGGAAGGAGGGCAGCACGGTCTCCATCCGGATGTTCGGTCAGGGCGCGCTCGTCTCCCAGCTCGGCATCCAACTCGGTCTGAAGAACGCCTGGACCGGCAAGACCGACGAGATGTGGGGCCTGGGCCAGACCGACGTCGAAGGGCTCACCGTCCTCAAGGGACAGGACCTGCACTTCTTCTACAACGCCTCGGACGGTCAGGACGTCTTCGCCGGCGGCCTCGCCGGCAACGCGATCTGGCGCTCCCTGCCGTTCGTGCAGCAGAACAAGCTGCACAAGATGCCGAACGGCATCTGGACGTTCGGCGGCACCCTGTCCGCGAAGCAGTACGTCGACCAGCTCGTCGCCGTCTACACGGCCTGAGCCCGATGATCGCCACCGTCGTACCGGAGCCGGCCACCCGGCCGGCCCCGGTCGGGCCGCCGCCGGCCCGCCGCCGGGTCGCCGGCGCGTTCCTGCTCGCCGCCGCGCTGCTGGTCGCGGTCACCGCGGTGCACCTCACCCAGGGCACGTCGTCGGTGGGCGCGCTCGACCTGCTCCGGCTGCTCACCGGCGCGGACGACGAGACCGCCCGGGTGCTTGTCGCCTCCCG
The DNA here is from genome assembly GCF_003027925.1 of Micromonospora sp. RP3T. Classification (GTDB taxonomy): domain Bacteria; phylum Actinomycetota; class Actinomycetes; order Mycobacteriales; family Micromonosporaceae; genus Micromonospora. The sequence goes on from NZ_PYPS01000015.1 coordinate 51,535, forward strand.
GCTGCCGCGCCTGCTCACCGGTCTGGCGGTCGGCGTGGCGCTCGGGTTCGCCGGCGCGGCGCTCCAGTCCACCACCCGCAACCCGCTCGCCTCGCCGGACACGCTCGCCGTGAACGCCGGCGCGCACCTGGCGATCGTGACCACCGCCGCGTTCGGCATCGCGCTGCCGGCGCTGCCCGCCGGCGGACTGGCGTTCTGCGGCGGGCTGGCCGCCGCCGCGCTGGTGATGCTGCTGTCCGCCGGCGGCCAGGCCGCGACCACCCGGCTGATCCTCGCCGGCTCGGCCACCGCGATGGCGCTCGCCTCGCTCACCATGCTGCTCCTGCTGCTGTTCGAGCAGGCCACCATCGGGCTGTTCGCCTGGGGCAACGGCTCGCTCGTGCAGGGCGACCTGGTGGCGGTCACCCAGCTCGGCCCGGTGATCGTGGTCGCCGGGCTGCTGCTGGTCGCGCTCGGGCACCGGCTGGACCTGCTCGCCCTCGGCGACGACACCGCCACGGTGCTCGGGCTGGACGTGCGCCGGACCCGGCTCGTCGTGGTGCTGCTCGCGGTGCTGCTCTCCGCCGCGGCGGTCACCCTCGCCGGCCCGATCGGCTTCGTCGGGCTCGGCGCGCCGGTGATCGTCCGACTGCTCGGCCGGTGGGTGCCCGAGGTGCACCGGCACCGGGTGCTGCTGCCGCTGGCCGGCCTGGTCGGCGTGATCATCGTGCTCGGCTCCGACGTGCTGCTGCGGGCCGTGCTCGGCGGGCAGGCCGGGGTGGAGGTGCCCACCGGCGTGGTCACCACGCTGTTCGGCGCGGTGCTGCTGGTCTGGCTGGCCCGCCGGCACCGCGACGCCGGGCCCACCCGGCAACCCCCGGGCGGCCACGCCGCCGTCCGCTCCCGCGCCGTGCACAGCACTGTCGTCACGGTCTGCGCGGTCGCGGTCGTCGCGGCGCTGGTGGTGGGCATGCTCGCCGGGGACACGTGGGTGCTGCTCGGCGACATCGTCAACTGGCTCCGGGGGCGCACCGGGCCGGCGTACACCTTCGTGCTGGACGCGCGCTGGCCGCGCGTCACGGCGGCGCTGCTGGCCGGCGCGGCCCTCGCCCTGGCCGGCACCACCGTGCAGGCGGTCTGCCGCAACCCGCTCGCGGAGCCGGGCATCCTCGGCATCACCGGCGGCGCGGGGATCGGCGCGGTGGCGCTGCTGACGTTCGCCCCGACGGCCGGCGTGCTCGCGCTCTCCGGCGCGGCCGGACTCGGCGCGGTGGCCGCGTTCGCGCTGGTCTACGGGCTGGCGCGGCGGCGCGGGCTGAACTCCGACCGGCTCGTCCTGATCGGCTTCGCGGTCTGGCAGGGCGGCGCCGCGGTCATCACGTTCATCGTGGTCTCCTCCGACCCGTGGAACACCGGCAAGGCGCTGACCTGGCTGTCCGGCTCCACCTACGGGCGGACCGCGCCGCAGGTGCTGCCGGTGGCGCTGGCCCTGCTGGTCGCCGTGCCGGTGGTGGCCGCGGTACGCCGGGAACTGGACCTGCTGGCGCTCGACGACGACACGCCCCGGGTGCTCGGCGTCCGGCTGGAACGCGCCCGGCTGGTCGCGCTCGGCCTGGCCGCGCTGCTCACCGCCACCGCCGTGTCGGCGGTCGGCGTGATCGGCTTCGTCGGCCTGGTCGCGCCGCACGCCGCGCGGGCGCTTGTCGGCGGCCGGCACACCCGCGTGCTGCCGGTGGCGGTGCTGCTCGGCGCCACGCTGGTCAGCCTCGCCGACACGCTCGGCCGCACCGTCATCGCCCCGGCGCAGGTCCCCGCCGGCCTGGTCACCGCACTGATCGGCACCCCCTACTTCGTCTGGCTGCTGTGGCGCTCCCGCGCCGCCGCCGGCGCCCGCTGAGCCCGAGAGGACGTCACCATGACCAGCACCCTGGCCGCCGCGCCGTGGCGCGTGTTCACCGTCGAGGTCCGCGCGCTGCGCCGGCTCGGCCCGTCGTTCCTGCGCGTCACGTTCACCGGACCGGACCTGGACCGGTTCGCCGACAACGGCTACGACCAGCGGATCAAGCTGGCGCTGCCGCTGGTGGACGGCGGCGCGGCGGAACTGCCCGCGGGACCGGACTGGTACCAGCGGTGGCGGGACCTGCCGCCGGAGGAACGCAGCCCGATCCGCACCTACACGGTCCGGGCGGCCCGGCCGGCGGCGTACGAGATCGACGTGGACGTGGCGCTGCACGGCGACGGCGGCCCGGCCACCCGGTGGGCCCGTCGCGCCCGCCTCGGTGACCGGCTCGCGCTCGTCGGTCCGGACGCGGGCTGGCCGGGCGGGCACGGCGGCGTCGAGTTCCGCCCGCCGGCCGGCGCGACGCTGCTGCTGGCCGGCGACGAGACCGCCGCGCCGGCGATCTGCGCGATCCTGGACCGGCTGCCGGCCGACGCGCACGGCCATGCCGTGGTGGAGGTGCCGACGGCGGGGGACGTGCTGCCGGGTCGCGTCCCGGCCGGCGTGACGGTGACCTGGCTGCCCCGGGGCGGCGCCCCGCACGGCAGCCGGCTCACCGAGGCGGTGACCGCGCTCGCCGCCCGGCTGTTGCCGCCGCCCGCGTCGCCGGCCGGCCCGCCGCCGGCCGAGGTGGACGTCGACCGGGACGTCCTCTGGGAGGTGCCGGAGCGGCCGGCCGACGCCCCGCTCTACGCCTGGCTGGCCGGCGAGGCCGCGGTGATCCGGGGGCTGCGCCGGCACCTGGTCACCGATCGAGGGCTCGACCGTCGGGCGGTGGCGTTCATGGGCTACTGGCGGGCCGGTCGGGCCGAGTGCTGACCGGTCACCCGCGTAGCGTCTCGCGCGGCGGCCGGCCGTACGCGTCGCGGTAGGCGGCGGCGAACCGGCCGGGGCTGGTCCAACCCCAGCGGCGGGCGATGCCGGCGACCGTCTCGCCGCCGCCCGGCTCGGCGGCGAGCAGGTCCCGGTGCGCCCGCTCCAACCGCACCCGGCGCAGGTAGGCGGTCGGGCTCCGGCCGTCGTGCCGCTGGAACGCGGCCTGCAACCCGCGCGCTCCGACGCCGCAGGCGGCGGCGACCTCGGCCACGGTGACCGGCTCGGCGGCGTGCTCGTCCAGCCAGGCCCGCGCCCGCCGCACCACGGCCGGTGTCATCCGGCGCGGTTGCGGCAGGTAGCCGGCGTTCATGGTGGTGTTCGGGAACACGGTGAGCGCGGTGGCCGCCGCCAGGTCGGCCAGCGACGCCCGCAGGATCGGCTGTTCGAGCGCGTCGTCGCCCAACCCGTGCAGGTATGCGGAGAGCTGGGTCCAGGCCCGAGACGTGGCCGCCGACACCGGCGCGAGGCCGAGGAACCGGAAGTCGGCCGCCGTGGTCTCCGTCCGGGTCGTCGCGACGTGCGCCACCTGCTCGTGCGGCAGCCGGATCATGGTGCCGACCACGTCGGTCCAGCCCAGCACCGACGGGCGCAGCGGATAGCGGGCGACCGCGCCGGCCGGGGCCACCAGCTCCTCGTCGCCGTCGGCGAACCGGAACCGGCCGCGCAGCACGTGCACGGTCATGAAATCGGGGTACGGCCCGGTGCGCGCCCGCGCGTCCATGGAGTGCACGATCCGGTCCAGCCCGAGCGAACCGGCCTGCACGGTGCGCAGCGCGAAGCGGAAGCCCTGACGGGAGCCGGCGAAGCGGGGCCGGTGTTCGGCGTACGCGTCGGCGATCGTGTGGTGGGCGAGATCCGGGTCCCGGGTCACCAGTTCGAACCGTCGCACCGGGACGGTGCCCCCTCCGGTAGTCATGATCCGTGTCTCCGTCCGGTCGGGCCCTTCCGGGAAGAACGCGTGAGCGCCCGATCCGCAACGGGTCGTCGGCGTCACTCGCGCAGCGTCTCGCGCGGTTGCCGGCCGTACGCGTCGCGGTAGGCGGCGGCGAACCGGCCGGGGCTGGTCCAGCCCCAGCGGCGGGCGATGCCGGCGACCGTCTCGCCGCCGGCCGGGTCGGCGGCGAGCAGGTCGTGGTGGGCGCGGGCGAGGCGGACCTGACGGAGGTAGGTGAGCGGGCTGTAGCCGAGGTGCCGTTGGAAGGCGGCCTGGAGTCCGCGCGGTCCGACGCCGCAGGCGGCGGCGACCTGCGCCACGGTGACCGGTGCGGCGGCGTGCTCGTCCAGGTACGCCTGCGCCCGCCGGACGACCGAGGGCGCGACCCGGCGGGGCTGCGGAACGTAGCTGCTGGTCATGGTGGTGTTCGGGAAGACGGTGAGTGCGGTGGCCGCGGTCAGGTCGGCCAGCGACCCCTGGATCAGCGGCTGGTCGAGGCCGTCGTCGCCGATGGCGGCCATCCGGCACAGGAACGCGGACAGGTGCGCCCAGGCCCGGGCCGCGGCCGGCGACACCGGCGCGAGGCCGAGGAAGCGGAACGTGTGCGGGGCCGGTTGCGCCCGGGTGGCCGCGACGCGCGCCACCAGGTCCATCGGCAGCCGGACCGTGGTGGACACCGGGTCGGTCCAGTACAGCACCGACCGGCGCAGCGGATACCGGCCGACACCGCCGGCGGGAACCAGCAGCTCGTCGTCACCGTCGACGAACCGGCATCGGCCCCGGGTCACGTGCACGGCCAGGAAGTCGGGGTACGGCCCGGTCTCCGCCCGGGCGTCCATGGAGTGCGCGGCCCGGGTGAGGCCGAGCGGTCCGGCCTGCACGCCCCGCCACGCGAAGTGGAAGTCGCGTCGGGTGCCCTGGAAGTGCGGGCGGTGCTCGCCGCACGCCTCGGCGATGGCCCGGCGGGCGACGTCCGGATCCCGGGTGGACAGCTCGAAGCGCCGTGCGGGACGGTCGTCCGTCACCGCTCCCGCTCCGGCGGCGTGTTCACTCCCGCCGCGCGCAGCGTGTCGCCGGGGTGGCAGCCGTACGTCTCGCGGTACGCGCTCGCGAACCGCCCGGGGTGGGCCCAGCCCCAGTCGCGGGCGGTGCCGGCCACGGTCTGTCCCGGTCGGGCCTGCGTCAGGTCCCGGTGTGCCCGGCGGAGTCGGACCGCGCGCAGGAACGCCATCGGGCTCTGCCCGTGGTGCTTCCGGAACGCGGCCTGTAACGCGCGTGGGCCGACGTCGCAGGCCGCCGCGATCTGCGTCAGGGTCAGCGGACGCGCGGCGTGTGCCTCGATGAACTCGGCGGCCCGGCGCACCGACGCCGGGCGGACGGCCGGCGGGGCGGGCAGGTAGGACACCGTCATGGTGGTGTTCGGGAACACCGCCAGCGCGGTGGCGGCGGCCAGGTCCACCAGGCCGGCCCGGGTCAGCGGGCTGGCCAGGATGGCGTCGTCGGTGAGCTGGTTCCGGAGGAACGCCGCGGTGGACCGCCACAGCGTCGCCATCGTGGGCGACAGTGGCGCGAGCGCGGTGAAGCGGAACGCGGCGGCGGGCAGCCCGGTGCGGGTGGCGGCGACCGTCGCGATCCGGGGCATCGGCAGCCGGACGACGAAGGCCGCCACATCGTCGGAGACCAGGGTGGCGGGATCGTTCGGATAGCGGCCGGTCGTGCCCGGGACCAGGCGTAGCTCCTCGTCGGGGGTGTGGAAGCCGTACCGGCCGTGCGTCACGGTCACCGCGGCGAAGCCGGGATAGGGGGGCGTGGCGGTGCAGGTCCCCAGCGTGTACCGCAGCTCGTCGATCTCCAGCTCGTCCGCGGTCACGGTGGAACGACGGTAGCGGAAGCGGTCCCGTGGCCCGGAGATCCGGACCCGGTGGTCGCCGTACCGCCGTGCGATGAGGTGGTGCGCGTGCTCGGGGTCGTCCGTCTCCACCAGGCCGGCTCCGGCCGGCTCCGGCCGGCCCGTCGACTGCTGCACGGCCACGTGTCACCTCCCGCTGCACCGGTCCGGCGCTCTTACGCCTCATTGAACGGGTCACTTGCCGGAGGGCAACGGCCGACACGCAGGTACCGACCGCCCGCGACACGCCGAACAAGACAGCCGATCCACTTTCCGTAACGCACTGATCGGTTTGCGAACACGGGCGCGACGCGAGGAGTCGAATCGATTCACCGGCTGGCAACACGTCATCGGCGCGCCACGTCAGTTCCCCGCCGAAGGACCCGCCAGATCGGAAGAAAACGGCAATGTGGTGACGCAACGCGACAGGCGGAACTGTCGGGTACCTGACTGTTCGGGCGTCCCGGCCGGTGCCGTCGCCCGGCCCTAACGTCTGCCTGTCCGAGCCGTTGCACCCGGCCGGGCGCAGACGGCCGGCCGACCGGAGTCAGGCGACGATGCCGGCCCCGGTCGGCCGGTCCCCGTACCCCGCGACCGTCGCTGACCGGTCGGGTGCCACGCCGGGAGGAGGCGCGCATGAGGAGCGTCGAGGCGCCGGTCGCCGGACCCGGAACTCCGGCTGCCGGCGGCGTGCCCACCTTGCGGGCCGCGCTCGCCGGCGGCGACCGGGGCCGGGTCGCCGGATCGCTCGCCGTCGCGGTACTGCTGCCGCTCGCCGCCTGGATCGTCGACCGCGCGCTGTGGCTGGGCCGGCGCAGAGGGGTGCGCAGCCGTGACTGACCTCATTCCGCGTCCCACCGCCCGCGACGTGGCGTACGGCGTCGTGCTGGGCCTGGACCCGGCCGCGCCCGCGCCGGCTGCCCGGTCCGATCCGGCGTTGCCGCCGCTGGTGGCCCTGGAACGGGCCGTGCTGCCGGCGCTGCACCGGCCGCCCTGTCTGGTCAGCTTCTCCGGCGGGCTGAACTCCTCGCTGGTGCTGGCCCTCGCCGCCCGGGTGGCGCGGCGTGAGGGGCTGCCCGATCCGGTGCCGGTCACCTGGCGGTTCACCGACGCGCCCGGCGCGCAGGAGACGCCCTGGCAAGCCAAGATCATCGCGGAGCTGGACCTGACCCGGCAGTGGCAGATCCTCCAGGCCGGTGACGACCTGGACCTGGTCGGGCCGGTCGCCCGGCGGCTGCTGACCCGGTACGGGCAGGTGCACCCGCCGGACCGGCACCTGCACCTGCCGATCGTGGAGCTGGCTCGCGGCGGCGCGCTGCTCACCGGCGTCGGCGGCGACCAGATCCTCGCCGGCTGGCGGCGGCGTCCCGCCTCGCTGCGCGCCCGGCTCGCCCGGCTCGGCCGGCTCCGGACCGGGCTGCGCGCCCGGCGCCCGGAGCTGCTGCCCTGGCTGCGCCCGGAGGTGGCCCGGCAGGCACGTCGCGCGTTCGCCGCCGAGCAGCGCGCCGAGCCGCACCGGCTGGCCGCCCGGATCGCCTGGCACCTGCGGCGCCGGGACCTCAGCATGACCCGGGTCAGCCTGGCCGCGATCGCCGCCGACCACGACGTGCTGGCCGTGGCGCCGCTGCTGGACGAGCGGTTCGCCGCCGCGCTGGCCGCCCGCCACGGCCGGCTGCGGTCCCCGTCGCGCCAGGAGCTGCTCGCGGCGATCGCCGACGCCGCGCTGCCGCCGGTGATCATCGCGCCGCGCCGCAAGGCCACCTTCGACGAGGTGTTCCTCCGGACGGCCACCCGCGAGCTGGTACGCGCCTGGGACGGCAGCGGCGTCGACGACTCGCTCGTCGACGTGGCGGCGTTGCGTCGGGAGTGGTCGCGCTGGCGGTTCGACTCCCGCACGGCGGCGCTGGTGCAGCAGGTGTGGTTGGCCGGCCTGTCGGCCACCGAGGGACGACCCGATCTGGAGGCGCCGAGATGACCAGCGAACCGTCCGTGTTGTACCGGGTTCGCGGCGACCGGGTGGCGTGGCGGACCAACGGCGACGAGACGGTGCTGCTGGACGTCGGGCGGTCCGTCTACTTCGCGCTGGACCGCGCCGGCACCGCGTTGTGGCCGTACCTGGTGGCCGGCGCCACCACCGCCCAACTGGCCGAGGCGCTGGTCGGCCGGGTCGAGGTCGAGCGGGAGCGGGCGGTCGCCGACGTGCGCTCGTTCCTGGCCGACCTGGAGGCTGCCGGCATGCTCGAACGGGTGTGACTGCCATACCAGCGCGGCAGGCGCACCGCGTCCAGCCCGCCGCGGGCGAGCCGCCGGCGGGTCACCCGGCCAGGGCGCGCAGCGGTGGGGTGGCGCGTGCGTGCCACGGGACTCTGCTCGTGAGGACGGCTGACCGACGTGCCTACGAACTTGATGGCGTAGACGGTTCAGTCCGGCCCATGGTGCGAGTCATTCACGCCATCAAGTTGGTAGGCACTCTGCGGTATGCCCGCGCCTGCCTGCCGGGCCCACTCGTCCACCTCGTTCGCGTCCCAGACGGTCATGCCGATCAGCCGGAACAGGGCGGCCAACTCGCCGGGGCCCTGCCGCCGAACTGCTGACCGAGGCCACCGCCGACCTGACCCGACTGTGCCCGGCCCCGCCGGCCCGCCCGGACCCGCCGGACCCGGTGGCGCGGTACGGCCGGGTCCGTCGCCTGACCGTCGACCGCACACGCGCCACACCCCGCCCGCCGGACTAGCCGGGTCGGCCCGGCGTGGCAGCAGCGAAGCGGGCGATCGGGTTGGTCAGCGTGCCGGCGAACTGGAGCGCCGCGGACGGGTCGGTCAGGTCCACCATCTGCTGGTTGTTCCGGAGCTGGAGCCGGTTGAGGCAGGACAGCGGGAACTCCGGCGCGAACAGGTCGTGCCGGCGCATCCGCTCGGCCAGGTGCGGGACCGTCGTGGCGTACCCGGTGGCGCACTCGGCGACGGTGCGCCAGAAGTCGTCCTGATCGAGCACGCCGGCGGTGTGCAGGGTGGCGCTCAGGTGCCGCAGGAAGCAGTCGAACACGTCGGTGAAGATGGCCAGGATCTTCTCGTCGTCCGGCACCGTCGCCCGCACCCGGCGGACCCGCTCCGGCAGGTCGGCGTCCGGGTCCATGACCACGATCTCCTCGGCGATGTCCTTGAACACCACCCGCTCCACCACGCCGCTGTCGAGCACCAGGATGACGTTCTCGCCGTGCGGCATGAACGCCAGGTCGTAGGCGTACAGGCTGTGCAGCAGCGGCACCAGGTAGGCGTCCAGGTAGCGGCGCAGCCAGTCGGCCGGCGGCAGCCCGGAGGCCGCGATCAGCGCGCCGGCCAACGGGCGGCCGTCCCGGTCGGCGTGCAGCAGCGACGCCATGGTGGCCAGTCGCCGGCCCGGCGCCAGGGCGGGCACCGGGCTCTCCCGCCAGAGCGCGGCCAGCATCTTCCGGTACGGCGACCCCGGCGCGGTCGCCGCCTCGTACTGCCGGTGCCGGTAGCCGATCGCGGCGCGCTCCCGCAGGATGGTCAGCCCGGCGCGGGTGAACACCGGGTCGTCGGCGACCAGCGCGGCCAGCCAGTCGTTGATGGCCGGCGTCGCCTCCATGTACGCGGCGGACAGCCCGCGCATGAAGCCCATGTTCAGCACCGACAGCGCGGTCTTGACGTAGTGCTTCGTCGGGTCGGTGACGTTGAAGAACGTGCGGACGGACTGCTGGGCCAGGTGCTCGTCGGGCCCTTCGCCGAGGCAGACCAGCCGGCGTGCGGCCACCTCACCGGCGAACGTGACGGCGAGCCGGTGCCACCACTGCCACGGGTGCACCGGGACGAGCAGGTAGTCGACCGGGTCGAGACCGAGCCCGGTCAGCGTGGCGGCGAACCGGGCGAGCGTCTCCGCGCCCAGCTCGGCCCGGACCAGCGTGTCGTAGTCCAGGTCGTCGGCGCTGGTGAACGTGGTGTGGTCGCGGTGCGCGGCGAGCCAGAGCAGCCGGAGAGGGGCGGCGGCCTCCGGGGCGTACCGATGATGGTCGTGGATGCCGAAGCCGAGCCGCCCGTTGTTGGCCACGAAGCACGGGTGGCCCTCGGTCATGCCGGTCTCGACGGCCTGGAAGTCGGCGGCGGCCAGCGCGGCGGCGGTGACCGCCGGCCGGTCCAGCTTGTACGCGGTGCCCGCGAGCGTGGAGGTGATCTCCTCCAGGTAGACCGGCAGGACCGCGTCGGTGAGGCCGAGCGCGCCGCGCAGCTCCAGGCAGAGGTCGACCGCGTCCGGCGGCAGCTCCCGGCCGTCGCGGTGCCGGGTGATGCTGGCGGCGTCGACGTGCCAGTGGTCGAGCGCGAGCCGCTCGGCGGCGAACCGGTACGCCACGGCGCCGTCGTCGGAGCGCACGGTCCACCACCCGTCGCCGGCCGGTTCGGGGGTGATCAGGCGTTCGTGGGCGAACTCGGCGAGCGCCTTGCGGACCAGCAGCCGGTTGGCGGTCGCCCACGCCGAGGGGGTCAGGTGGTCGACGGATGCGATCGGGTTCACGCCGGCGGGTCTCCTTCGGTGGCGTCGTGGAACTGGTCCCGGGTGACGACGCTGAGCAGCGCGTCCTTCTCCGGTTTGCGGATCTCGCCGACGACGGTGAAGCCGACGGCGGCGTTGAGCGCGTGCACGGCGTGGTTGCGCACGTCCGGTTCCACCACCACCCGGCGGGTGGCCGGGTCGGCGAAGAGCCAGGCCAGGACCGTGGTGATGACGGCGCGGGTGAAGCCGTGCGCGGGCGCGTCGGTGGGCGCGCAGAGGAAGTGCATGCCGACGTCGCCGGACTGCGGGTGGTAGAGCCCGACCAGCTCCACCCGGGCCGGGTCGTACCGTTCGGCCAGGAACGCGGGCCGGCCGCGCCAGGATCCGAGGTACGCGTCGTGGTGCGGGTGGGCGGCGATCCGCCGGTACTCCTCGGCGACGCCGGCCTCGTCGGCGTCCTGCATCAGCCAGAACGCCGACTTCGGATGGGTGACCCAGCGGTGCAGCAGCGGCGCGTCGGCGTCCGGGTCCAGCGGGCGCAGCGCGAACAGTCCGAGTCGCGCGTCGATGCGCGTGAACACGCTCAAGAGGGCACCCCGAACTCCTGGAACGCGATGGCCTTCTCGATCGGGTAGTGCTCCCGCCCGGTCAGCTCCCGGATGATCCACGAGTTGCGGTACGCGCCCATGCCCAGGTCGGGCGAGGTGATGCTGTGCGTGTGGGTGCCGCCGTTCTGGAGGAACACGCCCCGCCCGGTGTGGTCGACGCTGTAGTTGCGGGCCACGTCGAGGCGGCCGTGCGTGTCGAAGCGCAGCCGGTCGCGCACCGGCGCGAGGAAGTCCGGCAGCCGGTGGCGGTAGCCGGTGGCCAGCACCAGGCCCTCGGTGTCCAGCGTGAACGCGCGGTCCTGCTCGGTGTGGCGCAGCCCGAGCCGGTAGCTCCCGTCGGCGTACGCGGCGTCGACCAGTTCGGTGTTGGTGAGCAGCCGGGTCGGGGCCGGGCCGTCCAGGCTCCTGGCGTAGAGCATGTCGTAGATGTCGTTGATCAGGTCGGCGTTGACGCCCTTGAACAGCGGCTTCTGCTCGCCTTCCAGCCGGTAGCGGGTGGCCTCCGGCAGCGCGTGGAAGTAGTCCACGTAGTCCGGTGACGTCATCTCCAGCGTCAGCTTGGTGTATTCGAGGGGGAAGAACCGCGGCGAGCGGGTCACCCAGGTGAGCTGGTAGCCGTAGGTGTCGATGTCAACGAGCAGGTCGTGGTAGATCTCGGCGGCGCTCTGGCCGCTGCCGACGACGGTGATGCTGCGCTTGGCCCGCAGCGCCGCCCGGTGCTCCCGGTAGCGCGAGGTGTGGATCAGGTCGCCGCCCAGGCCCTGACACGCCGGTGGCAGGTGCGGCGGGGTGCCGGTGCCCAGCACCAGGTGCCGGGCCCGGTGGGTGACCGGCCCGTCCGGCGTGTCCGCGTGCACCACATACCGGTCGCCGTCGTGCTCGACCCGGGTGACGGTGTGCCGGAAGCGCAGGTTCGGCAGCTTGCCGGCGGCCCAGCGGCAGTAGGCGCTGTACTCGGCGCGCAGCGGGAAGAAGCTCTCCCGGATGTAGAACGGATACAGCCGGCCGGTCTCCTTCAGGTAGCTCAGGAACGAGTACGGCGAGGTCGGGTCCGCGAGCGTGACCAGGTCGGCCAGGAACGGCGTCTGCAACCGCGCCGATTCGAGCAGCATCCCGGGATGCCAGTCGACGTCGGCGCGGGCCTCCAGGAACAGCCCGTCCAGGTCGTCGAGCGGCGCGGTCAGGCAGGCCAGACCGAGGTTGTACGGGCCCAGGCCGATGGCGATGAAGTCCGACATGTCTCTCCTCAGCCGACCGGGGCCAGCGAGGTGGCGTGGCGGGCGTACCAGGCGGCGTGCTCGGCGACCAGGTCGCGCACCGCGAGCACGTCGTCCACTGTGGTCTCCGGGTTCAGCAGCGTCAGCTTCAGCCAGTGCGCGCCGTCGACCTTCGTGCCGGCGACCAGCGCCGCGCCGGAGGCGGCGAGCGCCTCGCGGGCGTGCAGGTTCGCCTCGTCCACCAGGTACGGCGGCGCGTCGGGTGGCACGTACCGGAAGACCACGGTGCTCAACTGGGCGGGCGCCGCCACCTCGAAGCGGGGATCGGCGTCGAGGTGCCGCCAGGCGTCGGCGGCCAGGTCGACGACGCGGTCGAACAGCGCGCCGATCGCGTCCGGTCCCATGATGCGTAGCGTCAGCCACAGCTTGCCCGCGTCGAAGCGCCGGGTGGTCTGGAGACTCTTGTCCACCTGGTTCGGGATGCCCTGCTCGGCCGCGCGGGCCGGGTTGAGGTAGTCGGCGTGCCAGGTGGCGTGCCGCAGCGTCCGGCCGTCGCGCACCAGCAGCGCGCTGGAGCTGACCGGCTGGAAGAACGACTTGTGGTAGTCGACGGTCACCGAGGCGGCCCGCTCGATGCCGTCGAGCAGGTGCCGGCGGGTGGGGGAGACCAGCAACCCGCACCCGTACGCGGCGTCCACGTGCAGCCAGACGCCGGCGGCGGTGCAGATGTCGGCGATCTCCGGCAGCGGGTCGATGGTGCCGAAGTCGGTGGTGCCGGCGGTGGCGACGACCGCCATCACCACCTGTCCGTCGCGCCGGCAGCGGTCGATGGTGCGGGCCAGCTCGTCGGTGCGCATCCGGCGGCCGGCGTCGGTGGGCACGGTGAGCACCGCGTCGGCGGCGAGGCCGAGCAGCTTGGCGGCCTTCTGCACGCTGAAGTGACCGGCCGTCGAGGTGACGACGCGCAGCCGGGCCAGCACCTCCGGTCGGGCCGGCCGGACGGCGGCCGCGCCGACCTCCCGCCGGTACGCCTCCTCCCGGGCCAGCAGCATCGCCTGGAGGTTCGACTGGGTGCCGCCGCTGGTGAACACCCCGTCGGCGGTGGCGCCGAGGCCGATCCGGCCGGCCGTCCAGTCGATCAGCCGGCGCTCCATCAGCGTCGCGCCGACGCTCTGGTCCCAGGTGTCCAGCGAGGAGTTGACGGCGCTGAGCACCGCCTCGCCGAGCAGCGCCGGGATGACCACCGGGCAGTTCAGGTGGGCCAGGTAGCGCGGGTGGTGGAACCAGACCGCGTCGCGCAGCCAGACGTCGTGCAGCTCGTCCAGGGCGGCGTCGGTGTCGCCCAGCGGCCGGTCCAGGTCGATGCCGCCGACCAGCGGCGCGAGCGCCTCGGGTCGGACGCCGGTGCCCGGCCGGTCCACCTCGGCGACCCGGCGGGCGACCCGTTCGACGCCTCGGGTCAGCACGTCCCGGTACCGCTCGACGGATCCGGTGTGGAACAGGTGGGCGCGCGCGGCGCTGGCGGTCGAACTCATGCGGCTTCCCGGTGGTCGTGCGGACAGGGGCGCGGCGACGGCCACGCGGCAGTCAGATTAGGTTAGGCTCACCTAACTATCAAGGAGGGGTGGTCGGATGCGTGTCGAACGCGACCGGTGGGGCGTACCGCAGCTGTGGGCCGACGACGTGGACGCGCTCGCGTACCTCCAGGGCCGCGTCACCGCGGACGACCGGGCCTGGCAGCTCAGCGTCGAACGGTGGCGGGCCGAGGGCCGGCTCGCCGCCCACGTCGGCGCGGCGGAGCTGCCCTGGGACCGGTTCGCCAGGCGCGCCCGCCTGGACGACACCGCCCGCCGCTGCCACGACCGACTCGACAGGGCCACCCGCCGGTGGGTCGCGGCGTACGTCGACGGCGTCAACGACGGGCTCGCCGAGGGGGCCGCCGCCGCGCCCGAGTTCGCCGCCACCGGCAGCGCGCCGGAGCCGTGGCGGCCGTGGACGCCGCTCGGCGTGTTCCTGGTTCAGCACGCGCTGTTCGCCACGTTCCCGAACAAGCTCTGGCACGCGCACGTCGCCCGCACGCTCGGCCCGGACGCGGTCGGCCGGTTCGCGGTGGAGGGGCCGTCGTCCGCCGGCAGCAACGCCTGGGCGCTGCCCGCCGACCCGGCCACCGGACGCGGCCCGCTGATCGCCGGTGACCCACACCGGCTGCTCGAACTACCCGGCGTCTACCAGCAGATCCGGCTCGCCTGCCCGGAGTTCGACGTGGTCGGGCTGGCCTTTCCCGGCGTACCCGGGTTGCCGCACTTCGGGCATGCCGGCGGGGTCGCCTGGGCCGTCACCAACGCGATGGCCGACTACCAGGACGTCTACCGCGAACAGCTCCGCCGCGACGGCGACCGGCTGCTCGCGCGCGACGCCGCCGGTTGGGTGCCGGTCGCGCGGCATGTCGAGGAGATCGAGGTGCGCGGCGGTCCCGCCGAACGCGTCGAGATCGTGGAGACGCCGCGCGGCCCGGTCGTCGACCACGACCGGGTCACCGGCGAGGCGCTCAGCCTGCGCACGCCGAGCCGCGTCGAGGCCCGCCTCGGGTTCGAGGCGCTGCTGCCGCTGCTGCGCGCCCGCCACGCCGCCGACGTCGCGGACGCGCTGCGCGCCTGGGTCGAGCCGGTCAACAGCGTGCTCGTCGCTGACTCCGGCGGCACGGTCCGTCGCCTGGTCGCCGGCCTGGTCCCGGTGCGCGACGACCGCTGCCGCCGCGAGCCCGTGCCCGGCTGGGACCCGCGACTGCACTGGCGTGGCGACCACCTGCCGATGGTGGACGAGACGGTGGCGACAGGTGGTGCCGCTCACGCGAGCCGGGCGGGCGACGGCGTCGCGGTCTGCGCCAACGACCGCCGCCCGGACGTCGCCGCGCACGGGGTCGACTTCGCGCCGCCGCACCGCGCCCGGCGGATCCGCGCCCTGCTCGCCGACGGCGTCGAGGCGTCCACAGTGCACACCGACGCCCGCCTCCCGGTGACCCCGACGTACCGGCTGCTGCGCCGGCTCGACGCCGTCGGGCTCGGCGCGCCGGCCCGCGCGCTGTGCGACCGGCTGCTGGCCTGGAACCGCGAGATGGCGGCCGACTCGCCCGACGCCGGGGCGTACGCGGCCTGGCGGGCCGCGCTCGCCCGCCGGTTGATCGCCCACCCGTCGCTGCGGGCGTTGCACGAGCCGTCCGGGTACGACGAGCTGTTCACCCCCTGGACCGACCCGGCGACCCGGATCGGCCTGGCCCTGGACCACCTCGTCGAGGAGCCCGGCGTCGACGTCGTGTCGCTGGGCGTCGACGCGCTGGTCGAGGTGGCCGCCGGGCCGCCGCCCGAGCCGTGGGGTCGCCGGCACCTGCCGCACCCGCTGCACCTGGGCGTGGCCGCCGGGACCTCGGCCGCCGTGACGGCGATGCGGGAGCGAGCCGCGCTCGGCGGGGACACCGACTGCGTGCTGGCCACGTCCGGTGTGCCCGGCGTCTCCGACACCTGCTGGCGGGGCCCGGTCGCCCGCTACGTCTGGGACCTGACCGACCGGGCGGCCAGCCGCTGGATCGTCCCGTTCGGCGCGTCCGGGCGGCCCGGCCATCCGCACTTCACCGACCAGTTTCCGCACTGGGCCGCCGGGACGCTGATCCCGGTGCCCGCCGACCCTCTGCCGAAGGACGACACCATGACGATCCCGCTGGAGCGCGACCCCGACCTCGGCGCGCTGGCGTTGGCGCCGGTGCGCCCGGACCTTCACGCCGAGCTGCTGCACGGCTGGGTCACGTTGCCCCGCAACCGGTTCTGGGGGATGGGCGCGCACACCCGCGACGAGGTGCGCGAGGTCTACGCGTTCCTGGACGGGTTGGACACCCACCACGCGTACCTGATCATGCTGGACGACGAGCCGGTCGGCCTGTTCCAGACCTACCGGCCGGAGGCGGACCCGGTGGGGGAGCGCTACCCGGTCCGCCCCGGCGACGTCGGCATGCACCTGCTGCTCAACCCACCCCGGCGGTACGCGCGCGGCCTCACCTCGGCCGTCGTCCCGGCGCTGATCCGGTTCCTGCTGCGCGACCCGGCCGCCCGGCGGGTGGTGGCCGAGCCGGACGTGCGCAACGAGGCCGCGCTGCGTCGACTGCGCACCGAGGGCTTCGAACTGGTCGACGAGATCGACCTGCCGGGCAAGCGCGCCCAGTTGGCGTTCCTCACCCGCGAACGGTTCGAGGCCGCCGCCCCGGCAGGCGACCCGGTCAGACCTCGGTGAGCCGGACCGCGTCGGCGATGATCAGGCCGGCGGCGGAACTCCACCGGCTCACCGCCACCCGGTCGGTGTCACCGGCGGCCAGCGTGAACGTGCCGAGGCTGCGCCACTGCCCGCCGGTCGCCCGCTGGTCGACGTAGACGGTCCGGTTGCCGGTGGTGGTGGCCACGACGTACGGCGTCGAGGCGTTGTAGCCCGCGTTCGCCGGCCACCACGCCTCGACCCGGTAGTTGCCGGTGCGCGGGACGTTGAACTTGTACCAGGCGGCGTCGCTGGCGGCGACCGGGTCGGCGTAGCGGTAGTCGGCGCCGTAGCGCTGCCCGGAGAACGACGAGACGCCCCAGTTGCCGCTGGCCGAGAATCGGCCGGCGGTCGCGTTGTCCACGATCGCGGACCAGCCGCCAGCACCGCCGGACATCTTCGCCGCGACGTCGGCCCGCATCGTGTTCAGGTCGATGAAGGACGGGTCGATCTTGCCGGTGGTGCTGGTCTCCCGGTGCCCACGGGCGTAGCTGGAGTCCTTGCCGAGCCGGGTGAGCACGGCGGCGGTGGCGGCGACGCTGGCGGTGTACTGCGCGGTGGTCATCCGCTGGTCCACGCCGTTGTAGTCGATCTCCCACCCGATCATCAGGGTGTTGCCGTCGCCGGCCGGGATCGGCCCGCTGCCGCCGCTGACACCGGCGTGGTTGCACCGGCCGGCGGAGATCACGTGGAACACGCCGTGGTAGTCGACGAGCGCCTGGCAGAGCGGGCCGGCCAGGTCGGGACGACCGTTGATGCAGATGTTGAGCGCCGGGTGCGGGTTGGTGGCGCTGGAGGTGGCCGCGGTGTGGTGCCACAGCACGCCGATCGGGTCGAACGAGCCGGGGCGGGCCCGGTTGAGCCAGTCGCCCTCCACGACGACCTGCACGCCGGCGACCCGCAGCACGTCCACCAGCCAGGGAATGGTGGCCATCACCGCTCCTGGAGCAGGTCGGCCAGGCACTCGGCCTTCGGCGCGGCGACGGCCGCGTCGGGACGGGCGACCATGGTCAGCGCGGCGGTCACCAGGGCCGGGATGCCGAGCAGACCTCGGCGCCGCAGACGGACGGATCGGGACGTGGGCATGGCGCTCCTTCGGGCGACGGCGCTCGGCATCCGATCGATCGACGGATGTGAGTGCGGGCACGCTATCCCGGCGCGGGCCGTCCTGTCGATACCCTTCGCCCCTACTCTTCCGGGCGAAAATATTCGCCAGCGGTCGGGGTTCGTCGAGCGGCGACGAGCCGGCCCCGCCACGCTGGCGGGACCGGCTCGACGGGTGGCGCGACTCAGTTCAGGTGGGCCAGCAGCGCGGTGGCCATGCCCTGCTCGCCCCGGGCGTTCGGGTGGAACGGCGCGGCCGCGTTCTGCGGCACCAGGCCCTCCACCCAGCGGGTGCCGCTGCTCTTGCACGCGTCCTTGCCGATCGACGGGGTGTAGACGTCGGCGTAGCTCGCGCCGTTGGCCGCCGCGGTGTCGGCCAGCATGCTGTTCAGCGCCTTCTCCACCCCGCGCAGGTACGGCACGTCCTGGTAGGCGATCGGCACCACCGGCCAGCAGCCGTACCCGCTGTCGGGCAGGATCGCCGGGTAGCCGAGCACCACGACCCGCGCGTTCGGCGCGGCCTGCCGGACCGAGCGCAGCACGCTGGTCACCTTCGGCACGGTGGCGGCGATCCGGGCCCGGAGCTGGTCGGTGCCGCCGGCGGTGAACCGGTTCTTGCACGGCGAGCCGAGCGGGCTGCTCACGCTCGCCTCCGCGCAGTCGCTGATGATCCCGGAGAACCCGATGTCGTTGCCGCCGATCTGCACCGTCACCAGCGCCGTGGCCGACGTGACGGCGTTGAGCTGCGGCGGCAGGTTGATGCCGAGCTGGCCGTCGCCGCCGTACAGGATGTCGTCGGTGGTGGCGCCGGAGCAGCTCACGTCCGCGAACGACGACGACCCGGCGGACGCGGCGACGAGCGTCGGGTAGTTGCGGTTCGACCGCAGGCAGTTCAGGTCGACCTGGGTGGGGATCAGCGGGCCGGCGGTGTACGAGTCGCCGAGCGCCACGTAGCGCCCGGCGGGCACGGCGGCGTTGGCGGGCGCGGTGACGGCGAGCAGCACGCCGGCGGTGGCCGCGGCGAGCGCGGCCAGTCGTGCGGCCGTACGCCTCAGCGGCAGGTGGGGACGGTTCATGGCGCCCTCCCGGAGCGGGATCAGGGGGTGGTGGTGGTCGGGAGTCTGCCGCTGCCGGTGATATCCGTCAATATGGACGAACGCCATTAAGGGGTGGTCGGGGTGGTGGGCCGGCCGACGGTTCCGGAACTCGGTACACGCTCGGTCACCGCCGCGCGACGACGCTCAGCGGGTCAGGCCGACGAGCGCCGCGAGCCGGGCGACGTCGGCCGCCGCCGGGTCGCGCCGGGTGATGTCGGCGAGCAGGGTACGCGCGACCGCCGGCACCGGACCTCGGCGGGCGCGATCCGGCGTCGGCAGCCGACGCCGCTGCGGATGCATGCCATCCTCTTCGAGGCGTCGCTGGGGACCGAGGTCGGTGGCCCGGACGTGCTGCGTGAACAACTCGACCACCTGGTCGAGTTGAGCCGCCTGTCGAGCGTCAGCATCCAGGTGCTGCGCTTCGAGGCCGGCGCACACCTGGCGGACAGCAGCGGCTTCGCGTTGCTCACCTTCGAGCAGGACGATCGGGGCCGTTTTCTTCCAAGATCCCCAGACGTCTCAGACGGTGGAAGCTGAAGTCCAGCTTCCGCGAAGACGGGGCGAGGCGAGGGCCGGCTACGCGGGTGCCGTTCCTCGCGTGCGCGCTGCCGTGGACGATGTGGCGGCCAGTTCGGGCCGTGTCGGCAGGAAGACGGTGGGGACGCCCAACGACTGGTTCATCCCGGCGAGCCGCTGTTCGGCCTGGAGGTCGGTGGCGTTCCGCACGCCGCGAACGATGACTTCCGCGCCGTGGCGACGGCAGTAGTCGGCGGTCAACCCGCGCCACGCCGCCACGGTGACCGTGGTCCACCCGGCCGGTAGGGCGGCCCGGACGGCGGCGGCCCGCTGCTCCTCGCCGCTGCCCGGCTGTTTGTCCCCGTTGACCGCGACGAGCACGACCACCTCGTCGAAGAGGCCGCGCGCCCGGTCCACCACGTCCAGGTGTCCGGGCGTGACGGGATCGAACGTGCCGGGGTAGACGGCCCGGACGGGCGCGCGCCCGACGGTCCGCCGCGCCTGACGTGAACCTGCCGCTGGTTCGGCTGTCCCGGCCGTGTCGGTCCGCATGGCCCGACTGTAGGTGACTTGCGGACCGCCCCGCCCCGTCTCGCGCTGCGGGGGCGGCGACGAGTGAGGGCTCTGGGTGCGTTTGTTGTCGCGGGAGCGACAACAGGTGCACCCACAGGGGTTCGGTCGAGGGCGCGGCCGGTGAGTCGTTTCTGCTCTCAGCTCGACAGGCGCCGGGCGCCGGAGAGTTGCCGGCGGCTGGTCGACGCCCCGGCCGGAAGGGTGACTGTCCTCAATGGCAGGGTCATCACGGCGCTCACGAGAAGGGCGCGACGGCATTTCTTCGTGACGCGAACTAAAGGCGGGTTGATCGTGGGTGCCGAGGTGGTGGCATCGGCGGAACCGGCCCCGTCCGGACGCGTTCATCGCTGCCATTTGTCCAGTTCGCGGGTCGGGGTGCCGAGCCCGCGAGACCAGATCGTGACTTGACGCAATAGTTCGTTCGCCGTAGGAAGGAAGTGTGACAGACGTGGTGACCCCACCGACGAGCCCGGTGAGCCGGGAGCGGTCCAAGGAGATCAAGCGCAGCAGCGTGATCTCCGCGGCCCGCTCCGCCCGGGTGCTGTCCCGTGCCGAGCTGACCGAGCTGACCGGGCTGAGCCCCGCCACGCTCACCCCGCTGGTGCGGGACCTGATTGCCGAGGGCTACCTGATCGAGCGCGGCCCCGGCGCCTCCCGCGCCGGCCGTCCCCGCGCCATCCTCGAGTTCAACCCCCGCGCCGAGCTGGTCGCCGCCGTCGCGCTGGAACCGGCCCGGATCAGCTGCGAGATCGCCGACAGCGACGGCGCCGTCATCGCCCACCGCACGGTGCGGCGTACCGGCGACATCGTCGACCTGATCTGCACCGCCGTGCCGGAACTGGCCGGCGACGGGCTGCCCGCGCTGCGGGGCGTGGCCATCGCCGCGCCCGGCGTCTCCACCGGCGGCGCGGTCCGGCTCGCCCCCTCGGTCGGGCTGGTCGAGGCGCGCCCGGTGGGGGAGTCGGTGCAGCGGCGGCTCGGCGTGCCGGTGGTGGTCGACAACGACGTGAACCTGATGGCCGCCGGTGAGCACGCGGCCGGCGCCGGGACCGACGTCGCCGACCTGCTCCTGCTGCACGTCGCCGACGGTATCGGCGCCGGGCTGGTGCTGGACGGGCAGGTCCGTCGCGGCTCCGGCGGCGCGGCCGGCGAGGTGGGCTTCCTGCCGCTCGACCCGGCCGACCGGGGGCACGACGGCATCGGCCCGTTCGAGGCCCGCTGGTCGGCCGGCGCCATCGCCGAGCGGGTGGTGGCCCTGGCCCCGGGCCGCCGGCCGGCCGCGCCGGTACGGGCGCTCGTCGAGCTGGCCGCCACCGACGAGCGGGCCGGCGCGTACCTGGCCGAGGTGCTCACCGCCTGGGCCCGGCTCATCGTCTCCTGCGCCTGCGTGATCGACCCGGGCCGGGTGCTGCTCAGCGGCGCCGCGGCCGATCTCGACGACGCCGCCGTGGACCGGCTCCAGACGCTGGTGTCCGCCGGTGCGCCCAGCCCGACCGAGGTCCGCCGCGCGGTCCTCGGCGACCAGGCGGTGCTGCACGGCGCGGTCAGCTACGCGCTGTCGGCCGCCGCGTCCGGCCTGTCCACCCTGCTACCCGCTCCCTGACCGCTCCACCCCCCACAACACCCCTCGGAGGTACCCCATGAGACGTCGACTCCTGCTCGCCGGTGCGCTCGCCACCGTCCTCGCCGCCGGCACCGCCTGCGGCGGCGGCTCCGGTGACTCCGGCTCCGGCTCCGGCGAGGCCGAGAAGCTGACGATCTACTCGGCCCGCGACAAGAAGGTGACCACCTTCGTCGTCGACAAGTTCACCGCCAAGTACCCCGAGTACAAGGGCAAGGTCGAGGTGCTCAACCTGGGCGCCCAGGAGATCCTGGAGCGGGTCCGGGCGGAGAAGGCCAACCCGCAGGCCGACGTCTGGTGGGGCGGCACCCAGCAGGGTCTCGCGTCGGGCGCGTCCGAGGACCTGCTCACCGGCTGGAAGCCGTCGTTCGCCGACAAGATGGACGAGAAGTACAAGGACCCGCAGGGCCGGTGGTTCGGCGAGATCCTGCTGCCCGAGGTCATCATGTACAACAACAAGGCGCTCACCCCGGAGCAGGCCCCGAAGGACTGGGACGACCTGCTGAAGCCGGAGTTCAAGGACAAGATCATCATCCGGGACGTGGCCGCGTCCGGCACCATGCGGTCGATCTACTCCGCGATGATCGTGCGGCAGTCGCCGGACGGCAGCAACCCGCAGCCCGGCTACGACTGGCTGAAGAAGCTCGACGCCAACACCGGCGCGTACGCCGCCAACCCCACCGACCTGTACCTCAAGCTGTCCCGTCAGCAGGGCACGCTGAGCGCCTGGAACCTCCAGGACATCCTGCTCCAGGCCAACCAGGCCAACATGCCGTTCGGCTACGTGATGCCGAGCTCCGGCGCCCCGGTGCTGGTCGACGGTCTGGCCCAGGTCAAGGGCGGCAACAGCGAGGGCGCGCAGAAGTTCCTGGAGTTCCTCTTCGACGACTCGCTCCGCGCCGAGCTGGCCAAGGACTACTACCAGATCCCGGCCGTGGACATCGCGGAGAAGCCGGAGTGGCTGGCCCAGCTCAACCTCAAGCCGCTGGACGTCGACTGGGACGTGATCGGCAAGAACGAGACCGAGTGGATCAACCACTGGAACAGCCAGATCAAGAACAAGGGCTGACCGGCCGGGACGCCGGGTGCCGCGCGCACCCGGCGTCCCGCCGTCGCCGTCCCGTACCACCACCCACCCCGTCACCGGTCCGATCCGGTTACCGGACGCAAGGAGAGACATCATGATCGATGTCACGCTGGAGTCGGTGAGCAAGCGCTTCCCGCGTGCCGGCGACACCGCGGCGGTCGACGACGTCGACCTCCGCATCGGCGCGGGGGAGTTCTTCACCCTGCTCGGCCCGAGCGGCTGCGGCAAGACCACCACCCTGCGCATGGTCGCCGGCTTCTACTTCCCCAGCTCGGGCCGGATCCGGTTCGGCACCGAGGACGTCACCAACCGGCCGCCGAACAAGCGCGACACCGGCATGGTGTTCCAGAACTATGCGCTCTTCCCGCACCTGAGCGTCGCCCAGAACGTCGCGTACGGCCTGAAGATCCGCAAGGTCGGCCGGGCCGAGGCGAAGCGTCGCATCGACGAGGCGCTCGGGCAGGTCCACCTCGCCGGGTACGGCGACCGCCGCATCGACCAGCTCTCCGGCGGCCAGCAGCAGCGCGTCGCGTTGGCCCGGGCGCTGGTGATCCGGCCGCGCACGCTGCTGCTCGACGAGCCGCTGTCCAACCTCGACGCCAAGCTGCGCGAGGAGACCCGGGTCGAGATCCGCCGGATCCAGAAGGAGTCCGGCACCACCGCGCTCTACGTCACCCACGACCAGGCCGAGGCGATGGCCATGTCGGACCGGATCGCGGTGATGGAGTCCGGCCGGGTCCGGCAGGTCGGCACGCCGCAGGAGATCTACCACCGGCCGGCCACCTCGTTCGTGGCCCGGTTCATCGGCCGCAGCAACGTGCTCAGCCTGCCGGTGGTGACCGCCGGCCCGGAGCGCGTGACCGTGGCGCTGCCCGGCGGCTGGGAGGTCCCGGTCGCCGCGCCCGCCGAGCACGGGCTCCGCGAGGGCGGCACCGCGCTGGTCAGCGTGCGCCCCGAGCACATCACGCTCGGTTCGGCCACCGACGAGGGCGCGCTGCCCGGCCGGGTCACCGAGCTGGAGTTCACCGGCATGGCCACCAACCTGCTGGTCGACGTGGCCGGCGAGCCGGTGCAGGTGGCCGCGATCGACGTCCCGGCCGGGCTGGCCGTGGGCGACCAGGTCGGGCTGCGCCTGCCGCCGGAGCGGATGTGGGTGGTGGGTGCATGAGCACCATCCCCGCGACCCCGAGCGCGGCCACCGTCCCGCCGATCACCGAGGACCCGACGCCTCCGGGCGGCCGGCGGTCCCGCCGCCCGCAGCTCAACGCCAACTCGCGCTGGTTCCCGTACCTGCTGGTGTTCCCGCTGGCGCTGGTCCTCTTCGGTTACGTGGTGCAGCCGATGCTCGCCACGTTCGGCGAGAGCGTCGGGGTGGACGGCCCGGAGAACTGGGCCAGCTTCCTCACCGGCGACGGCGTGGCCCGCTCCGCGCTGCTCACCTCGCTGATGATCAGCGCCGCGAGCGTGTTCCTGTGCGGCGTCGTCGGCGTGGCCATGGCGTTCCTGCTGAAGCGGTTCTCGTTCCCCGGCCGGCGGCTCATCGAGGCGATCATCCTGGTGCCGGCGGCGCTGCCGCCGCTGATCGGGGCGATCTCGTTCCAGCTCCTCTACAGCGAGACCGGCATCCTGCCCCGGGCGCTGCAACAGCTCCTCGGCACCGAGAACCCGGTGCTGCCGTTCAGCGGTATCGCCGGCGTGCTGGTGGTGCACACGTTCACCATGTACCCGTTCTTCTACCTGGCCACGTCCGCCGCGCTCATGGGCATGGACCCGTCGGTGGAGGAGGCCGCCTACAACCTGGGCGCCGGCCGGGTGCGGGTGTGGCGGACCGTGCTGCTGCCGATGCTCACCCCGGCGCTGGTCTCCGCGTCGCTGCTGGTCTTCATGACGTCGCTGGCGTCGTACACCGCTCCGCTGCTGTTCGGGGTGGACCGCACGATGACCATGCAGATCTACATCAACCGCACCAACGGCGACCTGCCGATGGCCTCGACCTACGCGTCGGTGCTCGCGGTGGTGTCGGTGCTGTTCCTGCTCGGCATGCGCTGGTACGAGGGGCGGCGCAGCTACCGTTCCCAGTCCAAGGGCGTGGCCAGCCACCGCCGCGAGCTGACCAACCCGTTCGCCCGCTGGCTGGCGCTGGCCGCCTCGCTGCTCGCCGTGGTGGTGCTGCTCGCCCCGGTGGCGACCATCGCGCTGGTGGCGTTCTCCGAGGACGGGACGTGGACCACCGAGGTGATCCCGTCCGGCTACACCACGCAGAACTTCGTCACCATCTTCTCCGACCCGGACGCGTACCGGCCGATCGTCAACTCGCTCCAGATGAGCCTGCTGGCCACCGTCGGCTGCGTCGTGGTCGGCGTGCTCATCGCGTACGCGGTGCGCCGGCTCGACTTCCGCGGCCGTGGCCTGCTCGACGTCGCGGTCATGTTGGCCTGGGCGCTGCCCGGCACGGTGGTGGCGATCAACCTGATCTCGGCGTTCAGCACCGGCAACGCGTTCAGTTTCGGCCAGGTGCTGATCGGCACGTTCTGGATCATGCCGCTGGCGTACTTCGTGCGGTTCCTGCCGCTGGTGTTCCGGTCCAGCTCGGCCACGCTGGCCCAGCTCGACCCGTCGCTGGAGGAGGCCGCCCGCAACCTCGGTGCGTCCTGGGCGCGGGCGTTCGGCACGGTCACGCTGCGGCTGATGCTGCCGGGCGTGCTGGCCGGCGCGCTGCTCGCGTTCGTCAACGGCGTCGGCGAGTTCGTCGCCTCGGTGCTCATCTACACGTCGGAGACCGCGCCGATCTCCGTGGAGATCAACAACCGGATGTACTCGTTCGAGGTCGGCACCGCCGCCGCGTACGGCATGCTCCAGGTTGTGTTGATCTTCGTGGTGATGGTGGTCTCCGGCCGCCTGCAGAACGGCGGCCGGGCCGCCCGGGAGGCGACGAAGTGGACGGCGTGACCGAGCTGTGGCCGGCCGGCGGCGGGCTGCTGCCCGCCGCCGAGGTCCCCGGCGGCGAACTGGCCGACGTCGTCGCGGCGGCGGACTTCGCGGTGCTGCCGGTCGGCGCCGTCGAGTGGCACGGGCCGCACCTGCCGCTCGGCGCCGACCTCATCCTCGCCGAGGGCTTCGCCGCCGAGAGCGCCGCGCCCGGGCCCGGCCCGCGCGGCGTGCTGTTCCCGCCGGTCGCGTACGCGGCCTGCCCCGGCCAGACCCGCCCCTGGCCCGGCACGGTGGCGATCCGGCCGGAGATCGCGGTCGGCTACCTCGCCGACGTGATCGAGGGCATCGTGGCGGCCGGTTTCCCCCGGCTGCTGGTGGTCAACGGCCACGACGCCAACATGTCCACCGTGCGGGCCGCCATGGAGTGGGTCTCCGGGCGGCGCACCGCCAGTCTGCTGCTGGTCAACTGGTTCCAACTGGTCACCCCGGCGGAGACCGGCGCGCTCTACGGCGACGTGGTCGCCCGCGGGCACGGCGGCGCGTACGAGACGTCCGGCGTGCTCGGCTTCGCGCCGCAGACGGTACGCCTGGCCGCCGCCACCGACCTGCCGCCGCGCCCGAAGCTGCCGGTGACCCACCCGTACGTGCTCGTCGAGTCGCGGCCCGACCCGTGGCAGGGCTGGTCCGGGCACGTGTCACGGGCCAGCGAGCAGGCCGGCCGGACGGTGCGCGCCACGGCCGGCGCGCGGCTGCGCGAGATCGTGGCCGCCTGGGTGGCCGCCCCGCTGCCGGCCCCGCCCACCGCCGACCCGCTACCCCAGGAGGACGTGTGACAGTCGACCGGGGACTTGACGTCGTCGACTTCCACCTGCACTTCCGCATCGGCGCCGACGAGACGATCCACGCCTGCGAGGACGCCGCCGGGATGCACCCGGGCGGCCCGCACGAACGCGAGGTGCGGGCCGCCGGGTCCGCGCCGTACGCCCGGCAGTGGCGTCGGGCCTGGAGCTTCCCCGACCCGGAGCCGCCCGCCGAACGCTGGCAGGACGAGGCGGACCGGTGGGCCGAGGAACTGCGCGCGGTGCGGGTGCGCCGGGCGGTCTTCGTCACCGGCGGCGGCAACGACGCGCTCGCCGACGTGATCGACCGGCACCCCGACCTGCTGCTCGGCCTCGCCCACCACGACCCCTACGGCGCGGACGCGGCGGCCGAGCTGGAGCGTGCGGTCACCGAGCGGGGGCTGCGCGGGCTGAAGCTGTTCGCGCCGCTGCTGCGCGGCCCGCTCGACCACGCCGACCTCGATCCGCTCTGGGTCACCGCCCAGCGACTCGGCGTGCCCGTGCTGATCCACATCGGTCATTACGGCAGCGCCGGCGGCCTGCCCGTCGGCCGGTACGGCGGCCCGGACGAGCTGGTCCGGATGGCCCGCCGGTTCCCCGAGCTGAACGTGGTGGTGCCGCACTTCGGCGTCCAGCACGTGCAGGAGCTGTTCTTCGCCGCCTGGGGCTGCCCCAACATCTCCATCGACACGTCCGGCTCGAACCAGTGGGTGCGCTGGATGCCGTACCGGCTCACGCTGGAGGACCTGTTCCGCCGCGCCTACGAGACGATCGGCCCGCAGCGCATCGTCTACGGCAGCGACTCGTCCTGGTTCCCGCGCGGCTACGTCACCCGCTACCTCGACGACCAGCTCCGCGTCTGCCACGAGCTGGGCCTGTCCGAGGACCACCTGCGCGCGATCTTCGCCGGGAACGCCGAGCGGCTGCTCGGCCTGACCGCGAACCGGAAGGAAACCCGATGAGCACGCTGACCACCTACCAGCGCCACCACCTGGCCCCGACCTACGACCACCACGTCGGGCACCTCTACCCGGCCATGGTGCGCGCCAGCCAGGCGCACGTGGTGATGCTGACCGAGCAGCGGCTGATCCCCGCCGACCGGGGGGCCCGGCTGCTGCGCGGCCTGGCCGAGCTGCGCGCCGACACCACCGCCCTGCCGGCGTACGACGGCAGCTTCGAGGACACCTACTACCTGCTGGAGAAGCGGCTCGCGGCGGCGTGCGGCATCCCCACCTCCGAGCTGGACGTGCAGCTCGCCCGCAGCCGCAACGACCTGGACGCCGGCGTGTTCCGGATGCTGCTGCGCGACCAGCTCGTCGAGGTGCTCCAGCGGGTGCTGGACACCGGCCGCACCGCGCTGGCCCAGGCCGACCGGTACGCCGACGTGGTGATCACCGGCTACACCCACCGCCGCCCGGCCCAGCCCACCACCATCGGGCACGCGCTGGCCGGCTACGCCGAGGCGCTGGTCAGCCAGGCCGCCGCGTACGCCGACGTGATCGACCAGCTCAACGTCTCGCCGCTGGGCTCCTGCGCGTTCGCCGGCACCGACCTGGACATCGACCCGGCCCGGGTGGCCGAGCTGCTCGGCTTCGCCGGCCTGGTCACCAACTCGTACGAGGCGGTGGCCGGCGCCGACCACCTGGTCCGGGTCGGCACGCTCAACGCGCGGGCGCTGGCCACCGGCGCCCGGCTGGCCCGCACGCTGATGGACTGGCTGAGCTGGCAGTGGGTCACCACACCGGGGGACTTCACCCAGGGCAGCAGCATCATGCCGCAGAAGCGCAACCCGGTGGTGCTGGAGCACCTCGTCTCGTACGCCGGGCAGGCCGCGGCGGACGCCGCGTCGGTGCTCAACAACGTGGGCGCCGCCTGGTGGGAGGACTCCAACAACGCCACCACCGACGTCCAGGTGCGGCTCTGGGAGAGCAACGACCGCGCCGAGCGGTTCTTCACGCTGGTCGGCGGCTTCCTCGCCGAGATCGCGCCGCTGAGCCCGCCCAGCCGGGAGGAGATCGTCGCCTCCGGCGCGACCACCACCGCGGCGGCGGACGCGTTGACCCGCCACGGCGTGCCGTTCCGGGCCGCGCACTCGCTCGTCGGCCGGCTGGTGCGCGACGGCGGGCCGGACACCTGGACCCCGGACGGTGTCCGCGCCGCCGCCGACGGGATCACCGGCGCGCTCGACGACACGGCGGTCGCCGACCTCATCGCCGCCGCGGTCCGGCCGGAGCTGGTGCTCCAGCGGGCGCAGGCCGACGGTCCGGGCGCCCGCGCGGTCCGGACCCAGGTGGGGGCGCTCTCCGCCGCGCTCGACCCGGTCGCCGACCGGCTGAGCGCCGTGCGGGCGTTGCTGCGTCAGGCGGACGACATGCTGGACGCCGTGGCCGCCGAGCTGGGGGCGCGATGACCGTGCGACTGTCCGATCCGTCCGGCACCGGCACCGGCACGCGCACGCCGGGGCTGCTGCTCGGCATCGACTTCGGCGGCACGAAGATGGCGGTCGGGGTGTCCGACGCCGACGGCCGGCTGCTGGCCCACCGCCGGGTGCCCACGCACGCCGAGCAGGGCGCGCCGCAGGCGCTGTCCCGGGCGCTGAAGCTCGCCGGGGACCTGGTCGGCGAGGTCGGCGGCCCGCTCGCCGCCGCGGGCGTGGCGTCGCCCGGCGTGGTCCGCCCGGACGGCATCGACCTGGCGCCCAACGTGCCCGGCTGGGAACGGCTGCGGCTGGCCGACGCGGTCCGCGACGCGCTGGACGTGCCCCGGGTCGCGGTGGACAACGACCTGAACGCCGCCGCGCTGGCCGAGCTGCGGCTGGGCGCGCTGCGCGGCGTCGACCCCGGGCTGGTGGTGGGCATCGGCACCGGGATCGCGGCGGCCGTGACGGTCGGCGGCGCGGTGCTGCCGGGCCATCGCGGCGCGGCCGGCGAGATCGGGTACGCGGTGGCCGGCGCGCCCTGGCCGGGGACGATGCTGGAGCTGGACTTCTCCGGCCGGGCGCTGGACCGGCTCGCCGCCGACCTCGGCGTGCCGGACGGGGCGGCCGGGCTCACCGCCGCCGCCGAGACGCCGGGCGCGGCGCGCGACGCGTTGGCCGCCCGCGTCGACGAGGCGGCCCGGACGCTGGTGACCTGCTGCCTGCTGCTCGATCCGCAGCGGATCGTGCTGGTCGGCGGCGTGACGCGCAGCGCGCTGATCCGGCGGATGCTCGTCGACCGGCTGACCGAGGCGCTGCCGCACCCGCCCGACGTGGTGCGTTCCCGCTTCGCCGACGACTCGGCGTTGTACGGTGCGCTGGCGCTGGCCCGGGACACGGTGCCCGTCCCACACTGAGCGCATTACCGATGTAGCGTGTGTCACATTTTCGCATCCCTCGGGTGACCGGCCCCGACGCCGACATCCGTTGTGCCGCAACGGATCCGGCCGGGTGGGGTGCGGTCGCCGGACGGGCCGCGCACCGCGGCGGGCACGCACCGGAACGGACCCGGCACCGGTGGTGAAGACCGATCGAACTTCGGTGATCGCGGATTTGCACCCGTCATTACGCTGCGGGGTGGTTGATCGCCGGAACCACGGACGACAGGTGGAAGAACCTCAGATGAGTGACAATCACCCTCCCTACGGAGGTTATCCGGACCCGAACGCCGGAGCGTGGGGCAACCAGCCCGACCCCAACGCGCCCTACGGCCAGCAGCCGGCCTCCGGCGCGCCCTACGGCCAGCAGCCGGCGTCGGGTGCCCCGTACGGCACGCCGCCCGCGTCCGGCGCGCCCTACGGCACGCAGCCGGCCTCCGGCGCGCCGTTCGGCGCCCAGCCGGGTGCGCCGTACCAGGGGCAGCCCGGCTATCCCCCGCCGGCGCCGTTCGCGCCGGTCCCGCCGCCGGCCAAGTCGAAGAAGGGCCTGATCGTCGGTCTCGCCGCCGGTGCGGTGACGCTGACGCTGCTGTGCTGCGGCGGCGGGCTCGCCTACGTCGCGTTCGGCGGGGACGACAAGGACGACCCGACGCCGATCGCGTCCGGCAGCACGACTCCCGGCCCCGGCGCCACGACGCCCGGCCCGACCGAGTCCGCGCCGGAGTCGACCGGGCCGGACGAGCCGTCCAACAACGACGCGCTGACCGCCCGCTACTCCAGCGAGATGTCCGCGGTCTGCGACGGCGGGGCGATCCTCAACGCCGCCCCGTACACCAGCCCGGCGAACGCGAAGGCGTACGTCTTCTCGAACTCCCCGGACCGGCCGTCGTACTGGTCGCAGAAGTCCTTCAGCTCGGAGAAGCCGTACTACGCCAAGTCGGCGGACTTCGCCACCGTGTCGGTGATCGGCTGCCTCAAGATGGTCGACGGCAGCGAGGGCACGCCGAAGAAGTGCCAGTACAAGGCCAGCGACGGCAAGGCCGTCACGGTCGACTACATCTCCTCGCGGTACACGCTGACGTTCCACGCGGCGAAGACCGGCGAGAAGATCGGCGACGGCGGCACCGTGACCGCGCCGGCCGCCCGCTGCCCGAGCTTCATCTCCTACAACAAGGTGACGATGAAGTCGTACGCGGCGCCGGACAGCGGCACCATGGAGGCGGCGCTCGACCGCTTCCTCAAGTAGGCAGGTGTTAGGAGGGGGCCCCGCTTATGCAGAATGCGTTAAGCGGGGCCCCCTCCTTCGGTGTTGGGTGTCGGGTTGGCGACGTGGGAATCCCGGCCCGGCTCCTAAGGTCTCGCTCGTGACGCTTCCCACCGCCACGGCGGACCAGACGTGGATACGCGAGACGGCGACCGGGATCGGGGCGCTGCGCGGCGCCGCGCTCGTCGACACCGTGCTGGCCGCCGTCGCCCGCCGGCTCGACAGCGAGCTGTCCACCTACGCCGAACTCGACCTGGCCACGCTGCGCCTGCCCGACCTCGCCGCCGACCGGCCGGTGGACCGGGCGCTGGTTCACCGGATGCACCACCAGGTGACCGACCATCCGCTGTTCGCGCCGACGGTCCGCCGCTCGCACCGGTACCCGGGGGAGCCGGCGCAGGTGACCGACGTGCTGTCGGAACGGCAGTGGCGGCAGCACGCGCTCTACCGCGAGGTGCTCGCCCCGCGTGGCATCGGCGCGCACACCGTCACAGTGGTGGTCGCGCCCACCCCGGTGCTGCGCTGGTACCAGTTCAACCGCGACCGCGCCTTCGACGCGCGCGAGATGGACCTGCTCACCCGCCTGCAACCGGCGCTGATCCCGGTGCACCGGCGGGCCTGCCTGCCCGCCGGCGTCGCCCTCCCCGGTGGCGCGACGCTCACCGGGCGGGAGGTGGAGGTGCTGCGCGGCATCGCCGACGGGCTGACCGTGCCGGCCACCGCCCGCCGGCTGGGCCTGGCCGCCGGCACGGTCCGCAAGCACCTGGAACACGTGCACCGCAAGCTGGGCACCTCCGGGCCGGTCGCCACCGTCATGAAGGCGGTCGAACTCGGCATCCTGGAGGTGCCCGGCCGGCGGTCCTAGCTGGTGGCGCAGGGCAGCGACGCGCCCTGGCAGGCCCGGATCAGCGACCCGATCTCGAACTGGCCGACCCGCCGGTCGGCCAGGATCACGTCCACCACGGCCGCGGTGTCGGCGACGGGCAGGTCCACCACCACGTCCGCCTCCTTGACCCGGGGCGTGTCGTGCGCGTTGCGCTTGCTGTCGTACACCCGGACCGCGAGCGGGTCGTCGAGCGCCAGCGTGTCCAGCACCGCCCCGGCGGCGTCGCGCACCACGAGCTGGAACGGCCCGCCGGAGTCGCGCAGCGACGAGGCGAAGCCCCGGTCGATCTCCAGCAGGGTCGGCGCGGCGGCCCGCGCCGACACGCGCAGCCCGAGCCGCAGGTGGGTGCCGGTGGTCGGGTTCGCCGGGTCGACGGTCGGCGCCGGCACCACCGGCGCCGCGCCGGCCGCCGTGGGCGCGGCCTGCGAGGCGACCGCCACGGCGCCCAGGAACGGCAGCGCCAGCGCGGCCACCACCAGGGTACGGAGACGTCGGTTCAGCATTGCCCTCTCCCGCATCGTGCGAAGGTCGCCTCGGCGGCCCGGATGTCGTCGGCCCGCTCGACCGAATTGTCGATCATGACGTCGGCCATCGGGCCGTCGCTGCGCCACCAACCGGTCGGGGTCACGCCGTCGGTGATCTCGTTGCAGGTGCCCGCGGCCGACCCGCCCCGCCGGCAGTCCGTCAACGAGTGGTAGGTGTTCTTCCCCTCGCCGTACCAGTAGCCGCCGTCGCAGCAGTACTCGTCGCCCTCGTGGTAGGCGCTGTGGTGCAGCTCGTGCCAGCCCACGATCGGCGAGTCGGCGCTGAACACCGAGCCGGAGGCGTTGTCCCGGCAGTTGACGGTGTGCAGTACGCCGTTGGTCTCGGCGAAGCTGACCGGGCTGAACGCGCCGCGCCGGCACAACGCGTCGCCGTCCGGGCTGACCGTCACCTCGACCGGCACGTTCTGCACCCAGATTCCCACCTGGGACCAGTGCGTGCCGATCGAGCTGGGGAACACCCGCGACCGGATGCCCAGCAACTGCCACGCGTTGTCGTCCACCGCGTTGCCGAACTGCCGCGCGCCGTCCAGTGTGGTGGTGTCGTAGCCGGTGCCCGGCGCGTACGCCACGTCGATGCTCTGGTTCAGCGGCCGGGTGTTCACCCGCCCGTTGCCGTCCACCACCGCCGGCACGCTGGCCCGCCACAGCGGCACCAGGGTCACCTCCGGCGTCTGCGACGGCGCCGGCGGGTTCAGGTCGGTGATCCGCCAGTCCGCCGTCGCGGTGCGGGCCTCCGGCACCCCGTCCGCCTCGCTGGCGGTCACCCGGTAGGCGACCGCCGCGCCGGCCAGGATGTCCGACGGGATCACCGCCTGGCACTCGTCGGTCTGCTCGCAGGTCTTCACCACGCGGGGCGCGAGCGTCACCGGCCGGCCGATCCAGCCGGCCGGGCTCATCTCCACGGTGATCCGGGCCGCCGGTCGGGCGGTGTGGTCGGTGGCGACCACCTTGGCGCGGATCGACGTGCCGGGCGCCGCCTGCGGGTTGACCGCCGGGACGCCCGGCTCGGCCAGCGCGTACACCTCCAGGCCGGGCGGCGGGTCGCTGACCGGCACGGTACGCCAGGCGGCCGGGAACGCCCGCCCGTCGTCGGCGGTGCCCTCCAGCGTGAACACGTAGCTGCCGGGCGTGGCCCAGGAGCCGTCGGCGTGCCGGCCGGTCCAGGAGAACGAGATCGGGCCGGCGGCGCGGCGCTGGTCGGCGCTGCGGAACACCTCGACGCCGCCACGCGTCACCCGCATCCGGAACGTGCCGGCGGCCGTCGCCACCGCGCTCACCACGATCGGGCCGCTGCGGTACTGCCAGTTCGTGGCCGGCTGGCTGGTCATGCCGGTGAACGCCAGCCCGACCCGCTGGATGACCCGGGCCTGGGTGGTCCGGGCCGAGCCGGCGTCGACCGGGTCGACGACCGTGATCGTGTACCCGCCCACGGCCGCGTACGACCCGTCGGACCAGCGGCCGTCCCAGTCGACGTTGAACGCGCCGCCGTAGAACGGCGCCTCGGCCAGCACGATCGACGCCCCGGTCGCCTGCGAGGTGACGGTGAACCGCAGCGCCGACGGCACCGACAGCGATCCGCTGATCATCAGCCGCTCGCCGAGCCGCGGGTCGAACTCGCGCGGCGTGCCGGTCGGCGACGGCGACGAGATGGCGATGCTCGTCGGTCGGGCCGCGACCGTCACCGTGAAGATCGCCCGGGACGGCCCGCCGCTGGTGGTCCACCGGGACACCCCGGCCCGGCCGCCGAGCAGGTTCGTGGTGGCCCAGTCCTTCGCCGTGCCCGGGTTGAGGTCGGCCTGCTCGCGGCTGCCGCCCTCGGTGGAGTCGTCCTCCCACAGCTCGAAGTTGACCCGGAAGTTGCCGGTTACCGACCGCCCGGCGCAGACCGTGCGGTCGCCGACGATGTCCGTGCCGGCGGCCGCCGGCAGCGCCATCTCACAGCGTTGCTGCTGGCCGTCGTCCTGCGTGATGATCGCGACGCCGAACAGCTCCGGCGGGTCGCAGACGACCAGCCAGACCCGGTCCAGGCACTCCGTGGTGTGCATCTCGTTCGCCGTGACGGTGACCGTGGAGCCGTAACTCGCCGCGGCCGGCGCGGCCGGCAGCACGGCGGCGAACGCCACCCCGACCACAGTGGCCAGTGCCGCCGCCAGCAACGGCCGCAGCCGTCGACGTATCCGTTTCATGGTGCGGTTCCCCCCTCGTCCGCCGACGCCCGGGTGGGGATCGGCGCAGACAACTGTGCGGATCGGGGGCGCCGCGGGCGATACGCGCATGCGCGTATCCGGGGACGGTCCCGTCCCGGCCGCGGACGGCGGCCGGGACGGGGACCGGGGTCAGAAGTCGTCGTCGAACGTGACGCTGCCGGTCACCCCGACCTGGTACGCCGACACCCGCCGCTCGAAGAAGTTCGACAGCTCCTGCACGTCCTGCAACTCCATGAACGCGAACGGGTTGCCGCTGCCGTACATCGGCGCGAGGCCCAGCGCCGCCAGCCGCCGGTCCGCCACGTGTTGCAGGTAGCCGCGCATGTCGGCCGGCGACATCCCGGAGACGCCCTGGTCGAGCAGGTCCTCGGCGAACTGCGCCTCGCACTCCACCGCCTCGGCGAGCATGTCCCGGACCTGCCGTTCCAGCTCGGCGTCGAACAGCTCCGGCTCCTCGGCGCGGACGGTCTCCACCACGTCGAACGCGAACGCCATGTGCATCGACTCGTCCCGGAACACCCAGTTGGTGCCGGAGGCCAACCCGTTGAGCAGCCCCCGTGACCGCAGGAAGTAGACGTAGGCGAACGCGCCGTAGAAGAACAGCCCCTCGATGCACGCGGCGAAGCAGATGAGGTTGAGCAGGAACGCCCGCCGGTCGGAGCGGGTGCGCAGCTCCCGCAGCTCGTGGATCGAGTCGATCCAACGGAAGCAGAACTCCGCCTTGCGGGCGATCGACGGGATGTTCTCCACCGCCGCGAACGCGGCGAACCGCTCCCGCTCGTCCGGCACGTACGTGTCCAGCAGGTTGAGGTAGAACTGGACGTGCACCGCCTCCTCGAAGAGCTGGCGGGACAGGTAGAGCCGCCCCTCCGGCGAGTTGACGTGCTGGTAGAGGTTGAGCACCAGGTTGTTGGCGACGATGGTGTCGCCGGTGGCGAAGAACGCGACCAGCCGCGACACCAGGTGCCGCTCGGCCGGCGAGAGCCGCTCCAGGTCGGCCAGGTCGGCGTGCAGGTCCACCTCCTCGACGGTCCAGGTGTTGCGGATGGCGTCGCGGAACCGGTCGAAGAAGTGCGGGTAGCGCATCGGCCGCAGGGTCAGGTCCATGCCCGGGTCGAGCAGCATCGGGCGGTTCTCGGGCACCGTGGTCACTGGCAGGCCTCGCAACTCTCGGGGTTCTCCAGGGAGCAGGCGAGCGCCTCGTCGTCGCGGGCGGGCGCCGGGGCGGGCACCGGGGCCACGGTGGCCTGCTGGATCCGGGTCGCCGGACGCGACCGCAGGTAGTAGGTGGTCTTCAAACCGGACCGCCAGGCGTACCGGTACATCGAGGAGAGCTTGCCGATGGTCGGCGCGCCCAGGAACAGGTTCAGCGACTGCGACTGGTCGACGTAGGGCGCCCGCGCGGCGGCCAGGTCGATCAGCGCCCGCTGCGGCAGCTCCCACGCGGTCCGGAACAGTTCCCGCACCTCGGCGGGCAGCTCGGTGACACCCTGCACCGAGCCCTCGGCCCGCTTGATCCGGTCGCGGACCTGCGGCGTCCACAGGCCACGCGCCTTCAGCTCCCGCACCAGGTACGTGTTGACCTGGAGGAACTCGCCGGACATGGTCTCCCGCTTGAACAGGTTCGACACCTGCGGCTCGACGCACTCGTAGCAGCCGGCGATCGAGGCGATGGTGGCCGTCGGCGCGATGGCCACCAGCAGCGAGTTGCGCAGCCCGGACGCGGCGATCCGCGCCCGCAACGCCGCCCACCTGTCGACCTGGGTCGGCGTCGCGCCCCACAGGTCCGGGTGCAGGTCGCCCTTCGCGGCCCGGGTCCGCGGGTACGCGGGATGCGGCCCGAACTGCTCGGCCAGCCCGGCGGAGGTCTCCAGCGCGGTCAGCAGGATCTCCTCCTGCACCCGGGTGGACAGCTCCCGCGCCGCCGGTGAGTCGAACGGCAGGCGCAGCGTGAAGAACGCGTCCTGGAGGCCCATCAGTCCCAGCCCGACCGGCCGCCAGCGCGGATTCGACGCCGCCGCCTGCGCGGCCGGGTAGTAGTTGATGTCGATCACCCGGTCCAGGAACACCACAGCGGTACGCACCGTGGCCCGCAGCTTCTCCCAGTCGACCCCGTCGGCGGTGACGTGCGCGCCGAGGTTCACCGAACCGAGGTTGCACACCGCCGTCTCGGCGTCGTCGTTGACCTCCAGGATCTCGGTGCACAGGTTGGACAGGTGGATCACGTTGCCCGGCTCGCCGGTCTGGTTGGACAGCCGGTTCGCGGCGTCCTTGAACGTCATCCACCCGTTGCCGGTCTGCGCGAGCGTGCGCATCATCCGCCCGTACAGGTCGCGGGCCCGGACCGTGCGGACCGCCTTCTTCTCGGCCGCCCGGTACGCGGCGTCGAACGCCTCGCCGTACAGGTCGGGCAGTTCCGGCGCGTCGGACGGGTCGATCAGCGACCAGTCCTCGTCCGCCTCGACCCGGCGCATGAACTCGTCCGGGATCCAGTTGGCCAGGTTGAGGTTGTGGGTCCGCCGGGACTCCTCGCCGGTGTTGTCCCGCAGCTCCAGGAACTCCTCCACGTCCGGGTGCCACGGCTCCAGGTAGACGCAGGCCGCGCCCTTGCGCCGGCCGCCCTGGTTCACCGCCGCCACCCCGGCGTCGAGCGTCTTGAGGAACGGCACGATGCCGTTCGACCGCCCGTTCGTGCCCCGGATCAGCGCGCCCCGGCCGCGCACCCGGGACCAGGAGATGCCGATGCCGCCGGAGAACTTCGACAGCTTCGCCACCTGGTGGTAGCGCTCGTAGATGGAGTCCAGCTCGTCGCGGGGCGAGTCCACCAGGAAGCACGACGACATCTGGGTGTGCCGGGTGCCCGAGTTGAACAGCGTGGGGGAGCTGGGCAGGTAGGCCAGGCTGGACATCAGCCGGTAGAGCGCGACCGCCTCGGCCGGGGTGTGCGACAGCCCGCAGGCCACCCGCAGCAGCCAGTACTGCGGCGTCTCCACCACCAGCCGCGACTCCGGGTGTCGCAGCAGGTAACGGTCCGCCACCGTGCGCAGGCCGAAGTACTCGAACCGCAGGTCACCGGCCGGGTCCACGGCGTCGTCCAGCTCGTCGGCGTGGCGGGCCACGAACGCGGCGGTGTCGTCGCCGACCAGCCCCAGCCCGTGCGCGTACCGGATCGACTCGCTGAAGCGCGTCACCTGCTGCCCGCGAACCTCCTCGTCCACGTACGCGGCCAGCAGCCGGGCGGCCAACCGGGAATATTGCGGCTCCTCGCCGATCAGCTCCGCCGCGGTCTGGATCGACAACCGGTCCAGCTCCGCGGTGCTCGCCCCGTCGTAGAGCCCGCTGATGGTCCGGGTGGCGACCCGCAGCGGATCGACCTCGGCCAGGTCGGCGACCCAGCGCTCGACCGCCCGGACGATCCGGTTGACGTCGACCGGTTCGGTGTCGCCGTCCCGCTTGCGGACCCGCATCGCCAGCCGGCGCTGCTCCGGCCCGGTGGCACCGGACCGGGGACTCTCCTGCACGACCGTCATGACCTCTCCCTCGCTGTCACCGATGGTCTCGGCCGGCGGGAGAACGCCAACGGGCACGGCACGCAGGACCGGCCCGGCTGCTGGCGTAGGTCGTCCCGCGCGACCGTCGACCGCCGCGCGCGGCAGCGCACGGCGCGCTGGCAGGTCTTCGGACTCGCGGGCGTGACACGAGGTCGCCTACTGGCCGTCGCTTCCCAGGCCGGTGGCCCAGTGCTGATGACGGCGGTCGTTCCCACTCACCGCTGCGGGGCAGTCCCGGACTTCCACCGGGTTCCCTCTTGCCTCGGCCGTGCCTGGAAGGCGCGGCCGAACCAGCTGCGGGGACACCATATATGGCGGTGATGGCCGGCGGGCAACACCAGATGTCGCGTCGGGCGTGTCGGCTGCGTCTCACTGTCCACGATGCCGGACGGACGCCGCCCGCGGTTGGCGCTCCCCGGAGCCGGGGACGATAGTGGCGGCATGGCGAATCTCGGACGCCGCTGGGCGTGGCTCCTGGTCCTGCTGGTCGGCGTCGGACTGTTCCTGCTGGTGCTGGAGACCCTGATCGGCACCCGGAACATCAACTTCGTACCCGCGCTCATCGTGCTCGGCGCCGCGATCGCGCCGGCCACGTTCCTCACGTTCGCCGAGGGCCGGTCCGGCCGCTGGCGGGTCCCGGGCGCGATCGTCGGCCTCGCCGCGTTCCTCGGCGGGGTGATCGGTGTCGTCGCGGCCGGCTGGCTGGAGTACGACACGTTGCACCGGCTCGGCGTGCTGCCGATGGTCCTCGTCGGCCTGATCGAGGAGACCGCGAAGCTCATCGTGCCGGTCGGTGTCCTGCTGCTGTGGCGGCGGCACCGGTCGCCGGGGGAGGGGCTGGTGATCGGCGTGGCCTCCGGCGCCGGATTCGCCGCGCTGGAGACGATGGGTTACGCGTTCACCGCGCTGGTCGGGTCGCAGGGCAACCTCGGCGCGGTCGAGCAGACACTGCTGATCCGCGGTCTCACCGCGCCGGCCGCGCACCTGTCCTGGACCGGGCTCACGGCCGGCGCGTTGTTCGCCCTCGCCGCCGCGCCCGGCGGCCGCCGGCTCGCCGCGTTCCTGCTGACCTTCGCCGCGGCGGTCACGTTGCACACCTGCTGGGACACGTTCGGCACGCAGGCCGCGTACCTGTTCATCGGCGGCGTGTCGCTGGGCTGGCTGCTGCTGCGCCTGCACCTCGACCGCGAGCGGCCGGGCGCGGTGACCACGATGTCGCCGGGCGCTCCCGAGCCGGTCGGCGGCGTCGCGGGCGGGCCGGCTACCAGGTGACCGGCAGCCCGACCGGGCCGAGGATGGCGTGGCCCGGCTTCCACGGCACCTCGTCCGGCGGCACCGCGAGGCGCAGGCCGGGCAGCTCCCGCAGCAGCAGGCCGAGCGCGGTGCGCACCTCCAGCGCGCCCAGGTGGGCCCCGATGCAGTAGTGCGCGCCGTGCCCGAAGGACAGGTGCGGCGTGGGTGCGCGGTCGAAGTCCATCCGTTCCGGGTCGGGGAACACCGCCGGGTCGCGGTTGGCGGCGTCGTGCGAGGGGACCACGATGTCGCCCGCCGCCAGTCGGGCGCCGCTGGGCAGCGTCACGTCCGCCATCACCCGCCGCGGCATCTCGTCGCCGTTCGCGGTGGAGTGCAGCCGCTCCAGCTCGGCGACCGCGCCGTCCAGCCGTTCGGGGTGCGCGACAAGATGCGCCCAACCGGTGCCGGCCGGCCCGTACGGCTCGGTCTGGAGCACGTGGACGAACGTGGCGATCGAGCTGGCCGTGGTCTCCCAGCCGCCCACCACGAGCGAGATCGGCAGCTTGATCTGGACGTCCACCGGCTGGTCGGCGGCGACGGTCGCGATCCGGCCGAGCAGGTCGTCGCCGGGTCGGTCGCGTCGCTGTTCGAGCTGCTCCCACAGGTAGCCGCCCATCTCCTCGGCGGACCGGGCGGCCTCCTCGCGGCTCAGGTCGCCGGCGCCGAGGAACATGTCGCCCCACCGGCGGAACCGCATCCGGTCGTCGGCCGGCAGGCCGAGCAGGTCACAGATCACGTCCAGCGCGAACGGGACGGCGAAGTCGCGGACCAGGTCCGCCGGAGCGCCCCGGACCACCATCGCGCTGAGCCGCTCCTCGGCCGCGGTCCGGACCGCGTCGCGCAGCCCGTCGACGGCCGGCCTGGTGAACGCGTCCTTCACGGTGCCGCGCACCCGGGCGTGCTCGGCCCCGTCCATGCCGAGCATGGTGCCGGACACGTCGACCTCGTCGGCGTACGCGGCGGCGGCCCGGGAGAAGACGTCCTGCCGGCGCAGCACCTCGCGCACGTCGGCGTACCGGCAGATCAGCAGCGCCGGCACCGGTTCGCCGCCGACCCGGCGGACGATGGGCACCACCGGAGAGCCGGCGGCGAACCGGGCGTAGTCGGGGTGCTTGCGTGGGCCGGGCGGCCGGTTGACGCCGTCGGCGTCCTGGTAGAAGGGGTGGGGCAGGCGGGCCTCGATGTCCGTCATCCGTCCACACTGCCAGTTCCGCCCCGACGGCGCGGGCCCGCCGTCGGGGCGGACGCCTAGCCGGCCGACCGGTTCGACGCGCGGGCGCGGCCGTACTCGGCGAGGGCGTGGAAGGCGGCCTTGGGTGTCCACGAGCCGTCCGGCAGCACCCGCACGATGCCCCGGGCCGCCAGGTCGAAGTCGTGCTCCGGGTCCCCGGTGGTGGGCAGGTGCCGGTTCGCGAACGTGTAGACGAAGGCCGCCTCCACCCCGCCCGCCTCGTAGTCGCGCAGCAGGTCGACGAGGTAGCGGGCCTGGCCCTCCTCGTCGCGCTCCAGCGTCGCGGTGAGCTTCGCCGCCCGGCCGTGCTCGTCGTAGGTGACCGGTTCCGTCGCGCCCGCGACGTCGGCGGCGCCCCGGTACGTGCAGCAGCCGAACTCCGTGGCGGCGTACGGCTTGCCCTGGCCCACCGCCGCCGCGAGGCTCTGCGGAAACGCCGCCGCGTTCGTGGCGTCGCGGTAGCCGGCGTCGCTGGCGATGATGTCGAACGGGGTCCAGTCGACGCCTTCGAGGGGGATCGAGGCGTATCCGACCGGGCCACCGAACCGCTCGCGCACCGCGGGAAGCACGTCGGCGAAGAAGTCGCGCACCGCGGCCCGCGCGACCGGGACCGCCTCCCGCATCCGCATCGGATCGGTGAACAGCGCCAGGCGCTCGGTCAGGTCGCGGCCGGGCAGGAAGCCCTCGGTGAACATGGAGATCTCGGAGCCGGTGAGGTAGACGACGGTGGCGCCCTCACGTCGCAGCCGCTCGGCCCGTTCGGCGCCGTCGAGCAGGAACGCCATGAGCCCGGCGCGGTCCAGGCCGTTGGTGAACGGGCAGTACCACACCTCCAGCCCCGTTTCGGCCGCCAGGCGCGCGGTCAGCTCCAGCCGGTCCTGGACGCCGCCGGTGATCCGCACCGCGTCGCAGTGCAGTTCGTCCCGGATGACCCGCAGGTCGCGCCGTACGGTCTCCGGGTCGAAGGGTTCGTGGGTGGTGGACCCGGCGCTCACGAAGCCGGTGTCGTAGTTCATGCCGAAGACGCGCATCCCGCGTTTCCTCCCCGCTCATAAGGTACGCCGCGTACCCTACAGGGTACGTCGAGTACCCTGCAAGCCATGGG
The DNA here is from genome assembly GCF_003027925.1 of Micromonospora sp. RP3T. Taxonomy (GTDB): domain Bacteria; phylum Actinomycetota; class Actinomycetes; order Mycobacteriales; family Micromonosporaceae; genus Micromonospora. The sequence goes on from NZ_PYPS01000015.1 coordinate 93,048, forward strand.
CACGAGGCGCCGGGGCGAGGAACTGGAACGGGCGATCCTGCACGCCGCCGCAGCGGAACTGCGCGAATCCGGATACTCGGGGATGACGATGGACCGGGTCGCCGCCCGCGCCGGGACCAACAAGAACGCCATCTACCGCCGGTGGCCGCACCGGGCGGCGCTGGGCATCGCGGCGTACCGCCACCTGTCCGACGCCGCCATGCCGAACCCGGACACCGGAACGTTGCGCGGCGACGCGCTGGAGATGCTCCGCCGGGCCAACGAGACGTGGTCCTCGCCGCACGGGACGATCCTGCGCGGCCTGCTCGCCGCCGCGGCCGACGACCCGGAGCTGCTCACCCTGATGCGGGAGCGCTCCGGCGCGGACACCATGGACCGCGCGTGGCTCGGCATGCTGGACCGGGCCGCGGCCCGGGGCGAGGCGCCGGCGGCGGCCGTCCGGCCCCGGGTGGCGACGGCGCCGATGATGCTGCTCCGCGCCGAGTACGCGATGCGCGGCATCCCCTCGGTCCCCGACGAGGTGCTTGTCGAGATCGTGGACGAGGTGTTCCTGCCCCTGGTGCGCGGCCACGGCTGACCGGCGCCGACCCGCACGGCGGCCCCGGCTGGACCGGCAGTGGCACCGGCCCGCCGGACGGTTCGTGGATCGGCGGTCGCGCGGCCTCAGGACCCGCTCGGCACCGTGGCCGGGCGCCGCCGGCGGAGCAGCCCGAGCACGCCGTCGAGGACGAGGAAGCCGAGCAGCGGGCCGCCGAACCAGGGCAGCGCCCAGCCGAGCGCCACCACCACCGGCACCCCGACCAGCAGCGCTCCCCGGCGCACCCCGCGTACCGCCCCACGGGTCGGCGGCGCGCCCAGCGGGGTCCGGCGGTCGGTGCGGGTGGGGCGGCGCTGCCACCACATTCGGTACCCCCAGACGACGACGCAGAGCAGACCGAGCGCGAGCGCGGCGAGCAGAGCCTGGTTGACCGGCCCGAAGAGCCGGCCCATGTGGGCCTGGATGCCGAGTTTGCTGAGCTTCGCCAGGACCGGCCAGTCGGCGAAGTCGCTGCGGGCGGTGACCGCGCCGCTGACCGGGTCGACGGCGACCCGGTCGTAGCCGACCGGCCACACGTCGTCGGTCTGCGCGACCGTCCACGCGGTGCCGTCCTCAGCCGCGGGGGTGATCGCGAGCGGCCCGGACAGGCCGGCGGCGCGGGCACTGCCCAGCACCCGGTCGTAGATCGCCGGGTCCGCCGCCGGGGCGACGGACGACCCGCCGTGCTGGTGTCCGCCACCGGCGGCCGGTGGCGGGCCGGCGAGTGCGGTGGAGATCTCGGGGGCACCGGCACGCAGCGCGTCCAGGCCGGCGCCGAAGTTCGCCCCGGCGTAGCGTGACCAGGTCAGGCCGGTGGCGGAGAGGAACAGCAGGCCGACGGAGAGCCAGACGCCGGTCGTGGCGTGCCAGCCTCGGGTGCGCCGCACGCCCCGGCCGGCGGACAGGTCGGGTACCAGCAGGTGCCGGACGCGGGCCCGGCCGGCGGCGCGCCGACGCCACCACAGCACCACGCCACCCAGCGCCAGCACCCACAGCCAGCTCGCCGCGATCTCCGAGTAGTGCCGGCCGACATCACCCAGGTGCAGGTTGCGGTGCAGGTCGTCCAGCCAGGTGGTGGCCGGCGTCGAGCCGAACCAGGTGGTCAACCGGCCGGACACCCGGGCGGTGTACGGGTCCACGTAGACGGTGTGCTGCCGGTCGCCGAGGTCGTCGCGGGCGAACACCACCCGGGTGGTCCGGTCGCCCTGACCGGGCTGCACCCCGGTGAGCGTGCCGTCGGGGTGCACGGCACGGGCGGCGGCGATCTGCTCGGCGAGCGGTCGGGGCTGCTCGCCGACGGTGGAGACGGTGAGCTTGTCACCGTAGAACGCGTCGTCGAGCTGCGGGGTGAGCGTGTAGGCCAGCCCGGTGAGCGCGGCGACCAGCAGGAACGGCGCGACGAGGATGCCGGCGTAGAAGTGCAGGCGGGTCAGCAGTGCGGTCAGCGGCGTGGGCCGACGCGCCGGTCGGGCCGGCCCGGCTGGCGCGGTGGGGGAAGCCGGCGCGCGGTCGCCGGGCAGTTCGGTCAGGGACACGTGGGCAACTCCGATCGGAACGAGGAACGGGGAATGGCCGGCCCGCTGCCCGTCGAGCCGTGCCGTGGTGCGCGGTTTCCGCCTCCCGGGTGAATGGTCGGGCCGGGTCGCGCGGAAGTTCCCGCCGGTGTTCCGATCAGTTCCGGTCAGGCTCGCGCGCGGCGGCGAGGATTGCGTTGTAGCGGGCCAGGTCGTCCTCCGCGCCGGTCGCCTCGGCCCGGTCCGCGGCCCGGTCGAGGCGGCGCTGCTCGCGCCGGTCGGCCCGGATCCACTGCCGGACCAGCAGGATCATGACGACGGCGGCCGGGATCTCGCCGAACGCCCAGGCGATGCCGGCGCCCAGCCTCTGGTCCTCCAGCGGTGACGCGGCCCAGTCGGGGTGCACACCGAGGTACCAGTCCGGGGCGATGACGGTGGTGGTCTGCATCAGCGCGAGCCCGAAGAAGCCGTGCGCCATCATCGAGCACAGGTGGATGGGCACGAGGACGGGGTGGGGGAGCCGGGGTCGGCCCGGATCGGTGCCGATGAGTACCCAGAACAGCAGGTAGCCGGATGCCACGAAGTGCCCCAGCATGGCCAGGTGCCCGAGGTGGGAGCGCATCAGCGTGCCGAGCAGGTCGCTGAAGTAGAGGCCGAACAGACCGGTGGTGTAGCTGCCGAGCGCCACCAGCGGATGGGTGAGCAGCCGGGTGGGGCGGCTGTGCAGGGCGCGCAGCAGCCACTCCCGGGCGCCGCGTACGCCTGGTTCGGTCGGACGGCGCAGTGCCCGCAGCGCGAGCGTGACCGGGGCGCCGCCGACCAGCAGGATCGGCACCAGCATGGACAGCACCATGTGCTGGGCCATGTGCGCGCTGAACAGCACGTAGGCGTAGCGGGCGAAGCCGAGGCCGGTGGCGGCGGCCAGCACCAGCAGCCCGCCGAGCCAGCTCGCGGTGCGGGCCACCGGCCAGTGGTGCCCGCCGCGGCGCAGCCGGCGCACCCCGGCGAGGTAACCGCCGATGCCGACCACGGTCACGGTCAGAAGGAGCAGGTCGGGCAACGGCTGCCCGAGCAGGTGTGCCGCGGTGGGCGCGGCCGGCATCGGGAAGCCGAGCATGCCGGTCACCGGGTCGGCGTCGACCGGCTCGGGGACCGGCGCCGGGCTGCGCGACAGCGCCACCGCCAGACCGATGGTGGCGGCGAAGACCACCAGTTCGCCGGCGGCGAGGCGGGCGAACGCATTGCGCCGCCCGGCGGCCAGACCTGGCAGGGTACGCGTGCGGTGGGCGGCGCCGAGCAGGCCGAGCAGCACGAGCGCGGCCAGCTTGCCGAGCACCAGCCAGCCGTACCGGGACTGCCAGAGCTGGTCCACCGCGCCGAGGCGGACCGCGGCGTTGGCCAGGCCGCTGACCGTGACGGCGACGAAGCAGGCGAGGGCGAGCCGGCTGTAGCGCCCAGCGGCGCCGGGCAGGTGCCGGCTGCGACGGACGGTCAGGAGCGCGGCGAGGCTGCCGGCCCACAACGCGGCGGCGAGCACGTGCAGCGCGAGGCTGGACACCGCGATCTGGTGGTTGCCCGCGCCGGCGGCATGGCCCGTCAGCGCCGGAGGGAGCAGACCGACCAGCGCCAGCCCGGCGGCGACTGCGGCCGTGCGACGGGACACGCCGACCCGGGCCGCCACCGCCACGACCGCCGTCAGTCCGGCCTGCACCAGCAACGACCGCCCCTGCGTGATGTCGACGCCGAAGCTGACCACGCTCACCGCGTCGAGCCGGTCGAGCGGCACGCCGAGCAGGTCGGACACGGTGAGCACCAGCAGCGTCAGGGAGGCCGCGGCCCAGCCGGCCGCGGCCAGGCCGGCGCGGCGCAGCAGCAGCCAGCCGTGTGCGGAGACGCTTGTGCCGTCGCCGGGCAGCAGGAACGCGGCGGTCACCGCGAAGCCGACGGTGAGCGTGCCGAGCCCGTCGGCGAGCAGCCGTACCGCCGGTAGAGCCCAGGTGGTGACCGGTCCGGGATCGGGCAGGCCGGGGATCGCGGGAGCGAGCGCGCTACCGGTCCGCAGCGCGAGCAGCAGCACGGCCACCGCCGAACCGGTCGCCAGTAGCAGAACGAGCCAGCCATGCGGACCCCCTCCCAGCGGTCCGGCTCCGGCCCCGGGACTGCTGGCCCTGGGTGCGTCGGCAGTCGCAGCCGGGCCGGTTGCGGACGCGGCGACGCCCGTCGCGGCCGGGGCAGCCACGGCGGGATCGGACCGGTGGGACGAGGGCGACGAGGGCTGATGCACGGTGCGGAACCTGATTTCGAATCGGGGTGCCGGGTCGGATCCGGCCGCTGACGTCAGGAGGCGCGGCGGCGTCGCGTCAGCAGCGCGAACGCGCCCAGCACGGCCAGGCCGGCGACCGCCCCGGCGGCCAGGGGCACCACCGGCGGTCCGTCGTCGGCGCCGCCGGTGGTGGCCGCCGGGCTCGCTGCGGTGTCGCCGCGGGCCGTGCCGGCCGCGTCGGGTGCGGTCGACCCGGTGGTCGGGTCGGCGACGGTGAACCGGTACGAGCCCTGCACGGGGTGGCCGTCGGCGGAGACCACCCGGTAGGCGACGGTGTAGGTGCCGTTGGGCAGTGGCTGGTCGACGGTGATCGTGCCGGTGGTACCGCCGACGGCGGGTGCGCCGGTGGGGACCTTCCGTCGGTCGGCGTCGCTGAGGACGATGGTGGTGAACTCCGGGTTGAGTTGCTGGATGAACCGCAGCGTGACGGAGGTCGGCGCGGTGGTGAGTCGGGCGTCCTGGGCCGGTGTGGCCGTCTGGAGCGCGTTGTGCGCCGAGGCCGGCGTGGCGGGCAGCAGCAGTGCGGCGAACACCAGGGCCACGACGGCGGCGGATCGGGTGCGCATCGGGTCGGGAGCCTTCCTGGTGGTGGTCAGTCGAGCACCTGTTGGCCGATCCAGCCGCCGTCGGGGCAGCCGGGCGGTACGGCGAACACGGCGGAGCCGATCGGGGTGGTCCACTCGTTGAGCAGGTCCCGTTCGGCGAGGCGGCGCTGAATGGGCAGGAACTGGCGGGTGATGTCGGCCTGGTATGCGGCGAAGATGAGGCCGCTGTCGGCGTGCCCGTCGGCGGTCGGTACGCCGTCGTAGTTGTAGGGCCGGCGTAGGAGCTTGAGTCGGTCGTCGGTGACATGGGCGCGGGTCAGGTGGGAGAAGTCGGGGATGACGGTGAGCCCGTCCGGTCCGAGGGCGGCGAACTCGGGCTCGTCATACTCGGCGGTGCTGGTCAGCGGCGCGCCGGTGTCCAGTCGTCGACCCACCGCGATCTCCCGGTCGGTGCGGCCGAGCAGGTCCCAGGTCTCCAGGTTCATGCTGATCCGCCGCACCACGAGGGTGGTGGAGTCGTGCAGCCAGGCCGGCCCGTCGGTGACCCACACGGCGGTGTCCGCGGGGGTGCCGGGTTTCGGGTTGGCGGTGCCGTCGAGCTGGCCGAACAGGTTGCGCTGGGTGCGTCCCGGTTCGGCGCCGGCGGCCCGCCGGAAGCCCTGCTGCACCCAGCGCACGGTGGCGAACGGCCGGCTGTCCTTGATCAGGACACGCTGGGCGTGGGCGACGGTGAGCGGGTCGTCGGCGCAGATCTGCACCAGCAGGTCCCCGCCGGTCCAGCGGGGTTGCAGCCGGTCGATGCGGAAGGCGGGTAGCTCGGCCACGGACGCCGGGCGGCGGTCGGTGCGCCCGGCGGCGGTGTAGAGGCCGGGGCCGAAGCCGAACGTGACGGTGAGTCGGGCGGGCAGCAGGCCGAGTTCCGGTTCGGTGTCGGCCAGCGACGGGCGGCCCTGGGTGAGGCGGGCGGCGTCGTCGGAGAGCAGGCGCAGCATCCGGCCGATCGCGGCCCGGTCGGTATCCGGTTTCAGGGTGAAAGCGACGAACGCGGCGTGCGCCTGCGGCTCGGTGGTCACGCCGGACTGCCGGGCGCCGTGGAACGGCTCGACCGCGGTGCCGACCTGTGCCACCGGTACCGGCTCAGGGCGGACCCCGGGGTCATCGGGTCGGGCGGCGGCGATCGTGACGCCGCCGGCCAGCGCGCCCCCGACAGTGAGCGCGCCGCCGGTGAGCAGGCCACGCCGACTCACCGTACGGCCGGTGGAGGAACCCTCGGTCATGCCGTGCCCGCTGGGCATGCCCTCACGGCCCTCGCTTCGCTCGGTGCGTTCGGTCATGCCGGCGGGCTCGTGTCCATCTCCGGCATCGGGGAGTCGCCGTGGCCGGGGGCGTAGGACTCCTGAGCGCCGGTGAACGGCTTCGCCACCGCGCGGAAGGTCTGGGTGCGGCCGTCGGCGAAGGTGAGGGTGAAGCTCAACTCGTCGCCGGCCCTGACCGGCTTGGCGAGGTCCATCAGCATCAGGTGGTCGCCGCCGGGCTCCAGTGTGGCCCGAGAGTGCGCCTTGACCACGATGCCGCCCTGCTTGGGCTGCATGACCATCGTCCCGTCCTTCATGGTCATCTCGTGCAGCTCCATCGGGGAGACCTCGGTGGCGGCCTTCGTGATCGTCACGTCGGCGTCACCGTCGTTGACCAGCGTGCCGAACGCCGCGGTCATGCCCTTGTCGGCGGCCTTCACCCACGGGTCGCGGATGCCGAGCACCCCGGCCGCCGCGTCGGCCGAGGCCGTCGGCGTCGCCGACGAGACCGCCGTGGATGACTCGTCGGACGACCCGCAGGCGGCGCCGGACGCGGCCAGCAGGACCGCGCCGATCAGGGCCGCGGGGCGCCGGAACCGGCCGCTGGTGGTGCTGAGCATGACATTGTCCCCTCGAAGATCGGTGTACCTGTCGTTGGTCGGAGCGAGGGGACGGATAGTTCCGGTCGGTGGGACCGGTCGTGTCACCCGGCGCGGCGAGCCGACGGCACACGCCGGCCCGCCGCGTGGTGCGCGGCTCAGCAGTTGCGCAGCGTGGGGGACTGGTTCAGCAGTTGGCCCCGGCTGGAGGTGAACCGGCGGTACGCCTCGGAGCCGGCGGCGGACGGCCGGAACGCGGCCACCCGGTGACAGTTCTGGAACGCCAGCCGCACTCCGAAGTGACGCTCCAGGCCGGCGCGGATCGCGTCGCTGGCGAGCGCGCGCAGCAGTTGCCCGCGCTCGGTCTCGCCCGGCGGCGGGACGACGTTGTCGGTGAAGTCGGCGTCGGACGTCGCCAGGTCGGCGACCACCCGGCTGACGGTCTCCCAGGCGTACGGCAGGGAGTCGCGGACGCAGGCGACGAACGCCTCCTCGGACACGGGACCGGCCTCGGCGGCGCGGAGCAGGGCGGGCGGCACGGTGAGCGACATGTCTCCTCCACTTCCGGAAACGACAACCGTTTCCATTAAGCTGACGTGGTGGAGCACATCACGGCCGGTTCGGCCCGGTCAAGCACCGCCACACGCGAAGCGGCGGACGGGCCCGGAGCCCGTCCGCCGCTGTCGGCGCGTCGTGGGTCAGCCCAGCCGCGCCTCGATCGCCTCGATGATCCGGGGCCGCAGCTCGGCGGCGCGGATCACCGCGTCCACGGAACCGACCTCGACGGCACGCTGGATGCTGTGCACCCGGTCGAACTCGGCGGCCACCTCGCCCAACTTCTCGGCCCGCACCGACGACCGCAGCTCGTCCAGCTCCCCGGTGAGCGTCGCGCGCTCGGTGCCGGTGGCGGCCCCGACCCGGCTCTCCAGCTCGCGTACCCGGGGATCGGCGGCGGTGCGCGCGGCGACCTCGCCGGCGAAGACCACGGCGGCGGCCGGCGCGCCACCGAGCACCGAGGCGAACGAGCCCTCGATCGCCAGCACCGTCATGGCCGGGTTGAGCGCCTTGGAGAACACCACGAACGCGCCGCCGTGGTAGCGCGAGATCACGCAGAACACGATCGGGCCGCGGAAGTTCACGATCGCCCGGCCGATCTCCGCGCCGTACTCCAGTTGCAGCTTGCGCATCGACTCCGGCGAGCCGTCGAAGCCGGACAGGTTGGCCAGCACCACCAGGGGCCGGTTGCCGCTGGCCGCGTTGATCGCCCGCGCGGCCTTCTTCGAGGACCGGGGGAACAGCGTGCCGGCGGTGTAGGTGTCCGGGCCGTCGGTGGGCGGGAAACCGTGTCGGGGCACCGACCGGGACTCGATGCCGAGCAGGCACACCGGGATGCCGCCGAGGTGCACGTCCTGCACCACAGCGGTCTCCGCGTCGGCCATGCCCGCCCACCGCTCCAGCACCGGGTGGTCCTGGTCCGCGAGGGCCCGCATCACGGTACGGATGTCGAACGGCTTCTTCCGGTCCGGGTTCGCGGTGGCGGAGAAGATCTCCCCGACCGTGGTGAAGTCGCTGCCGGCCACCGTGTGCGGGAACGTCGACACGTCCCGGTCCGCCGGGTCGGTGGTGGTGGCCCGGCGCGGCGCGTCCTCACCAGGCGCCACGTAGGTGTGGTCGTAGTGCGCCATCAGCACCTCGTGCGCGGCCGGCAGGTTCGGCGCCCAGTACTGCGCCTGCCCGTTCGGACCCATCACCCGGTCGTAGCCGCCGATGCCGAAGTTGTCCTCGGCGGACACGCCGCCGGAGAAGTCCAGCGACTGCTTGCCGGTCAGCACCATCGCCGAGTCCGGCGTCATCACCAGCACACCCTTGGTGTGCATGAGCATCGTCGCCTCGGCGTTCCAGTACGGCTGGGCACCGACGGTGATGCCCGCCACCACGATGTTGATCTCGCCGCCGTCCTGGGTGAACTCGACGATCCGCTTGAGCGCGGCGGCCACCCAGTCCATGTTCTCGGTGCCCGAGGTCATCGAGATCCGGGCACCGGCGGAGAGCGCGTACCACTCCAGCGGCACGCCCATCCGCTGTGCCAGGTCCAGCGCGGCGATCACCCGCCGGCACTCCGGCTCGGAGAGCGCGCCGAGCGACTTGGTCGGGTCGCCCAGCAGCACCACCCGCGTCACCCCGTCCGGGTGCCGTGGCGTCGGCGTACGGACCACGCCGGCCACGATCGCGGCGGTGTTGCGCCCCTTCGGCCGGTCCACCGGCACCAGCGTGTGCTCGGCGTCCAGGTCGTGCTCGGTGAACTCGCCGAGCAGCCCGGTCAGCTCGTACGGGTAGACCGTGTTGCGGCTGGCCGCCCGCAGCACCTTCAGCCGGTAGTCGTCGAGCGGCTCGACCGGCTCGGTCGGCGGCTCGCCCACGGTGAGCCGGGCCTGCCCGGTGACGTCGAAGGCGATCCGCACGCCGACCTTGGTCAACTCCCCGGTCCGGCGGTCCCGCTGCCGCCCGATGAACAGGATCTCCTCCAGATCCGCGCCGACCGTGGTCGGACGCACCCGGGCCGCGATCCGCTCCATCTCCTCCCGGGTCAGCTCGCTCGGCGGCCAGACGTAGATGACGATCCGGTTGGTCGGGAACCGGACCTTCGACGGCCGCCGGGACTGCGCCCGGCGGATCGAGTCGATGCAGGCGGTGACCGCGTCCTCGGTGGTCGGCAGCGCCATCAGCCGGCCGTCCTGCTCGCGCAGCTCGGTCAGGTCCCGGACCTGGGCGAACGCGACGAGCCGCTGGTCCGTCGGGTTCTCCTGGGCGACCGCCTGGAAGAGGTAGACCTCCTCGTCCAGCGACGGCAGCCGGGTCAGGTCGAACCGGTGCAGCCGCTCCAACTGCATCCGCTGCGCGATGTACGGGTGCAGGCCCCGGATCAGCCGCTCCTCGGCCATCGCGGTCCCGTCCGGACGGAACGTGAAGTGGTGGTGCATCACCGCGCCGCCGCGCCCGGCCACCGTGGTGGTGAGCCGGCGCACCCGGTCCGGCAGCGGATGCGCGTTGATCACGTCGAGCAGCGCGGCGACGGTGGCGTCGAAGTCCTCGGGCTGGTTCTCCCAGACCAGGTAGACGTCCGCGTCGACCGCGTCGCGGTCGCCGGCGACCTCGGCCAGCCCGCGCAGCGCGTCGCCGAGCGCGTCGAACCGGACCGCCGCCGACACCACGCTCGACTCGGCGCGGTCGGCCACCACGAACACGCAACCCCCGGCCGTACGGGTGCGGACGCCGGTGAGCGCCTTGTTGCCGTAGTAGCGACGGGTCAGCACCTCCAGCATGGTCGCGTTGTCCAGATTGTCCCGAACCAGCCGCTGACCGAGCAGCCGGACCAGCGGCTCGGTGCTGCGGACCATCTCGGCGACCCGCTCCTCGCGGTCCGGCGCGTCCGGCTGACGGTCGAGGTGACGCAGGTGCGACCGGACCCGCGCGTACACCCGGGCCCGGTTGCGACGCAGCAGCGGCTGGGCGAACCAGGCGAACACCAGGCCCCGGGCCAGGTCCGCGACGACCGGGAAGCGGACCTGGGTGGCCGCGATCAGCCGCTCCAACGCGAGGCCGGCGGGTTCGCGCAGCGCCTCGTCCGGCGGCAGCTCCCGCAGCCAGGAGCGGAGCAGCGCGGCGATCACGGCGGCGTCGACGGTGGCCCGCTGCTGGGCCAGGAAGATCCGGAACACCGCGGCCTCGAGCGCGGGGGAGCGGTCCAGCTCGGTGACGCCGTAGTGACCGAGCGCCTTGGCCAGCCGGGCTCGGAACGCCTCCGGCGAACCGGCCCGCTCCACGTCGAGGCTCTGCAGGTAGATGTGGAAGTGCTCGCGGGCGCTGTGCAGGTGCCCGACGGGACCGTCGTCCCCGCCGGGCCGGTTGCGGCTCAGCTCGGCCAGGTCGGCGAAGACGTCGACCAGTTCCAGCTCCTCGGCCAGCGGCCGGTGCCCGGCCTCGGTGGCCGCCCGCCGCGCGTCGAGGTAGTCGTCGAGGACGCGGCGCTCGTCGTGCGGGTCCACGTCGAAGCCGAGCAGCAGCCCGCGCAGGTCCTCCTGGCCGCGCTCGACCCGGGTCCGCGCCGGGACGTCCGCGGGCGCGTCCGGCAGGTCCAGCTCCACGGCGGCCTCGGCCGGCGCGGCGGCCTCGTCGCCCTCCTCGGCGACCGGCTCCAGGCGCAGCAGCGGCGCGCCGGCCTCCACCTGGGTGCCGACCGCGACGGCGCACTCCTTCAGGCGGGCCCGGAACGGCGCCCGCAGCACCGTCTCCATCTTCATCGCCTCCAGCACCAGCACCGGCGCGCCGGCCTCGACCTCCGCGCCGACCTCCAGCGGCGTGGCGACGACGAGAGCCGGCATCGGGGAGCGCAGCACGCCGCCCTCGTCGCGGCTGATCCGGTGCGTGACGCCGTCCACCTCGACCAGGTGGACCGGCCCGTGGGTGCCGGTGAGCAGGCGGTAGCGGACGCCGTTGACGGCGATCTGCCCGGTGTGCCGGTCGAAGCGGTCCAGCTCGACGTCGGCGGTACGCGCGTCGCCGCCGGCCTCGATGCCGACCCGGAACCGGTGCGCGCCGACCCGGGCCACCCGCATCCGGTAGCTCGCGCCGCGAAGCTTCAGGTCCAGCGGCCGGCCGCTGCGGTGCTGCACCTGGGGCCGGCCGCCGGCCGCGGTGGAGAGCAGTCGCTGCCGCTCGGCGCTCTCGTCCTCCTCGTACGCCTCGATCGCGGCGGCGGCCAGCGCCACCGCGGAGTGCCGGTGCCCGACCAGCCGGCCCTCGCCGCGGACCCGGTCGATCCAGCCGGTGTCCGCGCTGGCGTCGATCACCTCGGGCTGGTCGAGCAGGTCGAGCACGAAGCTCTTGTTGGTCGCCCCGCCCTCGATGACCACTGTGGTGTCCGCCATCGCGCGGCGCAGCCGGCCGAGCGCCTCGTCCCGGTCCCGGCCGTACGCGATGATCTTGGCGATCATGGAGTCGAAGTCGGCGGGGATGGTGTCGCCCTCGCTGACCCCGGTGTCCACCCGGATGCCGGGGCCGGCCGGGAGATCCAGGCGGGTGATCCGCCCGGGGGAGGGGGCGAAGTCCCGGTCCGGGTCCTCCGCGTTGAGCCGCGCCTCGATGGCGTGCCCGCGCTCGGCCGGCGGCGCACCGGTGAGCCGGCCCCCGCCGGCCACGTGCAGCTGCGCCTTGACCAGGTCGAAGCCGGTGGTCGACTCGGTGATCGGGTGTTCGACCTGGAGCCGGGTGTTCACCTCCAGGAAGGCGAAGAGCCGGTCGCCGGGGTGGTAGAGGAACTCCACCGTCGCCGCGCCGCGGTAGCCGACCGCGACCGCCAGCCGTTCCGCCGACGCCTTCAGCTCGGCGACCTGCGCCGCGTCGAGCAGCGGCGAGGCCGACTCCTCGATCACCTTCTGGTTGCGCCGCTGCACCGAGCAGTCCCGGACGCCGAGCGCCCAGGCGGTGCCCTGCCCGTCCGCGATCACCTGCACCTCGACGTGGCGGGCGCCGGTGACCAGGCGCTCCAGGAACACCACGCCGCTGCCGAACGCCCGGGCCGCCTCCTGGCTGGTGCGCTCGTACGCGTCGGTCAGCTCCGCGTCGCTGCGGACCACCCGGATGCCGCGCCCACCGCCGCCGGCGGTCGCCTTCAGCATCAGCGGGTAGCCGATCTGCGCCGCCGCGGTGACGGCTGCCTCCAAGCTCTCCACCGCGCCGCGGCTCCACGGCGCGACCGGCACGCCGACCTCCTCGGCGATCAGCTTGGCGCCGATCTTGTCACCGAGCTTGCGCATCGCGTCCGCGCTCGGCCCGACGAACGTGACACCGACCTTCTCGCACAGCTCGGCGAAGGCCGGGTCCTCGGCCACGAAGCCCCAACCCACCCACGCGGCGTCCGCGTGGGTCTCCACCAGCGCGCGTTCCAGCGCCTTGAGGTCGAGGTACGGGCGGGCGGACGCGGGCCCGAGGTCGTAGGCGACGTCCGCCTCGCGGACGAAGGTGGCGGTGCGGTCGACGTCGGTGTACAGCGCGACGGTCTCGATCCGGCTGCCGGTCTCCGCGGCCAGTTCCCGGACCGCGTGGATGAGCCGCATGGCGGCCTCACCACGGTTGACGATGGCGACACGGGTGAACACGTGACCGTCCCCTTCGGTAGACCCACGGTGGTGCGCCGGGTGGCGGCGGTGCCCCCGGCCTGCCTCACCCTTCCGTCTGCCGGCGGGCCGCGCCATGTCGTAATCGCCGAACCCTGAGCGGCGACCGTTGTAGGAACCACACAAAAGTTTTTATGCCAATACGCTGGACAGCGCCGTCCCCGAGCGGGTCCGGCGCTGTCCAGCGGTGACGTGGGCGGTTCAGCCCGGAATCTCGCGCGGGTCGCGGCTGCGCGGGTAGGTGTTCTTCTCTCCGATCGTGCCGTCCTGCTTCTTGATCACGTGCTCGGTGCCGCGCTCGGCCGCCATCTCCCGGCCGGCGGCCTCCGCCTCGGCCTTCGTGTCGTGCCGGCTGCTGGCGCGCTCGTTGCCCTCCGGGCGGTTCTTCCACTGCCCGTCCTGCTGATAGGTGTCGATGTCACCCGTCGCCATGTCGTCAGCTCCCCTCGGATCCGTGGTCGATGACGAATGTCTGCCCCCACCCCCGCCCCCCTAATCCTCCCGCCCCCACCCCGACCCCCACCACGCGCAGATTCCCGGAAAGAGTGGCCATTCCGGCGGCAATGGCCACTCTTTCCGGGAAACCGGCGTCGGGTGGGTGGGTGTGCGCGCCGGGGCGGCGCGATTTTGCGGGTTTCGATCTCGTCCCGGTATCTGGTCGGGGAGCCGGGTCGGGAGTCCGGCGGGGTGGCGCGAAAACGTGTTACTGACCAGTAAGGACGCGCGTGAATGCCGCCAACCGCCCGAGTTGCCGTCGATCGGTCCTACCCGACCCAAGTGCTGAGATCGGGGCCAGTCGCCGCAAGCGGAACTCTTGCCATCAATGACAAACGTGTGACAACTTCGACGAAGCCCGATCGGCCGAGCCTCACCGGCCGAACGGCTGCCCGGGGCTGCCGAAAGGCCGCCCGTGCTCAGCTCCAGGAGGTATCCATATGCGACTCTCCGGGTCATCGCGGCGTACCGCCACCGCCCTCACCGTGGCCGGCGCGCTGATCGTCGGCTCACTGGCCGGCGCTCCCGCACACGCCGCACCCGAGACGTCCGCCACCCCCGAGAAAGCCACCGCGCTCGCCGCCGCACTCGGCGACCGCTCCGCCGGGACGTACGCCGACGCCGCCGGCGCCATGGTCGTCACGGTGACCGACGACGCCGCCGCCCAGAAGGTCCGCGCGGCCGGCGCCACCCCCAAACTCGTCACCCGGGGCGCGGACGACCTCGCCCGCGCCACCTCGGCGCTGGACAAGTCCGCCCGCATCCCGGGCACCGCCTGGTGGACCGACCCGGCGACCAACCAGGTGGTCGTCTCGGTCGACAGCACCGTCACCGGCGCGAAGCTGGACCGGGTCAAGGCCGTCGCGAAGCAGCTCGACGGCACCATCCGGATCGAGCGTGAGGCCGGCACGCTCGGCACCCGGACGGCCGGCGGCGAGGCCATCTACGCCCAGGGCGGCGGACGCTGCTCACTCGGCTTCAACGTGCGCAGCGGCAGCACCTACTACTTCCTGACCGCCGGGCACTGCACCGCCATCGCCGCCAACTGGTACGCCGACTCCGGGCAGAGCAGCCAGCTCGGCACCGGTGGCACCGGCAGCTTCCCCGGCAACGACTACGGCATCGTGCAGCACACGAACGCCGGCGCGGCCGAGAGCAGCGTCTCGCTCTACAACGGCAGCACGCAGGCCATCACCGGCGCGGCCGACGCGTTCGTCGGGCAGTCGGTGCAGCGCTCCGGCAGCACCACCGGCCTGCACGGCGGCACGGTCGAGGCGCTCGACGCCACGGTGAACTACGCCGAGGGCAGCGTCTCCGGCCTGATCCGCACGAACGTCTGCGCCGAGCCGGGCGACAGCGGCGGCTCGCTGTTCAGTGGCAGCAGCGCCATCGGCCTGACCTCCGGCGGCAACGGTGACTGCTCCTCCGGCGGAACCACCTACTTCCAGCCGGTGACCGAGGCGCTCAGCGTCTACGGCGTGAGCATCGCCTGACCGCGTCCGCGTACGGGACGGGGTCGTCGGGAAACCGGCGGCCCCGTCCCACTGCGTTTGCCGGAACGGCAAGGATCCTTGCCGCCGGCCCGGCCCTCGCGCACGATGGCGGGGCCGGGCCGCCGACGTGCCCGGCGGCGAAGGAGACAGGCATGACCGGGCACCACCAGCAGCACCAGCAGGACCCGCCGGCGGACACCGACCCGGCCCGGTTCTGGGACGAGCGGTACGGGCAGGCGGACCGGATCTGGAGTGGCCGGGTCAACCCGGTGCTCGCCGAGGTGGCCGCCGACCTGCCCCCGGGCACGGTGCTCGACCTGGGCAGCGGCGAGGGCGGCGACGCGGTCTGGCTGGCGACCCGGGGCTGGCACGTCACCGCCGTGGACATCTCGACCGTGGCGCTGGAGCGCCTCGCGGTCGAGGCCGCGCGCGCCGGCGTGGCGGACCGGATCACCACCGCCCGGCACGACGTGACCCGGGACTTCCCGGCCGGCCGCTTCGACCTGGTGTCGGCGCAGTTCTTCCAGTCCCCGCTGGTGCTGCCCCGGGAACAGGTGCTGCCCCGGGCGGCCGGGGCGGTGGCGCCCGGTGGCCGACTGCTCGTCGTCGAGCACGGCGCGCCGCCGCCGTGGTCCGGGCTCGACGCCGACGACCCGCGGTTCGCCAGCCCGGAGCGGATCCTCGCCGCGATCGACCTCGACCCGGACGGCTGGCGGATCGAGCGGCTCGGCGCGGCACGCCGCACCGCCACCGGCCCCGACGGTCACCCGGGAGAGCTGGTCGACCACGTGGTCCTGGCCCACCGCCGCTGACCGTCGGCCCCGGGCCGGGTCAGCAGCAGCACCAGCGTGCCGGCCGCGCACAACGTCGCCGCCATGGCGTACGCCCAGCGGAAGCCGATCTGCGCGGAGAGCCCCAGCAGCGGGCCGGCGAGCACCGCGCCGATCGGGAACGTGTTGGTGAACAGCGTGGTGGCCCGGCCGGGCTGGCCCGGCAGCAGATCCTGCACGTACGAGATGCCGACCCCGGAGACCGCGGCGATGAACAGCGCGTTTACCGGCTGCGCGACGAGCAGCACCGGCACGCTCGTCGCCCCGGCGGCGACCGCGTAGTAGGCGACGCCGCAGCCGGCCCCGACCAGGATCAACGGCCGGAGCCGGACCCGCGCGGTGAGCGCGCCCAGCCCCAGCATGAGCGGGATCTCCAGCGCGGCGCAGAGGCCCAGCACGAGGCCCGCGTCCGCCGGGTCGCCGCGCAGCACCCGGCCGATGAACAGCGGCAGCACCTGCACGCCGAGCGTCAGCGGGCACTGCAACATGGTGAAGGCCGCCACCGTCAGCGCCAACCGCCACCGCGACGCGCCCGGCGGGCCGGCGGCCGGCTCGTCCGGGGCCGGTCGCGGCGGCACCGGCAGCTCCTCCAGCCGGAGCACGGCGATCAGCGCGGCCAGCGCGTACATGACCGCGGCCGCGCCGTAGACCAGCCGGAAGCCGCCGACGGAGAGCAGGATCGCGGCCAGCGGCGGCCCGGCCACCCAGGACAGCGAGAAGACGGTACGCATCACGCTGACGCCGAGCGCGGCCCGCCCGGGACTGTCCCGGTCGAGCAGTTGGCGGGTGTAGGCGAACGACTGCGGGAACAGCGAGTTGGCCAGCGCCATGACGGTCGCGGTCAGCACCATCAGGACCCAGTAGTCGCGGACGAACGCGATCAGGCCGGCGCCCACCATCCCGGCCAGCGACGCGCCGATCAGCAGCCGACGCCGGATCGGCCACCGGTCCGACAGCCGCCCCACCAGCACCGCCACCGCCACCCCGGACAGCGGCGCGACGACCAGGAACACGGTGACCCGCACCGGATCGGCCCGCACCTCGGTGTCGAGGAACAGCGACAGGAAGGGCATCACCACGGCGACGGAGGTGCCGACGGTCAGGAACAGCAGGGCCAGCGGGAGCAGCCGGAAGCGGCCGGCGCGCACCGCCGGCCTGGTGTCGACAGCCATGCGGGGCACGCTACGCCGTACCGGTGACAAACCCGGCCCGGACGTGATTCTTACCGTCCTCGAACACCGCGCCGCTAACGTCGGCGGCATGAGGGAACGGGAAGCGGTGGCGCACCTGTTGCGCCGGGCGACGTTCGGGCCGACCGCCGACGAGGTGGACGACGCCGAGCGGGCCGGACTCGCCGCCACCCTCGACCGGCTGCTCGACCCCGCCGGGCCGGACCGGGGCGCGGCGGCCACCCCGACGCCCGCGCTCGGCCCCGACCCGGCGGCGGCGCTCGCCCAGGACGCCACCCGTGAGCAGCGCCAACAAGTCAACCGCGAGCGTCGTGAGCAGGTGAACACACTGACCGCCTGGTGGCTGGCGCGGATGATCGCCGCCGAGCACCAGGGCGACGAGAAGCTGCTGTTCTTCTGGCACGGGCACTGGGCCACGAGCGTGCGCAAGGTCCGGTCGGCGCCGCTGATGCTGCGTCAGTTGGAGACGCTTCGACGGTTCGGTCGAGGCCCGCTGGCGCCGCTTGTCGACGCCATGGTCCGGGACCCGGCGCTCATCCTCTGGCTCGACGGCCAGCAGAACACCCGGCGGGCGCCGAACGAGAACCTGGCCCGTGAACTGCTGGAACTGTTCACGCTCGGCATCGGCGGCGGCTACCGCGAGGCCGACGTCAAGGAGGGCGCGCGGGCGCTCACCGGCTGGACGGTGGACCGGCGTACCGGCGTCGCCCGGTTCGTGGCCCGGCGGCACGACCCCGGGCCGAAGACGATCCTCGGCAGCCGTGCCGCCTTCGACGCCGGCTCGTACGCGGCGCTGCTCGCCGGCCGCCCGGAGACCGCCCGGTTCGTCGCCGGCCGGCTGTGGTTCCGCTACGCCGGCGCGCAGGTGCCGCCGCCGGCGGACCTCGCCGGCCCGGACACCGTCGGCACGCTGCGCCGGATCTTCACCGCGCCGGCGTTCGCGCAGACCCGCGACACGCTCGTCAAGCAACCCGTCGAGTGGCTGGTCGGCGCGGCCCGGCAGCTCGGGGTGCGCCCGGCGACGTTGTCGGAGGCGGGCCGGCGCCGGCTGCTGGCCGGGCTCAACGCTTTGGACCAGGTGCCGTTGCGACCGCCGAGCGTCGGCGGCTGGCCGGCCGGCACGGCCTGGCTGACCACCTCGTCGTTGCAGGCCCGGATGCGGGTCGCCGACCAGGTGGCCGGCGCGGCCGATCCGGCGGTGCTGGCCCGGCTGGCCGCCGCGCCGCCGGCGGGTCGCCCCGACGCGTTGGCGCGACTGCTGGTCGTGG
This sequence comes from Micromonospora sp. RP3T, assembly GCF_003027925.1. Taxonomy (GTDB): domain Bacteria; phylum Actinomycetota; class Actinomycetes; order Mycobacteriales; family Micromonosporaceae; genus Micromonospora. Next base: position 111,353 of record NZ_PYPS01000015.1, read on the forward strand.
ACCGGTGGAGCGACCGCACCCGGGCCGCCCTGGTCCCGCTGGCCGGACAACCCCGCCGGCTGCTGGTCGCCGGCCTGGTCAGCCCCGAGTACGCGGTCAGTTGAGAGGAGCGATCCGTGGACGTCCTGACCCGACGGCGGTTCCTGGTGGCCAGTGGCGTGGTCGGCGCGAGCGCCCTGGCCGGCGGCGCCGCCGCGTACCGCCTGAACGACCTGCTCGCCACCGCCGGTGACCGGGACCCGCAGGCCCGCACGCTCGTCCTGGTCACGCTGTACGGCGGCAACGACGGCCTGAACACCGTCGTGCCCCACGCCGACCCCGCCTACCGGAACGCCCGGCCCGACCTGGCGTACTCGGCCGAGGAGGTGCTGCGGCTCGACGACGGCACCGGCCTCAACCCGGCGCTCGCCGGGCTGCACCGCGCGTACGGCGCGGGACGGCTCGCGGTGGTACGCGGCGTCGGCTACCCGAAGCCGGACCGGAGCCACTTCCGGTCCATGGACATCTGGCACACCGCCCAGCCGGACCGGCCCGGCACCACGGGTTGGCTGGGCCGCTGGCTCGACCGGGCCGGCGCGGACCCCCGGCTGGCGGTGTCGTTCGAACCGGCCCTGCCGCCACTGCTGGCCGGCGAACGAGGGGCCGGGGCGTCGGTGCCGGTGACCGAGCGGGAGAGCCCACCCCGGCTCGCCGCCGAGACGCTGACCGCGCTCGCGGCCGTCGCGCCGGACGACTCACCGGCGCGGGCCCGCGCGGCGGCCTGCTTCGCCGACCTGGGCGCGGTGGACGCGATGGTCCGGCAGGTCCGGGCCACGCCGGCGGCCGAGGACGCCGAGGACGACGGGGAGACCGCGTCGGCCACCGCGACCGGCGGCGCCCGGGCCTCCCTGGACGCGCAACTCGACCTGGTCGCCCGCTGCGTCGAGGCGGGGGTCGTCACCCGGGTCTTCTCCGTCTCGCTCGGCGGCTTCGACACGCACGCCGACGAGAAGCAGCTCCAGCAGGTGCTGCTCGGACAGCTCGACGGCGCGTTGAGCCGCTTCACCGACCGGATGTCGCGCACCGAGGCCGGCCGCAAGGTGGTGGTGGCGGTCTACTCGGAGTTCGGCCGCCGGGTCCGGGCCAACGCCTCCGACGGCACCGACCACGGCACCGCCTCGAACGTGCTGCTGCTGGGCGCGCCGGTCGACGGCGGCCTGTACGGCGAGCCGCCCAGCCTCACCGACCTCGACGACGGCGACCTGAAGTTCACCACCGACTTCCGGGACGTCTACGCCACGCTGCTGGAGCGGGTGCTGGACACCGATGCCGGGGCGGTCCTCGGGGGCTGGCGGGGGCGGCTCGCCGACGCGCTCTGAGCCGGGCGACGCCGGGTCAGCCGACCGCGGTGGCCGACGGCGGCGCGCTGCCGCCGCGCGGCGCCTCGGCCGTCATCAGCCGGACGATCTGCGCCCGGTCGGCCTCCGACGGCAACCCCCACTCGGGCCGGTAGCCGTACACCTGGTCCAGCGGGGTGGCGGCGGTCCGGCCGTCGACGATCTCGACCGAGTCGGTGCCGATCAGGCCGGGATGCTCCACGCCGCACGCTTCGGCGACCTTGACCAGGTCCCGGCGCAGCGTCCGCACGTAGTTGGCGGCCCGCACCGACTTGCGGGCCGGGTCCAGGCCCCGGGCCAGCCAGGCGTTCTGGGTCGCGACGCCGGTCGGGCAGGTGTCGGTGTGGCACTTCTGCGCCTGGATGCAGCCGATCGCCAGCATCGCCTCCCGACCGACGTTGACCATGTCGGCGCCGAGCGCGAACGCGACCACCGCGTTGTCCGGCAGGCCGAGCTTGCCCGCGCCGACGAAGACCACCTGCTCGTGCAGGCCGCGCTCGGCGAACGTCCGGTAGACGCGGGAGAAGCCCTGCTGGAACGGCAGCGACACCGAGTCGCTGAAGATGAGCGGGGCGGCGCCGGTGCCGCCCTCGCCGCCGTCGACGGTCACGAAGTCGACGCCCCGGCCGGTGTCCCGCATCAGCGTGGCGAGATCCTCCCAGAAGCCCAGGTCGCCGACCGCCGACTTGATGCCGACCGGCAGGCCGGTCTCGGCCGCGAGCAGCTCCACCCAGTCCAGCAGACTGTCGCAGTCGGAGAACTCGGCGTGCCGCGACGGGCTGACGCAGTCCTGCCCGGCCGGGATGCCCCGGGTGGCGGCGATCTCGGCGGAGACCTTCGCCGCCGGCAGCAGACCGCCAAGGCTGGGCTTGGCGCCCTGGCTGAGTTTGATCTCCAACGCCCGCACCGGCGCGTCCGCCACCAGATCCTTGAGCCGGTCCAGGCTGAACCGGCCGCGCTCGTCGCGGCAGCCGAAGTACGCGGTGCCGAGCTGGAAGACCAGCTCACCGCCCTTGCGGTGGTACGGCGACAGGCCACCCTCACCGGTGTTCTGGAGGCAGCCGGCCAGCGCGGCACCCCGGTTCAACGCCTCGATCGCGTTGCCGGAGAGCGAGCCGAAGCTCATCCCGGAGATGTTGACCACCGACTCCGGCCGGAACGCGCCCGCCCGCCCGCGCGCCGCGCCCAGCACCTTGGCGCAGGGCAGCGCCACGTCGTGCCCGGCGGCCGGCGCGGACGGCGGCACGGCCCGCCCGAACGTGCGGTGCTTGATGATCGGGTAGCCGCGGGTGTGCTCGATGTCGTTGTCGGTGCCGAACCCGAAGTAGTTGTTCTCCTGCTTCGCCGAGGCGTACACCCAGCGCCGTTGGTCGCGGGTGAACGGCCGCTCCTCGTCGTTGCCGGCCACCACGTACTGGCGCAGCTCGGGCCCGATCGACTCGATCAGGTAGCGGGCGCGGCCGAGGACGGGAAAGTTGCGGCGCAGCGCGTGGTCACGTTGCAGCAGGTCCCGGGCCGCCATGGCGGCGACGGCGGCGACGGCGGCGGGTACGGCTCTTCTGGCCCAGCTCATCCCGCCACTCTTTCCGCCCGGGCCGCCGGCCAAACTCGGGCGGGAACCCGAGCGGCGCGAGCGGTGTCAGGGAAGTGGACCGAGGTGGAGGTTGCCCTGGACGACGACGAGATCGTCACCCGCGTACGCGCCGGTGACCGGGAGGCGTACGACCTCCTGGTCGCCCGGCACACCGCGTCCGCGTACCGGACGGCGGTGCTGCTCGGCGCCGGGTCGGACGCGGAGGACGTCATTCAGGAGGCGTTCGTGAAGGCGTACCGGAAGTTGTCCCGGTGGCGGGGTGAGGCGTCGTTCCGGTCCTGGCTGCTGGCCATCGTGGCGAACGAGAGCCGGAACCTGCACCGCTCACGTGGCCGGCGGGACGGGCTGGCGCTGCGGGCCGCGGCGGCCGACCCGGCCACGGAGGCGACCGCCGGGGACGGGCTCGACGCGGTCCTCGCCGCCGAACGCCGCGCGGCGCTGGTCGGGGCGCTGCGCCGGTTGCCGGACCGGGACCGTGACGTGCTCGCCTGCCGGTACCTGCTCGACCTCACCGAGGACGAGACCGGCACCGTGCTGGGGCTGCCCCGGGGCACCGTGAAGTCGCGGGCCCACCGCGCCCTGGCCAAGCTGCGCGGCCTGCTCGACCACGAGGCGGTGCGCCGTGGATGACCTGGAGCGGGAACTGCGCGACCTGGGCGCCTGGCTGGAGCCGTCCGGGCCGCCGGACGTGACCGCCCGGGTCCGTGCCCGCCTCGCCGCGCCGCCGCGTCGACGGTGGCGGTACTGGCTGGCCGCCGCGCTCGTGGCCCTACTGGTGGTGGCGCTGCCGCCGGGCCGCGCCGCGCTCGCCGACGCGGTGACCGGGCTGCTGCGGTTCTCCGGCGTCGTCATCGACACCGCGCCCGCGCCGCCCACCGGCACCCCGGCGCCGTGGCCGGCGCAGCGTCCGGTCGCGCTCGCCGAGGCCCAGCGGCAGGTCCGCTTCCCGATCCGGGTGCCGGCCCGGCTCGGCGCCCCCGAGCGGGTGCTGGTCGCCGACCCGGACGGCACCGGCGCGCACCGGGTCGCCAGCCTGCTCTACCGGGGCGGGACGCTGCGGCTGGACGCGTTCGACGGCACGCTCGACACCGTGTTCCACAAGCGGACGGCCGGTGCGGACGTGACGTTCACGTCGGTGCACGGCACCTTCGCGATCTGGGTCGGCGGCCCGCATGCGTTGGCGTACATCGACCGGCGGGGGAGCGTGCGGGTGGCCACCGCGCGGCTGAGCGCGGCGACGCTGATCTGGCAGGAGGGCGGCGTGAGCTACCGGCTGGAGGGCGAGCTGACCCGGGACGAGGCGCTCGACGTCGCGGGCTCGCTGGACTGAGCCGGGAACCCGGCCGGCGCGGGCGGTGTCCTGCTGGTGGAGCGTACGTCGTCGATCGGGGGTGTCGGATGTCCCGTCCGGGCATGGTTCTGCTGGTGCCGGTGCTGCTGCTGGCCGGCTGCACGAGCGCGGGCCGCCCGGCCCCGCCGCCGCCGCCGGACGCCGGCCCGGCCGCCACGACCGTCGCCGCGCCCGCCACGACCGCCGCCGCGCCCGCCGCGACGGGGTGCCGCGCGGCGGTGACGACCGGCCGGTTGCCGGACTGGGCGGATGCCGGGTTCACCGGCGACACCCGGATGCCGCACGTCCTCGGCGACCGGGGGGAGATCGTCGCGATCCTGTTCGGGCACCCGCTGACGTACGCCCGGAGCGAGGGGCCGACCAACAAGATCCTCTGGGTGGGTCGTCCGACGTCCGCCTCGCCCGACCCGACGGCGTCGACCACGCTGGTGATCACCGCGACGCTGGACGGCGTCGGTACCGCGGTCACCCGGGAGGTGGCTGGCGGTCCCGGACCGTCCACGGTCGACCTGCCGGCGGCCGGCTGCTGGCACCTGCGGCTGGCGTGGTCCGGCCGGTCCGACACGATGGACCTCGTCTACCGGGCCGCCGGTTGAGGCCGGGGTAGGCGACGGGTTCGTGCCCCGGCGGCGGGGCATGGGCCGGTCCGGTCCGGGTAACGCCGGGTCATGGCGAAGTACACGAAGCCGGAACTGCGGGAGCGGCTGAAGGAGGAGATCAAGGCCTCCGACAAGGGCGGCCGGCCGGGGCAGTGGTCGGCCCGCAAGTCGCAGTTGCTGACCAACGAGTACAAGAAGCGCGGTGGGGGCTTCGCGGGCCCGAAGGACGCGCGGCAGCGTTCCCTGCAACGCTGGGGTGGCGAGCAGTGGCAGACCCGGTCCGGTGACACCCGTGCCCGGCACAACGGTGAAACCGAGCGTTACCTGCCGAAACAGGCCTGGGAGGAGCTGTCGGAGCAGGACCGGCGGGAAACCGACCGCCGCAAGCGTCGCGCGTCGCGCACCGGCCGGCAGTACGTCCCGAACACCGGCCCGGCCAAGCGGGCCCGCCGGGACGCGACAGCGGCCGAGCAGGTCAACGAGCTGCCGGTGGCGGAGGCGGCGAAGCTGGTGCGCGACCTCGACAAGCGCCAACTCGACGCGGCGTTGCGTCGGGAACGCGGCGGCAAGGCCCGCAGCACGCTGATCCGGCGGCTGGAGTCGGAACTCCGCCGCCGGACCGCGTGAGCACCGACTACCGGCGCGGCTGCTGCGGGACGCGGGGCCGCACGAACGGCGGCCCGGCGAAGATGAGGTCGGCCTTCAGCTCCTGGTACGACCGCTTCGGCTGGTAGTTCTCGTCGTACACGGTGGCGAGGCCCTCCGGCGGGTCCGAGAACGCGCCCGGCACCCAGGAGTGCTTGTCGGTGAAGCCCCAGAGCGTGAACGACAGGCAGTGCCGCTCGGCCAGGCAGGCGCGCAGCAGCGTGCTGAAGTTGGCCGCGGACGCCTGCAACCGGGGGTTGATCTCGGCGGAGTCGCCGGCCCGCACCCCGGCGGTGAGCTGGCTGCGCACGTCCACCTCGGTGAACGCGGTGGCCAGGCCCAGGCCGGCGAACTTCCGCAGCGCGGCGGCGACCTGGAGCGTGTCGTAGTTGCCGTACTGGGTGCCCAGGTGGCCCTGGCTGCCGACGCCGTCGATCGGCACGCCCCGGGCCCGCAGGTCCCGCGCCATCTCGTAGACGAACTGCGTCTTGTCGTCGGCCGGGTTGCCGGAGCCGAACGCCTCGATGTTGTAGTCGTTGTAGAACAGCAGCGCGTTCGGGTCGGCGGCGCGCGCCCAGCGGAACGCGTCGGCGATGTAGCCGGGGCCGAGGTGCTCGGCCCAGAAGCCCTTGTAGTGCAGCGTGGACGGGGTGTCCCAGGGGTCGCTGACCGCCTCGTTCACCACGTCCCACTGCCAGATCCGGCCCTTGAAGTGGCGGACCACGGCGGTGATGTGGTCCCGCAGGATGCGGCGCAGCTCGGCGGTGTCGATGGAGCCGTCCTCGACGCCGCTGGTCAGCCACGCCGGCAACTGGTTGTGCCAGACCAGCACGTGACCACGGACCCGCTGGTGGTGCTGGCGGGCGAACGCGACCAGCTCGTCGGCCGGCCCCCAGTCGTAGGTGCCGCGGGTGGGTTCCAGGCTCTCCCACTTCATCACGTTCTCGGCGGTGACTGTGGAGAACTCGGACCCGACCAGCTCGCGGTAGCGCGGCTCGGCGGCGTTGTCGAGCGCGGCCATGTCGACAGCGGTGCCCACGTACAGGCCGTGCCGTTGGGCCAGGGCACGCAGGCTCTGCGCGGTCGGGTCGTAGGGGCGTCCGGCGGTGGCGGGTACGGCGTTGAGGGCGGCGGCGGTCGCCACGGCGACCAGGCCGGCGGCGATCCAACGGCTCGGCTTCACAGGTGTCCTTCCGGCAGCGGGCGAAACTTCCGGGAACTTTTCCGAAACTCGGCCGGAACATTACGGCCGTCGATGTGGCGTCGTCAATCGCCTGGCGCGCCGGTGTCTTGACACCTGCGGTTGTGAACGTAAACATAGATGGTTGTCTGTATATGGAGGTCTTCGCGTGAACGAGGTGCGGCGTAGTCGGTTGCTTATCGCGCTGGTGGGCGCGCTGATCGCGCTGGTGGGTGCCGTGGCGGTCGCCCCGACGCCGGCCGCCGCCGCCACCGAGGGGTTCCGGGGGATGAACTGGGCGGTGCTGGGCGACAACTTCAGCACCGGCCCGCTCGTCGTGCAGGGCCTGAGCATGTCCGACAGCAACGCGACCGTGCGGGCCAAGGCCAACGCCCTCTACGACGACATGGCGGCGACCATGGGCGTCAACACCGTCCGGCTGCCGATCAACACGCACACCGTGGGCACGGCGTGGTGGGAGGCGTACCGGGGCGCGATCGACGCCGCCACCGCGCGGGGCTTCAAGGTCATCCTCGCCTACTGGGAGGACGGCGCCGCCTCCGGCGGCCGGATCACGAACCTCGCCGCCTGGAACGCGATGTGGTCCACGGTGACGAACACGTACGGCGCGAACCCCAACGTCTACTTCGAGCCGATGAACGAGCCGCACGGCTACAGCTCGGCGGAGTGGCGCGACGTCGCGGCCAACTGGCTCAGCTACCACTACTCGGCGGTGCCCGGTCGGGTGCTGATCGGCGGCACCGGCTTCAGCCAGGACCTGCGCGACGTCTGCAACGACCCCCGCTTCGCCGCGACGCTGTTCTCCTTCCACCACTACGCGTTCTTCTACGAGGCGATGAGCTACGACGCCTTCCGGAGCCACATCCAGACCCGCCTCGGGACCTGCGCCTCCCGCGCGGTGGCCACCGAGTTCGGCGCGCCGATGAACGACGGCCGCGACTACGCCGACGCCGCCAGCACCGACAACTTCGTCCGCCACATCCGCGCCATGGCCCAGGTCATGCGCGACAACCGGATGGGCGGCACCTACTGGCCGGCCCTCGGCGGCAAGCCCGGCACCATCGGGTACGACTGGTACTCGATGTTCTCGCTCAGCGGCAGCGGCACGAACCTCGACCTGACCGTCCGCAACCCCTCCGGCGCGGACCGGATCCGCTACGGGTGGGGCGACACGATCGGCGGCGGGCCCACCACGCCGCCCCCGTCGACCGGGACGTTCTACCGGATCACGGTGCGCCACAGCGGCAAGGCGATGGACGTCCAGGCGCCGAACACCGACAACGGCGCGCGCGTCGGCCAGTACACGTACGGCGGCAACCCGTGGCAGCAGTGGCAGTTCGTCGACGCCGGCAGCGGCTGGTGGCGCCTCGTCAGCCGGCACAGCGGGAAGTGCCTCGACGTGACGGGCGCCTCGACCGCCGACGGCGCGGAACTCATCCAGTACACCTGCGGCAGCGGCGCCAACCAGCAGTTCCAGATGGTGGCCAGCGGTGGCTGGTTCCAGCTTCGGGCCCGGCACAGCGGCAAGTGCGTGGACGTGCCGGCCCTGTCGACCGCGGACGGCGTGGTCCTCAAGCAGTACGCCTGCAACACCGGCGCCAACCAGCAGTGGTCACGGACGCCCGTCTAGTGCGCCTGCTGTCCGCTCGCCGGCATCACCCGCGCATCGCGCCCCGGGTGACCCGGGCCGGCGGCGGCAGGGCGGTCCCCGTGGGTGCGGCCCGGAAGGCGTCGAGGGCCAGCGCCGCGAACCGTCGCGCCGCCGCCACCCGTACGTCGGGCGCCGCCGCCCACAACCCGCGGCCGGCCATGAGCACCAGGATCAGGTCGTCGAGCACGAAGTCGGCCCGCAGCGAGCCCGCTTCCTGCGCCCGCCGGCACAGCAGCGCGAGCGACCGAAGCATGCGCGCGCGATGCGCCGCGAAGTCGACCGTCCCCGGGTACGACGACAGGAACGCGTCGACGAACCCCTGGTTGCGCGCGTTGAGCTCGGTGATGTCGGTGACGACCGAGCACAGCCCGCGCCAGGGCTCCGGGTCGGCGCACCCGGCACGCACGATGCCGCCGCAGGCGCGCAGCTCGTCGGTGAACGCCTCGTCGATGAGCGCCTGCTTGGTCGGGAAACGCCGGTAGAGCGTCGCCGGCCCGACCCCGGCCCGGCGGGCGATCTCGCGCATCGGCACGTCCAGCCCGTGTTCGGAGAAGGCGGCCCGGGCGGCATCGAGCAGGCGGTCCCGGTTGTCGCGGGCGTCCGAGCGGAGCATGTGAGGCAAACGGTCGGCCATGGGATCTCAGTTTAGCCAAGTGGACGGGGGCGTCCGTTACGTTCGCCGCATGAGAGCGATCAGCATCCAGAGGTTCGGCGATCCCCGCGGTCTGGCCGTGGTCGACGTGCCGTCCCCCGTACCCGCGCCCGGCCAGCTGCTCGTCGCGACGGAGGCGATCGGCGTCGGCGGCGTCGACGCCGTCATCCGGCGCGGCACCCTGGGCGGCTACGGATTCCGCGCGGGCATCATCCCCGGCAGTGAGGTGGCCGGCCACGTGACCGCCGTCGGTGACGGCGTCGATCCGGCCTGGACCGGCCGGCGCGTGTGGGCGTTCACCGGGGTCGGCGGGGCCTACGCCGAACAGGCGGTCGCCCGCGTCGAAGACGTCACCGCCCTGCCCGAGGGCCTCTCCCCGACCGACGCGGTGACGCTCGGCAGCTCGGGCCCGGTGGCCCACTTCGCGCTGGCCCACGCCCACTTCACCGAGGGCGAGTCCCTGTTGGTGCGGGGCGCCGCCGGAAGCATCGGCATCATGGCCGTCCAACTGGCCGCCGCCGGTGCCGCCGCCCCGATCGCGGTGACGACCTCTTCCCCCGTCCGGGGTGACCGCCTGCGCGCCCTGGGCGCCACCCGGGTGCTGGACCGTGCCGGCGAAGGTCCCGGCTCACCCGCCGAGTTCGACGTCATCCTCGACATCGTCGGCGGCCCCGACCTGCCCTCGTTCGTCGACCGTCTCGCCGACAACGGCAGGCTGGTCTCGGTCGGCGTGGTCGCCGGTTTTCCACCGGACGACCTCGGCGCGAAGCTGATCACGTCGTTCCGGCGTTCCCGCTCGTTCGCGACGTTCAGCCTCGACACGGTGCCCGAGCCCACCCGCAACTCCGTCCGGGAGGCCCAGTTCGCCGCGGCCGTCCGCGGAGACCTCGTCTCCGTGGTGCACGAGACCCTGCCGCTGGTCGAGGCCGCCGAGGCCCACCGGAAGATGGACGCGGGCGAGGTGTTCGGCCGGATCGTGCTGACACCGTGAGCCACCCGCCGCCGCTAGTCGAGCGGGCGGCAGGAGGCCCGCACCACCAGCTCGGTGGGCAGCCGGATGTGCGCGTCGCGTTCGACGCCGGCGATCAGGTCGATCAGCAGGCGTAGCGACTCCGCGCCCATCCGTTGCAGCGGCTGCCGGATCGTGGTCAGCGGCGGGTCCACGAGCGCCGACTCGGGGACGTTGTCGAAGCCGATCACCGACAGGTCGTCCGGCACCGGGATGCCCATGCTCCGGGCCACGTCCAGCGTGGAGATCGCGGAGAGGTCGTTGCCGGCGAAGATCGCGGTCGGCCGGTCGGGGAGCGCGAGCAGTTCCGCCGCCGTGCCGGCCGCGCCCTCGATCCGGAAGCCGCCGACGCGGACCAGCCGCTCGTCCACCGCCACGCCGGCGTCGGCCATGGCCTGGCGGAACCCGGCTTCCCGCAGGCGCGCCGACTCCAGGTCGGGCCGACCGCTGATGTGCCCGATCCGGCGGTGGCCCAGCGACAGCAGGTAGTTGGTCGCGAGCACCGCGCCGGCGAAGTTGTCCGAGTCGACGGTGGGCAGCCCGGACGGGCCGGTGTGCGGGTCGACGGCCACCACGTGGAAGCCGTGCTTGGTCTCGACCACGGTCGGCGTCACGATCACCGCGCCGTCGATGAGCGTCCCGGACAGGCGGGCCAGCGACCGACGCTCCCACCCGATGGCGGCGCCCTCGCCGTCGCCGCTGGAGTAGGCCAGCAACTGGTACCCGCTGCCGGCCACCTCGCGGGAGGCGCCCTTGAGCAGCTCGGTCGAGAACGGCTCGAACTCGGCGACCAGGATGCCCAGCACGTTCGTCCGGTGGCTGCGCAGGCTCTGCGCGCCCAGGTCGGCCTCGTACCCGAGGTCGTGGATGACCTGTCGCACGCGCTCGACGGTGGCCTGCGCGACGCCGTACCTCCCATTGACGACCTTTGATACGGTCGCCACCGAGACGCCGGCTGTGCGGGCCACGTCCGACATCTTGACGCGCTGCGGGAAGGTCACGACGACGATGATAGAGGTCTCGCGGGGCTGCGTCGCGACGGTTCGAAAACGTTATCGATACCGATTGACATCGAGTTACGTGGCTGTAACACTCCCCGACAGGTAACCCGACTGAGTGGTCGAGGAGACATCTAATGGCGATGAAACGCCGCGCCGGTGCCGTGTTGGCACTGTTGATGACCAGCGCCCTCGTCGCCGCCGGATGCAGCGGCGGTGGCGACGACGACAAGGCGGCTCCGGAGAGCGAGCTGTACAAGAACCCGGTGACCCTGACCTGGTGGCACAACGCCTCCCAGGACGGCCCCGGCAAGACGTACTGGGAGAAGGTCGCCAAGGACTTCTCCACCGCCCACCCGACCGTCAAGATCGAGATTGAGGCGATCGAGACCAACCAGCTCCAGCGCACCCGGCTCCCGGCCGCGCTGCTGAGCAACGACCCGCCGGACGTCTTCCAGGCCTGGGGCGGCGGCGAGATGCGGGAGCAGGTGGAGGCCGACTACCTCAAGGACATCACCGACCAGGTCAAGACCGAGGTCGCCGACATCGGCTCCGCGGCCGAGATCTGGCAGGTCGACGGCAAGCAGTACGGCCTGCCGTACCGGATGGGCATCGAGGGCGTCTGGTACAACAAGGACATGTTCGCGAAGGCGGGCATCTCGGCGCCGCCGACCACCTTCGAGGAACTCAACGCCGCGGTCACCAAGCTCAAGGCCACCAACGTCATCCCGATCGCCCTCGGCGCCGGTGACAAGTGGCCGGCCGCGCACTGGTGGTACAACTTCGCGCTGCGCGCCTGCTCGGTGGACACGCTGAAGAAGGCCTCCACCGACCGGAACTTCGACGACCCGTGCTTCGTGAAGGCCGGCCAGGACCTCAAGACCTTCATCGACACCAAGCCGTTCCAGAACAACTTCATCGCCACGCCCGGCCAGAACGACCCGACCAGCGCCAACGGTCTGCTCGCCAACGGCAAGGCCGCGATGGAGCTGATGGGCGACTGGAACCGGGGCACGCTGGACACGGTCGCCACCGACAAGGCGAAACTCGGCAAGTTCCTCGGCTGGTTCCCGGTGCCGGCGATCTCCGGTTCCGCCGGTGACCCGAAGGCGGCCCTCGGCGGGGGCGACGGATTCGCCTGCGCCAAGCAGGCTCCGGCGGAGTGCGTCGAGTTCCTCAAGTACCTCGTGAGCCCCGAGGTGCAGAAGGGCTACGCCGCCACCGGCACCGGCCTGCCGGTCGCCAAGGGCGCGGCGGACGGCGTGACCGACCCCGCGCTGAAGTCCATCCTGACGGCCACCTCCGAGGCCACGTACGTGCAGCTCTGGCTGGACACCGCCTACGGCAGCACCGTCGGCAGCGCGATGAACGACGCCATCGTCGCCATCTTCGCCGGCAACGGCACGCCGGAGAAGGTCGTCTCCGCCATGAAGGCGGCCGCGAGCAAGTGACCTCCACCGACCAGACCCGGTTCCCCGCCGGCGGCGTCACCGCGCCGCCGGCGGGCTCCCGGCCCACCGGACGCGCCTCCTCCCGTCGGGCCGAGACCCGCCGCAAGTGGTACGAGATCGTCGGGCTCACCACGCCGGCGCTCGTCGTCTACGTGACGTTCGTGCTGGTGCCGATGGGCTTCGCGTTCTACTACAGCCTGTTCCGGTGGCGCGGGGTGGGCCCACCCACCGAGTTCGTCGGCTTCAAGAACTACGTCCTCGCCTTCCAGGACCCGATCTTCCTGGACGCGCTGCGTAACAACGCGATCGTCGTGTTCGGGTCACTGCTGGTGCAGGGCCCGCTCGCGCTCGGCGTCGCGCTGCTGCTCAACCGCCGCTTCCGCGGGCGCGGCGCGTTCCGCCTGCTGGCGTTCGTGCCGTACGTGCTCGCCGAGGTCACCGTCGGCATCATGTGGAAGCTGATCCTGACCGGCGACGGCACTGCCGACGAACTGCTGCGGGCACTGGGCCTGGGCGGCCTGGTCCAGGCGTGGCTCGCCGACCTCGACGTGGTCATCTGGACCCTGCTGTTCGTCCTCACCTGGAAGTACGTCGGCTTCGCCATCATCCTGCTGCTCGCCGGCCTGTCCAACGTGCCGGAGGAGTTGACCGAGGCCGCCGCGATCGACGGCGCGAGCTGGTGGCAGACCCAACGCCACATCACGCTGCCGCTGCTCGGTCCGACGATCCGGATCTGGATGTTCCTGTCGGTGATCGGCTCGCTCCAGGTCTTCGACGTGGTCTGGGTGACCTCGGTGCCCGCGGTGCGCTCCCTCGGCGCGTCGGCCACCATGGCCACCTACATGGTGGACAACGGCTTCTTCGCCCGGCTGTGGGGCTACGGCAACGCGGTGGCCGTGATCCTGTTCGTCATCTCCTTCGTGGCGGCGCTGCTGTTCCAGCGCTTCCTGCTCCGCCGCGACATCGAGGGCGCCATCACCAGAAGGGCGAACTGACCGTGACCGCGAACTCCGTCCTGCCCCCGTCCGCCGGGCGCCGGCCGATCTCCTGGGGCACGCCGCTGACGTACGCGCTCGCGCTCGCGGTCGCGGCCGTGTCGATCGCCCCGATCGTCTACGTCATCGTCGGCGGCTTCCGCACCACGCCGCAGATCGTCGCCGACCCGGCCGGGCTGCCCGACCCGTGGGTGTGGGAGAACTACGCGCGGGTGCTGACCCAGAGCGACTTCTGGCGGCAGGCGTTCAACAGCGCGGTGATCGCGTTCGGCACCACGCTCGGCGTGGTGGTGCTCGGCCTGTGCGCCGCGTTCGTGATCGCCCGGTACACGTTCCGCGGCCGGGAGGCGCTCAACACGTTCTTCACGCTCGGCCTGCTCTTCCCGGCCGGCGCGGCCATCCTGCCGCTCTACCTGATGCTGCGGGACCTGAACCTGATCAACTCGTACTACGCGGTGATCCTCCCGCAGGTCGCCTTCTCGTTGCCGATCACGATCGTCATCCTGCGGCCCTTCCTGGCGGCCATCCCCCGGGAGTTGGAGGACGCGGCGGCGATCGACGGCGCGGACCGGCTCGGCTTCCTCTGGCGCATCGTGCTGCCGTTGTCGCGGCCCGCGCTCGTCACCGTCGGGATCCTCGCGTTCGTCGCGAGTTGGAACGCGTTCCTGCTGCCGCTGCTCGTCCTCGGCGACGTCAGCCTGCACACCCTGCCGCTGGGGGTGCAGAACTTCTCCAGCCAGTACACCACCGACACCGCGGGCGTTCTCGCCTTCACCTCGCTGGCGATGCTGCCGGCACTGCTCTTCTTCACGCTCGCCGAGAAGCAGATCGTCGGTGGCCTGCAGGGTGCGGTCAAGGGCTGAGCGGCAGCGGTACGAGCACAACCGAGGGAAAGGCACACCATGACAGAGGTCCACGCGGTGGTGGACGGGCCAGCACCGGCCCAGCAGCGCCGGGACGGGCACGCCGACGAGACACGCGTACGCGAGCTGCTCGGCCGGATGACGCTCGACGAGAAGATCGCGCAGCTCGTCGGGTTCTGGGAGAAGGAGGACGGCGAGGCGGTCGCGCCCCTGCAGGGCGAGTTCGCCGACACCGGCCGGCTGGAGGACTTCTCCCGGCACGGGCTGGGTCACCTCACCCGCGCCTACGGCACCCGCCCGGTCGACGCGGCGGCCCGCGCGGCCTGGCTGTGGAAGTTCCAGCGGGACCTGGTGACCGGCACCCGGCTGGGCATCCCGGCGCTGGTGCACGAGGAGTGCCTCACCGGCCTGGCGGCGTGGAAGGCGGCGACCTTCCCGACGCCGCTGGCCTGGGGCGCCGCGTTCGACCCCGACCTGGTCACCGAGATGGCCGCGGCGATCGGGGCCTCGATGCGGGCGCTCGGCATCCACCAGGGCCTGTCGCCGGTGCTGGACGTGATCCGGGACCCGCGCTGGGGGCGGGTCGACGAGTGCATCGCCGAGGACCCCTACCTGGTCGGCACCATCGGCACGTCGTACGTGCGGGGGTTGCAGTCGCAGGGTGTGCACGCCACGTTGAAGCACTTCGCCGGCTATTCCGCGTCGCGCGCGGGGCGAAACTTCGCGCCGGTGCACGCCGGCCCCCGGGAGTTGGCCGACGTGCTGCTGCCGCCGTTCGAGATGGCGATCCTCGACGGCGACGCGCGCAGCGTCATGCACTCGTACGCCGAGATCGACGGCGTGCCGGTGGCCGCCGATCCGACGATGCTGACCGGCGTGCTGCGGGACCGCTGGGGCTTCGACGGCACCGTGGTCGCCGACTACTACGCGGTCGCCTTCCTGAACCTGCTGCACCACGTGGCGGCCGACAACGCGGACGCGGCCGCGCAGGCGCTCGCCGCCGGCCTCGACATCGAGCTGCCCACCGGCGACGCCTACCTGACGCTGCGGGAGTCGGTGCTCGCCGGCGCCGTCGACGAGGCGCTCGTCGACCGTGCGGTGCTGCGCGTCCTGCGCCAGAAGCGGGACCTCGGGCTGCTCGACGCCACGTTCGACGACGAGCCGCCCCGCGTGATCGACCTCGATCCGCCGGAGCACCGGTCGATCGCCCGCCGACTCGCCGAGGAATCGGTCGTCCTGGTTGCCAACCAGGGCGTGCTTCCGTTGGCTCCGGGCCGACGGGTGGCGGTCGTGGGCCCGAACGCGGACCGGGAGGGCGCGCTCTTCGGGTGCTACTCCTTCCTCAACCACGTGCTCGTCCAGCATGCCGGCGTGGAGACCGGCATCGAGGTGCCGACCGTCCTCGACGCGCTGCGCGGCGAGTTCGGCCCGGACCTCGTCACCTGGGCCGGCGGGTGCGACGTGGACAGCGACGACCGGTCCGGCTTCGACGAGGCGGTCGCCACCGCGTCCGCGGCCGACGTCGCCGTCCTGGTCGTCGGCGACCACGCCGGTCTCTTCGGGCGCGGCACGGTCGGGGAGGGCTGCGACCGGGACGACCTGGAGTTGCCCGGCGTCCAGCGGGAACTGGTCGAGGCGGTCCTGGCGACCGGGACGCCGGTGGTCCTGGTGCTGCTCACCGGCCGGCCATACGCGGTCGGCTGGGCGCTGTCCCGCTGCGCGGCCGTGGCGCAGGCGTTCTTCCCCGGCGAGGAGGGCGCCGGCGCGATCGCCGCCGTGCTCTCCGGGCGGGTCAACCCGTCGGGCCGGCTCCCGGTCAGCCTGCCCGGCTCGGCCGGCGCGCAGCCGTACTCCTATCTGCACCCGACGCTGGGCGAGGGCGGCAACGGCACCAACCTGCCGGCGACGCCGGTGGCGCCGTTCGGGCACGGCCTGTCGTACACCACGTTCGCGTACACCGATCTCGCGGTGCCGGCCACCGTGCCGACCGACGGCGCGCTGCGCGTCACGGTGCGGGTCACCAACACCGGGGCGGTCGCCGGCGGCGACGTGGTCCAGCTCTACGGCCGCGACGTGGTGGCCTCGGTGACCCGGCCGGTGGCGCAGTTGCTGGGCTACCGGCGGGTGCGTCTGGAGCCGGGGCAGTCGGTCACCGTCGCGCTGACGGTGCCCACCACCCGCCTGGCGTTCTCCGACCGCACGCTCACCCGCGTGGTGGAGCCCGGCGAGGTGGAGGTGTGGGTCGGCACGAGCGTGCGGCGGGACGCGGCGGCGTCCACCACGCTCACCGGCCCCACGGTCCCGGTGACCAACGCGTCCGCGCGCTGGACGACCACGGAACTGAGCTGACCCCCGGGCCGCCGGTCGTCCACGGGGCGACCGGCGGCCCGGCCCACCGCCCGTCCCCGCGGTGGGTAATTCGCCGGAAAACGGCCCTACGTCGGTTTTCCACTCCGTAGGCTCCGGACGTCGTTCAGCCCTCGCAAGGTGGGCTCCTGGTGCCGGGCCGCAGGGGATGCGTGAGTCACGATGATGGACGCGGACACCATGGTCCTGCCCCGGCTCGGGCCGGCCGACGTCGGCGTCGAGGACCCCTGGGGAGAGGACCGGTCAGCACGCCCACGCCGGGCCGCCGCCCGTGTCGCGGCCGGCGCCGGCCGGTGGCGGATCGCCGTCTGGCTGCTGCCGGCGCTGCTGACCGGCGGGCTCGGCGGGGCGGGGCTCGGGACGCCGGGGCTGCGGACCGAGGAGCTGGCCACCTGGCGCGCGGCCACCTCCCCGTGGCGCGACGTGTGGGCCGGGGACCGGACGCTGGCGCCGTACCACCTGCTGGTGCGCGGCTGGGCGGAGCTGTTCGGCGCGGGCGACGTCGCGCTGCGCGTGCCGTCGCTGCTGGCGATGACCGCGGCCGCGGCGCTGGTCGGCGCGCTGGCGGCGCGGATGTTCGCGCCCGGCACGGGGTTGCTGGCCGGCGCGCTGCTCGCGGTGCTGCCGTCCACGACCCGGTACGCGCAGGAGGCCCAACCGCACGCGTCGGCGCTGTTCGCCGCCGTGCTCGCCACCTGGCTGCTGTTGCCGGTCCTGGACCGGCCGACCGCGCGGCGGCTCGCGGCGTACGCCGGCGCGGTGGTCCTGCTCGGCCTGTGTCAGCCCGGGGCGCTGCTGCTGCTCGCCGGCCACGGGTGGGTGGTGCTGGCGTTCCGGCGCGCGACGGCCGGTCGCTGGCTGGCCGCCGCGCTGCCGGGCGTGCTCGTCGTCGCGGCGCTGCTCCGGTCCGGCGCGCGGGTCGACGGCGGGCTGCTCCCGCCCGGCGTCCGCGTCGATCCGGGCGTGCTGGCGGCCACGCCTCGGGAACTGTTCGGCGTCGCCGCGCTCGGCGCGGTGCTGGCCGGGTTGGCGCTGTTCAGTCTCCCGCTCCGGTACGCCGCCGCGATCTGCACCGCGTGGGCGTTGGTCCCGGCGCTCGGGCTGCTGCTGGTGGCGCGGGTGGTCCCGGTCTGGGCGCCGGCCGGCCTGCTCTTCACGGTGCCGGCCTGGGCGGTGCTCGCCGCGGTGGCGATGTCCCGGCTGCGGGTCCACGGGGCGGTCGCCGGGCTGGCGGCGGTCGCGTTGGTGGGCGCGCCGGCCCAGGTGTCCGTGCGGGGGCCGGACGGGCACGGCCAGGATCCCCGCCGGGTCGCGGCGATCGTCGACGGGCTGGGGCGGCGCGGGGACGGCGTGCTCTACGGCGACCCGGCGACGCGGACGCTGGTGGCCCGGTACGTGCCCGCCGACCGTCGCCCGGTCGACGTGCTCGCCACCGGGTCGGTCGACGTGTTCGCCATTCGGCCGGGGCTCGACTGCGGCGGGTGCGACGTGGCCGCGCGTCGGCTCTGGCTGATCCAGCCCGGTCATCCGCCCGTCGGGCGGGCGCCAGGGGGCGGCGACGGCGCGGCGATGCGGGCGCTGCGGGCCGGGTACCGGCCGGCGCGGGTCTGGCGGCCGGCCGGGTTCACGGTGGTCCTGCTGACCGACCAACGGCGGACATCGCCGTGATTCGCGCCTTTCCCACCTGGTTGTCCGCTTAGCATCGGTCCGGGTTCCTGGCGAGCCCGATGCAGACCATGGGGGAATTGTGGCCGTCGCCGCCGATACACGCCTGTCCCGCGTCCTCCCGCCGACGCCGTCGGGTGACCGCGCTCGGCCGGGCGCCCCGACCGGGCGGCCCGTCCCGTCGGGAGCCGACCGCCGGCAGCGCAACATCCGGGCCCGCCTGGCGTACGCGCGCTGCGGCGCCACCGCCGGCCCGCTGCGCCCACCCCGGGCACCCGACGCGCCCGTCGAACTCCGTCCCGCCGCCTCGGCCGCCGCGCGGGCGGTGCTCACCCTGCTGGTGCTCGTCAACAGCGCCGCCGGCCTGCTCCTCGTCGGCTGGCTGCTGCTGCCGCAGCACGTGCCCGGGCCGGGCGTCGTCGGGCCGGGTGGCTGGTCGACGCTCGCCGCCCGGCTCGCGTTCTGCGTGGTCGTCGGCGTCGAGCTGATCCGGCTGGCGCAGAACGTGGTGGTGTGGGTGTTCGCCTTCCACGCCAAGGACCCGGTGCCGGTCGATCCGCCGGTCGGCCTGCGGGTGGCGCTGCTCACCACGATCGTGCCGAGCAAGGAGCCGCTCGACGTCGCGGAGCGGACGCTGCGCCGGCTCCGGGAGATCGTCTACTGCGGTCGGGTCGACGTGTGGATCCTCGACGAGGGCGACGACCCGGCGGTGCGGGCGATGGCGGCGCGGCTGGGCGTCCGGCACTTCACCCGCCGGGGGCGGCCGGAGTACAACCAGCCGCGCGGCGAGTTCCGGGCCCGGACCAAGTCCGGCAACCACAACGCCTGGCGGGCCGAGCACGAGCACCGCTACGACGTGGTGGCCAACGTGGACCCGGACCACGTGCCGCTGCCGCACTTCCTGGAACGGACGCTCGGCTACTTCCGCGACCCCGACGTCGCGTTCGTGGTGACCCCCCAGGTGTACGGCAACATGCACCAGAACTTCGTCGCCCACGGCGCCTCGGTGCAGCAGTACCTCTACAACGGCCTGATCGCCCGGGGCGGCAACGGGCTGGACGCGCCGCTGCTCACCGGCACCGGCCACCTCTACCGGCCGGCCGCGTGGCGGACCATCGGCGGCTACCAGGACTCGATCATCGAGGACCACCTCACCAGCATCCGGATCCACGCCGCCGTCAACCCGGCCACCGGTCGCCGGTGGAAGGGCGTCTACACCCCGGACGTGGTGGCGCTGGGGGAGGGGCCGACCTCCTGGGCCGACTACTTCAACCAGCAGCGCCGCTGGGCGGCCGGCATCTGCGAGATCCTGCTCCGCCGTGAGCTGCGCGCGCCGCGCGAGCTGCCGTCGCGCCGCCGCTGGCAGTACCGGCTGCTCCAGTTCTACTACCCGAGCGTGGCGGTCAGCCTGCTGCTGGGCAACGCGGCCACCGCGCTGTACCTGCTCACCGGCGTCGACGCGGGCCGGCTCGACCCGCAGGTGTGGGGCGCGCTGTGGGGCTCGACGATCGGCACCTGGTTCCTGCTCTGGCTCTGGCTGCGCCGCTTCAACATCGCCCCGCACGAGCGGGAGGAGGTGGGCATGGTCGGGATGGCGCTCGCGTTCTTCGCCGGGCCGGTCTACCTGGCCGCGGCGGTGGGCACGCTGCTGCGCCGTCGGCTCGGCTTCGTGGTCACCGCCAAGGGGACACTGCGCACCGCCGAGTCGCCGCGTACCTTCCGGCTGCACCTCTGCTGGGCGGCGGCCGCCGCCGGCCTGCTCGGAGCCAGCTTCGTGCTGGACCACGACCACCCGTTGCTGCGGGTCTGGCCGGCGCTGACGCTGGTCTCCGGGCTCGCGCCGCCGCTGATCGCCTGGGCGGAGAACGCGCGCGCCCGCCGGGACGAGCCGGCGCCCGCGCCCGAGCGGCCGAGGTCGGTCCGCGAGGGAGCGCCGTGCTGAGGCTGACCGTGCCCCGGGTCGGCCTGGCGCTGGCCGGCGCGCTGCTGCTGGCGTACGCCTTCGTGGTGGCGCCCGGCGTGTGGCGCGCTCCGGATCCGGGCCACCCGGCGCGGCCGGCGGCATCGGGGGCGCTGGCGACCGCGGACGCCCCGGCGGACGTCGCCGCCGTCGCGTTTCCGCCGGCCGGCCGGGCGTTCGTCGGGGTGATGACCGACACCGGCCCCTACGACCTGGGCGCCGTGGACCGGTTCGCCGCCGCCGCCGGTCGGGCGCCGCAGGTGATGCTCTTCGGCGCGTCCTGGGCGTCGGCCACCTTCGACCGCGCCCTGTTCGACCGGATCGCCGACCGGGGCATGATGCCGATGCTGGGCTGGGAGCCCTGGGACCACGCCGTCGACGAGGCGGCCCGGGACACCGGCCTGCCGGCCCGCCAGGTCGACCGGCTGCGGTCCACCCAACCGGACTACCGGCTGGCCCGCATCACCGCCGGCGACTTCGACGGCTATCTGCGCTCCTGGGCCGATGGGGTGCGGACGCTGGGCTACCCGGTCGCCATCCGGTTCGCGCACGAGATGAACGGCGACTGGTACCCGTGGAGCGAGCGGGCCAACGGCAACCACCCGGGCGACTACGTGCGCGCCTGGCGGCACGTGCACGACGTCTTCGCCGCGGCCGGCGCCACGAACGTCACCTGGGTGTGGAGCCCGAACGCCAGGTGGGACAAGACGACCGCCGGGCTGACCGGTCTCTACCCCGGCGACGACTACGTCGACTGGGTGGGCGTCACCGGCTACTACGGCATGGGCGCCTTCACGACGACCTACTCGTCCTTCGACCAGATCTTCGGGCCCACCGTCGCGGAGATCCGCACGATGACCCGCAGGCCGCTCGTCGTCACCGAGACCGCCGCCGCCGAGAGCAGCGGGCACAAGGCCCGGTGGATCCGGGAGACGTTCGCCGCGCTGCCGCACTACCCGAACCTGATCGGGCTGATCTGGTTCGAGGTGGACAAGGAACAGGACTGGCGGATCGCTGGTTCGCCGGCTGCCGCGGCGGCGTTCGCCGAGGCGGTCGCCGCCGACCGGTACGACGTGACCTGGTCGCCCTCGGCGCGGCCCCGCGCCGGGCCCTGAGCCCGGCAGCTTGTTGCCGAACTTGTGCGACGAGCTCGGGAGGGGTGGCGTCCCGGCGGCGTCACCGTACGGAGACACCGCCCGGTGCGCCGGTGACGACCGGGTGACGCGGACTCCGGCAGGGTCGCGGCACGAGGCGACACGGCGCGAGGGGGCGGCATGGTCAGGACGATGCTCTTCAGACGCGCGCGCCCCGGCTGCGAACCCGCCGTCGGGCCGGCCTGGGAGACCGTCGCCGGCCAGGTCAGCGCGTTGCCCGGCAGCCTCCGGCACGAGCTGCTGCGCGACGCCCTGGACCCGTACGGCTTCGTCGTGGTCACCGAGTGGGTCGACGAGGCAACGCTGCGCGCGTACCGGGACGGGCCGGTGGCGGCGCGCCTGACCGAGCTGCTCCGGCCGCTGACCGAGCCGGCCGGTCCGCCCGACTACCCGACGATGACGGAGGACGTCGACGGGGCCGGGCCGGTCTACGTCGACGTGGAGCTGATCGTGCCGAGCGCCCGCCTCGCCGAGTTCCACCGGGGCTACCCCGAGGTGGTGCGGCGGATGGCGGCCGTGCCGGGCTACCGGCGGGAACGGCTGCTCCGCGAACCCGGGTCGGACGTGCACCACATCTTCGCCGAATGGGCCGGCGCGGCCGAGTTCCTCGACTGGATCGCCGACCCGGCGCACGCCTCGGCGCAGGCCGGGCCGATCGCCCCGTTCCTCCTCGACATCCGACGCCGCCTCTTCCACGTCGTGCCCGACGCGGACGACCGGCGACACCACACGACCGGCAGGGAGGCCGACGTGCAGAGGACAACCGACGTACTGGTGGTCGGGGCGGGCCCCACCGGGCTCACCGCCGCCGTCGAGCTGGCCCGGCGTGGCGTCGACTGCCGGGTGATCGACCGGCTGGCGACCCCGCCCGACCAGGCCGACAAGGCGATCGGCGTGCACTGCCGCACCATGGAGATCTGGGAGGAGCAGGGCGTCGTCCGGGAGGCGATGGACGCCGGCATCTGGCTCACCGGCAACATGGTCTTCGTCAACGGTGTGCAGACGCACCGGATGAGCTGGGAGCTGCCCGGCCTGCCGTACGCCCATCTCGGCCTGCCGCAGTACGAGACCGAACGGATCCTCACCGAGCGGCTGGCCACGCTCGGGGTGCGTCCCCGGCGCGGCGCCGAACTGGTCGACTTCACCCAGGACGCGGACGGCGTCACCGCCACCGTCCGTACCGCCGACGGCGGCACCGAGACCGTCCGCGCGGCGTACCTGATCGGTTGCGACGGCGCGCACAGCCGGGTCCGGGAACGGCTCGGCCTCACCTTCACCGGCGGGCTCGGCCGCTTTCCGCAACTGTTCATGCTCGTCGACGTCGACGTGGACTGGGACATGCCGGACGGGCACCTGCTGCGGTTCCTGCACACCACCGACGGACAGATGGACGGGATGCTGGTCTGCGTCCCGCTGCGCGGCGAGCGCCGGTACCGCATCGCCACCCTCGCCCCGCCCCGGTTCTTCGCGCAGACCGGCGGTCGGGACGCCCCGCCCGGCTTCAGCGAGGAACTCGCCTCGCCGACGCTCGACGACGTGCAGGCCGCCCTCGACCGGCTCGCCCCGCCCGGCACCCGGGCGTCGAACCTGCGCTGGTCGTCGGTGTTCCGGATCAGTCACGGCATCGTCGACCGCTACCGGCACGGTCGGGTCTTCGTCGCCGGCGACGCCGCCCACCTGCACCCACCGGCCGGCGGCCAGGGCATGAACACCGGCATCCAGGACGCCTGGAACCTGGCCTGGAAGCTGGCCCTTGCGGTACGCGGGCGCGCCGCCCCCGGGCTGCTGGACAGCTACGAGGCGGAGCGGCGGCCGGAGGGCGAGGAGATCGTCGGTCGCGCGGTGCGGATGGCGGGCACCGAGGAGGTGGACCGCGCCGACCTGGAACGGCAGTTCCTCCAGGAGATGTCCCTGCTGCTCAGCTACGCCGGCAGCCCGCTGGTCGGGGAGACCGTCGCCGACCCGGCCGCGCTCGGTGACGCGCCCCGCCCCGGCGACCGCGCGCCGGACGTCGAGGGACTGCGGCGGCGCGGCGTCGGGCACCCGCTGCGGTTGCGGGACCTGACCCGCGGCACCGGGCACACGCTGCTGCTCTACGCCGATGCCACGGCCGACGCGGCGGAGCTGGCCGGGCTCGCCGACCTCTGCGCCGACGCGCGCCGGCAGGCCGGCGGGGAGCTGGACGCGTACCTGCTGCTCGACCCGGACGTCGCCGAGCCGCACCTGGCCGACCCGCCGGTGCTGCGCGACGCCGACCGGCGGTTCCGCGCCGGGTACGGCCTGGCCGGCACCGGGCTCTACCTGATCCGCCCGGACGGGCACGTCGGGTTCCGGGGCGCCCCGGTCGACGCCGACGCGCTCCGCAAGCACCTGTGCCTGGTGTTCGGCGGTGTCCGGTGAGCCGGGTCCGGACGGTGCTGGCGATGCGCACCCGGGAGGGCTGCGAGGAGCGGTTCGAGGCGGAGTGGCGGACCGCCGCCGAGGAGATCCGCACGCTCGACGGCTGCCTGCACCAGGACCTGGTCCGCGACGCCGACGACCCGCGGGTCTATCTGGTGATCAGCGACTGGGCCGACCGGGAGCGGCTGGACGCGTTCGGCCGCAGCGCGCACCGGGACCGGCTGCTGCGCGTGGTCCGGGAACTGCGCGAGTCCGCGGAACGGCACACCTACCAGGTGCTGCACAGTGTGGCAGGCGAGCCGGGGGAGGCCCGATGACCGACGACGTGGTGCCCGCCGGCGAGCTGTACACGGACGCGTTCGCGGCCGACCCCTATCCCACCTTCGCCCGGCTGCGCACGCGGCGGCCGGTCTGCCCGGTGGGGTCGCCGCGCTTCGACTCCTGGCTGATCACCCGCTTCGACGACGCGCGCGCGGCGTTGACCGACCCGCGGCTGTCCAAGGACCTCTACGGCCCGGACCGGCACTTCCTGCGGATCTTCGGCCCGAACTCGGAGGGGCTGAACCGCAACATGCTCAACTCCGACCCGCCCGAGCACACCCGGCTGCGCCGCGTGGTGTCACAGGCGTTCGCGCCCCGGCGGATCGAGGCGCTGCGACCCCGGGTGGCCACCGTCGTCGACGCCCTGATCGACAAGATCGTGCCGCGCGGCGAGGCGGACCTGATGCGGGACTTCGCCATCCCGCTGCCGATGACCGTCATCTGCGAGCTGCTCGGCGTGCCGCCGGCCGACCACGACCGGGTGCTCGACTGGACGCAGGTCATCCGCACCTCCGGCTCGACCCGCCGGCCGCCGGAGGAGGAACGCGCGGCGGTGCAGGAGGCCCAGGCGCGGCTGCACGACTACCTGACCGAGCTGGTCCGGGCCAAGCGGGGCGACCCGGCCGACGACATCATCGGCGCGCTGGTGCGGGCCGTCGACCGGGACCGGACGCTGTCCGAGGCGGAGCTGGTGACCACCACGTTCCTGTTGCTGTTCGCCGGCCACCAGACCACCGCCGACTTCCTCGGCAACGCGGTGCTGGCGCTGCTGACCCACCCGGAGCAGCTGGCGCTGCTGCGCAGCACGCCGCGCCTGCTGCCGACCGCGATCGAGGAGCTGCTGCGGTTCGACGGCCCGCTGCCGGTGGCCAGCCCGCGCATCACCACCGAGGACGTCGAGTACCAGGGGGTACGCATCCCGCGCGGCTCGATCGTCGGGGTGGCGATCAACGCGGCGAACCACGACCCGGCCCACTTCGCCGACCCGGACCGGCTCGACCTGCGCCGGGTCCGGGGGCCGCATCTCGGCTTCGGTCACGGCGTGCACTACTGCCTGGGCGTCTCGCTGGCCCGGATGGAGGCGCTGCTCGCGCTCTCCGCGCTGCTGCGGCGGCTGCCCGGGCTGCGGCTCGCCGTGCCGCTCGCCGAGGTACGCCGACTGCCCGCCGCCTCGCCCTTCCGTGGCCTGCTGGAACTGCCGGTCACCTTCTCCGCCTAGCCCGCCCATCCAGCCAGCCAAGGAGCACGTCATGGTCTTCCGGAACGTGATCGTCTGCCACATGGTCCCCGGCAGCGACGAGATCGTCGGCAACGTCTTCGGCCACTACGACCGGATCACCCGACCGCAGGATCTCGGCGTCATCGGCCGGTACCTGCTGTCGCACCACGACCTCTACCTGCACGTGATCGAGCGCGAGCAGGACCCGAGGATCTCCGGGCAGACCCGCGGGCTGCCCGCGTTCCAGAAGATCGCCGAGGAGATCGGCCCGTACGTGACGCCGTACCCGCGGTACTGGAAGAACCCGTCGGACTCGGTGGCCAAGGAGTTCTACCACTGGGCGCCGGAGGGGGAACCGCCGGACGACACCACGCTGACCGTGATCGTCGGACGGATCAAGCCGGGCGCCGAGCCGGACGTGGCCCGGGTGTTCGCCGAGTCCGACGCCGGGTCGCTCCCGGCCGAGCTGGGCGTCACCGGACGCTGGCTCTACTCGATCGACGACGTCTACGTGCACCTGCTGGAGCAGGAGTCCTCGGCCGCCGAGGCCACCCGCG
This sequence comes from Micromonospora sp. RP3T, assembly GCF_003027925.1. GTDB lineage: Bacteria > Actinomycetota > Actinomycetes > Mycobacteriales > Micromonosporaceae > Micromonospora. Next base: position 137,381 of record NZ_PYPS01000015.1, read on the forward strand.
ACCAGCACGCCGACACGCCGACGTTCGACAAGGTGCGGCGGGAGCTCGGCCCGTACGTCGAGCCGTACCGGCCGGACCTCTGCCACGGCCCGCAGGACCAGGTGGCCACCGTCTTCTACCGCTGGCGCGCGCAGGACTGAGCCGGACGGAAACCGCTCCCCGTCGCACCCCCGTACGCCAGGCTGGAACCGAGGCGTACGGGGGTGTCGAGTGCCGACCAGGGAGATCATCCAGCACATCGGCGCGTTGCTGGACCTGACCGGGGTGCTGGTCATCGCGGTGGGCGTCACGGTCGCCACTGTGGTGTTCGCGGCGCGCTGCGGTCGTACCCGGCAGGTGGTGGCGCACTACCGGGCGTACCGGCAGGGGGTCGGCCGGGCCATCCTGCTCGGCCTGGAGTTCCTGGTCGGCGGCGACATCATCCGTACGGTCGCGGTGTCGCCCACCTTCACCAGCGTGGGCGTGCTGGCGTTGATCGTGGCGGTCCGGACCTTCCTCAGCTTCTCGCTGGAGGTGGAGCTGGACGGCCGCTGGCCCTGGCAGGGCAAGCCCCCGGGGGCCGGGACGTGACGTGTATTGCTGGCCGCCACATGTGCGCAGGTGAGAGGTTTGACGTCGACTCACCGGGTCACTGATACCGGGAGTGACGACGGAAGGGGAACACCGGTGCCCGACACGATCCGGACCAGGTCCAGTCAGGACGCCGTCCTGCCACGGGGCGTCACCGACCCGTTGCTGTGGCGCAGCGCGTACGACGTGGCCGCCGCGCACCGGCCGGACGCCGCCGGTCGGTGCGCCAGCCTGCTCTGCGCCGGCGCGCCGGCACCCTGCGAGCCGCTGACCGCCGCCCGCCGGGCGATGAGCCTGGCCGGGGACGCCGGCCGCCGCGCCGAGTCGGACACCCGGTCGGCCGGGGAGCGGCGGCGGGCCGCCTGAACGGCCGGTGGGCCGGGTGGTTCGAACCCGGGTCGTCCCGCTTCCGTGTCTATGATCGACAACCCGGCCGGAATGCGGAGAACGAGGAGGATCCGTGACCGTCGACGCCCACGCGTTCTGGCTCCGCGCGCCCGGCGAGGGCGAGATCCGGCCGGTCCGCCTCGACCCGCCCGGCGACGGTGAGGTGCTGGTCCGCACCCGGTTCACCGGCGTCAGCCGGGGCACCGAGACGCTTGTCTTCACCGGCCGGGTCCCCACCGACCAGCACGCCGCCATGCGCGCGCCGTTCCAGGACGGCGACTTCCCGGCGCCGGTCAAGTACGGCTACCTCAACGTCGGCACGGTCGAGGCCGGCCCGGCGGAGCTGCGCGGGCGCACCGTGTTCTGCCTGTACCCGCACCAGAGCGCGTACGTGGTCCCGGCCGGATCGGTGGTGGTCGTGCCGGACGGCGTGCCGGCGGCCCGGGCGGTGCTGGCCGGCACCGTGGAGACCGCGGTGAACGCGCTCTGGGACGCCGCGCCGCTGGTCGGCGACCGGGTCACCGTGATCGGCGGGGGCATGGTCGGGTGCAGCGTGACCGCGCTGCTGGCCCGCTTCCCGGGCGTCCGGGTCGAGCTGGTCGACGCCGATCCGGGCCGGGCCGGGGTCGCCGCGGCGCTCGGGGTCGACTTCGCCCTGCCCGCCGACGCGACCGGCGGTCGCGACCTGGTGGTGCACGCCAGCGCCAGCGCCGACGGGCTGCAACGCGGCCTGGAGCTGCTCCGCCCGGAGGGCACCGTGCTGGAGCTGAGTTGGTACGGCGACCGCCCGGTCACCCTCGCCCTCGGCGGCGCGTTCCACTCCCGGCGGCTCGCCATTCGCAGCAGCCAGGTCGGCACCGTCTCGCCCCGGCGGGCCGACCGCAGCTACGCCGACCGGCTCGCCGTCGCCCTGGACCTGCTGACCGACCCGGCCTTCGACGCGCTGCTCACCGGCCGGTCCCGCTTCACCGATCTGCCCGACGTGCTGGACCGGCTCGCCTCGGGCCGGCTCCCGGCGCTCTGTCATCTCATCACCTACGGCGAGGAGTGAACGTGTTCAGCGTGACGGTCCGGGACCACATGATGGTCGCCCACAGCTTCCGCGGCGAGGTGTTCGGCCCGGCCCAGCGGCTGCACGGCGCCACCTTCGTCGTCGACGCCACGTTCCGCCGTGCGGAGCTGGACGCCGACGGGATCGTGGTCGACATCGGTCTGGCCACCGAGCAGCTCAAGGCCGTGCTCGGCGAGCTGACCTACCGCAACCTGGACGACGAGCCGGCCTTCGCCGGGGTGAACACCACCACCGAGGTGCTGGCCCGCACCGTCGCCGACCGGCTCGCCGACGCGGTGCACGCCGGCCGGCTGGGGGAGGGGGCCCGGGGTCTGGCCGGGATCACCGTCACGCTGCACGAGTCGCACGTCGCCTGGGCGAGCTACGAACGGCCGCTGTGACCGGATGACCGCCGTCCACGTGGTGCTGCCGGGCGACATCGACGACCCGGCGAACCCCAGCGGCGGCAACGCCTACGACCGGCACGTCTGCCGCGGGCTGGCGGCGCTCGGCTGGAGCGTGCGCGAGCACCAGGTGCCGGGCCGCTGGCCGCACCCGGGGGACCGGGAACGGGACGCGCTGGCCGGGCTGCTCGCCGGGCTGCCCGGCGGCGCGACCGTGCTGCTCGACGGCCTGGTCGCCTCGACCGTGCCGGACGTGCTCGCCCCGCACGCCGCGCGACTGCGCCTGGTGGTGCTGGTGCACCTGCCGATCGAGGACGAGGCCGAACGGCGGGCCCTCGGCGCGGCGACCGCTGTGGTCGCCACCAGCGAGTGGACCCGCCGGCGGCTGCTCGACCGTTACCCGCTCGACCCCGCTCGGGTGACGGTCGCGCCGCCCGGCGTCGAGCCGGCGCCGGTCGCCCCCGGCACGCCCGGCGGCGGGCGTCTGCTCTGCGTCGCGGCGGTCACCCCGGTCAAGGGCCACGACGTGCTGGCCGCCGCGCTCGCCGGGGTCGCCGACCTGGACTGGACCTGCGACTGGATCGGCCCGCTCGACCGGGACCCGGCGTTCGTGGCCCGGCTGCGCCGGTGGCTCACCGGGGCCGGGCTGGCCGACCGGGTCCGGATGCTCGGCCCGCGCACCGGAGGGGACCTGGCCGGCGCGTACGCCGCCGCCGATCTGCTGGTCCAGCCCTCCCGGCGGGAGACGTACGGCATGGTGGTGACCGAGGCGCTGGCCCGGGGCGTACCGGTGCTGGCCAGCGACACCGGCGGCCTGCCGGCCACGCTCGGGCACGCCCCCGACGGCGACCGGCCCGGCCTGCTGGTGCCACCGGACGACCCGGGTCCGGCCGCCGACGCGCTGCGCCGCTGGCTCACCGACCCCGCCCTGCGGGACCGGCTGCGCCGTGCCGCCCGGCAGCGGCGGCCCACCCTCACCGGCTGGCCGGTCACCGTGGACCGGCTGGCGACGGCGCTCAAGGAGGCGACCGCGGCATGACCACCTCACTCCCGCCCGACTTCGCGGACTGGCTGCGACTGCGCGAGCCCGCCGACGCGGCCGCCCGCTCGGTCGAGCTGGCCGACGCGGTCCGCGACCGGCTGCCCGCCGGCCGCCCGCTGGTCGTGCACGACCTGGGCAGCGGCACCGGGTCGATGGCCCGCTGGCTCGCCCCCCGGCTGCCCGGCCCGCAGCGCTGGGTGCTGCACGAACGCGACAGGCACCTGCTGGCGCTGGCCACCGGCGGCGGGCTCACCGCCGCCGACGGCGCGCCGGTCACGGTGACCACCCGCGGCTCGGACATCACCCGGCTGACCCGCGCCGACCTGGCCGACGCCCACCTGGTCACCGCGTCGGCGCTGCTGGACATGCTCACCGCCGAGGAGGTCGACCGGACGGTGGCCGCCTGCGCCGGCCACCCGACGCTGTTCGCGCTCACCGTGTCCGGCCGTGCGGAGTTCACCCCGGCGGATCCGCTCGACGCCGAGCTGGCCGACGCGTTCAACGCCCACCAACGGCGGACCGCCGACGGGCGGGTCCTGCTCGGGCCGGACGCGGTGGACGCCACCGTCGCCGCGTTCGGTCGGCACGGCGTCGAGGTGGCGGTGCGGTCCACCCCGTGGCGGCTCGGGCCGGAGCAGGCCGCGCTGACCGCCGAGTGGCTGACCGGCTGGGTGGACGCGGCCGTCGAGGAGCGACCGCATCTGAACGGCCCCGCGCGGACGTATACCGAGTGGCGGCTCGCCGAGGCCGCCGCCGGCCGGGTCGAGGTGGTGCTGCACCACGCCGACCTGCTCGCCGGCTGAACCGTACGGCCCGCCGACACGTGACATCCGGTGGGATCGAGGGAGGACCGTTTGTCACATGTCGCCGTCGCCGCGCCCGTGCCCGTACCGGTCCGGCCGCGTCCGGCCCGGGTGCGCTGGGCCTGGACCCGCCGGGCCTGGTTGCGGCCCGCCGCCGGGCTGGCCGTGCTCGCCGGGCTGGTCGCCTTCGTCGGCACCGGTCCGTTCCTGGCCGGGCTGCGACTGATCGACGCGCCGGCGCTGGCCGCCGCGCTCGGCATCGGCGTGGTCACCACCGTGAGCGGCGCCTGGCGCTGGTCGCTGGTGGCCGGCGGGCTGGGGGTACGGCTGCCGATGCGCGCCGCGGTGGCGCACTGCTACCGGGCGATCTTCCTCAACTCCACCCTGCCCGGCGGCGTGCTCGGCGACGTGCACCGGGCGGTCCGGCACGGCCGGGACGCCGGGGACGTGGCCCGGGGGGTCCGCGCGGTGGTCTGGGAGCGCGCCGCCGGGCAGGTGGTGCAGGTGGTCATCGCGGTGGCGGTGCTGGCCGCGTTCCCGTCCCCGGTCCGCCGGTACCTGCCGGCGCTGGCCGTCGTCGGGGTGGTGACCGTGGTGGCGCTGGTGCTGGTGGCCCGCGCGGTGCCGCGGTCCGGGGCGTCCCGCCTCGCCCGGGTGGCGCGTACCGCGCTGGCCGACGTCCGCGCCGGGCTGCTGGCGCGGCGGACCTGGGCCGGCGTGGTGCTCGCCTCGATCGTGGTGTTCGCCGGCCACCTGGCCACGTTCGTGGTGGCCGCCCGCACCGCCGGGGCCGACGCGCCGCTGTCCCGCCTGCTGCCGCTGACCCTGCTCGCCCTGCTGGCCATGGCCCTGCCGCTCAACGTGGGTGGCTTCGGGCCGCGCGAGGGCGTCGCCGCCTGGGCGTTCGCGGCGGCCGGCCTGACCGCCGCCCAGGGCGTCGCCACCGGCACCGTCTACGGCGCGCTGGTCCTGGTGGCCAGCCTGCCCGGTGCCGTGGTGCTGCTATTGCGCCCGACCGGCAACTGTCGGTGATCCCGCATACGGTGAGGGTGCGAGGTGTGAGTCGTCGGTCAGCCCGGCGGCCGGACGGAGGAGAACCATGGACGAAACCCTGCCCAGCGCGACGGTCCGGACCCGGGTCACGGTCCCGCTTCGGTTCCCCGACGGATACACCACCACCGCCCTGGTGCACACGTTCCACGGCCTGGTGGACGGCCGGGAGCACCTGGCGTTCGGGCTCGGCGGCTACGCCGACGCCGACCCGCCGCTGGTCCGCCCGCACAGCGAGTGCCTGACCGGTGACGTGTTCGGCAGCCAGCGCTGCGACTGCGGCCCGCAGTTGCGCGAGGCGGTCGAGCGGATCGCCGAGGCCGGTGGCTACCTGCTCTACCTGCGCCAGGAGGGGCGGGGCATCGGCCTGTACGCCAAGCTCGACGCGTACGCCCTCCAGGACGACGGCCTGGACACGTACGAGGCGAACCTGGCGCTCGGGCGGGGCGCCGACGAGCGGGACTACACGGTGGCCGCGCAGATGCTCACCGCGCTGGGCGTGGAGCGGGTGGCCCTGCTGAGCAACAATCCGGACAAGGCGGCACAACTCGAAGGGCTGGGCGTCGCGGTGGCCGACCGGGTGGTCACCGGCGTGCACCTGTCCCCGGCGAACGCCGACTACCTGGCGGCCAAGGTCACCCGCGCCGACCACGCCCTCGACCTGCCGTTCGTGCCGTGACCACCCGCCCGTACGTGCTGTTGAGCTGCGCGATGTCGATCGACGGTTACATCGACGACGCGACCACCGAGCGGCTGCTGCTCTCCAACGACGACGACCTGGACCGGGTCGACGCGACGCGGGCCGGGTGCGACGCGATCATGGTGGGCGCGGCCACGGTCCGCCGCGACGACCCCCGGTTGCTGGTGCGCAGCGATCGGCGGCGTGCCGAGCGGGTGGCCCGGGGCCTGCCCCCGTCCCCGGTGAAGGTGACGGTCACCGGCAGCGGCGACCTCGACCCGGTGGCCCGCTTCTTCACCGTCGGCGAGGGCGTCAAGCTGGTCTACTGCCCGAGCGGGGTGGTGGACAAGGCCCGGGAGCAGGTCGGCGCGGTGGCCACCGTGGTCGACGCCGGCGAGCCGGTCACCCCGGAGGCGGTCGTCGCCGACCTGGCCGGGCGCGGGGTCGGCCGGTTGATGGTGGAGGGCGGCGGCACCATGCACCGCCAGTTCCTCACCGCCGGGCTCGCCGACGAGTTGCACCTGGTGGTCGCGCCGTTCTTCGTGGGGGACGGCCGGGCTCCCCGGTTCGTCGGGGAGGGCCGATTCCCGTGGCACCCGGGTCGCCGGGCCCGGGTGGTCGAGGTGCGCCAGATCGGCGACGTGGTGTTGACGCGCTACGCGCTCTCCGACCGCTGCCAGGCCTGACCAACGCCGCTCCGGTTCGCTCTTGTGCAAGCTCACGGTCGAGATTAGTTTGTTGCTCATCCATACGAATGCATCCCTCCCGAAGGGGTATCGATGAGCGTGCACCACCCCGATCCGGGCGCCTCCCGTCGCCGCTTCCTCGGCCTGGTCGGCCTCGGCATGGCCGCCACCGCCGGCGGCCCGCTGCTCGCCGGATGCTCCGAGAAGCCGGCCGGCTCCGGCGCCTCCCAGCAGCTCGACGCCGTTTCCGGCCTGCTGCCGACGCGGAAGGACCTGCCCGGCGCCGTCAAGCCCGACATCGTGGGCACCCGCCCGGTGCCCGACGGCTACACCAGCTACCCGGCGACCCTGGTCGACGCCATCACCGACAAGCCCGGCACCAGCGGCAAGCAGATCACCGCGATGACGCCCGCCTGGGGCCCGGCGCCGCCCGGCGTCGCGCAGAGCGCCTACCTCCAGGCCGTCAACGCCGAGCTGGGCACGCCTGTCAACTTCACCATCCAGGACGGTGTCACCTACGCCGACAAGCTCAACGCCATGCTCAGCGCTCGGGACGTGCCGGAGCTGCTCTGCGTGCCGAGCTGGGAGGTGGAGAAGATCCCGCGCTTCGCCGAGGCGATCAAGGCGCTCTTCGAGGACCTCACCGACCACCTCCGGGGCGACGCCGCGAACGCGTACCCGATGTTGGCCAGCTTCCCGACCGGGGCCTGGCGCCAGGCGGTCTGGAACGGGCGGCTGATGTCCGTGCCCAACCCCACGGACGGGCCGTTCCCCTGGGCGCTGTTCGCCCGCAAGGACCTGCTCGACGCGCGCGGCCTGGGGGTGCCGACCAACCTCGACGAGCTGCTGACCGCGGCCCGGCAGGTCACCGACCCGGCTCGCAAGGTGTGGGCGTTCGACGACGTCTTCGCCATGATCCAGATGTTCCACCGGGTGCCCGGCGCCAACCAGGGGTGGCGGCTGCGCTCCGACGGGACGCCGGAGTTCAAGTACGAGACGCCGGAGTTCCGCCAGGCGCTCGAGGTGATGGCCAAGATCTACAAGGACGGCCTGGTCCACCCGGACATCGTGGCCAGCCGCGGCGCGGACGCGAAGCAGTTGTTCGCCAAGAACGGCGCGATCGTGTTCAAGCAGGACGGCGTCGGCTTCTGGCAGGGCGCCCAGGCCGAGCACCAGAAGACCAACCCGACGTTGAACATCCAGCCGGTGCCGATCTTCTCCGCCACCGGCGGCGACCCGCTGGTCTGGGGCGAGGACAAGCCGATCTCCTTCACTTTCGTCCGGAAGGGCGTCGGCAAGGACCGGGTCCAGGAGTTGCTGCGCGTCATCAACTGGTGCTCCGCGCCGCTGGGCAGCCAGGAGGCCCAGCTCCGCGACTTCGGCGTCGAGGGCAAGCACCACACGAAGTCGCCGAACGGGCCGGTCAAGACCGACCTGGCGTTCAAGGAGATCGCCAACCAGTACTTCTTCATCAGCGGTCGCAACCCCACCATCGGGCCGTACCCGGACACCCCCCGCTACGTGCCGGACGTGCTGAACTACTCCAACCAGATGGTCAAGTTCCTGGAGAAGAACCCCTGGGCCGGGGTCAAGCTGGAGATGCCGGCCGCCTACAAGGCCAACCAGGTGCCGACCGAGGACAAGTTCACCGACGTGCTGCGCGGCCGGCGTCCACTGAGCGACGCGGACGCCATCGTCGCCGAGTGGAAGGCCAACGGCGGGGAGGAAGCCCGCAAGCTGCTCGCCGACTCCTTGCCCAAGGCGGCCAAGTGAGCGAGCCGGCCGTCGCGGTCGGACCCGAGCGGGCCCGACCCGACGAGCCGGCCCCACCGGCCCGCCGCCGACCGCCCCGCCGTCGCCGGGTGCCGCTGGGCAGCCGGCTGCGTCGCGACTGGCAGTTGCTGGCCATGGTGACGCCCGGCTTCCTGGTGTTGCTGATCTTCAGCTACCTGCCGATCGCCGGCAACGTCATCGCGTTCCAGGACTACAACCCGTACCTGGGCGACAATCCGTGGCAGGCGTTCACGCACAGCAACTGGATCGGCTTCGGCCAGTTCCAGCTCCTCTTCGACGACCCGGCGTTCTGGGACGCGTTCCGCAACACGCTCGCCATCACCGCGTTCCAGCTCGTGTTCTTCTTCCCGCTGCCGATCCTGCTCGCGGTGATGCTGCACAATCTGCTCTCCAGCCGGCTGCGTGGCCTCGTCCAGACCGTCGTCTACCTGCCGCACTTCTTCAGCTGGGTGCTGGTGATCAGTTTCTTCGTCGCCATGCTGGGCGGCGCGGGGCTGCTGGCCCAGACCATGCGCGACGCCGGCATGCAGCCGTGGAACGTGATGACCAACCCGGACACGTTCATCGTCCTGGTCACCGCCGAGGCGGTCTGGAAGGACGTGGGCTGGGGCACCATCGTGTTCCTCGCCGCGCTGTCCACCATCGACCAGAGCCTCTACGAGGCCGCCGCGGCGGACGGCGCCGGCCGGTGGCGGCGGCTCTGGCACATCACGCTGCCCGGCCTGCGTCCGGTGATCGTGCTGCTGCTGATCCTGCGCCTCGGTGACGCGCTCTCGGTCGGCTTCGAACAGTTCCTGCTGCAACGCGACGCGGTCGGCCGGCAGGCCGCCGAGGTGCTCGACACCTTCGTCTACCACTTCTCCATCGCCACCGGGAACTACGGCTACGGCGCGGCGGCCGGCCTGTTCAAGGCCGTCGTCGGCCTGGTGCTGATCCTGGCCGCGAACCGGGTGGCGCACCTGCTCGGCGAACGAGGGATCTACTCGAAGTCATGACCGTGATCATCCGACGGCCGCCGCGCGCGCGGCCCCACCGCCCGGTGTGGGAGGAGCCCCCCACCCGCATCGGCCAGGCGCTCAAGGCCACCCTGCTCACCCTGCTGGTGCTCGGCGTCCTCTTCCCGCTCTGGGTGGTGCTGGTGACCAGCCTCTCGTCGCGCCAGGCGATCGCCGACGCGGGCGGCCTGGTGGTGGTGCCGAAGGGCATCGACACCTCGGCCTACGCCACCATCTTCGCCGGCGGCGCGGTCACCCGGGCACTGTGGATCAGCACGCTGGTCACCGTCTGCGGCACCGCCATCGCGCTGACCGTCACCGTGCTGGCCGCGTACGGGTTGTCCCGGCCGGGCACGGTGGGGCACCGCTGGCTGCTGGCGTACTTCCTGATCCCGTTCCTGGTCTACCCGCCGCTCGTGCCCCGCTACCTGGTGGTCACCGGGCTCGGGCTCAAGGACACCATCTGGGCGCTGGTGCTGCCGTCCGCGATCAGCGTGTTCAACCTGGTGGTGGTGCGCGGCTTCTTCCAGGGCATCCCGCAGGAACTGCTGGACAGCGCGCGCATCGACGGCGCCAGCGACTTCCGGACGCTGGGCCGCATCGTGCTGCCGCTGTCCCGCGCGGTGATCGCCGTGGTCGGTCTCTTCTACGCGGTCAGCTACTGGAACGTCTGGTTCGACGCGCTGCTGTTCATCGACCGCAACGACATGTACCCGATTCAGCGGGTGTTGCAGAGCTACCTGCTGGCCGGGCAGGCGCCGCACACCTCCGGCGCGGCCAGCGGGGTGACCATGCCGCCGACCGAGGCGATCAAGATGGCGGTGGTGGTGCTGACCGTCGCGCCGATCGTCGCGGTCTACCCGTTCATCCAGCGGCACTTCATCAAGGGGGTGCTGATCGGCGCCGTCAAGGGCTGATCAGAGCACCTGGGACAGGAACCGCCGCAGCCGGGGGTGTTCGGGGGCCTCGAACACGGCGGCCGGCGGCCCGGCCTCCAGCACCCGGCCGGCGTCCATGAACGCGACCGTGTCGGCGACGGTGCGGGCGAAGCCCATCTCGTGCGTGACCACCACCATGGTCATGCCGGCGGCGGCGAGGTCGGCCATCACCGCGAGCACGCCCTTGACCAGCTCCGGGTCCAGCGCCGAGGTGGCCTCGTCGAAGAGCATCACCTGCGGGCGCAGTGCGAGCGCGCGGGCGATGGCGACGCGTTGCTGCTGGCCGCCGGAGAGCTGCGCCGGCCGGGCGTCGGCCTTCGCGGCGAGCCCGACCAGGTCGAGCTGGGCGCGGGCCACCGCCTCCGCCTCGTCCCGGTCGAGCTTCTTCAGCTTCCGCAGCGCCAGCGTGACGTTGCGCAGCACGCTCAGGTGCGGGAAGAGGTTGAACTGCTGGAACACCATGCCGATGCGCTGCCGCAGCGCGTCCGGGTCGTCGCGCAGCACGCTGCGCCCGTCCAGCAGCACGTCGCCCCGGTCCGGCTCGATCAGCCGGTTGACGGTACGCAGCAGCGTGGACTTTCCGGAGCCGGACGGCCCGATGACGCAGGCGGTGCCGCCCCGGGCCACGTCCAGGTCCGCGCCGCGCAGCACCCGGTGCGCGCCGAACGCCAGGTGCACGTCGCGGACGGCGAGGCTGACCGAGGTGGCGGTGCCGGTGCTCATCGCGGGTCCCTTCCGGTCGGGGTGACGCCGGCCGGCGTCAGGTCGGTGTCGGGCTCGGGTGGTGGGGCGGCCGGGCGGCCCTGGCGCAACCGCCGGTCCAGCCAGTTGACCGCGTGCGTCAACGGCACGGTCAGCAGCAGGTAGCACAGGCCGGCCAGCAGCAGCGCGGACTGGTTGCCGGTGTTCGCCGCGTAGTCCTGGCCGATCCGGAACAGCTCCCGCTGGCTGGCCAGCAGGCCGAGGAAGTAGACCAGACTGGAGTCCTTGATCAACGCGATGAGCTGGTTGACCCAGGCGGGCAGCACCCGGCGTACGCCCTGCGGGATGACCACCAGCCGCATCGACTCGCCCCAGGAGAAGCCGAGCGCCCGGGCGCCCTCCAACTGGGCGGCCTCCACGCTCAGGATGCCGGCCCGGAAGATCTCGCCGAGATAGGCGGCGGCGATCAGCGACAGCGCCAGCACGCCCAGCGGGTAGGGGTTCGGGCCCCACACCTGCATGCCCAGCGGCGCCAGGCCGACGCCGATGAGCAGGATGGTGGCCGCGGCCGGCAGGCCGCGGAACACGTCGGTGTAGACCCGGGCCGGCCACCGCAACCAGCGGGTACGCGAGATGCCGGCGACCGCCAGCAGCATGCCGAGCACCGAGCCGAGCAGCGCGGCGGAGGCGGCCAGGATCAGCGTGTTCGGCAGCCCGACGGTCAGCATCTCGGGCAGCGCCTCGCGCATCGACCCCCAGTCGAAGAACGTCTCCCAGAGGGTGCTCAGTGGATCCATGTCCGCTCCGTCCGTCCCGCTCGTGCCCGGTTACCGATTCAGGAGGCCGCCGACGGCGACGGCACGGCGACCGATCCGCTGCCGGGGGTGAAGTCGGCCGGGATCGGCCGCCCCGGGTAGTACCGCTCCTGGAGGCGGCTCCAGGTGCCGTCGGCGATCACCTGGTCGAGGCCCTTGTCCAGCGCCTCGCGCAGCCTGTCGTTGCCCTTCGCCACCGCGTACGCGGTCGGCGCGGGGCTGAGCTGCTTCGCCGCGACCTTGATCTTGCCGGCGCTGTCGGCGGCGGACTTGTCGCCGATCTCGGCCGGTGCGATCCAGGCGTCGGCGGTGCCGGCCTTGAGCTGGTTGACCGCGCCGTTGTAGTCGGGCACCCGCACCGGGTTCAGCTTCTCCCTGGTGGCGAAGTCGTCCTGCACGGTGCCCTGGACCACCACCACGCGCTTGCCGGCGAGCTGGTCGAAGCCGGTGATCGCGGAGCCGGCCGGCACGTCCAGGCCGAAGTAGCCGAAGTCGTAGCCGTTGCCGAAGTCGACGGTCTTCTTCCGGGCCTCGGTGACCGTGATCGAGGAGCTGCCCACGTCGAACTTGCGGTTGTCGACCTGGGCGAGCAGCGCGGAGAAGTCGGTGCCGACGAACTCCACCTTCAGACCGACCTTCTCGGCGACGGCCCGCAGCAGGTCGTTGTCGAAGCCGGTGAACTTCCCGTCCTTGAGGAAGACGTTCGGCGGGGCGTCGGTGAGCGTGCCGGCCCGGATCACCCCGGGTTGCAGCAGGCCGTACGGGTTGTCGGCCGCGTCGTCGGCCGACCCGCCGCAGGCGGTCAGCGCGGTGGCGGCGAGCGCGGCGGCGGCGCCGAGCGCGGCGACGCGGGTCAGGGCGGTACGGATACGCACGATGTCTCTCCAGAGTGGACGGACACGCGGGACGCGTGCCGGTGCGGCGCCGCCGGGCACGGCGGAGCCGGAAGGGTGGATCGGGGAAGGGTGGAGCGGTCGCTCAGCGCGCGTCGCGACAGCGGTCGCTGCACACCCGCATCAGGTCGACGTGGCGACGCCTGACCAGTGCGAGGCCGGCCCGGATGGGGGGTGGTGCGAACATGGGTCTCCCTGGTCCGTCGGTGCTGACCTGGGTGCCAGGCCACGCTTGCGCCGACTGCCGTCGGCGCCTGGTCCTCACCCGGAGCACCCCACCGTGGCGGAGGGTTGCCGGCCAGCGAGCCGGGGCTTGACGCTGGCGCTCATGACCTGCCGAAAGGCTAGCAGCACCGGTGCGCCGGTCGTCCAGCCGTTATGACCACCCTCACGGCCGTGCCTTACCGGGCGGCTCCGGCCGCCGCGCCGGAGAATGGCCGGATGACCTCCCCGCGGGTGACCCTCGACGATCTCGGCGCCTGGCTGATCAAGGGCAACGCGGAGAAGACGGACCTGGCCGCCCGCTTCGCCGCCGACCCGACCGTGACCGGCTGGTGCGTGCGTCCCGGCTACCGGATCCGCCTGATGCGCGTCGGCCAGCCGGTGGTGTTCTGGGCCAGCGGCAGCCGGGGCCGACTCCCGTACGGCGTGTGGGGCCTGGGTCGGGTGGCCGGTGAGCCGCAGCCGGGGGAGCCGGGTGGGTCGTGGACGCTGCCGCTGGACCTGACCGTCCTCGACGAGCCGCTGCGGGTGCGCCGTGACGTGCTGCGCGCCGACCCCCGGCTGGCCGGCGCGGAGGTCTTCCGGCAGCCGCAGGCGGCGAACCCGTCCTACCTGACCGTGGCGCAGTTCGCCGCCGTGCGGGAGTACCTGCCGGACTAGGTCTTGCTATGCAACAAAGTGCATAGCAGGATGGCCGGCATGTCGCTGGAGCACGCCATCCTCGTATCGCTGCTGGAGCAACCCGCCTCCGGCTACGAGTTGGCCCGTCGCTTCGACCGCTCGATCGGACGCTTCTGGACCGCCACCCACCAGCAGATCTACCGCGTTCTCAAGCAGCTCGCGGAGGACGACCGGATCACCGGTGAGGAGATCGGTCAGGAGAGCCTGCCGGACAAGAAGCTCTGGTCGGTCACCCCGACCGGCCGGGCCGCGCTGGTCGGCTGGCTGCACGCCCCGGTGCGCCCGGAGGCGGTCCGGCACGAACTGGCCGTCAAGATCCGGGGCGCCGCGTTCGACGACGCGGCCGGGCGCGCGCTCCTGGTCGCCGAGGTCGAGCGCTACCGCGCCGACCACGAGACCGTCCTCGCCGGCTACCTGGCCGGCGAGCGCCGCGACTTCGGCTCCGCCGCACCCGACGCCCGGGCGGCGTTGCAGCACGTGGTGCTGCGCGGCGGCATCGCGTACGAGCGGATGGTGCTGGCCTGGCTGGACGACGTCCTGGCCACCCTCCGCGACCTCGACCCGGAAAGGCCCCCCGCGTGAGCGACCCGCTGCTGTTCCACCCGCACCACTACGATCCCGCCGACCTCGACGAGACCTCGCGGCGGCTGCTGCGCGCCACCATCGACTGGTTCGAGACCCGGGGCAAGCGCGCCCTGCTCGACAGCTACCACGCCCGCGAGTGGTACGCCGACTTCCTCGACTTCGCCGCTCGGGAACGCCTCTTCGCCACGTTCCTCACCCCGTCCGCCGACGGCGGCGGCGACGCCGACAAGCGCTGGGACACCGCCCGTAACGCCGCGCTCAGCGAGATCCTCGGCTTCTACGGGCTCGGCTACTGGTACACCTGGCAGGTCACCGTGCTCGGCCTCGGGCCGGTGTGGCAGAGCGGCAACACCGCCGCCCGGGCGCGCGCCGCCGAGCTGCTCGACCAGGGGCACGTGATGGCGTTCGGCCTCTCCGAGCGTCCGCACGGCGCCGACATCTACGCCACCGACATGCTGCTCACCCCCGACGGCGCGGGTGGTTTCCGGGCCACCGGCGGCAAGTACTACATCGGCAACGGCAACGTCGCCGGGCTGGTCTCGGTCTTCGGCCGGCGCGCCGACGTCGAGGGCCCCGAGGGGTACGTGTTCTTCGCCGCCGACAGCCGGCACCCGGCGTACCGGCTGGTCCGCAACGTGGTCGCCGCCCAGATGTACGTTTCCGAGTTCCGGCTGGAGGACTACCCGGTGCGCGCCGAGGACGTGCTGCACACCGGGCCGGCCGCGTTCGACGCCGCGCTGAACACGGTCAACGTCGGCAAGTTCAACCTCTGCACCGCGTCCGTCGGCATCTGCGAGCACGCCATGTACGAGGCGGTCAGCCACGCCCACGGCCGGGTGTTGTACGGCCGGCGGGTCACCGACTTCCCGCACGTGCGCCGCGAGCTGACCGACGCGTACGCCCGGCTGGTGGCGATGAAGTTGTTCAGCGACCGGGCGGTCGACTACTTCCGCTCGGCCGGCCCGGACGACCGCCGCTACCTGCTGTTCAACCCGATGACCAAGATGAAGGTCACCACCGAGGGCGAGAAGGTGATCGACCTGCTCTGGGACGTCATCGCCGCCAAGGGCTTCGAGGCCGACACCTACTTCGACAAGGCCGCCAAGGACATCCGTGGCCTGCCGAAGCTGGAGGGCACCGTCCACGTCAACCTGGCGCTGATCCTCAAGTTCATGCCCAACTACCTGTTCCGGCCCACCGAACACCCGGCGGTGCCGACCCGGCGGGACGCGGCCGACGACACGTTCCTGTTCCGGCAGGGCCCGGCGCGCGGCCTCGGCGCGATCCGGTTCCACGACTGGCGCGCCGCCTACGACGCGCACGCCCACCTGCCCAACGTGGCCCGGTTCCGGGAACAGGCCGACGGGCTGGTCACGCTGCTCGCCGCGTGCGCGCCGGACGAGACCCAGCAGCGCGACCTGGACTTCCTGCTCACCATCGGCCAGCTCTTCGCGCTCGTGGTCTACGGTCAGCTCGTCCTGGAGCAGGCGGAGCTGACCGGTCTCGACCCGGACCTGCTCGACGAGATCTTCGACCTGCTGGTCCGGGACTTCTCCGGCTACGCCACCGAGCTGCACGGCAAACCGGCCACCACCGACGAGCAGGCGGCCTGGGCCCTCGCCCACCTCCGCCGCCCGGTGGTCGACGCCGATCGCAGCGCCCGGACGTGGCAGCGGGTGGCGGACCTGGCCGGCGCGTACGAGATGCGACAGTGAGCGGCGAAATCGGCGGGCGGGACCGCGCGGCGGGCCGGTAGGTTGCACGGATGTTCGCGCTTGCCCTGACCGACGACGCCGAGCTGCGACCGCTGCAGCCCTGGCACGCCGACGAGTTCCTCGCCAACCTCGATCGCTGCCGGGAGCACATCGCGCCCTGGGTCGGCGCGTCCTTCGTGGCCACCGACGCCGAGTCGGCCCGCCGGGTCCTCCAGGCGTACGCGGACCGGTGGGCCCGCGACGACGGCGGGATCTGGGGCATCTGGCAGCGCGGCACGCTCGTCGGTGGCGTGCTGCTGGTGTCGCTGAGCACCGCGCGCGGCGTCTGCGAGGCCGGCTGCTGGCTGGAGGCGGACGCGGAGGGTCAGGGCCTGGTCACCCGGGCCGCCCGGGTGGTCATCGACTGGGCGGTCCGGGAGCGCGGCATCCACCGCGTCGAGTGGGTGACCCGGGCCGGCAACGAGCGCAGCATCGCGGTCGCCCGCCGGCTCGGCATGCGCCGCGACGGGGTGCTCCGGGACGCCGCGCCGGTGCCGGAGGGTCGGGCCGACATGGAGGTCTGGTCGGTCCTGGCGCCGGAATGGACGGCCTGAGAAGGGTTCTTGTCGTACCCGGACGTCAACATGTGTCCATGGCTGTCCCCGCACTGGCCGACCGGTCCCCCCAGCCGCGCGCCCTGCCGCTGCGCGAGGTCCGCACCCGGCTCACCCAACTCATCTCCCTCGCCGAGCTGACCGACACCGTCACCGTCGTCACCCGTGACGGCGACCCTCGCCCGATCGCCGCGATCGTGCCCGCCCCGGCCGCCCGCACCGGGGCCCAGGCCCGGGCCGACGCGGAGCGGATCGCCGCGATCAGCGCCGGCTGGGCTCGCCGCCTGGAGGAGCTGCACCGGCAGTCCAGCCGGCGGCACGCCGCCGAGCTGCGGGCCCTCACCGACGCGCTCGCCGAGGCGTGGGCCGAGCTGGACCGGCGCGCCCCGGCCGGCGACGCGGCCCTCACCCGGCTCCGCGCCGCCCACGCCGACCTGCTGCGCCCCTGACCGGCCGGGCCGGCCGGTGCCCGGCGGCGAGCGCC
>NZ_PYPS01000153.1 GCF_003027925.1 Micromonospora sp. RP3T
CTTCCAAACATGCAGCTTTTCACTTTACAAGGTGGTAATTAATTGACTGGAGTTGTGGGGATTACTTGTGAATTATTCATTCTGACGGCACCCATTCGCTGCCATATCCATAGGTGAGCAAGTGATGTAATGCCACATTTTTCCAAATCTGTTCCAATGAAGAAACACTCATTTATATCTTGGCTGGCTAGAGGATTTTCATTTCTTTAGCAAATTTTCATTTTGGGGTGAACTACTACACTGTAAAAAATAAAAAACACAATTTGTTGAGTCAGCTTAAAATAATTTGTTACCCTGCTGCCTTAAAATTTTAAGTTCAGTCAACTCAAATAAGTTTAGTCAACTTGAAATGTTAAGTTGTACTAAGTAACAACTTAGATATTTGTGTTTGCTAAACTTAACAGATGGGTAAGTAACCCAGCTGCCTTAAAATTTTAAGTTGATTCAACTCAAATATCTAAGTTGTCACTTAGTATAATTTAACATTTCAAGTTGAATAAACTTTTTTTGAGTTGACTGAACTTAAAATTTTAAGGCAGCCAGGTTA
>NZ_PYPS01000154.1 GCF_003027925.1 Micromonospora sp. RP3T
CAAGAAACACTAGATGCCATCCTGACAGGACGTAAACGTGCCGACGCTTGTCGTGATGCCGCAGCCACTGAACGAGTTTCTCAGCGTGGATTTCACTCGATATCTGAGGCGTTTAGACTCTTAGTGGGGGGAAATCGATGGTATGGCATTTGGTTTAAGCCTATGCTTATATCCATCGCCACCTGTAAGCTCTTTCAGTAGCTGTGGTCATTGTATCAGTATTTTATTTTCCGAGTTGTGTTGCGGTAAAAATAGCAACAGGTAGCGCCAGTAGCTCACCGAGTGCAACCATTTCACGTCATTGAAATAATGGAGCCCCCCATAGTCCAAAATATGTATAAAACAATGTGGATTTTTTAAAATAACATAAATCTTTTATGGTTTTTCTACTACACGTTTCAATAAGAGACAACATTTACATTATATTAAGCCATACAAGTCTTAATACCCGGGGTTCCCTTTAATACTTATGTTCAGAGGTTTATAAAATCCCAAACCCTAAGCATGAGTTGTAGTTTTCGCTATGTTAGTCTTTGCAGACACCACTAATGAAAAAC
>NZ_PYPS01000155.1 GCF_003027925.1 Micromonospora sp. RP3T
TTATTTAACCTGGAGCAAATGTTTAGAAAATGCAGAATGGTCACAGGCCAGTGAACAAAATGGCCTGGTTAGACTTTAAAAGACCCTCCAATCTGTGTCTTTCTCAACTATGTTAAGGAATAGTCCACTTTTTTTGAAAATAGGCTCATTGTCCAACTCCCCTAGAGTTAAACAGTTGAGTTTTAACGTTTTCGAATCCAATCTCCGGATCTGGCGGTAGCACTTTTAGCATAGCTTAGCATAGATCATTGAATCTGATTAGACCGTTAGCATCTCGCTCAAAAATGACCAAAGAGTTTCGATATTTTTCCTATTTAAAACTTGACTCTTCTGTAGTTACATCACGAAAAGTTGTGATTTTCTGAACCGATATGGCTAGGAACTATACTCTCATTCCGGCGTAATAATCAAGGAACTTAACTGCCGTACCATGATACTGCACAGCCATCAACTCCGCTGGCTGCAACTCTGCATCTACACAAACTTAGTGCCGGTCACTTTCAGGCGCTGCGTAATATCATTGCGCCTGCTGCACCCATGGTACAGCAGCA
>NZ_PYPS01000156.1 GCF_003027925.1 Micromonospora sp. RP3T
CATGTATTTACAGTTGGTGAACCCCACATCCTATTGCCATCTCAACGCAGCTGTGCCAATTCTGCTGCTGCGCTGTGCTTCACAATCTCACTCTTCTCAATGGGGATGTCGTTGAGCCAGACAACGAGAAAGACCATGAAGACACACCACCCCAGCCAACATTTGTATGTGGGGCCCATATGGGTATGAACTGGGCTGAAAAATGGGCCCCATATAGGATTGTCCGCGGGTTCCGTAATGGCCCCATGTTAACTGCCCACGTGGATTTCATATAGGATTGAACTTGTCACAAAGTGGGACAAACTGGGCAACATGCACAAGACTCATCCTGGTCCCAGCTTTAACCCAGCTAACATTTGATTGTGGGGCCCATGTGGGTTTGAAATGGGCTGAAAAATGGGCTCTATATGGGATTGTCCGTGGGTTCCATAATGGCCCCATACCAATTGCCCACATGGGTTTCATGTGGGATTGCACTTGTCACAAGGTGGGACCCAACTGGGCAACAAGACCCATCTCGGTCTCAGCTTTAACCCAGCGACACGCTC
>NZ_PYPS01000157.1 GCF_003027925.1 Micromonospora sp. RP3T
AAAAAAAGTCAGAATTGTAAGATAAAATTAAGAAATGTTATGTAAAAATGTTAATAGTAATAGGTTTAAAAATATTTCTTGCTGTAACTGTAGGGCTAATACAATATGGTCCCTGTGAACAGTATATGTGAATATGTAGACTTATTGTTTAAATCAAATTGATGCTTTGAAAGTAATCATAGCAGTTTTCATCCATGGTTGTCAAATTGTAGGCCTGGGAATCGATTCCAAAAAGACTCGATTCCTCGATTCCGAGGCGTTGGGAATCGAGAGTCGATTCCAAAGGTTGGAATCGATTCCGTCGGGGGAATCGACTCCCCATTCAGAGCTGTTTTCAGTTCAAACAAAGCGTATATGGGCGCCTCTCAAACGAAAAGCTGCATCATACGAAAGCTGCATATCTCGGCTGTTGTCATCAAACGTCGCTATCGATTCAAGAAAATAAACTGAATGAAAAGAGTCGGTACTGAGCACGTCTGAGTTTGAGGATGCAGACTTGCTCGCTATGATTAAAAGTTTCATGTGCAAAGCAGACAAAATTACAAT
>NZ_PYPS01000159.1 GCF_003027925.1 Micromonospora sp. RP3T
GCTATTAAGCCTCTCATTAAAAAACCACAACTTGACCCCAACAAATTAATTAATTACAGATCTCGAATCTCCCATTTCTGTCGAAGATATTAAAAAAGGTTGTATCCTCACAATTATCTTCCTTCCTACAGAAAAATGATATCTGTGAGGATTTCCAGTCAGGTTTTAGACCGTACCATAGTACTGAGACTGCTCTTATTAGAGTTACAAATGATCTGCTCTTGTCATCTGATCGTGGTTGTATCTCTCTGTTAGTGCTACTGGATCTTAGTGCTGCGTTTGATACTGTTGACCACAACATTCTCTTGAACAGACTTGAAAATTATGTTGGCATTAGTGGTAGTGCATTGGCATGGTTCAAATCGTATCTATCTGACCGCCATCAATTCGTGGCAGTAAATGAAGAGGTATCATATTGATCACAAGTGCAGTATGGAGTACCGCAAGGCTCAGTACTAGGGCCATTACTCTTTACGCTTTACATGTTACCCTTGGGTGATATCATCAGGAAATATGGTGTTAGCTTTCACTGCTATGCTG
>NZ_PYPS01000160.1 GCF_003027925.1 Micromonospora sp. RP3T
AGCCAGTGAGAGAAAGACTTTTAGTTGCTTAGAAGTTACACTGGGTTCCTTTGTGACCTCGTGGACTATTACAAGTCTTGCTTTTAGAGTGATCTTTGTTAGATGACCACTCCTGGGGAGGGTAACAGTGGTCTTGAATGTCCTCCATTTGTACACAATCTGTCTGACTGTGGATTTGTGAAGTTCAAATTCTTTAGAGATGGTTTTGTAAACTTTTCCAGCCTGATGAGCAACAACAACTCTTTTTCTGAGGTCCTCAGAGATCTCCTTTGTTTGTGTCATGATTCACTTTCACAAACATGATCAGACTTTAATAGATCCCTGTTCCTTAGATAAAACAGGGCATAAACTGACACCTACTTGTCGTTCTATTGACTGAAGACACTTCTGAACAGATTTCACCTGCAAATTAACTGCTAATTCTAGAGATTCACATACTTTTGCAACTCACAAATATTTAACGCTGGATAATTTTTCATAATAAATAAATGACAAGGTATATATTTTCATCTCATTTGTTTAATTGGGTTCA
>NZ_PYPS01000161.1 GCF_003027925.1 Micromonospora sp. RP3T
TTGGCACATTGGGTGGTAGATGCCATCTCCCTGTCGTACCAAAACCAGGGAGAGCCATGCCCCTTAGGTGTTCGTGCCCACTCCACACGGAGTGTTGCCTCATCCTATGCGTTGGCTCATGGCGCCTCACTAGCAGATATCTGTAGAGCTGCGGGTTGGGCGACACCTAATACCTTCGCCAGGTTCTACAACCTTCGCGTAGAGGCCGTGTCCTCCCGTGTCTTAACATAGACATCAGGTAAGCGGGAGACCGGCTGGTGTCGGCTTGCTGCGCCACTCCTAATGGATCCGTGCGCTATATCCCTCAGTTGTTCCCTCCGGTGAACCTTGGGTCCTCCATGCCCCGCAGTCAGGCCTAGCTGCGGAGTAGTGCCTGACTGTGCTCCGGCTGGGTCTCCTTCGCCCAGCAGGTTGTGGCAACATGTCTCAGTATTTTTCCAAGGTCAGCTAGAAGGCCGCTGTTTCCCTCATATATCTATAGGCTATAGATATATTGAATTATTTTCATTCCACATGTAGAGATCTCATGTG
>NZ_PYPS01000016.1 GCF_003027925.1 Micromonospora sp. RP3T
GATACCCCGCACCGGACCCGTCGCACGGCGAGCCGGCCGGCGTCCCCGCGCCGGGCGGGACGGCGCGGTTCGACCCGCCGCCCGCGCCCCGCCCGACGAGCGCCCCGCCCTACGCGGCCCGCCGGTCCGCCCCGGAGCCGAGGCCGGCCGCCGAGGCGGCTGCCGGGCCGGAGCCGACCGAGTCGGCCCCGGCGGTGCTGCCGCAACGCGTCCCCGCCGAGCCGGACGTGCCGGTGGTGCCGGAGCCGCCGGCCGTGGAACCGTCCGCCGAGACCCCGGAGCTGGCCCGCATCGCCACCCACCTGCGTCGGGACGACGAACCGGCGCCGCTGCGCGAGCGGCCGGAGGGCTTCGACGTCAACGCGATCCTGGACGCCGTGCGCGAGGTGGCCGGCGTCCGGGACGCCGCGCTCCGCCGCACCCCGGCCGGTGCGCACAGCCTCCGGCTGGACCTGGCCGACGGCGCGGATCCGGCCGAGGTGAGCCGGCTGGTGGCCCGACTGCTCCAGGATCGGATGGGTCTGGCCGCAGCCCCGCAGAACCTCCCCGGCGCGCCGCCCGTGCCGCCGCCGCCGGTCCGTCGCCGGTCCGCCACCGCGCGCACGGACCGCCTGGCCGAGGCCGCGGCCGGCCGGGACCGGCCGGTGGAGGTCCCACCGGGCCTCGCCGAGGTCCCGCCGGTCGCGGAGGTCCCGCCGGGCCGCGCTGCCGACCGCCGCGCCGAGGCCGCGTCGGCCGAGTCCCGGTCCGGTCCGCCGCGCGCCGACGACGAGCCGGGCGCTCTGGCGCGGGGCGGGGTCTCGGCCGAGGCGGACGTGCCGGCGCGGGTCGGCGTGGTGCGGCCGGCGTCGAACCGGCCGGCCGAGAACCGCTCCGGCGAGGGCCGGTTCGGCGGCGTGGAGTCGCGTGCCGGCCGGCTGGTCGACGTGCCGGGGGAGGACGCCGACGAGCCGCCGCGCCGCCGCCGGCAGGCCACCCACCGGGGCCGGGCCACCGTCGACGAGACGTCACTGGCCGCCGCGCCCACCGGCATGTCCACCGGCAGTCCGGTCACGCTCGGCACCTCGTACTCCGGTGGGCAGATGACCACGACGGAGACCGCGCCGTCGCGACCGCTGGATCCGGGCGGCGTGCCCGGGCCCCGGGTGGTGATCGACCACGTCCTGGTGAGCACGTTGGGGCTGGACGCCACCACCGAGGTCCGCCTGCTCGCCGGGGACCGGATGGCCGAGGGGCACGCGACCGGGCCGGCCGTCGACGGGTACGTGCTGCGGCTCTGCGCGGTGGCCGCGGCCGCCGCGGTGGACGAACTGCTCGGCCCGGCCCTGCCGGCGGGCGAGCGGGGCCGGTGCTTCGTCGAGCACGCCGCCGTGGTGCCGTTCGGCAACTGCGAGGTGGCGACCGTGGTGGTGCTGCTGGTCTGCGACGGATGGGTGGAGCAGTTGGCCGGTTCCGCCCTGGTCGCGGGCGATCCGCGGCAGGCTGTGGTGCGCGCCACGCTGGCCGCGGTGAACCGGCGTCTGGAGGCGCTGCTCGCCTAGGGGACTGTGCGGACGGGGCCGGCGCGGGGAAGACTGGACGCCATGAAGCGTGCCGCGCTCGGGCCCGAGCATCTCCTCCCCGCGCATCATCTCCCGCCGCCCTGGCCGGGCCGGCACGTGCGGCTCGACGGCACGCTCGTGCACGTCCGGGACACGCCGGCCACCGGGCCCGACGCCGAGCCGGCGCTGTACGTGCACGGGCTCGGCGGCTCCGCGCAGAACTGGACCGACCTGGCCGGCCTGTTGGCGCCCCGGCTCGACGGCCAGGCGATCGACCTGCCCGGCTTCGGGCGCAGCGAGCCCGGCCGGCGGTACACGATCCCGGCGTTCGCGGACCGGGTGGTCCGCTGGATCGAGCACAGTGACCGGGGCCCGGTGCACCTGTTCGGCAACTCGCTGGGCGGGGCGGTCGCGGTCCGGGTGGCGGCGCTGCGGCCGGATCTGGTCCGCACGCTCACGCTGATCTCCCCGGCCCTGCCGTTCCTGGACTTCCGGCGCTCGTTGCAGGGGCGGATGCTGCCGGTGCTGGTGATCCCCCGGGGCGAGCGGCTGGCCGCCTGGCGGTTGGCCCAGCTCGCTCCGGAGGCGATGGCGCAGCAGGTGATGGAGTCGTGCGTGGCGGACCTGACCCGGATCAGCGAGCAGCGCCGGCAGGAGGCGATCGAGGAGATCCGGATCCGGTACGAGGCGGCGCACTACGCCGCCGCGTACGTCCGGACGTTCCGGGGCCTGGTCGGCAGTTTCCTGCGGTCGTACCTGCCGGGGGAGGGCGCGCTCTGGCGGCAGGCCGCGGCGGTGCGGGTCCCGACGCTGGTGGTGGGCGGGCGGCAGGACCGGCTGGTCGACGTGCGGGTCGCTCCGCAGACCGCCCGGGTGATCCCGGACAGCCGGCTGCTGATGCTGGACGGCGTCGGGCACGTGGCCCAGTTGGAGGTGCCCCGGACGGTGGCCCGGGCGGTGCTGGCACTGCTCGACGAGGCGACGTCGGCCGGGTCGCCGGAAGCCGCCACGCCGGGGCCGGACGGTCGGAAGGCGCAGGTCACGGCGCTGGTGAGCGGAACGGGGGAGAGCGGCGGCGTCCGCGACATGGCAGGCTGAGCGGGATGCCCAGCTCCCGCCGTCCGCGTTTGCCGCGGTCCCCGTCCGCTGCCCGTCGTTGGCGCTCCGTCGTCGTGGTCTGCGCGTTCCTGGCCACCGCCGGGGCCGGCGTGGGCGTGGCGCTGCACCTGCCGCCGGCCGGCGCGCGGGAGGTGGTCGCCGACGGGTTCGCGGCCCAGCCGCCCGCACCGAGCGCCCCGTCGCCGCCGCCGTCGCCCGCGCCAACGCTGCCCGCGCCGCCTCGCTCGCCGGTCCCCGTGCTGAGTCTGCCCGGTCCGGTGCCCGCGCGGGGCACGGGCGGTTTCGGGTACGACGACCGGGCCGGCGGCGTGCTGGGCCGGGGCGGTGAGCTGCGTCGCTTCCGGGTGGCGGTGGAGCGGGGCGTCGGTGAGGACGTCCGGGCGTTCGGGGACGCGGTGCAGCGGGCCCTGGCCGGGCCGGGGAGCTGGGTGGACAGCGGCCGGCTGCGGTTGCAGCGGGTCACGCCGGGCAGCCGGTACGACTTCACGATCTATCTGGCGAGTCGGGACACCGCCGGCCGGCTGTGTGGGGCGGGCGGGATCGACATCCGCAAGGGCGGCGTGCCGTACACGTCCTGCCGGGTGCCGGGCAAGGTCGTGCTCAACCTGGACCGGTGGCGGATGTCCGCGCCGCACCTGGTGGCCGCCGGGATGCCGCTGGACTCGTACCGGCTCTACGTGGTCAACCACGAGGTGGGGCACCAGCTCGGGCACCACCACGAGGCGTGTCCGGGGGCCGGGCGGGCCGCGCCGGTGATGCAGCAGCAGACGCTCTTCCTCGACGGTTGCCGGCCGAACCCGTGGCCGTACCTGGGCGGGAAGCGGTACACCGGGCCGGCATTGTGACCGAGTTGTGAGCAATTCTCAGGACTTGCGCCG
This sequence comes from Micromonospora sp. RP3T, assembly GCF_003027925.1. Taxonomy (GTDB): domain Bacteria; phylum Actinomycetota; class Actinomycetes; order Mycobacteriales; family Micromonosporaceae; genus Micromonospora. The sequence continues at coordinate 3,539 of NZ_PYPS01000016.1, forward strand.
CAAAAGCAGCTAAATGCCCGAATTGCGTGGCACGCTGTCCGCATGACGTCGTACTCGCCCGAACGCCCCGGGCTGCGCCGGATGCGCCGCCGACGCCGACGCGCGGTGCTGCTGCTGACGATGCTGCTCGCGGCCGTCGGTGGCGCGGCGGGCATTACCCGGCTGAGCGAGCCGCCGCGTCCCGTGCGGGTCCCGCTCGCCGCCGAGCCGACGCTGATGCCGGACGCCGACACCGACACCGCCGCGTCGGCGTCGCCGACCGGCTACCCCACCGCCGGCCCCGGCACCTTCGCGGTGGCCGACGGGCGGTCACCGGTACGCGGTCAAGCCGGCCCGCTGCGTCGCTACCGGATCGAGGTCGAGCACGGTACGGGGCAGGACGCCGACGCGTTCGCCGCGACCGTGGACGCGGTGCTCGGCGACCCGCGTAGCTGGATCGCCTCCGGGGAGCTGCGGGTGCAGCGGGTGCCCGAGGCCGCCGCCGCCGACTTCACCGTCTACCTGGCCACGCCGGCCACCTCCGAGCGGATGTGCGCCGAGGGCGGTCTGCACACCGAGCGCTACACGTCCTGCCGGCTGCCCGGCCGGGTGGTGCTCAACCTGGCGCGCTGGATGACCGCGGTGCCCGACTACGGCGCCCCGCTCGACGTCTACCGGACGTACGTCATCAACCACGAGGTCGGGCACGAGTTCGGTGAGCTGCACCAGGCGTGCCCGCGCCCCGGCGCCCCGGCCCCGGTGATGCAGCAGCAGACGTACGGGCTGGACGGCTGCCTGCCGAACGCGTGGCCGTACGTCGATGGGGCGCGGTACTCCGGCGAGCCCACCGACGGCGTCTGAGATATTCCCGGTCCCGCAGTTCGGGCCGGGTGTCCCTCGTCATGGCCGATCCGCACTCCGGCGAGCGACAATGGCGCTTTCCCACAGCCGATTCCGGGGAGTCCACCGTGTCGTTGCCCCCGCTCGTCGAGCCCGCCGCCGAGCTGACCGTTGACGAGATCCGTCGCTACTCGCGCCACCTGATCATCCCGGACGTCGGGGTCGAGGGGCAGAAGCGGCTGAAGAACGCCCGGGTGCTCTGCGTGGGCGCCGGCGGTCTCGGCTCGCCGGCCCTGCTGTACCTCGCCGCCGCCGGCGTCGGCACGCTCGGCATCATCGACTTCGACACCGTCGACGAGTCGAACCTCCAGCGGCAGATCATCCACGGCGTCTCCGACGTCGGCCGATCCAAGGCCGAGTCCGCCGCCGCCTCGATCCGCGAGATCAACCCGCTGGTCAACGTGGAGATCCACGACACCGCGCTGGACCGGGAGAACGTCCGGGACATCTTCTCCCGGTACGACCTGATCGTCGACGGCACCGACAACTTCGCCACCCGCTACATGGTCAACGACGCGGCCGTGCTGCTCGGCAAGCCGTACGTCTGGGGTTCGATCTACCGCTTCGACGGCCAGGCGTCGGTGTTCTGGGCCGAGCACGGCCCCTGCTACCGCTGCCTCTACCCGGAGCCCCCGCCGCCCGGCATGGTCCCCTCCTGCGCCGAGGGCGGCGTGCTCGGCGTGCTCTGCGCGTCCATCGGGTCGATCCAGGTCAACGAGGCGATCAAGCTGCTCGCCGGCATCGGCGAGCCGCTCGTCGGCCGGCTGATGGTCTACGACGCCCTGGAGATGAGCTACCGCAAGATCAAGGTGCGCAAGGACCCGAACTGCGCGCTCTGCGGCGAGAACCCCACGGTCACCGACCTGCTGGAGGACTACGAGGACTTCTGCGGCGCGGTCTCCGAGGAGGCGCAGGAGGCGGTGGTCGACTCCACCATCACCGCGCGGGAACTGAAGGAGTGGCAGGACGCCGGCAAGGACATCTTCCTGGTCGACGTGCGCGAGCCCGCCGAGTACGAGATCGTCCGCATCCCCGGCTCCACGCTGATCCCGAAGGGGGAGATCCTCTCCGGCGAGGCGCTGGCGAAGTTCCCGCAGGACCGGCAGATCGTGCTGCACTGCAAGTCCGGCGTCCGGTCCGCCGAGGCGCTGGCCGCGCTCAAGGCGGCCGGGTTCAAGGACTCCGTCCACGTGCAGGGTGGCGTGCTCTCCTGGGTCAAGCAGGTCGACCCGTCGCTGCCCGCGTACTGACGTCGATGTGGTGAGGGCCTTTCCGGTGCGCCGGGAGGGCCCTCGGCGTCTGCCGCTTTCTGGCCGAGCTACCGAGGCGTGACCGCGTCCGCGCAGGTAGCGTCACGACCGTGGTCGATCTGGAAGCGGCGATCGGGTTCGTCGTGGCACACGGGGACGCGGTGGACCGCGCCCGCCTGTCCCGGCTGCGTTCCGGCACGCCGGTGCCGCCGGCGGTGCTCGACGCGGCGGAGTCCGGTCAGGCTCCCGGCGGTGGCTGGCCCGCCGTGCTCGGCGGCGACGTCGCCTCCGTCGACGCGACCTGCTTCCGCCTCGCCGAGCTGGACGACCTCGGCGCGCTGGGCCGCCCCGCCGCCCGGCACGCGCTGGACTGGCTGGCCGCCGGCCAGCTCGCTGACGGTGGCTGGGACGAGCACCGGTCGCTGGCCGGGTTCGCGCCGGAGTGGGCCACCCCCGGCGACCCGGAGGCGCGGTTCTACCTGACCGCCGGCGCCGGGTTCTGGCTCACCGTGGCCGGGCTGGACGCCCGTGCCGCCGGCCCGCTCGACCACCGCGTCGGCGGGGCGTACGCCGGGGTGGTGCAGGCGGCGGCCCACACGCTCGCCGCGCAGCTCGCCCCGGACGGGAGCTGGCCGTCGTTCCTGCCCGCCGGCTGGCTCGCCGCGGCGGTGCTGCACCGCCAGCGGATGTACCACGAGTCGGCCCGGATCCAGGCGGTGCTCGCCGACCGGATCCCGGAGATGTCCCCGGCCGACGTGGCGTGGCTCGCCGCCACGCTGCGCCGGGTGGAGGTGGGCGAGGAGCAGTGGCTGCTGGTCTCGGCGCGGCGTCGGCTGGCCGGGACGCAACGCAGCGACGGCGGCTGGGACAGCGACGACGGTCACCAGTTCGACGTGCACACCACGCTGCGCGCGATCCGGGCCTGCCGGCCGACCGAGCCCGAGGTCGCGGCGTCCGGGGCTCCGTTCGTGGCGCCGCGCGCCGCCGCGCTGCCCGAGCCGCCGTCCCGCCGCCGCGCGCCCGAGCCGCCGCCCGCACCGCCCGCACCGGCCGCACCGCCCGCTCCGGCCGCGTCGCTCGCGCAGCCCGCGCCGGCCGTTCCCGACCCGGCCGCGCCCCCGGCCCTGCTCCCGGCCCCGGCCGCACCCCCGAACCGGCTTCCGGCCGCCTCCCCGGCTCCGGTGGTGGTCCCGGCTCCGGTGGTGGTCCCGGCTCCGGCCGTGGTCCCGGTCGGGACGCCGGGTCCGGCTCCGGCCCCGAATCCGCTCCGGGTGGCGTAGCCCGCCGCCGCGAGGGGCGCGAGCCGGGGCCGGGTGCGGCTCAGCGCAGGTGGCCGTCGCCGGTGACCACGTACTTCGTGCTGGTCAGCTCCGGCAGGCCCATCGGGCCGCGGGCGTGCAGCTTCTGGGTGGAGATGCCGATCTCGGCGCCGAACCCGAACTCGCCGCCGTCGGTGAACCGGGTGGACGCGTTCACCATCACGGCGGCGGCGTCCACCCGGGCCACGAACTCCCGCGCCGCCCGCTGCGAGTCGGTGACGATCGCCTCGGTGTGGCCGGTGCCGTAGCGCCGGATGTGCGCGACCGCCGCGTCGAGCGAGTCGACCACGGCGACCGAGATGTCGGCGGACAGATATTCGGTGGCGAAGTCCTCCTCGGTCGCCGCGACCACCGCGTCGGAGTGGGCGGCCACCTCCGGGCTGCCGTGCACTGTCACCCCGGCCTCGGCGAACGCGGCCAGCACGGCCGGCAGGAACGCGTCCGCGACGGCCCGGTGGACCAGCAGCGACTCGGCGGTGTTACAGGTGGACAGCCGCTGCGTCTTGGCGTTCAGCGTGATCGCCACCGCCTTGTCGAGGTCGGCGGCGGCGTCCACGTACACGTGGCAGTTGCCCACCCCGGTCTCGATCACCGGCACTGTCGACTCCTCGACCACGGCGCGGATCAGCGACGCGCCGCCGCGGGGGATCAGCACGTCGACCAGGCCCCGGGCGCGCATCAGCTCCTTGACCGAGTCGCGCGTGCTGGCGTCGAGCAGTTGCACCGCGTCCGCCGGCAGGCCGGCGCCCGCGACCGCGTCGCGCAGCACCGTGACCAGGGCGGCGTTGGAGTACGCCGCCGACGAGGAGCCGCGCAGCAGCGCCGCGTTGCCCGACTTCAGGCAGATGCCGGCCGCGTCGACCGTCACGTTCGGCCGGCCCTCGTAGACGATGCCGACCACCCCGAACGGCACCCGCACCTGGCGCAGCTCCAGACCGTTCGGCAGCGTGGACCCGCGGACCACCTCGCCGACCGGGTCGGGCAGCGCGGCCATCTCGCGCAACGCGTCCGCGATGGCGGCGACCCGGCCCTCGTCGAGCGCGAGCCGGTCCAGCACGGCCGCGGTCAGTCCGGCGTCGCGCCCGGCCGCCAGGTCCGTCGCGTTCGCGGTCAGGATCTCTGGCGTACGCGCCACCAGCGCGTCGGCCATCGCGTGCAGCGCGGCGTCCTTGGTCGTACGGGTGGCCGCCGCCAGGGCCTCCGCCGCGTCCCGGGCCCGGCGGGCCTGCTCGACGACGCTCATGGTGCGCTCTCCTTCACAGAGGTGTTAGGCGGGGGCCCTTCTTATGCAGAATGCGTTAAGAAGGGCCCCCTCCTTACAACAGGACGAGGTCGTCTCGGTGGACGACCTCGCGTTCGTAGGCCGGGCCCAGGGCCGCGGCGAGTTCCGCGGTGGAGCGGCCGAGCAGGCCGGGCAGCTCCACCGCGTCGTAGTTGACCAGGCCACGGGCCACCGGCGCGCCGGCGGTGTCGACCAGGTCCACCGGGTCCCCGGCGGTGAACGCGCCGTCGACGGCGGTGATGCCGGCCGGCAGCAGCGACTTGCGCCGACCCACCACGGCCTGCACCGCGCCCGGGTCGAGGTGCAGCCGGCCGCGCGGCGCGGTGGCGTGCGCCAGCCAGAACAGCCGGGCGGCCGGGCGTCGGCTGCTGGCGTGGAAGAACGTGCCGGCCGGCTCGCCGGCCAGCGCCGGGCCGGCCAGCGGCGCGGCGGTGAGCACCACCGGGATGCCGAAGCCGGTGGCGATGCGCGCCGCCTCCACCTTGGTGACCATGCCGCCGGTGCCCACCCCGGCCCGGCCGGCCCCGCCGACGTCGATGCCGGCCAGGTCGCCCTCGCCGTGCACCTCGGTGACCCGGGTGCTGCCCGGACGGGTCGGGTCGCCCGTCCAGAGCGCGTCCACGTCGGAGAGCAGCACCAGCAGGTCGGCGTCGACGAGCGCGGCGACGAGCGCGGCGAGCCGGTCGTTGTCGCCGAACCGGATCTCGTCGGTGGCCACCGTGTCGTTCTCGTTGACGATCGGCACGGCCCGCAGGTCGAGCAGCTTGCGCAGCGTGCGGTACGCGTTGCGGTAGTGCGCCCGCCGGGTCACGTCGTCGACCGTGAGCAGCACCTGCCCGACGGGGTGACCGTGCCGGGCGAACGCGCTCGCGTACCGGCCGATGAGCAGCCCTTGGCCGACGCTGGCGGCGGCCTGCTGGGTGGCCAGGCCGCGCGGGCGTCGGGGCAGCCGGAGCGGGGCGAGGCCGGCGGCGATCGCACCGGAGGAGACCAGCACCACCTCGCGTCCCGCGCCGATCAGGGCGGCGAGCGTGTCGACGAGCGCGTCGACCCGGGCGTCGTCGAGGCCGCCCGTCGCGGTGGTCAACGAGGACGATCCGATCTTGACCACGATCCGGCGGGCCGAGGCGACTGCTTCACGCACCCGACCATTCTGCGGGTCGCGGTCCGCGCGATCGTGGCGCGTTCCCATATCGTGGCAGCTCGTGACACCTGACGAGTACGTCGAGGCGGTGCTGACGCTGGTCGAGCGCATCCCGCCCGGGCGGGCGATGTCGTACGGGGCGGTGGCCGACGCGCTGGCCGAGCGGTCGGGGCGGGCGTCGGCGCGGCTGGTCGGCTCGATCATGGCGCGGCACGGGGGCGGGGTGCCGTGGCACCGGGTGGTGAACGCGGCCGGCCGGCTGCCGCCGGGGCACGAGCTTCAGGCGCGGGCCCGGCTGCGCGCCGAGGGCTGCCCGCTGCGCGGGGATCGGGTCGACCTGGCGGTGGCCGCCTGGTCGCCGGAGGAGGGGATGTGACCGCGACCATAACGTGAGTAGCATTCGGCTCCATGACAGCTTCGGGCCTGCCCCGCCGGGTGCACCTCGGGTACGCGTCGGGCTCGCTCGTCACCGGCGCGTTCGGGACCGTGCCCGGGCTGCTCCTGCTGCCGTACCTGACCGACACGCTGGGCGTCGCGGCCGGGCTCGCCGCGCTGCTGGTGCTCCTGCCGAAGGCGTGGGACGTGCTGGTCAACCCGGTCGCCGGCCGCGTCTCGGACCGGACCCGCTCGCGCTGGGGCGCCCGCCGGCCCTACCTGCTCGGCGGCGGGCTGGCGCTGGCCGTGCTGTTCGCCGCGATCTTCGCCGCCCCGTTCGGGCGCGGCCCGGCCGCCGCCGGATACGTGGCGCTGGCGTTCCTCGCCACCGCGACCGCGTTCGCGTTCTTCCAGGTGCCCTACGTGGCCATGCCGGCCGAGCTGACCGCCGACCCGGCGGAGCGTACCCGGCTGATGACCTGGCGGATCGCGGTGCTGGCGCTGGCCATCCTGGTCTCCGGCGCGGTGGCCCCGGCGGTGGTGGCCGCCGGCGGCGACGGCGTGCCCGGTCACCGCTGGATGGGCCTGTTCGTCGCCGCGCTGATCGTGGTGGGTGCGGTCGGCGCGTTCCTCGGCACCCGCTCCGCGCCGGCCGGGACGGTCGGGGAGAGCGAGCCGAGCCTGCGCGCCCAGCTCGCGGTCGCCGGCCGCAACCGGCCGTTCCGGGTGCTGCTGGTCTGTTTCGTGCTCCAGTCCGCCGGGGTGGCGACCGTGCTGGCCGGCGTGAAGTACTTCGCCGACCAGGTGCTGCGCGCGCCGGACAGCGGGCCCACCCTGCTCTTCGCCTGCTTCGTCGCGCCCGCGCTGCTGGTCATGCCGCTCTGGCGCCGCGCCGGCGACCGGCTCGGCAAGCGCACCTCGCTGGTCGCCGCGTCGCTGCTCTTCGCGGCCGGCGCGCTGGCCCTGGTCGCCGCGCCCGCGCTGCCGGCCGCCGGGGTGTACGCGGTGGTCGCGCTGATCGGCGTCGGCTACGCCGGCCAGCAGGTGTTCGCGCTGGCCATGCTGCCGGACTGCATCGCGTACGACACGGAGCGCACCGGCCGTCGGCAGGCCGGCGTGTTCACCGGCCTGTGGACCGCCGGGGAGACGTTCGGCCTGGCGCTCGGGCCCGGCATCTACGGCCTGGTGCTCCAGCTCTCCGGGTACGTCTCCTCGTCGACCGGCGCCGCCGCCGTCCAGCCGGACTCCGCCCGGCTCGGGGTGCTGCTCGGGTTCACCGTGCTGCCGGCCCTGCTGGTGGCCGCCCCGGTGGCGCTGCTGCGCGGCTACACGCTCACCCCGGCCGACCTGACCACCGCGTCCGGCGGCACCGCGTCCGGGTCCGGCGGCACCGCTGCCGCGCCGGTGGCCCGGGCGTGAGGCACCGCACCCGTCCGCCGCTCGACGCGGACCGTCACGAGAGGAACACCCGATGAGCGACACGGCGGGGACGGGCGCGCTGCCCACGCGAGGAGTGCCGGCGGCGCGGGTGCTCGACGAGATCCGGGCGCTGCGGTCGGCCGACCGCCCGACGCACGGCGGCCGGCTGTTCGCCTACGTCTACGACCCGGGCGTGGCCGGCCTGGACGAGCTGGCCCAGGCCGCGTACGCGGCGAGCGCACACGTCAACGGCCTCGACCCGACCGCCTTCCCGTCGCTGCTGGCGATGGAGAACGCGCTTGTCGCCGCCGCCGCCCGGCTGCTCGGCGGCGGCCCCGGCACCGCCGCGCCGGACGTGGTGGGCAGCGTCACCGGCGGCGGCACCGAGTCGCTCCTGCTCGCCGTCAAGGCCGCCCGGGACGCCCGCCCCGAGCTGACCGCACCGCGGCTCGTGGTGCCGGCCAGCGCGCACGCCGCGTTCGCCAAGGCCGCCCACTACCTGCGGGTCGAGCTGGACACGGTGCCGGTCGACCCGGTGACGTTGCGTCCGGCGGTGGCCGACGTGGCCGCCGCGATCCGGCCGGAGACCGTGCTGGTGGTCGCGTCCGCCCCGTCGTACGCGCACGGCGTGGTCGACCCGGTGGCCGGGATCGCCGAGGTGGCGGCCGGGGCCGGGGTGCGCTGCCACGTGGACGCCTGCTTCGGCGGTTGGGCGCTGCCCTGGCTGCGTCGGCTCGGCGCGCCGGTGCCGGCGTTCGACTTCGCCGTGCCCGGCGTCACCTCGATCTCGGTCGACCTGCACAAGTACGCGTACGCGCCGAAGGGCGTGTCGGTGCTGCTGCACCGCGATCGGGCGCTGCGCGCCCCGCAGTTCTTCGCGTACGCGGACTGGCCCGGCTACACGATGGTCAACCCGGTGATCGCTTCCACCCGGTCCGGCGGGCCGATCGCCGCCGCGTACGCCACGCTGCGGCACCTCGGTGAGGACGGCTACCTGCGGCTGGCCGCGTCCACCCGGGACGCGGTCGCCGGGCTGGCCGACGCGGTGCGGGCGTCGGACGGGCTGCGGCTGATGGCCGAGCCGGAGTCCACAGTGGTGTGCTTCACCGCCGACGACCCGAAGCTGGACCTGTTCGTGCTGGTCGACGAGTTGACCGCGCGTGGCTGGCACACCCAGCCCCAGCTCCGGTACGCCGACCTGCCGGCCAGTGTGCATCTCACGGTGACCGCCGCGGTGGCGTCCCGGGTGGCCGAGTTCGCACCGGCGCTGGCCGACGCGGTCGCCGCGGCGCGGGCCACCGGCCCGGTCGTGCTGCCACCGGAGCTGCGGGCGCTGGCCGCCGGCCTCGCCCCGGAGGAGCTCACGCCGGAGCTGGTGGCCGGGCTGGCCGAGGGGCTCGGCCTGGCCGGCGGCGTCCCGGACCGGATGGCGGTGGTCAACACGCTGCTCGACGCCGCCCCGGCGGCGGTCCGGGAACGCCTGCTGGCGGAGTTCGTCGGGCTGCTCCAGCGACCGGCCTGGTGAGCCCGGCCAGCCGCCGGAGCAGCCCGGCCGGCGCGTGGGCGCCGGCCGGGCGAAGGGGTGTCAGCCCGCGTCGGCCACCGTCACGGTGAACGAGGCGGTGTTGTCCGCCGGGGTGGCGTCCGGCACCGTGATGGCGTCCCACTGGGTGTTGAGCTGGAGCGTGGCGGCACCGAGGTCACCCGGCGCGGTGCCCGGCTCGGCGTAGAGCAGCACGTCGAAGCTCCGCTGCTCACCGGCCATGAAACGCCCGCCCGGCACCACGAAGCTGGTGAAGGAGGCCGGTGCGTCCTGCGGGTCGGTGCCCCAGATCTCCACGCCCGCCGGCAGCCCGGCCGCCTGGCCCCAGAGATAGTCGTGCCCGGCGTCGCCGGCCCACCCGACGGTCACCGGCAGTCGGCCCCGGTAGCTGCCGTCCTCCTGGCGGGTCAGCGTCGCCGCCCCGGCCGTGATGATCGAGGCGCGGGCCTGGGTGTCCTGCACGTAGGGCACCGGGTCGCGCAGCGACCCGGTGGTGGAGCGGAACCGCGCCGCGTAGCTGGCCCGGTCGGCGACCTCGTTCCGGCCGTCGCCGACGTTCACCGAGATCTTGCCGCCCTTCGCGATCATCGCGACGTCGCGGTTCGCCGTGAGCACCTCGAACGTGACGGTGAACTGCCGGCTCTCGCCCGGCTCGATGTCGCCGCCGGGCACGCCGCAGGTGGCGGTCCGCCGGTTGTCCTGGAGCGCCCCGAAGCCGCACGCCTCCTCCGGGTTCACGCCGCGGAACGAACCGGCCACCGGCTCCCGCAGGAAGACGCTGAAGTAGGTGGCGACCGGGCCGTTGTTGGTCACCGTGACCGGCAGGCTGCCGTGGTAGCCGCGCGCGCCCGGTTCGAGCACCAGCCGACCCACCGAGATGTCGGCTGCCGGGTCGGCGGTGGGCGCGGCGGCGGCCGGAGCGGTGAGCGCCAGCAACGCGGCGGCCGAGCCGAGCAGGACGCCGGCGAGCCGGCCTCCGATACGTGTCCTCATCTGGAAGGTCCTCCCAAGGTCCCCGTCACCGCGCGGCGGTCCGCGCGGCGTCACCGGTAGCACGCGACGGGCACCGATCCGGTTGCGATCTTTTCTGCAGGGAATCCGACAGCGGTTCAGCGGTACGTGTAGCGGTCCTCGTCGTTCTCGTGGTTCGGGTCCATCAGCGGGTCGGCGTCGGTGCCGACCGGGGTCACCTCGGCGATGCCGGTGCCGCTGGCGCTGTTCGTGTTGCGCAGGCCGAACCGGAAGGTCCGTTCCGCGCCGGGTCCGAGCGGGCCGAAACGGCAGATGATCGGTCCCTTCGGCGGTGCCCCGTCCCGGCAGGCCGACCAGGCGTCACCGTCCGCGACGGTGCCCACCTGCATCCGCAGGTGCAGTTGGACCAGGTCGGCCGGGACCGCGCTGAGGTTCCGGACCCGGACCGAGATCGTCCCGGTCCGCGTCCCGTCGGCGTCCGGCGCGCTCCACGTCACGTCGCCGGCGGACACCGTCAGGTCGGCCAGGTGCGGGTTCGGGCCGAACGAGGTGGGCCCGTCCACCTGGTCGAAGCGCTTCCCGGTCCACCGGTAGCCGCGCCACTGACGTTGCGACCAGTCCAGCGACCAGCCGCCGCCGGGCGCGATGTCCGCCATCTCCACCCGGATCGTGCCGTGGTCGGTGACCTGCGTGTCCAGCAACCACTCGGGAGCCGTCTTCGCGGACCGGGCGACCTGGCCGAGGACCACGATCCGGCCGTCGGCGTCCCGGTCGAGCGCCACCACCTGGGACGGGCCGTGCTGGAAGATCTGGCAGCGGAGCAGGGCGACCGTCTCCACCGTGCCGTCGCCGTCCACGTCGCCGTGGACGATCTCCTCCAGCAGCACGTCGCCCTCCTTCCGGTAGGTGGCGGCGATCCGGGTCGGACCCGCCGCGCAGTCCGGGTCGGGCGTCCACGCCGGCAGGTCGACCCGGGCAGCGAGCAGTTGGGACCGGCTGATCCGTCCGTCCGGTGCGGCCCGGCTCGGGCTCGCGGTGCTCGGCGCGGGCGTCGTCGGCGGTGGTGGTGGCGACGACGTGGTCTCGGACGGGCTCGGGGTGACGGTCTGGGCCGGCGTCGGGGGCGGCCCGGTGCGCCGGTGCAACGCCCCACTGGCACCCACCGGGACCGCCACCGCGAGCACCACCGCCGCAGCGGTCACCACCGTGGTCCGCCGGCGACGCCGGCGCACGGTCCGCCGGACCGCCGCCGTCCCGGCCGGGTGCACCACCGGCACGTACGCCGCGCGGAACTCGGCGAACTCGCCGCCGACCAGGATGTCGTCGGGCTCAGTCATGGTGGTTCACCTCGTTCGTGGTGGTGAGTTTCGCCGCCAGCGCGGCCCGCCCCCGGTGCAGCCAGGACTTGACGGTGCCCTCCGGCACGTCCTCCTGGGCCGCGATCTGCGCGACGCTGAGATCGGCCAGGTAGTGCAGAACCACCGCGCGACGCTGGTTGGCGGGCAGGTCGGCCAGCGCCGCGGTCAACGCGACGCGGTCCGGTCCGGGCCCCGGCACGTGCTCCTCACGCTGCCGGTGCAGCCACGCCTGGGCCGTCCGCACCCGCCGCCACCGGCTGGTCGCCAGGTTCCAGGCCACCCGACGTATCCAGGCCACCGGATCGTCGTAGCGGGACACCCGGGACCAGCGCGCGAACGCCCGGCAGAACGCCTCCTGCACCATGTCCTGCGCCTGGGCCAGGTCACCGCAGTAGGCGGTGAGCTGAACGGTCAGCGACCGGAAATGCGCATGGTAGAGACCGTCGAAGTCGACCGGCCCCGATCCGGCCGGGCGCCTCGTGGTCTCCCCGGGCGGCGGCTCGTCGAGCCGCGGCTCCCTCGTCACTGTCATCCGGTCCTCCCCGTGAGCATGCCGCCGGCGCGGTCACACCGGTCACACGTCCGGACGCCGGTACGGGTTGCGGCCGTTGCCGTACCGGCGGGTGGCCGACTGTCCGGTCGGGGACAGCGGCGGTGGCCGGCGGCCGGTCCGGGCCCCGGGCGCTGTGGTTGACTGTCGGTTCGGGGACGTGGAGGGAGAGTCAGGTGCAGGTGCCGGCCGTGCTCGGTGAGCCGATCCGGTTCGTGCTGAACTGGGGCCGTCGCTACTCGCTCTGGGTGTTCAACTTCGGCCTGGCCTGCTGCGCCATCGAGTTCATCGCGACCAGTATGGGCCGGCACGACTTCATGCGGCTCGGCGTGATCCCGTTCGCCCACGGCCCTCGGCAGGCCGACCTCATGGTGGTCAGTGGCACGGTCACCGACAAGATGGCCCCGGCGGTCAAGCGGCTCTACGACCAGATGCCCGAGCCGAAGTACGTGATCTCGTTCGGCGCCTGCTCCAACTGCGGCGGCCCGTACTGGGACTCCTACTCGGTGACCAAGGGCGTCGACCAGCTCATCCCGGTCGACGTCTACGTGCCCGGCTGCCCGCCCCGCCCGGAGGCGCTGCTGCACGGCATCCTCCGCCTTCAGGAGAAGATCGCCGCCGAGCAGTCCGGCCTCGGTGGCGTGCCCCGCCCGGACCGGCTCGCCTCCCCGGCGGACGTGGTCCCGCGTCCGGTCGAGGCGCTGACCGCGCCCCCGGTGCGTCCCCCGATCGGCTGACCCGCTCCGGTGGCGCGGCGGGGCTAGCCTGCGGACCATGACCGACTCTGCGGAGAAGCGTTCCGCCTACATCGTCGACGTGCTGACCGAGGAGTTCGGTGCGTCCATGGCGATCGACCCGGCGGCGTTCCGCCGGAAGTTCCGCAAGATGGCCGCCTCGCCGTTCGCGTTCTACCGCGGCAGCGCCTCGCTGTTCTACGCCGACCAGCGCGGCGACTTCGCCAGCGACCGGTTCCTCGACGACCGGACCAGCCGGGTGTGGATCCACGGCGACCTGCACGCCGAGAACTTCGGCACCTACATGAACGCCTCCGGCCGGCTCGTGTTCAACGTCAACGACTTCGACGAGGCGTACGTCGGGCCGTTCACCTGGGACCTGAAGCGGCTGGCCGCCAGCGTGGCCCTGCTCGGCTACGCCAAGGCGCTCTCCGACCGGGTGATCGGCGAGCTGGTGACCGGCTTCGCCCGGTCGTACCTGACCGAGCTGCGGGCGATCGCCACCGGTGGGGACGACGCGATCGGCTCGATCACGTTGGAGAACGCCGACGGCGTGCTGCGTCGGGTGCTCCAGCAGGCCCGACTGAGCACCCGGGTGGACCTGCTCGCCGCGCAGACCACCGTCGACAACTACGAGCGGCGGTTCTCGCTCGGCGACGGCGTGCACGAGATCGACGCCGCCACCCGGGAACGGGTCTGCGCCGCGTTCGGCGACTACCTGCACACGCTGCCGGAGTCGAGCGCCCGACTGCGCCCGGTGGCGACCACCATCAAGGACGTGGTGCTGCGCAAGGGCGTCGGCATCGGCTCGGCCGGGCTGCCGTCGTACAACCTGTTGCTGGAGGGGCACACCGAGGCGCTGGAGAACGACGTCGTCATCTACATGAAGCAGGCCCAGGTGCCGGCCGTGGCGCGGCACATCGACGACGAGCGGGTCCGGTCGTACTTCCGGCACCAGGGGCACCGCACCGCCGAGTCGCAGCGGGCGTTGCAGGCGCACGCCGACCCGTGGCTGGGCTTCACCGAGCTGGACGGCGTCGGCCAGCTCGTCGCCGAGGTCTCCCCGTACGCGGCGGACCTCGACTGGGCCGACGTCAACGAGCCCGAGGACCTGGCCGGGGTGCTCACCGACCTGGGCCGGGCGGTGGCCCGGATGCACTCGGTGGCCGACGACGAGTCCAGCCACGACCTGGTCGACTACTCCACCGAGGAGTCGATCGTCGCGGCCGTGGACGCCGACGCCGACGGCTTCGTCGACTACCTGGTCGACTTCGCCCACCGGTACGGCATCCGGGCCCGCGAGGACCACCAGCTCTTCGTGGACCTGTTCCGCAACGGCCGGCTGCCCGGCATCTGAGCCGGCGCCCGGCTCACTGCGCGAAGTCCAGCACCACCTTGATGTCGTCGCCGGTCGACGCGTACGCCTCCCGGTACGCGGAGACCGGCACCCGGCGGGTGATCAGCGCGTTCAGCCAGGACCGGTCGGCGCGGGCGAGCGCCTCGGCGGCCAGTTCCCAGTGCCGGCGACCCGCGTTGACCGACCCGAACACCACGTTGTTCTCCAGCACCAGCTCCCGGTTGAGCGCGCCGGCGTCGAAGTCGATGGTCCGGCCGCCGCTGGACACCCCGGTCAGGCAGACGATGCCGTTCGGCGCGGCCTTGCACATCGCGTCCAGCACCACCGGCGGCGCGCCGGTGCACTCGACCACCACGTCCGGTGCGAGGTCCAGCTCGGCCACCGTCGACGTGTGGTACGTCGCGCCGAGCGCGCGGACCAGGTCCGGCTTCGGGCCGGTGGTGTTGCGGTCCAGCACGTGCACGGCCAGCTCACGCTGGCTGGCCAGCAGCGCGGCCAGCAGACCGATCGGCCCGGCGCCGGTGATCAGCGCGGTCTTCGGCTTCCACTCGGCCCGGCGGCCGATCCGCTCGATGTGGTCCCACGCCTTCGCCACCACGCTCGTCGGCTCCAGCAGCATGCCCACCGACTCCAGCGCCGGGTCCAGCCCGACGGCGAACTTGGGCGGCAGCCGCCAGCGTTCCCGGGCGAAGCCGGGCAACCCCTTGATGCCGTGCTCGGTGTACCGCCCGTTGCGGCACATGTCCCACTCGTCCACCGCGCAGTTCGCGCAGGGCACCGGGTCGGGGCGGCGGACCACGCCGGCCACCAGGTCACCGGGGTGCAACGTGCCGGTCGGGTCCTCCAGCACCCGGCCCAGCGACTCGTGCCCGAGCACCAGGCGCTCCTGACCGGGCGGCGCCTCGCCGTACTCCCCGGCGATGATCTCCTGGTCGGTGCCGCAGACGCCCACGGCCAGCGCCTCGACCAGGATCGCGCCCTCCTCGGGCGCCGGCTCGGGCCAGTCCTCGGTGAGTCGCAGCGAGTCCGGGACACCGGGGGTCACAGTGACAGCGCGCACGGCCCTCATCTTTCCCCGTCGGCCGCCGACCCGCTCGGCAATGCGACGAACCGGGCCCGGACGGCCCGACCCGGCCGGGAGCTGCCGGCCATAGGATCAGCGCATGACTCCGGAAGAGGTCGGCCGCCGCGTGGTCGCGTTGCTCGCGCCCGTCGAGGCCGCCGCGTCGGTCTCCGGCGGTCAGGGGTACGCCCGCGCCACCGTCGACGTACCGCCGGCGAGCTGGGCGGACGCGGTGCGCGCGGCACGCGACGACGCCGAGCTGGGCTGCGACTTCCTCGACTGGCTGTCGGCGGTGGACGAGCTGGCTGACGGCTTCGACGTGGTGGCGCACCTCTGGTCGGTGCGGCACCGGCACGGGCTGCTGCTGCGCACCCGGGTCCCCCGGGACACCCCGGTCGTGGCCTCGGTGGTCGACATCTTCCCGGGCGCGGCCTGGCACGAGCGGGAGACCCACGAGATGTTCGGCATCGACTTCGCCGGGCACGGCGAACTGCGGCCACTGCTGCTGCCGCCGGAGTTCGAGGGGCACCCGCTGCGCAAGGAGTTCGTGCTGGCCTCCCGGGTGGCGAAGCCGTGGCCGGGCGCGAAGGAGCCGGGCGAGTCGGAGGCGGGCGGCGGTCGCCGGCCGGTCCGGCCGCCGGGGGTGCCGGCGCCGGGGGAGTGGGGGACGACGCCGACGCCGGCCGGCGCGGCCGGTGTCGGCGAGGGCCCCCGCGGCGGCACGCCGGCCCGCCCGGCCCGCGAGCGCCCCGCGCGCCCGGCCCCGGGTGAACGCCCGGCCCGGCGGGAACCCGCCCCGCCGCCGGCGGAACCCGGCCCGCTCGGGCGCCCGCTGCCGGGGGAGCGACCGACCGGCCCCGCACGGCAGGAACCGGCGGACGACCGGCCCGACGGCCCGGCCCGGCCCGACGCGGGCTCCGGCGTCGAGGCGGGGGAGGACTGATGCCGGACTGGTTGGAGCTGGTCCTGCGGGTGGCCGGCGTGCTGGTCGCGTTCCTCACCCTGCCGTTGATCGTCGGCCAGGCCGAACACAAGGTGATGGCGCACATGCAGGGCCGGCTCGGCCCGATGTACGCGGGCGGCTTCCACGGCTGGGCGCAGCTCGTCGCGGACGGCATCAAGTTCGTGCAGAAGGAGGACGTGACCCCGCGCGAGGCGGACCGGCCGGTGTTCCGGCTGGCGCCGGCGGTGGCACTGGTGCCGTACCTGCTGGTACTGCTGGTCATCCCGCTCGGCCCCGCGGGCCTGGTCGCCCAGCCGCTGGACATCGGCCTGTTCTTCGTGCTCGCCGTGGTGGGCATCGGAGTGCTGGCGGTGCTCATGTCGGCCTGGGCGTCGGCCAACAAGTACAGCCTGCTCGGCGGGCTGCGCGGCGCGGCCCAGTTGCTCGGCTACGAGCTGCCGCTGGTGTTGGCCGCCGCCTCGGTGGCGATGGCGGCCGGCACGCTGAGCCTGAGCGGCATCGTCGAGGCGTGGCGTCCCTGGTGGTTGCTCTGGCAGGCGCCGGCGATGGTGATCTTCTTCGTGGCCGGGCTGGCCGAGATCCGCCGCCCGCCGTTCGACATGCCGATCGCCGACTCGGAGCTGGTCTTCGGCTACATGACCGAGTACACCGGCCTGCGTTTCGCGTTCTTCCTGCTCGCCGAGTACGTCGGCATCGTGGTGATCGCGGCGCTGACCACGGTGCTGTTCCTCGGCGGCTGGCAGGGCCCGTTCGCCGACGCGCAGCTCGGCTGGCTGTGGACGCTGCTCAAGGTGTTCGCCGTGGCGTTCGTGATCATCTGGCTGCGGGTGAGCTACCCCCGGCTCCGCGAGGACCAGCTCCAACGCCTCTGCTGGCTGGTCCTGGTCCCCCTCGCGCTGGCCCAGCTCGTCCTCACCGTAGCCGTCCGCCTGGCGCTGTAGCCCCGCGCCCGCGCCCGCCGCGTCCCGCGCCCCGGGCGGGCCGCGCGCACTTTTACGGAAAGAGTGGCTAACGGGGCCCGAATAGCCACTCTTTCCGTGAAAGTGCAAGATCGCGGGGCGGGGCGGGCGAGGTGGTCAGCGGAGGGGGGTGTGGGCGGGGTCCACGCGCTCGGCCGGGGGCGGAGGCGGGGGTGGGGTGCCGTCGCCGAAGGGGCGGCCGCCCAGGTCCTCGCGGCCGTGCGGGGTCAGCCAGTTCGACAGGTCGGGGCCGAGCGGCACGATGCCGGTCGGGTTGATGTCCCGGTGGACCTCGTAGTAGTGCCGCTTGATGTGGTCGAAGTCGATCGTGTCGCCGAAGCCAGGCGTCTGGAACAGGTCCCGGGCGTACGCCCACAGCACCGGCATCTCGGCGAGCTTCTGCCGGTTGCACTTGAAGTGCCCGTGGTAGACCGGGTCGAACCGGACCAGCGTGGTGAACAGCCGCACGTCCGCCTCGGTGATCGTGTCGCCGACCAGGTAACGCTGGCCGGTCAGCCGCTCGCTCAGCCAGTCCAGCCGGTCGAAGAGCCGGTGGTACGCCTTGTCGTACGCCTCCTGGCTGCCGGCGAAGCCGCACCGGTAGACACCGTTGTTGACGTCGGCGAAGACGACCTTGTTGACCTCGTCGATCTCGGCGCGCAGCGGCTCCGGGTACAGCTCGGGCGCGCCCGGCCGGTGGTACGCGGTCCACTCGGTGGACAGGTCCAGGCTCATCTGCGCGTAGTCGTTTGTCACCACCTGGCCGGTGGCCACGTCGACCAGCGCCGGCACGGTGATGCCCCGCTCGTAGCCGGGGAAGCGGGCGAAGTAGGCGTCGGCGAGCCGCTCGATGCCGAGCACCGGGTCCTTGCCGCCGGGGTCGAGGTCGAACGTCCAGCTCCGCTTGTCGTGCGTGGGGCCGGCCACGGCCTGCGAGATGGCGTCCTCCAGCCCGAGCAGCCGGCGCACGATGATCAGCCGGTTCGCCCACGGGCAGGCCCGGCTGACCGCCAGCCGGTAGCGGCCCGGTTCCGCCGGCCAGCCGTCCCGCCCGTCGGCGGTGATCCGGGTGGCGATGTACCGCTGGTCACGGGTGAACTCGCCGCCCGGTTCCACGTACTTGCCGCCGGTCCGGTCGAGGATCTCGTCGTCGCTGCCGCCCACGCCCACCTCCCAGGTTGTCGTCACCTCCCATCATGGTCGCTCGCACCGGTCCCGGCAGTTCGAGCGGCGGAGACGGCCGCCACGACCGTGCGAGCGGCGGAGACGGCTGCCACGACCGTGCGAGCGGCGGAGACCGTCGCGCCGGCCCGTCCCGGCGGGCCGGGTGCCGCCGGGCCGGCATAGGCTGCCGGCCGTGACCGATCTGGAGGCGGCGGCCCGACGCTTCATCGCCGACGTGTGGAACGCCGGCCGCGAGGAGAGCGCGTACGAGCTGGTGGCCCCGGAGTGCCCCGGGCTGGGCGGCGCCGGGCCGGCGGCGGTGCTGGCCGGGCACCGGGACCGGCGGGCGTCCTTCCCGGACCTGCGCTACAAGATCGTCGAGCTGGTGGCCGGCGACGGGCGGGTCGCGGTGCACTGGCGGGCGGCCGGCACCCAGGCCGGGCAGTTCGGCCCGGTGCCGCCGACCGGGCGGGTGGTCAGCTACTCCGGGGCGTCGTTCCTGCGTTTCGACGACGCCGGGCGGATCGTGGACGTGTGGAGCGTCAACGAGTTGTTCCAGGTGCTCCAGCAGCTCGGCGTGGAGATGTTGCCGCCGCTCACACCCGGCGGGGCGTGATCCGGCTGATCGGCAGGTTCACCGGGAACGGCTCGCCGGTGTCGACGAACTTGGTCCACCGACCGGTCTCCGTGTAGACCTCGTGCACCGGATCGATCTTGTAGGTGTGGACGACGAGGCCCTCGTCCTCGATCTCGATCCGCCAGTAGAACGGGATGCCGGCCTGCGCGTAGAGCGCCGGCTTGAGCACCCGGTCGATGGACCGCGTGCTGGGCGAGACGATCTCCACGGCGAGCACCACCTCGTGCGGCTCGTACCGGGACGGCTCGCGGGCGGCGGCTGCCGCGGTGGTGACCAGCACGTCCGGGATGAAGGAGCGGGTGCGGTTGATCCGCACGCCGACCGCCTGGGTCACGTCGTACCCGTCGGGGCAGTCCTCGTCTAGGGCCACCATGAGCAGGGCAGCGATGCTCTGGTGCATCCGGGTGGGGGAGGGGGACATGAGCAGCACTCCATCGAGCAGTTCACGGCGGCGACCGTCATCCGGCAGCGCGTCCAGATCGTCGGTCGTCCACTCGCGCTCCTGCGGGTGGTCGCTCTCCAGCGCGGCGGTCATCGGTAGGCCCTTCCCGGTGTGTCGTTCTCCCCGCGCTCACGATACCGCCGCCAAGAGTCGGGTGGTGGTCGCGCGCGCCGGGGGCACAGGGCAGGATGGGCGGCATGAGCGAGCACGGTGGAGTGCCCGGCGGCGGGCTGGTGAAGGGCCTGGCGGTCACGTTGAAGACGATGACCCGCCGGTCGACCACCCAGCAGTACCCGGACGTGGCGCCCGAGCTGCCGCCCCGCTCCCGTGGCGTGATCGCGCTGCTGGAGGAGAACTGCACCGTCTGCATGCTGTGCGCCCGCGAGTGCCCGGACTGGTGCATCTACATCGACTCGCACAAGGAGGAGGTGGCGGTGCCCGGCGCCGCCCGCCCCCGGCAGCGCAATGTGCTCGACAAGTTCGACATCGACTTCTCGCTCTGCATGTACTGCGGCATCTGCATCGAGGTCTGCCCGTTCGACGCGCTCTACTGGTCGCCCGAGTTCGAGTACGCCGAGTACGACATCAAGGACCTGCTGCACGACAAGGACCACCTGGGCGAGTGGATGGGCACCGTACCGCCGCCGCCGGCCCACGACCCGCTCGGCGACCCCTCGAAGGAGGAGACCACCGCCGCCCGCAAGGCCGCCGCGCCCGCCGCCCGTCCGGCCCCGACCCGGGTACGCTCCGACGACGCCGACTCCCCGGGCGGAGGCGCGGCCTCATGACCGGTGCGGACGTGCTGCTGCTCGCGCTCGGCGCGGTGGCGGTGGGCGCGGGCGCGCTGGTGGTGGGCACCCGCCACCTGGTCCGGGCCGGGCTGTGGCTGGTGGTGTGCCTGGGCGCCCTGGCCGGCGACTACCTGGTGCTCACGGCCGAGTTGGTGGCCTGGGTGCAGGTGCTGATCTACGTGGGCGCGGTGGTGGTGCTGCTGTTGTTCGCGGTGATGCTGACCCGGGCCCCGATCGGCCCCTCGGACGACCTGGACCGGCCCGGCTGGCCGGCCGCGTTGGTCGGCGCCGGCAGCGGCCTCGGCCTGGCCGTGCTGCTTGTCGACGCGTTCCGGTGGTCGCGGGTGGAGCTGCCGGCGGCGGGGACCGCGGAGCGCCTCGGCGAGCAGGTGTTCCGCTCCTGGGTGCTGCCGTTCGAGGTGCTCTCGGTGCTGCTGCTGGCGGCGCTGGTCGGCGCGATCGTGCTCTCCCGCCCGGACATCGGCCGCCTGACCGAGCGGACCGAGCCGGCCGCCGCAGCCGGCGACGAGGGCGGACGCCGGTGAGGCCGGTCATCCCGTACGTCACCGCCGCGCTGCTGTTCGGCCTCGGTGGGTACGGCGTGCTGCGTCGCCGCAACGCGGTGCTGGTGCTGATGGCGGTGGAGCTGATGCTGAACGCGGTCAACCTGGTGCTGGTCACCGCGGACACCACGGTCCGGGCCGTGTTGCCGCACTCCGGGCAGGTGTTCGCGCTGTTCGTGATCGTGCTGGCCGCCGCCGAGATCGGGGTCGGGCTGGCCATCGTGCTCCAGCTCTACCGGCTGCGGGCCAGCGTCACGGTCGACGACGTCCCGCTGGCCGAGCGGTCCTCGGAAGGCGCGGCCCGATGAGCGCGTCGACGGTCTGGCTGGCGGCGGTGCTGCCGGCCGCGCCGCTGGTCGCCGGCCTGCTCGGGCTGCTGTTGCCGCCCGCGTCGCACGGGGACCGGGCGCCGGCCCGGAAGCTGGCGGTCGGGCTGGGTGTGACCGGCGCGGCGGTGGCGTTGCTGGCCGCGCTGGCGTTGCTGGTCCGCGTGGACGGGCCGGTGGAGGCGGCCACCACCTGGGTCGAGGTGGGCGGGCTGCGGGTCACGCTGGGCCTGCGGCTGGACGGCGTGGCCGTGCTGGTCGCCACCGCGGTCACCGTGGTGGCGCTGGCCGTGCAGGTCTACTCGACCGGTTACCTGCGTCGCGGGCCGCACGACGACGTGGACGTGGACCACCGCTACCCGCCGTACGCGGCGCAGCTCAGCCTCTTCACCGCCGCCATGCTGACCGTGGTGGTCTCCGGCGACCTGATCATGCTGCTGGTCGGCTGGGAGGTGATGGGCATCTGCTCGTACCTGCTCATCGCCCACGACCGGCGGCTGCCGGAGGCGCCCGGCGCGGCGGTGAAGGCGTTCCTGGTCACCCGCGTGGGTGATGTGGGCTTCCTGCTCGGCATCGCGCTGCTCGGCGTGGGCGCGGGCAGTTTCCGGATCGCCGACGTGCTGGCGCACGACTACGGCACCGGCACGCTGACCGCGGCCTGTCTGCTGCTGCTGGCCGGCGTGGCCGGCAAGAGCGCCCAGTTCCCGCTGCACACCTGGCTGCCGGACGCGATGGCCGGCCCGACGCCGGTCTCCGCGCTGATCCACGCCGCGACCATGGTGGCCGCCGGCGTCTACGCGGTGGCCCGGCTGTTCCCGCTGTTCGAACGGGCCCCGGCCGCGCTCGCCGTACTGGGCGTGATGGCGGCGGTCACGATGCTGCTGGGCGCGTTCGCGGCCACCGCCCAGGACGACCTCAAGCGGGTGCTGGCCTGGTCGACGGTCTCCCAGATCGGGTACATGACCGGCGCGCTGGCGGTCGGCGCGCCGGCCGCCGCGCTGTTCCACCTGCTCACCCACGCCGCGTTCAAGGCGCTGCTGTTCCTCGCCGCCGGTGCGGTGATCCACGCGGTGGGCACCACGCTGATGTCCCGGATGGGTGGCCTGCGCGCCGGCATGCCGGTGACGTTCTGGTGCATGGTGGTGGGGCTCGGCGCGTTGGCCGGGGTGCCGCCGCTGTCCGGTTTCTGGAGCAAGGACGGCGTGCTGGCCGCCGCCGAGGCCGCCGCGCTCGACGACGCCGGCCCGACCGCGCCGTGGGTGGGCTGGCTGGTCTGGCTGGCCGGGCTGCTGGGGGTGGCGGTCACCGCCTGGTACGCGACCCGCCTGCTGCTGCGCGTGTTCTTCGGCGCGACCCGTACGCCGCTGCTCCGACCGCACGATCCACCGGTGTCGCTGCGCTTGCCGGTGCTGCTGCTGGCGGTGCCGGCGGCGCTGCTCGGGCTGGCCGCGTTCGCGCCCTGGTTCGCCGACCGCCTGCGGGTGCCGGGTGACACCTCCGGCGAGGCGGTCGAGCTGGTGCACCTGGCGCCGAACCTGATCCTGCCGTTCCTGCTGCTGGTGGTCGGCGCGGGCGGGGCCTGGGCCGGCTGGCGTCGGGACCCGGCCGCCGACCCGGCCCGCTTCCTGGGTCCGCTGCGGCCGGTGTTCGCCCGGGCGTTCCGGCTCGACGACGTCCAGCACGCCCTGGTCGTACGCCCGACCGGCGCGTTGGCGCGCGCCGTGCGGGCCGGCGACGAGCTGGGCGTGGACGGCCTGGTCGAGGGCACCGGCCGGGCGGCGCTGGAGGCGGGCGGCGGGCTGGCCGCGCTGCACCGGGCGGCGCTGCCCCGCGCGGCGGCCGGGGTGCTGGCCGGCGCGTTGCTGATCGGCCTGGCGGTCGCCCTGATCGGAGTCACCTCATGACGTTCGGGCAGGTCTTGCTGGTGGCCGTGGTCGCGGTCCCGGCGCTGGGCGCGGTGGCGACCGCGACCGTGCCGGGTGACCGGGCCGGCCGGCTGGTCGGCACCGCCGCCGCCGCGTTGACGCTGCTGGCGACGTTGCCGCTGGTCGGCGGCGAGCACGGCTGGTTCGGGTACGGTCCGCGCCCGGCGGTGCAGCCGTGGCACCGGCTCGACGTGCCCTGGGTGCCGGGCCTCGACCTGCGCTTCCATCTGGGCGTGGACGGCATCTCCTGGCCGCTGGTGGGGCTGACCGCGCTGCTCACGTTGCTGTGCTGCGGCTACACGGTGTGGCGGGTGCCGGCCGGTGGCGGCAGCGGGCGGGCGCTGGTGGCGTTGCTGCTGGTGGTCGAGGTGGGCATCCTCGGCACGTTCCTGGCGCTGGACCTGGTGCTGTTCTTCCTCTTCTTCGAGGTCGTGCTGCTGCCGATGTACGCGATCATCGCCGGCTGGGGTGGTGACGACCGGCGGCGGGCGGCCCGCAAGTTCGCGCTCTACACGCTGTTCGGCTCGGTGCTGCTGCTGGTCGGCGTCTACGTCGTGGTGGCCGCCGCGGGCACCGCCGACCTGGTCACGTTGACCGGCGGCGCCGGCCTGTCGCGGAGCACCCAGCTCGCCGCGTTCACGCTGCTGGCGTTGGCGTTCGCGGTGAAGAGCCCGCTGTGGCCGCTGCACTCGTGGCTGCCCGACGCGCACACCCAGGCGCCGACCGTGGGCAGCGTGATCCTGGCCGGGGTGCTGCTGAAGATGGGCACGTACGGGTTGATCCGGGTAGCGGTGGGGGTGGCCCCGGAGGGGGCCCGCTGGGCGTCGCCGGTGCTCGGCGCGCTCGCCGTCGCGGCCATTCTGATCGGTGGCCTGGTCTGCCTGGCGCAGGACGAGCTGAAGCGGCTGATCGCGTATTCGAGCGTGGGCCACATGGGCTTCGTGCTGCTGGGGGTGGCCACGCTCACCGCGACCGGTCTCCAGGCGGCGCTGATCGGCAACATCGCCCACGGGGTCATCACCGGCCTGCTGTTCTTCCTGGCCGGGGCGGTCAAGGACCGGACGCACACCGGTTCGTTGGCCGAGCTGTCCGGGTTGCGGGAGACCGCGCCCCGGCTGGCCGGGCTGCTGGGCTTCGCCGCGGTCGCCTCGCTGGGGCTGCCCGGCCTGGCCGGCTTCTGGGGTGAGGCGTTCGCGGTGGTGGCGGCCGTGCGGCGGGGCGGGCCGCTGTGGCTGACGCTGGCGGTGCTGGCCGCGCTGGGCGGCGCGCTGGCCGCCGCGTACCTGTTGCGGTTGTTGCGCCGGGTCACCCACGGCCGGCCCTCCCCGGCGGTGGCCCCGCTCGGGCCGGGGCTGGCCGGCGCGGAGGTGACCGCGTGGGCGCCGCTGGTGCTGCTGGCGCTGGCGGTCGGCCTGGCCCCGGCGTTGGTCCTGTCCTACGCTTCCGGCCCGGTGGAGGCGCTGCTGGGGGTCGTGCCATGAGTCTGGTGCAGAGCGTGGACAACGTGGCGTTGCTGCCGGGTTACCTGGCCGCCGGCACCGCGATCCTGGTGCTCCTGGTGGACCTGCTGGTGGCCCGTCCGACGATCACCACGGTCGTGGCGGCGCTCGGCGCGGTCGGCACCGCGGCCGGTGCGGCGCTGGTGGGCGCGACCGGCACCCGGCGCACGTTCTGCGTCGGCGCCGACTGCTCCTGGGTGTGGAACGGTCGGGCCGCGGTGGCGGCGGTGGTGATCGCGCTGCTCACGCTCGGCGTGCTGGCGATCTCCGGTCCGCTGCTGCGCGCCGGGCGTACGCCGGCCGGGGAATACTGCTTCCTGCTCGCCTGCGCGATGACCGGCGGCGTGGTGCTCGGCGCGGCCGGGGACCTGATCACGCTGATCGTGGCGTTGGAGACGTTGACGCTGCCGTTGTACGTGCTGGTCGGGCTGCGCCGGGCCAGCCTGGCCGGGGCCGAGGCGGCGGTGACGTTCTTCGTGGTCAGCGTGGTCGCCACCACGGTGACGCTGCTCGGCGCCGCGTTGCTCTACGCGGTCACCGGCAGCCTGCACCTGGACCGGCTCGGCGCGACCCTGGCCGCCCGGGACGACCTGACCGACCTGCCGCTGACCACTGTCGCGGTGGCGCTGGTGGTGGCCGGGCTGGCGTTCAAGGTGGCCGCGGTGCCATTCCACGCCTGGGCGCCGGCCACCTACGACGGGGCGCCGCTGCCGGTGGCCGCGTACCTGTCGACCGCGTCGAAGCTGGGCGGCGTGGTGGCGTTGCTGGCGGTGGTGCAGCGGGCGCTGCCGGGCGGGGTGACCGGTCCGGTGCTGGCGTTGCTGGCGGTGCTGACGATGACGGTGGGCAATCTGGTGGCGCTGCGCCAGCGGCGTACCGTGCGGTTGTTGGCCTGGTCGTCGGTGGCCCAGGCGGGCTACGTTCTGGCCCCGCTGGGCGCGTTGGCGCTGGCCGCCGGGCGCACCCCGGACGCCCGCGCCGGGGCGTACGCGGCGGCGGTCGCGTACGCCGTGTTCTTCGTGCTGCTGGAGTTGGCCGCGTTCGCCGCGGTGGTGGCGTTGCGGCCGGCGGACGGTGACGGCGGCACGCTCGCCGACCTGCGCGGCGCGGCGCGGCGGCACCCGTGGGTGGGTGGCGCGTTCGCGTTGGCGTTGATCGGGTTGGCCGGGCTGCCGCCGGGGCTGGCCGGGCTGTTCGCCAAGGTGACGGTGGTGCGGTCGCTGCTGGCCGGGCACGCCGGCTGGTTGGCCCTGGTGGTGGCGTTGAACGCGGTGCTGGGCCTGGCGTACTACCTGCGGGTGACGGCGTCGCTCTACGCGGTGCCCAGCGGCGCCGCCGCGGCCCGACCGGCCCGCGCGGTGGCGGTCGCGCTCGGGGTGGCCACCGTGGCGGCCGTGGTGATCGGGCTCGCACCGCAGCTCGTGCTGGACGTGGCGGCCCGCTGACCGGTTCCTGCCCGGGTGGGCGGTCGGTTCAGCGGTCGCACAGGAATCCCCAGTCAACTTTCAGCCATGAGCCGGATGGTTGACGGGTACCGGTGTGTTGGACCGGTCAGCGGGTTCCCCGCGTGGGCCCGCGGCACCGAAGGAGCGATCGTGCATCACAACCGTCTCAAGACCGCAGCGCTGCTCGGCCTGTTGACCTCGCTGATCCTCGCGGTCGGCTACTGGTTCGGTGGGAGCGGCGGTCTCGTCATCGCCGTGCTCGTCTCGTTGGTGATGAACGGCGTGACCTACTTCTACTCCGACAAGCTGGCCCTGCGCTCGATGAAGGCGCAGCCGGTCAGCGAGGCCCAGTTCCCCGAGCTCTACCGCATGGTGCGGGAGTTGTCCACGCAGGCCGGCAAGCCGATGCCCCGGCTCTACGTGAGCCCGACGTCGCAGCCGAACGCGTTCGCCACCGGCCGTAACCCGGAGCACGCGGCGGTCTGCGTCACCCAGGGCATCGTGGAGGTCCTGGACTACCGGGAGTTGCGCGGCGTGATCGGGCACGAGCTGTCGCACGTCTACAACCGCGACATCCTGATCTCCAGCGTGGCGGCCGGTCTGGCCGGCATCATCACCATGCTGGCGAACATCGCCTGGTTCATCCCGTTGGGCTCCTCGGACGACGAGGACGGCCCGAACCCGGCGGTGCTGCTGCTCACCCTGATCCTCGGCCCGATCGCGGCCACCGTGATCCAGTTGGCGATCAGCCGCAGCCGGGAGTACCAGGCCGACCAGTCCGGCGCGGAGCTGAGCCGCGACCCGCTGGCCCTGGCCAGCGCGCTGAAGAAGATCCACATGGGTACGCAGGCCCGCCCGCTCGCACCGCAGGGCCAGCTCGCCAGCACCGCGCACCTGATGATCGACAACCCGTTCAAGCGGGGCGGCGGCATCGCCGCGATGTTCGCCACCCACCCGCCGATGGAACAGCGGGTGGCCCGGCTGGAACAGATGGCCCGCAACTCCGGGCCGGTGCAGTTCCAGCGCTGACCCGTCCGTCCGCCACCCTCTGCCCGCGTCCGACCCCGGACGCGGGCGGAGTCGTGTTCCGGCCGCCGTCCGAGGGGGGCCGGTCTCAGACCGGTTCGGGAATCCGGTCCAGCCGGGTGAACAGCCCCACGACGAGCAGCAGCAGCCCCGCCGCCAGGTAGGCCGCGGCCGGGCCGAACAGCGCAGCGGTGCCGCCGAGCAGGAAGATCCCGACGCCGGAGAGCATGATGTTGCCGGCCACCATGGTCGCCTCCACCTGCCCCATCCGTTCCCGGGGCGCCAACCGCGCGAACGTCGCCTGCGCGCCGATCAGCCAGCCGCCACCGGCGCCGACCAGCGCGTTCGCCACGGCCAGCGCCCAGAGCGGGGCACCGGTCACCACCAGCAGGGCGGCCAGCAGGAACGCGGTGCCGAGCGCGCGGGTGGCCAGGACCTGCCCGGCGATCCGGGCCAGCCAGCTCCGACGCCCGACCACAAGCACGAACACGGCCCCACCGAACGACGAGGCGGCCAGCAGCACCGGTCGCCAGGCCCCGCCGGTCAGGTCCGGGGCGAGCGTCTCCGGCAGCGCCCCGGACAGCGCGGTGGTCACTGTCAGCAGGGCCACCCCGCGCAGGACCGGATGGCCGGCGATGATCCGCAGGCCGGCGGTGGCGGGCGGTCGGGGACCCCGGTGCTCCTGCCGACCGACCGGCAGGCCGGCGAGCACCACGGCCGCGAGCAGGAACGACACCAGGTCGATCACCAGTGCCGTCCGGGGGCCGAGCGCCACCGTCATGCTCGCGCCGGCGAGCAGGCCGACGACCTGGCCGCTCTGGTTCGCGAACGCGGAGAGCCCGAACAGCGGCAACCGCAGCGGCGCCGCCACCGCCTCGGCGGCGACCGCCACGTGCACGCTCGAATACCCGGCCCGGACCGCGCCGAGCAGCCCGGCGGCCACGATCGCCGGCAGCGGTTCGGGCACCACCACCGGCACGGCGATGAGCACCGCGCCGGCCAGCGACAGCCCGACCAGCATGGTGCGTCGGCCCGGCACGTCCAGCCAGCCGCTGAACACGGTCGCGACCAGCAGCGCGGGCAGCGTCCGGGCGGCGTAGACGGCGGCCGGCCCGAGCACCGAGTCGGTCTGGTCGTAGGCGAGCAGCAGCAGCGCGGCGAGCCCGACGAAGTCACCCAGCTCGGAGATGCCCCGGGCGATCAGCAGCCGGGACGCCACCGAATGCCGGAAGAGCGCCCGGTAGCCGGGCGTCGCGGGGTCGGTCATCGGGCTGACGGGTCCGCTGCCTCGACCCGCGACGGCGCACCCGCCGTGCCGCTCATCCGACCTCCGTAGACGCCGGCGGCGACCCTGCCGCCGTTGGCATGGACTCAATTCGATGAGGAACCTACCCCGTACCGATCGGTACGGCAGCCCCTGTCCTCCGGCCGGATGTGCGGTGGCGGGGCCCGGCCCGGGCGTCAGCGCTGCTGCCCGCAGAGCCGGGCGGTGGAGAACGGCGGGCCCGGCGTCACCTGACCCCGCCAGACCGGGTTGATGGTGACCGCCAGCGCCGGGGCCTGCCAGGCCGCGCCGAGCAGTTGCAGCGTGGGGTACTCGGACCGCCGCTGCTGGACGTCCCGGCCCGCCAGGAAGTCGATCGCCCGCTCGGTGACGTCCGGCTGGCCCAGCAGCCCGCCGTGCAGGGCGGGCACCTCGTAGACCGGGATCTGGGTGAACGGGCCGGGCGGGAGTTCCGTCGCGCTGACCGTCGGCAGGAAGGCGATCATCCGTACGCCGGGGACCGGGCACATGGTCTGGAAGCGGTAGAACGGCGCGTTCGCCAGCAGCGAGCGGATGAACGGCTCGTCCGGGCTGTCCCCGCCCCCGCTGACGCGGGCCACCAGCGCGAAGATCCCGCGCAACTGCCAGCCCGGGGCGATCCCCCAGCCCGCCGCCGCGTCCTCCGGCGGATAGTAGACGCGGGCGGCGCGGACCAGTGGGCTGAACATCAGCAGCGCCTTGACCGGCGAATCCGGGTGGTCGCGCAGGTAGGTCCGTCCCACCATCGCACCCTCGCTCTCGCCGAGCAGCGCCACCGGCCGGCCGGTCCGCGCGTGCAACGCGTCCACCTGCCGGGCGAGCAGGGCCGCGCTCGAATCCAGCGAGCGGTGCGTGTCCTGCGGGCCGTACGGCAGCGGCCGTCCGGCGGCGTCCTGGCCGGCGTAGGAGAACGTCTCCGCCGCCGGGTCGGCGGCGGGCCGACCGTCGTACCGCGAATCGTGCGTGCCGAGCACGATCACCGCGTACCGGACCGAGGCGGGCAGCGGCCGGTCGAGCAGCGGCGGCCGGAACGTCCTCACCTGGTGGGCCGGACGCGACGTCACCACCTGGGCCGCCAGCGGGATGGCCAGCGCGAGCACCACCACGATCGGGGCCACCGGGACCCGGGGCCAGTGGACCCGGGTCGGCAGCAGCGCCGCGCGGACCGACCGGTTCCACAGCAGCCCGTTGGCGGCTCCGGCGAGCGCCGCCACCAGCAGCGTCCACCAGCCGGGCACCCGCCAGACGACCGCCCCGGCCACGGTGATCACCACGAAGTCGAGCAGCGACCAGCCGACCAGCGCCGCTGACGGCAGCCCACGCCACCCGTGGACGTTGACCGCCGCCCGTTGCAGGAACGGCGCGAGCAGCAGCATCGGCCCCACCGCGGCGAACACGAACCAGGAGAGCGACACCACGCCGGCGGCGACGGCGAGCGCGGCGAACGGGGTGACGATCACCGCGGTCAACGCCGCGATCCCCAGATTGCGCCGCAGGATCCGCCGCCGGTCCGGCCGGGGCGCCTCGGCCGGCCAGGCGAGGCTCACCAGGCCGGCACAGAGCAGCCCGCGCAGCCCGATGGCGACCACCAGCCCGAGCGCGTACTCCTGCCAGGAGTCGTGGTAGACCAGCAGCCACCGCATGTCGTTGTACGAGTCGTACGGCCAGACCGCCGAGCCCTGCGGGGAGAGGCCCTCCGCGCTGCGGAAGTCAAGCGCCAGGAACAGCACGTTCTGCAGCACCGGGACGGCCGCGGCGAGCGCGGCGAGCCCGAGCAGCCTGCCCCTCGGGTGGCTCACCGTTCCTCCTCGACCCCGGTCTCCCTCCCCGACTCTCCGACGCCGGGTGGTCGCGGCGGGACGGAATGCCGGAAATCGTTGGCGCGATCCGGGTGGGCCGGGCCACTGTGAGGCAGCCGACCGTTCCGCCCATCCTCGGTCGGCGTTAGGGTCGAAGCGCTTCTGACTCGTTACATCCCTGGAGGTGGACAGTGGCCGCGCTGCGCCAGTACCTGGGTGTCTGGCGGATCCCCGGCGCGCCGATGCTGTTGATCCTCGGCATCATCGGGCGGCTCGGGATCGGCATGACCCCGCTGGCGCTGCTGCTGGTGGTCGAGCAGGTCACCGGCCGCTACTCGCTCGCCGCCGTCGCCGGCGGCATCTACGCGCTCTCCGGTGCCGCGCTCAGCCCGATCGCCGGCCGGATCGCCGACCGGGTCGGCCCCACCCCGGTGCTGCTGGCCACCGCGCTGGCCCACCCGCTGGCGCTGCTCGGGCTGCTCGGCGCCAGCCGCTCCGACGCCGGCAACCTCGCCCTGATCTACCTCGCGGCGGGCGTCGCCGGCGGCACGTATCCGCCGCTGACCGCCGCCATCCGGGGCGCCTGGAACGACCTGACCACGCCGGCCAGCGGGCGCGGGCACCTGCGCAACACCGCGCTCGCGGCCGAGACCTCCCTGTTCGAGGTCGTCTTCGTGCTCGGCCCGCTGCTGGTGGCCGGCTTCGTGCTGTTCGCCGACGCGTCCACCGCGCTGCTCGGCGCCGCCGTGGTCACCCTGGTCGGCACCGGATCGGTCGCGCTCGGCCGGGTGATGCGCGCTTGGCGCCCGCACCCGCGTGAACACCACGCCCGGGGGCTCGGCCCGCTGCGCGTCGGTGGCTTCCCCGCGTTGCTGCTCTGCGTGGCCAGCCTCGGCATCGCGTTCGGCGCGTCCGGCGTGATCGTCCCGGCCTTCGCCGGCAGCAGCGGCGCCGCCGACCCGGAGAGCCTGGCCGGCGTGCTGCTCGCCGTCTGGGGCATCGGCAGCGCCGCCGGTGGCTTCACCTTCGGGGTACGCAAGCCGGCCGCCAACATGACCCGCCAGTTCGCCTGGCTGCTCGGCGCGGTGGCGGCCAGCTTCGCCGTCTTCGCGGTCATGCCCGGCCCGGTCGCGCTCGGCGTCGCGTTGATGCTCGGCGGCGCCGCCATCGCGCCCGCGCTCACGCTGGAGAACACGCTCGTCGGGCGGATCGCCCCGGCCGGCATGCTCAACGAGGCGTACACCTGGGTGGTGACCATGTCGGTCGCGGCGAGCGCGGCCGGCGGCGCGGTCGCCGGCCTGATCGTCGACCACGCCGGCGGCGTGCCGTGGGCGTTCCTCTTCGCCGGCGCGGCCGTCGCCGTCGGGGCCGTGGTCGCCGCGCTGCCCACCGGCCCGATCGCCCGCGCCGAGGCGTCCGCGGTCCGCGCCGAGCAGTCGCTCGCCGCCTGAGCCCCTCCCACCCTCTCCCGCGCGCCGCTCCCGCGCGCCGCTCCCGCGCGCCGCTCCCGCGCGCCTCTCCCGCGCGCCGCTCCCGCGCTGCTTCCTCGCGTTGATCATTAAGGTGGCGGCCGCGAGAGGGCTCCGGCAGCGGTGTGGGTGCACTTGTGGTCGCCTGAGCGACAACAAGTGCACCCACACCGGACGGCGCCGTGGCCGCGGCGGGTGCGCGATGGGCTCACGCGGGATGAACCGTGACACGGTCTGACCCACCCGAGTCGACCAAGGAGGTCGCGTCCGCGGCCGTCCGGCAGGGTTGTCGCGGTCCGGGCGGCGGCTCCGGCTCGGCCGGCGGACCGGCACCGGGGCGGCGCAGCGCGCCCGTCCCGGCCGCCAGCAGACCCAGCGTTACGGTCCCGACCGCGCACACCAGCAGCGTGGGCCGCGCCCCCAGCGCTGCCGTCGCCGGGCCGCCCACCATCGTGCCCAGCGGCACCGCCAGCACCGTCACCGCGCCGTTGGCGGCCAGCACCCGGGACAGCTCCGCCGCGCCGGCCCGCCGCTGGAACAACGCGGTCGCGGTCGGCAGGTAGGGCGCCCAGACCAGGCCGGCCACGGCGAACGCCGGCAACGACACCACGACCGGCGCGCCCAGACCCAGGGGCAGCAACGCGGCCCCGAACGCCATCACGATGCCGAGCAGCACGGGTCGCAGCGGCCGGTCCCGCAGCCGACCGGTGAGCAGCCCACCGACCAGCGACCCGACGCCGAACGCGGTGTAGTAGCCGCCCAGCGTCGCGGCCGACGCGTGCAGGTCTTCGGTCACGTGCACCGGCATGGCCACGTAGAACGGCCCGAACAGGAAGAAGAACCCGCAGCTCACCGCCAGCAGGCCGCGCAGCGACCGGTCCCGGCCGATGACCCGGAAACCGGAGGTACGCGACGGGCCGGCGCCCGCCGCCCGACCCGCGCGCCGACGCCCGGCCGGGACCACGAGCCGGTAGCTGACCGCCAGCACCGCGAAACTGGCCGCGTCGATCGCGATCACCCACACCGCGCCCGCCCCGGCGATGAGCAGCCCGGCCAGCGGCGGGCCGACGATGGTGGCCGCCTGCCCGAACAGCCCGAGCAGCGCGTTGCCGGCCAGGTGGTCCCGCTCCGGCAGCAGCTCGGCCACCAGCGTGAACCGACCGGCCGACCCCCACGGGTGCAGCAGCGAGGAGGCGGCGAGCAGCGCCATGTACAGCCCGACGTCCAGCACCCCGGCGAGGTGCGCGACCGGGATCGCCCCCAACGCCAGCGCCCGCAGCGTCGCGTCCCAGCCGGCGAGCTGCGCCCCGCTGCGCCCGCCCAGCACGCGCCCCAACAGCACCGCGCCGGCCGCGCCCGGCAACGTGTACGCGGCCACCGCGAACGCCGTCCAGGTGCCGCGCTGCCCGGCCGGCGCGAGTTCCAGCGCCAGCCACGTCACCGCGACCAGGGCCAGGCCGTCGCCGAGCGCGGAGGCCGCGAGCCCGGGGAGCAGCCGGCGCAGCACGGGTTGGGCGAGGACCGGGCGGTAGGGGAGGAGCGGCATGGCTCCCACCCGACCGCATCCGGGGGTCTCCGCTCAACGAAGTTGCCTCAGGGCAGAAGAACCGCCGTCGGGTGGAGCGTCCTCCGGGTCAGCCCGGCGCGAGGTGCGCCTGGTGCTGGTCCGTGCCGCGCAGGTAGCTGATGGTGACGTCGGACGTGCCGTCCAGCGCCTCGGCGAGGGTGACGCAGGAGCGCAGTTCCGTGCCGTCCACGCTGGTGAGCAGGTCGCCCGGTCGTAGCCCGGCAGTGTCGGCGCGGCTCTGCGGGGTGACGTCGGTGATCAGCAGGCCGGGGGTGTCGGGCAATCCGACGGCGCTGCGCATCCGCCGGGCGAGATGGGCCGGGGCGAGCGTCATGCCGAGCGGGCTGGTCGAACTCTGGTGCTCGAAGCCGACGAGCAGCTTGCGCAACAGGTCGGCCAGTTGCTGCTGCTCGGGCGCGGTGAGCGCGGAGAGCAGCACCTCCTCGTTGGTGAGGTGGACCGGGGCGATGTCGTCGAACAACGCCACGCCCCGTTCGGTGAGGGTCACGACGGTGCCCCGGGCGTCCTCCGGGCTGGGCCGGCGGTCGACGATGCCCTTCTTGACGAGGCGCGTGAGCCGGACGCTGACCGTGCCACTGGTCAGGCCGAGCCGGTTCATGAGCACGCTCTGCGGAAGCGTGTAGGGGACGCCGGCGCGGCGCAGGGCGGCGATGACGGTGAAGTCGGCGGCCGACAGGTCGTAGCGGGCGAACACTGTCGACAGTTCCTCGTCGAAGCGGGTCCGGAGCCGGTTGAGCCGGGTGACGACCCCGATCGGTGTGACCGGGAGGTCGGGGCGCTCGGTGGCCCACTCGGCGAGGATCCGGTCGACGGAGTCCGGCACGGCCGGGCGGGGTGGCGTCCGGTCGGTGGGCGGGCTCTTGCGGGGCACCCGGTCAGCCTAGTAAACCGCTCGAACTCAAGCAATTGCGATAAGTAGATCGGATGCATTGCTTGCATTCAAGCAATGCACTCATGCATAGTGGCCGAGGTGAGTGGCGGCGTGCGGAGCGTCGCAGCCAGGGAGGAACGACCGTGAGAGACGGAGTTGTCGGCACCGACGGTGCCGGCCATCAGGTGTCCGGGGAGCCGGCCGGGCCGGGCGGCGCGCGGGTCGAGGCGTTCAGCGACGCCATCATCGCCATCGCCGCCACGCTGCTCGTCATCGAGTTGGCCGTGCCCGCGGCCGGAGCCGACGTGGGGCACGCGCTGCGCGAGGAGGTGCCGGCGTTCCTCACCTACGCCGTCAGCTTCCTCACCATCCTGATCTTCTGGGTCAACCACCACGCGCTGTTCGGGCTGATCCGGCAGGTGGACCGACCGCTGCTGTTCCTCAACGGCCTCGTGCTGCTGGGCATCAGCTTCATCAGCTATCCGACGGCGACGCTGGGACGGGCGCTGCAGGGAGGCGTGCACGACCGGGCCGCCGCCGTCTTCTACGCGGCGGCGCTGTGCGGCACCGCGTCGGCGTTCACCGGCATCTGGTGCTACCTGCGGGCCCGGCCCCACCTCCTGCGCGAGGCGGCCCGTGGCGGCGTCCGGGGAGCGCTGCGGCGCAGCCTCGCCGG
This sequence comes from Micromonospora sp. RP3T, assembly GCF_003027925.1. Lineage (GTDB taxonomy): Bacteria > Actinomycetota > Actinomycetes > Mycobacteriales > Micromonosporaceae > Micromonospora. Next base: position 38,231 of record NZ_PYPS01000016.1, read on the forward strand.
CCCGACGGCGTACGCGATCGCGATCGTGGTGGGTGCGGTCCACGCCGCCGCCGGCCTCGCGGTCTGCGCGCTGGTCGCGGTCTACTTCACGCTGGCGCCGCGCGGGCTCGGTCGGGGAGGCGCGGCGTGAGGCTCGCGGTGCTCGGCGCCGGTGGGGTCGGCCGCGCCGTCGGCGCGGCGTGGCGGGCGGCCGGGCACGACGTCACCTTCGGGGTACGCGACAGCGACCGGCACCGCGACCTGCCCGGTGTCGCGCCGATCGAGGCGGCCGTGGACGGGGCGGCGGCCGTGCTCGTCGCCGTGCCCGGCGCGGCCCTGGCGGACCTGCTCGACGCCCACGCCGGCAGCCTCGACGGCCACCTGATCGTCGACGCGACGAACGTCCTCGGCGGGACGACGATGCACCAGCTCCCGCTCCTGCTGGCCCGGGTGCCACGCGCCCGCGTCTTCCGTGCCTTCTGCACGGTCGGCGTCGAGGTCATGGCCGAGCCGGTCATCGACGGGGCCCGCGCCGACCTGGTGTTCTGCGGCCCCGACGGGCCGGACCGGGTCCGGGTGGCGGACCTGATCACCGATGTCGGTCTCCGACCGATCCACCTGGGCGGGCTCGACGCGGCCGACCTGGTCGACGGCGTCACCCGACTCTGGTTCGCCCTGGCCTTCCGCCAGGGCCTCGGCCGACACCACGGCATCCGGGTGTTGGCCGATCCCGGACGCCCCTCGTGAGAAAGACGGAAAGGAACAGCATGAGCCACAAGGATCTCAACCCAGTCAGCGCCGAGCGGCCGAAGCGCGTCGCGATCGTCATCTCGAACCCGGCCGTGTCCACCACGACCGGATGGCCGGTCGGCTTCTGGTGGAGCGAACTCACCCACCCCTACTTCCAGATGACCGAGCTGGGTTACCGGGTGGACATCTTCAGCCCGGACGGCGGCCCGTGCGTGGCCGACGCGATGAGCGACCCCGAGGACGCCAGCCGGTGGCAGGCCGAGGACGTGATCAGCCGCGGCTACCGGCACGACCCGGAGTTCGTCAAGCTCGTCGAGAACACCCGGCCGGTCGGCGACATCTCGGTGGACGACTACGACGCGCTCGTCGTCGCCGGCGGCCAGGGGCCGATGTTCACGTTCGACACGGCCGAGGGCCTGCACCGCACGTTCGCCGAGTTCTACGAGGCCGGCAAGGTCACGGCCGCGCTGTGCCACGGCACGGCGATCCTGCGGTACGCCCGGTTGTCCAACGGGGAGCCGCTGGTGAAGGGCCGGACGGTGACCGGGTTCGCCAACGTCGAGGAGGACTTCGCGGACCGGGCGGTGTGGGACGCCGGCGGATTGCCTCGGGGCACGCACGTCATGCCGTGGCGGATCGAGGACGAGCTGCGCCGGCTCGGGGCGAACTTCATCCAGGCCGGGCTGTGGAAGGGCTTCGCGATCCGGGACGGCAACCTCGTCACCGGTCAGCAGAACTTCAGCGGCACCGAGACCGCAAAGGTGATCATCGAGGCGCTGGGTCGGTGATCCGTCCGTCGTCCCGCGCGGTGCGACCACGCGCGGGACGACGGCGACCGCGGCTCACTACCGGTAGTTGGTGAACTGGAGCGCCACCCCGAAGTCCTCGCCCTTGAGCAGCGAGATGACGGCCTGAAGGTCGTCCTTCTTCTTGCCGGTGACGCGGAGCTGATCGCCCTGGATCTGCGCCTGCACGCCCTTCGGGCCCTCGTCGCGGATCTTCTTGCTGATCGCCTTCGCCTTCTCCGTGTCGATGCCCTGGATCACCTTGGCGTCGATCTTGAAGATCTTGCCGGACGACCGCGGGTCGCCCGCGTCCAGCGACTTCATGGAGATGTTCCGCTTGATCAGCTTCTCCTTGAAGACGTCCAGCGCGGCACGCACCCGCTCCTCGGTCTCCGCCTGGAGGCTGATCGCCTCCTCGCCCGACCAGGAGATCTCGGCGCCGGTGCCACGGAAGTCGAACCGCGTCGCGAGCTCCTTCTCCGCCTGGCGGAGGGCGTTGTCGACCTCCTGCCGGTCAACCTTGCTCACGATGTCGAACGACGGGTTCGCTGCCATGATCATGCTCCTGCTGTCCGGCGGTGTGTCCTGATCCGTCCCGCGCTGACCAGCGTGGGACCCCCTGACGGTACCCCGTTGCGCAGGGGCCGGGGGCAACCGCTATCCTTGCTTCCGCTGCCGCGTCACGACGCGGTGGGTGCCCTGGCGGGTTGCCCGAGCGGCCAATGGGAGCGGACTGTAAATCCGTCGCGAAAGCTTCAGAGGTTCGAATCCTCTACCCGCCACCAGGCTCACAGAAGAGGCCCCTGACCAGCGAGAACGCTGGTCAGGGGCCTCTTCTGTGAGTCTCACTCAGTCCCGCTCCGGCCCGCTCGATCTCGCTGGCTGTGTCGTATACGTGTCGCCGATGCCGGGCAGGATGCCGGGCGGCCTAGCCTTTGCTGGTCATGGCGGCAGTCCAAGGAGCAGTAGATGTCGGACGTGTTGATCATTCGTCTCCAGCAGCCCGTCTGGGATCCGACGTGGGGAGAGCTGCAAGTCTCTCCCGCCTACTACGACGAACTCCGGGCGGCGCTCGACGCGGCCAACGTCCCCAACTCGCGGGTCATTAAGGCGAGTGCCGGGGAGGTCTTGGCTTGCATCGGGCTATCTGCGGCTGCGACTGCACCCCTCTGGAGGGCGTTGACTCCTGCCCTTGAAGCATTTCTGAGCAGGCACGATAACAAGCGCATCGAAATCACATCGGGTGATAAATCCATCGTTATGGATGGTTACTCGGCAAATCAAGTGAAGGCCTTGCTAGCGGAGACTGACGCATTGCGTGACGAGCGGCGTGAGGTTGGCGGGTCAAGCTAGGCCTTCCAGTCGTGCAGGGCCGCCTCGATCCTCCGACGTGACGCTTCCTGTTGACCGTATATGCACTTCGCGTAGACCCGCATGAGGACGTGCACGCTGTGTCCGGCCCACTCGGCGACCTGGGTAGCCGGCACTCCCGCGTTAAGCCAGAGCGACACGGCGGCGTGCCGCAGGTCGTACGGTCGCCGGGCTAGCGGGGAGCGCTGCTGCGCCGGGGTGAGCACCTTTGCCCGCGCGTCGCGCCACGCCTTCCCGTAGGTGTTGTTCGGGATCGGTTGGCCAGCGGTGGGCACGTACCGCCCGCCGGGGCCGCGCCGGGTGACGAACAGCTTGCCGTTCGATCCCGGCGGATACTCCTTGACGTGGTGGTCGAGCAGCCGCACAAGCGGCGGCGGCACTGGCACATCCCGAGTGGCGGCCTTCGCTCGGTGCTTCAACTCCCGATCCTCGGCCGTGTCGTCCCCGTCGCCCCAGCCCCGACCCACGGCCACCGTCGAGCCGGTCAGGTGCAGTACGCCCCACCCGTCAGGCTGGGCGGGCCGTTCGTACTCGTCTTCGCGCAGGTGAAGCACCTCTTCGGGGCGTAGGGCGGCGTAGTACATGCATCCGAAGAATGCTTCCAACTCGGGCACCGTTCGGCCGACCTCGGCGAGCAGCGCTCGCGCTTGATCGGGGTTGACCACCGCTCCCCGGTCGATCTCGTCGGCCGTCTTCGGGGCGGTCCAGCTCACCAGGGTCATCGGGTGCGTGTCGAGTAGTCGCAGCTCAACGGCGTACTTGAGAGCGCCGGAGAAGACTGCCCGCTTACGGGCGATCGAGGCCGAGCGCCGAGCCGTCGAGACTGCGGCGCCGACGCCGTACGGCCGGGAAGTCATCGTGGCTGCGCGGCAGGCCGGAATGCCGGTGGCGGCGGTCAGCAACAACTCGGCCGGCGCGGTGACGGCCTACCTCGCGGCGCACCGGCTCGCCGAGCACGTCTCGCCGGTCATCGGCCGGGCGTACGCCGAGCCGGGCCGCATGAAACCCAACCCGGAACCGATCCTGCAAGCCGTGCGCTCGCTCGGTGAGTTGCCGCCCCGCTGCGTGCTGGTGGGCGACTCTCTCTCGGACATCGAAGGGGGCCAGGCCGCAGGGGTGCGAGTCATTGGCTATGCCAATCGGCGACCGAAGGTCGAGGCCTTCCGCGCCGCTGGCGCAGACTTCGTGATCACGAGCATGGGGGAGCTTGCTCGCGTCTTGCTCGGGCAGTGAAGGTGGACAAGATGCGCTAGAAGGTAGGGGGTGGAGTTGCCCGTAGTCCAGCCCTCGCACGGTCCCGATGTTGTCGTTGCCGTGGATGCCCTTCCTGCTGCCGATAATCCAGTGCCAGCACTGCGCCTTTGGGGTATCCGCCGGTCAATCGCATTAGTGGTGGCAGCGTCGCTGCTGCTGGTCGTACTTATGGTGGCGGTCGCTCTCTGGTATGCAGGATGGCCTAGTATTAGGCGAGACGCGACCGTCACGGCGGCCACATACTTCGACCTCCTTAAGCTTGTCTTCGCTGTTGTGGCAGGAGTTGGCGGGGTCGCGGCTCTGGTGGTTGCGTATCGCCGTCAGCGGGTCGCAGAGCATACAAGTAAATTGGCTGAGTTTGCTCATCGTTTAGCGCATGCTGCGGATCTGCGGGCCGAAGTCACAAAAGCGCTTGCTGAGGCGGCCGACCAGCGGGCAAATATTGAAACCGACCGTAACGGCGTGCGGTTGTTAAACGAGCGCTTCGCTAAAGCGGCTGAGCAATTAGGATCAGACAAGGCGGCAGTACGGCTTGCCGGCGTTTATGCGATGGCTGGCCTTGCGGACGACTGGACCGATGGTCGCCAGACGTGTGTGGATGTCCTCTGTGCTTACCTGCGGATGCCATATGTTCCACCGAAAGCACCCACTGCAGATGCGGAGCCACTTGATGCAGATGCTGGTGCGCAAGACAGCGTTGAGGGTGACTCCGTGGCGCGTGAGGAGCGCGAGGTCCGGCACACTGTGCTCCGGTCGATTACTCGCCACTTGCGCCTTCCGTCCGAAGACCCTACATCGTGGCAAGGGCTAGACTTCGACTTCACCGGCGCAGTGCTTGATGGCGGCGACTTCTCCGGCGCAATTTTTAGCGATGGAACCGTTTCCTTCAGTGGCGCGAATTTCTGCGGCTCCGTGTATTTCATGGGGGCAAAGTTTACTGGCGCGCATATTACCTTCTCCGGGGCAACCTTTAGTAGTGGAAGGGTCTATCTTCTGGAATCAGAATTTATCAAGGGTCACGTTTCCTTTGATAGGGCAAAAATTCGAGGCGGCGAAGTTTTTCTAGCCGCATCGGATTTCAAGGGTGCGGGCGTCTCGTTCGATGATGCGCATATCAACGGAGGGGGCCTCTATTTCAACCTCTCAAGGTTTACCGAGGGTAAAGTCACCTTCGCTGGCGCGACAATCTCGGATGGAAAAGTCGAATTCAAGGCAGCGAAGTTCAACGGCGGAACAGTAGCCTTTGACTGGACGGTCTTTGCGGGCGGCGAGGTCAGCTTTCGTGACGCAGTCTTCGATGGCGGGGAGGTGGATCTTCGAAAAGCGCGGATCGTCGTGGGGGCTGATCCCGTCTTTGACTCCTGGCCGGGAGAGGGGCCTCCGGGCGGGTTGCACCTCCCGGCGGCATGACGCTGAGTCGCATACGTGTCGCCGCTGGGGAGGAGATGGCCGAATTCCCTGGTCAGCGCTTTGTCTGTGGCTCACTGTAAATCCGTCGCGAAAGCTTCAGAGGTTCGAATCCTCTACCCGCCACCAGGTGCAGATGCGGCCCCTGAACAGCAGAGATGCTGATCGGGGGCCGCTTTCGTGATTCGCAGGCCCCTTTCGGATGCCGAAGCTCAGCTAGGGGAGCTGTCCTTAACGAACTCGACGAAGGAAACCCAGTGGGCCGCGCTGAACATCAGCGACGGACCGGCGACGTCCTTGCTGTCCCGCACGCCCACGACGCCCGGAAGGTTGTCGGCGACCTCGACGCATGCGCCCTCGTTGCCGCTGTGGGTGCTCTTGCGCCAGCGGGCCGTGGTCAGCTCAGTCATCGTAAGTCTCCTTGATCAGGGCGCCCACCAGATCCTCGGAGGCGCGTTCTTCCAGGGCAAGGTTCCACAGAGTCTGCCAAGCCGAAGCGTATGTCTCTACCTCCCCGGGGCGATCGAGGTAGAGACTGCCGGTCAGGGACTCGCTGTAGACGGTGCTGGGCTCTGCGGGACGAGTGCCCTTCGCGGGAAAGTCGAGGATCATGAACGCCCCAGCGAAAGACGCCCGGTGTGGGCCGACGCTCGCGGGTAGCACCCGAACCTTGATGTTGCCTGCCTGGGCCCCGTTGACCAGGTGGGCCAACTGAGCCCGCCACGCCTCTATGTCGTTGATGGGGCGACGAAGAACTGCCTCGTCGATGATCGCTTCAAAGAGCGGTGCTGCGGGGCTCCGACGCGCCAGAAGCTTCTGTCGCTCCATCCGGAGGGCGACTTTCTGGGCCACCTCCTGCGACGTGCGACCGGGTTTCGTCTCGAAGACGGCTGACATGTACTCCGGGGTCTGAAGCAGCCCCGGGATCAGGTTCGGCTCGTAGTGCCGGATGTGGCGGGCCGCCGCTTCCAGACCCACGTACAACTCGAACCACGCCGGGATGACGTCGCCGTAGGAGTGCCACCAACCCCGGCTCTTGCTCTCCCGGGCGAGCGAGACGAGGACTTCGGTCAGGTCGGTCGAGGTGCCGTAGAGCTGGCACATGAGGTTCACGTCGTGGGTGCGCAGTGAGGTGTGGCCGGCCTCCAGCCGGTACATCTTCGCCCGTGACCACTCCAGAGTCTTCGCGGCGGCTTCCAGGTTGATGCCGGCTTCCTCGCGCGCCTGCCGCAGCAGCCGGCCGAGTTGCCGACGCGGGACGGAAGATCCCGTCTCGGCCATCTGATCCCCAATCTCACCTCAACCGCCCTGTGTGTCTCACTTCAGCCACCCTGCCCGCCCGGATGGCACGACGTCAATCTCGATGTCTGAAACCCGCGATGAGATGTTGCAGTGACGGTGCCACTACGCCACGTTGGCTGCGAGAAGGGGTCGATCGACGGAGGTGCGCGATGCCCCGCTGGAAGTGGTTCCAACGCAGCAACGAGCCGGTCGATGTGGTGCAGCGGCCGACCAGCAACGAGCGCCCTGGCGAAACCGGGAAGCGGAACGACGGCGTCAAGGCCCTGCCGTTGGTCCGCCCTCCAGCGAGCCGGACCGCGCAGTCGCGGACGGGGCACAGCGAGAAGCGTCGTAACGGCGGCGAGACGTGACACCGGAGCGGAGACCCGACACGCCCCTCCTGGTGGCGGTGTCCTGGGCCGTCATCGACTACCACGTGGCGTACACCTGCTCGCGGTGCCGCCCGTACGGATGGTGTCCCCGCGTGGTCGTCGCCCGCGCCCGCATCCGCGCCTGGCGCAAGGTCTGTGAACAGTGACGGAGCTGAAGCCCGGCGTGCTGCTCCTCGTCGGCAGGGCGGCCGGCGTGCAGTTCGCGAGGCCGTTCCACTTCCGGCTGATCCGCGTCCTCGACTGGAGCACCTACGACGGCTGGACGTGGCTGGACGGCTACCAGCTCGACGAGCAGGGCGATGCCGTGGCGCGGCGGTCGATCTTCGTCAAGCGGTGCGGGTTGAGCGCGGGCTCCGATTCTTCACAACGAATGCTGGGGATGAGGCCGGCTCCGGATGGCGGGCGCCGGAGCAACGGCGCGCGGGTGCCGGCCAGTCGCCCCTCTCCCCGCTTGGCGCGGCAATGGACAGGACGGGGACGGACTGATGGTGCGTAGTTGGCGGGACACCCGTTCCCGGATGAATCTCGACGAGGCAAAAGTGGCCGCGCACAGGGAGCGGATGCTCGCCGAGGTCAGGGCATCGCGGCCCGAGCCTCCATCCCGTCCGATCGACCGCACCCACGAGGCGGGCCGGAAGGAGCCTCGATGACCACTCGCCGCGCGCCGGCGGCCCGGGTGGTCGACGTGGCCGCAGATCGTCCGCACCGCCGATTCCTGGGTTGGGCGCGGTGAGCATCCTCCGGGCCGGCGACGAGAAGTTCCACTACAGCGATGGCTCCCACCGGTGGATCCCGCCGGACCCGGACTACGACCAGGAGGTCTGGGACGAGCAGGTGCGCCAGCACAAGCAGGGCCACCTGCGGAACGAGCGTCCGACGGTCCGCATCCAGCGCCTGGTCTGAGTGCCGCCGCCCCGCGTACGAGAAAAAGGTCGTACCGTGCGGTCATGCTCTATGTCGGCCTGCTCGGCTGGGTGCTGATCCCCGTGCTGGGTCTCGCCGCGGTCGTCGCCGCCGTCCGCCTCGCGCGGTGGTCGTGGCGGTCGACGCGACGCGGCGTGGTGGCGTTGCCGGGCCGGCTCCGGGCGGTGCCGGGTCGGCTGCGGGCGCTCACGGTGGAGCCGCCGCCGGGGCCGGCGTTCAACGACGCTCGGGACGTGTGGCCGATGCCGGCGGACGACTGAGGCCGAACCGGCAGGTGAGGGGAGGTGTCGGTGATTCGCCAGCGATTGACCCGTATCGCCCTCTGGTGCTGCGGCGAGTTATAGGTATGGTGGTCTATGCCCAGGGTCGTCCGAGCCACGGGGATGGGGAGTGCGGCCGGGCGCAGCGGCCCGATCGCTCCGAGGCCGCCTAGATCAGTTCGCGTTGAAGGTCGGAATACGCAATGGACGGACGACCGCGGGGCCCCTGAGCCCGCTGATCTGGCTACGCGTCCCTCTGGCACCGGGCCGATCGGCGAAACCTTTTCGACGGTCGGATCGGGCCTGTTCTCACCGCTTTCCTGCGTGCGGGCCCTGTGGCACGATCGTGGAACCTCCACCATCCCCGGTGTCCCATCCCCGACAGGAGAGCGAACATGTCTGGTCGAAGACTGGGCCGGCTGCTTGGCTCAATGCTGGTTTTTGCCGCTGTCATGAGTGGCGTCCTGGTCGGCGTAGGGCCGGAGCTCGGCGACATGCAGACCGCGGATGTCATCTGGAACATGCCTGCGACTCGCTGACGCTCACCGTCCCGTCCGAGCCAGGCGAAAGTCGATCGACGGAAGGGGCGGCATGTCCGCACAGCCCGTCAAGGGCTCGCGGTCCAATGATCACGCTTGGCTGATCACCGGGCCACTCGTCCTTTTCGCTGTCGTCTGTTCGACGGTGACCGGTCTGATCAGTGACCATCCGTTCGGCGGCTGGCCGCTGGCGGCGGTGCTGCTGGTGGCCATGGTCGCTGCCGGGCTTCCGGTGCTGAACTTCACCGTCCGGCGCCAGTCGCTCGGTGTGACGATCACCGAGATCCCGTTGGTGCTCGCGTTCTACCTGACGCGTCCGCTGACGGTGGTCGCGATCTATACCGGGGCCGCGATCCTCACCCATCTGTGGCACCGGATGGGCGCGGCGAAGTTCTGGTTCAACGTCGCCCGCGCGGCGGCCGGCTCCTCGCTCGCCGTGCTGGTGCTGCAGGCGCTGCCCCCGGTCGAGGGCGTGGGCCCGCGCACCTGGCTGACGCTGTTCACCGCCGCCATCATGGTCAACCTGGTCAGCATCACGTCGGTGGCCGGCGTCTACACGCTGCTCCAGGGCTGGCAGACCGGCCGCGACGCGTTCCGCAGGGCGCCCTCCGCGCTGCTCTCCGCCGGCATCCAGATCGTCGCCGGCCTGATCGTCCTGATCCTGATCACGTCGAACTGGTGGTCGCTGGTCCTGCTCTCCGCGCTGATCACCGCGCTGACGTTGATCTACCGCGCGTACGCGCAGTTCTTCCGGCAGCACCGCACGCTCTCCGACATGTACGAGCTGAGCCGCGCGGTCAGCGGCAGCGGCCAGGACGGCACGCTCGCCGACGCCCTGCTGGGCCGCGTCCGGGCGATGCTCCAGGCGGAGTACGCGACGCTCTGGCTGCCGGCGCAGCGCCGCCACCCGGAGGTGCTGCTGACCTCCCGGATCGCCGACCCGGGGCTGCTGGACGTGGCGCCCACGCCCGCCGCCCTGCGCGAGCAGGTCCGCCAGGACGGGCAGACGCTGGTGCTCACCCGCGGCGCCGGCGCGGACGGCAAACTGCGGACCGCGCTCACCGAGCAGGGGGTCAAGGACGTCATCGTGGTGCCGTTGCGCTCCGGCCAGGCGGTCGTCGGCACCCTTGAGGTGGCCAACCGGCTCGGCGCCAGCAACTCGTTCAGCCGCACCGACGTGCCGCTGCTGGAGACCGTCGCCGCGCACGCCGCGGTCGCGTTGGAGAACGCCCGCCTGGTCGACCGGCTGCGGCACGACGCCGAGCACGACACGTTGACCAGGCTGCCGAACCGGCGGCGACTCATCGCGGCGGTGGGGGAAGCGGTCAAGATCCGCGCCCCCGGCGAGGTGGTGGCGCTGCTGCTCTTCGACGTCGACCGGCTGCGCCAGGTCAACGAGTCGTTGGGCCACGCGGCCGGCGACAAGGTGCTGGTCGAGGTGGCCGAGCGGCTGCGGGCCTGCGCGCCCTCCTCGGCGCTGGTGGGTCGCGCCGGCGGGGACGAGTTCCTGGTGACGCTCCGGCTGGAGGGCGTCGAGGCCGCGCTGGACCTGGCGACCCAGCTCCGGGAGCAGATCCGGGACGAGATGGTCTTCGACGCGCTCACCCTGGACGTGGACACCGCCGTCGGCGTGGCCGTCCACCCCGATCACGGCGGGGACGCTGTGGCGTTGCTCCAGCGGGTCGACCTGGCGGCCAACGCGGCGAAGTCGGTCCCGGGCAGCGTCCAGCTCTACAGCCCGGCGCTGGAGTCACGGTCGCTGCGCCGGCTCGGTCTCGCCGGCGACCTGAAGCGGGCGCTTGAGGACGGCGAGCTGGAGGTCTACTTCCAGCCCAAGGTCACGCTGCGGGACCGCCGCCTGGTGGGCGTGGAGTGTCTGGCGCGTTGGGAGCACCCGGCGCACGGCACGGTCTCGCCGGACGACTTCGTGGCGGTGGCCGAGCACACCGGCCAACTCGGCCGGCTCACCGAGTTCGTGCTGCGGGAGAGCCTGCGGCGCAGCCGCGACTGGAGCCACGGCGAGCAGCCGCTCTGCGTCTCGGTCAACCTGGCCGCCCGGACGGTGAACGACCCGCGCTTCCCGGGGCTGGTGCGGGAGCTGCTGACGGAGTACGGCGTGCCGCCGCAGCGGCTCACGCTGGAGATCACCGAGGCGGGCGTGCTGGACGGCACCGAACGGCCCGTGCCGATCCTGCGCTGTCTGCGCGACCTCGGGGTCCGGCTCTCGGTGGACGACTTCGGCACCGGCAACTCGTCGCTGGCCCAACTGCGCCGGCTGCCGGTGCACGAGGTGAAGGTGGACCGGTCGTTCGTGCAGGGCATGGCGACCGACCCGGGTGACCTGGCCATCGTCAACGCGGTGGTGACGCTCTCCCAGCAGTTCGGCCTGACGGTGGTGGCCGAGGGGGTGGAGAGTGAGCTGACGTTGGAACTGCTCCAGGACATCGGCTGCGAGATCGGCCAGGGCTTCCTGTTCAGCCGGCCGCTGCCGTACGAGCGACTGGAGGCGTGGTTCGGCGCCCAGGTCGACCCCGAGACGGTCGTCGCGGGGGAGCTGCCGCGCCTGCGTGTGGTGCCCTGAGCAGGGGTGGCACCTGTCGGGGGGATCCGATTTCACCTCCGCGACGCGGTCGTGTACTGTTTCCTCTGCGCGACACCCGAAGGGTGATCGAGCAGGCCCCCTTAGCTCAGTCGGCAGAGCGTCTCCATGGTAAGGAGAAGGTCTACGGTTCGATTCCGTAAGGGGGCTCAAAGGGTCCGGCTGGACCCGCCACGGCGGTGTAGCTCAGATGGTAGAGCAAGCGGCTCATAATCGCTGTGTCGCCGGTTCAAGTCCGGCCACCGCTACTCTCGTCCCCCGGGTCCGCCCGGTGGTCGGTGGGATGGGCGCCACAGGGCGCCCACTTTGCATGTCCGCGTGGTCAGCGCGTAGGCTGACACGCCGTAGTTGATGTCCTGAGCGAGGAAGGCACTCCGCCGTGGCGAAGGCGACCGATGTCCGGCCGAAGATCACTTTGGCGTGTGTGGAGTGCAAGGAGCGCAACTACATCACGCGCAAGAACCGCCGTAACGACCCGGACCGCATCGAGCTGAAGAAGTTCTGCCCCCGGGACGGCAAGCACACCGTCCACCGCGAGACCCGCTGACGCCCGGCCGGCACCGCCGGCCCGCCGCAGCACCCGTACGCCGATCCGCAGGGTCGACGGCCTGAGACGGCCGCCCGACCGCGCGGGTCGGCGTTCGTGTTCCCGTGTAGGTTCGCGGCATGTCCCTGGACCCGTCCTTCGTCGGCCGGACCTATCCGCCGACCGCCCCCTACCTGGTGGGCCGAGAAAAGATCCGCGAGTTCGCCACCGCCGTCGGCGCGACCGACCCGGCGCACCACGACCCGGAGGCGGCCCGGGCGCTCGGCCACCCCGACGTGGTCGCGCCGCCGACCTTCCCGGTGATCGTCACCATGGCGGCCAACCAGCAGATCGTCGATGACCCGGCGCTGGGCGTCGACTACAGCCGGGTGGTCCACGGCGACCAGCGCTTCGCGTACACCCGGCCGGTGGTGGCCGGTGACGAGCTGGTGTGCGTCAACGTCATCGAGGACGTCAGCAGCCGGGGCGGGCACGGTTTCCTGACCACCCGCACCGACGTGAGCACCGTGGCCGGTGAGCCGGTGGTCGCGGTCTGGTCGAAGATCGTCGTACGTCGGGAGGAGGCGTGAGCATGGAACTGCCTGTCCAGACGTTCCGGGTGACCCGGGCGGACCTGGTCCGCTACGCCGGCGCCTCGGGGGACTTCAACCCGATCCACTGGAGCGACCGGACCGCCACCGGGGTGGGCCTGCCCGGGGTCATCGCCCACGGCATGTTCACCATGGCCCTGGTCGGTCGCGCGGTCGCCGGCTGGGCCGGCGCGCCGGACGCGGTGGTCGATTTCGGGGTCCGCTTCACCCGGCCGGTGGTCGTGCCGGACACCGACGAGGGCACCGAGATCGAGGTCGCCGCCGTGGTCAAGGAGGTCACCGAGGCGGGCCTGACCAGGCTCGACATCACCGCCACCTGTCGGGGTGAGAAGGTGCTGTCGCAGGCCCGGGCACTGATCCGTACTCCTCGCTGAGGGACCACCCGACGCGCGAGGGGTAGACCGGTTGGGAAAGTCGCACGACTACCCGTACACTGGTCCGCCGTGGGGCAAGTGACCCCCGCTCGGCACAACGTGTCCGGGTGGAGGTGAGTTGCCGCACAGGGGTGTAGCTCAATTGGCAGAGCAGCGGTCTCCAAAACCGCAGGCTGCAGGTTCAAGTCCTGTCACCCCTGCGCCTCAGGCCTGACCGTTCCCGTGGGTCGTGCCGCCGTTCGCGGCGGCGTCCGGCCCGTGGTGGTGGCACCGGTGGGGTGGTTCCGAGGCGTTCGGGGCCCTCCCGTCCGGTCCGCCGGCCGCGGCCCGTCGCGGGACGGTTGGTCCGGCCGGCGTGACCAACACGCCGCGCACGCCGCCCGGCGTGCGACCCCATACCCGCACGGAGGGCGAAGTGGCCGAGAAGAAGCGGCGCGGCGAGGACGACGGCGACGAGCGTCTGAACGACGACGCGACTGTCGACGGCGTGGCCGACGACGACGTGGCCGACGACGCCGCCGACGCGGACGAGCCGGTCTCCCGGGGCGGCACTGCCACCCGCAAGCGGGCCCAGGCCGAGCCGGCCGAGGGCCGGAAGACCCGCAAGGACACCGAGCGGATCGGGCTGTTCGCCCGCATCGCGCGGTTCTTCCGCGAGGTCGTGGCCGAGCTGCGTAAGGTCATCTGGCCGACCCGCAAGGAGCTGCTGACCTACACCGCCGTGGTGGTCACCTTCGTGGCGGTGATGCTGGCGATCGTGGCCGGCCTGGACTACGGCTTCGCCAAGGCGGTGCTGTGGGTCTTCGGCAACCCCAGCTGACCTGCGCACAGTAATACTGACGGAAGTGAGCGAGCGTGCCTGAGTACGACGAGACCGCCGAGACCCCGGACGAGCAGTCCGCGGTGGCGACGGCGGCCAACAACGAGTCGGTCGAGGCCGCCAGCGAGCCGGAGTTCCCGACCACCGAGCCGGCCCCGGACGAGGATTTCGACCCGGTCGCCGAGCTGCGCCAGAAGCTGCGCTACGCGCCCGGTGACTGGTACGTGGTGCACTCGTACGCCGGCTACGAGAACAAGGTCAAGACCAACCTCGAGACCCGGATCACGTCCCTCGACATGGAGGACTACATCTACCAGGTCGAGGTGCCGACCCGGGAAGAGGTCGAGGTCAAGAACGGCAAGCGGTCGCAGATCCAGGCGAAGGTCTTCCCGGGCTACATCCTGGTCCGGATGGAGCTGACCGCGGAGTCCTACTCCTGCGTCCGGAACACCCCGGGGGTCACCGGCTTCGTCGGCGCGACCGACCGGGCCGATCGGCCGGCGCCGCTGAGCCTCGACGAGGTGCTCAAGTGGCTCGCCCCGGCGGTCGAGACCGAGCAGAAGAAGGCCAAGCCCGAGATCAAGGTCCTCGACTTCGAGGTCGGCGACTCGGTCACCGTCACCGACGGCGCGTTCGCGTCGCTGCCGGCGACGATCAGCGAGATCAACGCCGACCAGCAGAAGCTCAAGGTGCTGGTGTCGATCTTCGGCCGGGAGACCCCGGTCGAGCTGAACTTCAACCAGGTCGCCAAGATCTGACGGACGTCCGCACCGGCGGTCGGCCTTCGCGGGCCGGCCGCCGGTGTGCTGTTCCACCGCTCGCCGACCTCGGCGGCGAACCCGGTAGCGGGTTGCGCTACCCTTGAACGTCGGCCGTCCGCACCGCGCTGACCGTGCGCGCCCGCGGGCGGCGGAGAATCCCAGTTTCAAGCCCCAGGAAGAGACATGCCTCCGAAGAAGAAGCTCGTCAAGACGTTCACGCTTCAGCTGCCGGCGGGCCAGGCCACCCCGGCGCCGCCGGTCGGCCCCGCGCTCGGCCAGCACGGCGTGAACATCATGGAGTTCTGCAAGTCCTACAACGCGCAGACCGAGTCCCAGCGTGGCGACGTCGTCCCCGCCGAGATCAGCGTCTACGAGGACCGCACCTTCACCTTCGTGCTGAAGACCCCGCCCGCCGCCCGGCTGCTGATCAAGGCCGCCGGTGTGCAGAAGGGCTCGGGCGTCCCGCACAAGGAGAAGGTCGGCTCGGTCACCCGCGCCCAGCTGCGCGAGATCGCCGAGAAGAAGATGGCGGACCTCAACGCCAACGACATCGAGCAGGCCGAGAAGATCATCGCCGGCACCGCCCGGTCGATGGGCCTGACCGTCGCCGACTGATCTCGTCGTACCCGCTCCACCCGATCCGTTCGTGGGAGGGCCGCGAGTCCCGCGCGCCCGCCAGAGACCACAGGAGTCACCAGAAATGCAGCGCAGCAAGAGCTACCGCAAGGCCGCCGAGGTCATCGACCGGTCGAAGCTGTACGCCCCCGCCGAGGCCGTGAAGCTGGCCAAGGAGAACACCAACGTCAAGTTCGACGCCACGGTCGAGGTCGCGATGCGCCTCGGCGTCGACCCCCGCAAGGCGGACCAGATGGTCCGCGGCACGGTCAACCTGCCGCACGGCACCGGTAAGACCGCCCGCGTGATCGTCTTCGCCGCCGGCGCGAAGGCCGAGGAGGCCGCCGCCGCGGGTGCGGACGAGGTGGGCACCGACGAGCTGGTCGCCCGCATCCAGGGCGGTTGGCTGGACTTCGACGCGGCGATCGCCACGCCGGACCAGATGGCCAAGATCGGCCGGATCGCGCGGATCCTGGGCCCGCGCGGTCTCATGCCGAACCCGAAGACCGGCACCGTGACCATGGACGTCACCAAGGCGGTCGCGGACATCAAGGGCGGTAAGATCACCTTCCGGGTGGACAAGCACTCGAACCTGCACCTGATCATCGGCAAGGCCTCCTTCTCGGAGAACCAGCTGATCGACAACTACGCCGCGGTGCTGGACGAGGTCCTCCGTGCCAAGCCGTCCGCGGCCAAGGGCACGTACCTCAAGAAGGTCACGCTGACCACCACCATGGGCCCGGGCGTCCCGGTCGACCCGAAGCTGATCAAGAACCTGCAGGAGGGCTCGGCCGAGGCCTGAGCACGCACCTCCCGGACGGGGCCCCGCCACCACATGTGGCGGGGCCCCGTCCGTCTGTCCGTTGTGGCAGGCTCGGCGCATGCGGCTCGACGGCGTCTGGCTCCGGTACCACCGACACGGCCCGTGGGTGCTGCGACAGGTCGACGCGACGATCGGTCCGGGCGAGGTCGCGGTCGTGCTCGGCCGCAACGGCGCGGGCAAGTCCACGCTGCTCCAGCTCGCCGCCGGGGTGCTGCGGCCGAGCCGTGGCCGGGTGGTCGACCGGCCGGCGACCGTCGGTTGGGTGCCGGAGCGTTTCCCCGCCGACCAGCCGTTCACCGTCGGGGACTACCTGGCCGCCATGGGCCGCGTCGCCGGCCTGCCCGGTGCCGCCGCCGACCGGGCGGTGCGCGAGTGGGTGGAGCGGCTGGGCCTGACCCGCTTCTCCGACGTGCGCCTGCCGCAGCTCTCCAAGGGCACCGCGCAGAAGGTCGGCCTGGCCCAGGCGCTGCTGCGCCCGCCCGGCCTGCTGGTGCTCGACGAGCCCTGGGAGGGGCTCGACGCGGCGGCCCGCGAGCTGGTCCCCGAGATGATCGGCGAGGTGCTGGCCGGCGGCGGTGCGGTGCTGGTCAGCGACCACCGGGGCGAGACGGTCCGGCTGCCCGGCGCCCGCCGCTGGTCGGTCACCGACGGCACGCTGACCGAGGAGGCGTCGTCCGGGGGCTCGGCCGTCGCGGTGGTCGAGCTGGCGGTGCCGGCCGCGGGGCTCGCCGCCGCCGTCGCCCGCCTGCGCGCCGATGGCCACCAGATCCTTCGGGTACGCGAACCCGCCGTCCCGCCCGCCGCCGGGTCACCGGCACCGGCTCCCGCCGCCGGGCCGGGCGTCGAGGCCCCCGACGAGTCGCCGGCACCGGGCCGGTCCGGCGCGCCGGGGACGGAGCCCGATGGCGGGTGGCCGGCCCTCGCCGGCGGGTCGGTGGCCGAGCCCGATGGCGGGTCGCCGGCCCTCGCATGCGCGTCGGCTGTCGAGTCCGATGGCGGGTCGCCGGGCCTTCCCGGCGCGTCGCTGGCCGAGGTCGATGGCGGGGCACCGGATGTCCCCGGCCCACCGGGCGTCGAGGGCGGGGCCGGGTCGCCGGAGGCCGGTGCCGGCCGCGCCGGTGTGGCGTCGGAGGTGGGCCGGTGATCGCGCTGGTCCGGCTGCGGCTGGCCGGCTTCGTGCGTACCGGACGGGCGCTCGCGCCGGTGCTGACCGGCCTGCTCGCCCTGGGCGTCCTCTACGGCGGCGGTGGCGCGGGCCGACCGGCGGAGGTCTACGGCGTCTCCGCGGTGCTGATCTTCCCGGTGCTGGCCTGGCAGACCAAGATCCTGCTGGACGTCGAACCCGACGTGCAGCGCCGGTTGGCCCGGGTCGTGGTCGGGCCGGCCCGGGAACGGGCGGCCGGGCTGCTCGCGGCGCTCGTGGCCGGACTCGCCGTGGTGCTGGTCGCGCTGGCGATGCCGTGGCCGCTCGGCGCGGTGTCGCTGGCGGGCGGGCCGGCGGGCCGGCCGGCGCTCGTCGGGGTGGCGCTCGGCGTCTGGGCGCACCTGCTCGCGCTGCCGGCGGCGGTGGCGCTCGGCGCGCTGGCCAGCCGGCCGATCACCCGCAGTGCCGGCTACGGGGCGGCGGTGCTGGCGGTCGGCGTGGTCGGGGTGGTGGTGTGCGGGTTGTCCGACTCGGTGGTGCCGTGGCTGGTCCCGCCGGTGATGGCGACCGCGCGGGCGGTCACCGCGCCGGTGACGCCCGGCGCGGGGCTGCTGCTCACCGGCTGGGCGGCGCTGTGGGTGGCGGTGGCGCTGGCCGGCTACGCCTGGGGGCGGCGCACCCGGGCCTGACCGCCGGGTGACCCGGAGCACGCCGAGGCGATTTGGCGCTCCGCCGCACGTCGCGTAACCTGAACCGGTAGTTCCACCCAAAGACCGCTGGTCACCGTGCCCCGGCACGGTCGAAGGTCCCGCGACGACGGGCGACCCGCGCAGGGCGGCAAGCGAAACTCGGTGTCAGACACGGTCCGCCGACTGTGCTCCATGATCCCGGCCCTCGCCCCGTGCGCCCCGCGCCGGGGCTTTTTCGTTGTCGTGGTGCCTCCGCCGCCGTCGCGACGTCCCGTCGCCGGCGTGCCAGCTCCGAGTAACGAGAGAGGAGGGACATGGCGGACAAGCCGATCCGGGCCGACAAGGCCACGGCCGTCGCCGAGCTGACCGAGAGCTTCCGCACCTCGGGAGCCACCGTGCTCACCGAGTACCGCGGGCTCACGGTCTCGCAGCTCACCCAGCTGCGGCGCGCGCTCGGCAAGGAGACCAGCTACACGGTCGCGAAGAACACGCTGGCCAAGCGTGCCGCGACCGATGCGGGCATCTCCGGCCTCGACGAGCTGTTCACCGGTCCTACCGCGCTGACTTTCGTTTCGGGCGACGTCGTCGAGGCGGCGAAGGGGCTTCGCGACTTCGCGAAGGCCAACCCGAAGCTCGTCATCAAGGGCGGTGTCTTCGAGGGCAGGGCCATTTCCGCGGCCGAGGTCACGAAGCTCGCCGACCTGGAGTCCCGCGAGGTGCTGCTGGCCAAGCTGGCCGGCGCCATGAAGGGCAACCTGAGCAAGGCCGCGGCCCTGTTCCAGGCGCCGCTCTCCAAGGCCGCCCGCGCGGCGGCCGCCCTGGCGGACAAGAAGCGCGAGCAGGAGGGCGCCGAGGCGGCCTGAGGCCGCACGGCGCACCACATTCTTAGTTTTCACTTGTAGAAAGGACGCCAGACATGGCGAAGCTCAGCACCGACGAGCTGCTCGACGCGTTCAAGGAGATGACGCTGATCGAGCTCTCCGAGTTCGTGAAGCAGTTCGAGGAGACCTTCGAGGTCACCGCCGCCGCTCCGGTCGCGGTTGCCGCTGCCGGCGGTGCCGGTGGCGCTGCCGCCGCCCCGGCCGAGGAGGAGAAGGACGAGTTCGACGTCATCCTCGACGCCGACGGTGGCAAGAAGATCCAGGTCATCAAGGTCGTGCGTGAGCTGACCGGCCTGGGCCTCAAGGAGGCCAAGGACCTGGTCGAGGCCGCTCCGAAGGCCGTCCTGGAGAAGGCCAACAAGGAGACCGCCGAGAAGGCCAAGGCCAAGCTCGAGGGCGAGGGCGCCAAGGTCACCCTCAAGTGACGTTGGTCTGACCTGATGCGCGTCCGGCTCACGTGAGCCGGGGCACACCTTGTCGCAGCGGGCGGTGATCCGGGAGACCGGGTCACCGCCCGCTGTCGTGTTGTCACCCACTGGAAGCGCCGTGAGCTGGGCGTACAGGTTCCTCGGACCGGCCTCTCAGCGATGTGGAGCAGGTAGCCCGTCGGTGGGAAAGACACTCTGAGCGGTAACCGGCCCTTGACGCGGCACCGGCCGGCAGGCACGCTGGCATCAGCAAGACCTTCCGCGCTTGCAACGGCCGCCACTCGGGTAAGGGCAACGGCAGCACCAACGCCGCGGCTCCCGAGCGGACCGGCAGGAGCGTCGCGTTCAGAGCGGCCCGGTGGACCCGGTTTTTTCGAGGTCCCAGGGCTTGTTCCGCGACGACCTGCGGGGTGGGCTGGACAGCGGTTAGCCTCTCGGCTACACTGCTAGTTTGCGCTGCCTTCCGACTTGACCCCTGCTCGGAAATGTCCGATTGCGGATATTTCTGGTGGGGTCATTGGAGTGCACGCGTACCAGCCGTTCTGCAGCACCGGTCCTCGGAAGGACGCATCTTGGCAGCTTCCCGCCCTGCGAAGACCAGTCGTACGTCGAGCGCTTTCGCACCCCGCCGAGTTTCATTCGGCCGGATCACCGAACACCTCGAGGTCCCCAACCTCCTTGCCATTCAGAACGAGTCCTTCGACTGGCTCGTCGGCAACGAGGCTTGGCAGGGCCGGTCGGCGGACGACCCGCACGCACGCTCGGGTCTCGCGGAGATCCTCGACGAGATCAGTCCCATTGAGGACTTCTCCGGCACCATGTCGCTCTCCTTCTCCGCTCCGCGCTTCGACGAGGTCAAGGCCTCGATCGAGGAGTGCAAGGAGAAGGACCTGACCTACTGCGCGCCACTGTTCGTGACCGCGGAGTTCACCAACAACACCACCGGCGAGATCAAGAGCCAGACGGTGTTCATGGGTGACTTCCCGATGATGACGCCGAAGGGCACCTTCATCATCAACGGCACCGAGCGCGTCGTGGTCAGCCAGCTCGTCCGCTCGCCGGGCGTCTACTTCGACAAGCAGCCGGACAAGACCTCCGACCGCGACCTCTCCAGCGTCAAGGTCATCCCGAGCCGGGGTGCCTGGCTGGAGTTCGACATCGACAAGCGCGACACGGTCGGCGTACGCATCGACCGCAAGCGTCGGCAGGCCGTCACCGTCCTGCTCAAGGCCATCGGGTGGTCCGCGGAGCGCATCCGCGAGAAGTTCGGCTGGTCCGAGCTGATGATGACCACGCTCGAGAAGGACCACATCGCCGGCCAGGACGAGGCGCTGCTCGACATCTACCGGAAGCTCCGCCCTGGCGAGCCGCCGACCCGTGAGAACGCCCAGACCCTGCTCGACAACCTCTTCTTCAACCCGAAGCGGTACGACGTCGCCAAGGTCGGGCGCTACAAGTTCAACAAGAAGCTCGAAGTCGACGTGCCGATGAACACCGGCACGCTGACCGAGGACGACATCGTCGCCACCGTGGAGTACCTCTGCCGGCTGCACGCCGGTGAGGAGGGCTACGAGGCCGACGACATCGACCACTTCGGCAACCGTCGCCTGCGTACCGTGGGCGAGCTGATCCAGAACCAGGTCCGGGTGGGTCTCTCCCGGATGGAGCGGGTCGTCCGCGAGCGGATGACCACCCAGGACGTCGAGGCGATCACGCCGCAGACCCTGATCAACATCCGCCCGGTGGTGGCGGCGATCAAGGAGTTCTTCGGCACGTCGCAGCTGTCCCAGTTCATGGACCAGACCAACCCGCTGGCGGGTCTGACCCACCGGCGCCGGCTGAGCGCGCTCGGCCCGGGTGGTCTGTCCCGGGAGCGGGCCGGCTTCGAGGTCCGGGACGTGCACCCGTCCCACTACGGTCGGATGTGCCCGATCGAGACGCCGGAAGGCCCGAACATCGGCCTGATCGGCGCGCTCTCCACGTTCGCCCGGGTCAACCCGTTCGGCTTCATCGAGACGCCGTACCGGAAGGTCATCGACGGTCGGGTCACCGACCAGATCGACTACCTGACCGCGGACGAGGAGGACCGGTTCGTCAAGGCGCAGGCCAACGCCCCGCTGCGGGCGGACGGCACGTTCGCCGAGGACCGGGTGCTGTGTCGTCGTAAGGGTGGCGAGACCGAGGACGTGGTCCCCAGCGCCGTCGACTACATGGACGTCTCGCCGCGGCAGATGACCTCGGTCGCCACCGCGATGATCCCGTTCCTGGAGCACGACGACGCCAACCGCGCGCTCATGGGCGCGAACATGCAGCGTCAGGCGGTGCCGCTGGTCAAGGCCGAGGCCCCGCTGGTCGGCACCGGCATGGAGTACCGCGCGGCCGTGGACGCCGGCGACGTGGTCGTCGCCGAGGTCGGCGGTGTGGTCGAGGACCTGTGCGCGGACTACATCACCGTGCACCAGGACGACGGCCACCGCCGGACGTACCTGCTGCACAAGTTCCGCCGCTCCAACGCCGGCTCCTGCGTCAACCAGAAGCCGGTCGTCTTCGAGGGCGACCGCGTCGAGGCCGGTCAGGTCGTCGCCGACGGTCCGTGCACCGACGAGGGCGAGATGGCGCTCGGGCGCAACCTGCTCGTGGCGTTCATGTGCTGGGAGGGCCACAACTACGAGGACGCGATCATCCTGTCGCAGCGCCTCGTGCAGCAGGACGTGCTCACCTCGATCCACATCGAGGAGCACGAGGTCGACGCCCGGGACACCAAGCTCGGCCCGGAGGAGATCACCCGCGACATCCCGAACGTCAGCGAGGAGATGCTCGCCGACCTCGACGAGCGCGGCATCATCCGGATCGGCGCCGAGGTCGTCCCCGGCGACATCCTGGTCGGCAAGGTCACGCCGAAGGGCGAGACCGAGCTGACCCCGGAGGAGCGGCTGCTCCGCGCGATCTTCGGTGAGAAGGCGCGCGAGGTCCGGGACACCTCGCTGAAGGTGCCGCACGGCGAGACCGGCACGGTCATCGGTGTGCGTACCTTCTCCCGCGAGGACGGCGACGAGCTGCCCCCGGGCGTGAACGAGCTGGTGCGGGTCTACGTGGCCCAGAAGCGCAAGATCCAGGACGGTGACAAGCTCGCGGGCCGCCACGGCAACAAGGGCGTCATCTCCAAGATCCTGCCGGTCGAGGACATGCCGTTCCTGGAGGACGGCACCCCGGTCGACATCGTGCTGAACCCGCTCGGTGTGCCGTCCCGGATGAACATCGGCCAGGTCCTGGAGACCCACCTCGGGTGGGTGGCCAAGACCGGCTGGAGCGTGGACGGCGACGACGCGGAGTGGAAGCGCCAGCTCAAGTCGATCAACGCGCACGAGTCCGAGCCGGACACCAACGTGGCCACCCCGGTCTTCGACGGTGCCCGCGAGGAGGAGATCTCCGGCCTGCTGGCGTCGACCCTGCCCAACCGGGACGGCAACCAGCTCATCGGGCGCACCGGTAAGGCGCAGCTGTTCGACGGTCGTTCCGGCGAGCCGCTGCCCGACCCGATCGCGGTCGGCTACGTCTACATCCTGAAGCTCAACCACCTGGTCGACGACAAGATCCACGCCCGGTCGACCGGCCCGTACTCGATGATCACGCAGCAGCCGCTGGGTGGTAAGGCGCAGTTCGGTGGCCAGCGCTTCGGTGAGATGGAGTGCTGGGCCATGCAGGCGTACGGCGCCGCCTACGCCCTGCAGGAGCTGCTGACCATCAAGTCCGACGACGTCCTCGGCCGGGTCAAGGTCTACGAGGCGATCGTCAAGGGCGAGAACATCCCCGAGCCGGGCATCCCGGAGTCGTTCAAGGTGCTGCTCAAGGAGCTGCAGTCGCTGTGCCTCAACGTCGAGGTGCTCTCCAGCGACGGTGTGGCCCTGGAGATGCGCGAGACCGACGACGAGGTGTTCCGGGCCGCGGAGGAGCTGGGCATCGACCTGTCCCGGCGCGAGCCGAGCTCGGTCGAAGAGGTCTGAGGCGGTGATTCGGGGGCCGGCTCGCCGGCCCCCGATCCCGCCCGTTAGCTAGCAGTACAGACGACGACATAGGGGACACAGTGCTCGACGTCAACTTCTTCGACGAGCTGCGCATCGGTCTCGCCACCGCCGACGACATCCGTCAGTGGTCCCACGGCGAGGTCAAGAAGCCCGAGACCATCAACTACCGCACCCTCAAGCCGGAGAAGGACGGGCTCTTCTGCGAGAAGATCTTCGGCCCGCAGCGGGACTGGGAGTGCTACTGCGGTAAGTACAAGCGGGTCCGCTTCAAGGGCATCATCTGCGAGCGCTGCGGCGTCGAGGTGACCCGCTCCAAGGTTCGCCGGGAGCGGATGGGTCACATCGAGCTGGCCGCTCCGGTGACCCACATCTGGTACTTCAAGGGCGTGCCGAGCCGGCTGGGCTACCTGCTGGACCTCGCCCCGAAGGACCTCGAGAAGATCATCTACTTCGCCTCGTACGTCGTGACGAGCGTGGACGCCGAGTCGCGTCACCGCGACCTCTCGACCATCGAGAACGAGATCCTGGCCGAGAAGCGGCAGTCGGAGAACAGCCGCGACTCGGAGATCGAGAAGCGGGCCGCCAAGCTGGAGGCCGACCTGGCCGAGCTGGAGGCCGAGGGCGCGAAGGCGGACGTCCGGCGCAAGGTCAAGGAGGGCGGAGAGCGCGAGATGCGCCAGATCCGCGACCGGGCCCAGCGCGAGATCGACCGCCTCGACGAGGTCCTCGACACCTTCCGCAAGCTGGAGCCGAAGCAGCTCGTCACCGACGAGCTGCTCTACCGCGAGCTGCGCGACCGCTTCGGTGAGTACTTCACCGGCAGCATGGGCGCCGAGGCCATCAAGGCGCTGGTCCAGAACATGGACCTCACCGCCGAGGCGGAGAACCTCCGCGAGACCATCCGCTCCGGCAAGGGCCAGCGGAAGATCCGGGCGCTCAAGCGGCTGAAGGTCGTCGCGGCGTTCCAGAACACCCGCAACTCCCCGCTCGGCATGGTGCTGGACTGCGTCCCGGTCATCCCGCCGGACCTGCGCCCGATGGTGCAGCTCGACGGTGGCCGTTTCGCCACCTCCGACCTGAACGACCTGTACCGCCGGGTGATCAACCGGAACAACCGCCTCAAGCGACTGATCGACCTCGGCGCGCCCGAGATCATCGTCAACAACGAGAAGCGGATGCTCCAGGAGGCCGTCGACGCGCTGTTCGACAACGGCCGTCGTGGTCGCCCGGTCACCGGCCCGGGTAACCGGCCGCTGAAGTCGCTCTCCGACATGCTCAAGGGCAAGCAGGGCCGGTTCCGCCAGAACCTGCTGGGCAAGCGCGTCGACTACTCCGGCCGTTCGGTCATCGTGGTCGGCCCGAAGCTCAAGCTGCACCAGTGCGGCCTGCCCAAGCAGATGGCGCTGGAGCTGTTCAAGCCGTTCGTGATGAAGCGGCTGGTCGACCTCAACCACGCGCAGAACATCAAGTCCGCCAAGCGGATGGTCGAGCGGCAGCGGCCGGTCGTGTGGGACGTGCTGGAAGAGGTCATCGGCGAGCACCCGGTGCTGCTGAACCGCGCGCCGACCCTGCACCGCCTGGGCATCCAGGCCTTCGAGCCGCAGCTGGTCGAGGGCAAGGCCATCCAGATCCACCCGCTGGTCTGCACCGCGTTCAACGCCGACTTCGACGGTGACCAGATGGCGGTCCACGTGCCGCTGTCCGCCGAGGCCCAGGCCGAGGCGCGGATCCTGATGCTGTCGTCGAACAACATCCTCAAGCCGGCCGACGGCAAGCCCGTCACCATGCCCACCCAGGACATGGTGATCGGCCTCTACCACCTCACCCACCTCACCCCGGGCGGCACGGGCGAGGGCCGGGCGTTCAGCTCGGACGCCGAGGCGCGGATGGCGTACGACAACGGCGAGCTGCACCTGCAGACCCCGGTCAAGATCCGGCTGCACGACGTGGTCGGGGTCGACAACGGCGCCGGCGCCGAGCCGTGGACCGCGCCCGAGGGCTGGGTCGAGGGCGAGCCGGTGACGGTGGAGACCACGCTGGGCCGGGTCCTGTTCAACGAGACGCTGCCCCCGGGCTACCGCTTCGTGAACTACGAGATCCGCAAGGGCCAGCTCTCCGCGATCGTCAACGACCTCGCCGAGCGCTTCCCGAAGGTGGCCCTGGCGGCCACCCTGGACGGGCTCAAGGAGGCCGGTTTCCACTGGGCCACCTGGTCCGGCGTCACCATCGGCATGGAGGACGTCATCGCTCCGCCGCGCAAGCGGGAGATCCTGGAGCGGTACGAGAAGGAAGCCGACCGGATCGACAAGCAGTACCAGCGTGGTCTGATGACCGCCGAGGAGCGCCGCGGCGAGCTGATCGAGATCTGGACCAAGGCGACCAACGAGGTCGCCAAGGAGATGGACACCGCGCTGCCGCAGGAGAACCCGCTGTGGAAGATGATCAACTCGGGTGCCCGCGGTAACCTGCTCCAGCTCCGGCAGATCGCGGCGATCCGTGGTCTGGTGGCCAACCCGAAGGGCGAGATCATCCCGCGGCCGATCAAGGCCTCGTACCGGGAGGGTCTGTCCGTGCTGGAGTACTTCATCTCCACGCACGGTGCCCGTAAGGGCCTCGCGGACACCGCCCTGCGTACCGCCGACTCGGGTTACCTGACCCGGCGTCTGGTGGACGTCTCGCAGGACGTCATCATCCGCGAGGAGGACTGCGGCACCGACCGGGCCATCCCGATGCAGATCGGCGAGCGGGCCGACGGCAAGCTGGTCGTGCACGAGCACGCCGAGACCAGCGTGCACGCCCGGACGCTGGCCGACGACATCAAGGGGCCGGACGGCACCGTGGTGGCCCACCGCGGCCAGGACATCAACTCCATCGGCGTCGACGCGATCGTCGCCGCCGGCGTGGAGACGGTACGGGTGCGCAGCGTGCTCACCTGCGAGTCGAAGCTGGGCGTCTGCGGTGCGTGCTACGGCCGCTCGCTGCCGACCGGCAAGACCGTGGACGTCGGCGAGGCGGTCGGCATCATCGCCGCCCAGTCGATCGGTGAGCCGGGTACGCAGCTGACGATGCGTACCTTCCACACCGGTGGTGTCGCGGGTGAGGACATCACCCAGGGTCTGCCCCGTGTCCAGGAGATCTTCGAGGCCCGGGTGCCGAAGGGTAAGGCGCCCATCGCCGACACCCCCGGCCGCATCCGGATCGAGGACGGCGAGCGGTCCCGCAAGATCGTGGTCATCCCGGACGACGGCAGCGACGAGATCGTCTACGACAAGATCTCGAAGCGGGTCCGGCTCCGGGCGCACGACGGCGACCACGTCGAGGTCGGCGAGAAGCTCACCGAGGGCACCATCGACCCGCACGAGCTGCTGCGCATCCTCGGCCCGCGCGCGGTCCAGGTCCACCTGACCCAGGAGGTCCAGGAGGTCTACCGCTCGCAGGGTGTGCTCATCCACGACAAGCACATCGAGATCATCATCCGCCAGATGCTCAAGCGGGTGACGGTCATCGACTCCGGCTCGACCGAGTTCCTGCCGGGCGTGCTCGTCGACCGGGCGCTGTTCGAGTCGGAGAACCGCCGGCTCGTCGGCGAGGGTGGCGAGCCCGCCGCCGGTCGCCCGGTGCTGATGGGTATCACCAAGGCCTCGCTGGCCACGGATTCCTGGTTGTCGGCGGCCTCCTTCCAGGAGACCACCCGGGTGCTGACGGACGCGGCGATCCACGCCCGCAGCGATTCGCTGATCGGCCTCAAGGAGAACGTGATCATCGGTAAGCTCATCCCGGCCGGTACCGGCATCAGCAAGTACCGCAACGTCCGGGTCGAGCCGACCGAGGAGGCGAAGGCCAAGGTCTACTCGATGACCGGCTACCCGGAGACCGACTACGGCTTCGGGCCGGCCAGCGGCCAGGCGGTGCCGCTGGACGACTTCGACTTCGGGTCGTACCGCTAACCCGCACGGACGACGAGGCCCCCGGCACCCGCCGGGGGCCTCGTCGCGTCCGGGGCCCGGTCGCGTCCGGAGCGGAGGCATGATGGAGGCATGACGACCGTGCCCGGGCAGGTGCCCCTCGCGCCGCAGGCGCACCGCCATCCGCACGACCCGGATCCGGTCCGCTCCACGAAGGCCCGTGCGGTCTTCGCCCTCGGCCTGATCGGCGCGCTGACCGGCTTCTTCGTCGGCGGCGTGGTGCCGTCGACCATCGCGCTCACGCTGGCCCGGCAGGCCCGCCGGGAGGCGTACGCGTCGGGCGGTTACCTGACCGGTGCCGACTGGCTGCGGCGCGGTGAGCGGCTGGCCCGGATCGGCCTGCTGCTGACCGCGGTGGCGGTGGTGGCCGCGGTGGTGATCGGGGTGGTCCGGCACGCCGACGCGTCGTTCGGGCACGACTTCGCCCCGAACTTCGACTGACCGGGCGGGGGAGCGGCCCGCGCCGGCCCACCCGGTGGTGACCCGCGACGGTAGCCTGGCCGGTGTCCGCCGCGTGGCGGGTGAGTCAGGTGACAGGAGGACCCCGTGACGGAACCGGCCGCGCCGGGAGGCGACCCGATCCGCCCCGGTTCCGAGCCGGACGCCGCCGCGTCGCCGGGCCCCGACCCGGTCAGCCCGTGGGCCGCGCCGTCCGACCCCCCGCCGCCGCGTTCCGCCCCGCCGTCGCACCCGTCCACGCCGCCGTTCGACTCGGCCCGGACGCCGGACCCGGCCCCACCGCACTCCGCGCCGCCCGGTCCCTGGCCGCCGGCGGGACCGTATCCGCCGGGTGGGCACGGTCCGGTGTCCGCGCCGGCCCACCATCCGGGGTCGCCCGGGCCGGGGGCGGCACACCAGCCCGGCCCGTTCGGGTCGGCGTACCAGCCCGGACCGGCCGGCCCCGGGTCGGCGTACCAGCCGGGACAGCACGGGTACGGCGCTCCGGGAGCGGCGTTCGGGGCGTACCCGGGGAACGAGCCCGGCCACGGCGGCGGGTGGGGGGCGCCGGCGCTCCCGCCGCCCCCGCGCGAGGCGCCCCGGCCGCCGAAGCGGGTCGACGCGGTGCCGGGCACCCCGTTCGGGGTGGTGCACCTGGACGTGCCGCCGGTCACCTCCGGGCTGGCGATCGGCTCGCTGATCACCGGCGTCGCCTCGATCCTGGTGTCGCTGCTGGTCCTCTGCTTCGGCATCGCCGGGCCGGACTACGGCGGCGCGTGGGCGGCCGGCGCGTTCACGGTGCTCGGTGCGCTGGCCGGGGTCGGGGCGATCGTGGCCTGGCTGCTCGCCCGCCGGCAGATCCGGCGACCGGCGCCGCCGCCGGCGGTCCGGTTCACCGGTGGCGGCCTGGCCGTGGCGGGGCTGAGCTGCGGCGCGGTGGGGCTCCTGCTGAGCGTGGTCGGGCTCGGGATCGCCCTGGTGGTGCAGATCACGTGATCGTCGGCGCGTCGCTGACCGGTTGAGGAAGGTATGTCCGGGTCTTCGGCGCCCGTCCGGGTGTCGGGGCCGCCCGGCCGTGCGCCGGACGAGCCGGTACACTTGTGGTCGTAGGTGCCTGTCGGGGGCGCGCCGGTGATCCGGAACCGACCGTTCGGGGCTGCGATGCAGTCCTCCCGAGTCGATCCGTTTTGACCGGCGCGGCTGTGGTAGGTACTCTTTCCCCTTGCGCCCGGGCTCGCCCGGGCAATGCGTGCGTGCGCTGGAGCCGCTCAGTCGGTGATCGTGTGGTCGCACCACCAAAGACCAAATTCCGGTACGACGCGTCAGCGGCCGGCACCGGGACCGTGACTCGGGCGACACGCCCGACCGCGGGTGCTGGGGCCGCCTCAGGTGACCCCGGCTGGAATGTAGGAGAGCCGTCCATCAGGCCGGCTAGAGCAGACGGCGCGGTCGCCTCGCAGCGGCCGAAGGGAGCGGAGAAACCCGGTGCCCACCATTCAGCAGCTGGTCCGAAAGGGCCGACAGGCCAAGACGACCAAGACCAAGACCCCTGCGCTCAAGGGGTCTCCCCAGCGGCGCGGTGTGTGCACCCGCGTGTACACCACCACCCCGAAGAAGCCGAACTCGGCGCTGCGCAAGGTCGCTCGTGTCAAGCTCAGCAGCCAGATCGAGGTGACCGCCTACATCCCGGGCGTCGGCCACAACCTGCAGGAGCACTCGATCGTGCTCGTGCGTGGCGGCCGTGTGAAGGACCTCCCCGGCGTGCGGTACAAGATCGTTCGCGGCTCGCTGGACACCCAGGGTGTCCGCAACCGCAAGCAGGCTCGCAGCCGCTACGGCGCGAAGAAGGAGAAGAGCTGACATGCCGCGTAAGGGACCCGCTCCGCGGAAGCCGCTGGTCGCTGACCCGGTGTACAACTCGCCGCTGGTCACCCAGCTGGTGAACAAGATCCTGCTGCGCGGCAAGCGTCAGCTCGCCGAGCGCATCGTGTACGCCGCCCTGGAGGGCTGCCGCGAGAAGTCCGGCACCGACCCCGTCGTCACGCTCAAGCGGGCGATGGACAACGTGAAGCCGACCCTCGAGGTGCGCAGCCGTCGTGTCGGTGGCGCCACCTACCAGGTTCCGGTCGAGGTCCGGCCGGCCCGCGCGACCACGCTCGGTCTGCGCTGGCTGGTGACCTACTCCCGGGCCCGGCGCGAGAAGACCATGATCGAGCGGCTGATGAACGAGCTGCTCGACGCGAGCAACGGCCTCGGCGCCGCCGTCAAGCGGCGTGAGGACACGCACAAGATGGCCGAGTCCAACAAGGCCTTCGCGCACTACCGCTGGTAACACCTGTGGTTCCGGCGCCCGGGTGGGCGCCGGAACCAACCACCAGTTGTGTCGAGACGACGATAAGTAGGGATTGAAGTGGCCGCCGCAGACGCGCTCGCCAACGTACGCAACATCGGCATCATGGCGCACATCGATGCCGGTAAGACCACTACCACCGAGCGGATCCTGTTCTACACCGGCATCACGTACAAGATCGGTGAGGTCCACGAGGGCGCCGCCGTCATGGACTGGATGGAGCAGGAGCAGGAGCGCGGTATCACCATCACTTCCGCCGCCACGAAGTGCGAGTGGAAGGGCCACACGATCCAGATCATCGACACGCCCGGCCACGTCGACTTCACGGTCGAGGTGGAGCGGTCGCTGCGGGTTCTGGACGGTGCGGTCGCGGTGTACGACGGCGTGGCCGGTGTGGAGCCGCAGACGGAGAACGTCTGGCGGCAGGCGGACAAGTACAACGTCCCCCGCATGTGCTTCGTCAACAAGCTCGACCGGACCGGCGCCGACTTCTTCCGCTGCGTGCAGATGATGATCGACCGGCTCAACGCCACCCCGCTGGTCCTCCAGATCCCGATCGGCCTCGAGGGCGACCACATCGGCGTCGTCGACCTGATCGGCATGCGCGCCCTCACCTGGCGCGGGGAGACCCAGAAGGGTGAGGACTACGCGATCGAGGAGATCCCGGCCGAGCTGGCCGACTCCGCGGCCGAGTGGCGCGAGAAGCTGATGGAGACCCTCGCCGACGTCGACGACTCGGTGATGGAGAAGTACCTGGAGGGCGAGGAGATCTCCGCCGAGGAGACCAAGGCCGCCATCCGCCGGGCCACCATCGCCGGCAAGGCCAACCCCGTGCTCTGCGGTTCGGCGTTCAAGAACAAGGGCGTGCAGCCCATGCTCGACGCCGTCATCGACTTCCTGCCGTCGCCGCTGGACGTCCCGGCGATCGAGGGTACGGCCACCGACGGCGAGACGCCGATGCTGCGGAAGCCGTCCCCCTCCGAGCCGTTCTCCGGCCTGGCGTTCAAGATCCAGACCGACAAGCACCTCGGTAAGCTCACCTACGTCCGGGTCTACTCCGGCGTGGTCGAGTCCGGGTCCCAGGTGGTCAACTCCACCAAGGACCGCAAGGAGCGCATCGGCAAGATCTACCAGATGCACGCCAACAAGCGTGAGGAGCGCGGCTCCGCCAAGGCCGGCGACATCATCGCGGTCCAGGGCCTGAAGCAGACCACCACCGGTGACACCCTGTGTGACCCGGCGAACCCGGTCATCCTCGAGTCGATGACGTTCCCGGAGCCGGTCATCGAGGTGGCCATCGAGCCGAAGACCAAGGCCGACCAGGAGAAGCTCAGCACCGCCATCCAGCGGCTGGCCGAGGAGGACCCGACCTTCCGCGTCAAGCTGGACGACCAGACCGGTCAGACGGTCATCTCCGGCATGGGCGAGCTGCACCTGGACATCCTGGTCGACCGGATGCGCCGCGAGTTCAACGTCGAGGCGAACATCGGCAAGCCGCAGGTGGCGTACCGCGAGACCATCCGCCGCAAGGTGGACAAGGTCGAGTACACCCACAAGAAGCAGACCGGTGGTTCCGGCCAGTACGCCCGCGTGATCGTGAGCCTCGAGCCGCTGCCCATGGGCAACGACTCGCCGACCTACGAGTTCGCGAACGCCGTCACCGGTGGCCGCATCCCGCGGGAGTTCATCCCGTCGGTGGACGCCGGTGCCCAGGACGCCATGCAGTACGGCATCCTCGCCGGCTTCCCGCTGGTGGGTCTCAAGCTGACGCTGCTGGACGGCCAGTACCACGAGGTCGACTCGTCCGAGATGGCGTTCAAGATCGCCGGTTCGATGGTGATGAAGGAGGCGGCCCGCAAGGCCGACCCCGCACTGCTCGAGCCGATGATGGCCGTTGAAGTCACCACTCCGGAGGAGAACATGGGTGACGTCATCGGCGACCTCAACTCCCGGCGGGGCATCATCCAGGCGATGGAGGAGCGCAGCGGCGCTCGCGTCGTCCGGGCTCTGGTGCCGTTGTCGGAGATGTTCGGCTACGTCGGCGACCTGCGGTCGAAGACCCAGGGCCGGGCTAGCTACAGCATGCAGTTCGACTCCTACGCCGAAGTGCCGCAGAGCGTGGCGAAGGAGATCATCGCCAAGGCGACGGGTGAGTGACGCTCACCCCGAGCTGACCCGGTGATCCGGGGTTGGTCGCGGGAGGGATCTCCCGCCCGCGGCCACCTCGGTCGGGTTGTGTGAATCCGGGCCTGTAGGCTTCATCGCCGCAGAACCCACAAAGGCTAACCGGCCGTCAGGCCGGAAAGGCTGTCGACAGAGTCCTACGCGCCGACCGGCGCACCGGGGCGAACGAACCAAGAAAGTCCACCAGGAGGACACCAGTGGCGAAGGCGAAGTTCGAGCGGACTAAGCCGCACGTCAACATCGGCACCATTGGTCACATCGACCACGGTAAGACGACGCTGACGGCGGCCATCACGAAGGTCCTGCACGACCAGTACCCGGACCTGAACCCGTACACGCCGTTCGACGAGATCGACAAGGCGCCGGAGGAGAAGGCCCGCGGCATCACGATCTCGATCGCGCACGTCGAGTACCAGACCGAGGCGCGTCACTACGCGCACGTCGACTGCCCCGGTCACGCCGACTACATCAAGAACATGATCACCGGTGCCGCGCAGATGGACGGCGCGATCCTGGTGGTGGCGGCGACCGACGGCCCGATGCCGCAGACCCGCGAGCACGTGCTGCTGGCCCGTCAGGTCGGTGTGCCGTACATCGTCGTGGCGCTCAACAAGAGCGACATGGTCGACGACGAGGAGCTCCTGGAGCTCGTCGAGCTCGAGGTCCGCGAGCTGCTGTCGGCGCAGGAGTACCCGGGTGACGACCTGCCGGTCGTCCAGGTCTCCGCGCTGAAGGCGCTCGAGGGCGACCCGGTCTGGACCGAGAAGCTCCTCGAGCTGATGAGCGCGGTCGACACCGCGATCCCGCAGCCGGAGCGCGAGACCGAGAAGCCGTTCCTCATGCCCGTCGAGGACGTGTTCACGATCACCGGTCGTGGCACCGTCGTCACCGGTCGTGTCGAGCGTGGCGTGCTGCTCCCGAACGAGGACGTCGAGGTCGTCGGCATCCGCGAGAAGGGCTTCAAGACCAAGGTCACCGCGATCGAGATGTTCCGGAAGACCCTGGACGACGCCCGCGCAGGCGAGAACGTCGGTCTGCTGCTGCGTGGCACCAAGCGCGAGGACGTCGAGCGCGGCATGGTGGTCATCAAGCCGGGCAGCAACACCCCGCACACGGAGTTCGAGGCGACGGTCTACATCCTCTCCAAGGAGGAGGGCGGCCGGCACACCCCGTTCTTCCAGAACTACCGTCCGCAGTTCTACTTCCGCACCACGGACGTCACCGGCGTCGTCACGCTGCCCGAGGGCACCGAGATGGTCATGCCGGGCGACAACACCACGATGTCCGTGAAGCTCATCCAGCCCATCGCGATGGAGGACAACCTCAAGTTCGCGATCCGCGAGGGTGGTCGTACGGTTGGCGCGGGTCGCGTCACCAAGATCGTCAAGTGAGCTGGGTAACCCCGATTAGCGTCGCCGCCGGTCGTGCGGCATACTAGTCAGGTTGCGTAACGACGGTCGGTCACCTGCGTCCGGTTGAGGCTGGACCTCCGGGAGTCAGATCGTTTCGCGTGGGGTGGTTGATCGCCATCGGCGGTCAACCACCCTCGCGCGGCGTCCAGGTCGCGTTCAGCGCGATCGGCGCCATGACCCACCGCGCGGTCAGAGAATCGCTCCGGAGCCTCGGGGCGGAGCCTGGTCCACGGGCGCGACACGCCCGACCGCGGGGGTCGGCGGAAGTGGGCCTGTACCAGCCGGTACAGGTGCCCGCGACACAGCGGCATCGAGAGAAGGAACAGAAGCCACCATGGCGGGACAGAAGATCCGCATCCGGCTCAAGGCCTATGACCACGAGGTCGTCGACTCCTCGGCTCGGAAGATCGTCGAGACGGTGACGCGTACCGGGGCGCAGGTTGCTGGCCCGGTGCCGCTGCCCACGGAGATCAACCGTTTCTGCGTCATCCGCTCGCCGCACAAGTACAAGGACTCGCGCGAGCACTTCGAGATGCGCACGCACAAGCGTCTGATCGACATCATCGACCCGACCCCGAAGACGGTCGACTCGCTCATGCGCCTCGACCTGCCGGCTGGCGTCGACATCGAGATCAAGCTGTAGGGATCGATCAAATGGACAGGCAAGTCAAGGGGATCCTGGGCGCCAAGCTCGGCATGACCCAGGTCTGGGACAACAACAAGGTCGTCCCCGTGACCGTGGTCGAGGCCGGCCCGTGCGTCGTGAGCCAGGTTCGTAGCGCCGACAAGGACGGCTACACCGCCGTTCAGCTCGCCTACGGGGCCATCGACCCGCGCAAGGTCAAGAAGCCGGTCGCCGGGCACTACGCCAAGGCGGACGTCGCGCCGCGCCGGCACATCGTCGAGCTGCGCACCTCCGACGCCGCGGACTACGCGCCGGGCCAGGAGGTCACGGTCGAGGAGTTCCCGGTCGGCGCCGTGATCGACGTGACCGGCAAGACCAAGGGCAAGGGCTACGCCGGCCCGATGAAGCGGCACGGCTTCCACGGTCTGCGCGCCAGCCACGGTGTCGAGCGCAAGCACCGCTCGCCCGGCTCGATCGGCGCCTGCGCCACCCCGGGTCGCGTCTTCAAGGGCACCCGGATGGCGGGCCGGATGGGTGGCGTGCGCTACACCGTCCAGAACCTGACCGTCCAGGCGGTCGACACCGAGAACAACCTCCTGCTCGTCCGTGGCGCCATCCCGGGCCCGAAGGGCGCGCTCGTCCTGGTCCGCACCGCGGCCAAGGCGAAGGTGAAGAAGGGCGGTGTGGCCAAGTGACCACCGTTGACGTCCTCAACGTCGAAGGCGGCAAGAGCGGCTCCGTCGAGCTGCCGGCCGACATCTTCGACGTCCAGGCGAACGTCGCGCTGATGCACCAGGTCGTGGTGGCTCAGCTCGCCGCGGCCCGGCAGGGCACGCACAAGACCAAGACCCGCGGTGAGGTCTCCGGCGGTGGCCGGAAGCCTTACAAGCAGAAGGGCACCGGCCGGGCCCGTCAGGGCTCGACCCGCGCGCCGCAGTTCGCCGGTGGTGGCGTGGTCCACGGCCCGACGCCGCGTGACTACAGCCAGCGCACCCCGAAGAAGATGAAGGCCGCCGCCCTGCGTGGCGCCCTCTCCGACCGGGCCCGCGCCGGCCAGGTGCACGTCGTCGAGGCGTTCGTCTCGGGCGAGAAGCCGTCGACCAAGGCGGCCCTGGCCACGCTGACCAAGCTGACCGCCGCCCGCCGGGTCCTGGTCGTGCTGAGCAGCACCGACGAGCTGAACTGGGTGTCGCTGCGGAACCTGCGCAACACGCGGGACAGCCGGGTGCACCTGATCGAGGCCGGCCAGCTCAACACGTACGACGTGCTGGTGGCCGACGACGTGGTCTTCACCAAGGAGGCCCTGGACGAGTTCCTGGGCGTGCCCGCCGAGACCACCGAGGAGGATGGCAAGTGAGCACGATCGCCGATCCGCGTGACGTCATCGTCGCGCCGGTCGTCTCGGAGAAGAGCTACAGCGAGCTGAACCGGAACTGGTACACCTTCCTGGTGCACCCGGACGCGAACAAGACCGAGATCAAGATCGCTATCCAGCAGATCTTCAACGTCCGCGTCCTGACGGTCAACACGCTCAACCGCCAGGGTAAGCGCAAGCGGACCAAGACCGGGTTCGGCAAGCGCAAGGACACCAAGCGGGCGATCGTGAAGCTGGCTGACGGTGACCGTATCGAGGCCTTCGGCGGCCCGGTCAGCTGAGGGGTGTAGACAATGGCTATCCGTAAGTACAAGCCGACGACGCCGGGCCGGCGAGGCTCCAGCGTCGCCGACTTCGCCGAGATCACCCGGTCCACGCCGGAGAAGTCGCTGCTGGCTCCGCTGCCGAAGAAGGGCGGGCGTAACGCCCACGGCCGGATCACCACGCGGCACCACGGTGGCGGCCACAAGCGCCAGTACCGTCTGATCGACTTCAAGCGGGTCGACAAGGACGGCGTGCCGGCGAAGGTCGCCCACATCGAGTACGACCCGAACCGCACCGCGCGCATCGCGCTGCTGCACTACGCCGACGGCGAGAAGCGCTACATCCTCGCGCCGAAGGACCTGAAGCAGGGCGACCGCGTCGAGTCCGGCCCGGGCGCCGACATCAAGCCGGGCAACAACCTGCCGCTGCGCAACATCCCGGTCGGTACCACCATCCACAACGTGGAGCTGCGTCCGGGCGGCGGCGCCAAGCTGGCCCGCTCGGCCGGCGTCGGCATCCAGCTGCTCGGCCGCGAGGGCGCGTACGCGACCCTGCGTATGCCGTCCGGTGAGATCCGGCGGGTCGACGTGCGCTGCCGCGCCAGCGTCGGCGAGATCGGCAACGCCGACCAGTCGAACATCAACTGGGGCAAGGCCGGCCGGATGCGGTGGAAGGGCAAGCGCCCGACCGTCCGTGGTGTCGCCATGAACCCGGTCGACCACCCGCACGGTGGTGGTGAGGGTAAGACCTCCGGTGGTCGCCACCCGGTCAACCCGCAGGGTAAGCCCGAGGGCCGTACCCGTCGTAAGGGCCAGCCGAGCGACCGGCTGATCGTCCGCCGCCGCTACGCCACGCGTAAGCGCGGCTGAGGGAGATAAGACATGCCTCGCAGCCTGAAGAAGGGCCCGTTCGTCGACGACCACCTGCTCAAGAAGGTGGAGACGCAGAACGACAAGGGCTCGAAGAACGTGATCAAGACCTGGTCGCGGCGCTCGACGATCATCCCGGAGATGCTGGGACACACGATCGCCGTGCACGACGGACGCAAGCACGTCCCGGTCTTCGTGACCGAGGCCATGGTCGGGCACAAGCTCGGCGAGTTCGCGCTGACCCGCACGTTCAAGGGTCACGAGAAGGACGACCGGAAGAGCCGCCGGCGCTGACGCCGCGGGCATACGGATAGAGGAACAAGGGGTTACAGCGATGCCAGGAAAGGGCGACGCTCCGGTGCTTCCGGGCGCGCGGGCGGTTGCGCGGCACGTGCGCATCTCGCCGATGAAGGCGCGCCGGGTGGTCAACCTCGTCCGCGGCCTGCCCGCGAAGGAGGCGCTCACGGTGCTGCAGTTCGCGCCGCAGGCTGCGAGCGAGCAGGTGTACAAGGTGCTCGCGAGCGCGATCGCCAACGCGGAGAACAACGAGCGGCTGGACCCCGACGCGCTGCTCGTCAGCGAGGCGTTCGTCGACGAGGGCCCGACGATGAAGCGGTTCCGGCCGCGGGCGCAGGGCCGGGCGTACCGGATCCGCAAGCGGACCTGCCACATCACGGTGGCGGTCGAGGCCGTGGCGCCGGCCGCGCCGAAGAAGTCGGCGAAGAAGGCCGCTCCGGCCAAGCAGGCCGAGCCGGCGCAGGCGCAGAGCACGACGGAGGGTGCCGAGTAATGGGTCAGAAGGTTCACCCCACTGGGTTCCGGCTCGGCATCTCGACCGACTGGAAGTCCCGCTGGTTCGCGGACAAGCTCTACAAGGACTACATCGGCGAGGACGTCAAGATCCGCCGGATGATGTCCAAGGGCCTCGAGCGTGCCGGCATCTCCAAGGTCGACATCGAGCGCACCCGGGACCGGGTCCGCGTGGACATCCACACCGCCCGGCCGGGCATCGTCATCGGCCGTAAGGGTGCGGAGGCCGACCGGATCCGCGGCGAGCTGGAGAAGCTCACCGGCAAGCAGGTCCAGCTGAACATCATCGAGGTGAAGAACCCCGAGTCGGACGCGCAGCTGGTCGCCCAGGGCGTCGCCGAGCAGCTGTCCAGCCGGGTCAGCTTCCGTCGGGCCATGCGTAAGGCGATGCAGTCCGCGATGAAGAACCCGGCCTGCAAGGGCATCCGGGTTCAGGTCTCGGGCCGTCTCGGCGGCGCCGAGATGAGCCGGACCGAGTTCTACCGCGAGGGTCGTGTCCCGCTGCACACGCTGCGGGCCAACATCGAGTACGGCTTCTTCGAGGCCCGTACCACCTTCGGCCGGATCGGCGTGAAGGTCTGGATCTACAAGGGCGACGCCGTGCCGGGCCGCGAGGCCCCGGCCGAGGCGGCCCCGTCGCGCGGCCCGCGCCGTGACCGTGGCGACCGGCCGGACCGGCCGCGTCGTGGCCGGTCGGGCTCGTCGGGTACGACCGCCGGCGGCACCGAGGCCGGCCGCGCTGCCGCGACCACCATCGCGCAGCAGGCGGAGACCCCGGCCGGCGAGCCGGTCGACAGCAGCGCTGTCGCCGCCGCCGCCTCGGCTCCGAACCAGCCGGCAGAACAGCAGCAGGAGGGCTGACAGATGCTGATGCCGCGCAAGCCCCCGAAGGGCTTCCGCAAGCCGCACCACCCGGACCGCAGTGGCGCGTCCAAGGGTGGTAACCGGGTGGTGTTCGGCGAGTTCGGGATCCAGGCTCTCGAGCCGGCGTACGTGACCAACCGTCAGATCGAGTCGGCACGTATCGCGATGACCCGCCACATCAAGCGTGGCGGCAAGGTCTGGATCACGATCTTCCCGGACCAGGCCCTCACCAAGAAGCCGGCCGAGACCCGGATGGGTTCCGGTAAGGGTTCGCCCGAGTGGTGGGTCGCCAACGTCAAGCCGGGGCGGGTTCTCTTCGAGATGTCCTTCCCCAACGAGCAGATCGCGCGAGAGGCGATGCGTCGCGCGATCCACAAGCTCCCGATGAAGTGCCGCATTGTTACGCGCGAAGTGGGTGAATCCTGATGGCAGCCGGCGTCAAGCCCTCCGAGCTGCGTGAGCTCTCCGACGAGGAGCTGGTCACGAAGCTGCGCGAGGCTAAGGCGGAGCTGTTCAACCTCCGCGTGCAGGGCGCGACCGGGCAGCTCGACAACAACCGGCGGCTGCAGGTCATCCGTCGGGAGATCGCCCGGATCTACACGATCATGCGTGAGCGTGAGCTGGGTCTCTCGGCCGCGCCGACTGAGGTGACTGCATCATGAGTGAGAACACCACTACCACCGCCGCCGCGCGGTCCCGCCGTAAGGTGCGCGAGGGCCTCGTGGTCAGCGACAAGATGGACAAGACCGTCGTGGTCGAGGTCGAGGACCGGGTCAAGCACGCGCTGTACGGCAAGATCATGCGTCGTACCAGCAAGCTGAAGGTGCACGACGAGCAGAACTCGGCCGGTATCGGCGACCGGGTCCTGATCATGGAGACCCGGCCGCTCTCCGCCACCAAGCGGTGGCGGCTCGTGGAAATCCTCGAGAAGGCCAAGTAGCGAAGGCTCGAGCTCGGCCGGGATCGGTCGGGCGCAGGTTCCGCCAGGCTCCGGCCGCCCCCGGCGGCCGGAGAACCGGCAGACATAGGAGATAGACGTGATTCAGCAGGAGTCGCGACTGCGCGTCGCTGACAACACGGGTGCCCGGGAGATCCTGTGCATCCGGGTTCTCGGTGGCTCCGGTCGGCGCTACGCGAGCATCGGCGACGTCATCGTGGCCACGGTCAAGGACGCGATCCCCGGTGCCGGTGTGAAGAAGGGCGACGTCGTCAAGGCCGTCGTCGTTCGGACCGCCAAGGAGAGGCGGCGGCCGGA
This sequence comes from Micromonospora sp. RP3T, assembly GCF_003027925.1. Classification (GTDB taxonomy): domain Bacteria; phylum Actinomycetota; class Actinomycetes; order Mycobacteriales; family Micromonosporaceae; genus Micromonospora. The sequence continues at coordinate 77,880 of NZ_PYPS01000016.1, forward strand.
CGGGTCGTACATCCGCTTCGACGAGAACGCCGCCGTCATCATCAAGGACGGTGGGGACCCGCGCGGTACCCGTATCTTCGGCCCGGTGGGTCGTGAGCTGCGGGACAAGCGGTTCATGAAGATCATCTCTCTCGCGCCGGAGGTGTTGTGACCGTGAAGGTCAAGAAGGGCGACACGGTCGTCGTCATCGCCGGCAAGGACAAGGGTGCCAAGGGCAAGGTCATCGCGGCCTACCCGCGGCAGGACAAGGTCCTGGTCGAGGGCGTGAACCGGGTCAAGAAGCACACTCGCATCAGCACCACCCAGCGTGGCGCCAAGACCGGCGGCATCGTCACCCAGGAAGCCCCGATCCACGTCTCGAACGTGATGGTCGTGGACTCCGACGGCAAGCCGACCCGCGTCGGCTACCGGATCGACGACAATGGCCAGAAGGTCCGCATCGCGCGTAGCACCGGTAAGGACCTGTGATGACCACGGCTACCGAAACCAAGACCCAGCCGCGCCTCAAGGAGCGGTACCGCAACGAGATCGTGGCCGAGCTGCAGAAGCAGTACAGCTACGGCAACCCGATGCAGGTGCCGCGGATGGTCAAGATCGTCGTCAACATGGGTGTCGGCGAGGCCGCTCGCGACGCCAAGCTGATCGACGGTGCCGTCCGCGACCTGGCCACCATCACCGGCCAGAAGCCGCTGGTCCGGCGGGCCACCAAGTCCATCGCGCAGTTCAAGCTCCGCGAGGGCATGCCGATCGGCGCGAAGGTCACCCTCCGGGGCGACCGGATGTGGGAGTTCCTGGACCGGCTGCTCTCCATCGCGCTGCCGCGTATCCGTGACTTCCGCGGTCTGGACGGGCGCAAGCTCGACGGGCACGGCAACTACACGTTCGGTCTGACCGAGCAGTCGGTGTTCCACGAGATCGACCAGGACAAGATCGATCGCCAGCGGGGCATGGACATCACGGTGGTCACGACCGCCACGACCGACGACGAGGGCCGGGCGCTGCTCAAGCTCCTGGGCTTCCCGTTCAAGGAGAACTGAGATGGCCAAGAAGGCGCTGATCCTCAAGGCGGCCGCGAAGCCGAAGTTCTCGGTTCGCGCGTACACCCGCTGCCAGCGGTGCGGGCGTCCGAAGGCGGTCTACCGCAAGTTCGGTCTCTGCCGGGTGTGCATCCGGGAGATGGCCCACCGCGGTGAGCTGCCCGGCGTGTCCAAGGCTTCCTGGTAATAGCCCGGCGCGCTCCGGCGCGTCAGCTGAACTGTCTCTTCGCCGTAGGCCCCGGGCCCGGCCCGGGGAACCCCGGCGAGAAAGGTTGACGAGTTTTCATGACGATGACCGACCCGATCGCAGACATGCTCACGCGTCTGCGTAACGCCAACCAGGCGTACCACGACCGGGTGACGATGCCCTACTCGAAGATCAAGGCGAACATCGCCGAGGTCCTCAAGGCTGAGGGTTACATCGCCACCTGGTCGGTCGAGGACCCCGAGGAGGGTGCCGTCGGCAAGCGACTGGTCGTCGAGCTGAAGTACGGCCAGAACCGCGAGCGGAGCCTGGCCGGCATCAAGCGCGTGTCCAAGCCCGGTCTCCGGGTGTACGCCAAGTCGGAGGGGCTCCCGCGGGTGCTCGGCGGGCTTGGTGTGGCGATCATTTCGACGTCCCAGGGGCTGCTCACCGACCGGCAGGCCCGCAAGCGGAGCGTTGGCGGGGAAGTCCTCGCCTTCGTCTGGTAACGGGAGACAGGTAGAAATGTCGCGTATTGGACGTAAGTCGATCCCGGTGCCATCCGGCGTCGACATCACGATCGACGGCCAGACCGTCAAGGTCAAGGGCCCCAAGGGCGAGCTGAGCCACGTGCTGGCCGAGCCGATCACGGCGGAGCGGGACGAGAGCGGCGAGCTGCACGTCAACCGGCCCAACGACGAGCGCAAGGCCAAGGAGCTGCACGGCCTGAGCCGTACGCTGGTGGCCAACATGATCGTCGGGGTGACCGAGGGCTACCGCAAGAGCCTGGAGATCGCCGGCACCGGTTACCGGGTGACCGCCAAGGGCAAGGACCTGGAGTTCGCGCTCGGGTTCTCGCACCCGGTCGTGGTGCAGGCGCCGGACGGCATCACCTTCACGGTCGAGCGGCCGACGTTGTTCCACGTGGCCGGCATCGACAAGCAGCAGGTCGGCGAGGTCGCCGCCAACATCCGGAAGATCCGCCCGCCGGAGCCCTACAAGGGCAAGGGCGTGAAGTACCAGGGCGAGGTCATCCGCCGTAAGGCTGGAAAGGCAGGTAAGAAGTGAGCGCCACGCTGCTCAAGCGCCGCCGCGGCGTTGCCGCCAAGCGTGCCGTCGGGCGTGCGCGTCGGCACTTCCGGGTCCGCAAGAACGTCAGCGGCACCGCCGAGCGTCCTCGCCTCGTCGTCACCCGTTCCCTGCGGCACATGGTCGCCCAGGTCGTCGACGACACCAAGGGTCACACCCTGGCGTCCGCGTCGACCATGGACGCCTCGCTGCGCGGCGCCGAGGGCGACAAGAGCGCCCTGGCCGGCAAGGTCGGCGCGCTGCTCGCCGAGCGGGCCAAGGCCGCCGGCGTCTCGAAGGTCGTCTTCGACCGCGGTGGCAACCGGTACGCGGGGCGGGTCGCCGCGCTTGCCAAGGCCGCCCGCGAAGCCGGGCTCGAGTTCTAGAAACCCCGTCACGAGAGAGAAGGAAGGCTGCTGATGCCAGGTCAACAGCGCCGTGGCGGCGGGTCCGGTGGCAACGAGGGTGGTCGCCGCGACAACCGCCGTGAGGGCGGCCGCGGAAACGCGCCCGTCGAGAAGACCCCGCACCTCGAGCGGGTCGTCGCGATCAACCGCGTCGCCAAGGTCGTGAAGGGTGGTCGTCGCTTCAGCTTCACCGCCCTCGTGATCGTGGGCGACGGCGACGGCACCGTCGGCGTGGGCTACGGAAAGGCCAAGGAGGTGCCCGCGGCGATCGCCAAGGGCGTCGAGGAGGCCAAGAAGCACTTCTTCAAGGTGCCGCGGATCGGTCAGTCGATCCCGCACCCGGTCACGGGCGAGGACGCCGCCGGTGTGGTGCTGCTCAAGCCGGCCTCCGCCGGTACGGGTGTCATCGCCGGTGGTCCGGTGCGTGCCGTGCTGGAGTGCGCGGGCATCCACGACGTGCTCTCCAAGAGCCTCGGCTCGTCCAACCCGATCAACATCGTGCACGCCACCGTGGCGGCCCTGAAGGGGCTCGAGTCCCCCGAGCAGGTCGCGGCGCGTCGTGGCCTGCCGGTGGAGGACGTCGCGCCGGCCGCCATGCTGGCGTCGCGTGCGGGGGTGGCGTCCTGATGGCACGTCTGAAGGTCACCCAGGTCCGGTCCGAGATCGGGCGCAAGCAGAACCAGCGTGACTCGCTGCGTTCGCTCGGGCTCAAGCGGATCAACGACGTGGTGGTCAAGGAGGACCGGCCGGAGATCCGCGGCATGATCTTCACGGTCAGCCACCTCGTGAAGGTCGAGGAGGTCGAGTAATGACGATCAAGGTGCACCACCTGCGTCCCGCCCCGGGAGCCAAGACCGACAAGACCCGTGTGGGTCGCGGTGAGGGTTCCAAGGGCAAGACCGCTGGACGCGGTACCAAGGGTTCGAAGGCCCGGAAGAACATCTCGCCGGCGTTCGAGGGTGGGCAGATGCCCATCCACATGCGCCTGCCGAAGATGAAGGGCTTCAAGAACAAGTTCAAGGTCGTGTTCCAGGTGGTCAACCTGGACCGGCTGGCGGAGCTCTTCCCGAACGGCGGCCAGGTCGGCCCGGTCGAGCTGGTCGAGGCCGGCGCGGTCCGCAAGGGTCACCCGGTCAAGGTGCTCGGCACCGGCGACCTCGGCGGTGTGTCCCTCCAGGTGTCGGCGCACGCGTTCAGCGCGTCGGCCAAGGAGAAGATCACCGCGGCCGGCGGCTCGGTCACCGAGCTCTAAGGGCATTTTCGTGGCGCCCGCTCAGTTGTTCGCGACTGGGCGGGCGTCATGGTCTACCGGTCGCGTGTGCGCCGGGTAACATCGGATTCGTTTTATGTAGCCGGGCACATCTGCCCGGACCGGGATCGGGCTGTTAGAGTCCGTTGCCAGCCATGGATACCGGGCACTCCGCCCGGCACCCACCCCGCCCCGCCAGGGATCGTCACCGGCGGCCCGCGTCGCGCAGGAGGAAGAAGTTGCTGTCCGCCTTTCTCAGTGCGTTCCGTACGCCTGACCTGCGCAAGAAGCTGCTGTTCACAGTAGGCATCATCGCGGTCTACCGGTTGGGCGCCACGCTGCCCAGCCCGGGCGTCTCGTACGGCAACGTGCAGAAGTGCCTCGACACCATCCAGGGCGGCGGCACGAGCCCGCTGAACCTGCTGGACCTCTTCTCCGGCGGGGCGCTGCTCCAGCTCTCGGTCTTCGCGCTGGGCATCATGCCCTACATCACCGCGTCGATCATCCTGCAGCTGCTGACGGTGGTGATCCCGCGCCTGGAGCAGCTCCGCAAGGAGGGCCAGGCCGGTCAGGCGAAGATCACCCAGTACACCCGCTACCTGACGCTGGGCCTGGGCATCCTCCAGTCCTCGGCGTTCGTGGCGCTGGCCCGCTCCGGGCAGCTGTTCAACAACCAGTGCGACCAGTTCCCGATCGTGCCCAAGGGCACCGGCATCCCGGACTGGCTGACCCTGGTCATCCTGGTCATGACGATGACCGCCGGCACCGGCGTGGTGATGTGGCTCGGCGAGCTGATCACCGACCGGGGCGTCGGCAACGGCATGTCGGTGCTGATCTTCACCTCGATCGCGGCCCGGCTCCCCAGCGAGGGCTGGAAGATCAAGACCACCAAGGGCTGGGGGATGTTCCTCCTCGTCATCGCCCTGGTGCTGCTGGTCATCACCGCGGTCACGTTCATCGAGCAGGCCCAGCGCCGGATCCCGGTGCAGTACGCGAAGCGCATGATCGGCCGGCGGATGTACGGCGGCACCTCGACCTACATCCCGCTCAAGGTGAACCAGGCCGGCGTCATCCCGGTCATCTTCGCCTCGTCGCTGCTCTACCTGCCGACGCTCGCGCTCCAGTTCTTCGACCAGAACGACCCGGGCAAGGTCCAGGCCTGGATCCAGAACCACATCGTGAAGGCGAGCGCGCCGGAGCACATCGCGATCTACTTCCTGCTGATCATCTTCTTCACGTACTTCTACGTGTCGATCACGTTCAACCCGACCGAGGTCGCGGACAACATGAAGAAGTACGGCGGCTTCGTGCCGGGCATCCGTCCCGGCAAGCCGACCGCCGAGTACCTCGACTTCATCCTCAGCCGGATCACCCTGCCGGGCGCGCTCTACCTCGGGGTCGTCGCGATCCTGCCGAACTTCTTCTTCATCTGGCTGGACAACCAGCAGTTCCAGAACTTCCCGTTCGGCGGCACCGCTGTGCTCATCATGGTCGGCGTCGGTCTGGAGACCGTGAAGCAGATCGAGAGCCAACTCATGCAGCGGAACTACGAAGGGTTCCTGCGGTAGATGCGACTCGTTCTGGTTGGCCCGCCGGGCGCGGGCAAGGGCACACAGGCGGAGTTCATCGCCGCGCACCTCTCGGTGCCGAAGATCTCGACCGGTGACATCTTCCGGGCCAACGTCACCCAGGGCACCCCGCTGGGCGTCGAGGCGAAGCGGTACATGGACGCCGGCAAGCTGGTCCCGGACGACGTCACCATCAACATGGTCCGGGACCGGCTCGCCGAGCCGGACGCCGGCGAGGGTTTCCTGCTCGACGGCTTCCCGCGCACCACGCCGCAGGCCGCCGAGCTGGACAAGCTCCTCGCCGACCTGGGCTCCATGCTGGACCTGGTGCTGGAGTTGGTGGTCGACGACGACGAGGTGATCCGGCGGCTCTCCGGCCGGCGCACCTGCCGGGGCTGCGGCAAGATCTGGCACGTCGAGTTCGACGCGACCACCCGGGACGACATCTGCGACAGGTGCGGCGCGGAGCTGTTCCAGCGCGACGACGACAAGCCGGAGACGATCGCGGCGCGGCTGCGGGAATACTCCGAGAAGACCGCGCCGCTGGTCGACTACTACGGCGCCCAGGGCAAGCTGGTGGGCATCGACGCGACGGGGCCGGTGGAGGACGTCACGGTCCGCGCCATCGACGCCCTGCGGTCGTACGGCGGCTGACCTCCCACCGCCGCCCGGCGGATAGACTGTGAACAGCGGGGTACGCGCGACGTGCCCCGCTGTTCCGTGTAACGAAAGGTGAACGCCGTCATGCGCCGTCCCCAGCTGGACATCCAGCTGAAGACCCCCGAGCAGATCGAGCTGATGCGGGCCGCCGGTCTGGTGGTCGCCCGTGCCCTGGCCCGGATGCGGGAGGCGGTCGCGCCCGGTGTGTCGACCGCCGATCTCGACGCGATCGCCGAGGCGACCATCCGGGAGGCCGGCGCGGTTCCGTCGTTCAAGGGCTACCACGGCTTCCCGGCTTCGATCTGTTCCTCGGTCAACGAGCAGGTGGTGCACGCCATCCCGTCGCCCGAGCAGGTGCTGCGCGAGGGCGACCTGATCTCGATCGACTGCGGGGCGGTGCTCGACGGCTGGCACGGCGACGCGGCGATCACGGTGGCGGTGGGAGAGGTCGACCCGGCGCTGCTGCGGATGGCCGAGGTGGCCGAGGACGCCATGTGGGCCGGGATCGCCGCCGCGGCCCGGGGCGCGGCCTCCGGCAAGGGCCGGCTGACCGACATCTCGCACGCGGTGGAGACCGCGGTCCGCAGGGGCGGCCGGTACGGCATCGTCGACGGCTACGGCGGCCACGGCATCGGCACGGAGATGCACCAGGACCCGCACGTGCTCAACCACGGTCGCCCCGGCAAGGGGCCACGACTGGTGCCCGGTCTGGCGCTCGCCATCGAGCCGATGATCACGGCGGGTTCCCCGCGTACCGTCGAGCTGGCCGACGGCTGGACGGTGGTGACGCGGGACCGCTCGATGGCGGTGCACGTGGAGCATTCGATGGCGCTGTTGGCGGACGGGGTGTGGGTGCTCACCGCTCCCGACGGCGGCCGGGCCCGCCTCGGCGATCTGGTGACCGCCCGCCAGCCGGCGGACTCCCCGGCCCACTGATCCACCCGCCCCCTCTCCCGTCCCCCTGTTTCACGGAAAGAGGGGGTATGCGGGCCCGGATGGCAACTCTTTCCGGGAAACAGGGCGCGGGGCGGAGTGCGGTGGCGGGGTGGTGGCATCCTTGCCGGCATGGACGGGCAGCGGGAGATGCGGGCGGCCGACCGCGACCGGGAGGCCGTCGCGGAGCGGCTCCGGGTGGCGCTGGAGGAGGGCCGGCTCGGCCTGCACGAGTACGACGAGCGGCTGGCCCGCGCGTACGGCGCCCGGACCTACGGCGAGCTGGACGAGGTGGTGGCCGACCTGCCGGGCCCGGCGCCCGCCGAGCGGTCCGCGCTGGCGCCCGCCGCGCCGAACCCACCTCCTGCGCCGGTCGTCCCGTCCGACTCCGGCACCTCCAGCGCGGCGACGCCGGTCAGGTCCCCGGTGGCCGGTGGATCCGGGGTGCCGGAGGCCCGGTCCCGGCTGCTCGGGCTCTGGCTGCCCTGGCTGCGGGTGGCCGCGATCCTGGTGCCGATCTGGCTGATCGGCGCGGTGGCGTCCGGGCATGCCGCCGGCGTCTGGCCGCTCTGGGTGCTGGGGCCGTGGGGCGGCCTGGTGCTGATGCAGTCGGTCGGGCTGATCGGCGCGGACCACGGCCGGAAGCGGCGCGACCGCCGCCGATAGCTGTGCCGCTGGTCACAACCGGGCCGGAAATCCGCCGTTCGAGGGATCTGCCGGCCGGCCGGTTTGGCGACGGCGCGCGGGCGGGCGTACACTTTCAGATCGGCGCACAGCGTCCACTCCGCCATGCCCACCCTGCGCTTCGGTGGGAGTCGGAGCCGCGGCTGGCGCGGGTTCACTGATCTTGGTCAGTTCGCCCGTGTAAGACGTTGTGGGCCGTCCGGAGCAACCGACGTCAGGACAGCGGAGTACATGCCGAAAAAAGACGGAGCCATCGAGATCGAGGGTCGGGTCATCGAGCCCCTGCCGAACGCCATGTTCCGGGTGGAGCTCGCGAACGGCCACAAGGTGCTGGCTCACATCAGCGGCAAGATGCGGCAGCACTACATCCGCATCCTGCCGGAGGACCGGGTCGTCGTCGAACTGTCGCCGTACGACCTGACCCGCGGGCGCATCGTCTACCGCTACAAGTAAGCCTGACGACGGCCGGGACGTCCCCGTGTCCGTCTTCGACGTCCGGGTCGCGATCCGTCGCGCTCCGGGCCAGATGGGAAGTAAGGCAACCGTGAAGGTCAAGCCGAGCGTCAAGAGGATCTGCAACAAGTGCCGGGTGATCCGTCGGCACGGCCGGGTCATGGTCATCTGCAGCGACCCGCGTCACAAGCAGCGCCAGGGCTGACGCCCCACACATCACCAGCTCGTCCCAGCCGCGGACGGTGCGCCACGCGCGTACCCCCTCGTGGTTGACCCCCGGTCGGAGGCCGGGGCCCGCTCGGGCAGCGGGGTGGGACGGGTCCACACCTCCGCCACAAACCATGAGGAGTACGCCCGCACATGGCACGTCTAGTCGGCGTGGATCTCCCCCGCGAGAAGCGGATGGAGATCGCGCTCACCTACATCTTCGGGGTCGGCCGTACCCGCGCCCTGGAGACGCTCGCCGCGACCGGCATCTCGCCGGACAAGCGCGTTCGGGACCTCACGGACGAGGAGCTCGTCGAGCTCCGGAACCACATCGAGGGCAACTACAAGGTTGAAGGCGACCTGCGCCGCGAGGTCGCCGCTGACATCCGCCGCAAGGTCGAGATCGGCTGCTACGCCGGCATCCGGCACCGCCGCGGTCTGCCCGTGCGTGGTCAGCGCACCAAGACCAACGCGCGGACCCGGAAGGGCCCGAAGCGGACCGTGGCCGGCAAGAAGAAGCCCGGCAAGAAGTAACTAGGAGCGCACAGACTTATGCCACCGAAGGCTCGTGCCGGAGCCGCCGTCAAGAAGGTCCGGCGCAAGGAACGCAAGAACGTCGCCCACGGGCAGGCGCACATCAAGAGCACCTTCAACAACACCATCGTGTCCATCACGGACCCGACCGGTGCGGTCATCTCCTGGGCCTCCTCCGGCCAGGTGGGCTTCAAGGGCTCCCGCAAGTCGACCCCGTTCGCCGCGCAGCTGGCCGCCGAGGCCGCCGCGCGTCGGGCCATGGAGCACGGCATGCGCAAGGTCGACGTGTTCGTCAAGGGCCCCGGCTCCGGCCGGGAGACCGCCATCCGTTCGCTGCAGGCCGCCGGTCTCGAGGTCGGGCAGATTTCCGACGTCACGCCGCAGCCGCACAACGGGTGCCGTCCGCCGAAGCGTCGCCGGGTCTGAGAGGTTAGAGAGAGATGGCTCGTTACACCGGTGCTGACTGCCGCCGTTGCCGGCGGGAGAAGATGAAGCTGTTCCTCAAGGGCAGCAAGTGCGATGGTCCGAAGTGCCCGTTCGAGTCCCGGCCGTTCCCGCCCGGGCAGCACGGCCGCGGCCGCACGAAGGAGACGGAGTACCTGCTCCAGCTCCGTGAGAAGCAGAAGGCCCGTCGTGTCTACGGCGTGCTGGAGAAGCAGTTCCGCGGCTACTACGAAGAGGCCGTGGGCAAGAAGGCCAAGACCGGTGAGGTTCTGCTCCAGATCCTCGAGTCGCGGCTGGACAACGTGGTCTACCGGGCCGGCTACGCCAAGTCCCGGGACATGGCCCGTCAGCTGGTAAAGCACGGTCACTTCACGGTGAACGGCAAGAAGGTCGACATCCCGTCGTTCCGCGTCAAGGAGCACGACATCATCGAGGTCCGGGGCAAGAGCAAGGAGCTCACCCCGTTCATCGTCGCGCAGGCCGAGGCCGGCTCCAAGACCGTTCCGGCGTGGCTCGAGGCCATCCCCAGCCAGATGAAGGTCCTCGTGCACTCGCTCCCGGCCCGTCAGGTGATCGACACCCAGGTCCAGGAGCAGCTGATCGTCGAGCTCTACTCCAAGTAAGGGCTCGTTGCGGTGGCCCGTCCTGCGGGGCGGGCCACCGGAACAGTTGTGTCGTGGGCGTCAAATAGCGGGCGCCCCGGAAGAGAAGAGAAAAGATGCTCATCAGCCAGCGACCGTCTCTCTCCGAAGAGTCGATCAACGAGACCCGGTCCAAGTTCACCATCGAGCCGCTGGAGCCCGGTTTCGGCTACACGCTCGGCAACTCGCTCCGGCGTACGCTGCTGTCGTCCATCCCGGGCGCGGCGGTCACCTCGATCAAGATCGACGGTGTGCTGCACGAGTTCACCACCATCCCCGGTGTCAAGGAGGACGTGGTCGAGCTCGTCATGAACATCAAGGAGCTGTGCGTCAGCTCCGAGCACGACGAGCCGGTCAGCATGTACCTGCGCAAGCAGGGCCCGGGCGACGTGACCGCCGGTGACATCCAGCCCCCGGCCGGTGTCTCCGTGCACAACCCGGACCTGAAGCTCGCCACCCTCAACGGCAAGGGCCGGCTCGACATGGAGCTGACCGTCGAGCGGGGTCGGGGCTACGTCACCGCCGCGCAGAACAAGCAGGCGGGCGCCGAGATCGGCCGGATCCCGGTCGACTCGATCTACTCGCCGGTGCTGAAGGTGACGTACCGCGTCGAGGCGACCCGGGTCGAGCAGCGGACCGACTTCGACCGGCTGATCATCGACGTCGAGACCAAGCCGTCGATGGGCCCGCGTACCGCGCTGGCCTCCGCCGGCTCGACGCTGGTGGAGCTGTTCGGGCTCGCCCGCGAGCTGGACGAGACCGCCGAGGGCATCGACATCGGGCCGTCCCCGCAGGACGCCCAGCTGGCGGCGGACCTGGCTCTGCCGATCGAGGAGCTGGACCTCACCGTCCGTTCCTACAACTGCCTCAAGCGCGAGGGCATCAACTCCGTTGGTGAGCTGATCGGGCGTACCGAGGCCGACCTTCTCGACATCCGCAACTTCGGTCAGAAGTCGATCGACGAGGTCAAGATGAAGCTCGCCGGGATGGGCCTGGGGCTGAAGGACTCGGCTCCGAACTTCGACCCGGCGCACGTCGTGGACGCCTTCGGCGAGGCCGACTACGACACCGACGACTACCGCGAGACCGAGCAGCTCTAGTCCGCGCTGCCGCCACACCTGAGGAGCACCAAGCATGCCCACGCCCACCAAGGGCCCCCGCCTCGGCGGCAGCCCCGCGCACGAGCGGCTGATGCTGGCCAACCTGGCCACCGCGCTGTTCCAGCACGGCAAGATCCAGACCACCGAGACGAAGGCCCGGCGGCTCCGTCCGCTGGCCGAGCAGCTCATCACCAAGGCCAAGCGCGGCGACCTCGCCTCGCGTCGGCGGGTGGCGGGCGTCGTCAAGGACAAGGACGTGGTCTACTCCCTGTTCGACCAGATCGCGCCCCGGTACGCCAACCGCAACGGTGGCTACACCCGGATCGTGAAGACCGGTCCGCGCAAGGGTGACGCCGCTCCGATGGCGATCATCGAGCTGGTCGAGGAGCTTCAGGTCGCCGAGCCCAAGGCGAACAAGAAGACCGCCGCCCGCAAGGCCGCCCAGCAGGACAAGGTCGAGGCCCTGGCCCCGGCCGAGGAGGCCCCCAAGGCCAGCACCGGCGACCAGGACGCCGAGGCTCCGGTCTCCGCCTCGGGTGACACCGCCGCCGCCCGCGAGGACAGCGACGAGGCCACCGAGAACGACAAGGCCTGAGTTCAGGCTCGACCGGGCCCGGCATCCCCACGGGGGTGCCGGGCCCGTCGCCGTCAACGGGAGGTACGAGGTGGACGAGCGGACCCGGCTGCGGCTGGACGTCTCGTACGACGGCACCGACTTCTCCGGGTGGGCGCCCCAGCCCACCCGGCGCACGGTCGCCGGCGTGCTCATGGCGACGCTGGACCTGGTGCTCGGCGCCGGCACGGTCACCGGGCTCACCGTGGCCGGGCGGACCGACGCCGGGGTGCACGCCACCGGGCAGGTCTGCCACCTGGACCTGCCGACCGAGGTGTGGCGGGCGCACGAGGGGCGGCTGCTGCGCCGGCTGGCCCGGCTGCTCCCGCCGGACGCCCGGGTACGCGCGATGACCGAGGTGCCGGCCGACTTCGACGCCCGGTTCTCGGCCACCTTCCGGCGTTACGAGTACCGGGTCACCGACGCGCCGTGGGGCGCCGAGCCGCTGCGTCGGCGGGACACGCTGGCCTGGCCGAAGCCGCTGGACCGGGCCGCGTTGAACGAGGCCGCGGCCGGTCTGGTGGGCGAGCACGACTTCGCCGCGTACTGCCGGCGCAAGGAGAACGCCACCACGCTGCGCGAGGTGACCCGGCTGGACTGGCGGCGCGACCCGGACGGGATCCTGGTCGCCACCGTGCAGGCCGACGCGTTCTGCCAGAACATGGTGCGCAGTCTGGTCGGCGCCATGCTGGTCGCCGGTGACGGCCGGCGGCCGGTCGAGTGGCCGGCCGGGCTGCTGACCCGCCGGGAGCGGTCCAGCGAGGTCACCGTGGCGCCCGCGCACGGCCTCGCGCTGGTCGAGGTCGGCTACCCGGCCGACCCGGCGGAGTACGCCCGCCGCGCCGAGCGGACCCGCCGGCTGCGGGTCCCGGTCGCCGAGGGCTGAGCCCGCCGGTCGCCGAGGCGGTGCCGGCCGGTCGGGAGACGGCGAACGGCCCGCCACCCGAGTGGATGGCGGGCCGGGGAAGTGCCGCTTCAGTCGTCGGTGCCGCGCTGGCCGGCGCTGTCCTCGGTCGGACCGTCGGTGGGCTGGCCGGCGGTGCCGCCGGCGGCCCGGTGGTCCAGCACGTTCCGGTTCAGGTGCAGCTCGATCAGGTCGAACATGATCTCGCGGGCGACCGCGTCGTCGGTCGGGATCCGTTCCCCATCCGCGCGGGTGACCAGGCAGAAGGCCAGGTAGTGGCCGCGTACCTGCCAGCCGACCCGGGCGGCGGCCTTCTCCACCGCCTCGGTGCCCTCACCCGCCGGCAGGCCCCGGAGCCGTCCCTGGCGGTCGTCCAGCAGCGGCCGGATCCGGTCCCGTACCCGCTGGGCGCTGGCCAGGTCGGTCAGGTTGAACAGGCCGGCGGTGAGCAGGTGGTCGCCGTCGGGGGAGCGGAGCGTGCCCCGGACGACCTGGTTGCACCCGAGCCGGACCAGCAGGTCGGCGATCTCGCCGGTGGCCGATACCGCGCAGTCGGTGCTGGCCTGCGTCTTGAGCACCCGGTACGCCGGCTTGCCGTCGGTGACCACGAGTTGCTTGCCCGGGAACAGTTCCTTGGCGGTGAGCGTCGCCTGGTCGGTGTCCCGGGAGTCCAGGTCGGACCGGCCGGGCACGCTCGACTCGGTCGCCTGCGGCGGTGGGGTCTGCTCGCTCGTCGGCGGCGTGTCGGCCCGCTCGTCGAGCAGCGCCGCGACGGCCAGGCCGGTGAGGGAGAGCAGGAGCAGCACGGCGGCGCCGCCGACCAGCGCCTGCCAGAACCGGCCACCGCCGCGGCGGCCGGCTCGCCGGTTCCGTGACTGGTCGGGCAGGCTCGCGGTGCGGAACGTCGGGCTGGCCGGGATCGGCACGGTCGGGCGTGCCGTCGCGGCCGGCACCGGCTGCGGCACCGGCGGGGCGGGCTGGGGCACCGGCGCGGGCTCCCGGGGCGGCGTGGGCACCGGTGCGGGCGGTGCGGGTGGCGCGGGGGCGGGTGCCCGGGCGTCGTCGAGGGCCGGGCGGGCGGCCCGGGCCGGTGGCAGCGACGGCGTGGGGAAGCGGGACGGCGACGGGCCCGCCGGTGGCGGCGTCGCGACCACGGGCCCGACCGGGGCCGGCCCGGGCTCCGGATATTCGAGGAAGGCGTCCTCATCGGACTCGTACCGGTACACCATGTGGGATAGAGTAGGGCCGATTATCCCTTTCAGGGGGAATATCGGGAAATTCCGACGGGGTGGCGTCGCTCCCTGCCCGCCGTACCGTCGCCCGGCCCGCCACCCGCCGGTGCGAGAATGCCCGCGTGACCGGCGACCACTACTTCACCGCTGAGCCCACGACCCCGGCCCGCCCACGCGAGGTCGAGTTCTCCGTCGCCGGGCGCGACTACACGCTCACCTCGGCCGGCGGGGTCTTCTCCGCCGACCGGCTCGACCCCGGCACCGCCGTGCTGCTGCGCAAGGCCGACCTGCCGGCCGCCGACGCCGCCGGCCCGCTGCTCGACATCGGCTGCGGGTTCGGCCCGATCACCTGCGTCCTCGCCACGGTCGCGCCGGCCGCCACGGTCTGGGCGGTGGACGTCAACGAACGGGCCCGCGCGCTCACCACGGCCAACGCCGCCCGCGTCGACGCGGCCGACCGGGTCCACGCCGTCGCCCCGGACGACCTGCCGGCGGACGTCACGTTCGCGCAGATCTGGTCGAACCCGCCGATCCACATCGGCAAGGCCGAACTGCACGACCTGCTGCTGCGCTGGCTGCCCCGGCTCACCCCGGACGGCGTGGCCTGGCTGGTCGTGGCCCGGCACCTCGGCGGCGACTCGCTGCACCGCTGGCTGGTCGAGCAGGGGTGGCAGGTGCAGCGGCACGCCAGCCAGAAGGGCTACCGGGTGCTCCGCGTCACCCGGTAATCCGGTGTCGGCCGGGCCGTCGGCTCGGGCAGGATGCCCGCGTGGGATACGTGGACGTGGCAGGGGTCGGGCACATCCTCCCGGACGGGCGGGAGTTGTTCCGCGACGTGTCGTTCCGGGTCGGTGAGGGCGCCAAGGTGGCGCTCGTCGGCCCCAACGGCGCCGGCAAGACGACGCTGCTCCGGATGGTCGCCGGCGACCTGCCGGTGCCCACCGGCGCGATCGCCCGCGCCGGCGGGCTCGGCGTGATGCGGCAGTTCATCGGCATGATCGGTGACGAGTCGACGCTCGCCGACCTGGCCCTGTCACTCGCGCCGCCCGCGCTGCGCGACGCCGGGCGCCGGCTGGTCGAGACCGAGGCGGCCATGCGGACGGCCGAGGTCCGCGGCAAGTTCAGCTCCGCCGCCGGCAAGGCCCAGCTCGCGTACGCCGACGCGCTGGCCGCCTGGGGCGAAGTCGGCGGGTACGACGCCGAGGTGCTCTTCGACACCGTCACCACCATCGTGCTGGACCTGCCGTGGGACGCCGCCCGCGACCGACCGGTCCGGACGCTCTCCGGCGGCCAGCAGAAACGCTTCGCGCTGGAGCTGCTGCTGCGCGGCCCGGACGAGGTGCTGCTGCTCGACGAGCCGGACAACTTCCTCGACGTGCCCGGCAAACGGTGGCTGGAGGCGCGGCTGCGGGAGTCCGCCAAGTCGGTGCTCTACGTCTCGCACGACCGGGAGCTGCTGGCGCAGACCGCCGACCGGGTGGTCGCAGTGGAGGGCGGCAGCGCCTGGGTGCACCCGGGCGGCTTCGCGAGCTGGCACGACGCGCGGGTGGCCCGGCACGCCCGCCTCGACGAGCTGCGCCGGCGCTGGGACGAGGAACACCAGAAGCTGCGCGAACTGATGCTGATGTACAAGCAGAAGGCCGCGTACAACGACGGGCTGGCCTCCCGCTACCAGGCCGCGCAGACCCGGCTGCGCAAGTTCGAGGAGGCCGGGCCGCCGCCCGTACCCCCGAAGGACCAGGACATCCGGATGCGGCTGACCGGCGGGCGGACCGGCAAGCGCGCGGTGATCGCCGAGCAGCTGGAGCTGGACGGCCTGACCTACCCGTTCGACCTGGAACTCTGGTACGGCGACCGGGTCGCGGTGCTCGGCGCGAACGGGACCGGCAAGTCGCACTTCCTGCGTCTGCTGGCGCGTGGCGGCACCGACCCCGAGCCGGGCAACACGCCCGTCGACGGCGCCGCCGCGCTCGCGCCGGTCGCGCACGGCGGCGTGGTGCGGCTCGGCGCCCGGGTCCGGCCGGGGCACTTCTCGCAGACCCACGACCGCCCGGAGCTGATGGCGAAGACGCTTGTCGAGGTGCTGTGGCGCGGCGACGAGCACCGGGCCGGCATGGACCGGCACGCGGCCATGGCGGCGCTGTCCCGCTACGAGCTGGCCGGCCAGGGCGACCAGCGCTTCGGCACGCTCTCCGGCGGCCAGCAGGCCCGTTTCCTGGTGCTGCTGCTGGAGCTGTCCGGGGCCACGCTGCTGCTGCTCGACGAGCCGACCGACAACCTCGACCTGGCCTCCGCCGAGGCGCTGGAGGCCGGGCTGACCGCGTTCGACGGCACGGTGGTCGCGGTGACGCACGACAGGTGGTTCACCCGCACCTTCGACCGCTTCGTGCTGTTCCGCGGCGACGGGGACGTGGTGGAGACGCCGGAGCCGGTCTGGGACGTCGGATGATCGACCAGGAGCTGGTCGGCCGGCTCTGCGCGGTCGACGGCGTGGTCGCGGTGGCGCTCGGCGGCAGCCGGGCTCGCGGCGAACACCGGCCCGACTCCGACTGGGACGTCGGCCTCTACTACCGGGGTACGCCGGACGTGGCCGGGCTGCGCGCGGTCGCCGACTCGGTCGCCGACAGCCCGGTGGACCTCACCACGCCCGGCGGCTGGGGACCCTGGGTCGACGGCGGTGGTTGGCTGCGCGTCGGCGGGGTGGCGGTGGACTGGATCTACCGGGACCTGGACCGGGTGCACCGGGTCTGGACGGACTGCCGCGCCGGCCGCTACACGGTCGAGGTGCAGGCCGGGCACCCGCTCGGGTTCTACTCCCACGCGTACGCCGGGGAGGTGGCGCTGGGTCGGGTGCTGGGCGACCCGACCGGCGAGCTGGCCGCGCTGCGGGCCGAGACCGTCCACTACCCGCCCGCGCTCGGCGCGGCACTCGTGGCCGGCGGCTGGGAGACCGGCCTGCTGCTCGACGGCGCGGCCAAGGGCGCGGCCGGTGGCGACGGCGGGTACGTGGCCGGGTGCCTGTTCCGGGTGGTCGGCGTGCTGGCGCAGGCGCTGCACGGCCGGGCCGGGCGATGGCTGGTCAACGAGAAGGGCATGCTCGCCTCGGCCGGGCGGCTGCCGGGCGCGCCACCGGACTTCACCGCCCGGGCGCAGGCGCTGCTCGGCGCGCTGGGGCGGACCCCCGCCGAGCTGGCGGCGACTGTCGGTGCCGCCCGGGCGCTCGCCGCCGACACGCTGGGCTGAGACGCCCGGCCGGCGGGTCCGGTCCGGTGGCGGCCGGCCGGGCTCGTCCCGGTGCGCGGGCGGCGGCGGGCATAGGGTGGACTCGTGAGTGAGATGACCTACCGTCGGCTGGGCGACTCCGGGCTCGTGGTGTCCGTGGTCGGCATCGGCTGCAACAACTTCGGCCGCAAACTCGACAGCGACGGCACCCGGGCGGTGGTCGACGCCGCGCTCGACGCCGGGATCAACTTCTTCGACACCGCCGACATCTACGGCGAACCGCAGGGCGGCTCCGAGGAGCTGCTCGGTCAGGCGCTCAAGGGGCGCCGCGACGACGTGGTGGTCGCCACCAAGTTCGGCATGGACATGCACGGCGCGAACGGGCCGGATCACGGCGCCCGGGGCGCCCGGCGCTACGTCGCCCGCGCGGTCGAGGCGTCGCTGCGCCGGCTCGGCACCGACCACATCGACCTCTACCAGATGCACGAGCCGGACCCGGGCACGCCGATCGACGAGACGCTCGCCGCGCTGGACGACCTGGTGACCGCCGGCAAGGTGCGTTACCTCGGCAACTCCAACTTCGCCGGCTGGCAGATCGCCGACGCCGACTGGACCGCGTCGTCGCAGGGACGCACCCGGTTCATCTCCGCGCAGAACCACTACTCGCTGCTGGAGCGGGGGGTGGAGGACGAGGTCATCCCGGCCTGCGAGCGGTTCGGCCTCGGCATGCTGCCGTTCTTCCCGCTGGCCAACGGGCTGCTCACCGGCAAGTACAAGCGGGGCGAGGCACCCCCGACGGGCAGCCGGCTGGCCGGCGGCGGCCGGTACGCCGAGCGGCTGGCGGCGGCGCGCTGGGACACCATCGAGGCCATCGAGGCGTACGCCGCCGAGCGTGGGATCACCATGCTCCAGGTGGCCATCGGCGGGCTGGCCGCCCGGCCGGCGGTGACCTCGGTGATCGCCGGCGCGACCACCCCGGACCAGGTACGCGCCAACGCCGACGCGGGCACCTGGCAGCCCACCGACGAGGACCTGGACGCCCTCGACGCCCTGCTCTGACGTCCCGCCCGCCGGTTGGGCGGGCAACTCGGTGGGTGGAACGCTCGACGGTCACCCGCCGTCCCGGTCCGCCGGGCGGTACGGTCCTGGGAAAAAACTCACCCGGTCTTCCGTACGGCGGGGAGGCGTCGTACGGTAGGCCGCAAGTGACCCACGGGAGCCCGGTGTGGACCGGGCTGAGAGGGGGGCTGACAGCCCCCGACCGTCGAACCTGATCCGGGTAATGCCGGCGCAGGGAGGAGCGTTGCCGTGCCGTCCCTGGGACGACTGCATCTCATCACCGACACCCGACCGGGGCGGGATCCGCTCGGCGTGCTGCGTGCCGCCCTGCCGGTGGGCCGCGCCGAACTCGTCGTGCAGGTCCGCGTGACGGACGACGCCACCGACCGGGAGGCGTACGAGCTGGCCCGCCGGGTGGTCGAGGCGTGCCGGCCGTACGGCACGTGCTGCCTGGTCAACGACCGGTTGCACGTGGCGCTCGCGGTGGGCGCGGCCGGTGGCCACGTCGGGGCGGACGACCTGCCGGTGGCCGCCGCCCGCCGGGTGCTCGGCGTCGACGCGCTGCTCGGCGCGACCGTCCGGGAGCCGGGCGCCGCCCGGGCCGCGGTCGCCGCCGGAGCGAGCTACCTGGGCGTGGGCCCCTGCCACGCCACCACCACCAAGCCGGGGCTGCCCGCGCCGATCGGCCCGGCCGGGGTACGCGCGGTCACCGACGCGGTGACCGTGCCGGTGATCGCCATCGGTGGGGTGACCGCCACGGCGGTGCCGGCGCTGCGGGCGGCCGGGGCGTACGGGGTGGCGGTGGTCGGCGCGCTGTCCGAGGCGGCCGACCCCGCGCACGCCACCGCCGAGCTGCTCGGTGCGCTGACGTGTTAAGCGGGGGCCCCTCCTCTACCGGAAGCGTTAACAGGGGGCCCCTCCTTTCCGAGGTGGGGGTGGTGGGGGCGGGGCCGGTGGGGCTCGCGATCGCGTGGCGGTGCGCGCAGCGCGGGCTGCGGGTGAGCGTGTACGACGACCGGCCCGGGTCGGGCGCGTCGCGGGTGGCCGCCGGCATGCTCGCCCCGGTCGCCGAGGCGTACTTCGGCGAGCGGGAGCTGACCGGGCTGCTCGTCGAGTCCGCGGGCCGGTGGCCGGCGTTCGCCGCCGAGCTGGCCGAGGCGAGCGGCGTCGACCTGGGCCACCGCACCGAGGGCACGTTGGTGGTCGGGCTCACCGCCGACGACCTGGCCGAGGCGGAGCGGCTGTGGTCGTACCAGCAGGGGTTGGGATTGCCGATCACGCCGCTGCGCCCGTCGGCGCTGCGTGACCGCGAGCCGGCGCTGGCCACCCGGGTACGCGGCGGCGCGGTCGCGCCCGGCGACCACCAGGTCGACCCGCGCCGCCTGGTCGCCGCGCTGCGGGTCGCGGCGGAGCGGGCCGGCGTGACGTTCCGGCCGACGCGGGTCGGCGCGCTGTCCGAGGTGGACGCGCGGGTCATCGTGGTCGCGGCCGGCTGCGGCGCGGCGGCGCTGACCGGGCTGCCGGTCCGGCCGGTGAAGGGCCAGGTGCTGCGGCTCCGCGCGCCCGCCGGCGGTCCGCCGGGCTTCCGGCACGTGATCCGGGGGTACGCCGACGGCGAGCCGGTCTACCTGGTGCCCCGGGCCGGCGGTGAGGTGGTGGTCGGCGCCACCGTGGAGGAACGCGCGGACGTCGAGGTGACCGCCGGCGGTGTGCTGCGGCTGCTCCGCGCCGCCGCCGAGCTGGTCCCCGAGCTGACCGAGTACGCGCTGGTGGAGGCCGTCGCCGGGCGGCGTCCGGGCACGCCGGACAACGCGCCGGTGATCGGGGCGCTGCCCGGCCGGCCCGGCGTGCTCGCCGCCACCGGGCACCACCGGCACGGCATCGTGCTCACCCCGGTCACCGCCGACCTGGTCACCGAACTGATCGTCAACGGCGAGCCGGATCCGGCGCTCGCCCCCTTCAGCGCGGCACGGTTTTCGAAGGAGCGCCTGTGGAACTGATCGTCAACGGCACCGGGCGGACGCTGCCCGACGGCGTCTCGCTCGCCGAGGTGGTCCGCGCGGTCACCGGTCAGCAGCGCGGCCTCGCGGTCGCGGTCAACGGCGAGGTGGTGCCGCGCGGCGGTTGGCCGGCGAGCGTGCTGCGCGACGGCGACCGCGTCGAGGTGCTCAGCGCCGCGCAGGGCGGGTGACCGGGATGTCCCTGGAGATCGGCGGTGTGCCGGTCGGCTCCCGGCTGGTGCTCGGCACCGGCGGCGCGGCCAGCCTGGACGTGCTGGAGGCGGCGGTCCGGGCGTCCGGCACGGAGGTGGTGACGCTGGCGCTGCGCCGGGTCGACACCACGCCGGGTGGCGCGGGCGGGCTGCTCGACCTGGTGGAGCGGTGCGGGCTACGGCTGCTGCCGAACACGGCCGGCTGCCGGACCGCGGTGGAGGCGGTGAAGACGGCGCACCTGG
Organism: Micromonospora sp. RP3T; assembly: GCF_003027925.1. Taxonomy (GTDB): domain Bacteria; phylum Actinomycetota; class Actinomycetes; order Mycobacteriales; family Micromonosporaceae; genus Micromonospora. The sequence goes on from NZ_PYPS01000016.1 coordinate 98,534, forward strand.
CCCGGGAGGCGTTCGACACCGACTGGGTGAAACTGGAGGTGATCGGCGACGAGCGCACGCTGCTGCCCGACGGGGTGGAGCTGCTGCGCGCCGCCGAGGAGCTGGTCGCCGACGGGTTCACCGTGCTGCCGTACACCTCGGACGATCCGGTGCTGGCCCGGCGGCTGGCCGACGTCGGCTGCGCCGCGGTGATGCCGGCCGGGTCGCCGATCGGCTCCGGTCTGGGCATCGGCAACCCGCATCACATCCGGCTGATCCGGCAGGCCGTCGACGTGCCGGTGATCCTCGACGCCGGTATCGGCACCGCCTCCGACGCCGCGCTCGCCATGGAGCTGGGCTGCGACGGGGTGCTGCTGGCCAGCGCCGTCACCCGCGCCGCCGACCCGGTGGCGATGGCCACCGCCATGCGCCACGCGGTCGAGGCCGGCCGCCTCGCGTACGGCGCCGGCCGCATCCCACGCCGCTCCCACGCGCTCCCGTCCACCCCCGACGACGGCCGGCCCGACCTGTGACCCCCGGTCCCGCTGCCGGCGATCCTGGTACGCGCGCGCCCTTCCGGGGGCGGATCAGTACCAAGATCAGCCGCGGTCCGGGAGGCGTGGTGCTGCTGACCGATCGGCGGGTCGCGCGGGGGGCGCTCGTCGAGGTGGTGGCGGCGGCCGTCGGTGGGGGAGTGCGGTGGGTGGTGCTGCGGGAGAAGGACCTGCCGCGCGCCGAGCGACTGGCGTTCGCCGTCGCGCTGCGCGCGGTCCTGGCCGACGTCGGCGGCACGCTGATCGTGGCCGGACCGGACCCGCTCGACGGCGACGCCGTGCACCTGCCGGCCGCCGGCCCGTACCCGCCGCCGCGCCTCGGGCTGGTCGGCCGCTCCTGCCACGACGCCGCCGAACTGGCGCGACTGACCACCGAGGACTACGCCACGCTGTCCCCGGTCCTCCCCACCCGCACCAAACCCGGCTACGGCCCACCCCTGGGGCCGGCCGAACTCAGCCGACTAGTGACCGCAAGCCCGGTGCCGGTGCTCGCACTCGGCGGCATCGAGACCCCGGACCAGGTGCGGGCGTGCGCCGACGCGGGCGCGGCCGGCGTCGCCGTGCTCGGCGCGCTCATGCGGGCACCCGACCCGGCGGCGACCGCCGCCACGCTGGGCAGCGCCTTCGAGGAGGCGGCCACCCCGGTGCCGCGCGCCCCCCACCCGACGGCGGAGATCCACCCGAGAGGGCTGCGGCCGACCGTGCCCACGCAGGGATCAAGCCTGACCGCCCGGAGTGGGCACGGTCGGCCGCAGCCCCCCACCGCGAACCATAAGGAAACACAGTGACGCCGCAGGTAGTACTCACCATCGCCGGCTCCGACTCCGGCGGCGGCGCCGGCATCCAGGCGGACCTGAAGACGTTCGCCGCGCTCGGCGCGTACGGGACGAGCGTGCTCACGGCCGTCACCGCGCAGAACACGCGCGGCGTGGACGCCGTCCTGCCGCTGCCCCCGCAGACCGTCCGCGACCAGCTCGACAGCGTGCTCCGCGACTTCGACGTCCGGGCCGTGAAGACCGGCATGCTCGGCACGCCGGCGGTCGCCGAGGCGGTCGCCGGGGCGGCCCGGGACGGGCGACTGCCCCGGCTCGTCGTCGACCCGGTGCTGGTCGCCACCAGCGGGCACCGGCTCGGCGTGACGGAGGCGGTCGAGCGGCTGCTGCCGTACGCCGAAGTGACGACGCCGAACTGCGCGGAGGCCGCCGCCCTCACCGGACGCCCGGTCGGCACGGTCGAGGAGATGGTCGCCGCCGCCGAGGCGCTGGCCGCGCGCGGGCCGACGTTCGTGGTGGTGACCGGCGGCGACATCGACGCGGCCGGCGAGTCGGTGGACGTGCTGGCCGGCGGCGGCACCACGCGGCTGCTGCGCGCGCCCCGGGTGGACACCCGGCACAACCACGGCACCGGCTGTTCGTTCGCCGCCGCCGTCGCGGTCCGGCTGGCGGCCGGCGACGCGGTGCCGGTCGCGGTGGCCGCCGCCAAGGAGTACGTGACCCGCGCGCTGACCGGCGCGCGGGGCTGGGAGCTGGGCGCGGGACGCGGCCCGCTGGACCACTTCGGCTGGTCCGCTTGAGCGACAGGGAGGCTGTCATGCAGGCACGTCGCAAGGTGTACGTGGAAGGGTCGCGGCCGGACATCCGGGTGCCGTTCGCGGAGGTGACGCTGGCCGGGGACAACCCGCCGGTGCGGCTCTACGACACCTCGGGCCCGGGATCGGACCCGGAGGTGGGGCTGCCCGCGCTGCGCGGGCCGTGGATCGCCGAGCGGGGCGACGTCGCGCCGGTGCGGGGCGCGGGCAGCCCGCTGGCCGGAGCCCGGCCGACCCAGCTCGCGTACGCCCGGGCCGGGACCGTTACGCCGGAGATGGAGTTCGTGGCGATCCGGGAGGGCGTCACGCCGGAGTTCGTCCGGGACGAGATCGCCGCCGGGCGGGCCGTGCTGCCGCTCAACGTCAACCACCCGGAGTGCGAGCCGGCGATCATCGGCAAGGCGTTCCTGGTGAAGGTGAACGCCAACATCGGCACCTCGGCGGTCACTTCGTCGGTGGCCGAGGAGGTGGAGAAGCTCACCTGGGCCACCCGGTGGGGCGCGGACACCGTGATGGACCTCTCCACCGGCAAGCGGATCCACCAGACCCGCGAGGCGATCGTGCGCAACGCGCCGGTGCCGATCGGCACCGTGCCGATCTACCAGGCGCTGGAGAAGGTCGGCGGGGACCCGGTGAAGCTGAGCTGGGAGGTGTTCCGGGAGACCGTGATCGAGCAGGCCGAGCAGGGCGTCGACTACATGACCGTGCACGCCGGCGTGCTGCTGCCGTACGTGCCGCTGGCCGTGGACCGGGTCACCGGCATCGTCTCCCGGGGCGGTTCGATCATGGCGGCCTGGTGCCTGGCGCACCACGAGGAGAACTTCCTCTACACGAACTTCCCGGAGCTGTGCGCGCTGCTGGCGAAGTACGACGTGACGTTCTCGCTCGGTGACGGGCTGCGCCCCGGGTCCATCGCGGACGCCAACGACGAGGCGCAGTTCGCCGAGCTGCGTACGCTCGGCGAGCTGACCACGGTGGCCTGGGAGCACGACGTCCAGGTGATGATCGAGGGCCCGGGGCACGTGCCGATGCACAAGATCAAGGAGAATGTGGACCTCCAGCAGGAGTGGTGCCACGAGGCGCCGTTCTACACGCTGGGCCCGCTGACCACCGACATCGCGCCCGCGTACGACCACATCACGTCCGCGATCGGCGCTGCCATGATCGGCATGTTCGGCACCGCGATGCTCTGCTACGTGACGCCGAAGGAGCACCTCGGGCTGCCGGACCGGGACGACGTGAAGGCCGGCGTGATCGCGTACAAGATCGCGGCGCACGCGGCCGACCTGGCCAAGGGGCACGCCGGTGCGCAGGCGTGGGACGACGCGCTCTCCAAGGCGCGGTTCGAGTTCCGCTGGGAGGACCAGTTCAACCTGGCGCTCGACCCGGAGACGGCCCGGGCGTACCACGACGCGACGCTGCCGGCCGAGCCGGCCAAGACCGCGCACTTCTGCTCGATGTGCGGACCGAAGTTCTGCTCCATGAAGATCACCCAGGAGCTGAAGGACTATGCGGCGCGGGGTATGCGCGGCAAGTCCGAGGAGTTCGTCGCCGCCGGCTCGCAGGTCTACCTGCCGCTGGCCTGAGCGTGACCGGGGCCGGGCTCGGCCCGGCCCCGGGTCGGCTCAGTCGCGGTGGTGCCGGCCGGTACGCAGGGAGCGGGCGTCGTCGGCGTTGTCGTCCGAGGCGAGTCCGGCGACCCAGTCGACGTACTCGTCGTCGGTCGTGGCGCCCGGCTCGGCGGTCTCGTCGGCCGGCTCCGGGCCGCCCTTGTCCCGGTTGCGCCGGAACAGTCCGCGCCGGGTCTTCGACTTCCCGCCGGCCGCCTCGGCGTCGTCCGCCCCGGCGTGCCGTGCCCGGGACGCCTCCCGGTCGACGTTCCCGGAGCCCGAGCCGGAGCCCGAGTCCGAGCCGGAGCCGGAGCCCGAGTTCGAGCCGGAGCCGGAGCCGGAGCCGGGGCCCGAGCCCGAGCCGGTGGGCTGCTCCGGCACGGTCGTGCCGGTCCTCGCGTCGTCGGTCCGCGCCGGCGCGGACTCCTCGGCAGCGGTCCGGCCGGCCGGGCGGGCGTTGGTGGCGAGCGCGTCCCACCCGGTGCTCCGGCCCGGCTCCGGCAGGCCCTGATGGTGGGGACGGGACGCCGCTTCGGCCCGGTTGGTCGCGTCGTCACCGTCCCGGCCGGTGGCCGGCGTGGTGGCGGCGGCCGAACGGGCCGGCCGGCCGGCCGACGGGGTGATCGGCCAGGCGGGGCGCACGTCCCCTGCTCGTTCGGTGGTGTCCTCGAAGATCGGGAACCGTGGCCGGGGTGACGTGGTCACGGGTCGCTCGGCCGGCTCGGGGTCGAAGAAGAAGCTGCGTGGCCGCCGGGTCGGTTGCGGCGGGGCCGTCGGCTCCCCGGTTCGCGTTCCGCCCGGCATGTCGGCGCCACGCGCGTCGGTGCCGTCCGGGACCGGCCCGGCTGCCGTGGTGGCCGCGTCGGCAGCTCCGGCGCCGTCGGCGGCTCCGATCGCATCGGCAGCCCTGGCGGGTCGGGTGGCTCCCACCGTGCCGGCGGCCCGGAGCGGGCCGGCGGTGTCGACGGCGTCGGTGGCACCGACCGCCGTGACCGGTGTGGCTGGGGACGGCGTGGCTGGGGACGGTGTGGCTGGGGACGGGCCGGCTTCCTCACCGGTGGGACGCGTCGGTCGGGTGCGGCCCGAGCGCCCGGTCCGGGGGGCATCGGCCGGGTCGCCTGCCGCATCGTCCGCGAGCGGTGTGGGCCGGGTGGTGGCGCGGCTCCGGCGGGCCCGGGTGGCGCGCGGCACGGCCTCCGCCCGTCCCGCCGTGACGTCGGCCGTCTGCCCCGCCGTGCCGTCGGACTTCTCCGCCGCGGTGCCGTCGGACTTCTCCGCCGTGGTGCCGTCGGACTTCTGCCTCGCCGACGCGGTGGGCTCACCGGTGGTCGGGATCGTGGCCGTCGTGCGTGCCGGGACGGTGGTCGTCGGCGTGACCGCGACGGACGGCGTGCCGGCCGTCCGGTCGGTGCCGGTCGCCTCCGGTGCGGAAACCGGCCGGATGGTCCCCCGCCCGTCGGCCCCCGGCTCGTCGGCCCCCCGCGCGTCGGTGCGCAGCTCGTCGGCCCCGGTCCCTTCGGTGCCCGGTCCGGTGGTGCCCATTCCGGGCGTGTCGGAGCCGGCCGGAAGCGGCCCGGTCGACGGCTGCGGCTCGGGGCGGCCGGCAGCGAGGACGTCGATGGCCGAGGTGCGCCGGCCCGGCGGCAGCAGGCCGGGCATCGGGGACGTGCGGGCCGGATCCTCGTCGTGCCGGGCGCCGGCCGGCGTGAGCGACCGGGCCGGTCGCTCGTCGTCGGACGACGCCGGACCGGCGTGTCGGGGCGTCGATGACGGCGGCGTGACGGACCCGCCGGCCTCCGGCCAGTCCCAGTGCGCGGGAGCCGGCGCGCCAGCCGTGGCCGGCACCGGTGCGGCGACGGCCGGCGTGGTCGGAACGGGCGCGCTGGCCGGCAGCGGCGCGAGGATGTCGGTCGGGTGGACGGCGTCGGAATTGCCCGGCCGGGGCAGCACCGAGGTGGCGGTCGCGCCGAGCGCCCCGGCCGCGACCGCGATCAGCGCGCCGTAGTAGGGCGCGAGCTGGTAACGGTCGGCCGCCGTGCCGGGACCGGCGGTCAGGTACGCGAACGCCACCAGCACCGGCCCGGCCGCGCCGGCCGCGCCGCCGACCAGTGGCGGATGCCCGGCCCGGCGGGCCAGCACACCGATCGCGCCGCCCGCGAGCAGGGCCAGCGTGGGCAGCAGCAGCATGGCCAGGCGTTGCGCCGCCGGGGCGCCCAGCCAGGACGGTTCGAGCACCCCGAGGCGTACGGTGGCCAGCGGCCGGTTGGCGACGATCGTGGGGGCGACGGAGAGCAGGGCCAGCAGCCAGACGATTCCGGTGGTGATCGCGACGCCCCAGCCGAACGGCGGCTTGAGCAGCACGGCGATCGCCGCGCCGGCGCCCACCACCGCACCAAGGACGGCGCAGATGCCGGCCGCCCAGACCGGGTCGACGGAGCCGCCCAGCTCGGCGGCGCGGGCCGGTTGCATGCAGAGCGGGGCGACCACGATCGCGCCGAGCGCGCTGACCCCGGCGATCGAGAGCAGCTCGGTGGTGCCACCGGGGAGGTCGTCGCGGCGGGCGAGGCGCTCGGTGAGGACGGCCCCGGCGACGGTGGCGACGGCGGCGAACCAGGCGACCCAGACGAGCTGGGCGGGCCAGCGGTTGACCGAGACGTCGACGAACGCGCCGTCGAGGCGGACGACGCCGAAACCGTACGCGACACCGAGCTGGCCGGCAGCGGCCAGCACACTCACCCCGAGCGCCGTGAGCAGCAGCCTGCCCCACGTCCGAAAGGCCATGTCGGGCACGTTACGGCCCGGTGGGGTGGTTCGCCACCTTGCCACCGCGCGGCGCGGCGAACCGCCGCCGGCGTGGCTACTTCAGCTCGACCAGCCGGGCGAGGTAGGTGGTGTCGCCGACATTGGTCAGCATGTGCACCGCCCCGGGGTCGCGGTAGACCACCCCGCCGGTGGGCTCGTCGGCGTCGATCGTGGTGCCGTCGATCGTCTGCACCACGTTCTTCGCGCCCTCGACCGCCACCACCAGATACGGGTGGTCGTGGCGGTGCAGCGGCTGGCGCTCGCCCGGCTCCAGCCGGATGTGCCAGACCCGGACCCGGTCGTTCTCGTAGACGATCTCCTGGCCCACCGGGCCGAGTTCGAGGTCGGCGTGCGCGTGGGTCATCGGGCTCCGTCCAGTTGGGGGAGCACCTCGGCGGCGATCAGCTCCACGTGGTCGAGGTCGTCGAAGTCGATCAGCCGCAGGTGCACCCGGGTGGTCCCGACCGCGGCGAACTCGCCGAGCCGGTCGACGAGCTGGGCGGGGGAGCCGACCACCGGGTCCTCCGGCGGGAGCGCGCTGGCGACGTGCAGTGGCGCGGCCCGCCGCCGCGCCTCGGCGTCGGTGCGCCCGATCGCCACCACGATCCCGGCGGAGAGCGTCAGCGGCGCACGCCCGGACGCGTCGCGCCCGGTGTGGTCGCACGCCTCCCGGACCCGCTCGTAGGCGGCGGCCGTCTCGGCGACGTTCTTGAACGGCATGTTGAACTCGTCGGCGTAGCGGGCGGCCAGCTCGGGAGTGCGCTTGGGGCCCTTGCCGCCGACGATCACCGGTGGGCCGGGCTGCTGCACCGGCTTGGGCAGCGCGGGCGCGTCGACCAGCCGGTAGTGCTCGCCGGTGAAGCTGTACGTCTCGTCGGACGGGGTGCGCCACAGCCCGGTGACGATCTCCAACTGCTCGGCCAGCCGATCGAACCGCTCGTTGACCGGCGGAAACGGAATGCCGTACGCGGTGTGTTCGCGCTCGTACCAGCCGGCGCCGATGCCCAGCTCGACCCGGCCGCCGCTCATCCGGTCGACCTGGGCGACCATCACGGCCAGCGGCCCGGGGAGCCGGAAGGTGGCGGAGGTGACGAGCGTGCCGAGCCGGATCCGGGACGTCTCCCGGGCCAGCGCGGCGAGCGTCAGCCAGGCGTCGGTGGGGCCGGGCGGCGCCGGCTCGTTCCCCATCGACCGGTAGTGGTCGGCCCGGAAGAAGCCCTCGAAGCCGGTCTCCTCGACCAGCCGGGCGAACCGGAGCTGGTCGTCGTAGTCCGCGCCGCGGTGGGGTTCGGTGAAGACCGTGACCCGCATGCTCACCGTCCTCCCGCCGCCGCGGCCCGCGGCGGCGTCTCGACCGGCGTGGCCGGCGGTCCCACCGGACCGGCCGGCGTGGGTACGCCGGCTGCGTCCCGTTCCATCAGCAGTTCGTGCAGCTCGGCGCTGATCCGGGCGACGTCGGCCAGGTGCGCGTGCCGGCCCAGGGTGCGGGGCCGGGGCACGGCCACCTCGACCACCTCGCGGATCCGGCCGGGACGCGGGCTGAGCACGACCACGCGGTCGGCCAGCAGCACCGCCTCGTCGATCGAGTGGGTGACGAAGACGATCGTCGCCTTCGTGTCCATGTGGACCCGTTGCAGCTCGCCGGAGAGTTCCTCCCGGGTGAGCGCGTCGAGCGCGGAGAACGGCTCGTCCATCAGCATCACGCGGGGTGAGCCGATCAGCGACCGGCAGAGTGAGACCCGCTGCTGCATGCCGCCGGACAGCTCGTGCGGGAGGCGCTTCTCGAAGCCGCCCAGCCCGGCCATCTCCAGCAGCGCCCGGGCCCGGTCGCGGTGCTTCGCCCGGCTCCAGCCGAAGATCTCCACCGGCAGCAGCACGTTGTCGAGCACCGTGCGCCAGGGCAGCAGCGCCGGCCGTTGGAACAGCATGGCGACGTCCTGGCGCGGCTTCGTGATCGGCGTGCCGGCGACGGTGATCTCTCCGGCGGTGGCCGGCAGCAGGCCGGCGATCATTCGCAGCAGAGTGGACTTTCCGCAGCCGGACCGGCCGAGGACGGCGACGAACTCACCCTCGGCGACGTCGAGGTCGATGCCGCGCAGCGCCTCCACCCGCCCTGAGCGGCCGTCGAAGGTGCGGGACACCCCGGACAGTCGGATCATCTGCCGGCTCCCTTCCCACGTCGTCCGAATGCGAATCGGGCTAGCGTAGCGGGGCTCGTCCGATCGTTCTGTCGGGGGTGGACGTCAGCTCACCCCCCTTATGCACGTTCGTTTCCGTTCCGCAACCCGGACGGTTGCTGCGCGTCATCTGGCTTCTCGTACGCTGTTGCGCGCGAAGAGTCCCCTCGCGACGGTCCAGTCGGCCCATCCCCCCTGCCGACCCCGTCGGACCCACGACCCGACCGGCGAAGATGCCCAGGTCGGAAAGGACATGGTGCACTGATGAGAAGGTTGACCCGCACAGTCGCCGCGGCGGCGCTGGCGACCGCCCTCGCCCTCGTCGGCGGCTGCAGCAGCGACTCGGACAAGTCCGAGAGCAGCGGTGGTACCGGCGGGGCGCTGGAAAAGGTGACCTACCTCACCTCGTTCGGCAACTTCGGCCGTGACTCCTACGCCTGGGTGGCGAAGGACAAGGGCTTCTTCAAGGAGGCCGGCTTCGACGTCGACATCAAGCCGGGCCAGGGCACCGGCTCGGTCATCCAGACCATCACCGGCGGTCAGGCCGACTTCGGCCCGATCGACCTGACCGGTGGCATCCTCCAGCTCGGCAACGGCCAGGCGAAGGACTTCGTGGCGGTGGCCGCGATCCAGCAGCGCACCATGGCCGCCATCGTCACGGTCGAGGGCAAGAACATCGCCACGCCGAAGGACCTGGAGGGCAAGAAGCTCGCCGACACCCCGACCTCCGTCGTGCGCAACCTCTTCCCCACGTACGCGCGGCTGGCCGGCATCGACAACAGCAAGGTGACCTGGGTCAACGGTGAGGCGCAGGGCCTGATCGGCATGCTCGGCTCCGGCTCGGTGGACGGCATCGGCCAGTTCGTCGTCGGCCAGCCCACCGTCGAGGTGGTGACCAAGAAGAAGCCGGTCGTGCTGCCGTACAGCAACGTGATGCAGGACCTCTACGGCAACGCGCTGATCACCTCGACCAAGATCGCCAAGGAGAAGCCGGAGATGGTGAAGAAGTTCACCGCCGCGCTGCTCAAGGGCCTGGAGTACTCGCTGGAGCACCCGGACGAGGCGGGCGAGATCCTGAAGAAGAACGTGCCGGCCGCCGTCCCGGCCGCGTCCGCCGCCGAGCTTCGGCTGATGGCCGCGTACGTCCGGTCGAGCAACTCCGGCACCGCGATCGGCACGCTGGACAGCGGCCGGGTGGCCAAGAGCATCGCGCTGCTCCAGGGCGCGGGCGCGCTGAAGCAGAACCTCACCCCCGACCAGATCATCAACTTCGACCTCGCGCCGAAGGCCTGACCGGTCGCTCGGACCAACGGGGGTGCGACCCGCCGGGACACCCGGTGGGCGCACCCCCTTCGCGTGCCGGTCGTGCCGACCGGCCGGACAAGGAGGACACGTTGACGCAGTTGACCGAGGCCCGGCCGGGAGCGCCGGCGGGGCCGGCGCGCGCCCGGCGCGGTCGGGGCGTACCCCCGGCGGCGGTCGGCCTGCCGGTGCTCGGGCTGGTCATCGCGGTGGCCGCCTGGTGGCTGGTCACGTCCGTGCTGCACCTGGTGCACCCGGTCGCGCTGCCGCCGCCGCAGGCGGTGGCCCGTTCGCTCGCCGCCACCACCGACGTGCTGCTGCCCGCCCTGGGGATCACCACCTGGATGACGCTCTCGGGCTTCCTGCTGTCGTCGGTCGTCGGCGTGCTGATCGGGATGGCGCTGGCCGCGTCCCGCCGGGTGGAGCGGATGTTCGCGCCGCTGCTGGTGGCGGTGAACGCGGTCCCGAAGATCGCCTTCGGCCCGCTGCTCGTGGTGGCCGTGGGCTTCGGTCAGAAGCCCATCCTGACCATGGTGTTCCTGCTCTGCTTCTTCCCGATCGTGCTCTCCACCGCCACCGGGTTGACCACCACCCCGGCCGACCTGGCGGAGCTGGGCCGGTCGCTGAACGCCTCCTGGTGGCAGTCGTTCCGCAAGGTGCGCCTGCCGGCCGCGCTGCCGCAGATCTTCGTCGGCCTCAAGGTGGCCATGCCGCTGGCCGCGATCGGCGCCGTGATCGGGGAGTTCTACTCGGACCGTCCCGGCCTCGGCTACCAGATCCTCCAGTACAACGGCGTGGGCGACACGGCGACCGCGTGGGCGGCCATCATGCTGGTGGCGCTGATGAGCATCGTGCTCTACGCGGCCCTGAGCGCGATCGAGCGGTTCGCCCTCCCGTGGGTGCGCGCCACCACCTCCGCCCGCTGACCATCGACCGAGAACGTCACGTCGACGGGGGACACGCAAGCTCAACCCACGGTCGGCGGCGGCCGACCACGACAGGTGTGGGCCCCGGCGCAACCGGCGCAGGGATCAAGCCTGACCGCCCGGAGCCGGTTGTGCCGGGGCCCACACCCACGGTGACCCCCTAGCCGGCGAGCCGCCACCGACCCCCACGCGCCACCAGCGTCGTCAGCGCCTGCGGCATCAACCCGGAGTGGTTGTCCGGCGTCATCCGGATCGGGCCGGACAGGCCGTCGAGCTGCGAGGTCTCCAGCACGTCGCGCAGCGCGTCCCGGTCCACCTTCCCCCGCTCGCCGCCGGCGCGCTGCTCGGCGTCCGCGATGAGCTGGACCGCGTCGGCGGCGAACGAGGAGAACCCGTTGTAGCCGCCGAACCGGGCGGTGTAGTCCTGGAACCACTGCCGCCGGGCGGCCTTGGCCGGGGTGGTGGCGATCACGTCGTCGATCACCATCGTCTGGGTGAAGATCAGCGTGGCCAGCTCGGTGGAGCGGGCCGACGGGCCGAGGAACAGCTCGCCCGCGGCCGAGGCGTCGAAGAAGAGCGACCCGCGGTAGTTGCGCTGCCGGGCGGTGGTGGCGGCCAGCGTCGCCTGCTCCGGGGGCGTCCAGAGGATCAGGGCCTGCGGCTTCTTGTCGACCAGGTCGTCGATCTGCGCGCTCACCTCGGTGTCGGTGGTCCGTACCGCCTCGGCGGCGACCAGCTTCACCGACGTCTTGCCGAACTCGCGGCGCAGCGCGGCGAGCCCTTCCTGGCCGTACCCGTCTGCGCTGTGCAGCACCGCCACCTTGCGGATGGTGCGCCGGGTCAGCTCGGTGGTGAGCGCTGCCGCGCTGTCCACCGCGTTCGGGGCCAGCTTGAAGACGTAGCGGCGCTGGTCGATCGGCTCGGTGACCGCGCCGGCGGAAGCGAGCGCGATGGTCGGAATGCGCTTGTCGCTGATCATGCGCGCCGCGCCGACGGCGCATTCGTTGCAGCCGCCCATGATGACGGCGCTCACCTGTGCGTCGGCGCTGAAATCATTGATGTTCCGCAAGGATTCGGCCGCGTCGGAGCGGTTGTCCTTGACTCTCAGTTCGATCTTCCGGCCGCTCAGCACGCCGGAGGCGTTCATCTGGTCCACCTTCAGTTCCAGCGCCCGCTGGTACACCTTGCCGATCGGCGCGGAAGCGCCGGAGAGTTCGAGGTCGGCGGCGATCACGATGGGGCTGGTGTCCTGCGGTTCCCCGCCGATCCCGCAGCCGGTGAGCGTGGTGGCCAGCACGGCCGATGCGAGCACCGCGATGCTCGCGGAGCGGATGGGGCTCAACTCAGTCCTCCAGGGTGCGGCGCGGGCCGGCGCCCGATCACCGCCGCTTGTCCGTCCTCAGTGGAGGAACGGGATTGGGGTGCCGTACGGTGTGCGCGAAGCTTGCAAAACCTTGCCAATGCCGGGCCCTGCGGTCAAGCGGGGATGCCGGATGCCGTTTCGGGACGGTCATCCCACATGCTGGGGACACGAAACGTTAACTGACTATTACTGCGCAGATGCGCTTGGCCACTCTGGAGTGACATCCCCTGTTCAGGGGGTTGGAGAAAAGAAGGTATTAGGTGACCGGATCACGGGTTGAGTCGACACCGACCGTTTCCTACCTCACCGCGGCTTCCCAAAAAGGATCTCGTCTGATGAAATCTCGGCCGTGCCGCGCGTGGCGCTGGCCGCTGCACCAGGCACGGGTCAGCGGGTCACGCGTGGAAGAAACGACGGAGGCGATGTCGTGAGCACCGGACCTACGACCCTGCCCGGGAGCCCCAGCGCCGAACAGCGGAATCGGCGGCGGCGTCTACCTCGGCTGCGTGACGCGCGGATCCGCTCCAAGCTCGCCCTCATCCTGGTCGTTCCGGTGGCGGCTGTCATCGCACTGGCAACTATCCGACTTGTTTCGGTGGGTCAGGGCGCGTACGAGGCGGATCAGGTCCGGGCGCTGACCGCGGTCTCGGTCGACGTCTCGGCGCTCACCCAGGACCTGCACAAGGAACGGATGGCGGCAGCCGCCTTCCTGGCCGACACGAACCAGAAGCCGGACGACTACAACGTGCGGGTCCGTCGCACCGACGAGCGCATCGCGGCCTACCGGGAGGAGCGCGGCGCGCTCGGCGACGTGCCGGCCGCGGTCCGGGACCGGCTGAAGGTGATCGACGACCACCTGGAGACGCTGAACGGCACCCGCCAGGAGGTGCTCGACCGCCTCCAGATGCCGGTGGCCGAGGCGAGCCTGCGCTACGGCATCGTCCTCGACGACCTCGTCGCGTACGGCGACACGCTGGCCCAGCAGCCCGGCGCGGAGAGCCTCGCCGACGCCCGCCGCGCGGCGGCCGCGTTCGCCCACGCCAAGGCCGAGGTGGCGGAGGAACAGGCGGTCGTGTTCACCGCGCTCGCGGTCGGCAACCGGATCGACGAGGAGCAGTTCTCCTCGTTCGTGGCCACGCTGACCGGCCAGCAGGAGGCCCTGCTCTCGTTCTCCCGGGCCGCCGCTCCGGAGCAGCGGAGCCTGGTGGACCGCACCGTCTCCGGTGACGCCGTCCAGCTCGCCGACCGGGTCGCGGCCGACCTGTCCCGGTCCATCGGCAAGCCCGCGCTGGTCACCCGCGACGAGGCGTCCGCCGCCATCGGCGCGGTCGACGACCTGATGCGGTGGGCGGAGATCCAGCTCCTCGACGAGCTGCTCGCCGACGCCGACGCGGTCCGCACCGACGTGATCCGGCAGGCGTTCGTGGAGAGCCTGCTCGTGCTGCTGACGCTGGCCGTCGCCGTGACGCTCGCCGTGGTGCTCGCCCGCTCGCTCAACGACTCGCTGCGTCGGCTCCGTGAGGGCGCGCTCTCCGTGGCCAACCACGACCTGCCGGACGCGGTGAGCCGGCTGCAGAACGTCAACGCCATCGGTGACGGTGGCGTGGACGAGATCGTCCAGCAGGTGCGGGACCCGATCAAGCTGACCAACCGCGACGAGGTCGGCCAGGTGGCGGTGGCCTTCAACGTGGTGCACCGGGAGGCGGTCCGGGTGGCGGCCGAGCAGGCCGCGTTGCGGACCAGCGTCTCGGCGATGTTCCTCAACCTGGCCCGCCGCTCGCAGAGCCTGGTCGACCGGATGATCGGCGAGCTGGACGCGATCGAGCGCGGCGAGGAGGACCCCAAGCGGCTCGCCCAGCTCTTCGAGCTGGACCACCTGGCCACCCGGATGCGCCGCAACGACGAGAACCTGCTGGTCCTGGCCGGCGCCGACTCGGCCGTGCCGCGCCGCGACGACGCGCTCCTGGTCGACGTGCTGCGCGCCGCCCAGTCCGAGGTGGAGCTCTACAACCGGATCGAGTTCGGCACCGTGGACATCGACATCTCGGTGGCCGCGCAAGCCGTCAACGACGTGGTCCGTCTGGTCGCGGAGCTGCTCGACAACGCCACCCGGTTCTCGCCGCCGAACACGGTGGTGGTGGCGGACGGCCGGCGGATCCGTGACTACGTGCTGATCCAGGTGGAGGACCGGGGCCTCGGTCTCACCGACGACCAGCTCGACTCGCTCAACCGGCGGCTGGCCGCGCCGCCGACCGTCGACGTGGCCGCGTTCCGGCTGATGGGTCTGGCCGTGGTCAGCCGGCTCGCCTCCCGCCACGGGATCCGGGTCGAGTTGCGCCGCAACGTCGAGGGTGGCACGGTCGCCCAGGTCACGCTGCCGAACTCGACTGTGGTGCTGCCGGCCAACCGGGGCCAGGCCCCGCTGACCCGGCCGCGCCAGCCGCTCGCCGTCGAGCAGTCGCCGCTCAGCCAGGTCGGCGCCGCCGACGCGCTGGCCGGCGCCGGTCGGGGCGGCACCGCCACCCTGGCCGACCAGTGGCGCAGCACGGTCGCCCCGCCGCCCGCCCGGTGGCAGGCGCCCGCCGAGGCGCGGGACACCGCACCGGCCGTGCAGTTCGGCGGCCTCTCCGGCACGCTGCCCCCGGTGCCCGCCGCCCCGGTCGCCGCCGCCCCGGTCGCCGCCGCGCCCGCAGCCGCGCCGGCCCAGGAGACGGGCTGGTCGGCGGGGGGCCCGACGGTCGCGTACCCGGCTCTCGAACCGCTGCCCAAGCGGACGCCGAACGGCGAGACGGCGACGACCAATCCCGCGCCCCCGGCCTACCAGCCGTTCAGCGCCGCGCCGGCGGTGGAGGCGACCCCGGCCGCGCCGGTGGTGGCCCGACCGGCCCGGCCGGCCGAGGCGCCGATATTCCGGGAGATGGAGGCGGTCTGGTTCCGCTCGCACGGAGAGGACGAGACCACCATCTTCACCCGCCCCCGGTTCGACGAGCCGCCACCCGCCGCGGCGCAGCCCGCCGCGCCGGCCCGGCCGCCGCTGCCCACCCGCACCCCGGGCGCCCAGGCGGCAGGGCTGAGCACACCGTCCGCGTACAGCGCACCGGCGGCCCCGGCCACACCGGCGGCCCCGGCCACACCGCCCGCCGCGGCGGCACCGCCGGCGGTCAACCCGCCTGCGGCGAACCCGCCCGCGCCGGAGCCCGCGCCGGCTCCGCCGATCGACCCGGAGGCGTGGCGGACGGCGGCCGACGACGGTTGGTCCCGGGCCAGCCAGGCCGCGGAGCCCACCACCGGCGGCACGACCCGGTCCGGCCTGCCCAAGCGGGTGCCGCAGGCGCAGCTCGTGCCGGGCGGGATCGAACCGAAGAGCGGCCGGGACCGCAGCCGACGCACGCCGGACGAGGTACGGGGTCTGCTTTCCGCATACCACCGTGGCGTCCAGCGGGGCCGCACGGCCGGTACCGACCCGAACAGCACCTCGACCAAGGAGACGAACCGATGAACAGGCCGGCGGCCATGCAGGACATGGGTTGGTTGCTCACCAACTTCGCCGACAGTGTGGCGGGTATCGCGCACGTGGTGGCGGTGTCCGCGGACGGGTTGCTCCTCGCCTCCTCCCGGGATCTGCCCCAGGACCGGGCCGACCAGCTCGCCGCGATCACCTCCGGCGTGGTCAGCCTCACCGAGGGCGCGGCGCGGATGTTCAGCGCCGGCGGGGTGTTGCAGACCGTGATCGAGATGGACAGTGGCTACCTCTTCCTGATGTCCATCAGCGACGGCTCGTCGATGGCCGTGCTCGCGGCCCGTAGCTGCGACGTCGGGCAGGTCGGCTACGAGATGGCGTTGCTGGTGGAGCGGGTCGGTCAGGCGCTGGTGCCGCTGCCGCGGGACGCCGTCCGGTCCTGATGCTCCGTTGACCTGGTGATCCGGAGCCGGCCCGGCTCCGTACGAGGGGAGGTGATCGCGAGATGGAACCGCGACGTGATCCGCGTGGCGCGTTGGTGCGGCCGTACGCGGTCACCCGCGGCCGCACCGAGCCGTTGCAGAACATCGCGCTCGAGGCGGTGCTGTCGAGCACGGCCACCCAGTCCGCCGAGGCGCGGTTCGCCGGGCACGACAAATACCGCATCTCCTCGGTCTGTGAAGGCCGGGCGCAGTCGCTGGCGGAAATCGCCGCTTACACCCGGATGCCGCTGGGCGTCACCCGGGTGCTGGTCGCCGACATGGTGGCCGAGGGCCTGCTGACGCTACACAGTGCCGCTCCCGCAACGGGCTTCGCGGCGCGGATGAACCTGCTTGGAAGGGTGCTAAGTGGACTTCGCGAACTATGACCCCGACGGGGCGAGCCGCGGCCGGGAGATCATCTCCGCGAAGATCGTGGTCGCGGGTGGCTTCGGGGTGGGCAAGACCACCCTGGTCGGGGCGATCTCCGAGATCCAGCCGCTGACCACCGAGGCGTTGATGACCGCGGCCGGCGTGGGCATCGACGATTCGTCGAAGGTGCCGGGCAAGGAGACCACCACGGTCGCCATGGACTTCGGCCGGATCACCATGGCCGAGGACCTGATCCTCTATCTCTTCGGCACGCCGGGCCAGACCCGCTTCTGGTTCATGTGGGACGAGATCATCCGGGGCGCGGTGGGCGCGGCGGTGCTGGTGGACACGCGCCGGATCACCGACGCGTTCGCGCCGCTCGACTACTTCGAGAACCGCAAGCTGCCGTACGTGGTGGCGCTGAACCGGTTCGACGACGCGCCGCACTACGAGCTGGAGGAGATCCGGGAGGCGCTCGCCATCTCGCCGGACGTGCCGCTGGTGATGTGCGACGCCCGGCACCGGGAATCGGTCAAGCAGGTGCTGGTGACCGTGGTCGAGCACGCCATGCTCCGGCTCCAGGCCGAGCACGGCTATCCGGCATCGGTGGGCTGAGCTTGTGATTTGTCGTTATTCGCAGCGCTGACGTCGTCAACCGGTGGCGCGTCGGGCATCGGCTGTTTCGCCCCTGAGCTGCGCAAACCTAGGATTTCCCCGAGCATCGTCACGCTAGGTGAATATCTGTTCACATAGTGCATGGGTGAGAGGGGAAACCGATGCGGACAATCAGCGGTATCACCGCGCTGGCCGCCGGCGTCGTGCTCGGCGTCGGCCTGGTGGGGGCACCGGCGCAGGCGGCCGTGACGGACGACACGACCCGGGCCAACACGCTGACGGCCATGCGGGGAGAGGCGTTCGCGAACGCCAGCTACCTCGCGTACGGCGCGGAGGCGGCCCGGAACGGCCACGGCAGCATCGCCGCCCTGTTCAGAGCCACCGCCGACACCGAGCTGAACGAGCACTTCACCGAGGAAGCGGCGCTCATCGACTTTGTCGGCTCCGACGTGGCCAACCTGCGTACGTCGATCGACGGCGAGTGGCACGAGGCCACAGTGGTCTACCCGGGGTACGCCCGGCAGGCCCGCCGCGACCGCTGCCCCCGGGCGGCCCGACTCTTCGACGAGTTGGCGGCCGACGAGGCGAGACACGCCTCGCAGTTCCGCCTCGCCCTGTACGCGATCACCCACCCGGGCTCCGGAGCGCGGGTCCCGACCGGTGAACCGGTCCCGCCGGTGCCGATCGTCGCCGGGACGCCGGTCTGCTCCGGCGCGACGCAGGCCAACCTGGAGGCGACGATGCGCGGGGAGGCGTTCGCGAACGCGTCCTACACGCTCTACGCCCGGCACGCCCGCGACGGCGGTCGGCTGCGCCTGGCCCAGCTCTGGGAGAACACCGCCGGTCAGGAACTCGGCGAGCACTTCAGCGAGGCGGCCACGCTCGCCGGCCTGGTCCGCGGCGACGCGGTGAACCTCCGCAAGGCGATCGACGGCGAGATCTACGAGGCGACCACCATGTACCCGTCCTTCTCCCGGCAGGCGGCCTCGGTCGGTGAGGACGAGGCGGCCGACCTGTTCGCCGAGATCGCCCACGACGAGGCCGGGCACGCCTCGGCGTTCCTGCTCGCCCTGGTCGATCTGGAGGTCGGCGGCGCGGGCGGGGCACGCGACGCCCGCCGGAGCTGAGCCGGCTCAGTCCACCCGCAGGCGGTAGCCGCGCTTCACCACGGTCTGCACCACCCGGGGCGCCCGCAGCCCCACCCGCAGCCGGGCCACCGCCATCTCGACGGCGTGTTCGTCAGCGCCCCGGGGCAGCGTGCGCAGCAGCGCGGTGCGGGAGAGCACCTTCCCGGGCGACGCGGCCAACGCCCGCAGCACGGCCATCGGGGCCGGCGCCAACTGGCGCAGCTCCCCGTCCACCACCGCGGCGTGACCGCGCAACGTGAGCACGTGCCCCGCCGCCTTCACCGAGACCGTGCGGCGGGGCAGTTCCTCGACGATGGTCCGGACCAGCGCGCCGAGCCGGGCCCGGCTCGGCGCGCTGACCGGCACCCCGCGCCGCACCAGCGGTTCGGCGGTGACCGTGCCCACGCACCCGGCCAGCACGTCGCCGCGCAACGCCGCCAGCACCGTCTCGGTCCGGTCCCCGGCGGCCCGCAGCAGCGCCTCGGCCGCCGGGGCGGAGGTGAACGTGACCGCGTCGACCAACCGCCCGGCGACCAGGTCGATGAGCCGGTGCAGCGGCGCCGGGTCGGCCGGTGGCGCCCACCGGTAGACCGGCACCTCGATCACCGTGGCCCCGGCCGCGACCAGCGCCTCGGTGCACTCCGGCTGCCGGTCGCCGTGCAGTTGCAGCGCCACCACCTGGCCGGCCACGCCGCGCCGGACCAGGTGCTCGACCACCTCGTCGCAGGACTCCGAGGCGGGCGACCAGTGCTCGCGCAGCCCGGCCGCGCGGATCGCCCCGGTCGCCTTCGGCCCGCGGGACACCACGTACGCCCGGGTGAGCGTGTCCCGCAGCGGCTCGGCCAGCCCCCAGCCCTCGGCCGCCTCCAGCCAGCCCCGCATCCCGATGCCGGTGTTGGCCATCAGCACGTCCGGCGGGTGTGCCAGGCAGGCCCGGGTCGCCTCGCGCAGGTCGGTGTCGTCGGCCAGCGGCACGATCCGCAGCGCCGGGGCGAGCACCACCCGGGCGCCGCGCCGCTGGAACAGCGCGGCCAGCTCGTCGCGCCGCCGGTCCGCGGTGACCCCGATGGTGAAGCCCGCCAGTTCGTCCCGCATTCACTCCTCCTGCCGCAGCCGTACCTCGACCAGGCCGTCCCGGCAGCGCACCCGGTGCCGCCGCAGCGTCACCCCGGGCAGGTCCAGGCAGTGCCCGGTGGTGAGGTCGTACACCTGCTTGTGCAGGGGGGAGGCGAGCGTCGGCACGCCGCCCCGGCTGCCCACCAGGCCCCGCGACATCACGTACGCGCCGCCGACCGGGTCCAGGTTGTCCACCGCGAACAGTCCGCCGACGGTACGGAAGAGCGCGACCTGCACGCCGTCCACGAGCGCCGCCACGCCCCGGTCGAGGTCGAGCCGGTCCAGCGGGCAGACCGGCGTCCAGCGCACCGTCACGGTCGGGCTCATCGGCGTACCTCCGGCAGGCCCAGCACGACGGGCTGCCGCCGGCCCTCTCCGCCCGGTGGCGCACCGCGTGCCGGCACCGGCTGGCCCCGCTCCACCGCGAAGGTGATGGACGGGTCCGGCACGTCCGGCGCGTTGACGAACGAGGTGAAGCGGCGCAGCCGTTCCGGGTCCTCCAGCACGTCCCGCCACTCGTCGGAGTACCCGTCGACATGCCGGGCCATCGCCGCGTCGAGGTCGGCGCAGAGCCCCAGCGCGTCGTCCACCAGCACCGACCGGAGGTGGTCGAGGCCGCCGTCCATGGCCTCGATCCAGGCGGCCGTCCGCTGCAGGCGATCCGCGGTGCGCACGTAGTACATGAGGAACCGGTCGATGAGCGTGACCAGTTCCTCGGTGCTCAGGTCGGTGGCGAACAGGTCGGCGTGCCGGGGCCGGAAGCCGCCGTTGCCGCCGACGTACAGGTTCCATCCGGTCTCGGTGGCGATGACGCCGAAGTCCTTGCCGCGCGCCTCGGCGCACTCCCGGGCGCAGCCGGAGACCGCCGACTTCAGCTTGTGCGGCGCGCGCAGGCCCCGGTAGCGCAGCTCCAACGCGATGGCCAGCCCGACCGAGTCCTGCACGCCGTACCGGCACCAGGTGTCCCCGACGCAGGACTTCACCGTGCGCAGCGCCTTGCCGTACGCGTGCCCGGACTCGAAACCGGCGTCGACCAGCCGGCGCCAGATCTGCGGGAGCTGGTCGACCCGCGCGCCGAACAGGTCGATCCGCTGCCCGCCGGTGATCTTGGTGTAGAGCTGGAAGTCCCGCGCCACCTCGCCGATCGCGATCAGCTTTTCCGGCGTGATCTCGCCGCCGGGGATCCGGGGCACCACCGAGTAGCTGCCGTCGCGTTGCAGGTTGGCCAGGAAGTGGTCGTTGGTGTCCTGGAGGGACGCCGCCTCGCCGTCCAGCACGTGCCCGGTGCCGAGCGAGGCGAGGATCGACGCCACCACCGGCTTGCAGATGTCGCAGCCGCGTCCGCGCCCGTGTTCGGCGACCAACCGGGAGAACGTGCCGATGCCCCGCACCCGGACCAGGTCGAACAGCTCCTGTCGGCTCAGGTCGAAGTGCTCGCAGAGCGCGGTGGACTGCCGCACCCCGGCGGCGTCCAGCAACTGCTTCAGCATCGGCACGCAGGAGCCGCAGCTCGTGCCGGCCCGGGTGCAGGCCTTCAGCGCCGGCACGTCGGTCGCCCCGCCGGCGATCGCCGCGTCCAGGTCGGCCCGGGTCACCGCGTTGCAGGAGCAGATCTGCGCGGCGGCCGGCAGTGCGCCGGCCCCGGCCCCCGGGCCGCCGGCCGGGGCGAGCAGCGCCAGCGGGGGACCGGGCAGCGGCCCGCCGACGCTCGCCCGCAGCGTCGGGTAGGCGCTCGCGTCGCCGACCAGCACGCCACCGAGCAGCGTCCGCGCGTCGTCGGAGAGGACCAGCTTCGCGTACGACCGGGTGACCGGGTCGGTGTACGTCACGTCGAGGCAGCCGGCGGTGACGCCGTGCGCGTCGCCGAACGAGGCCACGTCCACGCCGAGCAGCTTCAACTTGGTGGCGGTGTCCGCCCCGGGGAACGTGGCCCCGCCACCGAGCAGCCGGTCGGCGACCACCTCGGCGGTCGCGTACCCGGGCGCGACCAGGCCGTGGCAGACGCCCTCCACCGCCGCGCACTCGCCGACCGCCCAGATCCGCTCGTCGGCGGTCCGGCACGCCGCGTCCACCAGCACCCCGCCGCGCGGACCCAGCGGCAGCCCGGCGGCGCGGGCCAGCTCGTCGCGGGGTCGGATGCCGGCCGCGACCACCACCAGCTCCGCGTCGACCGTGCGGCCGTCCGCGAGGTCCAGCGCGGCCACCGTGCCGTCCGGGCCGGGGCGCAGCGCCGTGGTGGCCACCCCGAGGTACGGGGTGACGCCCAGCTCCTCCACGTAGCGCCGGAGCATCGCCCCGCCGGCGTCGTCCACCTGCACCGGCATCAGCCGGGGCGCGAACTCGACCACGCTGGTGGCGAGCCCCAGCAGGCGCAGCGCGTTGGCCGCCTCCAGGCCGAGCAGGCCGCCACCGATCACCGCGCCGGTCCGCCGGCCCCGGGCGTGCGCCCGGATCGCGGCCAGGTCGTCGAGCGTCCGGTAGACGAAGACGCCCGGCAGGTCGGTGCCGTCGACCGGCGGTACGAACGCGTACGAGCCGGTGGCCAGCACCAACGCGTCGTACGGGTGCTCGCCGGTCGCCGTGGTCACGACCCGTCGCGCCCGGTCCACGCCGGTGGCCGGCTCGCCCAGCCGCAGCTCCACGCCGGCGTCGGGGGTGTGCAGGCGCAACTCGTCCGCGTCGACGCCGTCGAAGACGGCCGAGAGCCGCACCCGGTCGTACGCCGGACGCCGCTCCTCGGCCAGCACGGTGACCCGCCACCGCCCGTCCCGGTCACGGGCCCGCAGCGCCTCCACGAAGCGCTGCCCGACCATCCCGTTGCCGACCACCACCAGCCTGCTGATCCGCTCGCCTCGCTCGCTCATGACACCTGCACCGCCTCCCGATCCGCATCCGTCTCGCGCACCTCGTCGGTTGTCGGCGGGTCCGCCGCGGCGAGCCAGGCGGCGATGCCGGTCACCGCGTCCCGGCAGCCGCCACAACCGGTGGCGGCCCGGGTCGCCGCGGACAGCGCCGCGACGCTCCGGGCGCCGGCCCGCCAGCCCGCCACCAGCGCGCCCCTGGTCACGTCGTTGCACCGGCACACGACGGCCGCGTCCGGCATCAGCGCCGGCGACGCGGCCGGCTCGGCGGGTGCGCCCACCGCGCGGCCGAGCAGCAACGCGCGCCGGTCCGCCGGCACCGGCGCGCCCCGGTCGAAGAGCTGCACCACGGTGCCGACCGCCGGGTTGTCGCCGAGCAGGATCGCGCCGGTCAGCCGCTCGTCGCGGATCCGCAGCCGGGCGTACGTGCCGCGGGCCGGGTCGGCGAACGTCAGCTCCTCGACCGGGCCGGTCCCGTCCGGGTCGCCGGTCCCGGCCAGCTCACCCATCGCGGCCAGGTCGATCCCGGCCGCCTTCAGCCGGGTCACCGTCGGTCGGGGCCGGTAGCGGGCCGCCGCGTCGTCCCCGGTCAGCACGTCGGCGACCACCCGCGCCTGCGTCCAGGCCGGCGCGACCAGCCCGGTCAGCGTCCCGTCGTGCTGGGCGCAGTCGCCCACCGCCGAGATACGCGGGTCGCTCGTCCGCATCCGGTCGTCCACCACGACGCCCCGGTCGACGGCGAGCCCGGCCGCCCGGGCCAGCGCGGTGTCCGGGCGTACGCCGCAGCAGAGCACCAGCAGGTCGGCCGCGAGCGGCTCACCGTCGGCCAGGTGGAGCCGGACGCCGTCGGCGTCGGCGGTCACCCGGGTCGCCGGCACGCCGAGCCGGGCCCGGACGCCGAGCCCGGTCAGGGTGGTCGCGAGGACCGCCCCGGCGGTCGGGTCGAGCTGCCGTTCCATCAGGTGCCCGTGCGGGTGGACCACCGTCACGTCGAGGCCCCGGGCGGCGAGGCCCCGGGCCGCCTCCAGCCCGAGCAGCCCGCCGCCGAGCACCAGGGCGCGACGCGCGTCCCGGGCGACGGCGAGGATCCGCCGGCAGTCGGCGAGCGTACGGAACGGGACCACCCGGTCCGGCAGCGGGTCGAGCCCGGGCAGCGGTGGCACCACGGCCCGGCTGCCGGTGGCCAGCACCAGATGGTCGTAGCCGTACCGGCCGCCGTCGGCGGTGCGGACCTCCCGGGCCGTCCGGTCCACGGCGGAGACCGACGAGCCGGTCCGCACGTCCACCCGTGGACCGAGCGCCTCGACCAGCTCCACGTCCGGTTCGCCGATCTTCCCGGCGAGCAGCGTGGAGAGCATGATCCGGTTGTACGCCCGGTGCGGCTCCGCCCCGAGCACGGTGATCCGCCGGTCCCCGCCCCGCGCGTGCAGCTCGGCGGCGAGCCGGGCCCCGGCCATGCCGTAGCCGACGACGACGACGCGCCCGGTCATGCCCGCTCCACCCGGACCGCGCAGATCTTGAACTCGGGCATCCCGGAGACGGGGTCGAGCGCGTCGTTGGTGACCGAGTTGGCACGGGCCGCGCCGGGCCAGTGGAACGGGGCGAAGACGGTGTCCGGCCGGATCGCCGGGCTGAGCCGGGCCGGCGCGCGCAGCTCGCCCCGGCGGGAGACCACCCGTACCGGCGTCCCGTCGGTCACGCCGAGCCGGGCGGCCAGGTCGGGGTGCAGCTCGACGAAGCCGCCCGGTGCGGCCCGGCGCAGCGCGGCGACCCGTCGGGTCTGTGTGCCGGACTGGTACTGCGCCAGCACCCGGCCGGTGGTGAAGTGCAGCGGATAGTCGGCGCAGACCGGCTCGGCGGCCGGGCGGTGGGTCACCGGGTGGAACCGGGCCCGGCCGTCCGGGGTGGGGAACCGGTCGGCGAAGAGGCGGGGCCGGTCCGGTCCGTCCTCGTCCGGGCAGGGCCAGAACACGCCCTCGTCGGCGTCGATCCGTTCCCAGGTGATCCCGGCGTAGTCGGCCGGACCGCCGGCCGACGCACGGCGCAGCTCCTCGAACACTGTCCGCGGGTCGGTCGGCAGCGGTGCGCCGTCGGTCAGGCGGGCGGCCAGCGCGGCGAGGATCTCCAGGTCGGTACGGACGCCGGCGGGTGGCGGGCGGAACGCGCGCCGGCGCAGCACCCGTCCCTCCAGGTTGGTCATCGTGCCGTCCTCCTCGGCCCACTGGGTCACCGGCAGCACCACATCTGCCAGCTCGGCCGTCTCCGAGCGGAGCAGGTCGGCGACCACGAGCAGGTCGAGGTCGCGCAGCCGGGACTCGATCCGGGTGGCGCGCGGCGCGGAGACGACCGGGTTGGAGCCGAACACCAGCAGCGCCCTCGGCCCGGACGGGGTGCCGAGCGAGTCGAGCAGTTGGTAGGCGGGCACCCCCGGGCCGGGCAGCGTCGCCGGGTCGACGCCCCACACGCCGGCCACGTGCGCCCGGGCCGCCGGGTCGTCGATCCGCCGGTAGCCGGGGAGCTGGTCGGCCTTCTGACCGTGCTCCCGGCCGCCCTGCCCGTTGCCCTGCCCGGTCAGGCAGCCGTAGCCGGAGCCGGGACGGCCGGGCAGGCCGAGCGCGAGCGCCAGGTTGATGAAGGCGCTGACCGTGTCGACGCCCTTGGCGTGCTGCTCGGCGCCCCGGGCGGTGAGGATGATCGCCCGGTCCGCGTCGGCCAGCGCGCGGGCGGCGGCCTCCAGGTCGGCCACCGGCACCCCGGAGAGGCGCTCCGCCTCCGCCGGCCAGCAGCCGGCGACGGTGCGCCGGACCTCGTCGAACCCGGTGGTACGCGCCGCGACGTACGCCCGGTCGACGAGGCCCTCGGTGAGCGCGATGTGCAGCAGCGCGTTGGCCACCGCCAGGTCGGTGCCGGGCAGCGGTTGCAGGTGCAGGTCGGCCTGGCGGGCGGTGGCGGTGGCCCGGGGGTCGATCACGATCAGCCGGCCGCCGCGCTCCCGCTGGTCGGCGACGTGCCGCATCAGCGGCGGCATGGTCTCGGCCGGGTTCGCGCCGACCAGCAGCAGCGTGTCCGCCCGGCCCAGGTCGGCGAGCGGGAACGGCAGGCCCCGGTCGACGCCGAACGCGCGGTTGCCGGCCGCGGCGGCCGACGACATGCACCAGCGTCCGTTGTAGTCGATGTGCCGGGTGCGCAGCGTCACCCGGGCGAACCGACCCAGCGCGTACGCCTTCTCGTTGGTCAGCCCGCCGCCGCCGAAGACCGCGACCGCGTCCGGGCCGTACCGGTCGCGGACCGTGTGCAGGCCGGCGGCGACCCGGTCGAGCGCCTCGTCCCAGCTCGCCGGGCGCAGCTCGCCGCCGGGCCGGTCGCGCAGCAGCGGCGTGGTGAGCCGCTCCGGGTGGTCGAGCAGCTCGGCGGCGGTCCAGCCCTTCTGGCACAGCCCGCCCCGGTTGGTGGGGAAGTCCCGTGCGCCGACCTCGACGACGTCGCCGGCGTCGCGCAGCACCATGCCGCACTGCAACGCGCAGTACGGGCAGTGCGTGGCCGCCTCCCGGGGGAGCACCCCCGATCGCGTCGCCACGCGTGCACCGTCTGTCATGTCGGAAAAGCGTGCCGCCGGGCGGTTTCCGGCCCGGGTCCCTTCTGTTTCGGTCCTGTCAAGAGCGCCTCACACCGCAGGGGGCTGACGGCACGGATCGACTGGTCTAGAATGTGAGAAAATTGTCCCACTTAATGGGAGGCAGATGTGCGTGTGACGGAGGCCTTCGACGCCGTGGCCGGCCGCTACGACGAGGCCCGACGCCGGCTGGTGCCCTGCTTCGACGCGTTCTACGGCACCGCGATCGAGGTGGCCGCGCCACCGCTGCGGGCCGCGCTGGCCGCCGGGCGTACCCCCGAGGTGCTGGACCTCGGCGCGGGCACCGGCCTGCTCTCCCTGCTGCTGTCCGCGGCGGTCCCCGGCGTCCGGCTGACGCTCGTGGACGGCGCGCCCGCCATGCTCGCGGTCGCCACCGGCCACCTGACCGCCCGCGGGGTGCCGCACCGCACGGTCCACGCCGACCTGGCCGACCCGCTGCCCGCCGGCCGCTACGACGCGGTGGTCTCCGCGCTGGCCATCCACCACCTCGACGACGAGGGCAAGCGGGCGCTCTACCGCCGGGCGGCGGGCGCGCTCGCGCCCGGCGGCGTGTTCGTCAACGCCGAGCAGGTGGCCGGGCCCACCCCGGCGCTGGATCGGCGCTACGACGAGGTGTGGACGGCGCGGATCACCGAGTTGGGCTCCGACGCCGACGAGATCGCCGCCTCCCGGGAACGGATGCGGCACGACCGGCCGGCAACCGTGGCCGACCAGTGCGGCTGGCTCGTCGAGGCCGGGCTGGCGGACGTGGACTGCTTCTTCAAGGAGTGGCGCTTCGCCGTCTTCGGCGGCCACCGTCCCGTCTTCGAGTGACCGGGCGAACCTGGTGCTCCCGCCTTGCGGCGCACTCGGGCGTGTCGCGCAAGAGAAGAAGTGGCCAGAAACGCGATATACCTCCGAGTCATATTTATGACCCTGAGGTATATCGCGGAGAAGCGCACATCATCCGGGTGCCGTGACGCACCGTGTGGCGTGAGGGATGACTAAAGGTCATACCGGCGGGTACTCTGTTCGGCATGACCGCCAAGGTGACACTGTCGTTCTCCGACGAGACCATCGAGGAGGCGCGCCGGTTCGCCAAGCGGGAAGGGCTCTCCCTCTCCGCCTGGATGGACCGGGCCGCCCGGGAGAAGGCGCTGCGCGAGGTCTTCACCGCGCATGCCGCCGCGGTCACCCGGGCCGGCCTGGACCTGGAATCCGCCGCCCTGGCCGACGCCCAGGAGGCCGCGATGGTCGACGACGCCCTGTTCGGCGGCGGGCGTCCGCGTGCTGCGTAGGGGCGAGGTCTGGCGCATCTCCGGCGCCCGGGAACGGTACGGCCTGGTCATCAGCTCCGACGTCTACAACGCCACCGACGTGCCGATCGTGATCGTGGCCGAGGTGGTCGAGGAGTCGCTGCTGCGCGACTCGCCGCTCGCGGTGCGCACGGGCGGTTTCGTGGTGATGCCCGACCGGCTCTCCGCGCCGATGAAGAAGTGGTTCACCGAGTGCGTGGACGTGGCGGACGCCGAGACCATGCAGCGGGTCGGCCGGGCGCTGCGGATCCTCCAGGAGCTGTGACGATCTCACCGTTGCGGTCCGGCGGCCGTGCGGTCTCCGTCTCCGGCCCGACGCGCGCGGGGCACCCCGGGGAAACCGCCCGTTCCTAGCCTCCTCCTCGTCACCGACGAGGAGGAGTCGCCGTGAGCACGCTCGCTTCAGCCCCGACCCCGACCGCGCCCCCGGCGCCGGCCGCCACCGGCCGCCCGGGACCGATCACCGACTGGCGTCCGGAGGACCCGGCGTTCTGGGCCGCGGGCGGTGCCCGGATCGCCCGACGCAACCTGTGGGTGTCGATCTTCGCCGAGCACGTCGGCTTCTCGGTGTGGAGCCTCTGGTCGGTGACCGTGCTCTTCCTCGGCCCCGGCTACGGCATCGACCCGGCCGGGAAGTTCCTGCTCACCGCCGTGCCGGCCGCGTTGGGCGCGGTGCTGCGGCTGCCGTACACGCTGGCGGTGGCCCGGTTCGGCGGCCGGAACTGGACCATCGTCAGCGTGTTGCTGCTGCTGGTGCCGGCGGTGCCGATGGCGGTGCTGATCCGGCCCGGCGTGTCGTACGCCACGCTGATGGTGCTGGCCTGCCTGTCCGGCGTGGGCGGCGGCAACTTCGCCTCCTCGATGGCGAACATCAACCTCTTCTTCCCGGACCGGCTCAAGGGGCGGGCGCTCGGGCTCAACGCCGGCGGCGGCAACCTCGGCGTACCGGCGGTGCAGCTCGTCGGGCTGGCGGTGCTGGCCACCGCGGGGGCCGCGTACCCCTGGCTCGTGCCGGCCGTCTACCTGCCGCTGATCGTGCTCGCCGCGCTGGCCGCGGCGCGGTGGTTGGACAACGTCCCGGGGGCGCGCAACGAGCCGGGCGCGTTGCGCGCGGCGGCCCGCGACCCGCACACCTGGGTGATGTCGCTGCTGTACGTCGGCACGTTCGGCTCGTTCATCGGCTTCGGCTTCGCCTTCGGCCAGGTGCTCCAGCTCCAGTTCGCCGACCGGTTCCCGACCCCGGTCGACGCCGCCTGGCTGACCTTCCTCGGGCCGCTGGTCGGCTCGCTGGTCCGGCCGGTCGGCGGCCAGCTCGCCGACCGGCTCGGTGGGGCGCGCGTCACGTTCTGGAACTTCGTCGCGATGGCCGGCGGCGCCGGGCTGGTGCTGTACGCCGCCCGGGACCGGTCCTTCCCGCTCTACCTGGCCGGATTCCTGGCGCTCTTCGTCTTCTCCGGGATCGGCAACGGCTCGACGTACAAGATGATCCCGGCGATCTTCCGGGCCCGGGCCGTCACCGAGGCCGAGCTGACCGGGGACCGGGAGGCGGCGCAGCGGCGGGCGCGGCGCCTGGCCGGCGCGTTGATCGGCATCGCCGGCGCGGTGGGCGCGTCCGGCGGGGTGCTGGTGAACGTGGCGTTCCGGCAGTCGTTCCTGACCTCCGGCACCGCCGACGCCGCCTACCTGGCGTTCGTCGGCTGGTACGCGTTGTGCTTCCTGGTGACCTGGGCGGCGTACCTGCGACCGGGGCCGGGTAGGCTGGCCGGCGTGTGACAGGCGCCACGCGAAGGCGCAGGTCGCGCGCGGGGCGACCCCGTTTTGACCTGCCACCGGGCGGCCGGGTATCGTTGCCTGCTGTTGTACGACATTCTTAGGCGTGCCGCATCAGGTACGCTTGGTCGTTCGTGCGCGCTGGTTCGACTGGGAAGCCCCGGTTACCTCGGCGCGCGACCCCAGACCGACGACGAGACAAGGTAGACCTGTGCGTACGTACAGCCCGAAGCCGGGTGAGATCGAGCGTCAGTGGCACGTCATCGACGCCTCTGATGTCGTGCTGGGCCGCCTGGCGACCCACGCCGCCACGCTGCTGCGTGGCAAGCACAAGCCGACTTTCGCGCCGCACGTCGACACGGGCGACTTCGTCGTCATCGTGAACGCGGGCAAGGTCGCGCTGACCGGCAACAAGCGCCAGACCAAGGTCGCTTACCGCCACTCCGGTTACCCGGGTGGTCTGAAGCGGGTCGGCTACGACGAGCTGCTCACCAAGCGGCCCGATCGGGCCGTCGAGCTGGCCGTGAAGGGCATGCTCCCGCACAACAAGCTGGGCCGTCAGCTCCTCAAGAAGCTGAAGGTCTACGCCGGTGCCGAGCACCCGCACGGCGCGCAGCAGCCGACGCCGTTCGAGATCAAGCAGATCGCGCAGTGAGCGCGGGCGAAGGAAGCAGCATGACCGACATCACCGAGACCGAGGTCGCCCCCGAGGCCACCGAGGCGCCGGCGCCCGTCGCGCGCGCGCCCCGCGGTGACCGCCCGATCCAGACCGTGGGCCGTCGCAAGGAAGCCATCGTCCGGGTCCGGATCGTCCCGGGCAGCGGCAAGATCACCTGCAACGGCCGCGACCTCGAGGCCTACTTCCCGAGCAAGGTGCACCAGCAGCTCATCAAGGACCCGCTGGTCACCGCCGAGAAGCCCGAGGCGTTCGACGTGATCGCCAACCTGCGGGGCGGCGGCACCACCGGCCAGGCCGGCGCGCTGCGGCTCGCCATCGCCCGGGCGCTGATCGTCAACGAGCCCGACGACCGTCCGGCCCTGAAGAAGGCCGGCTTCCTGACCCGTGACGCCCGGGTCAAGGAGAGCAAGAAGTACGGCCTCAAGAAGGCCCGTAAGGCTCCCCAGTACTCGAAGCGCTGATCACCACCAGCGTCTTGTACTTCTGACGGACGGCCGGGTCCGCCTCCCTTCTGCGGGGGCGGCCCGGCCGTTCCGCGTTTCTCTCCTCAACGGCAGTTCCACGGAGGTTGGCGGGTATGGGCCGGTTGTTCGGCACGGACGGCGTACGCGGGCGGGCGAACGCGGATCTCACCCCGGAGTTGGCGCTCGCGGTCGCGGTGGCCGCGGCCCACACACTGGCCGAGACCGACCGGAGTCATCCGCCGCTCGCGGTGGTGGGCCGGGACACCCGGGCCAGCGGCGAGATGCTGGAGGCGGCGGTGGTCGCCGGCCTGACCAGCGCCGGCGCGAACGTGGTACGGGTGGGTGTGCTGCCCACCCCGGCGGTGGCGTTCCTCACCGCCGAGATCAAGGCCGACCTGGGCGTGATGCTCTCCGCCTCGCACAACCCGATGCCGGACAACGGCATCAAGCTCTTCGCCGCCGGCGGGCACAAGCTGCCCGACGAGATCGAGATGCGGATCGAGGCGGCCGTCGAGGCGAACGCCACCACCGCCTGGGACCGGCCGGTCGGCGCCGGGGTCGGCCGGGTGAACGACCTGCTCGACGGGGCCGACCACTACGTCCAGCACCTGGTCGGCACCGTGCCGCACCGGCTCGACGGGATCAAGGTCGTGGTGGACTGCGCCAACGGCGCGGCGGCCGACGTGGCCCCGGTGGCCTACCAGGAGGCCGGCGCCGAGGTCATCGCCATCCACGCCGAGCCGGACGGCCTCAACATCAACGACGGGTGCGGCTCCAACCACCTCGACGCGCTGCGCGCCGCGGTGGTCGAGCACGGCGCGCACCTCGGCCTCGCCCACGACGGCGACGCCGACCGGTGCGTCGCGGTCAGCGCCGACGGCGCGGAGGTCGACGGCGACCAGGTGATGGCGATCCTCGCGCTGGCCATGCGGGACGCCGGCGAGCTGACCCAGGACACCCTGGTCGCCACCGTGATGAGCAACCTCGGCCTGCGGCTGGCCATGTCCGCGCACGGCATCCGGCTGGTCGAGACCAAGGTCGGGGACCGGTACGTGCTGGAGGAGTTGCGCGCTTCCGGTCTGGCGCTGGGCGGCGAGCAGAGCGGCCACATCGTGCTGCCCGCGTTCGCCACCACCGGCGACGGCGTGCTCACCGGCCTGCACCTGATGGCCCGGATGGCGGCCACCGGCACCTCCCTGGCCGAGCTGGCCGCCGTGGTCACCAAGCTGCCCCAGGTGCTGATCAACGTGCCGGTGGGCGACCGGACCGTGGGCGCCGCCGCGCCGGCCGTCCGCGCCGAGGTCGAGCGGGCCGAGGCCGAGCTGGGCGAGACCGGCCGGGTGCTGCTGCGCCCGTCCGGCACCGAGCCGCTGGTGCGGGTGATGGTCGAGGCGGCCACCGAGGACACCGCGCGCGCGGTCGCCGAGCGCATCGCCGAGCACGTCCGCACCGCCAGCCCGGTCGCCTGACCGGGCCGGCGGCCGGTCAGAGCCGCAGCCGGGTGGCCCGGTCGAACGTGTCGGCCGGGTCCTCGCCGTCGGTGAGGTCGACGTCCTCGACGATCCGGCCGTCGCCGAGTCGGATCAACCTGTCGCACCGGGCGGCGACGGCCCGCTCGTGCGTGGCCAGCAGGATCGTCATGCCGTGCTGGTCCCGCAGGTCGAGCAGCAGGTCGAGGATCTGCGCGCCGGTGGTGGAGTCCAGGTTGCCGGTGGGCTCGTCGGCCAGCAGCAGCCGGGGCCGGCCCATCAGCGCCCGGGCGATGGCGACCCGCTGCTGCTGACCGCCGGAGAGCTGGGCCGGCAGTGCCCGCTCCCGACGGGCCAGCCCGACGGCCGCCAGCAGCTCCCGGGCCCGGGCCGGATGGTCCGCGCGACCGGCCCGCAGCGGCAGCACCGGGGCGATCACGTTGTCCAGCACGGTCAGCGCCGGCAGCAGGTGGTAGCGCTGGAAGACGAAGCCGACCCGCTGCCGGTAGCGGGCCAGCGCGGCCCGGCGCAGCGCGGTGACCTCGACGTCGTCCACCGTCAGCCGCCCCCGGTCGGCCCGCTCGATCGCGCCGATCAGGTGCAGCAGGGTGGACTTGCCGGAGCCGCTCGGCCCGGTCAGCGCCACCACCGAACCGCCCGCGATCTCCAGGGAGACGTCGTCGACGGCGGTGAGCCGCTCGGTGCCGGCGCCGAACGCGCGGACCAGCCCGTCCGCCCGCACGGTGCTTCCGGTGCTCGGTTCCATTGTCACTCCTCGGCCAGTAGTCGCGCGGTGGGCAGGCGGCGCAGCAGTCCGGCCGGGACGAGCGCCGCGAGACAGGTGAGCAGCACCCCGGCCAGGGCGACCAGGGCCGCGACGGTGACCAGGGCGGTCGGCACGTCACCGACCAGCCAGGCCGCGCCGGCCAGGCCGAGCCCGGCGCCGGTGGACGCGCCCAGCCCGCCGAGGAACAGCGCCTGGTAGCCGATCAGGCGGGCCAGCGCGCCGTCGGTCCAGCCGGTGGCCCGCAGCGTGGCCAACTCGGTGGCCCGGTCCCGGACGTCCAGGTAGAGCACGTCGGCGACGGCGGCGGCGCCGAGCAGCACGGTGGCCACCGCGGCGAGCGTGTCCGCGCCGCGCACGCTCAACGACACGGTGTCGCCGAGCAGGCTGCCGACGACCGCGCCGCGGAACGCGTAGCCGACGGCGCCGACCACTGTGAGCGCGGCCACGCCGATGGCGAGCGCGGCGGCGCCGAGCAGCGTGCGCCCGGGGACGCGGGCCAGGTTGACCACCGCCATGCCGGCGATGCTTCGGGACCGGCGGGCCCGGAACGTGCCGGCCACCGGTGGGCGCAGCGCGGCGGCCGGGTGGGCGCGCGCGGCCCGCAGCGCGGGTGCCAGGCCCGCGACCAGCGCCAGCAGCAGGGCCACCGGTACGGCGAGCAGCGCCCGCCGCCAGTCGACGTCGATGTCGAGGGCGCGGCCGAGCGGGACGGCCAGGCCGACCGCGAGCAGCCCGGCGACCAGGCCGAGTGTGGCGACCTCGCCGAGCACGAGTGCGCCGATGCGACGCGCCGGCCAGCCGAGGCAGGCCAGGACCGCCAGCTCGGATCGGCGGTCCCGGACGGCGGCGGTGACCGCGTTGCCGAGGAAGAGCGCGCAGACCACCAGCACCAGCGCGAACAGCACGGCGCTCTTCCGGTCGACCGCGCGGGTGATGACCGAGGCGACGCCGAGGGCCGACCAGTTCTCGGTCAGCCGCAGGTCGGGACGGCCGAACGCGCCGGCCGGCAACTCGACGGTCTGCGGGGCGGGGGAGGAGCCGAGCGTGATGTCCACGTCGAGGCCGGTGGTGGTGGCGATCTTCTCGGCGATCAGCCGAACCCGCTCGGCGGAACGCTCGCTGTATCCATCCACATCGGCCACCCGGACCCGGATCGCGCTGATCGGCGCGGTGCGCTGCGGGCTGCTGCCGGCCGAGAGCAGCCCGGGCACGCTGGACAGGCTGGTGAGCAGCAGCGGCGGCGCGGACAGGTAGCCGGCCGGGTTGCCGCTCGGCTCCAGCGGCCGCCCGCCCAACGTCGCGCGGCTGCGGTCGTCGGCCCCGTCGGCGCGCGGCGGCTCGTACGTCTCCAGCGGCACCTTGCCCAGGTCGCTGAAGCCGGTCAGTTTCTCCGGGTCGAAGAGCCCCACGGCCTGCCACTGCCGGGCGTCCCGGTCGCCACGACCCAACCGGAGCTGGGTCAGCGGCCGGTAGCCGGTGTCCTCGCTGAGCCACGGTCGGGGCAGCGTGACCAGATCCTGCGAGTCGCCGTACACGGTCGGGTCGGCGGGCGCCGGGCGGACCCGCAGCGCGCCGTCGGGCAGTCGGTCGTAGCCGGCCTGCCCCGGCTGCACGACGACCTGCAACTGGCCGTGGCAGCAGGTACGCGGACCGAGCCCGCCGGCGAGTTGGGCCCGGTAGGCGCTCAGCGCGTCCCGTTGCGTGCCGCCGGCCGGGGTGGCCGGTACGCCGCGCAGCCGTCCGGCCAGCTCCCGGGGCGGCACGCCGGCGATGGGGCGGTCCAGCGACAGGCGGGTGTAGCTGGCCCGGATCGCGCCGTCGAGGAACGGGCGGCTGGTGGCGAGCACCGGCAGCGTCCGGCTGGACAGGCCGCGCTCCCGGGTCACCACAGTGGTGTCGGCGGCGGTGAGCGGCCGGCCGGTGACCACCGCGTCGTCGAGGCCGACCAGTTCCTGCTCGGCGTCGGGGTCGACGGCGGCGAGCAGGAACGGCACGGTCAGGCGCACCGTCACGGTCACCCGGGGAACCGGAACGGCGGGGGCGTCGAGGTTGGTGACTCCCTCGGTCGCCGGGCGTTCGAAGCGCCCACCGGGCAGCATCCGGAACGTCTCCACCTTCCACAGTTGCCGTTCGCTGACGTCCTGCAACCCGTTCGACTGCTCGACGCGCAGGTCGCAGAGGGGCGCGGTACGCCCACCCGGCAGCACCTCCCGGGGCAGCAGTCCACAGTCGTTGGTGTCGTACGTCCGCCCGTCGGTGTAGCGCACCGCGTCCGGGTAGTACTCGTCGCCGATGACCGGGTAGAGCAGCGGATGCGTGGTGACGTACACGTAGGTGGGCTGGGCCGGCGCGTGGCTCAGGCCGCGCTCGGCGAGGAACTCGCGGTCGATGCGGATGAGCTGCCGGTCCAGCGTGGGGTCGACGGCCGCGGTGACGTCGAGCGGCATCTCGATCGACGTGGTGGAGTAGCCGAGCATGGCGATCGGGGCGGCGACGTCCACCCCCTCGACGGCCCGGACCCGGTCGTACTGCGCGGTGGTGATGCCGCCGTAGCTGCCGGAGAGATAGTTGGGCCGGACCAGGCCGCGCTCCGCCTCCAACGGCGTGCGCGTCCCCTGCGGACGGACCAGGATGTCGTAGGCGGCCCGGGTGTTGCGTTCCACGGTGCCGGTCACGGCCAGTCGGGAGGTGGTGGTGGCGCCGGTCAGCACCACGAAACCGGTGGTGGCCACCAGCACGCCGACCAGCAGCGCCACCGAGCGGCCGGCCCGGCCGCGCAGTTGACCCCAGATGAATCCGACCATCGCGCCTCCCCGTGTGCTGAGCACACTCTGCGCGATACATTGTGACAATGCAAGGCCCCGCCCGGGGCGTCCGCCCGGAACCGGATCGGAGAAGACGGTGGCGATCCAGCACGCGGTCCTGGCCCTGCTCGCCCGCGGCCCCAGCTACGGCTACGAGCTGAAGAGCGCGTTCGAGGCGGCGGTCGGCCCGCAGTGGGGCCCGCTCAACATCGGGCACCTCTACCAGATCCTCGACCGGCTCTCCCGCGACGGCCTGGTGGTGGCCGAGCGGCAGCCCCAACCGGTCAAGCCCGACCGGGTGGTCTACGAGATCACCGCCGACGGCCGCGTCGAACTCGACCGCTGGCTGACCGCGCCCAGCCCGCGCAGCGGCGGCTTCCGGGACGACTTCTTCCTCAAGGTGACCGCCGCCGCCCGGTCCGGCCGGGCCGACACCGTCCGGACCGTGCTGGCCAACCAGCGCGGCCACCTCATGCGGGAGCTGCGCAACCTCGACGGGCTGCGCCGGCAGGCCGACGACCCGGTGGTCCGGCTGCTGCTCTCGGCCGCCGGCCGGCACGTCGAGGCGGACCTGGCCTTCGTCGACGACGCCGAGGCGGCGCTGCTCGCCGACGGCGGCGCCACGCTCACCGGCCTCGCCGCCGTGCCCCCGGCCGCCGGGTCCGCCGCGCCCCCGGCTGCCAGCTCCGGCCCGTCCGGCGAGGACGCCGGCCCGGCGCGGGCGGCCGGCTAGCTCCGGACCGGGGGCGGCGGGGTCAGCAGGTGGGCAGGCGGCGCAGGAAACGGGCGGCCAGCTCGCGTACGCCGTCGGCGTCCAGCTCCAACGCCGGCCCGGCGATCGTCACCTCGGCCAGCGCCATTCCGGGCACCTCGGTGTCCCGCCAGCCGCCGACGAACCACGCGCGCTCCTGCTCGGCCAGCGCCAGGTTGGCCGCGTCCAGTGCCGCCGCCGGATACGGCAGCCAGAACCGGAACTGGTGGGTGTGCGGCGGCGCCGGATGCACCCGGGCGCCCGGCAGCGCGGCCAGCGCCTCCGCCACCACCGTCGCGTGCGCCACGTACCCGCCCAGCCGGGGCAGCTCCCGCTGGAGCCCGACGAGCGCGGCGAGCGCCGCCGGCCACTGCTGGAACAGGGTGCCGCCGTACCGGTGCCGCCAGGTGCGCGCGTACCCGACCAGCTCCGCGTCACCGGCCAGCGCCGCGCCGGAGTGACCGCCGAGGGACTTGTAGAACGAGACGTACGTGCTGTCGGCGAGCGCCGCGATCTCGGCCGCCGAATGGCCGAGGT
The DNA here is from genome assembly GCF_003027925.1 of Micromonospora sp. RP3T. Taxonomy (GTDB): domain Bacteria; phylum Actinomycetota; class Actinomycetes; order Mycobacteriales; family Micromonosporaceae; genus Micromonospora. Next base: position 135,055 of record NZ_PYPS01000016.1, read on the forward strand.
GGACCGTCGACTCCCAGATCCGGGCGCCGTCGACGTGCACCCGCGCGCCCCGCGCCCGGGCCGCCGCCACGACCGCGACCAGCTCGTCCCAGGTGGGCAGCACGAACCCGGCGTCGCGCAGCGGCAACTCCAGGAAGAGCGTGCCGATCGGCTCGGCGAGCGCCGCCACCTCCTCGGCCGTGGGGTTGCGCGGCGCGGACGTGGTGTGCACCGCCCGCACGCCGGCGAGCAGCGCGTACGCGTCGCGCTCGTGCCGCAGCGGATGGCTGAGCGGGTGCAGGCCGACAGCGGCCCGGCCGGTCAGCTCCGCGCCGTGGCGCATGGCCACCTGCTGGGCCATCGTGCCGGTGGGGAAGAACGCCACCGCCGCCACGCCGAGCAGCTCCGCGACCCGCTGCTCCAGCTCCGCGACCGGGCCGCCCTCCCCGTAGACGTCGGGCAGGTCGTCGCCGGCCGTCGCGGCGAGCGCCGCCACCTGCTCCCGCACCGACTCCGGGCGTACGCCGGAGAGCATCGTGTCGCAGCCGCGCTGGGCGGCGAGCCGGCGCAGCCGCCCGGCGTACCCGTCGCTCATCAGTGCTCCCGGAGCCGACGCAGTCGGGTCACCGCCTCGGCCAGCACCTCCGGCCGCTTGCAGAACGCGAACCGGATCAGCCGGCGACCCGCCGCCGTGTCGTCGTAGAACACCTGCGTCGGCACCGCCACCACGCCGCACCGCTCCGGCAGGGACCGGCAGAAGTCCACCCCGTCCCGGCCGCCGAGCGCGGTGACGTCGGCGGTGACGAAGTACGTCCCCTCCGGCGCGAGCACGCCGAACCCGGCGTCGGCCAGCCCGGCGACCAGTTGGTCCCGACGGTGTTGCAGGTCGTCCCGGAAGCCGGTGAAGTACGCGTCCGGCAGGCCGAGCGCCACCGCCACGGCCGGCTGCAACGGGCCGGCGTTGACGAACGTGAGGAACTGCTTCACCCGCAGCACGGCGGCGACCAGCGACGCCGGGCCACTCACCCAGCCCACCTTCCAGCCGGTGCAGGAGAACGTCTTGCCGGCCGAGGAGACCCGCAGCGTCCGCTCCCGCATGCCCGGCAGCGTGGCCAGCGGCAGGTGCGCCGCGGCGGCGTCGGTGAAGACGAGATGCTCGTAGACCTCGTCGGTGACCGCGTACGTGTCGTGCTCCCGGCACAGCTCGGCGACCAGGGCCAGCTCGTCGGCGGTGAAGACCTTCCCGGTCGGGTTGTGCGGCGAGTTCAGCAGCACCAACCGGGTCCGCGGCCCGAACGCGGCGCGCAACTCGGCCGGGTCGAAGGCGTACCGGCCGTCGGCGCCGGGTCGCAGCGTCACCGGGCGGCGGACCGCGCCGGCCAGCGCGATCGAGGCGGCGTACGAGTCGTAGTACGGCTCGAAGCAGACCACCTCGTCACCGGCCTCGCAGAGCGCGAGGATGCTCGCCGCGACCGCCTCGGTCGCGCCGGCCGTCACCACGACCTCGCCGTCCGGGTCGTACTCCAGGTTCCAGAACCGGCGTTGGTGCGCCGCGACGGCCGCGCGCAACGCGGGGATCCCCGGCCCCGGCGGATACTGGTTGTGGCCGGTGCGCAGCGCCTCCGCGGCGGCGGCGAGCATCTCCGGCGGGCCGTCCGTGTCGGGGAAGCCCTGCCCCAGGTTGACCGCGCCGGTGCGCACGGCCAGCGCGGACATCTCGGCGAAGATGGTGGTGCCGAACGGCCGCATCCGGGCCACCAGCGGATCGGTCGTCGTCACGGCGGCCAGCCTACGGCCCGCCGCCGGACCCTCACCACCCGAAACAGGTCGCGCCGTACTCTCCCGAGTTCCGCGAGACGACCTTGCCGTTGATGCTGATCCGGCAGCTCACCTCGCCGGACTCGGCCGGGGTCGCGATCACCTGCACCCGCTCGCGGTCGTTCGCGGTGAACCGCAGCCGCCAGGGCGCGTCCACGTCGTCGAGCTGGAGGAAGTTGGCGTCCGCGTCGTAGAACTGCACGTACACCTGGTCGGCCCCGGTCACCTCGTAGACGACGGTGAACCGGCCGGGCCCGCCGGAGGGCGTGGTGACCGGGACGGCCGGCGCCGGGGTCGGCTCGTCGGTGAACCCGTCGGGCTCCGTCGGCCCGTCGACGAACGGCCGCTCGTAGGGCTCGCCGGCGCTGCTCCTCCCGTCGGTGAGACCGCCGAGCACGCCCAGGCCGACGCAGCCGCAGACGGCCAGCACCAGCGCGACGACCAGGGTGATCACCAGCCCGATCGCCCAGCCCGCGTTCGACCGGCGCGGCGCCCCACCGGGGTACGCGTACGGCGGCGGATAGGGCCCGGGCGGGTACGCGGCCGGCGGGTAGCCCGCCGCCGGGTACGACCCGGGCGGGTAGGCGACCGGCGGGTAGGGCCCCGGCGGGTACGCGGTCGACTGCTGGTCCGACGCCCCCGGCTCGCCGGGGTGGTGCGGACCGCCCGGGTGGTGCGGACCGTTCGGGTCGCCTGGGTGGTGCGGACCGCCCGGGTGACCCGGAGCGGGACCGCCCGGCGGTGCGTCGGGCCCACTGCCGGGGTGGGGCGGCGCGGCGGAGGCGGGCGGCGCCCACGGGTTCGGGTCAGACGCCGGCGGCGACCACGGCGAGGGCGGCGCCCAGGGCTGCGGCGCGGCGAGCGCGTCCGGTGGCGTCCAGGAGGCGGGCTCCGCGGCGGCCGGCGTCGCGGTCGGGTCGACCGGGCCGGGGTTCGGCTCGGGACTGGGGGTCGTCTCGGACATCGGCTCAGCTCACAGGGGTACGGCGCGGACGACCGCGGAGGGGTGGACCGGGGCTGCCGCCCGGGCCTCTCAATGTAGGGCGCGGCGGCCATCCACGCGGCCCGCCCCGGCCGGCACGCGAGATCGTGGTACGTCGGGGAGTGGATCACTCACGTACCGTGGCGGTTTGTCCGGTTGGTGGCCTCCGCTGACCGGTTCGCTCAAGTTCAGTGATCGTTGGGCCGCCTTCCGCGCACGCACGATGAGCGAAACTCGGCTAGGCTGCGGACCATGTGTGGAATCGTGGGTTACGCCGGCGCGCGCCCGGCGCTCGGCATCGTGCTCGACGGACTGCGGCGGCTGGAATACCGCGGCTACGACTCGGCCGGCGTCGCCGTCGTCTGCGACGACGAGCTGCTGACCGAGAAGAAGGCCGGCAAGCTGGCCAACCTGGAGAAGGTGCTCTCCGAGCGGGCCGCCGACAACCCCGAGGACTGCGCCGCCAGCCCGATCGGCATCGGCGACGGCACCACCGGCATCGGCCACACCCGGTGGGCCACGCACGGCGGGCCGACCGACCGCAACGCCCACCCGCACGTCTCCCCGGACGGGCGGGTCGCGGTGATCCACAACGGCATCATCGAGAACTTCGCGAAGCTGCGCACCGAGCTGGAGAACGAGGGCGTCGAGTTCGCCAGCGACACCGACACCGAGTGCGCGGCGCACCTGATCGCCCGTGCGTTGGCCGACCTGCGCGCGGCCGGTGAGACCGACACCCCGCAGTTGCTCGCCGCCGCCATGCGGGTGGTCTGCGAGCGCCTCGAAGGCGCGTTCACGCTGCTCGCCGTGGATGCCGCCATTCCCGGCGCGGTGGTCGGCGCCCGGCGCAACTCGCCCCTGGTGGTGGGTCGCGGCGACGGCGAGAACTACCTGGCCAGCGACGTGGCCGCGTTCATCGAGCACACCCGGGACGCGGTCGAGCTGGGCCAGGACCAGATCGTCCTGATCACGCCGGAGAGCATCGAGATCACCGACTTCGCCGGTCAGCCCGCGGCCGGCAAGGACTTCCACATCGACTGGGACTCGTCGGCCGCCGAGAAGGGTGGCTACGACTGGTTCATGCTCAAGGAGATCGAGGAGCAGCCGCAGGCCATCGCCGACACGCTGCTCGGCCGGCTCACCGAGAGCGGCGAGATCGCCCTCGACGAGGTCCGCCTCAGCGAGCAGGACCTGCGCGACGTCGACAAGATCTTCATCGTCGCCTGCGGCACCGCCTACCACGCCGGTCTGGTCGCCAAGTACGCCATCGAGCACTGGACCCGGATCCCCTGCGAGGTGGAGCTGGCCAGCGAGTTCCGGTACCGCGACCCGGTGCTGGACCGGTCCACCCTGATCGTGGTGATCTCGCAGTCCGGCGAGACCATGGACACGCTGATGGCGCTGCGTCACGCCAAGGAGCAGAAGGCCCGGGTGCTGGCCGTCTGCAACACCAACGGCTCGACCATCCCGCGCGAGTCGGACGCGGTGCTCTACACCCACGGCGGCCCGGAGATCGCGGTCGCCTCCACCAAGGCGTTCCTCACCCAGGTCGTGGCCTGCTACCTGATCGGCCTGCACCTGGCGCAGGTGCGGGGCATCAAGTTCGCCGACGAGGTGGGCGCGGTGGTGGCCCAGCTCCAGGAGATGCCGGGCAAGCTGCGGGAGCTGCTCGACCGGATCGAGCCGGTGCGCGAGCTGGCCCGGGAGTTGAAGTCCGAGCCGACCGTGCTGTTCATCGGCCGGCACGTGGGTTACCCGGTGGCGCTGGAGGGCGCGCTGAAGCTCAAGGAGCTGGCGTACATGCACGCCGAGGGCTTCGCCGCCGGTGAGCTGAAGCACGGCCCGATCGCGCTGATCGACAAGGGCACGCCGGTGATCTGCATCGTGCCGTCGCCGGTCGGCCGGGGCATGCTGCACGACAAGGTCGTCTCCAACATCCAGGAGGTGCGTGCCCGGGGCGCCCGCACCATCGTGATCGCGGAGGAGGGCGACCAGGCGGTGGTCCGGTACGCCGACCACCTGATCTACGTGCCGCGTACGCCGACGCTGCTGGCGCCGTTGGTGACCACCGTGCCGCTCCAGGTGCTCGCCGCGGAGATCGCCGCCGCCCGCGGGCACGATGTCGACCAGCCGCGGAACCTGGCCAAGTCGGTCACTGTCGAGTAGCCGATCCGCCTCCGCCACGGCCCCTCCGTCCACACCGGCGGGGCCGTGGCGTCTTCCCGCTCGGAACCCGCCTGCCGCTCCGGCCGGCCCGCCCGCGCCGCGGCGTCCGCTCATCGGCCCAGCACGATCCGGGCCATCCCGTCCAGGGCCGGATTGTCGGCGTCCCAGTAGCCGGTGTGGCCGTGCCGCCCGCTCGGGAAGCGCCGGCCGCCGAAGCCCGGCGCGCTCGGATCGGCGCCGAACCAGAGCCGCTCGCTGTGCCGGTCGTGTGCGGCCAGCACCGGGCCGAGCGGCGTACCGGCCAGCACGGCGCGACGGGCCAGCTCGTCCGGCGGGTGGGCCAGCCGGATCACGTCGTCGGGCGCGGTCGACGCCCAGACCTGGCCGGCCGGCATCCGCAGCTCGGCCGCGTGGTCGACGCCGACGCCGGGTGAGCCGACGAAGACCAGCGCGTCTGCGCCCAACCCGTGGTCGCGCGCGGCGGTGCCGACGACAAGCGAGCCGTAGCTGTGCCCGAGCACGGTCTGCCGGGCCGGCGGCCCGTCGTGGGTGGCCCGCAGGCCGTCCTGGAACCGGTGCAGTGCCGGGCCGGCGGCCTCCGCCGGCCGGGTGCCGGATGCCTCGGGGAGGAAGTCCGGCGCGTCGTAGTCCAGCCAGAGGACCGCCGCCGCCTCCTCGCCGGGCCCGATCGCCGCGCACCGCTCGAGCACCCGGGCGGCCCGGCCCAACTCGGCCGGGGCGTCCGCGAGGTCGGCGGTCATCCCGGGGACGTAGGTCAGCACCGCGCCGGCCCGGTCCGGGTTGCCGAGCGCCACCACCGCCCGACCGTCCCCGGCGGGGTCGAGCCCCAGCAGGTACGCCCGCGGCGCCCCCGACGCGGCCAGCCGCTCGGCCAGCCCGTCCAGGCCGCGCAGCGCCGCCTCGACCCCGGCCAGCCGGGCCCGCCGGGCCACCTCCGCCGGCCCGGCCGGCAGCGGTCGCCGCAGCGCGAGGCGGCGCGCGAGCAACGCTTCGCGCCGGTCGGCCAGCAGCAGCCGGTTGGCCTGGTCGCGGGCGGTCACCGGCACGCCGTCGAGGTGGCCGACCCGATCCGGCTCGTGCCCGACCAGCCAACGCCGCTCGGCCGGGCTCAGACCGGCCCACCAGCGGCTCACCTCGGCCGGGCCGGCGCCGGGCCCGGGTCGCCAGGCGGGCGGCACGCTGACCCAGCCGGTCGTCGCCGCGGTGGCGACCTCCGCCAGCCGGTCGGCCGCCTCCCGGTCCGCCGCGCCGGCCAGGGCGAGCGCGTCCCGGATCCCGGCCTGCGCCCGCACCACGGCGGGGCCGGTCCGGGTGACGGGCCGGGCGGGATCGGGCCGGACCGTGCCGGAGCGGTCCACCCGCAGGCCGCCGCTCTCGGCGCGGGCCACCTCGGCGTCGAGGCGGGCCTTCGCCGCGCCCACCCGGCTGGCGAACTCGGCGAGCGTCTGGTCGACCTCGACCAGCGCGGGCAGCACCTCGGTCAACGAGGTGCGCAGCTCACCGAGGCGCCGTTGCGCGGCCGTCGAGGCCGCGCCGGACCAGCCGGGCCGGAGCGCGTCGGCTCGGGCGGCCAGCCCGGCGGCCCGG
>NZ_PYPS01000162.1 GCF_003027925.1 Micromonospora sp. RP3T
GCTCGGCCGGCCCGGCCGGTCGGGCCACCCCGGCGGCGACCCGGGCCACCGGCGGTCCGCCGGCCGGTCGTGGCTCGGGCGCTCCCGCCGGACGGGGCGCGCCGCCCGGCGCGACGGAGTCGTCGGGACGGACCGGACCGCGCCCGTCCGGACGGCCTCCTCGCGCCGTCAGGCCACCGGTGCGCTCGGGGTCGCCCTGCGGGCCGGGAACCCCCGGCCCTCTTGGCGGCACACCCGCACGAGCCGGATCGGCCGTGGCGCGGTCTCCGGCCACCGGCGGCACCCCGGCTCGGGCCGCGCCCCGGGCCGGGCCGGGCGCTTCGGACCGGACGGGCGGCTCGGACCGGACGGGCGGCTCGGACCGGACGGGCGGCTCGGACCGGACGGGCGGCTCGGACCGGACGGGTGCCCCGGGCGGCTGGGATCGGCCGACCGGCTCGGATCGGACCGGGTGCTCGGGTCGAACCGGTGCCCCGGGCGGCTGGGATCGGCCGACCGGCTCGGGACGACCGGCCGGCCCGGCCACGGC
>NZ_PYPS01000163.1 GCF_003027925.1 Micromonospora sp. RP3T
GCTTTTAAAAGCACTTTGAACTTGAGTTTGAGCTATTGGATCAAGTGTCGTAAAGATTTTTAAGCCTTGATTGGTAATATCACTTTCTTGATATTCTGTGCGTAGTTGGCGACGAACAATATCAAGAAAATCTGGGAATTTAGCAGGGCCTAAAGTTGGTTTACTGACAACATTTAAAGGACGTGCAATTTCATCTTGATATTCAGCTTCTGTTAAATAGCCCATGACCAACATGTTATTTAATACAATGTCACGACGTTTTTTAGCTGATTCTGGATTGCGCCAAGGATTGTATAATGATGGACCTTGAACCAAGCCTACTAGGAATGCTTGCTGAGAAATATTAAGTTCACGTAATGGTAAACCAAAATAAAATTGTGAAGCTAAACCGTAACCATTAATTGAGTAGTTGCCATTTTGTCCAAGATTAACTTCATTTAGATACGCTTCAAGAATTTCATCTTTGCTGTAATGAAGTTCAATCAATAAAGCCATTAACGCTTCATTTACTTTTCTTTTGAGCGTTTT
>NZ_PYPS01000164.1 GCF_003027925.1 Micromonospora sp. RP3T
GCGATCCTATAGTGAGGCATTTAGGCAAACAGGGAAAAAAAGCGATTGGATGCATCTCTTTAATGTAGGGCAACTCACAGCAACCTGTTACTCCATTTTCACCACAGAGGGTGCTCAGATAATTACAACAAGCAGTAATCCCTTGTCTTTGGACATGCTCAGATCAACTCCCCTTGCAGCCAGTTTGTGCGTGACAACGACAGGCCACACTTTTTAGCACGTAAACAAACTCAGTGGTATATCAGAGAATGTGCAGGGGGTAAAATGAAACTACTGAACGGTTATTCTGGTTCCTGTGCATCTTTCAACTGGAGGTTTGGCATACAGGCAAACTGCAATCCTGTACACTTAAAGGGATAGTTCACTTACTACCTTTCTGGAACTTGAATGTGGTAGCTGTGTTTCTGTCTATGCAGGGTCAGAAAGCTCTTGGATTTCATCAAAAATAAATTTGTGTTCCGAAGATGAACGAAGGTCTTACGGGTTTGGAACGACATGAGGGTGTTAATGATGGTATTAATTACT
>NZ_PYPS01000168.1 GCF_003027925.1 Micromonospora sp. RP3T
GCTATTTGGCTCTGATGCTGATGCAGCCTGTCGAACTCACCACTCTGTGGCTGAGAGCAATCTCCGCCCACCGGCAATCTGATTTGTTGAGAGTCACGAGTCAAACCAATCAACACAGAACACTCTCTCACACCGAAAGCGCTTGCTAACCGGAGGATTCAGTGAACACTCACGCATCAGTTGTCTCTCAAAGTTAGACGTTGCTGAAGTTACAATAAATCTCAATCCACTAAAGACACACTGAAGTAGCAAAACACCTCAATATTATCTATGAAAGTTTGGACGAGTTAATCAAAAGTAGGTCAGCAGTAGTACTCTTAGCCTAAATTGAGTTGCGATATCGACTAGTGTCTGTGAATATTAAGCCGCAAAAATACTATTTAAATATGAATCCTGCATGTTTTGCATGTCTCTGTGTGAATGAATGGCGCAGACGCGTACTTTTGTTTGCAACACACATATTGAAATGCACGTGACGCTCGCTGTGTTTTCAGCCTCGGCCGCCTCAATATATTAGC
>NZ_PYPS01000169.1 GCF_003027925.1 Micromonospora sp. RP3T
CTTATTTTCATCTACATAATATTAATCGCCATCGCCCTTCCCTTACCCCTCATACTACTGCTATTCTTGTTCACAGTCTTGTCATCTCCCCCATCGATTATTGTAATTCTCTACTTTTTGGTCTTCCCCACAAATCCCTCTATGAGCTTCAATTGCTTCAAAACTCAGCAGCCCGTATTATCGCCAGAATCCCCCCTTTCACCACATTTCCCCTGTTTTGCAGCAACTTCACTGGCTTCCCATAAAATACAGAATTGAATTTAAAATCATTTTGTTCACTTTCAAGGTAATCCATAATCTTGCCCCTCCTTATCTACTCGATTTACTTCATATTGTCACTTCCTCTCGTTCTCTTAGATCATCCACTTCCATTCGCCTGGCCGTGCCCTCTGTCCATCTCAGTACTATGGGGAGTAGAGCATTCAGTTGCTCTGCTCCCATTCTGTGGAATTTCCTCCCACCTGACATCCGTAATTTAGATTCTCTCCCTCTCTTTAAATCAAGACTCAAAACTTAT
>NZ_PYPS01000170.1 GCF_003027925.1 Micromonospora sp. RP3T
TATTTTTTGCATCAATTTACTGACTTCTAGCAGCTTAGGGTGCCCTCCACAGTGAAGACAGACCCTCAGGGAATATTTCAATCACCATAAGAGAGGTCCAGAGCTGGAGGCACGGGCTATGGTTAGGGGCAAAAAACTCCAAGCATCAGAGCAAAGTCCAATGCTGGTTAGGCGCTGGCCATCTACATCAACTGGCCGCCTCTCTATGTTTCTTGAAATTTCCCCGAGGTCTGCACGACTCTGCAGAGGGCTCGCGACAGCCCCAAGAACCAATAAATTGCTGCTCAAAAAATCCCAAACTAGGGCTAGGGGGTCAAGGGCTGTTCCTTGTAGGGCTGTGTGCTAAACTGATGTTAAGTTTAGGGTGTGTTGGGGTTCACCATTCAAAAAACGCAATCTCTACATCTTTCTGGACGGAGAACTTATTTTCTGAACCCACTGTAATTACTTTTGTGGCTCTCTACATCACGCAGACTCATGGTGGAGGCCTATTTCTCTGTGTTCAACCTAGGGCC